>NZ_PGFJ01000002.1:0-1200000 GCF_002797815.1 Mucilaginibacter auburnensis
GGCATTACCAAAAAACTGGTTGGCTTTGAAATGCTGGAAAGAGGCATCCCAAGGCATGATTATGAGATAACAGATGCCGATGGCAACACAATAGGAAGAGTTACATCCGGCACACAATCGACATCATTACAAAAAGCTATTGGTATGGGTTATGTACCTGTTGCCTTGGCTAAAGAAGGTACAGAGATCTTCATCAAAATAAGAGATAATAAAATTAAAGCTGTGGTGAAAAAAACACCATTTGCTTAAGCGGAATTGTTGTAATCATCAATCAATACCCAAAATGCCTGGGTAGTGATTGATGAACAACATTTTACAGCACTTAATTACCGTAAGATGGATCAAACTCAATAATCCATTCAATACCATATTTATCTCTGAACATTCCGGCGTAGGTTCCCCAAGGGCTGTCGCCAATTGGCCCTTCCACATCTCCACCTACAGACAGACCATTGAACACCCGTTCTGCTTCTTCGCGGCTTTCAGCATTTAAAACAATTTTTGACCGGTTCTCATGCTCATTCACAGGACCCATGAATCCGGGTACGTCATTTGCAATTAATACATTATGCTTGCCTATGGATAAAGCAATGGTCATTATTTTATTGGCTTCACTTTCATCAACCGGAAATTCATCGCTTGTCAGGTCGCCAAAGCGAACAAGCTTTGTGAATTCGCCGCCAAATACCGATTTGTAAAAAGTGAAGGCTTCTTCAGCATTACCGTTGAAGTTGATCCATGGGTTAATTGTTCTCATGTTTTTTATTTAAGTGTGATTGTTTTTTTTTATTGTTTTTCTGATAATGTAGAAAGTAGGTTCTCCAAATTGGCTAAAGTCATTGTAAAGCCGATCTTGAATCCTTCCAGCAATCTTTCCAACCGCTCAAATGATTCATTGAAAATGATAATGTTTACCGTTGTTCTGCCGTTCTCTTCACTGAAGTTGTAATCCCATTCAGAACCGGGCAGTTCACGGTTCTCGTGCTCGTCGGAAAAAGCATTATACATTTTAAAGTTGGTTTTGGGGGTTATAGAGGTAAATTCCTGCACCGCCCAACGTTCCTGTCCATCGGGACTAATCATTGCGTAAAATCTGCGCCCGCCAACTTTAAAATCCATGTATTTAGTTTTGGCCTGCATAGGGGCAGGAGCACCCCATTGGTCAAGTAGATCGGCCTGTGTAAAGGCATCCCAAACCAGATCAAGACCTGCATTAAACTCACGGGTTATGTAAACCGTTTTGGCTGCCTTGTCAACATTGAAATCAAATAGCAAATGGTTGTTCATTTTTTCTGTTCTTTAATAGTTGATAATAATGCATCGAGCTGGCTAAACTGCGTTTCCCAGTTTTGCCTGAATTGAGCCAGCCAGTTATCAAATTCCTGCATCCTTTTAGCATTAAAATGATAATAAATCTCCCGGCCACTATGTTGCGGTTTGATCAGGTCGCATTCCTGTAAAACTTTTATATGCTTTGATACAGCCTGGCGTGTCATATCAAATTTTTCGGCCATGGCGTTTGGCGTTAACGCCTGTATGGCCACTAAAGTTAAAATTGCCCTGCGTGTAGGATCGGCTATGGCTTGAAATATATCCTGCTTCATTACTATATAATTTGTGCAACTCTTTGGTTGCAAATATAAATGCAACTTTTGAGTTGCGCAAATTTATTTTCAGGTTATCTAAATGATTTTACGTGAAGGGTAATAAATTATGTAAGTTAGATGCTAAATCAATCATGACGCCTAAATTTTGCCGGGTATTAACCTATCTGTTTATCTTTTTTCCATTGGTTTTAAAAGCGCAAACCAGTCAAACTGTTACTGCCGGCAACCAAACTGCAGTTGTGAATTATCCGGTTTGCACATGTACTTATCAATGGACAAATAACACGCCTGTGATTGGTTTAGGTGTAAAAGGTACAGGCGATATCCCTGCATTTACTACAGTAAACAATACCAAGGTGCCAATAACTGCAACAATTGTAGCTACACCTTTAGGGTATCAAAGTCAGCCGCCTTTACTTTACATACCTATTACCAGCCGTAACATTGTTTCTTCAATCAATGCAACAACAAGTGCATTAATTACGAATATAGCAGTAGGTGATAGTCCAAAGGGAATTGCCACAAGCCATGATAACGACAGGGTTTATGTTGGCAACGCTGGATCTAATGACATAAGCGTTATTTATATGCGAACTAACAGGGTACTCGCTACAATACCACTTAATTCAAGTCCGGAAGCAATAGCGGTCAGTCCTGATGATTTGAAAGTTTATGTAAGTGAATCGTCATCTAACACCATAGCAGAAATAGATGCTTTGACCAACACGGTAACCGGCAGAATAACTGTAGGGAGTAATCCAATTAGAATTTCATTGAGTTCTGATGGGGGTAAATTGTATGTTGGCAATGCGGACGGCACCATATCCGTAATAAACACAGTAACAAAAACTGTTATATCCACAATCACTACAGCTCCGGGTCAGCTATACATTTTATTGAGTAAGGATGATAAAACTTTGTACGTTATTCATCATAATCAAAATGAAATAGAAGTGGTTAACACAATAACAGGTACTATAACAACCCGAATCACTATTGGTTCAAACGCACAGGGAGGTATGATACTAAGCCCGGATGGAAGTCGTCTCTATGTATCTAATTGGGCCGACAATAATCTATCTGTAATAAACACAGCTACAAATGTAATTATAAGCACTATACCAGTTGGGCCGGGGCCAATTGGTATTATGATAAGTGATAATGGTGATTGGCTTTATGTTTCTAATACTGGAAATAACACCATGTCTGTTGTTAATACGCCATCCTTAACCGCAACATCTAAATTTAATTTGGCAGGACAATCAAATTTAACAGGCAATTCATATATACCCAAGGCCGATTGCGGCCCTGTAATTACTTTCAATATTACAGTCAATCCGGCAGGAGCCGTGATCAATACCACCGGCAATTTACAACCACTTACCACGGTTTACGGTACGCCATCCTTACCAACAAGTTTCACGTTTTCGGCGAAAAATTTAACAGATGCTGTTGTTATTACTCCGCCGCCAGGTTTTGAGCTCAGTAAGGATAATATTGCCTTTAGTAATACGCTAACGTTTGGGTCTGCTAATACATTTAATATTTCGTCCACAACTATTTATATCCGCTTAGCAAAAACAACTGTTGTTAAAGCCGGGGGGTATTCGGGAGATATATTATTGCAAAGTTCGGGCGCGCCGGACGTTATTATGCCAATGCCTGCCAGTACGGTGACGCCCGCGCCGTTAGTAGCGACTGCCGACAATAAAAACAAAATTTATGGCGATGCTAACCCGGTGCTAACCATAAGTTATCAGGGTTTTGTTAATGGTGAAGATGTAACTCAATTAGCAATGCAACCAATAGCAGCAACCACGGCTGTACTAACATCACGAAGAGGCCAGTACCCCATAACGTTAAGCGGCGGTACAGCAGCGAATTATACTTTTAAGTATGTAAGTGGCCTTCTTACTGTTACCTCGGTACCATTTGGCCCGGTAACCATACCTAATACTTTTACACCCAACGGCGATGGCATAAACGACATTTGGGATATTACTAACCTGGATAGTTACAATAACATCACCGTAACTGTATTTAACAGGAATGGTACCACCGTTTATTTTTCAAATGGGTACGCTGTATCCTGGGATGGGAGCTATAAAGGTAGTACAGTGCCGGTAGGTACTTATTATTACATTATAACCGGTGTCAAAACAAAACCATTAGCCGGTTATGTATCAGTAATAAGATAATTTTCTAAATGTGGATATGAAATTGGGACGCGCAGCACTATCTGATCCCGAAAAAGTGAAGTAAAATAAGATTTCCTCTAAAACAAAAAGCCTGTAAATTTTTAATTTACAGGCTTTTATATTTTGTATTAAGTTGTTGCGGAGAGTTAGGGATTCGAACCCCAGGACCTGTTACAGTCAACAGTTTTCAAGACTGCCGCAATCGACCACTCTGCCAACTCTCCGGGGACAAAAGTACAAATCCGGGCCGAATTGCCAAATTCAAATTAAAGTTTTTTTAATATAGTTTTAACGTACAGAAAGCCAAATAATTAGGAGGTGAAATTTTGCCTCCGGAAGGTATTAAAGCGTGGTTTTTCAACTTTTATCTTGCGTTTTGCCAGATCAATATTGGCATTTAGCTCGAATCCGATGAGCAAAATAAGCGAATTGATGTATAACCATATCATAACAACGATGAGTGTTCCAATTGAACCGTAGACCTTATTGTACTGCCCAAAGTTGTTAATGTAGTACGTAAAGCCAATTGAAGTTAGCACGGCCAGCATAGTGGCCAGCACCGATCCGGGGTTTAAAAACTTCCAACGCAATTTATGGGCCGGGCCATATCTGTACAGTAACGATATGCTGAAAAAGAATATGGCAATGATGATAAGCCAACGTGATAATGTTACCGCATATATCCAAAAACTGCTTTCACTGGCTATATGTTCCTGCATGTTGGTAATGATGTGTTCGCCAACTATCAACACTACTATAGCAGCCAGTAAGGCAAAACTTATCACTACAGTAAGCGTAGTAGCCACAACGCGTCGTTTAAGCCAAGTGCGTTTTTCGAGAATCAGCGATGAATCATTGAACGCACGCATTAAATTGCCCACGCCATTGGTTGCAAAATATAGGGCAGAGATAAAACCTACCGAGAGTAGCTTGGCGTTTTGATTTTTGATGATATCCTCAATAGTGCTTTGAAAAGCCAAATAGGCGTTGGTTGGTAAAATGGTTTGCACTACGTTAAGCAGCGTATCCTGAAAGTCGTTAACGGGTATATATGCAATAAGGGTGAACAGAAAGATAATTGCCGGGAATAAAGCCAGCATAAAGCTGTAAGCTAATGCAGATGCGCGGTTTAAAAGCGACTCCTCTAAAAACTCATTAACCAGCGATACCAGTACAACATATACAGATATGCCGCCAAACCATTTAGGTGTTAGTTCTTTAAGGTACTTAACAAAGCGCCTGTAAAACTCAGCATGTCGTAATAGCAAACGGTGTACCCATCTCATTACTGCTAATTTAATTAAAAAAAGGCTTCAGCTTATTTAAAAAGTCGCGGGGGGGCAGGCATGGGCGCATGGTTTCCTTTTTAACAAAGCAAAGTAAGGTTTCACCCTGATGTATAAGTTCCAGCTTTTCGTTAAATAACTCGTAATTAAAATGGATAGTAGCTCCGGGCATCTTATCTATAATAACGCGTATAGTTATTTCCTCATCATACAATGCCGGTTTAAGGTATTTACAATGCATCTCCATAACGGGCATCATAATGCCTGATGCTTCCATGCCTGCATAGGTTAACCCCATACTGCGCAGCATTTCTACACGGCCCACCTCAAAAAACTCGGCGTAGTTGCCGTAGTACATGTATCCCATCTGATCTGTTTCGCCGTAGCGTACACGTATTTTAGTAGAATGCTCAAACATTATTTTTTGATGTTACGCTCGTTAAGCGCCTGTTGAAACTTACGCGCGTTGATGAGGTGTTGGGCAACATTGTCTGTAAAGTTATGGTACCCTGAAAAATCTTCCTTTGCACACATATAAATGTAATTGCTGGGTTTGTAGTTTAGCACAGCTTTAACTGCATTCACTGATGGCATCATTATGGGGCCTGGTGGCAAGCCTTTGTTGGCATAAGTATTATATGGTGATGGCGTAGACAAATATTTGTTCAGCACTCTTCTGATAGTAAAATCTTTCATGGCGAAGATCACTGTAGGGTCTGACTCCAGCTTCATCCCTTTTTTAAGGCGATTTAAATATAAGCCGGCTATAGTTGGCATTTCGTCATCCTTTAAGGCCTCAGCGTCAACAATAGATGCCAATATACTCACCTGGGCAGGTGTTAAATTAACAGCTGCAGCTTTGTCTTTACGGTCTTTAGTCCAGAAAGCTTCATAATGATCGTACATCTTTTTGAACAGCTTTTCCGGAGTGGTATTCCAGTATAGCTCATACGAATCGGGCATGAACGCTACATAAACATCATCTGTAGTAAAACCGAATTGCTTTACATACTCAGCAGAATCAAGAAGTTGAATAATAGCGGCTGAATCCGGTTCCAGATTTTTAGCAGCAAACGCGGCAAATTGTTCTTTAAGGCGTATGTTGTGGAATGAAAGTTTTACAGGCTCCTGGTTACCTATGGCCAGCATGTTAATCAATGCACGGTTGCTCATGCCCTCCTTTAATCTGTACCTGCCGGGTTTAACTCTGGCAGGATACTTCATGTTTTGCGCTGCCCACAAAAAATCGGCGCTGTCTCTAACTATCTCTTTTTGACGGATAGTTTGATAAACATCACTAAAAGAAGATCCGGTGCGTATGTAAAGGTATTCCTCATTCCCCGTAACATTGGGGCCGAAAAATTTCAGATAGTAAAATAGCCCGGTTCCGCCAAAAGCCAGGACGATAACCACAACAAGGGCAATAATAAACTTTTTAACTGGTGATGAGCCGGTAGAAGCTTTCTGTGTCATTTTAAATTATAATGATTGCGGCAACCTTTGTATAGCTAAGAGTCCGCCGCTTAAATTTTTAACATTTGTATAGCCGTTTTGCAGCAATATAGCCTGGGCTGTTTTGCTGCGAATGCCGGCTTTGCATATAACAACAATCTCGTCGGTTTTGTTAAAGCCGGTATTATCTACATTGTCGTAAAGCCTCGATAATGGTAAATTAACACCCCCTATATTATAGGTATGGAACTCAATAACCTCGCGCACATCAAGTATGTTAACCTGAGTACGCTGCTTTAAAAGCTTATCAAAGGTCGCAGCACTAATTTCCATCAACAGAGCCTTGTGAAACGGTTAAATTAATACGTGTTCCAATACTGGTAGTGGTAGTAGAATCGGTGCGTTTAGGAAACTGATCAACTACTTTCAGGTTGGTCGAGTCTGTAATAGTTCCCTGGTAAGTGATAATTCCAATGGTAAGCCCTAAACCCTTTACGGCAAAACGTGCCGCGTCCAGATCCTGACCTATTAGTTCAGGAATGTCCTGTTCATTGGCGCCATTACCATCACCCAAAACCAGATCAATGCGTGAACCCTTTGGAATTTTCATGCCCGGGCGAACAACCTGTCCGGCCAATTTAACTTCTAATACAACGTCGCGTGCAATATCCGGCGTATAGGTGGTATCACCAATTTTTAAACCCGCGTTGCTTAATGCAGATAATGCGTTGATGTAAGGCTTTTGCTCAATATCCGGCAAGGCAACAGGCGGTGCCTGCATGGTTACCATGGTTAGGTAAATTACGCGGCCTTCTTTAACCAAAGTGCCTGCATCAGGGTCTTGTTCTATAATGGTGCCGGGTGCTTTATCGCCCACATATACAGTATCTACATGAAAATCAAAACCTTGTTCTTCCAGCTTATTTACAGCCTGGTCAATGCTCAATCCCTTTACCGACGGTACAGGAACACCGCTTCCATGATCAGTATAGTAACTTAAACTGAAAAAAGCTATTAAAACAATACCAATAACCGTAACCACAGCCATTAATACTGTTTTGCGGAATGATGAGGTTTTAAGGTAAGCTATTAATTTCTTCATTTGCTATTCAATAAGTTTCCTCTTTAAAAGGCTATCAAACATAGGGTAATTTTTTCAAAATATGAGTGGAACAAGCGTAAAAATAGGGGAGTTTATCCCAATCAATTGCTGTGCAAAAGCTTAGTTAGTTGAGTATATCCCTTTTAAAAATATTTATATTTGGCACCATATGGCAACCAAAAACATAGCTCTGCTGGCCGGCGGTTTTACCGGCGAATACGAAGTTTCAATTAACAGCGCGAAAAACATAGCCGCTAATCTAGATCCTGCAAAATATAAGGTTTATACCATTTTGGTTGACCGCAACCGTTGGTTTTATGACGACGGCGCAGCAGGTGTTGATGTGGATAAGAATGATTTTAGCATAACAGTGGGCGGGGAGAAGATTAAGTTTGATTTTGCCTTTATCACCATACACGGAACGCCGGGCGAAGACGGTAAACTGCAAGGCTATTTTGACCTGATCAATATGCCTTATAATACCTGCGATGTTACCACGTCTGCTATTAGCATGAACAAAGCTTTTACCAAAGCCATTGTACACGGAATTCATGATCTACATGTAGCTGCTTCGGTTAAATTAAAAAAGCGCGATCCGCATGATATTGGCGGTATTGCAGCGCGTTTAAAATTTCCGTTGTTTGTTAAGCCTAATAATGGTGGCAGCAGTGTAGGCATGAGCAAGGTTTATAAAGTTAACGGCTTGCAGGAAGCTATAAACAAAGCATTTAATGAGGACGATCAGATACTGGTAGAGGAGTTTATAAAAGGCCGCGAATTTAGCGTGGGTATAGTCAATCTGCACGGCAAGGTGCAGGTGTTGCCTGTAACTGAGATCATTAGTTCAAAAGACTTTTTTGATTATGAAGCCAAATATACGCCGGGCGTTTCTGAAGAAATAACACCTGCAGACCTGTCGGTTATGAAGGTTGCGCAGGTGGGCAACATAGTAACCGAAGTGTACCAACGCTTAAACTGCCGCGGCATGGTTAGGGTTGATTTTATTTTAGAAGAAGGAACCGAAGATTTCTACTTCATTGAGGTAAACACAACGCCCGGGCAATCATCAAATAGTTTGATACCACAGCAGGTGCGCGCTGCCGGAATGAGTGTTGCTGATTTTTATGGAGAATTGATAGAAGGAACAATAGGTCGTTATGGTGCTTGAGGCGGCGGAACTTTATGTGCTACCCGGCAAAGAAACTGATTTTGAGCGCGACTTTAAAATAGCCGGACGATTTATCAGTTCGGTTCCGGGTTATATTAAACACAGTTTACAGCGGTGCCTGGAGCAAAGCGGTAAATATTTGCTGTTAGTAGAGTGGGAGCGGATGGAAGACCACACAATTGGTTTCCGGCAGTCAGAAGTTTATGAACCCTGGAAGGAGTTGTTACATCATTATTATGATCCTTTTCCGGTTGTTGAGCATTTTGTGGCGGTTGATATTTAGGTTGGATATCTCCCTCACCTTGTCCTTTTTGCCCATTACGTTGTGACGGTTTTAGCATTAGTTTTGTGTTGTACAATTCAAGATAATCATCCACTTAAATAGAAACTAAAATGGAAACCGCACAAAAAACAATCACTGTAACAGCAACTGTAAACGCACCTGTAGAAAAAGTATGGCAATTTTGGAATGAGCCTGAGCATATTAAAGGTTGGGCCTTTGCAAGCGACGACTGGCATGCTCCAAATGCCGAGAACGATCTGCGCGTTGACGGAAAATTCAGCACAACAATGGCTGCCAAAGATGGTAGTTTTAGTTTTGACTTTGGTGGCGTTTATACTAATGTGCAGGAGCATAAATATATAGCTTATACCATCGGCGATGGCCGTAAAGTTGAAATTACATTTACCGGTAACGGCGATAGTACCGAAGTTGTAGAAACATTTGAACCGGAAGGTATGAATTCATTAGAAATGCAACAGGGCGGCTGGCAGGCAATATTGAATAATTTTAAAAAGTATGCTGAAGCTAATGTGTAAATTTTAAAACATTCTTTTCATGAAGCCATTTGCAAACAGCAAGTGGCTTTTGTTAACGAAGTTCAAAACCTATCTTTATAAACAACAGCTAAGTAAAGATGGCAACAGTATCATTAAGCAGCACTAAGGGCAAATGGGTAATGGTGGCAACCATTCTGCCCTCTGCCATGGCTTTTATTGATGCCACTGCGCTAAATGTTGTTTTACCAGCCTTGCAAAAAGATCTTGACGCGTCTGGTTCTGAGGTGTTCTGGGTGCTTAATTCTTACTTATTGATGTTAGCATCGTTGATATTGATAGGCGGAGCAATGGGCGACAAATTGGGGCGGAAGAAAGTGTTTATGTGTGGGATTGTTTTGTTCATCGTCGGTTCGGCAGCTTGCGGAGTTGCAGGCAGTGTTAATATGCTAATAGTCTGCCGCGCCATACAGGGTATGGGTGGCGCATTCATGATTCCAGGTAGTTTATCTCTAATATCATCAATTATAAACCCCAAAGAGCGCGGTAAGGCAATAGGAACGTGGTCGGCATTTACTACGGTTGTTACCATGGGCGGGCCCGTTTTGGGTGGAGCATTAGCTGATGCAGGTTTGTGGCGATATATCTTTTTTATCAACATACCCATTGGAGTTGCCGCATTTTTGATGCTTGCGTTTCGTGTAGACGAAACACGCGATAATTCCGTCGATAAAACACTTGATTTTCCGGGCGCCATCACTATAGCTTTAGCGCTGGCTTTGTTAACCTTTGGTTTTTTGCGTGTTCCGCAAACAGGGTGGGGCAGTTTCCAATCATATGGATCTTTAGCGGGAGGAATACTGTTTTTAATAATCTTTATAGTTATTGAAAAGAAAAGTACGCATCCTATGGTGCCTTTAAGGCTATTCAAAAATCCGGTTTTTACAGGCGTTAATTTGCTGACGTTTTTTCTATACGCAGGCTTAGGCGCTGGTATGCTTTTTTTATCGCTTAACCTGGTGCAGGTTCAGGGATACAGTCAATTGCAATCAGGCTTGACTTTTCTTCCCTTTACAGTGCTGATGGTAATACTTGCCAGATTTGCCGGTAGTTTAGCCGATAAATATGGGCCGAAATTGTTTTTGATAGCAGGGCCGGCATTGGCAGGTACGGGTTTGCTAATATTATCATTTATAGAGAAAACTAATGGCGCGGCAGAATATTTTACTACATTTTTTCCGGGTATATTAGTTTTGGGTTTGGGCATGTCGGCAACGGTGGCGCCTTTAACTGCTACGGTAATGAGTTCAGTTAGTGATGATTTTTCGGGCACAGCGTCCGGAGTAAACAATGCCATGACCCGTATATCGGGCGTGTTTGCCAATGCTATATTTGGTGCGCTGGCGGTGTTGTTTTTCAGTTCAGCGCTTACCAAACAAATTGACCGGCTACCTATAAACTCAAAGCAAAAACAATATGTTTTGCAACAGGCTGCCAACCTTGGCGATGCAAAGGTGCCCGCTAATGTTACAACTGAACAAAAAATCGTAATCAAGGGCAGTTATAATTTGTCATTTATATATGCTTACAGCAACATTATGCGGATATCAGCAGCACTTGGATTTTTAGGGGCATTGATGGCTTTATTTTTCATTCCCGGTAAAATAAAAGAGAGGCAAAGGGCGTTATCAAATTCGTAAACTGATATTCGGAAAAATAAAAGGTCCCTGTTGTTTATATCCAGCCAATCAATTACCTTTGCACCCACAATAAATAAATTAATTCACGCTTTAATATTATTCCCGTAATGTATTTAGGTAAAGAGTCAAAGGCAGAGATCTTTGCAAAACATGGTAAAAGTGCAACCGATACAGGTTCAACCGAAGGTCAGGTAGCATTGTTTACACACCGCATCGCACATTTAACCGGTCACTTGAAAAAAAACAAACATGATTTTTCAACCCAGTTATCATTGCAAAAATTAGTAGGTAAACGCCGCGGATTATTGGCATACTTATACAAAAAAGATATTGAAAGATACCGTGCTATTATCAAAGCTTTAGAGCTTAGAGATATCATCAAATAAGTATCTGAATGTTTTAAAAAAAAGCCGTCTCAATTTTAGGGGATGGCTTTTTTACTTTCTGCTAAAATATTTTACACACAATAAAAACCCTGATGCGCTCCTAAAGATGAAAAGCGCATCACAATGAAAACAAGATGAGTTTAAATGTAATTAAAAAGGTTATTGATCTGGGCGACGGACGCACCATTGAGATCGAAACCGGCAAACTGGCTAAACAGGCCGATGGTTCAGTAGTAGTAAAAATGGGCGACACTATGTTGCTTGCTACCGTAGTATCATCACCTGAGGCTAAAGAGGGCGTTGATTTTTTACCGCTTTCTGTTGATTATCAAGAAAAATATGCTGCTACCGGCCGTATTCCCGGCGGTTTCTTACGCCGTGAGGCGCGTTTATCAGACTATGAGGTACTGATCTCTCGTTTGGTTGACCGCGCGTTACGTCCGTTGTTCCCGGAAGATTACCACGCAGACACGCAAGTAATGATCAGCTTAATATCTGCTGATAAAGATATAATGCCTGATGCTTTGGCAGGTTTAGCTGCTTCTGCCGCTTTAGCTGTTTCTGACATCCCTTTTAACGGACCTATATCAGAAGTTCGCGTAGCTAAAATTGATGGCAAACTGGTTATCAACCCAACTTTAAGCCAATTAGCTAATGCTACTTTAGAGTTTATTGTTGCCGGTTCTGAGCACGACATCAACATGGTGGAGGGCGAATCAAAAGAGATCCAGGAAGAAGAACTGGTTGAGGCGATTAAATTTGCGCACAACGCTATCAAAGTTCAGTGTTTAGCTCAAAAAGAGTTAACTATTGAAGTTGGTAAAACTGAAAAACGCGTCTATAGCCACGAGCATAGCAATGAAGAGTTGAAAAAAGCTATCTACGCTGCAACTTACGATAAAGTTTATGCTACTGCAGCCGAAGCATCTGCAAAAGACGAGCGCTCTGCTAAATTCAAAGCAATCCGTGATGAATACATAGCTACTTTAGGCGAGATTGATGATGTTACCAAGTTCTTAGCTAAAAAATACTATCATGATGTTGAGTATGACGCTATTCGTAACCTTGTTTTAGATGAAGGCAAACGTTTAGATGGTCGTACCACTACACAGATACGCCCTATATGGAGCGAAGTTGGCTACCTGCCATCTGCTCACGGTTCTGCCGTATTTACCCGTGGCGAAACACAATCATTAACTACTGTTACTTTAGGCGCTAAAGATGATGAGCAGATGATTGATGGCGCATTCATTAACGGTTACCAAAAATTCCTTTTACACTACAATTTCCCTGGTTTCTCAACAGGCGAGGTTCGTCCTAACAGAGGTGCAGGTCGCCGCGAAATTGGTCACGGTAACCTGGCTATGCGTTCGTTAAAACAGGTATTACCTCCAAGCGACGAGAATCCGTATACTATCCGTGTAGTTTCTGATATTCTGGAATCAAATGGTTCTTCATCAATGGCTACAGTTTGCGCAGGTACATTGGCTTTGATGGATGCAGGTGTTAAAATAACTAATCCGGTATCAGGTATTGCAATGGGCCTGATCACTAACGAAATGGGTACTAAATATGCTATCCTTTCTGATATTTTAGGTGATGAAGATCACTTAGGTGATATGGATTTTAAAGTAACAGGTACTAAAAACGGTATAGTTGCAGTACAGATGGACTTGAAAATTAACGGGTTATCATACGAGGTATTAAGCAACGCTTTAAATCAGGCTAAAGATGGTCGTTTACATATCCTTGGCGAAATGGCTAAAACACTTACAGCTCCTCGCGAAGATTACAAACCACATGCGCCACGTATTATCACCCTTAAAATTGATAAAGAATTTATAGGTGCTGTTATCGGGCCCGGTGGTAAGATCATTCAGGAAATGCAACGCGAAACCGGTGCAACTATCAACATTGAAGAAGTTGGCAACCAAGGTGTGGTGCAAATATTTGCAGATAACAAGGAAGCTATTGATAAAGCAGTTACCCGCATTAAAAACATAGCTGCAAGACCGGAGGTTGGCGAAATTTACGAAGGTAAAGTAAAATCAATTATGCCTTTTGGTGCATTTGTTGAAATTATGCCGGGTAAAGATGGTTTGCTTCACATTTCTGAGATTGACCATAAACGTTTCGAAACTATGGATGGCATATTCCAGATAGGAGACGAAGTGCGTGTTAAATTGCTTGACATTGACAAGCAAGGTAAATTAAAGCTTTCCCGTAAGGCTTTATTACCAAAACCAGCACCTCAGCAATAACAAATTAAAACAATTTGTGATTTTTAGATAGCGAAAAGCCTTAGCAATAAGGCTTTTGCTGTTTAAACACATTTTTTACAAAATTTCTAAAACAAAATCTACATTTTTAACTTTTGTTAATTAAGAGTTATTGTTTAAGCCAAGATAGTATCCGCTCCTGATTTGAAATGACGTCTACTCCAATTGATCCGTTGGATTTTTTGAATAATAATAGCTCAGGTAAAACTACCGGACCTGAGGCCGACCTTGTGCAGCATTTATTGTACGAGATTATCAGGGTTAAGGAGCTTATAGTATACTATGAATCTATCCCAAATAACGGCGGACAATTAGGTGCATCTATCCTGACCGAACTGGTTAATGAAGCTTACAATTCATTAGTAAACTATGATATGGTACTAATGAAAAAATATTATGACCTTCTGTTAAACTGTGACTGATTTTTGTCATTAGTTCGTTTTTTATGTGTATTAGCTAATATTGATGTTCATTACTTTAAAATGAATTGGTGTGCATTTAATATATTTGCCCTGACACCAATGACCACTGACCAATGACTAATGACCATCTAATATCCCCATCTATACTCGCTGCTGATTTCGGCAACCTGCAACGTGACATCGAATTACTTAACACCAGTGAGGCAGATTGGATACATGTAGATGTAATGGACGGTGAGTTTGTACCCAACATATCATTTGGTTTTCCGGTTATTGCCGCTGTAAATAAACATGCCCAAAAGCCACTGGATGTGCATTTGATGATTGTACAACCCGAACGTTATTTAAAAGCGTTTAAAGATGCCGGAGCAGCAGGTCTCACAGTTCATTTTGAAACGTGCCCACACTTGCACAGAACTGTTCAGGTAATAAAAGAACTGGGCTGCAGGGCAGGGGTGGCCATCAATCCGCACACACCTATAAGTGTGTTAGAGGATATCATAGCCGAGGTGGATATGATATTGATCATGTCGGTAAACCCTGGTTTTGGCGGCCAACATTTTATAGAAAATACTTACAAGAAAATAAAACAGTTGAGAGCAATGGCTCAATCCGTAAATCCTGATTTATTAATAGAGATAGATGGTGGCGTAGATGCCCAAAACGCTCAACAATTAATTGATGCCGGTGCAAATGTACTGGTAGCAGGTAGCGCGGTGTTCTCCTCGGCCAATCCAAAGGCCGTTATTTCAGAATTAAAGCACCCCAAAAAGTTACAATCTTTATAATATTTGTTAATGCACAAAGTGGTATTATTGAGAAATTTTTAATAAAAGACCATATTATTATTAAGTTGTATTATTTTAAAATAACTGTAAATAATCTCTACAAATTTTGTCGAATTAATTACCTTTGCGCCAACAAAATACAAACTTCTTAATTCTGTTATTTTGTTGAGATACCAATTTCAAATCATATGAAACATAATTTTGGTGCCGGTCCCGGCATTTTACCACACGAAGTTTTAAAACAAGCTGCGGCTGCAGTAGTTGATTTTAATGGAATAGGCTTATCTATTTTAGAGATATCACACCGTTCGCCCGAGTTTGAAGCGGTTTTAGATGAAGCTGTTAAGTTAGTAAAAGAGTTGTTGGAAGTTCCGGAAGGTTACTCGGTGTTGTTTTTACAAGGTGGTGCAAGCACACAGTTTGCAATGGTGCCTTACAACCTGTTAGCCGGCAATGCTAAAGCGGCTTATGTGGAATCGGGCGTATGGGCAAATAAGGCTTTAAAAGAAGCTAAATACTTTGGCCAGGTAGATGTAATTGCAACTTCAAAAGAAAGTAACTTCACCTACATTCCTAAAGATTACGAAGTACCTGCTGATGCGGCTTATTTGCATCTTACCTCAAATAATACCATATACGGTACGCAATTACATCACTTCCCTAAATCACCAATTCCGGTAGTTTGTGACATGTCTTCTGATATTTTCAGCCGTACTATCAATGTTGCGGATTTTGGTTTGATCTACGCAGGCGCACAAAAAAATATGGGTCCGGCCGGTACTACCCTTGTAATTGTTAAAGATGAGTTGTTGGGCAAAGTTGATCGTAAAATACCGTCAATGCTTGACTACAAAATTCAGATCGATAATGGTTCAATGTATAACACGCCACCGGTATTTGCCATATACGTTTCAATGTTAACATTGGCATGGGTTAAATCAAAAGGCGGTGTAGCAGCTATTCAGAAAGAAAACGAAGCGAAAGCAAAGGTTCTTTATGGAGAAATTGAGCGTAACCCTTTGTTCAAACCGGTTTGCGCAACAGAAGACCGTTCAAACATGAACGTTTGCTTTGTAATGGAAAACGCTGAATTGGAGAAACCATTCCTTAAACTTTGCGATGAGCGTGGCATTATAGGGATTAAGGGTCACCGCAGTGTTGGCGGTTTCCGTGCCTCAATTTATAACGCGCTATCTATCAATAGTGTATATGCACTTGTTGAAGTAATGCAGGAGTTTGCAGAGAAGAATAAATAGAGATTAGAGATTGGTGATTAGAGATTAGTTTTTTCTGATCACCAATTACAACTAATCTCTAATCACTAATTAACTAATTACTATTCCCCAATGATCAAAATATTAGCTAACGATGGTATCGATCCCATCGGTAAAAAAATGTTAGAAGATGCAGGCTTTGAGGTTGATACCAACAATATCCCTCAGGATGAACTGCCTGTTAAATTGCAAAATTACGATGCTATCACTGTACGTAGTGCAACCAAAGTACGTAAAGCGCTGATTGACGCTTGTCCAAATTTGAAGTTAATTGGTCGTGGTGGTGTTGGTGTTGATAACATTGATGTTGATTACGCTAAAGAAAAAGGCATTGGTGTTTATAACACTCCGGCCTCATCATCTTTATCTGTAGCCGAACTGGTTTTCAGTCATTTATTTACCGGTGTAAGATTTTTACAGGATAGCAACCGCAAAATGCCGGTTGAAGGTAACACCAAGTTTAATGATCTTAAAAAAGCTTATGCTAAAGGCGTTGAATTACGTGGCCGTACTTTAGGTATAGTTGGTTTTGGTCGTATCGGTCGTGAAGTGGCTAAAATTGCTATTGGCGTTGGTATGGACGTTATTGCCTACGATCTTTTCCCTTTTAACCCGGAAGTTGAGGTTGTGTTAGGTAGCGGTGGCACTAAAGTTAGTGTAACAATTAAAACAGCTACTTTAGATGAGATCATTAAAACTGCTGATTTCATTACCCTGCACACACCTTTTGTTGACAAAGCCCTTTTGGGTGCAGAAGAACTGGCACAAACCAAAAAAGGTGTAGGCTTGGTTAACTGCTCTCGTGGTGGTTTGATTGATGAGTTAGCGCTTGTTGACGCTTTAAACAGCGGTCAGGTTTCATTTGCTGCTTTAGATGTATTTGATAATGAGCCAACTCCTCGTCAGGAGATCATCTCTCATCCAAAAATTTCATTAACACCGCATATCGGCGCTGCAACCAACGAAGCACAAGAGCGTATTGGTGTTGAGCTGGCCAGCTTAATTATTGGTCACTTTAATAAGTAATAGTATCTTTTACAGATAGAAGGCTTCCTTAGGAAGCCTTTTTTGTTTGCCAGCTATCCTGTACAAATATTACCTTTACTTACCTTTACCCACCATGACCGTTAAAAACGATAAAAGAACCATACGCGCCTGGGCCATGTTTGACTGGGCCAATTCGGCGTATAACCTGGTAATAACTTCAACTGTATTCCCTGCCTATTATGTAGCCATTACAGCTAACCCCGCTAATGGCGACCGCGTACAGTTTTTTGGGCGTAGTATTATTAATACAGTTTTACAACAGTACACGCTTGCGGCCGCTTACATGATAATTGCGTTAATGTTACCGGTATTGAGTTCGATAGCAGATTACCGCGGTAATAAAAAGGTATTTATGCAGTTTTTTACCACCATGGGCGCAATGGCCTGTTGCGGATTGTTCTTCTTCAATAAGAACAACCTCGAATACGGTATGATCTGCTTTGCCATTGCTGCCATTGGGTACTGCGGCAGCTTTGTATTTTACAACTCTTACCTGCCCGAAATAGCTACTTTAGACATGCAGGACAAGGTGAGTGCTAAAGGATTTACCTTTGGATACATTGGCAGCGTATTACTGCAGGTAATTTGCTTTGTATTTGTACTATCGCCTGATACATTTGGTTTAACCGGGGGAGGTGCGGCGCAACTATCTTTTTTAATGGTTGGTATCTGGTGGATAGGTTTTGCCATGATACCTTTTAAGGTTTTGCCAAAGGGGAGTCCGGTAGCTAAGGCACATACACATAATATAATTAAGGGTGGCTTTATTGAGTTAGGTAAGGTATGGCAAAAGGTTAAAAATATGCCAACACTTAAACGCTATTTACCGGCGTTCTTTTTTTACAGCATGGGGGTGCAAACTATTATGCTGGTTGCCACGAGTTTTGCGGCTAAAGAGTTGAAAATGCCAACAACATCACTTATACAGATCATACTCATCATCCAGTTGGTAGCTATTGGCGGAGCTACGCTTATGTCCAGGCTGTCTGATAGGTTTGGGAACGTTAAGGTACTTACAGGAGTTATACTGATATGGGTTGTTGCCTGCCTTTGTGCTTATTTTGTAACTACAGCCACGCAGTTTTATTTATTGGCTGTATTGGTTGGGCTAATAATGGGAGGGGTGCAATCGCTGTCCAGATCAACTTATTCTAAATTTCTGCCGCAGGATATTCCTGATACAGCTTCTTTCTTTAGTTTTTACGATGTTACAGAGAAACTGGCTATAGTTGGTGGGTTGTTTAGCTTCGGTTTTATAGAACAACTTACCGGAAGTATGCGCAATTCAACGTTGGCGCTGGTTGTTTTCTTCATTATAGGATTGGGATGGTTGCTGGCTTTGGGTAGGGTTGTAGGCAAACAGATATTGGTGGATAAATAATAAATATCTTACTTAGTGTATTGAAAGCTGTCCCATTCGGTGGACCAAAAATTGCTTTTTAGCCGTGTTTTCCAATTCTTTGACAGGTAAGAGTTTATGAAATACTTAAAGCAAAATACCCTGACTTAAAAGTCTTACCATAACCAACGAAATGTAGTTATTAAACTGTTTAACAGTGATTTTTAACATTTGTCCCATTGAAAAAAAGTCATGTTGCATATGCACATGGGACAACTTAGTGTTAACTTTAAGCTATCCAAACCGATTTGATGTTAACAAATTCGTGGATACCAAACATGCCCAGCTCGCGCCCATAGCCCGATTCTTTGATACCACCAAAAGGCAACCTTGGGTCTGATTTAACCAACCCATTTACAAAGCATGAGCCTGCTTCCATTTGTGTAGCTGCAATGAGTTCGCCGCGCTCCTTATCCTGCGTAAAAACGGCGCCACCTAAGCCGAAAACACTGTCGTTAGCTATTCGTATAGCATCGGCCTCGTCTTTAGCGCTTATAATGGCTGCTACAGGCCCGAAAAGCTCCTCATCGTAGGCTGGCATGCCTTTCTTTACATTGGTAAGTACAGTAGGGGGATAGAAGGCATTCTTACCCTCCGGAACATAACCACCTAACAAGCATTTGGCACCCTTAGTAACTGAATGGTCAACCTGCTCATGTAACTCGTCGCGCAGATCGGCGCGTGCCATTGGCCCTACATCAGTGCCTTCAACCATTGGATCTCCCATCACCTTAGCTTTCATTTTTTCAACAAACAGCCGCGTAAATTCTTTCTCGATCCTTTCAACCACAACAAAGCGTTTAGCAGCAATGCAGCTTTGCCCGGCGTTGATAAGTCTGCTATTAACACATGTCTCTGCGGCATGTTCCAAATCCGCATCTTCTAATACAATATAGGCATCACTTCCACCAAGTTCAAGCACAGTCTTCTTCAAAAGCGAGCCGGCCTTTTCGGCCACCTTTTTACCGGCATTTGTGCTGCCTGTTAACGTAAGAGCTTTTACCAAAGGATTTGCTATAACATCATTTACTGATGCGCTATCCAACAACAGCGCGCGAAAAACGTTATCAGGAAATCCGGCCTGCTTTACAATATCCTCAATTGCCAATGCGCAACCCATAACGTTAGACGCATGTTTCAACAAACCACAATTGCCTGCCGCAAGTGCAGGTGCTAAAAAACGGAATACCTGCCAAAACGGAAAGTTCCAGGGCATCACAGCCAACACAACACCTATTGGCTGAAAGCTTACATAGCTTTTTGAGCCGTCTGTTTTAATATCTTGTTCCTGTAAAAACCCAGCGGCATTTTGATAGTAATACTCACAAACGGCCGCGCATTTTTCAATCTCTGCAATACCTTGCTTTATTGGCTTACCCATTTCTGTACCCATCAGTTCAGCGAGCTTATTTTTGCTGTCCACCAATTTTTTTGCCATGGACAATAGCAATTCGCTTCTTTCCTGGTGTGATGTTAATCGCCATTTAGACCATGCAGTATCTACTTGTTGTACAATGCTTTGTGTGTATAATTTTGTATACGGTTTGTGCTTTGCAACTATTTTAGCGTTGCTTGGGTTAATGGACAATAACATGTTAAGAGTTTTTTGAAGGGAGGATAATTAATAGTTTTTTAACACAAGGGTTTTTGATGTATTACTCTTTAAAAAATCAGTTAAGCGAGATATTAAAAAAATACGCAGAAAAAAGCGCACAATCCGCGTTTTTTTGCCTTTAAAAGAGGTTTTTAACAAAAAAAGTTATCATTAAAATAACAACTTCATTACAATTTTTTAACTGAATACGTGTTTGAACTGAAATTATAAAATAAGCTTAAAAAATTTATTGAGAAAATACTAAAAGTAACGTAAGGACTTGCAAAAAGTTTGCGAACGTATAAATTTGTTATACCCCTAAAATATAAGAGATGAAAGTGATTAAGCAGTTATCAATCGAACAGAAGATGCAAGTGGTTATTTTAGCAATCATTTGCTTTGCAGCCCTTATTAACTATATGAGGATGTAAACCCAAAATCAACCATGTGCCGGATGGGCCGGCACATGGTTTTATAGCCTTAAGCGCGTACTTGTCCGTTACCCCTTACCAACCATTTATAGCTGGTAAGTTCCTGTAATGCCATTGGGCCGCGCGCGTGTAGTTTCTGGGTGCTGATGCCTATTTCGGCCCCAAGGCCAAATTGAGCACCATCTGTAAACGCTGTAGAAGTATTCACATAAACAGCTGCTGCATCAACCCGGTTTAAAAATATCTCCATGTTTTTTTCATCCTCAGTTACAATAGCTTCACTATGTTTTGAGCTGTACTTAGCTATGTGTTCAAGTGCCTGTTGTAAGCCGTCAACCGTTTTTATAGCCATTTTTAAGGATAGGAACTCGGTTCCGAAGTGTTCATCACCTGCAGGATGCAGCAATTCACCAGGATAGTTGTTTTGTAACGCAGTAAAAGCTCGTTGGTCGGCAAATATGGTCACACCTGCTTCACCAAGCGGTTTGGCTACTGCTGCCAGGTCATTTATACGCGACGAATGTATAATAGCGCAATCTAAAGCGTTGCAAACGCTTACTCTACGTGTTTTAGCGTTTAAAATTATTGCCCTTCCTTTTTCCAGATCCGCAGTTTCATCAAAATACGTATGAACAATACCTGCACCGGTTTCAATTACAGGAACCTTACTATTTTTCCGTACGCTGTTAATCAAACCCTGACTACCGCGAGGTATTATAACATCAACATAGCCAACTGCCTGCATTAAAGCTTCAGCAGCTTCACGTTCTTTAGGTAATAACACAACTACGTTTGTATCAATATTGTAGGCGGTTAGTACTTTATGTATTACGCCAATAATTGCCTGGTTAGAGTAAGCCGCATCACTACCACCTTTTAGTATACATATATTACCTGTTTTGAAGCACAACGCAAATACATCAAAAGTAACATTGGGGCGTGCCTCATAAATAACACCTACTACGCCTAACGGAACGCTAATTTTTGAGATATGCAACCCGTTAGGGAGCATTTTATCTGAAAGGATATGCCCTAACGGATTATCTAACATTGATACATTAACAATGTCTTTAGCAATATCGCTTATTCGCGCTTCCGTTAATTTAAGCCGGTCATAGTTGGGGTTAGCCGGATCCATGCGCTCCAGATCTTTTTTGTTTTCTTCTAAAAGGTGGACGGTTTGCGCTACAGTTTCTGCCGCAAGCGCTTCAAGCACTTCGTTGATCCGGGTAGGGGAAACGTCAAGGTTGCGTGCCGCTGTTTGCGCACGTTCAAAATATGCTTTGTAGCTCATAATAGATCAGGATTGTAGGTAAAGATAATCATAATGAACCAACGGCTTTTGGTTTTTACGTCCCATGCTTTCTTTTGCTTTGTCGGCACCGTATTCAGCAACACCTAAACCAATCAGGTCCTTATTATCATCAACTAATTTTATAATTTCTCCCTTTTTAAAGTCAGAAAGAATATCGGTAATACCCACTGGAAGTAAGCTTGTCGCTTTATTCGACGTAAGCGCAAGCCGTGCCCCGGCATTGACCTGCACTATGCCGGTAGCAGATTTTTCTGAGTGGGCGATCCATTTCTTTTTTTCAGAAGCACTTTTTGTGGGGACAAAGTGTGTTTGCACAGCTTTGTTGTTAAGCAGATCTAATAAAATATTATCCGTAGTGCCATTGGCTATATGAACAGAAATGCCAAGTCGTGAAGTTTTTTGCGCCATGGTTGATTTAGTTATCATTCCACCTCGACCAAACTGTGATTTACCTGACGATATAAATGAGGAAAAATCTATATCAGCTCCTTTAACTTCATTAATAACAGACGACCCCTCCAAGTTCGGATCGCCATCATAGATGCCATCAACATTAGTTAGCAATATTAAAGCCTGCGCATTAAGCATAGAAGCTATTAACCCTGCCAATTCATCATTATCAGTAAACATCAGTTCTGTTACCGATACCACATCATTTTCGTTTACAATTGGTACAACGTTATGTTGTAAAAGTATTTCCAGGCAGTTTTTCATATTGAGGTAATGTAACCTGCCTTTAAAATCATCTGTGGTCACCAATACCTGAGAACAAAGTATTTGATGCTGTTCAAACAAGTGCGCGTAAATATTGATCAATTTCACTTGCCCTATTGATGCCAATAACTGCCTGGTGGCTATTGCATCATATTTGTCAGATACCGAGATCAGACTTCTGCCTGCGGCAACTGCTCCTGATGAAACTAAAATAACTTCGATACCTTGCTTTTTGATTTCAGCTATCTGGTCAACCAAATTACCTATACGCACCTGATCGGGCAGCCCGTTGCTTTGTGTAAGCACATTCGACCCAATTTTTATAACAATCCTGCGATAGTTGAAACTCATATTTTTTGACTAGAAATGGGTATAAATATCATAAAAAAACCTCATTTCAAATCATTTTTAGTTGAAAAAGTTTATAAATATTACAAATGATACATAAATAAGACACTACAATACTTTTGTTGACTGATTAACACAAATTTTGAGCTAAAACGGTCAATTTTTGACAAATAGTTGGACTATTCACAAGTATTTTTATATATTTTAGTGTTATTTTATCTTGTTTTAAAAGTTAGTTATTAGATGGATAGTAAGTTTTTCAACACATTTTGACATACATAAATTGAGCGATAATTGTCTATTAAAACATTTATTTGTTTATTGTAGCGCAATGAATTACATCGATTTTATTTTGATACTGGTTATAGGACTTAGTGTTTGGTTTGACATCAAACGCGGCTTTATCGTATCATCTTTATACTTGCTATCCTGGCTGAGCAGTTTAGCTGCCGGTTTCTTTCTTTATGCCCCGTTTGGCAGTCTACTTTCGCCGCTGGGATTTTGGGCGCATCCGTTTGCTTTTATAATTGTTATAATAATAGCGCGATTTTTGTTTGACAACATAATTACGCGTATTTTAAATAACATTTCTGATAGGGTGGAAGCGCATCCCGTTAATAAAACGGGAGGGATTATAACAGGTATTATTAACGGATTGATCTGGGCCGCTTTGTTAGCCACTTTTTTTCTGCTCGCACCACTAACTAAAATTTCCAGAGATACGCGGGATGCCCGTTTTACCGAAAGTTTAATATCCAAAGTCAGCTGGCTTGAGAAAAAACTTTCGCCCATATTCGGCGAGGCGCTTAACCGGTCACTCAATAAAACTACAGTTGAAGATGAACACGGCAGTGTTACCTTACCTTTTATTGTAAAACATCCAACCGTTAGACGTGATTTAGAAGCTGAAATGTTGAAATTGGTAAATAAGGAAAGAGCCGCTAACGGCTTGAAGCCGGTTGAAGCCGATGAAGAACTAACTAAAGTAGCACGTAAACATTCGTTAGATATGTTTTTGAGGGGGTATTTTTCGCATTATACGCCCGAACGTAAAAATCCTTTTGACAGGATGAAAGCAGATAAAATAGTTTTTCTTACTGCGGGTGAGAATCTGGCACTATCACAAACGTTGGATATGGCACATAGCGGATTGATGAAGTCGCCGGGGCACAAGGCCAATATATTAAATCCAACTTTTGGCCGGTTAGGGATCGGCATTTTAGATGGAGGTATTTATGGCTTAATGATCACTCAAAACTTTCGTAATTAATTTACGGGGCAAGGTCAACTACATGTCCTATAATTATAAGTGCAGGGTAAGTGAGTTGTTTGCTTTCTGCCATTACAGCCAAATCTTTAACGGTACCTTTTGCCCATTTTTGTTGTGGGAGAGAAGCGTGTTGTATAATAGCTGCGGGGGTATCGCCTTTTCCTGCCTCAACATAAGCTGTCGATATTACAGGAATTTGTTTCATGCCCATGTAAATTATAACGGTAGTATTACTTTGCATGGCCAGTTTAAGGTCGGCAGATAAAGTGCCATCTTTTTTTGTGCCGGTAATTGCCCAAATACCCTCACTCACGGCACGATGTGTTAACGGTATATCGCCAAGCCCGGATGCCTGCATGCTGGTTATTCCGGGTATGTAATGAGTTTTAATACCGTGCTCACGCGCATATAATATTTCCTCAAACCCGCGTCCAAAAATAAACGGATCGCCTCCCTTTAACCTGACAACTCTGCCGCGACTGAATGCAAAGTGCTTTATCATAGCGTTGATTTCCTCTTGAGGAGTATATGCGCCATAAGGTTGCTTGCCAACATAAACATGGTCACAATCAGTTGGTGTGAGGTCTAACAACTGTTTATTGGCAAGGTTATCATATAAAACAGCGTTGGCAGTTTGCAAAATTTTATAGGCCTTAACAGTTATCAGCTCAGGGTCTCCGGGGCCAGCGCCAACAACAAACAATTCCGGGATTATTTCTTTATCTTCCATTATAAGGCTGTAGCCAGGGGTGTGTCACAAATATAAAATCAATTTTTATGGAACAATAAGTAAATATCAATTTAACTTGTTAGTGCATATTATCCATTTTAAGGAAACACCAAGCCATATTAATACCGTATAAATGTTAACTTTATAACCCATACATACAAAATCCAGGTAAATGAAATCTGTTTTTATACCGCAATACATTAGTAATTACTTAAAGAATAACAACCATGCAGAAGCTACCACACAGAGTATAGCCGAAGCTTACAACCGCAACCTTGTAAAAGAAGGTATTCCGGATGTATCTATTGTAATGCCGGCGTATAATGAGGAAGAAAACATAGTGCCTACGCTATCATCCCTGTGCCATAACATTACGGAAAAAAATGTTGAAATAATAGTTGTAAACAATAACTCTAAAGACAAAACAGAGGAGTTGGTAAAAGCCTGCGGCGTCACCTGTATTTTACAAACTATACAAGGTATAACTCCTGCCCGTAACTTTGGATTACAACATGCGCGCGGAAAATATATATTAAATGCTGACGCCGACACAATTTATCCTAAAAACTGGATAGAGGAGATGAGCAAACCATTAGAACGCCAAAACGTAGCTATAACTTACGGCATCTTTTCTTTTATACCCATTGGTAGTACCGGCAGAATAACTTATTATTTCTATGAGTGGTTTGCAGAACTTACCCGCCTTTATAACAAATATAAAAAAACAGAAGCTGTAAACATATATGGCTTTAACTCAGGTTTTAGAAGGGAGGAGGGTTTGCAGGTTGATGGATTCAATCATCCGCCGGGCACCAATGAAGATGGTTACCTTGCATTGAAACTTACGCAAAAAGGATTTGGTAAAATGCACAAGGTAAACAGCGCTATTGTATGGACAACCGACAGGCGTATACAAATAGATGGTGGATTATGGAAAGGTACCTGGAAACGATTAAAACGCGTATTAAATATTAGTTAGTAAACAAGTCAGGGTAATCTGCTTTCATTTGTTTAAAAACCTTTGCAAGCCCGTTATCCAGTTTCTCAATTAATTGATTAGGCTCACCAGCCTGCGATTCAAGTTCAATAACATAAGGTACAAGTGATGTTACGCCCATGTTGCCAAATGTTGATTTTAATTTGTGAGCTATCTGTCCAACTTCTTTCCAGTTATTTTGGGATGCAGCTTCTTTTAGCTTGTCAAAGTCTTTTACTACAAAGTCAACAAACATCACTATCATTTTATCAATAAAAGCTGGATTGTTTTTGCCAATTGCCTCGATCATTGCAATGCTGTACAATCTTTCTTCATTCTCTAACACTATTTGCTGTGTTGTATCAGGCGCAGAAGGAGTTTCGGTTTGCTCTTTTTCAGCCAGGTTTAATACTTCTGATATTTTTTCGTGCAGCTTTTCTTCGGTATAGGGCTTAGTTATGTAGTCATTCATTCCTGCATCTTTGTAAAGCTTTGCATCACCCTGTAAAGTATTTGCAGTAAAAGCTATAATAGGAATATTAGCTTTTTGATCATTGTTTAATTCTCTAATATGGCGAGTAGCCGTTATACCATCCATTTCAGGCATTTGAATGTCCATCAATATCAAATCGTAAGTATTTCCATTTACTTTTTCAATGGCTTCTTTACCGTTCACCGCAATATCAACACTGCCGCCCCATGATTCGAGCATTGTTTTAACCAGAAACTGGTTCAACTCTATATCCTCGGCCACTAATATTTTCTTCTCAATTTTTGACAGACTCAGAGGAGGGGCCTTCGTTTCACTCAAAGCCTGTAACTGTCCGCGTTTAAATGGCAGGTTGAATGTAAAAGTACTGCCCACGCCAACCTTGCTTTTTAATTCAATACTGCCACCCTGCATTTCAGCCAGATTTTTACTTATTGAAAGGCCTAAGCCAGTTCCTCCAAATTTTCCTGCAAATTTTGTTGATGCTTTAACAAAAGGTTCAAAAATGGTAGGTAGCCTGCTTTCATCTATACCTATCCCTGTGTCTTCAACTACAAACTCAACAATAGCGTCAGCATCGGTGTAATGAAGCAAACCTGTTGTAACTATTACAGAACCTTTGTTAGTAAATTTAATGGCGTTGCTTAACAAATTATTAAGTATTTGTGCAAGGCGATGTTGATCACCAATTACAACTAAGTTACTTGGTAAGGTGTTGTTTAATTTCAACTGCACTTGCTTCTGATTTGCCTTATATTCAAAAGAGTGCACGATAGAAGCAACTTTGTCAACCACCTTAAACGCACGATGCTCAAACTCGATATTGCCTGAACTGATCTTCTCCATATCAAGTATATCATTGATGATGGTGAGCAGGTTGTTAACCGAATCTGTAATTAGGTGAGCATAATGAGTTTGCTGGTCATTAAGCACAGTTTTGCTTAATAAATTGGTAACACCCAATATACCGTTCATCGGTGTACGCAATTCATGGCTCATATTAGCGAGAAAGGTATCTTTTACTTTTGAAAGCTTTTCTGTATTTCGTTTAGCAAGTAATAACTCTTTCTCAGCTAAAATCCTTTCGGTGATGTCCTGAGAAAAACCTATAATGTAGGGCTGGCTATCTTGTTCCTCTACCTTGTAATTTTGATAAAACAAATACTTACTGTTACCATTTTTATGTGTAGCGCGAAATATGCCTTTGCTTGTGCCGGCACCGTTTACTTTATCAATATAGTCAACCTGTATTCGGTCTTTATCAATACCAGGTAGCAATACCTTTATATTTTTATTTACAACCTCATCAGCAGTGTATCCTAATACAGCGAAAATAGCAGGGTTAACTGATAACAAAGTTCCGTCAGTTGAGTGTGTATAAATTAATGCCGGTGAAAAATTATAGAGGTCACGATATCTTTTTTCGTTGATCCGCAATTGATCTTCCATTATCTTACGGTCGGTGATGTCAAGCCCATAACCTATTACAAACTCAACGCTTTGATCGTTATCCAACACCGGATACATATTTCTAAGCAAGTAGTGAGTTGAGCCATCGGGGGCAGACATACGTTCTTCCCACATGCGCTGCTTCCGCGTACGCATCACTTCATTAAACTGCCGGCGTCTCTCCTCTGCTAAACTTAGCGGCCTGCCTTTTAAATTGCAATAGTCTTCATCTGTTTTACCAATCATCCACTCACGCAATTCAGCATCTTTAATAGCTCTTGGGTTAATGAAGCGATAGGTGTGGTCGGTGTCGAGCACTACAACGTCAGACGGCAATTCGTTTACAACACGCTCAAAAAAATTATCAGGGAAATTAAAATTTTCAGGAAGTTCTGTATTATTTGTACTACTATCAGATTTGATAGCGTTAGCTACCAAATTGCCCGAAAAAAAGTATTTGCCTGCTTGCTTAAGATATTCTAAAGCGCCACTTAATACCATGTCAGGATGCGAAGCAATACTGATCTTCATAGTGTAGCCATCGGACGCATTAATATTTGATATATTATTGGCACTATCTACGCTATCAATAACTTTAAAAATATCTTTGAAATATTGCCCCCCTTGCTTGCCTATAATTTTTCCCAAAGCGCTGCCATAACCCTCAATGCTAAAGTCTTTATTCAAAAGAATGTAGTACGGGAATAATCTATTTAGCTGGTCGTTATCAAATATAAATTGCGTCACAGACATTTGGCAAAGGGTATTACGTAAAAAGGATTAGTAAAGTTTAAAATTGGCG
Source organism: Mucilaginibacter auburnensis (assembly GCF_002797815.1). Classification (NCBI taxonomy): domain Bacteria; kingdom Pseudomonadati; phylum Bacteroidota; class Sphingobacteriia; order Sphingobacteriales; family Sphingobacteriaceae; genus Mucilaginibacter; species Mucilaginibacter auburnensis. The sequence goes on from NZ_PGFJ01000002.1 coordinate 29,005, forward strand.
GTATAAAAAAAGTAAATTATTAGCTAACTTAACAAAATAATTTACGTTAAAAGGTAACAAAATAAATTTAAACAAGCGCAATATTTTGTATTCTTGACAGCCAGATTCATTCAAATTATCATACTTGCTTACTAAAACATGAGTTTATCAAACACCATCCAAAAAAAAATACTTGTAGTAGAAGACGACCTATATATGCAGGCCATACTTAAAGAGTTTTTAAGTGCCACATATGAAATTCAAATATCACAAGATGGGATGGAGGCTTTGGCATTTATGCAAAGCGGCAACATACCCGACCTTATTATTGCCGATTTAAACACCCCGCAGTTAAACGGATTAGAGTTAATCAATCAAGTAAAAGCAAGTGATTTTTTTAAGTCCATACCAATAATTATTTTGTCGGGTGAAGATAGCTCTGATAAACGCATTAAATGTTTAGACAGCGGAGCAGATGACTTTATAGTTAAACCTTTCAATCCGGCCGAACTGGAAGCCCGTATAAGAGTTGTTTTAAGGCGAATTGTAAATTAACAAAGCTACCGCGTTATGAGTATAACCAATACTTCTTCAATAGAAAGTAAACAGATAATTGCGCTGGTTGGGTTTGATGATACAGCTATTGCTATTTTTAAGACGTTAAACTTTAATGGCCGGGAGCTGGCTTTATATGGCAACGGTATTGAACTCGTTTCTGCATGGCAAAATCAGCAATTGCCAATATGTGCCGTAATTTGCAACAGCGAAATTATGGCGCCCTCGGGATTGGCTCTGGTAGAAGCACTTAAAAATAAGGGATTGCCACCTGTACCTTTTTTATTGATAGTTAATCATCTAAATAGAAATTTAGTAAAGCTGGCCTTAGCTTCTGGTGTAGCAGACGTTTTTAGGTTGCCTTTGATCTCTGAAAACATAGAAGTAAGAGTTAATTTTTTGATTGAAAACTGGTCGTCGCTAAGAGGTAGCCTTCAAAATACAACACCAAAGCTTAAGAAAATAGAAACAAGTAAACGTATATTTGACCTTGTATTTGCAGGTGGAGCTTTGCTAATGCTTTCGCCACTGTTTTTGATTATTTATCTCTGGATCAGACTTGAATCAAAAGGTCCGGCATTTTACTACTCGTTAAGGGTTGGAACTGGTTACCGTGTATTCAGGTTTTATAAATTCAGGTCGATGTATGTCAATGCCGATCAGCGGGTTAAAGACCTTCAACACTTAAATCAATACAATATAGATTCGGGTAACGAGCCTAAAGAGACCGAAACTGCAGCGCATCAGTTTTTATGTGATGCCTGTCAAAGTTATGGTAAATGTCAGTATCCGTTGTACGCTGATAAAGTTAGCTGGTGCGAAAAAGATTTCAGGTATAGCAAGCAAAATGCTGCGGGTTCGGCCTTCTTCAAAATAAAAAATGATCCACGAATAACTAAAGTTGGTAAGTTTATACGTAACACAAGTATTGACGAATTGCCCCAGCTATGGAACGTTATTATAGGCGACATGAGTATTGTAGGTAACCGTCCGTTACCATTGTATGAAGCTGAGAAATTAACTACAGACAAATATGTATTACGCTTTTCCGCACCTGCAGGTATAACCGGCCTATGGCAGGTAGAAAAGCGAGGTAAAGGTGAGATGAGCGAAGACGAACGCTTGATGTTGGATAATACCTATGCTCAAAACCACAGCTTTAAGAATGATATTAAATTAATTTTAAGAACGATACCCGCGTTGTTACAAAAGGAAGACGTGTAAATTACATTGGATAGCCTGTTTTGCTCTCATGGAATTCCTTGGTTGACACATCGTTTTTTACCGGTATGTTGTGAGAACCGGGCTGTTTTTTTAAAACATAAAAAATCAACGAGCACCATATACTGGGGATGGTGAATAGTAATACTATGTTTAAGCTCTTTTGTTTTATTGTAAGCAAGCCAGTATTCATTATTTTGATAGAAAAGTATACCGCTGAAGCCAGATGAGCTATTAAAAGTAATACAAGCAATATTATCATCTATTGTTCTTCTTTGAAATAAACTTTGTAGTAATTCATAGCCTTTCCATCGTCAAATCCTTTTTCTATCAGGTCCTTATCACCGTGAATATAAATATGGAAGTTTTTGTCCAGCTTTAAAACACTTTTATAAACCCGCGCCTGTTTTTTTACAGCATTGGCTGCAATGTCAAAGGTATCAGGTATGGGTGTTTCAAACTCTTCCTCGTATTGGTTTTTGAATGTTTTGAAAGACGCAATTGCCTGTTCATTGCCAATTACTTCACCTGCAAACTCGTCCAGGTCAAAAGTCTCTTTCTCTTTGAAGTACTTCATTGAGCGATTGAGCAGGTCAATTTTGTCAGCCTTGGTCATTTCAAAATCTTCATCAATTTTATTGGTTACAAAGTTTTTGTAAATACCCAATGCATTACTGGTTTGATTATAGCTGTCGTTACGGATCTTCAATTGTAAAAAGCTATCCTTCCAATAAACGGCGGCTTCTGTACCCCTGGTGTTATTGTCGATAACCACAACTTTATAGCCGCTTTCTTTGTCGGTATTAAAAATGAGACAGCCTTTATCCAGTTTATTAATGTTGATGGCATTTTCCTCATAACCCAGGTTAAACCCGCCTTTATCAGGGTAAACCTTTAGATATGTTTCTTTGGTTTCTGATTTAAATACGCCGATAGCATCTAATAACTCACCTTCAATCTGAAGTTGTTTAAAGCAGGTAACGTAAACTTCTCCTGGTTTTATCTTCGGATGATCAGATACCTCATAAAGGTATTTAGCTATTTGTTCGGATACCTCATGAAACTGGTTTTCGTTAACAAATGCCTGTGTAACGAAGTGGTGTAGCTCATTTAATTTCAAATCACCACTACTATGCATTAAATGGTATACTTCGTTAGTTTTTTCAAAAGGTGATAAAAAGTATTGCATCAGCAAACTGCTCATTAATTCATCTTTTAACTGCAATGATGCTTCAGACAGCGCATACATTTCATTCTGCGACTTATTGCCTACGTGGTGCACAGAAATTTTATCAAGAGATGCTTCAAAAAAGGTTACCATATTGCGGGACAAGTTATGATTTTTGTTTGACGCTTAATGGTTACTATTCATCAGTAAATTGCGACCTTTACATCGCGCCCAGATGGTGTGTTTTTAACCACCCTATGAGCCGTGAAATTACGAACAATGAACTATATAACAGAAACCATTGTAGCATTAGCAACACCGCCCGGAAGCGGTGCTATAGGAATTATACGCCTGTCTGGACCAAATGCTATAACCATTGCCAATAAAGTTTTTAAAGGAAAAGACCTAACTCAGCAAAGCTCACATACCATTCATTTCGGTAATATAGTTGACGGCGATATGTTACTCGACGAAGTGCTGGTATCATTATTTGTAGGGCCGAAGTCTTATACCCGCGAAAATGTTGTAGAGATATCATGCCACGGTTCTAATTACATTATTGAGTCTATAATTAAGTTGCTGGTTAAAAACGGTGCGAGAAACGCCAAGCCCGGCGAGTTTACGTTGAGAGCATTTTTAAATGGCCAACTTGACTTGTCGCAGGCAGAAGCTGTTGCAGATTTGATAGCGTCTAACTCAAAAGCATCACAACAAATTGCCTTGCAGCAATTGCGGGGTGGTTTTAGCAACCAGTTGCAAGTTTTAAGAGAGCAATTGGTGCAATTTGCGTCGTTAATTGAGTTGGAGCTTGACTTTGCAGAAGAAGACGTTGAGTTTGCCAACCGTGATCAGTTAAAAAAATTGATCAACGATATTTTAAAAGTTATAACAGCGTTAATCCAATCGTTTGAATTAGGCAATGCTATTAAGCAGGGAATTAACACGGTGATAGCAGGTAGGCCTAACGCCGGTAAATCAACTTTACTTAACGCGCTGCTAAACGAAGAGCGTGCTATTGTAAGCCATATACCGGGTACTACACGTGACACGATAGAGGAGGTGCTTAATATTAATGGCATCAACTTCCGTTTAATTGATACTGCTGGCATACGAGAGGCTACAGATACTATTGAAAAAATAGGTGTGGAGCGTACAATGGAAAAAATAAGTCAATCTGCTTTGCTTATTTACTTGTATGATGCTGCGCAAATTACTTTGGCCGAATTGAATGAAGATCTGGAAAAGCTTAGTAAGCCTGGTATTAATATGTTAGTTGTGGCTAACAAAGCCGATCTGCTTTCTAATGATGAAAAAGCTGCTATTCCCCAAACCGAAAGCGCTGTTATTGTGTCTGCTAAAGAAAAACAGCACATTGATGAGCTAAAACTTAAAATCTATCATGCGGCTGTCAAAAAGCGACTGGAGGGTCAGGATATCTTGGTAACCAATGTTAGACACCTCGAGGCACTACAAAAAACAGAGGATGCACTTGTAAGGGTTTTAAGTGGGATGGAGGATATTACGTCAGATTTTCTTGCTATGGATATTAAACAGGCCTTACATTACTTAGGTGAAATAACGGGTTCTGTTACAACCGATGATTTACTGGATAATATATTTAGTAAATTCTGTATCGGCAAGTAAAGCAGCTACAGCCACTTTACCGGGTATTTGAAAATAATAGGAAAGGATGTATTATTCATTTATCCGCGTTTCAACGTGATAACTGCTATCTCCGGCCACATTCCAATTCGACCCTTGAGTCCCAGAAAGCCAAAACCTCTGTTAACATATAGGTAACGACCTGCGTTTTCGTAAAGGCCCAGCCATTGTTTATAGACATATTGCACAGGACTCCATTTAAGCCCGAGAAAATCAATACCGAACTGCATACCGTGCGTGTGCCCCGACAACGTTAAATCAATAGGCTTTTCGTGATTCAAGGTAACAGCTTCCCAGTGGGAGGGATCATGTGATAGCAGTATCTTGAATGCGTCATTATCTACGTTATTGGTGGCTTTACTAAGATCGCCATATTTGTGAAAACCACCTTTTCCCCAATTTTCTACGCCAATAATCGTAATAGAAGCGCCATTCCTGTGGAGCTGAACAGACTCGTCCAACAACAACTTAAAGCCAATGTCGGCGTGCACTTCCTTAAGGCGTTTTAAATTGGCCGTTTTTGCTTCCGCGCTTTCCCAACTAATATAATCGCCATAATCATGATTACCCAGTACCGAATATTTGCCGGTATTTGCTTTAAGTCCGGCAAAAGGTATTATCCATGGTTCCATTTCGCTAGCCTTATTGTTAACCAGGTCGCCAGTAAACAGGATAACGTCGCTACGCTGAGCATTGATCAGATCAAGGCCTTTTTGCACGCCGGCTGCGTCTGTAAAACTGCCTGAGTGCACGTCGGTTATCTGGGTAAGCGTAAATCCATCAAAAGCTTCGGGCAGATTGGGAAAACGCAGTGTAGTTTTCTTTAAACGATAAAAGTGGCGGCCCCGAGTAATGCCAAACAGTACTACCGAAAAAGCGATGAATGCCACACCGATTGCCAATTGGCTGATTAAGATGGAACGTGGCGGAAAGTCACGGAATATCCGGGTAATATCTTCTAATAATAGGATAGGCGCAGCTGCTACGCCTGGAACAAAGGCTAACAACATCAAACCCATCAACCAGGTAATAAGTGTCTGCTGTAAAGGGGAACCACGCCGTACAAAAAATGCGGCCAATATGCCTGCCATCAATAAAAGATTAGCTGTCCAGTAAACTATTGCATATTGATTAGTGGCGACAGTTGTTTTGATAGCCTGATAAAAATAAAGGTTGCTCAACAACCAGATCAGGATAATAAGAGGGAATCTTTTTAACATAAATCAACAGACGATACAAAACCATAAACATTTTAATCAATCGCTCGAAATGATTTATAAATGACACTTAGGCTAAATTGTATTTTATTCATTTGACTTCGGCAATATCTGTTTTGCGTTTTTTTCGCAGCTATCAAAATCCACAATATTAATTGACTTAACAGATTTACATGCTGGTTGATCCATAATTTCAAAAAGGGTACAACCCTTAGTTAATTAGAATATTCCCAGGAATTTTTTTCTTTTTTTCTTTGCCGGCGGCGGAATATAATTTTTTTGCTGTGTTGCTTTAATCCGGTCAATGCTGTCCATTCTTAATCTGATTACATGTTCACGCTCAGCCCTCATCATACTGTCTGTATTATAAGGTTTTAAAAACGTATATGGCGATTCGTAAACCGGGGCGTAAGTGTTGCCGTTTGTCTTGGACGAGAATACTTTAAAAAGAAATAATGAAAGAAACAAGCCCGCTATGCTCACTACCCCAATTAATAATTTTTTTGAAATGACAACCATCCTCTTATCGCGCTCAAAAACATTAAGGTAATGGTTATAAGATGTTCCGTCAGCTCCTTTAATAGCTGCAAGTTGTTCGCGGAGTCGTGTGTTTTCAGTATTTAATGCCACTGCACTCAGTGCGTCTGTTTGGGCAGATGCGGCAGATAAACTACCATTTATTATATTATTGTGTAGGTCTGTACCGTCAGCAAATCTCTCTTCAGGATTTTTTTGAAGACATTTATGTAGCAAACGCATAAACCAATCAGGTATCTGCATCTCCAGCACTTTCTTGTCTTCACTCCAATGTTCCGGCAAGTTAGCTTTGCGCAAAGTAGCAGCATTTGGTATATCCTGTTCCATATGGCTCACCATTACCGCGTTATGGCCGGTATCTCCATTGCCCGGAAGCGGGAAGGGTACCTGGCCTGTAAGCAACTCATACAAAATTATTCCGTAGCTATATATATCGGTTTGCAAAAGCATTTTACCTTCGTTCTGTTCAGGAGCCATGAATTCAATAGCTCCGGCATGGCGCATACTGCTGCGACGCTGTTCTTCAGTCATTATAGCTAAACCAAAATCAAGCAGCACATAGTTACCTGTGTGTATATTGTACTTTACGTTGTTGCTTTTAATATCGCCATGTTTAACACCAACCTTGTGGCAATGCGCAAGCGCGCATGCTAACTGATCGGCAACTTTTATCAATTCTTTTAAAGTAAAGATCTTGTCGTGCGGTGCCTGCAGCAATTCGGCCAGGTCAGGGCCCTCAATATATTCCATTTCAATAAATGGAAAGGAGCCACTTTCTGTAATACCTGAACTCAATATCTTAACTACATTGGGGCTTGGGTTCTCATTAACCTTTTGTAGTTTAGCTACCTCATTTAAGTAATTGCGATAATTTTTATCATTTTGGTCTTCCGTATATAACGGAGTTGGTATCAGCTTTACCGCCGAATAAATAGGGCCGTAGCGCCTGCCTTTGTAAACAGAACCCTGGCCACCTGTACGCAATGCACCAAGGTTTTCTAATCCATCAGCTATAGTAAATACCTTACTCATTTTTAAGGGATTTATAGCTAAATTCAATTACTGCTGACTCTCCCAATACTATCTGATCACCCTCCTGCAATTCGTGGCCAATGTGGGTAGCGTGTAATTTTGTTATCTGTTCATTAGCTTCTGACCGTATTTTTACTTTATTGCGGGGAGGTATGCCACCCTCATCGGCGAATATCATAAAGCGCCCTGCATCGTTGTTCCACTCAATATGTGCGTGCTGTCTGCTGATGAATCTGTTTTCTTTGCTTTTACTCTCTGACGGAAATGCTATGTGGTTGGTGCGGAAATATCCTTCATCAGACTGTGTTTTTTTATCGCGACCAATGTTAATTTTACCGCTTTCTGATTTTAGTATATACTCTGATTCCAATGTCTCTCCGCTTAAAGCACGTATATAAGCTGTGGCTTCTTTTTTTATAGCGTGTTTAGCTGTTTTAACAAAAAATGCTGCATCAATATTAAGAGCCTTTGTTGCTTCGGTAGGAATGTTTTCATCAAATATTACATCAAGCGACCAATTCGTGGGAAGCGCTACTGCATAATCGTCAGCAGTTCTTTGTATCTCGTCCCTCAATAATTGGGGTTGTTCGGCATAAACAGCGGCTTCATAAACATGTTTATCCGCATCGGTAGTATTTATATAAAGGCAAACACCTTTTATGTTACCACCTTCGCCGCCTTCTGCCTTTTGCAATTGTTGTTTAATAAATTGAAGTAGGGCGTGGCGCACACCTTTCACATCTGACGGGCGCTCATCAGCATCATTGTTAAAAAAATTGAATACCATGTTTAATGTTGACGTTTTTTTCAACCTGTTTGTTTAACCTAACCTTCATTGATTTGTTTGCGGAGTAATATCTTTAATATAACCCTTTTTAATTAAGAATGGTACAACGTGCCGCCCGGCCAGATGCACCGCGTCTGACGAGCCTTTGGTTGATTCTATACGTACACAAACCACAATATTGCCATTGTATTTTGCCATTGGAGCAAAAAATACATACCAACCATCATTGATCTGTTCTTTTTTCCAGATGCGCTCGGGAGTACCTGTTTTACCCGCTACTGAAACACCCAATGTATATCTTTTAGGGGCACTTTGCTCTATCATATATTCACGTAAAAGCTGCGCGTATTTTGGATTGTTAGCCAATTTTATCGCTGGCTTCACAGGAAGCAGAGAATCGCTTACCTCCAAAACATAGCGGTTATTAATTAACATACCATTATTTGCTACGCCTGATGCCAGGCGGGCTATCGCCGCTGGCGTAGCAATTAATTCGCCCTGTCCCCACGCCATACCCGAAATACCTTTTGCGCGTGTTAGGCGAATGTTGTTAGGATTATAGCGCGGTTTTGTATTAAACTCTGTTCTGCGCCATAGTTGTCGCCACTTTTCTTCCTGAGCGGCATTTTCTTCGGGCTTATTATAATAGTAGCCCCCTACACCATGTAAAAACATACCGGTTTTTAAATACAAATCGCCCATTTGCTCCTGCAAATGTTCCTGGTTGGCCAGCTTAATAAAGTAAACGTTATTTGATTTTACCAACCCGCGGCGCAGGTCAATTACGCCGGTTTCATCAGGTTCCAAACCTTTAGTGCGAATGCGTTCCGAAGTACTTACGGAGTATCGTTTATTGGCAGCAGCCAACCCCAGTTTATTGAAGGCAGCCATAGATGTAAGTACTTTAGCCGTTGAGCCAGGTTGAGTAAAGTGTGTAAAGCCCAGGTCAGAAGTTGTTATCCATTGCGATAGCTGGTTTTGTTCAGCATAACTCATGGTCAGTTTTTCCCAGTTATGAACAGGTGGGAGCGGATATACTGCCGAAGTTAACACGTCACCGGTATTAGCCTGCATTATAACCACTGATACCCTGTTATCATTTAGTGAGGTATCTGTTGCTATAGAGCGTTGTATACTGGTTTGTAAACCGGCATCCATAGTGAGCTTTACATCCCGGTTACGATTTTTAAAAGCTTCTACTTCTTTGCTGTTTATTCCGGCAAGTAGCAGCGGAGCGATAGCTTTATAATCTTTTTTAACCACGGTCATTTCTTTTACGCCCCGCGCGAGGTATCTGTTTTCAGAATAGCGTTTCGCTAATACAGTAAATCTGGTAGTGGGCATATCAAATCCACGCAGTTCGGCGGCGTGCTCATACTCGGCAAAGTAACCGTTTACGCTGCCATTAAACACGCCGGTATTTGCATCACCTGTCCAAAAAAACATCTGTTCATCAAATGGGTAATATCTGCTAACACGTTTATGCATTGCCGAGTCGAGGTTGTAATTCTCAATGCCTGCCCCATACAGTTTAAAGTGTTGTCGCTTCACGCTGTCCGGATCGCTGGTTGCTAATATCACACCGTTGCGGTCAAACAGCGATCCGGCTTTGAGCCTATTCATTAAAATAGCGATACGTGGGTTATAACTAAACATGCGCGCGCCACTTCTATCAGCAACAAGCGAGGGCTGGACAACCCAAATTTTGTTGTTAAATAAATAACGGGACACATTTACTGTTAATAGGAATATACCAATAAATGCTGCAAGAAGCGCGGGTACCAGATTATTATCTTGTTGTTTGGCTATGTAGTTCATTTGTACCGGTGTTCCCTTTACCCTTGATGCTGAGAGTAGAAATCCCGAAGCTAATAGATTAGCCACCAGCGATGAGCCCCCATAACTTTGGAACGGTAAAGATACGCCAGATAGCGGCAGGGCGCCGGTTGAGCCACCCGCAATAAGGATAAACTGCACAAAGGTGGAAATACCTATACCCGCACACAAGTAAAAAAGAAACGGCGTACCCGTTCGGCGCCCTATTATAATAGCACGGTGCAGATACAAAAGAAAGAGTACAAAAATGGTTACAATACCCATCCAGCCAAATTCTTCGCCCATTGATGGGAGTATCATATCTGTATGTGCCTCCGGGATAGTTTTAGCGTAGCCCTCACCAACACCTTGCCCGGTAATACCACCGCCCGCCATGGCCCAAAGTCCGTTAGCTACCTGATCGCCACCATAAACTTCATTGTTCCAGGCATCCTGCCAAATGGCTTTTCGATCAACTAAACGCTGCACAGGGCCAGGGAATAATTTATCCAGATAAGGAACTTGGTCTATTGTTAAAAACGCAGCCATTATCAGCAGCACCATCATAGCCGATTCACTTAATTGTTTGCGCTGTAATAACATCAGTAACGCTACAATACTCAGTGTTACACCAGCAGAAAGCCATACGTTTTTGAGTATCCACGACACAATTACATAAAGCACCACCGATACAGCCATAAACATAAAATCGCCGCGCGAAAAGGAGAACAATGCAATAAAAGTGAAACACACTACCATTGCCGGCCCTAAATCGCCCAGAAGCAAAAACAACATTAGCGTGGTAAGTATGGATATCAGCGCAAACCAAAAAAACGACCAGCGTTTTCGCCAACTGGTGTATTCGCTGATGAGCTTTTCGTTAACTGCAAAAAAACCTGCCAGAAAAAGTATGATAAGATATTTTACTATTTCGCTAGGCTGAAAGCCAAATAGATTAACCTTTACACCGCTACCTTCGGGGCCGGTACCAAATGTTATGGTTAATGCTAATAAGCCTATTGCTGAAATTACCCAGGGCCAACCATTTGCAGACGATGGTAGATTTTTAAATACCAGCATGCGGTACAAACGCGAGTCTGTATTGAAACTGCGCAGATTGACAAATAATACTATCAGCATTACAAAAAAACCAATCACTAAATAAGCTAAGCTGTCTTTAGCTAAGAATCTGTCGCGTAAAGGGTCTTGCAGGCTTAATAATGTTAAAAAAGAAAGCCCGGTAAACAACATAATAACCGGCAAAATAAATTGATCTGCCGCTCTGAACTTCCACGATAGAACAATATGCATCAGCACGAATGCAGCTATTAAACTTGCGGCGATGATAATGAACCAGCGATTAAATTCCTGCGGGGTACGTATGATCAGCGCCTTTTCTTTTTTCAGAATGTTAAAATCGCGCGTAGAGAAAAGTCTGATAGTATGTGGTGTTTGTTGAAATGTGAACGAGGCATCACCATCAAGATCTTGCACGCCCTGTGATGATCCAAATTGAAAGCCGGGTTGTAAAGGCAAAACTTTAAAAGCTTTATTGGCCGGCAGATTAGTAAATGCAAAATGACCTTTGTTATCAGTACGTGCGTATGCGCTAAGTTCCTGCAAATGTTTTTTACCGGCGCTGTCAGGTAAGTTTACAGTTGTAATTCCGTTTTTTTTAGCGGTTACAATCTTTATGTCTTCAATAGGTTCGTCATTATAAATACTATCCTGAGGTAATATCAGTTCCAGCTTTACCAAAACGCCTGGCACAGGTGTCGCTTTATTAAGGATGAAGCCATCCATGGTATGTTCTCCCATTTTGAGGTCAACAACCGAGGGCAGGGTGGAAGGGCTCCGTTTCTCCTGGATAAACGTCAGAGAGTCATTGCCTGTATAACCTAACAAAGATCTTGATGCATCCACCCGAGATTTAAAGGATTCGCCACCCTTTACATAAGCTTCATCAGCCAGCAGGTTAAACCTGCGTTTATTCAGTTCACCAATGTTGTCAATTGTTTCTCCGGGTTTTATAGCTGCAGCAACTGTGTTTTCAATTAGGTCAACATCGCGTTTATCATCAAAATAATAACCTTTTTGAAGTAAAAGCTTTACAGCCGCAGCCGGATTCTTACCATTTAGGTTGATCATTGTTCCGTCTTTCACGCGCGATTCAACATCTTCGAACCTTGTTTGCAAAACTGTGTATAACCGGAAGAAAAACAACGCCAACAGTATAGTTACTGCCAATAAAAAAGAGCGTTCAATGTTGCGGCCTGGCATTGTAGCGGGCTTATTTTGATCCATTGATATTTGCGTGGCGTTTATTTACAGAATCGGTATTAGTTGTCATTACGGATATCTTGCTGTTAACAACTGATTTGCCCCCAAAAGTAAATCTGTTTACTACAGGTGTTATACTACCAGTAAAACTGGTATGCTTCAAAATCAAGTTAGTATTGTTAAGGTAAATAGCGGTGGGGAAACCACTGAATTGTAGGCTATCTAACAAAGTTACTTTGGCTGTAGGTGATATTACAATGGCGGGACCGTGGTAGGCGGTGTCACGCTGTAAAATAATGTTGCCTCTGGCTTTTACAAAAAGGCTGTCGGCCTTTATAAATATCGTATCAGTTATTAATATCGGGCTTTTAAAAATACTGTCAGACAGAACAAGTGTGTCGCCTTTGGCATTGTTGAACGCATCCTGCAATAAAACTTCCTGGGTATTACGTGCGGGATTTGTTGTTTTAGTCGCTGTATCGTTATGCGGTGCATACTTTTGCCACTGCATAAAAAGCCATATTGATGATGCCAGTAGGGCTAGGCAAATTATAAATAGCAATAGAGTTAATAAATTACTTTTTTTAGGTTGCATTGGTGTTAAAATCTCATTCTGGGGTATATGCTCAACTATTGGCAGTTGTTCGTCAAGCGAAACCGTGCTTTTTTTTGCTGTAGAAGCCTGTAGCACTGTACCTGATGTTTGAGGTGCTTTGTTGTTTTTTACCAAAACAACGGTAATATTATCATTGCCACCGTTAACGTTGGCCGCCTCAATAAGTGCAGCAGTTTTTTGTTCAAGCGTGTCATTACCGGTAACCAGTTGCGTGATGTCGTTTTTATCCACCATGTCGGTAAGTCCATCGCTACATAACAGCAGCATGTCGCCCGGTAAAAACGGAGATTGCCCCGTTTCAATATAAGTATCATCAGTTTCTATCAATTCGCTAAAACCCAATGCTTTATTTATTTCATTGCGCTTAGGGTGTTTCATGGCAGCAGTTTCAGTTAACCTGCCTGAATCTTCCAAATACCCAACAAAAGAATGGTCGTTTGTTATTTTTACAAGAGATCCATCTCGCAGCAAATAAAGTCTGGTATCACCTACGTGAGCATAGAAAAACTGATTGTTTTTTAGATCGGCAACGGCCAGCGTAGCCACACACGCCATTTGTTCATGCTTCCTATTGACTTGTTTTTCGGCATAGATCCTGGCATTTGCGCGCTTGAACGCATCAATCATATCGGGGATTAGATCGCCTTTGCTTTGTCCCAGGTGTTTTAATATTTCTTCTTTAGCAAGGTCTGCTGCAACTTCTCCACCGTGGTATCCGCCTACTCCGTCAATAACGCAAGCTAATATATATTGCTTGTTTGAACTTAACTGCGCAATAAACGTATCTTCGTTATTGTCGCGTACTTTACCGGTATCTGTTTGCCCGAAGAAGTTCTCAGCCATTTTAGTTGCCCGATTTTTTTATATCAATGAAATGTGTGACCAATAAGCCAAGAACCAATATCAATAGCACTATGGATAATATGTGCGACATACTATGCTTTGAATAGATTAATACCAATAATTCCGTTAAGCAATAACCGTGAATTTACAGGAAGCTCCACCCAAAGCGGTGCGTTAATATCACTGGCTTTAACAACAACTTCGTTCATGGTAGTTACCTCGCCAAAGGATGCCAGGTAAAACTTGCCATCTGTTTTATTAAATTTTATTTGAAGGTGCGGAGAGTTAACCCATTCTGACGGAATTTTGAAAATATGAGGTTCGTCGCGCGTTTCATCGTTGCCAGATACGATTATATCATCAGCTTTCATTAAATACTCCACCTTTTTACCGGCAAATTGTTTGTCAGGAATGATGGTCTCTAAACGTGCTATTGCATTGCTGGTTAAAGATTTTTCTTCGTTATATTCCAACTCTTCTTCGTATGGGATTTCCATATAGCCATCGCTGTAATAAGTAAAGCCCTTCAAAATATCATTATTAACATCAAAGGTTTGCGCAATACCAGTTTGTCGAGGAATGAATGTTACCCGTAAATTCTCAGGTTTGGGGGTGTTATTGTTATCAGGTAGTAGCTTACCTATAAAGCCCTTATCTCCGCGAACATAGTCCGGGTGGGATACCAGCCTGAAAACCCATTTAGAACCTGAAGGCTCAACCGTTTTGCCGGCGGCCCTTAGCTGTTTTAATATCTCGTAAAATTTTTTTACCGTTTCTTTGGCTATCAAACCAAAAATACCCTGCTTGTTTTCAACAAAATCACGGTAGTCGTCAGCGTTAAAACTAATAATGAATTCATGATAGAAAACTACACGGTTCCCAAATGATAGCTCTTTAATAGAGTCATCAAACTTTTCTATAATGTATTTATAAACTGTATCTGGGGTTAATGCGGGAGTTTTTCCGTTTATGCCCGATGTTTCATTGGTAAGAAACCAATCCTGTATGCCTAAACGTTGCCAGAAATTTCCTTTAGTTTCCATTAATATTGCAAGTATGTGTACTGAACACTTTACTATTATAGATGTTTTATGTTGAATTATATTGTTTTAAAACTCGGTTGGCGCTAACGTTGTGTCCGGGTTTTGATCCGTTCCGGTATCAACTTGAGCTTGCTGCGCAGCTTCTCTGACGCGTCGTTGTTCTTCTTCTTCTTCTCTTAAAGAGTCACGCCTGCGTTGAAGTGCCTGCTCCATCAACTCACGTTCTATCATCTGAGTAGATGTGTCTGCCTTTGCTATGCTATCTGTCCTTGCTGCATTGTCCCTGCCGGAAAAACCGTCTTTAAAAAACAACAGGTAGCCTGATAGCAACATAAACACAATCATGAGCGCGAAAATGCTGTTAAAAAATGCTTTGGATACCGGTGCGCCAGATACTCCGGATGTTGTTACCGGTTGTGATCGTTCGGCCAGTACCCGTTGCAGCCTTTTATTTTCTTCCTGTAAAGCTATTATTTCAGGTTGAAGTGCATTAATAACGTTAATACCTGTAGAAACACTGCCATTTGCGATAGCGTGGTGCAATTCAACGCCGCTATCATAACGATCTTCAGGGCGTTTTTGCAGGCACCTATTTATCACTTCAAGCAACCACGCAGGCACCTGCATCTCAGTTTCTTTTTTTTCTTCGTTCCAAGATTTAGGCAGGTTATTTCTTCGCAATTGCAATACATCAGGCACACTATCTTCCATATGCGCCACCATTACCGTATTGCGTGCCGTATCGCTGTTGTTATTTAAAGGGAATGGTACCTGACCGCTTAATAATTCGTATAGGATAATACCGTAGCTGTATACATCGGTTTGCAACAGCATTTTACCTTCATTTTGCTCGGGGGCCATAAATTCAACAGCGCCGGCGTGGCGTATGCTGGTGCGGCGCTGTTCCTCACTCATAATAGCCAGTCCGAAATCAAGCAGTACATAGTTACCTGTATGCGTGTTATACTTTATGTTATCGCTTTTTATATCACCGTGTTTAACGCCCACTTTATGGCAATGTTTAAGTGCGCACGACAACTGATCTGCAACTTTTAGCAGTTCTTTCAGCGTAAATATTTTTTCATTTGGCGGAGTAAGCAATTCGCTCAGATCGGGCCCCTCAATATATTCCATTTCTATGTAAGGGAACGAGCCGCTTTCAGTAATACCCCAGCTCAGCATTTTTACTACATTGGGATTCGGTTTTTCATTTACTTTTTTGAGTTTGGCTACCTCATTTTGGAAGTTGCGATAGTTTTTGTCCTGCGCATTTTCTATGTGGATTGGTGTTGGTATAAGTTTTACTGCGGTATAAATGGCGCCTGTACGTTTGCCTTTATATACAGAACCTTGCCCTCCGGTGCGCAGGGCACCTAAATTTTCAAGACCGTCTGCTATTGTAAATATTTTACTCATGCTAAATAAAATTACACTTATTGGGCGCATTTTGTTGCAGGTTTTGAAATGGAAATTTTAATGCCATTTAGTAAGAGATATAAAAGCGCTTATAACAAAGTATGTAACCCACAAATCAAATGGCGAATTGAAATTAAATTAATCGTTACATTTGGGGTATGTTATCCAACTGGAAAAATATTATTAAAAACCCGGAATGAAGGAGTGCTAAAACTACAGCACTATTTATTCATTTTTTAATATTTTTTCATGAGAACTATTATTGAACCATTTAAGATCAAATCGGTTGAGCCGATCCATTTTACTACGGCCGAAGAGCGCGCCGTTTTGCTTAAAGAAGCACATTATAACCCTTTTCTTTTACGATCCAGAGATGTTATTATTGACCTGTTAACAGACAGCGGAACCGGTGCCATGAGCAGTGAACAATGGGCGGGTGTAATGCGTGGTGACGAAAGTTACGCAGGTAGCGACAGTTTCTTCCGTTTTGAAGCTGCGGTGCGCGATTTAACGCACATGCCTTTTATTATACCTGTCCATCAAGGCCGTGCGGCAGAAAAGATATTATTTACAATTAAAGGTGGAATAGGAAAATATGTTGTAAGCAATACCTTATTTGATACAACCCGAGCAAATATAGAATTTTCCGGAGCTTTAGGAGTGGACTTGCTAACAACCGCCAGCAAAGACCCGTCTGTTCCGGCTCCGTTTAAAGGGAACATGGATACGGAAAGACTTCGCGAATTTATACAAGAGAAAGGCGCGGAAAATATATCCCTTATTATAATGACTGTTACCAATAATTCCGGAGGCGGTCAACCGGTTAGCATGGCTAATATTAGAGAAGTTAAGTCAATTTGTTTAGAATATAAGATACCCTTTTTTATTGATGCCTGCCGTTTTGCAGAAAACTGCTACTTCATTCAACAACGCGAACCGGAGTTTAAGGATAAAACAGTTAAAGAAATAGCACAGGAATTGTTTTCTTATGCAGATGGTTGCACAATGAGCGCGAAAAAGGACGCATTTGCAAATATTGGTGGCTTTTTAGCGGTACATGATCAGCAACTGGCGGAAGAATGCCGTAATCTGCTTATTATTACGGAAGGCTTTCCAACATACGGAGGGTTATCGGGCCGTGATCTTGAGGCTATTGCAATAGGTTTAAAAGAAATAGTTGAAGAGGATTATCTAAAATATCGTATTCGCAGTATTGAATACATTGGTGAAAAACTGGATGAATTTCAAGTGCCGTATCTGAAACCAACTGGCGGACATGCGCTGTACCTTGATGCGAAAGCTTTTTTACCACATATACCTGCGCACGAGTTTCCGGGACAGGCATTGTGCGCGGCATTGTATCTGGAGGGAGGAATAAGAGGTGTGGAGATTGGGTCAGTAATGTTCGGCGAGCATGCGCAGCAGGAACTTGTGCGACTGGCTATCCCCCGACGTACCTATACACAAAGCCATATGGATTACTTAACAGAGGTAATAATTGCCGTTTTTGAAAAACGTTCAAATGTGAGTGGAATGAAGATGGTTTATCAAACTCCGTTTCTTAGACACTTTACTGCAAAATTTGAGTTGGTCAAATAAATTGATAGCCAACATAAATTATAAGCCGCTTTATGCTATAAAAGAAGTTTCATAAAAAGCTTTAAAACATTTATATAGTATGAAGCGGCTTAAACCGATTTAACAATTGTATTCAGTACTTTTCGAGATGTTTAACATTACTAATATAACTATTTAAATATCAATATATTATATTAATTACCTTTATTAATAGTTGTATCTGTTATAACTCGCCTTAAAATCAATCGCCATATCCTTAAAACGTGCCGATACAGTTTTAAGAAACTCTTCGTCAAGTAATTCAAATACACTATTCACGCCGTCGGTAAGGTCCATTTCTGCTACTTTATAAGTTTGCTCCAATGTTCCCCGTTCCATCTTCACAATAAACTTTTGGTTCATACTAAAAATCGTGATTTTAAAATCCGCGTGGGGTAACTCAGCTACTACTCTCATCTGGCTAAATAAATCATTAAAAATGATATTCGTCTTATTTTCTTTGACATGTCCGTAATTACCTTTGTTTATATGGCAGAAGACTTAATTATTAGCAAAGCTGAAACTAAGAAGGAACAATACACATCACTTATACCTCAAATAGAAGCTTTGCTTTCCGGAGAAGATGATGTAATTGCAAACATGGGCAACGTTTGTGCTGCGCTTAAAGAACAATTTAATTGGCTTTGGGTAGGTTTTTACTTAGTAAAAGGCGAGGAGCTGGTACTCGGCCCGTTCCAAGGCCCTGTGGCTTGTACGCGAATTAAAAAGGGTAAAGGGGTTTGCGGCACTGCCTGGCATGAGCAGCAAACCATCATCGTGCCGGATGTTGAACAGTTTCCCGGTCACATTGCTTGCAGTTCAGCATCTGTTTCAGAAATAGTATTACCTGTTTTTCAAAATGGTGAAGTGGTAGCAGTGTTAGATGTGGATAGCGAATATCACGCGCATTTTGACGAGGTAGATGCAAAATACCTGGCCGAGATTATAAACCTTGTTAAGTTATAATGGCAATGCCCAGAGTATTTTTGATACCCGGCTTGGGTGCTGACACACGTATTTATAATAACATTGAGATATCAGATTACGAAGTTGTGCCGGTTGATTGGATTATACCTGATGTAACAGATACTTTAGAAAAGTATGCGCAAAAGGTTATTAGCGAATATGATATAAAATACAATGATGTTGTTATTGGTAATTCTTTAGGAGGTATGATCGCCATGGAAATAGCTAAGAAAGTGCCGTTAAGTAAAACTATATTAATCTCCAGTATACGCACGGTGCATGAAGCCCCGTGGTATTTTAGCGTATTTAGAAAAGCGCCTATTTACAAATTATTACCTGATAAAGTATTTACTCATCTCGGCGGTGCTATAAGGCCTGTTTTTGGCAACATGAAAGAGGAGGAGCTTTGGCTTTTTAAAGATATGATTTTGCATGCTTCTCCGTTTTTTATGAAATGGGCCATGTGGGCGGTATTGCATTGGACAAACGAAACCGTACCCAATAACGTTTATCAGATCATTGGTGATGTTGACAGGGTTTTCCCATTAAATCGAAACATGGAGCCAATTATCGTAAAAGGGGGTACCCATATTATGATATTTGACAAAGCCAAAGAAGTAAATAAAGCGTTGAAAAACATCTTGCGTAAAAAATGAAAATACCTACATCTTTTTATGAGCGAAATGATGTTGTGGCACTTGCAAGAGAGCTGTTAGGTAAGCATTTATTTACTTGTATAAATGGTGTAATAACAGGTGGATATATAGTTGAAACAGAAGCTTATAATGGCATTAATGATAAAGCAGCGCACAGTTACGGCGGCCGATTAACCCAGCGCACAAAAACTATGTTTGCGTCAGGTGGCATTGCTTATGTTTACCTTTGTTACGGCATTCATGAAATGTTCAATATTGTTGTTTCTAATGAAGGTGATCCATGTGCAATTCTGATAAGGGCTATTCATCCAACAATTGGGTTAGATGATATGTTGACAAGGCGTAAAATGCTTATTGCGAAACATAATATTACATCCGGGCCCGGCTCTGTTGGGCAGGCTCTTGGTATTGATCGTAAATTAAATGGCTTGAGTTTACAAAGTGATGTTTTATGGTTGGAAGATAACGGCCTCAGCTTTACAGATGACCAAATTGCTGCTGTACCTCGTGTAGGTGTCGCATATGCAAAAGAGGATGCATTGCTTCCTTATCGCTTTTACGTTAAAGGAGATCCCTATGTTAGCAAACCCAATAAGGCTTGATATGTAAACTAAGCTCTGTAAGCCGCTTTTAGACATACGTGATATCTTTGGTTCGTTACATAATAATTATTTGTTTAAAATAACTCTTTGTGCTTAAAATAGCTTTCGATCAAATATATGCACACCCGCTGCCAGATGGACATCGCTTTCCAATGCTGAAGTATGAGCTCATACCAGAACAACTGATACACCAAGGGATAATAACCGACGAAAATTTGTTTAGTCCTGATTTATGTTCGGAAGAAGTTATTCTGGCAACACATGATGCAGTGTACTGGCAGCAATTACATCATCTCGCATTAACAGCAAAGGAGCAGAGGCGAATTGGCTTTCCACTCACCGATAGGTTGGTAGCTCGTGAGCAACGAATAGCTCAAGGAACAATAGATGGTTGTCATTTTGCATTGAACCATGGAATTGCATTTAACGTAGCAGGAGGCACTCATCATGCAGGGAGTAATTGGGGAGAAGGGTTTTGCATGTTGAACGACCAGGCCATTGCAGCTAATTATTTGTTAAATAAACAATTAGCAAGATCCATATTAATAATTGATTTAGATGTACATCAAGGTAATGGAACTGCTGAAATATTTAATGGGGAATCCCGCGTTTTCACATTTTCAATGCATGGCGCCAATAACTTTCCATATAGAAAAGAACAATCTGATCTTGATGTAGGTTTGGCCGACGGTACCGGAGATGATGAATATTTAAATATTTTGCATAACATTTTACCCCAACTCATTGAACAGCAACAACCCGATTTTATGTTTTATTTATCAGGAGTTGATGTTTTAGCATCAGACAAACTTGGAAAACTTTCGTTATCTCAACAAGCCTGCAAATTACGGGATAAGTTTGTTTTGGAAACTGCCAAAACAAATAATATTCCCGTGCAGGTGAGTATGGGCGGCGGCTACTCTCCTGATATCAGAAACATTGTTGACGCCCATTGTGCAACATATGCCTTAGCGAAAGAAATATTCTTTTAATCTCTTGCAATTATTAATGCATTTCTATCCGCCAATCTATGCTTATGGCTGATCACTTTAAACCGGGTATACAATAAAATAGCAGACGCCAATAAGCCAGCCGTTAGGCCATACCAAACACCCGATACACCCCAATCTAAATAAATACCAAGTAACCAGCCCAGTGGTAAGCCTAACACCCAATAGGCGAAGAACGTTATAAGGGTGGGGATATTTACATCGCTCATACCACGTAGAATACCCAATCCAATAACCTGCGTGCCGTCAAACAACTGAAACATTGCTGCGATAATAAGTAGTTGTGATGCAACGGCTATTACAGCTTTGTCTTCAGTATATATCCATGGCAAAAAGTTGTTTCCAATGGTAAAAATTATAGCTGTTATTGCCATAAACGCTATCACCACATGATAGCTTGCATTTGCTGATTTTCGCAAAGAGGAGTGGTCGCGCACGCCAAAGTAATTACCAGACTTGATAGCAGCAGCCGCCGAAAGGCCGCTTGACATCATATAGGTTATTGACGCAAGGTTAATTGCTATTTGGTGCGCTGCAAGCTGCACAAGCCCAATACTGCCTATAATTACAGCAGCACCACTAAATGCGCTTACCTCAAATCCGTACTGCAAAGCCACCGGCCCGCCAATACCGAGTATTTGCAAACAGCGTTTAGCGTCAATTTTTGTTAAAGAAAAATCTGTAAGGTATTTTTTAAAATGCTTAGAACGAAATATATAGACCGCCATTACTAAAGCCATTGTACAGCGATCTATTAGTGTACTGTATCCCACACCCATAATGCCCATTGGCTTGATACCAAATAGTCCTTTAACAAATATTATCCCTAAACAAATGTTGAGTATGTTACCCCATATGGAGATCAGCATAGCCTGTTTGGTAAATCCCAGTCCTTCTGCAAACTGTTTAAAAGTATTAAAGACCAGCATAGGAATAATAGATGTGCCCAACAATATCAAGAAAGGCTTTGCTTGTACAATAACTTTCTGATCCTGTTTTAGATGCTCAAGTGCGTAAGCCGAACCTACCGCAATGAATGAAAAAAGTAATATTCCGCTAAGGAGGTTTATAAATAAACTATTGGACAGCAATCTTCCACATGCTGAGAATTCTTCACGGCTATTGTGTTGGGCAATAAGTGGGGTAGAGCCGTACGAAATTCCTATGCCAATAACCATTGGAACAACAAAAATGCTGCTGGCTAATGATACAGCTGCCAGGCTTACAGTGCCGGCAAAGTGGCCAACAATTATACTATCTGAAGCATGTACCAGGGTATGACCCATTTGAGAAATAACCACTGGTATAGCCAGTTTTAAGTTATCCCTATAATGATTTTTGTATTTCTTGTAAGTTGTTTTCATTTCGCGATGCAGAGGTTCGCAAAAATACAGATTTATACTATCCTGCGGCGGTGTAATATTCTTCCTTCTCAGAAGTGTGTATTTTGATAATGCCTGACAACGCAAGATTGACCAACAGGCGTTGAGCGGCACGTCTGCCAACTTTTATCAGGTCGCATAATTGTTTTATATCTATACGTTCGTTTTTGTCAAGATATTCCAGCAATAGCTTTTCTTTATCAGAATAAGATATGAAAACTCCGGTTGGGCTTGTGGAGCGTTTTAAAACGTCTACCATAACTTTGCTCGCCAAAACGCTTTTGTCTTTGACACGAACGTAGACCCACCATTTTCCATCTTCGGCTAATGCTGAATGTGGTTTAAGATTGCTTTCTTCAATATCAACTATTAAAATCAGTCTATCATCAACATAAATTTCTTCAAACCGAGGTTCAAGAGCTGGCCTGGAATATAAATGTGCCGCCCTGGTTATCATATAACGTTCCTCATCTTCAGATTTTACACCCTTGATCGCTCCGTCATCAGCTACGCCGATAAGAAGCCTGCCACCCCTGTTATTAGCGAAGGAAACCATTGTGCGCGCAATCTTCTCACAGCTGGTAATGGTTTTCTTAAAGTCGAGTGTTACACCTTCGCCTTCAAAGATCTGTTTTTTAACATTCATCAATCAATCCTCAACCTTGTAAGGCGTATAAATCTGCATCCACCTTTCAGGATGCGTTATTTCACTAAAGCCAAATTGTGCGTAAAGGCCATGCGCATCGGCAGTGGCCAGGCTCCATCTACGCAAACCCTGCAAATCTGGGTGGACCATAATGGTTTGCACCAGCCATTTAGACAATCCTTGTCTTCTGTAATCGGGTAATATAAAAACATCGGCCAAGTAAGCGAATGTCGCTGTATCTGTTATCACTCTTGCAAACCCAATTTGTGTTTTGTTATGATACACACCAAAACTTAGCGAATTTTTAACTGCTCGTTCCAAACGATCAAATGGAACTCCTTTTGACCAATATGAATCTTTGTCAAGGTAATTATAAATAACATCCATATCAAGCAGGGATTGATCTGTTGATATTAAAAAGCCTTTTTTAGTAAAGGCTTCATCGTTCATGTAAACTTTATTCACTGTCGGGTTTTGTAAACGTAAGGTCACGAATATATACTTCGCATTTTAGGTCGGCGCAAACTTCGCCAATCATATTACAAATAACAATAGGGTAGTACCTGATAAACTTTCCGCTTTGGTTTAGCTGCACTTCAACTTCTTGTATCTGTTCAGCAGACAAGTTAACACTGAAAACTACTTTGTTAGTTATTTTTTTTATAAAATGAATTTCGGCTGAACGAGACCATACGGCAACGCTATAACCTTTATTGCTAAAAATTTGATGAAACAGAACCGGATAACAGATATCTGCAGCTGAAAATATGGTTCCTCCAAATATGGAGTGATTGTAATTGGTATTAAATACGCTCTTGCTGATCTTTAGGGTTATTCCGGTAAAATCATGACAAATTTTAACTGTCCATATCCTCTGAAAAAATAAAGGCGGATAAAATCTAAGAAGCCATTTTAACACGCGTGCTGAAACTAACATTATACAAAATATATATTTTTTAAGTATAAAGGCCAAAAAAATAAACAATACAGCAATGCTTGGGTTACATAAGTAATTGTTTAATTGATAATTAAAAAACTAATACTATGAAAAAGAAAATTTTAAGTTTGGCTTTTGTCGCGGCGGTTGTCACGTCAATAGCTTCGGGCTGCAGCTCGATGAATGAAACAACAACCAATTCAGATTCAGCAGTAATGGATAGTAATTCTACAACAATGCCTGCTGATACCGCACGTACAGACACTGATAAAACAGATACAACCGCACGCCCAGCTCAGTAGTAAATATTTCACATAATTAACATTATGTTAAGTAGTAAATTATTTTTAAAGCCTGCATATCGCAGGCTTTAAATTTATAAACTCCTTTACTTTTTGCTAAGTTCGTCTATTTTCTTTTGAACTTCGTTCGCTTTAGCGGTATTTTGAGTTCCTATGTAGTAAGTTTTCAAATTACTCCATGCATCAACGTTATTCGGCTGAACTTCTGTTGCTTTTTCTAAATATGGTCTGGCAGCTTCAAACTGAGTTTTTGATTTTGCTAAAGCAGCATCATACTCTTTTTGTTTTGTTGCAGGTAATTGTTGAGCAGCGTTATAAGTATCAATTGCAGGATTTAATGTAACATAACCCAGATTTAGAATTGCATCAAAATACGCCGGATCAATTTCAACCGCTTTTTTAAACATATCGGCAGCTTTTACAAAATTTGATTCTTTCTCTTTATGTAGAGCAGCTAAAGCGGTAGCATCTTTAGTTTTGGATATTTTCGGTGTGAAACCATCTGCTATCTGGCTGTAAGTAATACCAGCGTAATAATACAAAGTTTTATTTTTTGGATCTTTCTCAATGGCAGATAGTATCTTGCTTAAAACCTGGTCAACTTTTCCTGATTGTAATGATACCTCTATTTCTCTTTTGCGTAATTCAGCATCAGCAGGGTATTTTTGAACAGCTTCCGCAGCAATATTCATTGCATTCACTGTATCTTTTACAGATAAGTACAATGATGAAAGATCTAAATAGATTTTATCTTTTTCTGAGAAATTAGTTGCCAATAGTTTTTTATACTGTTCAATAGCCGCCGGATAGTTTTTTGCAGCCCCGGCTGATATACCGGCGAAATATATAGCCGAGGTATCACCTTTGGCATATTTTTGACTGTAATCAAAGGCTTTATAAGCATCGTCAAACTTGTTTGCTTTATAATAAGAAACTCCGAAATTTAACTTGCTTTGAGCTAATGCAGACTCAGCAGATGATAAATATTTCTCATTCTCCTTTTTAACGTCCAGCTCCTTCCCTTTTACCAAAGCTTCTTCAGCAGCGGTGAAAAGCGGTGCGGAAGTGGATTCTACAGAATCTTGCATTGCTGAATGAGCGTAGATTGCAGCCTTTAAAGCATAGGTCTCAGGCAAGGCTGACGTTTTCTCGTGAACAGCAGCTTTATCAATTGCGGCTTTAGCTTTTGTAAGAGATTGCTTTACCAATGCAGCGTTATTTGTTGCACGTAACCCATCGTAAGTATCAAAAGAACTTTTAGCTGTAGATAGTTCGCCTTTTTGTGCAAACGCGGGCGCAACTAAAAAAAATGCTAAGCCTGCGCTGGCAAATAAATTTTTTATTTTCATATTAATCTTAATTGGTTAACTGTTTCAGTTTATTATTAATGTTATTTAGTTGTACTGTATTTCCGGTTTTGGTATAAAGTAAGCGCAAAGCTTCCAGGTTATTTGTGTTAAGCGGAGCCACTTCATGTGCTTTTTCGAGCCACTTCGTTGCAGCTAATAAGTCTTTATTATCTGTAAAGTTTTTTAATTGTGCTTTTCGTAAGTAAAGCAAGCCTAAATTAAATATTGGTTCGTAGGCGGAACTGTTTAACTCTATAGCCTGTGAATAAAGAGCTTCGGCTTTTTCAAAGTTGTTTAGCCTGTCATAGCAGTTAGCCGCGACAAAAACTATATCCGGATTATTGCTATTTGATTCAAGTAATGCAGGTAAAAGAGGTGCTAACGAAGCATAGTCGCGTTTATTATTGTAAATGTTAGCCTCATCAAGTAAGAGGAAACCATTTTCCGGTGATGATCTTCTAACTCTTTCAAGTAATTTTATTGCTTTTGTCGTGTCTCCTACGGCTTTATAAACAGCAGAAGCTGCCTCAATATTCTCACTCCAGGCCTCCTCTGTTAATGGTAGATTGTTGTAAAAAGAGGCAGCTGCAGATAAATTTCCCAATCTTCCGTTAATATAAGCTAAATAGGCATCCAGACGATTAAAATGCGGAGCATACTTTTTAGCACTTAATAAATTTTGCTGCGCAACCAACAGATCTGACTTTTTTAAGTAATTAAAAGCATTACGAATGTGTACGTTAGCAAGACAATTAGCAACGTATTTTAGATCCTCTTCAAAGACTTTCCTTTTTCTGCTTCCATTTAATTTGTCAACCAATTGTGTTGTCTTATTTAAAAGGTCAGCAGGAAGATTTAGAGAGTTAAGCGAGTCTGCATACAACACAGAACTGTTTATAACAGCCAGGTACACATTTTTCTCAAAGTTGGATGTGTCGTTATTGACAGCGATCAGGCTATCAATTGACTTTTTTGCAGCTGACAAATATTTCAGCTCTTTATTTCTTTTGTAACGAGCAAGACTGTTTACCACACCTTTCAGCACTTCCGATTGGCAGAATGCCTCGGGTGTGATAAACATTATCAGTAAAACCGAAAAAATGATTTTACGAATTCTCATTCCTTTTATTCTGTTGTTTCCTCTGGGTTGTCGTTGTTTTCAACAGCATCCTCCCCTTCATTGTTTTGACTATCTTCTTCCTCGTCGTGCTCAATTTTTGCTACAGAAGCAATTTCGTCTTCACCTTTAAGGGTTATCAACCTCACTCCTTGCGTTGCCCTACCCATTACACGTAATTCGCTAACTGCAATACGTATGATAATACCAGATTTGTTGATGATCATCAAATCTTCTTTATCAGTAACGCCTTTAATGGCTACTAAATTGCCTGTCTTATCGGTAACATTTAGTGTTTTTACTCCTTTGCCGCCTCTGTTGGTAACTCTGTAGTCATCTATATCTGTACGTTTACCGTAACCTTTTTCTGATACTACCAATACTGTTGTTTCAGGATTGTCAATGCTTATCATGCCAACAACTTCGTCTTTCTCGCTATCTAAAGTAATACCTCTTACACCCGTAGCGGTACGGCCCATCGGTCTTACGGTAGACTCATTGAAGCGTATTGCGCGGCCTGAGCTTAACGCCATAACAATTTCGCTGCTGCCGCTTGTTAAGTTAGCTTCTAATAATGAATCTCCCTCATTAACATTGATAGCATTGATGCCATTAGCCCGTGGGCGAGAGTATGCTTCTAACGACGTTTTTTTAATTACACCTTTTCGTGTACACATAATAATGAAGTTATTTTCCAGATAGTCCTTATCCTTCAAATTCACCACTTTTATGTAAGCCTTTATTTTCTCCTCTTTTGGAATATTTATAATGTTCTGAATTGCACGGCCTTTTGATGTACGAGAACCTTCCGGTATTTCAAATACTCTTAACCAGAAACATTGTCCTTGTTCTGTAAAGAACAACATGTAGTTGTGGTTAGAAGCAATAAGCAGATGTTCAATAAAATCAGCATCGCGGCTGTTGCTGCCCAATGATCCCTTTCCACCTCTACCCTGTCTGCGGTATTCTGTTAAAGGCGTACGTTTAATATAACCCTCATGTGATATGGTTATAACAACGTCTTCGTCTTCAATGAAATCTTCCGTTTGCATTTCGGCAGATGAGTGTACAATTTCAGTTTTACGCTCATCACCGTATTTATCTTTTATCTCTGATAGCTCATCTTTAATGATCTGCATTCGCATACCTTCATCGTTTAAGATGGCAGTTAAATGCTCAATCAGTTTCATTAAAGCGGCATATTCTTCTTTGATCTTATCGCGCTCAAGTCCTGTTAACCTGCGCAATGTCATATCTAATATGGCTCGTGCTTGCAGGTCAGTTAGTCCAAACTGGCTGATCAACCCCTCACGGGCTTCATCCGGTGTTTGAGATGCACGAATTAATTTGATCACCTCATCAAGGTGGTCAAGCGCTATTAATAAACCCTCTAATATATGCGCCCGTTTTTCTGCCTCGGCTAACTCAAACTTGGTACGGCGTATTACTACTTCATGGCGGTGCTCAACAAAATGGTGGATCAAATCCTTCAAGTTAAGCAGCATCGGTCTGCCATGAACAAGCGCGATGTTATTTACGCTAAACGAAGTTTGAAGTGCCGTATATTTGAATAGGTTATTTAATACAATTGAAGCGTTTGCATCGCGGCGTATTTCATAAACTATCCGAATGCCCTCGCGGTTGGATTCATCACGAATAGCTGATATGCCTTCTAACTTTTTCTCGTTAACCAGGTCGGCAGTACGCTCAATCATGTTAGCTTTGTTTACCTGGTAAGGTATTTCGCTAACTATAATACGTTCTCTATCTCCACCCCCATATGTTTCAATCTCCGCACGGGCACGTATAACTACACGGCCACGACCGGTTTCCAATGCTTCTCGCGGGCCTTCTGTCCCGTAAATAATTGCTCCGGTAGGGAAATCAGGTCCCTTTACATATTTTACAAGCTCACTTATCTCAATATCACGGTTGTCAATTAAGGCAATTGTAGCATCAATAACTTCTGATAAGTTGTGCGGTGCCATATTAGTGGCCATACCTACAGCAATACCCGATGCACCATTAACCAGCAGGTTTGGGAATTTCGAAGGCAATACCGTTGGCTCTTCTAACGAATCGTCAAAGTTCAATTGGAAGTCAATGGTATCTTTGTTGATATCAGCCAACAACTCTTCGGCCATTTTTTCTAAACGGGCCTCGGTATAACGCATAGCCGCCGGGTTGTCACCATCAATGGTACCATAGTTACCCTGGCCTTCAACCAACGGGTAGCGTAAGCTGAAATCCTGAGCCATACGTACCATAGTGTCATATACCGACGAGTCACCATGAGGGTGGTACTTACCCATTACCTCACCCACAATACGGGCTGATTTTTTGTAGGGTTTATTGTTGTTAAGTCCAAGATCTAACATGCCAAAAAGCACACGTCTGTGAACAGGTTTTAAGCCGTCACGAACATCAGGCAGTGCTCTTGATACGATAACCGACATTGAATAATCAATGTAGGCCGATCGCATTTCCTCATCAATATTTATCGAAATTATTTTGTCTTCGTTATTGGTATTATCGTTCTCTATTCCTTCAGCCATTTTATTCTTTTAGCAAGTTTCTTCTACAATTTAGGATGCGCAGCACACTTGTTTATGCGACCTGCGAAGTTAAGAATTTAGTTGATTTCTCCTATTCTATTTGGTAACAAATTAGGTGTACAGCGGAGTGTTTGAACTGAATTTTACTTTACTTTTTTCCAAAAGTCTTCAACCTCAATTCCGTTGGGTAATTTGCCTTTTAAAAAAAGTGTATCGTTTTTAATAGTGTAGCTATAGTGTATGAGTTTTCCGGTTAAAAAAGATGGTTGCAAGCTGTAAGTCTGAGTTTCAAAGCATGAATCGGCTGTTAGCGAATAATCACCCGATTCGTATTTTAAGGGCTTCTCTCCTTTCTCTAACAAAAAGGCTTCGAACTTATCTTTAGTGTATACGCGCTGCTGTGAGTAATCTTTGGGTGCCGAATAGAATTTACCGCCACTCATTCCGCCTGCGTACTGCCAGGTTCCCTTTAGCGATGATATCTTAACAAATGATGATAACACCAAAACGGTGATTATCACAGATAAACTTTTACGCATGCCTTAAATCCAGTTAATATCCTTTTTTAGCAATGAAAGCGTTTTTTCTTCTTCACTACCTGGCTCGGCCTCGTAGTTGTATTCCCACTTTGCTGTAGGCGGCAAACTCATTAAAATAGACTCGATACGCCCGTTGGTTTCCAAGCCAAATTTTGTGCCTGCATCATAAACTAAATTGAACTCTACATAACGGCTTCTGCGTTGGTACTGCCATAATTGTTGTTGCTCAGTGAATACTTCGTTACGATGGCGATTAACCAGCTCGATATAGGTAGGCGCAAATATGCGACCTAAGGCTTTAGAAAACTCAAACACCTCCTCCCAGCTTAAATTGTCATTAGCGGTAAGCCTGTCGTAAAATATACCACCAATACCGCGGGTTTCGTCGCGGTGTTTTATGTAGAAATAACTATCGGCCCATGCTTTGAATTTAGCATAAAAATCAGCGTTGAACCTGTCGCAAACTACTTTGAGCTGACCATGAAAAAAGCGCGCGTCTTCTTCAATAACATAATGAGGCGTAAGGTCAATCCCGCCACCAAACCAACGCACAGGCTCTTGCCCTTCCGGAGTATTAAGCATTTCAAAGTACCGTATATTCATATGAATTATAGGTACCAGCGGATGGTTAGGATGAATTACAATAGATACGCCTGTAGCGAAAAAATCATCGCTATCCACTTTTAGCGCCTTCTTCATTACTTCCGGTAGTTTACCATGAACAGCTGAGAAATTTACACCGCCTTTTTCAAGAATATTGCCGTTTTGGATAACCCTTGTGCGGCCTCCACCTCCACCCTCGCGTTCCCAAAGTTCTTCTTCAAATTTGCTTTTGCCATCCAGGTTTTCGAGCGCCAGACAGATCTCGTCTTGTATAGCCTTATAATCTGCCGCTATCTGTTCTTTGTTGATCATTGTCGCAAAAATGCGTTTTATTTATAACAGACGCAAAATCTCAGCTCAGTTGTGTGTAAAAGTTGGCTTAGCTAATTATAAATAGTTTCTATATAAACTCGTCAATATAGTTCAGATCTTTTCCGAAAGTTTCCTTTAGCTGACTTAACGAAAAAAGGGAAATTGCGGTAAGTATACCCATCATAATAAATCCCGCATTGATCATTCCAAACTCACCTTTAAAGTAAAGAAACGCCCATGTTATAGGAATTAGTGCGCCACGTACAAAATTGGGCACGGTTGTAGTTACGGTTGCGCGCAGATTAGTACCAAACTGTTCTGATGCAATGGTTACAAATGTGGCCCAATAGCCAACCGTGCATCCCATAAAAAAGCATATCCACAAAAATTTGGTGCTGTCCATACCTGTTGATGTGAGGTAAATTGCCACGCTTACTACCGAAATAAGTAAAAACACCAGCATAGTTAAACGCCTTGAGCGTGTAGCTTGTGCCAGCAAACCAGCTGCTAAGTCGCCAACAGAAATTCCTATGTAAGTATACAACACGCCGTCGCCGGCACTAAGTACATCTTTAGCTTTTAAAGCTATTCCAAATTCAGGCGATAGTGTTACCAATATTCCTACCACAAACCATAACGGCGCTCCTAAAAATATGCAGTATACATATTTTAAGAAGCGTTTACGATCTGTAAATAAGCTCAAAAAATTCCCTCTTGATACGTCGCTCTTCTCTGCATCCTTAAACATGCCCGATTCAAATGTTCCCGCGCGAAGTAATAGTAATAATAAACCGAGACCACCGCCAACAAAATAGGCGTTTTGCCAACCGAAATTTTTAGCAACTATGTTGGCTAGCACGGCGCCAAAAAGCCCTACCACGGCCACTATCATGGTGCCGTAACCCCGGTTCTCCTTACTCATGGTTTCACTTACCAGGGTAATCCCTGCACCTAACTCACCGGCCAAACCTATGCCCGCAAAAAAGCGAACAGCAGCATAGGTATTAACATCCTGCACAAAACCATTGGCAAAATTGGCAATGGAATAAAGCAAAATTGAACCAAAAAGTACTTTTATACGGCCCATTTTATCACCAACTATACCCCAAACTATACCGCCTAAAAGCAAGCCAAACATCTGCACATTGATAATGAATGTACCGCTACTGGTAATGTCAGCAGGGTTAGTAATACCAATGCCTTTCAAACTTTCAACCCTTACAATTGAAAAAATAAGAAGGTCATAAATGTCAACAAAGTAGCCTAATGCAGCTACAATCACTAAAAAAATAACGTTTCGGTTGCCTGCGCGGGCAGCTGTTGTGGCCATAAGTGGTCGCTATAATTGGTGCGCTAAAGTAGTTTAATTTGTATTTTTTTTATTTAAAAGGCAAAAAAAAAACCTCTGCGTTAACACAGAGGTTTTTTGATAAGTACGGTAAACTATATTTTTTTTACGTTTACAGCCTGCAATCCTTTTCTTCCTTCTTCCACATCGTATTGTACGCTGTCGTTATCTTTGATAGCATTTACGCCGCCTTGTACATCCTTAAAGTGAACAAAAAGGTCTTTACCTTCTTCGGTGATAATAAAACCGAAACCTTTTTGTGTGTTAAACCATTTTACTTTTCCAGTTTTCATAATTTAGTATTGTATTAAAAATTAACTTTTAAGATATATAATAAGCCAAACTGAATTACAAATGGTATTAATAATCAGTGGAATAACTATACTCTGCTTTTTCCAAATATAATAAATAATTTATTTAAGCAAATAAATTATTTATTAGGCTGAGGAGTTAAGCGCAGGTATGGTTTTACCTCACGGAAACCTTTAGGAAACTTAGCCGGAATATCTTCGGTTTTAATAGCCGGTACCACTACTACATCTTCGCCTTCTTTCCAGTTGGCTGGTGTTGCTACGCTATAGTAGGCAGTTAATTGAAGAGAGTCAATCACCCTTAAAATCTCCTGGAAATTTCTGCCTGTTGATGCAGGATAAGTGATTATCAATTTAATGGCTTTATCTGGCCCAATGATAAATAACGACCGTACGGTTGCATTTACAGACGCATTGGGATGGATCATATCATATGCTTCTGAAATCTTACGGTCTTCATCAGCTACAATTGGAAAATCAACCTCTACGCCTTGTGTTTCATTAATATCCTTAATCCAGCCATGATGAGATTCAACCGAATCTACGCTCAATGCCAAAACTTTAACATTGCGTTTAGCAAACTCCTCCTTCAATGCAGCCGTAGCTCCCAGTTCTGTTGTACAAACCGGTGTATAATCGGCAGGGTGCGAAAACAATACTCCCCAGCCATCGCCAAGGTATTCATATAAGTCAATCTCTCCTATTGAAGTTTGTGCCCGAAAGTTGGGGGCTTTATCGCCTAATCTTAAGCTCATAATTATATTTATTTAGATGTTGTGTTTAAAATCAAAATAAAGTTACGGCGATTGATGGAATAAACAACAGTGCTAACAAAAAAAATCTACTATTTACATAGACATTACATAAATTTAGTAAATGTCACTCATCTAATAATTAGCAACATTTAAGTTACATGTTGTATGTAAAACTAATAGCACTTACCTTTAGTATTACAATTACATTAATAAACCGAAAAAGATGAAAAAATTATTATTAGTAAGCGCCTTTGTTTTAGGCGTTAGCGCGGTAAGCTTTGCGCAAGGCAGAATGGGAGGTACACCAGACCAGCAGGTTGAGCGTTTAAAAACACAAATTGCAGGTATAACTGATGCCCAGGCAGCTAAGATCAAAGTTGTTTATGAAACACAAGCTAAAAGCCGTGATAGCTTAATGCAAGCTGGTGGTGATATGCAGGCTAACATGGCTACTTTCATGAAAATGCGTGAAACTGCCAACGCTAAAATAAAAGCTGTATTAACTCCTGAGCAAGCAACTGCTTTCCAAAAACAAGTTGATGAGCAAGCTGCTCAGATGCGTCAAAGAATGGGCAACTAAACAATTGATTAAAAATGAAAAAATTATTATTAGTTGGAGCTTTTGTATTGGGCTTTAGTGTAGTGAGCCTTGCACAAGGACCCCCTACTCCAGAAGAGCGTGTTGCAGCTTTAAAGACTTCTTTGTCATTGAATGATGCACAAGTTGCCAAAGCAAAAGTTATTTATGATGCACAAGGCAAAAGCATGGATAGCCTTATGAGCAGTGCAAACGGTGATTTTCAGTCAGCTATGCCTAAGTTTGTAAAAATCATGGAAAGCACAAACACTAAGATCAAAGCAATATTAACACCCGAACAACAACCTGCTTTTCAAAAACAGGTAGACGCTATGAATGAGCGTTTTAAACAAATGGGCGGTAACTAATAAGCACTTGCATACATTTAAAAGCCTCGGGTTTACCGGGGCTTTTTTTATTTTAGCCAAAATTTATTGTATTGAGCGCAGCAGAAAGATTTATGCAGAACAGACTGTCTGAAAGGCAGCAGGCAGGTAATTTAAGAGCTTTAAAACCGGAAGGTAACCTTATAGACTTTTGCTCAAATGATTACCTGGGATTTGCCCGCTCAACAGAACTTAAACGATTAATCGAACAAGAGTGCAATACCAACGGTGTATTAAACGGATCAACGGGGTCAAGATTAATATCCGGCAATCTAAAATATACAGAAGAACTTGAATCAAGTATTGCTGTCAGTGTGGAGGCAGAAGCCGCGTTACTGTTCAACTCTGGCTATGATGCGAACATTGGGCTCCTCTCCTGCTTGCCTCAACGCGGTGACACAGTTATTTGTGATGAGTTGATTCATGCTTCGGCAATTGACGGCGTACGCCTAAGCAATGCCAACCGATATACTTTTGAGCATAACAATTTAGATAGCCTTGAAAGCAAACTTAAAAATGCTAAAGGTTTGTGCTATGTGGTTATTGAGAGCGTTTATTCAATGGACGGTGATACCCCTCCCCTTATGGAGTTAATTAACCTAACCCAAAAGTACAACGCACATTTAATAGTTGATGAAGCCCATGCTTTTGGTCTTTTCAAAAAAGGTTTAGTTGCAGAACTTGGTCTTGAAGAGCATGTTTTTGCACGGATTGTTACGTTTGGAAAGGCGTTAGGCTGTCACGGGGCTGTGGTTGTGGGCAGCGCTGTGTTACGCCAATATCTGATTAATTTTGCACGATCATTCGTTTACACAACGGCAGCACCTTTTCATCAGATAGCGACCATTAAGGTTGCTATGGCCTTATTAGAACGATCTGAAAACATCACTGGAGCGTTAAAGAACAATATACAGTTATTTAAAACGCATCTAAATTTGCCGGCCGGAAGCATGCCGCATAGTAATAGCGCTATTCAATGTATTTTGTTAAATAACAACGACAAGGCCAGGACTATAGCTAACGCCCTCCAAGGTGCCGGTTTTGACGTAAGACCTATTTTTAGCCCCACAGTGCCAATAGGCAAAGAGCGCATACGCATTTGCTTGCATTCATTCAATAACGAAGAAGACATTATCAACTTAGCTAAAACTATAAATAAATTATATCATGAGTAAGCGTCCGTTATTTATTACCGGTATAGGCACAGGTGTTGGTAAAACTATTGTAGCTGCTATTTTAACAGAATCTCTTAAAGCTGACTACTGGAAACCCGTACAATCAGGCGATTTGGATAATAGTGACACCATGAAGGTACAAAGTCTTGTATCTAACAAAAAAACTGTATTTCACCCTGAGCGCTACCGTTTAACGCAACCGTATTCGCCTCATAAATCTGCGGATATTGATGGCGTGACTATAAATTTAAGTAGCTTTAAACTGCCTCAAACTGATAATACGCTTATTGTTGAGGGCGCTGGCGGTTTGATGGTTCCGTTAAATAACAAAGATCTGATGGTTGATCTGATAAAACAACTGGATGCAGAAGTAATAATGGTTGTACAACATTATTTGGGCAGCATTAATCATACATTGTTATCACTTTCACTACTATACTCAAAAAATATTACGATAAAGGCCATCATATTTAATGGCGATACCGACGAGTACTCGGAAAATGTCATAAAAGCTCATACTAAAGGAGAAACTATTATTCGTATTCCTCAACTTAGCGTGTTTGACAAGTCAACAATAGCAGCTCAAAAAATTGTATTTTAGAAGCTAAAATGAAAAACGTAGCGGTTATTGGTTCGGGAACAATGGGTAGTGGCATTGCACACACATTTGCTCAGCATGGG
Organism: Mucilaginibacter auburnensis; assembly: GCF_002797815.1. Classification (NCBI taxonomy): domain Bacteria; kingdom Pseudomonadati; phylum Bacteroidota; class Sphingobacteriia; order Sphingobacteriales; family Sphingobacteriaceae; genus Mucilaginibacter; species Mucilaginibacter auburnensis. Next base: position 65,002 of record NZ_PGFJ01000002.1, read on the forward strand.
TACGAAGTTTTGTTGATTGATACCAACAGCCAGGCCCTTGAACGGGCGTTGAAAAATATCGCTTCCAATATGGACCGGCAAATAAGCAAAGGTTCTCTAACAGCAGATGAAAAAAATGCAGCATTACAACGTATCAAAACTTCAACTTTATTAACGGACATTACTGAAGAAACAGGATTAGTTATTGAAGCCGCCACTGAAAATAAAGATATCAAGCTTAACATTTTTAAGCAGTTAGATCATATCTGCTCAAGTGACATTATACTTGCTTCTAACACATCATCTATCTCCATAACCGAAATAGCGGCTATAACCCAAAATGCCCAACGCGTTGTGGGAATGCACTTTATGAATCCCGTTCCGCTGATGAAACTTGTTGAAGTTATACGCGGAAAAGGAACCTCTGATTGCGTTACTACTAAAGTAATGGATATTGCTCGCGCATTAGAGAAAGTGCCCGTGGAAGTTAATGATGCTCCTGGCTTTGTAGCTAACCGAATATTGATGCCAATGATCAATGAAGCTATTTATACCTTAGCGGAGGGGGTTTCAGGCGTAACAGAAATTGACCTGGTAATGAAGTTAGGCATGTCGCACCCTATGGGGCCGCTGCAACTGGCAGATTTTATAGGGCTTGATGTTTGTTTAGCTATAATGAATGTTTTGTATGATGGTTTTAATGCTGCTAAGTACGCTCCTTGTCCGCTTTTAGTTGATATGGTTGCTGCCGGGAACATGGGCATAAAATCCGGACTTGGCTTTTATGATTATTCAGAAAAATCAAAGGAACTCAGGGTATCTGCAAGATTTTTGTAATGTGAATAAAATGCCCTTTTATTATCGCTTGTTAAATAGTTAATTTACGCTAAAATAATTATGTGATGTAAAAGCAGGTTTTTGATGCATAATTGAAACCCCCAAGGCTTAAAAAACGTTTATAAGACTTTACATCGTTATCTGATAGATTTCGAAACAACACTATTAATGACTTTGCGGAAAAAAATTATACTACCGTTAATACTGATCATATTTCTTTACAGCAAAGTTGGGGCACAAACAATCTCAACGCAAGCCACTATATTACCAGAGTTATCTAAAGCAGATAATCTGCAGCGCCTTGTTGATACTGCAATAAAGAACTATCCACGCGTTCGTTATTTTCAAAACAGGGTAAGTGTGGCCTCTGCTAACGTATCAAAAGTAAAAGCCTCATGGCTGGATGCGTTAACCCTCTCCTATGTTTATCAACCGTCTGATCCAACTATCAATCCGGTAAATCCAACAAGTACTTATTTTAAAGGGTTACAGGCAGGTGTATTTTTAAATGTTGGTACGCTTGTGGCTAAACCATGGGCAGTAAAGCAAGCTAAACGAGAAGTTTTAGTACAACAAACAGAGCAGGAGGAGTATATTATAACGCTTAGCGCAGAGGTTAGAAGGCGTTACTACATGTATATCCAACGCGTCGGCGAGTTAAAATTGCAAATAAGAGCCGCAGAGGACACCGAGGCACAGTTAAAAGACGTAAAATATAAATTTGAAAAGGGCGAAGAAACTTTTGATAGTTACAGCAAAGTGCTTATACAATTTACAGAGCATCAGCAAACAAAAGTACAAGCGGAGGCAAATGTATTTATTGCCAAAGCCGACGTGGAAGAATTAATTGGTACAAATCTGGAAAACGTTATAAAATAGATGGATCTCAAGAGCTTTTTACGGGTATTACGAAAGCATAAATTCACTATTGTGATCGTTCCGGTTATTGCCGTAATTATCACTTATTTTCTTGTACGCAACCAGGCCGATTCCTATTTATCGCAAGCCAAAATTGCAACAGGTATAGTTGACCAAACACAAAAAGGTCTGGGTGATTTTGTGGGGATGCAAGAGTCTGAGATCAACCAGGAGTTTGCCAATTTAATAGAGATGATGCGTTCCAAGCGTATGCTTGATCAGGTTGGGTACAAACTAATGATACACGACCTTACTAATGCCAGTCCTTTCAGACAACAAAGTAAGCTTGTAGAAACCCTAAATAACGATGCTAAGAAGCATGCTGTTGAGGTTTATACCGAAATGTATAAAAAAAGACAAGCGCTATCTTCATTTAATCCTGATCAGGACGGCTTGATCAAGCTAATGTCGTCCATGAAGTATGACGATAAATCGTTATTGGATAAAATACAGGTTTATCGGCTACAAAACAGTGATTACATAAGCGTTCAGTTTGATTCGGAAAACCCTGAACTTTCCGCCATTGTTGTCAATACTTTGTGTACTGAATTTATCAGTTACTATGGTGAACTGGTAAAAACCAATCAACAAAGATCCGTTGATTTTTTGTTTAAACTACTACAGATTAAGCGCGACACGTTGGACGCGCATATGTTGGCTTTAAAAAATTATAAAACCCGCAATCACGTATTAAATCTTAATGAAAAGGCCAAAAGCTTATACGGGCAGATGGCCGATTTTGAAACCCGCAGAGAAGAAGCCGAAAGAAATATACGTGCTACAAAGGCAACAATGGATAGCATAGACGGTAATTTTGATCCGAGGTTCAGGCGTTACAGCGAAAGCAATAAGTTGGGCGTTACACAAGATGTTATCTCCGCGCAATCGCAATTACATGCAGCTAATGATGCTTATGTACAAAGCGGATTTAATCCTATCTATCAACGTAAGGCAGATTCACTAAAGAACGTTGTAAGTAGAAATCTCGGCTCGTTATCCGACAAGTATGTTACCAGCCCGCTTTCAACCAAGCAGGATCTGGTTGATCAGCGCATGAGCCTTCAGATGCAAAATGATATTGCAAAAAACAGCACTGGCAGTATTAACAAAGAGCTGGTTAGACTGAATACCAAATTTGATGAACTTGTACCGCACGAAGCTGCCGTACAAGCGTTAGAACGTGCCATTGATATTGCCGGACAGGAGTATTTAGAGATACTGCAAAAATATAACCAGGCAAGTTTAGAATCGAGCTTCACTACCAAATTGAGATTACTTGAGGTAGCGGAGCCAGGACAGGCGCAGCCTTCAAAAAAGATGTTGCTGGTAATAATGGCTGGTATAGCCAGCTTTATAGCATGCATTGCGGTGTTGTTTTTACTTTTCTTCTTCGACAATACAGTAAAAAACGCCCGCGAATTAGCTAATCGCAGTAAAGCTCCTGTACTGGGCAACTTAAACAAGTTGTCTGAAAGATCCATTGATCTACGTGCGATCTGGGAAAATAACAATACTACCGTGGAACTTAAAAAGTTCAAAAATTTAATGCGGTCAACACGGTTTGAGGCAAGCAACGAGCTGAAGGATAGTAATATACTGCTTGTAAATAGCTTGTCATCCGGAGAGGGTAAAACTTTTTTTGCTCTTAACCTGGCATATGCGTATGTTCAGATCAATCAAAAGGTGCTGGTTATTGATGCTAACTTTGACAACCCGTCTATAACAAGTTCAACTAAAACTAATTTGTTTATTGAAGACCTGTTAAATCAAAGAACCAGTTTGCCACTTTCCGATCAAAAAATAACATTTATTGGTAATAAGGGTGGCGATACCTCTATACTTGAACTGAGCAGCAAAGAACGCATAAATGAATTGCTTCGATCTTTTAAACCTTTGTTTGATGTTATTATAATTGAGGCTCCTGCTTTAGATGCGTTAAACAGGTCAAAAGAATTATCAGAGTTTGCAGAAAAAATAATTACGGTTTTTGAAGCTAACCAAACCATATCTCAGGCGGGTAAGCACCAGATAGATTACTTAAGAAATCAAAAAGGTAAATTCATTGGCTGGGTTATTAACTTGGTAAATAACGACCAACTGGTAAGTGAATAACTGGTAAAATCATCTATTTAAATGACACTCATTGGCATTATTTGGATATTAGTTCAGGTTTTAATCGGATATAACCTGGTATTGCCGGTATGCATTTATGTTTTGTCGTTTTTCAAAAATTCCAACACTCCTGTTGAGGCTTCTGTTGAAGGAGATTACGGTATAATTGTAACTGCTTATGAGCAGGTTACCAACATTCCTGCTGTTGTAGAATCATTGCTAAGGCTAAACCACAGCAATTACATCGTATACATTGTAGCCGATAAATGTGATGTAAGCAGTTTAATTTTCAATGATGACCGCGTTGTTGTGCTTCGCCCTGAAAATACTTTGGCCAGTAATACACGTTCGCACTTTTATGCTATCAACAACTTCAGACGGCCACATGACAGGCTAACCATTATTGACAGCGACAACCTGGTTCATCCGGAGTATTTAAATGAGTTAGACCGCTACTTTTATAAAGGCTACATTGCGGTACAAGGCATCCGGGAAGCAAAAAATTTGAATACTACTTATGCTTGCCTTGATGCTGCACGAGATATTTATTATCATTTTTATGATGGTAAGTTATTGTTCAAAGTAGGCTCATCAGCAACTTTAGCCGGTTCGGGTATGGCTTTTACAACTGCATTATATCGTGATTGTTTGGAGCATTTAGATATTATAGGTGCCGGGTTTGATAAGGTTCTGCAATCGCAAATAGTTGGACGCGACGTGCGCATAGCTTTTACAGACCGTGCAAAGGTATACGATGAGAAAACAACCCACTCCGATCAATTAGTTAATCAACGGTCACGTTGGATCAATACCTGGTTCAAGTACTTCAAATTTGGCTTTACAATGCTTGGAAAAGGCATCACCACCCCAAGCTGGAATCAGTTCCTTTTTGGCTTGATACTGTTAAGACCTCCCCTGTTCATCTTCCTGCTATTGTCGTTGGTGTTTATGTTTATTAATATATTTATAAGCATAACAGCAGCATTTATATGGATGCTCGCTTTCGCTATATTCATAGCTGGCTTTTATTTAGCTTTAGCGCGTTCTGAGACAGATGCACGCATTTACCGCTCGCTAATTAATATACCTAAATTCATTTTCTTTCAGGTAATATCATTGATCAATGCACGTACAGCCAATAAAAGGTCGGTAGCAACCAAGCATACTTACACCAGCAGTGTTGACCCAATAACTAAAAGTGATGAGAGTTAACCCGGATGATGACGTTGTTAGAGGCACGGAAGTAAAGGCGGCTTATCAAAAAAAGGTTGACCGTATTACCCGAATTGTGGCATTGGTGGTTGCATTTTTAAGTACCTATTTTTTCATTATTAAAATTTTGTTTTTATGATGAAAGATGAACAGGCAATTGTACATCCTATTTTACACTTAAATAAATCAGAACGGCCTTCTCTGAGCGAACGCGTGCGCAACTCAGCAATTATTGAAAAACTGAGTAACCCACTCGGCATAGGTATTCTCGCTGTGATAGCGGCCATTATTGCCGTTGGTATAGCCAAATTTGGTGTTGTTTTTGGCGGACTTGTGGTTGTTGCGTTTGTAGGTTTACCTGCCATTTATTGTGTTGTGGCTTATCCGCGTTTTGGTATAATAATTTTGCTGATTTTAGCTTATGTACTGTTTTTATTAGGGCGTTTAGGCATACCCGGGCCAATGGGCGTTGTTGCCGATCTGTTACAAGGGTCGCTTATGTTGGGAACTCTGGTGCGGCTGCGGCGTCATAACGACTGGGAGTTTTTAAAAGGGCCGGTGTCAACCATGATACTGATTTGGATAGCGTATAACTTTTTACAGGTTGCTAATCCAAGCGCCATATCTCGCGAAGCGTGGGTATATACGGTACGTGGCATAGCCATAGTTATGCTAAGCTACTTTGTGTTCCTTTACAACATACGCTCTATTAACCTGGTGAGGTTTATTTTTAAACTATGGTTGGCGCTAAGTTTTTTCAGCGCCTTGTACGGAATGAAGCAAGAGTTTATTGGTTTTTCGGCAAGTGAAGAAGCATGGCTGCATTCAGATCCCGAAATAGCTGGCTTACTTTTTATAGCAGGGCACTGGCGTAAGTTCTCCATCTTTTCCGATCCTGTTGCCTTTGCTTACAATATGAACATGGCGGCTATATTTTGTGTGGCATTAATAGCAGGTAAACTGCCATTATGGAAGAAAGTTATATTGGTAATATTTACAGGTACCTTTCTTGTATCTATGCTTTTCTCGGGTACGCGCGCAGCCAATGTATTGGTTCCGGCTGCTATGTTTTTATTCGCTATTATTCGTTACAACAAACAAATATTGCTGTTAAGCTGCCTTGGCGTGCTGGGTTTAATAGTTTTGATCAACATTCCAACTGGTGATCCTAATTTATTACGTTTTCAAACAGCATTCAGGCCTAATGAAGATCCTTCTTACAAGCTACGTAAGTTTAACCAGGAGCGCATCAAACCCTACATTTACAGTCACCCAATTGGTTTTGGTTTGGGTGCTACGGGTGGCTGGGGTAAGCGCTTTGGTAACGGCTCTGTAGTTTCTCAATTTCAGCCAGACAGCGGTTATGTGCGTGTGGCGGTAGAATTAGGTCCGGTAGGACTGTTGATATTTTGCACACTAATGTTTGTAGTGATGAGGACAGGTATAAACAACTATTACCGCATCAGAGATCCTGAACTCAAAATGTATAGCCTTGGCGTACTGTTGGTGGTCTTTGCGTACAATATTGCCAACTTTCCTCAGGAAGCACTGGTACAATTTCCATCAAATGTTTATTTTTCTTTGGATATGGCTTTGATAACAGTTTTATATCGACTTGATAAACAAAAACGGCAACAACAAGCAACACAACTACAACAGGCAACGTAAACGGCAACATGTTAAACGGCGACATTATTAAAAACCGGGACATTATAGTGGTTGGGCAACAACCATGGGATGTTGAAATTGGCAGCAACTGCAAAAACATTGCGCTTGAGTTTAGTAAGCATAACCGCGTACTTTATGTAAACTCTCCGCTTGACCGCATAACCAAGCTAAAAAACGCTACAGACCCTAAAGTTAAAATAAGGATAGATGTTGTTAATGGCCGTACTGACAGTGTTGTACCAATAAAAGAGAACTTATGGAACCTTTATCCGGATGAGATCATTGAATCTATTAACTGGATGAACCATAATTTTATTTACACGTTTTTTAATAAGTTAAACAATAAACGCTTCGCGCGTAGTATTGATAAGGCGGCCAGGAAATTAGGGTTTAAAGACTATATACTTTTTAATGACAACGACATTTTCAGATGTTTTTATCTTAAAGAATTACTTAAACCAGCCATCAGCATCTATTACTCTCGGGATTACCTGTTGTTTGTTGACTACTGGAAAGTACATGGTAAAACCATGGAACCTGAGTTGATTGCCAAAAGCGATTTGTGTGTAGCTAATTCTACCTATCTGGCTTCGTACTGTAAAAAATATAATCCAAACTCTCATTACGTTGGGCAAGGGTGTGATCTGGAGATTTTCACATCCAACCAGCAGTTAGCCATTCCCGGTGATGTAGCCACCATAAACAAGCCGGTAATTGGGTATGTTGGAGCACTACAAAGTATTCGTTTAGATATTGAGTTGCTGGCGTTTATTGCCACAACGCGGTCAGATTGGAGTATTGTGTTAGTAGGGCCTGAAGATGAACAATTTAAAGTTAGTAGCCTGCATAATATACCGAACATACATTTCCTTGGAAGTAAGGACCCTTCTACCCTTCCGGCCTATATTAACTCCTTTGATGTGTGTCTTAATCCGCAACTGATCAACCAGGTTACCATAGGCAACTACCCGCGCAAAATTGATGAATACCTGGCAATGGGCAAACCAACCGTAGCCACCCGGACTGAAGCCATGAGCGTTTTTGAGGAGCACACGTATTTAGGTACAACTAAAGACGAATATGTGACTTTGATTGAGAAGGCTTTGTGGGAGGATAACCCCGAAAAACAACAGCAACGCATAGCCTTTGCAACCACTCACACCTGGGAAAATAACGTAAAAGAAATTTATAAAGCTATCAACCAAACAAAATAGTTTACAGATTGCCTTTCTTCATTTCATTGACGGCGAAATTGCAAGCCCGCGCAGTAAGCGCCATATAGGTTAACGATGGGTTCTGACTGGCTGATGAAGTCATGCAGCTTCCATCTGTTACAAATACATTTTTTACCGCGTGTAATTGATTGTTGCCATTCAATACCGATGTTTTAGGGTCTCGCCCCATGCGCGCTGTTCCCATTTCATGCACAGTGCTTCCACCCGGCTTTTTATAATTGAAAGTGTTGACGTCTGTAAAGCCTGCTGATTCCAGCATTTCTCCACATGAATTGCGGATGTCATCCATCATTTTTTCTTCATTTTCCCTGAAGGAAAAATCAACATTAATAAGCGGTAATCCCCATTTATCTTTTTGAGTGGAATTGAGTGATATTTGATTATCATGATATGGAAGGCATTCGCCCCAGCCAGCCATCCAAACAGTCCATGGGCCTGGCGTGGTCAAACCCTTTTTAAAGTCAGCACCAAAACTGCCAAAATTCATCATATCTGGCCATTCAGATCGTTCGCCGTGGCCTTGTATATTAAATCCACGTTTGTATCCCAGCCCTTCATCACCTTTTAAATTTCTATAACGCGGTATCAGGAAACCACATGGTCTGCGGCCTTTGTAATATTTATCTTTAAAGTCATTATGCTTGCCTGAAGCACCTGCAGATGAATGGTGATCCATCAGATTGTGGCCCAGCTCGCCGCTATCATTCCCCATACCTTTAGGAAAACGTTTCGATTTTGAATTAAGTAAAATGCCCGCAGTTGCTATGGTGGATGCGTTCAGAAAGATAACACGTGCATGGTACTCATAACTTTGCCTGGTTTCAGTATCTATAACACGCACTCCCGTAGCACGCTGTTTAGTATCATCATATAAAACTTCGGCTACTATAGAGAATGGCCTGAGCGTTAAATTACCTGTCTGCATTGCCGCCGGAATAGTTGAGCTATTGCTGCTGAAGTAACCGCCAAAAGGGCACCCCCTTGAACACAAATTTCTATTCATACACGGTCCCCGGCTGTCCCAACCTTTTGTAAGATTGGCTACGCGGGCAATAGTTAATAATCTGTCGGGAGTTTGTTTACGAATGGAGTTATTTAGATGATGCTCTATGCAATTCAATTCCATTGGCGGCAAAAAATCGCCATCGGGTAATTGGTTCAAATTCTCCTTGTTTCCACTAACACCTATGTATTTTTCAACATAGCTGTACCATGGAGCAATATCTTTATAGCGGATGGGCCAGTCAACTCCCACACCGTCTTTCAAGTTAGCCTCAAAATCAAGATCACTTAACCTGTAGCATTGCCTGCCCCATGTTAAAGAGCGCCCCCCTACCTGGTAGCCTCTGTACCACATAAAAGGCTTATCCTGAATATAGGGGTGATCTTTATCGTTCACGTAAAAAAGCGCGTTACCAGCGTTGCTCCCTGTTGACTGTATAGGGCTATCAGCTTTAAATTGCGGCGTATTATTTAATCCATATTCAAAATCCCATGGGTTCAGATTAGCTGTTGGATAGTCTTTAAGATGTTCAACATTTCGGCCTCGTTCAAGCAACAAGGTTTTCAGTCCCTTTTTGCAAAGTTCCATGGCTGCCCATCCACCGCTGATGCCAGAGCCAACTACTATTGCGTCAAATGTATTGCTGTTTTGTAATGCCATGTTATTTAGTTGCCCATGAAAGTTGATTGGGTTGCAATGGTACGCATGCTTCAAAGGTTACCGGCACGTAATCATAAGCCATGCCTTGTGTTGCTCCAATTTGTGAGGTGCAATAGCCTTCAACTGTAAGATCACGTAACTGATAAAAGAAGGGCGCACCTAAAAACTTGCGTTGCACCTTATTTAGTATACCAATTGAATATGTCGCTTTGTCTTCAAAATGCTTCATTATAGCATTTTTATTCGTCGGAGAACATTTGACGAATGACTTACCATATTTGTTTTCAGCATAGGCATCAACAGATTTTAGTCCGGCTAAAAATGATTGCTGCATTTTGACGTCGGTATTTTCTGTTATTATTTTGATAATGAAGTTTTCAACACCTGCATCTTTAGCCCCGGGAGTAGTAGTTCGCGGGATAATGGTCTCAACAAGCTCCGCTACAAGCGCCTTGTTTTTTGGAAGATCGGCTAATGGTATACCTTCACCCGGAGTAAGAAAATTGTAAACAGCCGTACCTGCGCCGCCAAGTGTTACCACAGCCGCCAAACTTTTTATAAGGGTTCTTCTGTTCATGGCTGGTATTTTTTTAACATGATATAATCTGCAGTATGTTTAACGTTACGATATACAGTTCTGGCCATACTGATAAAGAAATTATCACTTTGCCGCAGATCGCTACGTTTCATGGTACTTGGCTCATCGCTTGAATTGATCTGATCAAATATGCCTTTAATATTTTCATGGATCATTGCCTTGCCTTTATTTTTAAGGAAAGACATAGCCATGGTAAACTCTGTTTTATCGCCTTTTATACCTTCCGGATAGCGCCCAAATTTTTGAAAGAAAGTGCTTCTACGCAAATGTGGATGATCGCTATAAACATGAAACTTACGATAACCAGGATACCATATCTTAAAATCCATTTCAGAAAACCCATACTTGTAAGGCTTTAAATATGGATACTTAAAGTAAGCGTAGAATCTTATCAAGTCCACATCCGGCCGGTCATGCATTATTTGCAACGCATTGGTCAGATGGAGTTTATATCCCGGGAACGGATCAAAATCCTCCTGAACATAAAGTGTATAAGGCGTTTTTACAGCGTCCTGTCCCTTATTAATGTTGTTGCCTAATCCTGCGTTTTTAGAGGTTGTTATCAGCCTGAAATAATATTGGTTACTCAGCGTTTTCAAATAATCCAGATGCTCGGGCTTGCTGCCATCATCAGATACCACAATTTCTCCGAACGTAATATGCTGTGTTTTGAAGGCCTTTAATAAGCGTTCTAACGATTGGCTACGATTGTAATGCGTAACTAAAAGCGTTATGGAGTGGAATTGATCGTCGGTTGCCATATTACTTTTTAACCGGTTTAGTAAACAATACCTGATAGGTGTTTTTAAGCAGTCTGTACTGCAGATACCCTGCACGCAACGCCAACGCCAACGGATTTCTGCTTTCGCGCCAACCGGCCCTGCTCATGGTGCTTGGCTCATCAGGTGAGTTTTTTTGCCAGAACATATCGTTAAAATCGTTAATAATTATACCCTTGCCTTTGTTTTGTATGAACGATATGGCCATTCCAAATTCTGTCAGATCTCCTTTTATGCCCTCAGGATATCGTCCGAATTTTTCAAAGAAACTACTTCTGCGCAAATGCGGGTGATCACTGTAAACGTAAAATTTCAAGTGGTTATTGGCCAACGGTGATATACTGAATTTCATTTCTGAAAATCCTTTGGCATAAGGCTTTATATAAGGGTATTTAAAGTAAGCGTAAAACCGGGCTATATCCAAACCGGGATCATTTTGCATAAAATCCAGTGCATCAGCAAAATGTGCGGTAAAGGTTGGTTTCGGCTCAAAATCTTCCTGCACGTATAGCGTGTAAGGCGTAGTAATCGCATCCTGTCCCTTATTAATATTGTTGCCCAGCCCGGCATTTTTCGGCGTGGTTATCAACCTAAAGTTCAGTTTATGTTGCAACGCTTTTACCCTTTCCAGGTTTTCAGGCTTGCTTCCATCGTCAGACACTACAACATCCTCAAATTCAACATTAAGCGATTTAAACGCGTTTAACAAACGCTCTAACGATCGACTTCGGTTATAATGCGTAACTAATAGTGTTACTCCTTGAAAGTAGGTATTATCCTGCGTCATGCGTGAACAAAAATCTTTTGATTGCCGTTTAAAGGATAAAATCACTATCCTTGTTTTTGCGTAATTTTACGAAAAGATGCTCAAAAAAGTTTACAATCTTGTCCGTAATAAACATTTTTTATCACTGTCGGGCAATATCATCATGTCGGGTTTGGGTTTGGTTACGTTCGCTATTATATATCGCGAACTCTCAAAAGCCGAAGCTGGTGTATGGGGTTTCTTTTTAACACTTCTTTCTTTTATTGATACCTTCCGTTCTGGATTTCTGACTACGGCATTCATAAAATTTTATGCAGGCTCAACCAAGGAGAGATCAGCTGAAGTTGCAGGCTCAGCATGGTTTATTGGCATGATCATCACCGGAATAATGGCTGGTGTATGCTTTCTGGCTCTGCCGTTTTTAAGCTTTATAAATGATGAAGGTTTGCGCATGTTTTTTAAGTGGGGCGGAATATATTTCATCATTTCGTTACCATCGTTTCTTTCAACCTGCGTTATTCAAGGCGAACAGCAGTTTGATAAGTTGTTATATGTGAGACTTTGCAATCAAGGCAGTTTCTTACTGTTCATTTTCGTTCTGATCTTTATGGGCGAAATGAAGCTTGCTAATGTTCTTTTCGCATACCTGATATCAAATCTGCTAACAAGCTTATATGCCTTTATTAAAGGATGGGCACGGATATCAGCTTTAAAAAACCGGTCAAAAGCAACAATTTCAGAGATGTATCACTTCGGAAAATATAGCGTTGGTACAGCGTTAAGCGCCAATGGTTTCCATTTTTCTGATAGTGTTATTATTAACTTTATGTTGGGTGCGCCTGCTTTAGCAGTTTACAAGCTTGGCGAAAGACTGATGCAATTGGTTGAAATACCTTTAGCGAGTTTTGCTGCTACCGGAATGCCGGAGTTATCTGCTGCATACAATCAAGGTAACCGCGAGTTGGTTATTCATACAATGAAGCGATATGCTGGTATGCTGGGTATTGTATTGATCCCAATTGTTATAATTGGATGCATATTAGCTGACGTGCCTATTTACCTGATAGGCGGCGGCAAGTATGTGGGCACCGAAGCGGCTAATGTGTTCAGGTTGTTTTTAGCTTTCGCTATCATCTTCCCTCCCGACCGGTTCTTTGCCCTAACCCTTGATGTGATCCATCAGCCTAAAATTAACTTCTATAAAGTGTTGGTTATGCTGGCTGTTAATATCATCACCGACTTCCTGGGTATTTACCTAACAGGAAGCGTTTATGGAATTGCGGTGGCCACGCTTTTCCCGATACTTACCGGTACAATTATTGGCTTTTGGGCACTTAATAAGTACAGCAAATTCAGCTATTGGAGCATCTTCAAAACCGGGTACAACGAAGTGATGACGTTTGTACGCAACCATTTCAAGAAGAGGTCGTCAAGCGTTTAGTATTTGGTAGAGTTATTGCTCTATGTGAGCCATGAAAAGGCTCGCTATTCCATTATTACTTTTGTTCGCCGCTTGCGGCCATGATAAATCGGGGAAGAATTACAATAAGCACGATACAGTATTTACTACACAGAATACGACCAAGGTTATTACTCCTGTAGTCAAAGCTACAGACCCTGTTGCCAGTATCAGACAACGTGTTGAACGAATCAACACATCCAATTTTGCTAAGAAGCACTTTGAATTTATGTGCGATGAGAAAACAAAGGTTGATTATTTGTATGAAAATAAGCAACCTGTTAAAGTATCCATTGATTACGGATGGGTTGGCGATGCTCATGCAATTGAAGACTACTATTTTGATAACGGCCAGTTGATATTTTTCTATGAGTTTGTTGAGGGTGGGCCTGCCTGTGAAGGTTGCATCAAGACCAATGAATACCGCTCCTACATAGTGGATAACAAAGTAATTAAGTACCTCAAAAACAAGACCCAAGAAAAATGCAAACGTTGCGAGTTTGGATCAGTATCAAAACCTTATAAAATGCTAACAATCAACACTGCTGAAGGAGCGAAATCGGCATTGTGTAATTAGCCGCCGCTCGCTATTCGATATCATTTCGGTTTGTTGAGAACATTTATGATATTAGCATCATAGACCTTTTCTATTCAATAGACCATTTATGATGAATTTTAAATCTCCCATCAAATACTTGTCGGGCTCATCAAGTATTTTAGCAGCTTTGTTGTTTGCCTCTACCATTAGTACATCGTCCGTTAAGGCGCAAGGCGGCTTTGGCGCGCCTGTATTTGCATCTAACGAAGTAAGTAAAGACAACATGGTAACACTCAGATTTAACGCCCCAAAAGCCAACGATGTTAAGGTGAGTACTCAAATGGCTAAAACGCCACTCCAAATGAAGAAAAACGACAAAGGCGTTTGGGAAGTTACTTTCGGTCCGGTTAAACCTGATATGTACCCCTACGCATTTGTAGTAGACGGCATACAGGTGGCAGACCCTAATAACTCCAACATCTTCCCTAATGAGGGTTTTCAAAACAGTATAATGGACGTACAGGGTAGCGCCCCTTTGGTGCATGCCATCCGCAATGTGCCTCATGGAGTTGTTTCATACCACACGTATCATTCCGCGGAGTTGGGTAATCGTCCAATGTTAGTTTATACGCCTCCGGGTTATGAGAACAATCCTAATAAGAAATATCCTGTATTGTATCTGTTGCACGGGTCGTCTGATACGGAAGAAACCTGGACTAAGGTTGGTCGTGCCAACTTTATATTGGACAACCTTATCAGCGAAGGCAAAGCCGAACCCATGATAATAGTCATGCCTTATGGCCGTGCTTACCCTAAAATTGAGAAGACCGGCAGCTTACGCGACTGGGCCAACTTACAGGAGTATAAAAAGGACTTCTTCGGTAACATTATGCCATTTGTTGAGAAGAACCACAGAACCAAAACCGATAAAGACAGTAGGGCTATAGCTGGCTTCTCTGGCGGTGGCGGCACCTCGCTGTATTTTGGTTTGAACAATATGGACAAGTTTAGTTATGTTATCGGCTTCGCTCCCGGCATGTTGAAGAATGAGATAGATCGCAATAACGCAGGTGCATTTGAGAATCCGGCCAATACTAACAAACAATTAAAGCTGTTTTGGATAGGCGTTGGTACTGATGATATTACTTACAATACCATTAAAAACGATTACCTGCCTGTATTGGATGCTAAGAAGATAAAATATGAAACCTTCATTTCTGACGGTGGTCATACATGGATGAATTGTAAGTTGTACCTGGCTACCGTGGCTCAGCGTTTATTTAAAAAGTAGTTACCTGCAATTAAATAAAGAAATTCAAAGCCGCTTAGCTGTTGTTAAGCGGCTTTTTACTGTTCCATCGTCTCACTGTATATGTGAGACGATTTGAAACGATATTTTATATAAAAAATTGATAGTTAATGATTTATATAAAATTAGTGAAACGAAAATGAGACGAGTGAAACGATTTTACAGCTATAATCCTGAAATAAATTTACATTAAAGGCCTTTGTTCCGGGTTTTGCTTTGTTCTTGAGATAACAAAAAAGGGCCGCAAATGCGGCCCAGTAAAATACTGATCTCTGATCAACTAATCACCAATCACTATTTCTTCTTCGCCTGCGCTTGTTGTTGCGCACGCATCATTTCTTCCATTTTAGCGGCGAAACCGGTTTTCTTTTTGGTGCTTTCAGGTTTCTTTTTGTTTTCCTGAATCTGCGCGTGGATCTTCTTATCATCAACCATTAAGCGGATAATATATTGCTGTAAGAAGGTGAACATGTTAGCCAGGAAGTAGTAATAGTTCAAACCTGCCGGGTAGCTGTTCAATGCGCCCAGGAAGATAATAGGTGTAATGTAGCCAATATATTTCATCTGACCGGTTACGCCTGATATTTGGTTGTTGAAGTAAGTATAAATAAGTGTTGATATGGTCATCAGCACACACATTAAGCTTAAGTGGTCGCCTATAAAAGGAATGGTAAAACCAAATTTTATAAAAGCGTCATAAGTAGATAAGTCATGCATCCACAAAAAGCTTTCACCTCTTAACTCAAACAAACTTGGGAAAAACCTGAAGAAAGCAATAACAATTGGCATTTGCAGCAGCAACGGCAAACATCCTCCTAATGGATTTACCCCGGCCTTTTTATAGAGCTTTAAATACTCCTGTTGTAATAAAGTTGGGTTATCCTCTCCCACTTTAGCTTTGATCTCATCCATCTCCGGCTTTAGCACACGCATTTTAGCCATTGACAGGTATGATTTATAAGTAAGCGGAGATAGTACCAGCTTTAATATCACCGTAAGCGCCAATATAATTAAACCATAGCTCCAGTTAAACTGCTCCAGAAAATGAAAAACCGGTAGCACCGCGAAACGATTAATGTATTTTAAAGGTCCCCAACCCAGGTTAACCTGTTTCTCAAGGTCAAAACCTTGTTTTTGTAACAGATCATATTTGTTAGGGCCAAAGTAAAATTGCATCGGGAAAGAACCGTCTGCATCGCGCTCAACAGCAAGCGTAGCTTTCATGTCCTTAATATCCACATGGTCGGCAGTATCAGTACTTACAGCTAAATTAGCTTTGCTGATGCCTTTTTTAGCTATCAATACACTTGAAAAGAAGTGAGCTTTGAATGATACCCATTGCAGTTTCTGGTCGTTTATCTCTTTAGCATCATCTTTAGTTTCGCTTAAATAATCAACGCCATCTTCTAAACCATTATAATAAACGGTAGTGTACTGACGCTCCAGGTGCATATCCATTTCCTGTTTACGCACAGCGGTCTGCCAGTTAATGTTAAACGTATTGCTGTTAGCTACTACATTATCTAAGCCCACAGGTTTAACGGTAAAATCAACCTTGTAACCTTCGACAGGTAGCGTATA
Source organism: Mucilaginibacter auburnensis (assembly GCF_002797815.1). Classification (NCBI taxonomy): domain Bacteria; kingdom Pseudomonadati; phylum Bacteroidota; class Sphingobacteriia; order Sphingobacteriales; family Sphingobacteriaceae; genus Mucilaginibacter; species Mucilaginibacter auburnensis. Next base: position 81,656 of record NZ_PGFJ01000002.1, read on the forward strand.
AATGTAATCAATGTACTGTGTTGGGCTGTAGCTTAAACGTAATGTGATGCCATTTGAACCGTTGCCTGTAACCTGGGTAAAGTAACGCTCATTGGTATTTACAATAGTTGAACCTGCAGTTAGCGTAGTACCAAACTTATTATCAGTACCATCAAATAATATTAATGGCTTTTTATCATAAGTTTTAAAGTTTTTAAGTTCAGCTGAGTAGATGCGGCCACCACGTGTGCTTACCTTTAGTTTGATATCTTTATTTTCTAAAGTTAACAATTGCTCGCTACCTGCTAATGAAGCGCCAAACGGACTTTTCAAAGCCGCCGAATCAATAGCCGGTTTTTTGATTGTATCGGCAACTGTTTTAGCAGCAGCCGGTACCTTTCCGGCTTTCTTCAGCGAATCCAGGTGTATTCTGTCTTTTTCTTTCTGTATCTCGGCATCGCTCGGTTTTAAAAAATAAACCGACCCCGCTATGATGATCATGATCAGGAATAATCCTGTAAACGTATTTCTATCCATTATATCGTATCTGGTACTAAACCCTTACTTCTTACGGGCATAAGCCATTGAAGCGGCGACAAAGTTAATAAAAAGTGGATGCGGATTAGCAACTGTTGATTTTAATTCGGGGTGAAACTGCGCCCCCACAAAAAACGGATGGTTCTTTAATTCAACTATCTCAACCAGGTTATTCTGCGGATTAAAGCCTGATGGCGTCATTCCCGCGTCTTCGTATTGTTTCAGGTAGTCGTTATTAAATTCATAACGATGGCGATGGCGTTCGGTAATATGCAGTTTGCCATATATAGCATGTGCTTTGGTTCCTTTTTTCAGATCACACGGATATGAACCCAAACGCATGGTTCCACCTTTGTTTACCACCTTTTTTTGTTCTTCCATCATGGCTATAACCGGGTGCGCCGTGTGCGAGTTCATTTCAGTACTGCTGGCTCCCTCTAAACCTAATACATTACGGCCATATTCAACAACCGCGCATTGCATACCCAGGCAGATGCCAAAGAATGGTATATTGTTTTCGCGCACGTGTTTAATGGCAGCTATTTTGCCTTCAAAACCACGCTCTCCAAAACCCGGAGCAACCAACACACCGTGCAATCCTTGCAGTTTTTCAACCGCGTTTTGAGGTGTTAATTCTTCCGAAGGAATGTACTTAACTTTCACTTTACACTCATTTTTAGCACCTGCATGAATGAACGACTCGATAATAGATTTATAAGCATCGGGTAATTCAACATACTTACCTACCAGTCCAACGCAAACGTCGGAAGTAGGATTTTTCAGGCGACCCAAAAAGTCTTTCCAACTTTCCAGGTTAGGTTCTGCTTTATGCGGAAGTTTAAGTTTTGTTAAAACGGTTTTGTCTAATTGCTCTTTCAACATCAGTAAAGGCACGTCATAAATTGATGGCGCATCTATTGATTCGATTACGGCATTGATGTTTACGTTACAAAAAAGTGCAATTTTTTTTCTCAGATCGGCAGTTAAGTGGTGTTCGGTACGGCAAACCAATATATCCGGCTGTATACCATACTCCAGCAACATTTTAACGGAGTGCTGTGTTGGCTTGGTTTTTAACTCGCCGGCAGCGGCTAAATAAGGTACTAACGTTAAATGAATAACTAACGAATTGTTGGAACCTTCTTCCCACCTGAACTGACGCACAGCCTCAATGTATGGCAACGACTCAATATCGCCTACGGTACCGCCTAATTCAGTAATAACAATATCGTACTCGCCGTTCTCACCCAATAAACGGATGTTTCTTTTTATCTCATCGGTAATGTGCGGTACAACCTGAACCGTTTTACCTAAAAAGGCGCCTTCACGCTCTTTGTTGATGACGTTTTGGTAAATACGACCGGTGGTAATGTTGTTTGCCTGAGATGTTGGGGTATTTAAAAAGCGCTCGTAATGACCAAGATCCAGATCGGTTTCGGCTCCATCTTCGGTAACATAACATTCACCGTGCTCATAAGGGTTCAGCGTTCCGGGATCAATGTTAATGTAGGGGTCAAACTTTTGGATGGTTACGCGGTAACCGCGAGATTGAAGTAATTTGGCAAGAGATGCAGATATAATACCTTTCCCTAACGAAGAGGTTACACCGCCCGTAACAAATATGTATTTGGTCATGTTTTTTGTTTGTGTACGGGGTACAAAAGTAAGATTTTTTTCGGGACTTGAGGGATTAAAAATGTTATTACTGAACAGCCTGATAATGACGACTTAGTGTTATTTTTAACGATAGTGCTCTGACCACGCATGAAATAATACACTTAATTTCTCGCTCAACCTCATTGCAATAAATGCTCTACTCAAGCTTTGCTCTGTGTACAGTATCTCTATTATCCCTACATTGATGAGGTTTATAACGTCCGGATCGCTTCTTTCACCAATTGTATTTATATAATTGAAAGAATTGCTTACAAAGTGTGAGTTTGGATCTTGTTTGATGCTTTCCGCTAAAGTTGATGCGAAATCATTCATAAACAAATAAATACCGTCGTCTTTAAACGCGTTGGATTCGTAATTATATTCCGGAACCATTTCTTTTAATATCGAGATGAGTTCATTGGAAATATTTTGCGTTTTGATGCTCACTTGTAAGCAATACAATCTTACTACGGTAACAACTCCAGATCACCCGGAGTATCTACCGCATAAGTTTCAAATTCTGTTTCAGCAACTTTTATGCGGTACCCGTTCTCGATCCATCGTAGTTGTTCAAGCGCTTCGGCCTTTTCAAGTGATGAAACTTCCAACTTGGTGATCTGCTGTAAAATATCAGCACGATAACCGTAAATGCCGATATGCTTATAGTAGGCAAAAAATTCCAGCCAGTTTTCCGGCTGTTCTCCCCTGATATGCGGTAATGCCGAACGCGAAAAATAAACCGCCTCGTTCAGTTTGTTTACTACCACCTTTGGCGAATTAGGATTGTGTAGTTCGTGTTCTGTTTTAATGCGTTTGATGAGTGTGGCTATTTGCGCGTCGGGCGCTTCAAAACAGGCAGCGAGTTTGCTTATTTGCTCAGGTTCGATATAAGGTTCATCCCCTTGTATATTGATAATAACGTCATAGTCTTTGTGTATAGCCGCTACCTGTGCGCAACGGTCTGTTCCACTTTGGTGGTAATCGGCAGTCATGATAGCCTTACCGCCAAAATTTATAACGTGGTCAAATATGCGGTCATCATCAGTGGCTACAATAACATCGGTAAGGTCGGCACATTTACCGGCCTGCTCATATACGCGCTGAATCATGCTTTTACCGGCAATATCAACTAATGGTTTACCGGGAAAACGGGATGATGCGTAGCGTGCAGGAATGATGCCGAGAATGTTCATATGCCCCTCTCTTGTCTCCCTTAAAGGGGAGAAGATTTAAATTTTTAATTACTTTATAAAGCCTTCTCCTTTAGGAGAGATGAGGCTAAAACAGCCCGTTAACTTCCCTTTCAATAGCTTCAACAATAGTGGCCATATCTTCGGTATTATTGGCAAAATCCAGATTGTCTTTATCTAATATCAAAAGTTTGCCCAAGTTGTAATTAGCTATCCATTTATCATACTTTTCATTGAGTTTTGATAAATAATCAATACGGATGCCTATTTCATATTCCCTGCCTCTGCGTTGAATATTGTTAACCAGGGTTGGCACCGAAGCCTTGAGATAAACCAACAGATCAGGAGGTTTAATGTATTCGGTAATGTTATCGAATATAGATGTATAATTTTCGTAGTCGCGGGTGGTCATCAGGCCCATATCGTGCAGGTTTTCCGCAAATATGTAGGCATCCTCATAAATGGTTCTGTCCTGCAGAATGTTGCGACCGCTTTTTTGTATCTCAATGATCTGGCGATAGCGGCTGTTCAGGAAATATATTTGCAGGTTAAAGCTCCAACGCTTCATGTCGCTATAAAAATCCTCCAGGTAAGGGTTATTATCAACGGCTTCAAAAAGCGGATCCCAGCCATAATTTTTGGCCAGCATTTCGGTGAGCGTGGTTTTTCCGGCACCTATATTTCCAACAATAGCTATATGCATATTCGCTAAGATATACTTTGAATATTAATTGTCAAAATTCATTAGTCCATAGTCCATTGACGATAGACCATAGTAACCGTAGAAAATAGCTATGGACTATGGACCATCGTCTATGGTCTTCCTAATCTAAAAACTTCTGAATCCGATGATCTCACGCACTTCTTTTATAGTTTTTGAAGCGCTTTCGCGTGCTTTTTCGGCGCCTAAGCGGGCTACTTTAGCTAAATAGTCCGTATCGCCTGCTATCGCATTTATTCTGTCGCGAATTGGTGCGGTGGCAATGATCATATCCTCCGCCAGTTGCTTTTTCAGATCGCCGTAACGCACCTGACAAGTGTTATACAGGTTGTTGAAATGACCGTAAGTATCCTGGCTTGATACCACTTTCATTAAATCAAAAAGGTTTTGAATTTCATCGGGCTTTTGCTGGTTTTCAACAGTTGGGCCGCTATCAGTTACCGCACGCATTACTTTTTTACGGATCACTTCAGGTGCATCAGCAAGAAAAATAGCATTGCCTTCTCCCTCTGATTTTCCCATTTTGCCTTTGCCGTCCAAGCCCGGTATTTTTACCAGATTATTGCTGTAGTTAAACGCATGTGGTTCAGCAAAATAATCGTTGTTATATAAACGGTTAAAGCGGTTACCAAAGGTACGCGCCATCTCCAAATGCTGCTCCTGGTCTTTGCCTACTGGAACTTTAGTAGCACGATGAATCAATATATCAGCAGCCATTAAAACGGGGTAGGTTAATAAGCCCGCATTAACGTTATCAGGCTGTGCACGCACTTTATCTTTAAAAGATGTACTGCGCTCCAACTCGCCTAAATAGGCGTTCATATTTAAATAAAGGTATAGCTCAGCAACTTCAGGCACATCCGACTGTACATAGATAGTAGCTTTTTCAGGGTCGATGCCGGCAGCCAGGTATTCTATTAATACGCTTTTAACGTTGTTATGCAGATTGGCCGGTGTTGGGTGTGTGGTAAGCGAGTGCAGATCTGCAATAAAGAAATAGCAATTGTACTCGTGCTGCATTTTTACAAAGTTCTGTATAGCGCCGTAGTAGTTTCCTAAATGTAGATTTCCGGTTGACCGGATACCGCTTACAACAATTTCCATAGCGGCGAAAGTAAGTATTTTTTCTATTTTTGGTGTTGATGAAAATACTTTTGAGGAAGTTGCACTGCTATTTATATGTAGCTTCTGTAGGTGTAACCTATGCCTTATCCTTTCCTTTATTATACGCGCTGTCGCGCAATCCCCGCAATTATAAATACGTAAACATGATTCGTCGTGTTTGGGCCTTTGTGAGCTCGGCACTGGTGGGTATTTTTTACCGCGTTAAGTATGAAAAGCCTATAGACTGGAGCCGTACTTATATTATCTGTTCCAACCATACTTCCAATTTGGACATTAGCGCTATGACGCAACTGGTTAAAAGCAACCATCATTGCTTTATGGGCAAGGAAGAGTTGCTGCATAACTTTATTACCAGACTATTCTTTAAAACAGTTGATATACCGGTTAACCGTGAAAGTAAAATATCATCTTACCGCGCGTTTAAAAAAGCTTCGGAGGCTTTGTCTAATGGAACGTCTGTAATAATTTTTCCTGAAGGACGTATTCCGGATGAATATCCTCCGGTGTTATACGATTTTAAAAACGGGCCATTCAGACTGGCTATTGAGCTGAAAGTGCCCATCATCCCCGTAACTTCATTAAATACCTGGCAAATTTTGTGGGATACCGGCTTAGAGCATGGTAGTAAACCCGGTATTTGTAATATATTTGTGCATGAGCCCATAGAAACGGCTCAGTTAACTTTGGATGATGCAGATGCACTTAGAGATAATGTGCATGCTATTATTGAACAAACTTTAAATAGAAAATGAATATTGACAGGGAAACCGTTGACAAGATAGCTCACCTGGCTCGTCTTGACCTAGCTGAGAACGACAAACAGGAAATGATTGGCGACATGAACCGAATTCTGGATTTCATGGCAAAATTAAATGAGGTAGATACATCTGGCGTTGAACCGTTGGTATATATGTCAAACGAGGTGAATGTTTTTAGGGAAGATGTTGTAAAACATGACATTACAACCGAACAAGCCCTTGAAAACGCCCCTAAACACAACGATCAATACTTTATGGTGGCCAAGGTTATCGGATAAATAAATTTGATAGCGTAACATTTACAACCCAACACCGTCAAAGCAAATAAAACAGTATTATATGAAGCCACTCATCACCATTAAAGAAATAGGCAGGAAATATGTAATAGGCGCCGAGGTTATCCATGCGCTTAAATCAGTTTCTTTAACTATTAACAAGGGTGAGTTTGTTGCCTTGATGGGGCCTTCAGGTTCGGGTAAATCAACGCTGATGAATATTTTGGGTTGTTTGGATACGCCTTCTAAAGGTGAATACATTCTGAATGGCATTAACGTTAGCCACATGAGTGATGATGAACTTGCCGAAGTGCGCAACAGTGAAATTGGTTTCGTATTTCAAACCTTCAACTTATTGCCACGTAATACGGCTTTAGATAATGTGGCACTTCCGCTGGTTTACGCGGGTGTTAGCAAAGACGACCGTAACAAACGCGCGCATGCCGCTTTAACCAATGTAGGTTTAGGTCACCGTGTTGACCACAAGCCTAATGAGCTTTCGGGTGGTCAGCGTCAGCGTGTTGCAGTTGCAAGGGCGCTTATTAATGATCCGTCAATCATTTTAGCAGATGAGCCGACCGGTAACCTTGATACTAAAACTTCTATTGAGATAATGGGTCTGCTGGAAGATATTCACGCCAAAGGCAACACCATTATATTGGTTACGCACGAGGAAGACATTGCCATGCACGCGCACCGTATAGTGCGTATGCGCGACGGTTTAATTGAGCGCGACGAAATAAACCCGGCTCCTCACAAGGTTGACAGAAGCAAACTGGTTACTATTGATGAAGAATTGGCTGCTACGGCAGACATCACCACAAAACCCAAGCTAACCAAATAACTGTATGGACAGTTTGCCTTTTGATGATAGCGGCCTCACTCCTGCCACAATCACCAATTATCAAGATATCTATATTGCAGTTAAAGGTCAATTTCCGCTAAATGCTACCGGGCATATCAATTTCCATCTGGAAGATTTCGAGTCTTTTAAAAATTGTATTGAGATCAATGTACGTGCTTCTTACGTAATAAAGCATGAGCGGAGTGACTCCTACCTTCTGTTTACAGAAACACGTCATAAACCAGTTGATGATAAAGAGGCTGATTCTGCAGATTATTACCTGCACCACACATGGGCCCTTGCTTATTTAAGAAAAGATTTTGGGCACGTTGTTATCCGCAGGGAAACGCTGAGAGATAAGATCATTGAGCTTATTCACCCTATAGAACTTGATTTTGCTGAGGACAAACCCTTCAGTAATACGTTTTATACTATTGTAAGCGATGTGCAAAAAGCACAATCAGGCATAGACCGAAACTTCCGTAACGCGGTTATGGACGTACGTGACGATGACTTCCTGATCGAAATTGTTAACCATACGCTTATCATAGGCAGTCATCATCCCATGTTGCCCGAAAAAGCAAAGCACATGGCAGCATTTGTACACCGCCTGGCAGATCTTTGTTAGTAGGTATAAAATTGCATCTTAGCACATGAGCATGCACAATTAGGGTCTGTTAAACCCATTTTGGTTAAAAAGTGCTGGTAAAAACCTATTCTGTCGTTCATACCTTCATTTTCACCTTTGTTACACTCAACGGCACCGTTTACAATATTAATGGTCATGCCAAAGCCTGGTGTACGGCCTTTCTCCGTATCTATTGGTTTAGGCTGCCATTTACCTATCATCACATCGTGCGCGGATGGTTTATGTGTTTCGGGCATCATCCAAAACCATATGGCAGCTTTAAACGCCACTACTGCGTCATTCTCCACCTTGTCGGGGTCATTCAGCAAGATCTGTTTATCGCCAAAAATACAGTCAGATGCCTTACCATAATTTCCGTTATAACTTAATTGCATAGGGCCCCTACCATAGTATTTTTTTCCTTTGACCGGAGGGTATTCGTCACTTTCACCGTAATACTCTAAAGTTGTATTGTCTTCATGGCGCAGCATTAAACCATCTGTGTAAGTTCCGTTTTCACCATGGCGGGTTTCATGAGCAATATGAGCAAAAAAAGCCGCCAGTTCTTTTTTATTAATAAGTGGGTCAGATGCAGTGCAAAAATCGCCGTAATCAACAGTAAAAATGCTATCGGGTTTTACTTTGGCCCACGGCTCCTCCCAGTCAACATCTTGTCGCACTATTGAGTTTATACCCGCCGCCTTATCCGTTCTGATGATCTGATAAACAGACAAGGCCCTGCGCGACACTTTTACTTTTATGTTGCCTAACTCGCGCACTGCCTGAATAAATGCGGCATAGGTATAAAACTTATCGCGTTGCGGAAATAGCTCATTAAACTGTTGCTCGGTTAGCAGATCAAATTGCTTTTGTGTTACAGGATTATTAGCTTCTGCTGCTTCTTGTTGCCCTTTGGTAGTTCCGCATTTAAAACTTAGCAAAGTTACTGTACAAATTACGGCGGATAGCAATATGTGGGAAAATGCGGAGCGTTTCATAATAATCAATCAAGCGTAAAAATAGCTTTGTTTAATACACCAATAAAATATTACAGCAAATATTAATTAAGTTTAGCCGTATCATTTAAAGCTATGAAGATATATACCAAAACGGGCGATAAAGGTTTTACCTCACTTATAGGAGGCACACGTGTTGCCAAGCATAACATTAGAATAGAGAGCTACGGTACTGTTGACGAACTGAATGCCTGGATAGGTCTGATAGCCGACCAGCAGATAGCAGAAAATCATCAGGAAATTTTAAAACAAATACAGGAAACGCTGTTTATAATAGGTGCTAATTTAGCTGCAGATCCCGAACGTTCTAAAATGACGTTGCCGGAGTTGACGGCAACGGATATACAACTGCTGGAGGAAACAATTGACAGCATGGATAATGAATTGCCACAGTTAACGCATTTTATTTTGCCGGGAGGTAACACCACTGTATCATACACGCATTTGGCGCGTTGCGTTTGCCGCAGAGCTGAACGAATTGTTACCCATTTGGCGGAGGAAAGTAAGGTTAACGAATTGATTATTATTTACCTTAACAGATTGAGTGACTACCTGTTTGTGCTGGGGCGCAAGCTGGCAAGCGAATTAAATATAGCTGAAAATCAATGGATTCCGAGCGCAAAAAAAAATAAAAAAATATATTGATAAACGATTTAAAAATATTATACTTTTGCGAAAATTGAACTTAAATCAATAAACTAAAATATAGATAGAATATGTACTGGACACTTGAATTAGCATCTCACCTGGAGGATGCACCATGGCCTGCCACAAAAGACGAATTAATTGACTACGCTATACGTTCAGGCGCTCCTGTAGAGGTTATTGAGAACCTGCAGGCTTTAGAGGATGATGGCGAGCCTTACGAGAATATTGAAGAAATATGGCCTGATTACCCTACAAAAGATGACTTCTTTTTTAACGAAGACGAATATTAAATATCATATTCGATATAGAAAAAGCTGCTTAGATACAATTTAAGCAGCTTTTTTTATTTGACAGGCGTGTTTGGAACAATTTTGGAGTTGTGCAGAATATTATTCACACATCTAAAACTTAGAAAACATGAGAGGTTTATTGTACATTATTGCTGTAATACTGGTTATTGGCTGGGCACTTGGATTTTTTGTTTACTCTGCCGGAGGTATTATACATACATTGCTTGTTATAGCTATCATTGCGTTAATTTTAGGAGTTATCCGCAGGGCTTAGCTCTTTTGAGAAGTGAGAATTAAGAGATAAGAATTAAGATATTTACAGTAATTCTTATCTCTTGATTCTTGTCTCTTGAGTCTTAACCCTCAACCCTAAATCAGTTTATACATCTTCCCAGGCAACGACCGTATATAACCCTGCATCTCCATATTTAACAGGTTCATTGCTATTTGACTAACCGGCTTATTTATTTTAATACTTAGATCGTCAATGGCAACGGGTGTTTTATGTTGCTGCAAAAGGTTAAATATATCTTGCTCATCTGCCGATAGGTCAAATGGCAACATAAACTGTTCTACCGGCTTGCTATCTTCCGTTCGCTCCCATCCCATGCTGAATGCCAGATCGGCAGCGCAGGTTAATAAGCCGGCTTTGTTGTGACGTATTAAAAAATTACACCCTTCGCTATATACATCGTCTATTCTACCCGGAAAGGCAAAAACATCTCGATTGTAGGAGTTAGCAATTTCTGCCGTTATCAAAGCTCCTCCTTTTATACCTGCTTCAATAACAACAGTAGCATCAGCCATGCCTGCAACTATACGGTTACGCTGCGGAAAATTCTCTCTATCCGGTTTCGTTCCGGATGGGTATTCGCTCAACAAACCGCCATTCTCTAACATCTTATCAGCAGTTGACCGATTTGCCGCAGGGTATAATCTGTCTAACCCATGGCCCACCACACCAATAGTGGGCACATTGTGCTTAAGGCACTCCTTGTGTGCAGCCACATCGACCCCCAGCGCAAGCCCACTAATAATAAGTACATCATATTGCCGCAATTCTTCTACCAATTGGCGGCACAAATCTCTGCCATATTCTGTAATGTTGCGGGTGCCAACTATGCTAACCACGCGCGCATTATTGAAATTTGCTTTACCCTTACTATAAAGCAGTACAGGGCTGTCTACACAGTTTTTTAAGCGCTTTGGATACCTGGCATCTGTATAAAATATCACCTCAATATCTTGTTTTTCAACAAAACGCATTTCGACTTCTGCTTTTCTCAAAGCCTCGTCAATATTTAGCGCGGCTACGGTCTTCTCGCCTATCCCCGGCACTTTAAGTAATTTTTTAACCGGAATTGTAAATATGGTTTCTGCGTCGCCAAAATAACTCATCAGCGCTTTTGCCGAAGCGGGACCTATATTGTTTAAAAATGTTAATGCTATTTGATGTACTTGCGACATGATTTTTTTATGCGCAGGTAGGTGTTCACACCTGCATGATTGCAAAATATACCAAGATGCTGATGTTTGCAAATATTTTTAGCATTTACATTGGATACGCCATACCCTACCCGCGCATTCCTGTCAAAATTTCTGCTCTGAAAAAAAAACTATAAAAATAGTTTGTGAACTACAAAAATAGTTTTACCTTGGCATAACTATAAAAATAGTTTGCAAATGACAATTAAAGAACTAACCAAAGCAGAAGAGCAGATAATGCAGATACTTTGGCAATTAGGTGAAGGTATTGTAAAAGATATATTGGAACAAATGGACGAGCCTAAGCCTGCTTATAATACCGTTTCTACCGTAGTAAGAGTGCTGGAAGGTAAAGGATTTATAAGCCATAAAGTGTACGGCAATTCGCATGTGTACTTTCCGCTGGTAACGGAGGCGGCATACAAAAAGTTCACTTTTGATAAGATGATGAACAATTATTTCAGCAACTCCTATCAAAGTTTAGTATCGTTTATTGCCAACGAGAAGAAGCTGGATGTAAACCAACTGGACGAATTGACCCAACTGATTGAGGACCTTAAAAAGAAGAAAAAATGAACTGGCTGTATTACCTGGCAGAAGCTAACTTATACTTATGTGTATTTTATTTGGCCTACTGCATTTTTTTCTCTAAAGAAACTCATTATCAACTTAACAGGTTTTATTTACTGTTTAGTTGTTTAGCTGCATTTGTTTTGCCGCTTGTACAGGTCAATGCGTTGAAGCCGCCGGTTGTGCAAAAAGTACAGGTATTTGATTACACTGCCCTTCCAACAACTGAATCGGTAGCAATTATAAAGCCGGTTGAGCCCGCTAAGCCTATATTAAGCAGTTTAACATTTGATAACTTCCTGATGGCAGCTTATGTAGCAGGTGCGCTAATAGTATTAGTTATTTTAATTGTTAAGTTGTATAGCATTTTCAAACTCACCCACCATAAAAAAGCAACCTATGGCAACTATAATGTAGTTTATCTTGATGATACAGAAACTGCCTTTTCCTTTTTTAACTATCTGTTTGTAGGAACAACAGCTGCAGGAACCGATACTATTATAACGCATGAGATGGTACATATCCGCCAAAGGCATTCTGCCGATATTATGTTTTTGGAGTTGATCAAAGTGATGTGTTGGTTTAATCCGGTGGTGTACTTGCTACAAAATAGTTTAAAAACCATACATGAATATATAGCGGACGAAAAAGCCGCAGCTGCCGACGAAGATACCATTGCTTACTCAACCTTTTTGCTCAATAATGCCTATGGCACAGGCGGTTTATCTATCACACATTCCTTCTTCAATTATAACCTTTTAAAAAAGAGAATCATTATGTTAAATCAACAACGCTCGGGTAATTTAGCCAGGCTAAAGTACCTTATCACATTGCCCGCATGCGCGGGTATGCTCTGCGCCTCAACTCTGGCATTCAGTAAAACTTATGGCTGGCATATTGGCAAAATGCGCGTTGAGACAGAGACTAACGGAAATTTAATTAATCTTCATGCTGATACCCTAAAAACAAAAAAGGGGTATAAGTACAGCGAAACCATTTATACAAAAGATGGCGTTAAGCGAGCGACAGTTACTTTTTATGAAGATGGAGGAAAAAAAACAAGTTTCAATTCTGCACCAATGTCACCTGCTACCGCCAATTTATTAATAGGCAAATATGGATACATGTTTCCAAATGGAACCATGCCTCCGCCACCGCCGGCCCCTCGTGAAAAGGTTGGAAAGATAAAATTTCCGCCACCGGTTTTAAAAGACAAAAACGGAAAACTATTACCTATGAAACCTATGCCAAAGGTTGACCAGGTTAAGTTTCCGCCGCCACCAACAGGCAACTTAAAAACCAGCAGTACCGGCTACCAGTATGAAGAAACTGGTTATTTGGTTAGAAAAACGCAAAACTACAGAGTTATTATACATGAAAAGGACGGCGAACAAAAGGAATACTATAAAAGCACTGCTAAAAAAGCCGATCTGAAATTGCTGAAAGAAAAGTATGGCTATGTTTTTCCGGATATGCAACTCTACGATCAACTTCCCCCGCCGCCACCATCTGCACCTGAAAACAATTAAACATAATTTGATGAAACGAAATCATATTTTACGGATCGGCACACTTATAGTTTCATTAGGAGTGCAAAACGGCTATTCACAAAAGCTTCCGAATATTCAAAAAGAAAGTGTGGTTGCACCCGTTAATATAAAAGTTGATGGCAAAGCAACCGAGTGGGATAGTAATTTTAAGGCCCAAAACAGCGCAACCGAACTACTTTATACGTTAAGTAACGATAATAACAATCTGTACCTGATTGTACAAACTAAATACCGTGATGTAATTGATAAGATAATGCGCGGTGGTATTACGTTAAATGTATACCCGACGTTAAACAAGAAAAGCGAGAACCATGTGTCTGTTACCTACCCTTGGTTAGATGGACCCGAAATGTCAAAATTAACGGGGTTATTGGCCGTCAAAAATTATCCTGAATCAAATAGAGAATCTGAAGCAGTAACAGTTGATGACCTGAACAAAGCGTTTAAAGAAAGATCAAAACTTATTGCTGTAGCGGGCTTCTCTTCTGTTAATGAACCTGAAATATCAGTTTATAATGATGCAGGCATTCAAGCTGCTGCAAATTTTGTTGATGAGTATTACACCTGCGAGTTAGCTGTTCCATTAAAATATTTGCTGTTGCCTGACAAAGGAAGCAAACCCTTTGCCTACCAAATAAAGGTGAACGAACCACGGCCGATAACGCCGAAATATGACGGCAGTGGAACACCACCACCGCCGCCACCGCCTATGCTAAAAACAGCAGTAGCCGCAACTGATTTTTGGGGAGAATACACACTTGCCGGTAAATAGCTTTATGAGTTTACGTATGTTAGGAGTATAGATTACGGGCTACCCATTCCCTGTTCCGTACAACAAATTGCCAATTATGTTGTTATTATTATATTGCTAACGTTTAAAACAATACGGCCATGCATTTATCTCATAAAAAAAGCTTTAAAAAAGTCACCAAGTATATTTTAGCAGGTGCTTTAACTTTTGGCTTATCGCACATTAGTGCATCGGTGTTAGCGCAAAGTGCGCCACCGCCACCACCACCGCCAGATAAAGTATTAAAACAGGCAGGCGATGGATTAAAGAAGATCAATCCGTTTAAAAAGAGAAGAAAAGCTCCCGCACCACCGGCTGCGCCTGCGGGAGCTCCGGCACGTCCGGGAGGTGCCCCGCCACCGCCGCCAAACCCATTAAATTTATTTAAAAAAGGTGGAGGCGCTCCACCCGCACCACCGAAACCACCGGGTGCAAGGTAATTTAATTAGATTTTATCAATCCATATCAGGCTCGCCACGGTTGTTTATGTAACAATTTACAACAATGCGACTTGATATGGGTTCTTTGTTATAAGTAGCCGGGGTAAATATTTTGTCTTCGGTTAAAAGGATATTAGGATCAATGTTGATTGTGGCAGAATAAAAAGGTGCTTTGATCCTAAATTTGAAGTCAGCCACCCGCCCCATCGGGCTTATAAATAACTCCATTTCTACAGCTATTTTTTCGTATGCTTCCCCTCTTAGATCTTCCGGCATAGTAAAAAATTTCAGATAAGGCAAATAGCCAAAATACCTGCCTCCTATTTTGTAGGGCTTAGTAATAGTTACGCTGTCGTTAACAACTTTATCAATAATATATTTAAAATTGGAACGCTCTTCTTCCGGCAATTCAAAAAGCAGTTTACCGGCATCGTAATTATAAACCTGCGTTAGTTGTTGGGTTTTATTAAAGAAACGCCACAAGCCTATTCTTTTATCGTCCTTATAGCTACCCTGAGCAATTACCACTTTATTTTTGTAAAACGCCTGATACTGCCCCTGTTTTATTTGTTTATCGGCAGTAATAACGGTATTGTATTTTTCAGTTACAAAAGCGCTTATTTTGTTTTTACGCACCACCGCAGTTTGGGCAAAACAAACCTGTAAGCCACAAAACAGCACTATTAAAGTAAAATATTTGCCCACTTCGCTAATTTTTCTCAATATTATAACTTTATTATCTAATCACACAAACGCAAAACCCACAATTAAATTTTAGCATGTCTTCCCCAATTGATGTTCAGCCTTATAAACCGGTTAGTTTTTCAGAAACCGTGATCACCGAACTCATGATACCCTCCTATTCCAACTTCGGCGGAAAGATACATGGTGGTATATTATTATCATTAATGGACAAGGTAGCTTACGTATGCGCAGCAAAGCACGCAGGCAATTATTGTGTTACCGCATCAATTGATACCGTTGATTTTTTACAGCCGGTTGAGGTTGGCGAATTGGTTTCGCTTATGGCATCAGTTAATTATGTGGGTAAAACTTCTCTGGTGGTGGGCATCCGCGTTATATCCGAAAACATTAAAACCAATACCGTACAACACACTAACACCAGCTACTTTACCATGGTAGCTAAAGACGAAAGCAACAAACCAGTTATGATACCCGGCCTTATACTCCAAACCCGCGATCAGGTGCGAAGATTTATTGAGGCCAAGCGCCGTAAGGAGATCAAGCAAAGCTACAAACAGGAAGTTGATGCCATTGAGGTGCCTGATGAGTACGAACAATGCCGGGACCTGTTGGCCGGAGAACGTTGCTATGTAGCGCAATAACATCACATTAAAACTTTATACAAAGGAGGCATACAACAACGCCTCCTTTTTTATTGATTAGTAACCCGTTTATAATCAGATTATATACCTTTATCGAACCGATTATTTACTAAAACAACATCATGGTACGAAAGCTATTTTATTTGATGGCGCTTTTGTGTTGCACAGAATCTGGCTTATTGGCCCAGTCAATAGGCATATTTGAAGGACAAAGCAGAATTGGAGCAACAACAGGAAAAGCTGTTTATGAAGAACAGAGTCAAAATTACACACTGACAAGCGCTGGTGGCAACGCATCTGTCGAAGACGATCCAGCTTATTTTTTATGGCGTAAAATAAAAGGCGATTTTATAATTACTGCCAATGTTAAATTTATACCAACAGTAGCTGCTAACAGATACACAAAAATAGGTATGATGTTCAGGACGGGGCTTGATGATCATGCTAAATTTATTGATGTTGCCAAACGTGGTGGGCAAGCTGCCGCTATGCAGTACAAAACAACGGTAAGCGGCGAGGTCAAATCAAACGTATCCAATCCTGATGTTATGCAATTGGAACGCAGAGGAAATGTATTCAGAATGTGGGTAGCTAAGCAAGGTGATCCCTTTACAGTAGATTCAACAACAATTAACTATATTGAAGATGAAGGTTATGTTGGGATTTTCTACGTAGGAGCCAAAACAAAAGGCGCCGCCAAAGTGGTTTTTAGTAATGTTAGGATAACAGTTCCGGCCAAAGTGGGATTTAAACCTTACACCGATTATATAGGCAGCAATATTGAAATACTGGACCTTGCAACTAAAAACCGCAGGGTTATCTACCAATATAACAAATCTATCCAGGCTCCTAACTGGACACGCGATGGCAAAAAGCTGCTTTATAATCAGGATGACTTGTTATATACCTACGACCTGGCAACTAATAAGGCAACCCTGCTCAACACTGGCGACGTTAAGCGTAACAACAACGACCATGTTATCTCGTTCAACGGAAAAATGTTAGCCATAAGCAGCTTTGGCCCGCGGGGTGGGCCGGATAATGGGCGATCAATTGGTTATGTGGTGCCCATTACAGGTGGGCAACCAAAACGTATTACCACTATAGCGCCATCATACATTCATAGTTGGTCGCCTGATGATAAGGCAATTGTTTTTATGAGTACCCGGGATGGAAACTCAGATATCTACAGCGTGTCGCCGGAAGGCGGCTTGGAAACCCGTTTAACCACAGATCCCGCTTACGACGACGGATGTGAATACACGCCCGATGGTAAGTACATTTACTTTAATTCAGCACGCACCGGCCATATGCAAATATGGCGCATGAAGCCTGATGGTTCTGAACAAACACAGGTTACTCACAGCGAGTTTAATGACTGGTTTCCTCACATATCTCCTGATGGCAAGTGGATAGTTTACATCTCCTTTTTACAAAACGAGGTCGGCCCTGCAGATCATCCTTTTTATCGCCATGTTTATTTACAGCGCATGCCTGTAAACGGCGGTAAGCCGGAGGTGATTGCTTACCTGTATGGCGGTCAGGGTACCATCAACACACCGTCGTTCGCGCCAGACGGAAAGCACCTTGCTTTTGTAAGTAACACTGATCTTTTGTTTCCGTTATTTCCTATCGAATATCAAAAAAAATAGTATAATTGTTACTTTGCATTAGCTGTAAAAAAGCTTCACTTTGAGCATAAAGTGAAAACACTACATTTTACCAATTAAACGAATACTGAAACTAAAATGAAACTAAGACTTGGAATGGTTGGTGGCGGACAAGGTGCCTTTATTGGTGCTGTACATCGTATTGCCGCCCGTATTGATGACGATTATGAATTGGTTTGCGGTGCATTTAGCAGCAACGCAGAAAAATCAAAAGCAAGCGGTATAGCGCTGGGCATTGCAGCGGACAGAGCTTATGGCTCATATGAAGAACTGATTGAGAAAGAAAAACAACTTCCCGAAGATCAGCGTGTTCAGGTTATCAGCATTGTAACACCAAATCACGCGCACTTTGGCCCTACTAAAATGGCCTTAGAAAATGGTTTTCATGTTATATTGGATAAACCCATGACCTTTTCTTTGGAAGAAGCTAAAGAACTGGAAAAAGTTGTAGCAGCAAGCGATAAGTTATTTTGCTTGACCCATACTTACACCGGCTACCCAATGGTAAAAGAAGCTCGTCAGTTGGTACGTACCGGAAAATTAGGCACCATTCGTAAAGTATATGTTGAGTATCCGCAAGGTTGGTTAAGCAGCTTTTTAGAAGGTGGCGATAACAAACAGGCTTCATGGCGTACAGATCCGGGTAAAAGCGGTATTGCAGGTTGTATGGGCGATATAGGCACACATGCTTTCAACTTATGCGAATACATTACCGGTTTAGAAACTACTCAAATTTGTGCCGACCTGAATATTGTGGTTGAAGGCCGTAAGCTAGATGATGATGGTTCTGTTTTAATGAAGCTGAATAACGGTGCCAGCGTAGTGCTAACCGCATCACAAATAGCTATTGGCGAGGAAAATAACGTTAAGATCCGTGTTTACGGCGATAAGGCCGGTTTAGAGTGGGAACAATGGGATGCCAATACCCTTAAAGTTAAATATGCTGATAAACCTACTGAAATATGGCGTACAGGCGCTGGTTATGTAAGTTCGTTTGCCTCACACAACACGCGCACTCCGGGCGGCCACCCGGAAGGTTACCTGGAAGCCTTTGCCAATTTATATCACAACTTTGCCTTAACAATCAAAGCAGGATTAGAAGGTAAGGAGGCATCAGAAGAAGCACAAGATTTCCCTGGTGTTAAAGAAGGTTTACGTGGTATGGCGTTTATTGAAAACGTTATTGCTTCGGGCAAATCAGATGTTAAATGGACTAAATTTACTGTATAAAATTCTATGAAAACAATTAAAGGACCTGCTATATTTTTAGCACAGTTTTTAGGTGATAAACCGCCT
Organism: Mucilaginibacter auburnensis; assembly: GCF_002797815.1. NCBI lineage: Bacteria > Pseudomonadati > Bacteroidota > Sphingobacteriia > Sphingobacteriales > Sphingobacteriaceae > Mucilaginibacter > Mucilaginibacter auburnensis. Next base: position 100,470 of record NZ_PGFJ01000002.1, read on the forward strand.
TTTGACACTTTAGATGATATTTGTAAATGGGCTGCTGGTCTGGGTTTTAAAGGTGTGCAGATACCTACCTGGGCAGGTAACTATTTCGACTTGCAAAAAGCTGCTGAGAGCAAAACTTATGCTGATGAGATAAAAGGCAAAGTTGCCAGCTACGGCTTGGAAATAACCGAACTTTCCACCCACTTGCAAGGCCAGTTAGTGGCTGTACACCCGGCTTATGATGATCTGTTTGACGGATTTGCTCCGGCTGAATATCATAAAAACCCTAAAGCTCGTCAGGAATGGGCTGTGCAGCAATTAAAGTATGCTGCCAAAGCGTCTAACAACTTAGGCTTAAACGCTCACGTTACTTTTAGTGGCGCTTTGTTGTGGCCAACTGTTTACCCGTGGCCTCAGCGCCCTGCCGGTTTGGTAGAGACTGGTTTTACCGAGTTGGCTAACCGTTGGAAACCTATATTGGATGTATTCGACGAAAACGGCGTTGATGTTTGCTACGAAATTCACCCCGGTGAAGACCTGCATGACGGTATCAGCTATGAAATGTTCCTGGAGAAAGTGAACAACCATAGCCGTGCTAACTTACTGTATGATCCATCACACTTTGTGTTACAATGTCTTGATTATCTGGATTTTATTGATATTTACCATGAGCGTATCAAAATGTTCCACGTTAAGGATGCTGAGTTTAACCCAACCGGTCGCCAGGGCGTTTACGGCGGTTACCAAAACTGGGTTGAGCGCGCAGGACGCTTCCGTTCGTTAGGCGATGGTCAGGTTGATTTCAAATCAATATTCAGCAAAATGGCACAATATAACTTCGGCGGATGGGCTGTTATGGAGTGGGAATGTGCTATGAAACATCCGGAAGATGGTGCAAGAGAAGGCGCTATCTTTATCAAGGATCATATTATCCGCGTAACTGAGAAAGCGTTTGACGACTTTGCAGGTACCGGTTCTGATGAAGAATTTAATAAAAAAGTACTGGGAATTAGTTAATCAGATACTGGCTGGTCAGTGAGTAGTTTAAACAGAGCTACTCAACTGATCATTCTGACCAACTAATTATAAATTAATAAATAACTCAATTATAACCGATTATAAACCTAAAATTAAACTAAGAGAAATGCAAATTAATCGTCCACAATTATTTACAGCAAGTTGTCTTGCTTTGATGGTAACCGGTCTCTCCTTTGGCATACGTGCAGGGACGTTAGATACTATGGGTGCAGAGTTTAATCTAGACAAATCTCAATTGGCATCAATAGCTTCAACCGCTTTCACAGCATTTTCAGCGGTGATAGTGCTGGGCGCATTCATTGTAGACCTTATTGGAATGAAACGTCTGCTTGTTTTTGCCTTTTTGTTCCACCTTGCCGGTATAGCTCTTACAATTTTTGCTACCAGCTTTACGCAGTTGTATATTGGTACTCTACTTGTAGGTTTTGCAAACGGCACAATAGAGGCTGCATGTAATCCGTTAGTTGCAGGTTTATACACAGACAACAAAACAACCAAACTCAACCATTTTCACCTGTGGTTCCCAAGTGGCATTGTGATTGGAACGGTTGTAGTGTTCTTGCTTAATAAAATCGGTATTACAAGCTGGCAGGTTCAGGTTGGTACCATGCTTATACCTACTGCCATTTATGGCTTCTTGTTTTCTAAACTTGATTTCCCTGTAACTGAGCGCGTTGCTGCAGGCGTTAGCTACGGCGGCATGTTCAGAGCTGTTCTTAACCCGCTATTCATCTTTATGATAATTTGCATGGTTGGTACTGCAACAACAGAACTATTCACCGGCCAGTGGATCGACGTATTATTGAAAAATGTTTCTGACAACGCGCTATTGCTGTTAACGTTAGAGACCGGAGTAATGATTATAGGCAGAGCGTTTGCCAAGCCAATTCTTAAAAAAGTTACGCCTCAATTGCTATTATTAGTATCTGCAATCTTAGCCACACTAGGATTATTCATGTTTACAACGGTAACAGGTCCAATGCTTTATCTGGCCGCTCTTATATTTGGAATGGGTGTGTGCTTCTTCTGGCCAACTATGCTTGGTTTTGTAAATACGCACATTCCTGAAACCGGTGCATTAGGTTTGAACCTAATGGGTGGTGCAGGTATGTTTTCTGTAGGTATCTTCACCTTATTTATGGGAGATTATTACGATAAGATAGAAAAAAGTGCAGGCGGCGACCAACTTGCAGCCGGACATGCCGTACTTAATGCAACATTAATTATTCCAATAATATTGATTGTTGCATTTACCGGTTTGATCTTTTATATGAATGGCCGTAGTAAAAAGACAGCTGCTGCAGTTCAAGTATAATTTTCTAATAAACACAATAAAATAGCGATGGGTTTTTAAATCCATCGCTATTTTTGTTTTAATTGCAATATGCAAACAGCTATAAGCCTCACCAACATCAGCAAAACCTTCAATTACGGCAAACCAACACAGGTTGATGCCGTCAAGAATGTTAATTTAGCTATTGAAGACGGTGAGTTTGTTGTTATTGTAGGGTCAAACGGTTCAGGAAAGACAACCCTGCTTAACCTCATTTCGGGCAGCATCTACCCTACTGCCGGCACAATCAAAATTTACGATACTGACGTTACCAACCTGGCTGATCATGAACGAAGCAGGTGGATAGCCAGGGTTTTTCAAAATCCGTTAAGCGGTACAGCATCCGAATTGAGCATTTTAGACAATTTTCGTTTGGCGGCATTGCGTACAAAGGCTAAAGGCTTTACTATTGGGATTGACCAAAGATTTAAAAATATAGTAAAAGACAAAGTTGCCGGTTTAGGCATGGGGCTTGAAAATAAAATCGACCAGGCAATGGGCACTTTGTCTGGCGGGCAAAGGCAGGCGCTTACGTTGTTAATGAGCGTAATGGATGATTGCAAGGTTTTGTTGTTAGATGAGCCCACAGCTGCGCTTGATCCACGCTCTGCTGATGTGGTTATGAAAACAGCCAATCAATTAACGCATGACTTTCAACTTACCACTATTTTGGTTACCCATAATTTAAAGGATGCTTTTACTTACGGCAACCGCATTATTCAAATGGCCGAAGGAAATATTATTAAAAACCATGCTGACGAAGCTAAAACCAAGCTCACTCAAAATGATCTTTTCGACTGGTTTAGTTGAACAACTATCCTTAGCTAACTCATAATCAACGGTAGCAAATCGGCTATTTTTTTCTTATTTTGCAATTTATTTTATCTGTTAACTGAATGTTTGCTTACCGAGCTTGTTTTTTTGCACTGCTATTTATAGTTGTTTCTCAAAGTTACGCCCAGTCAAAAAGAGATTCTGATTATGACCATCAAGAACTCTTTGGCCCGATCAATTGGCCTTCACCGGGCGAATTTCGCACTGCAAGCGGCAAACCATCCGACAAGTACTGGCAAAACAAAGCAGACTATGTTATTCGCACCACTCTTTATGAAGGTCAGCGTGACACCACAATAAATGGAGATGTTACTATAACTTATACCAATAATAGTCCGGATGAACTGGAATATCTTTGGCTGCAATTAGATCAGAATCTTTTCAAGCCCGATTCGCGCGGCGCAGCTGTTACGCCAATAACCGGCGACAGGTTTGATGTTAAGGGCTTTAACCGTGGCGGTTATCATATAGCATCGGTGCATATTACTTATAAGGGGCAGACCTACAATGTTACGCCTGTAATTACAGATGCCCGCATGCAGTTGCGCCTTAATAAGCCCTTAGGTGCAAAAGGAGACAAAATACAGCTTAAAATTGCCTATCACTTTTCTATCCCCGAATATGGAGCAGACCGTATGGGCAGGAAGAAATTTAAACAGGGTTATGTGTATGAAATTGCGCAATGGTATCCCCGAATGTGCGTTTATGATGATGTAGAAGGCTGGAACACCCTGCCATACATGGGCCTTGGAGAGTTTTATTGTGATTATGGCGACTTTGATTATTACATAACGGCGCCCTCAGAAATGGTGGTAGTAGGCTCCGGCGATCTGCAAAACGCTTCGGAAGTATTAACGCCACTTCAACAAAAACGATTGGCTGAGGCCAAAACGAGTGATAAAACTATAGCGTTGATCACAGAAAAAGAGGTAGATGATCCCGAAACTCATCCAGCTAAAGGGACACTTACCTGGCATTTTAAAATGGAAAACAGTCGGGATGTTGCCTGGGCAGCATCTAAGGCATTCATATGGGATGCTGCAAGGGTAAATTTCCCTTCAGGTCGCAAAGGAATTGCCATGTCTGCTTATCCCAAAGAAAGCGCCGGGAATGATGCCTGGGGCCGTTCTACAGAATATCTTAAACAGAGTATGGAAATATACTCCAATAAATATTTTGAATACCCATGGAACTCAGCTGTTAATGTGTCTGGAGTTGCATTGGGCATGGAGTATCCGGGAATTATTTTTTGTTTGAGTAATTACAAGCGCGGAAAATTATGGGGAGATGTTACGCATGAGATTGGCCATAACTGGTTCCCGATGATAGTGGGCTCTAACGAACGTAAATATATGTGGCAGGATGAGGGCTTTAATACATTTATTAACTACTTCGCGAGTAAGGATTTTAATAAAGGCGAATACTTTGATGAAGGCGAATTAAACGCGCAAAGCATCTTGCAACAATATAAAAACAGCAAAGATCCATTAATGACCCCGCCTGAGGCTATAGGCTTAAATGACTATGGACAATATTATGTCAAAACTGCGCTTGGACTTAAAATGCTGAGAAATGCGGTAATTGGGTCAGATCGTTTTGATTACGCCTTTAATCAATATATTAAGAACTGGGCATTGAAACATCCCACGCCCTATGATTTTTTCAGGTCAATGAATAATGCTGTCGGAGAAGACCTGAACTGGTTTTGGAAACAATGGTTTTTTACAACGTGGAAGTTAGACCAGGCTATTCTAAGTGTAAAATATGATGATGAAGACCCCGCTAATGGCGTCTTGATAACCATTATAAACAAAGAAAAAATGGCCATGCCGGTTGAGCTAAAAATCACCCAGAGAAACGGCAAGTCCGAAACGGTGAACCTTCCTGTTAACATATGGCAGCGCGGTGGCGTATGGACCTTTAAGTATCCCTCTAAGCAAGCAATAAAAACCATAGTTATTGACCCCAATGGCCAACTGCCGGATTCAGATCTGAGTAACAATGTATGGCGAGCCGATTAGGTTTTGTAATTAAGCCTGAACAAAACATGACGTTAACGGTTTTTAACGCTGACAATAGTTATGGAAAAATTCGAAATATCAGTTAAAACTGCGTCGGGAATACGGCATTTTAAAATAAAGGATTACATGCATCACGACTGTGAGATGTGTAAATATGAGGTGTATGAGAATGATCAATTTATTGGAAGCTTTGAACCCGATCATCACAGAAACCTGCATGTCTGTAAGGATGGAGGTGTTTTAAAACAAGATGTACTTGATAAGATAGCGATAGAATTAGAGCGGTATCATATTTAACAATTTGCTACTGGTGTGATGAAGCCTTTTTCGCCATAAAATTTCTATATTTAGGAGCAATCTATTTAATGCGAACCTTTATCTTTTATCCCGCTATGAAAACCAGGTTTTTTACGCTTGCTTCGGCAATTTTATTAAAGGGTGCCGGAATAGCTTACAGTCAAACAGTCCCTACTCCTACTGTTGATGCAGCATTAAAAGTACAACGTCAAAAAATTGATAGCCTTGATAATCAAATGCTCAAAATAATCGGCTTACGAGAACAGATCGTTAAAGAAGTTGGCTTATACAAGGCAAAAAATAATGTCCCGGCTTTACAGTCGGCCAGGTTTCAGCAGGTATTAGAAAAGAATATTAAATTGGGAAAAGAGTTAGGTCTTTCTGCTGAGTTTGTAACCGAGTTAATGAACGCTATTCACAAAGAAAGCTTGAGGATTGAAGAAGAGATAAAAGCACAACACTAAGTGATCTCTGCATTTCCGCTTCGTTTAGGCTTTATAAAGTTCAAATAAATCGTCAGAATAAAAGCGGCAGCAAAGCAACCTCCCGTTAATATATCTATCAATTGCGTATTAACATTACTGTTGGTTATTCTATCGGCCCAGTATTTAATGAACGAGTTAGGCAGATTGTGCTCCCCAAGCCTTTCTTTAATTTGCCATTGCCAATCAGTCACAGGGCAGTAGCCTATACCATACCATATCCCTAAAATAAACCAACAAGCTGCGGTTATCATTACAATCACAAAATGCGCTTTTCGGGTTTTATACCACATCCAACCTAAAAGATTAAAACCCACTATTAACAAATGAGCAAAAGTTAACAAAGCATCAAGTAGTTGTAGTCCTATCATTGGGTGTATTTAGCATATAAACGCAGTCAATAAAATTAGCAAACCTACCGGCATTTTTTTAACTTGTGAGCATGAAATTAACTGATATTATTCTCCGATCAAATGTCGGGCGCAAAGCTACTACCTTTGCCGCCGGCGCAATGCTATGTAGCAGCATGGCTTTTGCACAACAGGCCAATAAGGCCATTGTTGATGCCATAATGAATGAGGGCACTCAAAACTCTCAATTGGAAAAATTAGGGCGCGAATTGATGGATGGTATTGGCCCACGCCTGGTTGGTACCCCGCAAATGAAACAGGCAAATGACTGGGCGGTTGCCAAATATGCCAGTTGGGGAATACCTGCCCGCAACGAGCAATGGGGAACATGGCGCGGTTGGGAACGGGGTATCTCACACATTGACATGGTATCGCCGCGTGTAAAATCGTTGGAAGGAACACAACTTGCATGGAGCCCTGGCATGGGTAAAAAAACCGCTACAGCACAAACCATTATTCTACCTGATCTGGCCGACTCAATGGCTTTTAAAGCATGGCTACCAAACGTAAAGGGAAAATTTGTGTTGATATCTGCCTGCCAGCCCACCGGCAGGGATGACGCAAACTGGAAAACTTTTGCTTTGCCGGAATCATACACCAAAATACGCGCCCAGCGCGATACTGTTACCAAACAATGGGCGGCCAGAATAAGAAAAACAGGCTTGAATGCACGTACTTTACCTCGCGCGTTAGAACAGGCGGGCGCTTTAGGCATTTTAACTAACAACTGGTCCGCAGGTTGGGGCGTTGATAAGATATTTAGCGCTTATACCAAAAAAGTTCCTACTGTTGATATCGGGTTGGAAGATTATACACTGGTATACCGTTTAACAGAAGCCGGTACTCCTCCAACACTTAACATACACACCGAATCGAAAGAGTTGGGTGAAGTGCCAACTTTTAACACGCTTGCCGAGATAAAAGGTACAGAAAAACCCAACGAATACGTAATGCTATCAGCACACTTTGATTCGTGGGATGGCGGCACAGGCGCTACTGATAATGGTACCGGTACACTTACCATGATGGAAGCCATGCGAATTTTAAAGAAAATATATCCTAACCCTAAACGTACCATTTTAGTTGGGCATTGGGGCAGCGAAGAGCAAGGCTTAAATGGCTCACGTGCTTTTGTTGAAGACCATCCGGAAATTGTTGCCAATCTGCAAGCCTTGTTCAATCAGGATAATGGAACCGGACGTGTTACCAGTTTGGCGGGACAGGGTTTTGTTGAGGCTAAAGACTACCTGTCTCGTTGGTTAACAGCCGTACCTGATACCATTAAAAATCGTATAAAAACCAGCTTCCCGGGACAACCTGGCAGCGGTGGTTCTGATTTTGCATCATTTGTAGCTGTAGGAGCTCCAGGCTTTTCAATAAGCTCATTGAGTTGGGATTACAGCACTTATACCTGGCACACTAACCGAGATACATACGACAAAATAGTATTTGACGATGTGCGCAACAATGCCATATTAGCGGCCATATTAGCATATATGGCCAGCGAAGATCCTATTAAAACAACCAATACCAAAACACCGGGTATTACCTGGCCCAAACAAACCAAAGCCACACGCAAAGGCGGGTTTGATTAATATTATGAAATCAACATAAGTTGAAGCCATCCCTAAAACGGATGGCTTTTTTTATGCCGCAAATATATTTTGCTCTTTTTTAATATTAATAACCTCTACCAGCAGTAAGTTAGGTATCCAACTTGCAAAAGCAATTATTATGTAGTTGTTTTCAAAACCAACGCCATCACCAAATACTGTAAAAAGAAATATGTATAAACGCAGTGTAACCGCAGCAAAAGCAAGGGTATAGCTCCTCCTCATCATTTTAACATGACTATTTACATCGCCCTTTTTTATGTAAAGCCACGCGGCTGTTGTGAATACAACCCAGAGGGTGTTTTGCACAAAGAAAGATAGTGACACCCAAGAGCCGCGGTTTATAAACAGCGTCATAACATATGCGCCAGGAGCTGATATAAAAAGCACGCTAATTACATATACTTTTCCAAGTAGCTTGTGTAAAGAGCGGTTATTATAGACCTTTTTTGAAAACTGGAAAAAGCCAACTATCAGTAGCACACTACTTGCTATGATATGAAAATAAAAAGCAGGCAAATACCAGCCTGTTTTAACTGCCTGTTGTTTTATTTGAAGAAATTCGCTTTTATGTTGCAAATCATAATATTGAAAAAAGGTACCGCCGCTTAATATTAGTATCCAGAAAAACCCAAGCCACCAGAGCAGTTTCTTTACCGTTTTCATTTAGCAGCTAATGTTGTAGCTTTCTTCGCTTTCAATTTTTGATCAATAAAGTTGATGTTATACTTATCAATTGATGTTAATGAGTCTGTAACACTTTGGGCATACTGAGCTTCTCCGTTCTCATTGTAGTGATACATATCCTGGTAGGAAAAGACCTGCTCCCAACGCTTGTCTGAAAACTTATAGCTATAGTCAGCGTAAATTTCATTTTTTATGTACCTGAGCATTTCATCAGTTAACTGATCCATGCGCTTTGAGGAATTCTTTTTTGCAGCGTGATCATAGGTATCCAGCAAATAGCAACCTTCAAGATAACTATCATCCATCTTAACAAACTTTGTAAAACTAAATATCCTTTTTGTTGTTAAGTTTACCAGCTTATTGCCTTTAATGGCGAGATAGTGATAATACGGACCGCCGGAAACGGTTTTAGTTGTGTCATACAATTCAACGTAAAGCACCGAACCAACTTTTACCTCGAATAATGAGTCTGTTATGGCTCTAATGCTACTAACATTGCATGGCCCCTCCAATGACTGTGTACCATCCGGACTATAATCTGTGCTCAAACTTGCTGTATAAACGCGGTTATGTTTGTTGTCAACAAGTACAATATTCTTCCTGTCATAAAATTCTGTTCTTCCACCTAAATAATAGTCGCGTATATTGTAAAACAAAGTTTGCAGCCATCCACCGCTATCCCCGTCAACCGCAATGTTGTTCTGAATTACATCTTTAGTAACAATGTAGTTTTCGCTGGCATCGCCGTATTCCACATTTCGTCGCAATGGATTTTTAAACGTTTTAAATACCGGCAACAGGTTGAGGTCAACCATGTAAGATGGTGGTATATAAATACTGTTATGCTCTTCGCGCGAATTAAATTCCGTAAGATTTTGATACCCACCATTGGTCATACTGAAAGAGCCGGTTTTATTTAAGCGTGGCAAAATATCAGCCATTTTTATGTCAGTCGGCTCTGACACGGTATAATCGCTTTTAAGCCAATACATGTAGTCGCCCATCCTCAACGCGGCAATATTTTCGCCTTCGCCAGATATAGGAAAGATCTGGTCGTATTTAACAGGCAGCATCTCTTTGCCGCTAATATTATAAAAACCTTTTTTATGGCCCTTTTCAACTTCTATCATATCCGGAAAAGTTCCGCCGATATGGTGTATAAGGTCAAATTCGGCTGGTAAAATTGTCTTCATATCGGGCCCTACTAAACCTATCTTATAAGGCAATGGAGAATCAATATCTGAATTCAGGGTATAAAGGTCCCATTTACCGTATACTACGTAGTAGTAAGTTTTGCCATTCACATGCGAAAACCATATCACGCTGTCAAAACGGGCTTTGAGTTTATCAGCAGCCGCGAAAGCCTCCAACGTTTCCGGTGAGTAAATATCCACATCTTTCAGTGTTTTGCTCCGCACGTAGTTCTCGTATGCCACAAAATCTGTAAAGAACTGCCGTACATCTGCTTGGGTTATTTTATAGTCGCCGTTATCGAACCTTACTAATTTTAATGTGAACAAGGATCTCCGTTGTTCTAATTCCGTATTTGTGTTAGATAAAAACAACGGAATAGTAACAGAAATTGAGCCGTCGCTTAGCGTTTCGATAACGCGCTCATCTAAATTGAAAACTAACTTTGCCAACGGAGCAGCATTACTGTTTACGGTGCTTTTACCTGCAAGTACACTAACTAAACGTTTAACGCCATCATTATTCCTGCTTTCTACCGCAAAGCTGTTCAACAACGAGTCGGTTTGACCATTTACAGCATAATTAGTAAACTTTTCTATAAAGGCTTCAATGCCATCAACATTAGCGTTGCTTTTATTTTTTCCATATAAAATGAATATAATAGCGGCTATAAGTATAACAGCTACAGAACCTGCAATGATAAGCGGTTTAGTTTTCATGATTTAAGGTTAATGCCCTAAAGTTAAGAAAACCCTCTTATTCTCAAAGCTGTGCTTATTTATCGGCTACAAACTTGTAAATTTTTCCGTCTTTATAATTTAAAACGTACAGCCCATTGTTACTATCCTGACCGAAAGAAGATAGTGTACCGGGACTTACTGAAGCAACTAGATCATTACGTACAACCGTATTGCCTGAATAAGTAAGCGCCCAAATCTTACCTGATACAAAATCGCCGTAAATGTATCTTCCGGTTAAGGTCTGCAGGTTTTTATCATGGCTTACGTAGCCCCCGGTAATGCTTCCGCCATCGGTTCTGCCATAGCTGTATAATGGCATGTTTAAACCAGTTTTATTGCAATCCACACCGCCAAGGCATTCCGTTCCTTCCATTATACTCCAACCGTAGTTGCCGCCCTTTTCAATCAAATCAATTTCTTCCTGCCTGCTTTGACCTACATCGGCTAACCAAAGTTTGCGCGTAGAGCGGTCAAAACTAAAGCGCCATGGGTTACGGAGGCCATAAGCGTATATCTCTTCCTTAAAACCTTCGGTATTTGATTTAAATGGATTATCGACAGGTATTGCGTATTTCTTACCCGGCTCAGTTTTATCAATGTCAATACGCAGCATTTTTCCTAACAAGGTTTTTCTATCCTGCCCTTTTTTTTGCGGATCAGCAACATTTCCACCATCACCAACAGATATATATAACAGTCCGTCATTCCCAAAAGCCAGTTTACCGCCGTTATGGTTATAATAAGTCCTGTCAAAAGTTAACAAAACCTCTTCGCTTGAAGCATCAGCAACGTTTGGGTTAGAAGCGTTTACTTTGAACCTAGATATAACTGTCTGAGGTCCTCCGTTATAAACGGAATAGAATACATAGAAACAGCCGTTTGTTTTATAATTAGGATGAAACGCCAAACCCAGCAAACCACTCTCCTCGCTAACCCCAACTTTATATGAGATATCTAAAAACAAATCAGCTTTGTTAACTTGCGAATTGTTGTTAAATTGATAGATCATTCCTTTTTGGCTTACAACAAAAATCCTGTTGCTACCATCATCGGGGCTGGTTAGTTCAACCGGACTATCAATACCCGCAACCGCCGGGAAAGCAAGTTCCGTTTTATATTTGCCCGGCTCTACCGGAGTAGTGTCAGGGTCACTGTCCTTGTTTTTCTTTGAACAATTGGTGATAAACAAAGCAACAATTGCAAGAATTATACATGAGCGCGAGTTGAAAACTTTCATCTTTTTGAGTTGAAATGTGATGTACAGAAGAATACAGTAAGATTACTAATTATTTACCTGATTTGTTTTTCTTTGCAAAGAATTTCCGCTATAAAGTTTAAAACTTTTAAAAGTAAGCATGTTAACTATCAGCCAATTGTACATTTATCCAATTAAGTCATTAGCAGGCATAAAACTGGATACTGTTGAAGTGACCGATCGTGGTTTTAAGCATGACCGCCGATGGATGCTGGTGGATGAGAATAACCGTTTCCTATCGCAAAGAGAAATTGCTGTTATGGCGCTGATCAAAAGCAGAATAACCGATCACTACCTGGAAGTTACTTATAAAGATAGTTCAATTAAAATTCCATTAACACCTGTTAAACAAGAATTTATAACGGTTTTAGTTTGGGACGATACGTGTAATGCTCAACTGGTTGACGATGACATTGACAAGTGGTTTAGCGGGGTACTTGGGTTGAATTGCAGGCTGGTTTATATGCCTGATGAAAGCCTGAGAAACACAGACCCACAATATACGCCGGAAGGTTACATCACATCATTTGCCGATGCTTATCCTTTTTTAATGATAGGCCAGGCATCGCTAAATGATCTTAACTCCCGGCTTACCCAGCCCATCCCAATGAATAGGTTTAGGCCTAATATAGTTTTTAAGTGCGCTGAGCCTTACCAGGAAGATCTTATAAATGAATTTACTATAAATAATATCAGGTTTAATGGTGTTAAGCTTTGCGCCCGCTGCAACATTCCAACCATTGATCAGGATACTGCCATCGCAGCAAAAGAACCGTCAAAAACCATGGCTGGGTATCGTTTAAAGAATAAAAAAATATACTTTGGTCAAAATTTAATTCATACCGGTAGCGGTGTGATCTCCGTTGGAGATGAGTTAAAGGTATTATCAACCCATAACGAAGAACGTTTTATTGTATAATTATGAAACCCACCATCACTATAGAATATTGCCCCAAATGCCGTTGGTTATTACGTGCTGCTTATATGGCGCAAGAGTTATTGACAACTTTTGAGGATGACCTGCAAGGCGTTACCCTTAGGCCCAGTGAAATATCGGGCCGATATACCATAAGTATTAATGAAGAAATACTATTTGACAGGAAACGTGAAGGCCGGTTCCCCGAAGTTAAGGAGTTGAAGCAAAAAGTACGGGATGTTGTTCATCCGGGCAAAGACCTGGGCCACAGCGACAAATCAGCTTAATATATAGTTGGCAGGTAGGCTATATTGATTTTCAATTCTTTACTTATATTTGTTCTTCATTAACTGTAAAAAATGCTGTCTAAAAAAACTAAATATGCTATAAAGGCATTAGTTATCCTGGGTAAAAATATGGATCAGCCGCCAATGCAGATCTCCAAGATAGCAGAACTAGAAAAAATACCTAAAAAGTTTCTTGAACAAATACTACTGGATATGCGCAACGCCGGCTTCCTGTACAGTAAAAAGGGTGCCGGCGGTGGTTATGCATTGAATAAAGACCCGAAAGAAATTTTTCTGGTAAGCATTATGCGTATTACTGATGGCCCTATTGCCATGGTTCCTTGCGCAAGCTTAAACTTCTATCACCGTTGCGACGAGTGCCACCAGGAAACCTCTTGCGGTATACGCGATGTATTTATTGAGGTACGAGATGCTACTTTGAAAATTCTAACAGAGACAAGTATAGCTGATGTAATTGCCCGCGAAGGAAGTCTCATAATTTAACATTCAAATCTCATTTTTTAGTTTGCTCCAAAGTTTTTGAGCGGAAATTCTACCAATTCCGTATACTATGTATATCTTTGGGGTAAAATAATTGCCCGATAGTCAAATAGTGTAAGCTTTTTGATTATTACAAACAACATCAACTCTTAAACAGGAGTATTTTTAATTTTAATAACAGCGCCATATGCAAAGCTTCAGAACAGAACTGGAGAATCCAATTGTTGAGCAAGATATAATAGATCTTGAAAAGAAGATCCGCCTTTTTCGTGAAGGTAAAATACATGACGAAAAATTCAGAAGCTTGCGCTTAGCGCGTGGCGTATATGGTCAGCGTCAGCCCGGCGTTCAGATGGTACGTATCAAATTACCATTTGGTAAAGTTACCTTCAAACAGTTATTAAGAATAGCTGATGTATCTGATGAGTATGCAAGCAGTAATCTGCATTTAACCACCCGTCAGGATATACAGATCCACTATGTAAGCTTAGACAGAACACCGCAGTTGTGGGCCGATCTGGAAAAGGATGATGTAACGCTTCGTGAGGCATGCGGAAACACTGTACGTAATGTAACTGCCTCTCCTACTTCCGGCATTGATCCAACAGAGCCTTTTGATGTTTCACCGTATGCACAAGGCGTATTTGAATATCTTTTACGCAATCCGGTTAACCAGGATATGCCGCGTAAATTCAAAATTTCTTTTTCGGCAAATGATGATGACACAGCCTTCTCTTTCGCGCACGATTTAGGTTTTATTCCGAAGATTAATGCTAATGGCGAACGAGGCTTTAAAGTGTTGTTAGGCGGAGGTTTAGGCGCGCAGCCCATTCTGGCCAATATGGTCAACGAGTTTTTACCGGAAGATCAGTTAGTACCTTATATTGAATCAACACTGCGTGTATTTGACCGTTACGGCGAAAGAAACAATCGTAATAAAGCGCGTTTGAAATACGTAATTCAGAAGTTGGGCTTAGACGAAGTTTTAAATCTGATCCAACAGGAGAGAATCGCTAACAAAGTAAAATCATATAAAATAAACACCGAAGCTGTAGCAGTTCCCGCTTTACCTGAACCTATTGAATTTGGTGAAGTAGCTGTTAGCGATCCGTTCAGATATGAGCAGTGGTTGGCCACCAACGTTTTTGAACAAAAGCAAAAAGGTTACTATGGCGTATACATTAAAGTTGAAACCGGTGATATTCCTACTGATAAAGCCCGCAAACTGGTGGCTTTGTTACAACCATTAGCCGGTGATGAGATACGTGTTACGCAAAACCAGGGCCTGCTATTAAAGTATGTACGTAAAGAAGCATTCCCTACTTTATTTAACGGCTTAGCCGAATTGGGCATGGCAGCACCGGGTTTTGACAGCGTTGCTGACGTTACCACTTGTCCGGGTACTGACACTTGTAACTTAGGTATATCAAACAGTATGACCTTTGCCCGTGTGGTTGAAGGCTTGATCTATGATGAATATGAAGAGTTGATCTACAACCGTGATATCAAGATCAAAATAAGTGGTTGTATGAATTCATGCGGTCAGCACAGTATGGCACATATCGGTTTCCACGGAAGTTCCTTAAAAGCAGGCACCAAGGTGTTACCATCTATGCAGGTGATGTTAGGCGGAGGTGTTGTTGGCGATGGTGTTGGCCGTGCCGGCGACAGGGTTATCAAAGTGCCTGCAAAACGCGCTACTGATGTATTACGGATGGTATTAAATGATTATAAAGCTAATTCGGTTGAGAATGAGGTTTTCCATGGTTATTATGATCGTCAGGGAAAAGACTATTTCTACCAGATGTTAAAGCCATTGGCAGATTTAACAACTTTGAAAGACGAAGATTTTGTTGATTGGGGCCACGTTGAGGAATACGAAAAAGCGATTGGCGTTGGCGAGTGCGCAGGTGTAGTGATTGACCTGGTTGCAACGTTGCTTTTTGAGTCTGACGAAAAATTAGAATGGGCCAACCAATCATTCAATGGTGGTGCCTGGGCAGATGCTATTTACCATTCGTACAATGTATTTATTAACTCTGCTAAAGCATTGTTGTTGGATAAAGGAATTAATAGCAGCACACAAGCTGGCATCATCCGGGAGTTTGACGCTCAGTATGTTACCACTGGTGAACTGGCTTTGGAAGGCAGCTTTAATGATTTAGTTTTGCAGATCAATAAAAACGAACCATCTGAAGAATTTGCTACAGATTACAAAGCGCAGGCTGAAGCGTTTTTAGCAGCGGTAAAAACAAAAAGAGAAGCAATTTTGCAATCGTAATACAATGACATTAGTTAATAATACCGGAAATAACAATGAAGAATTGGGAAACCAATTGTTTCCGGTATTTATTAAACTGAACGAATTACACACGGTGCTGATTGGTGCTGGCCCGGTTGGATTGGAAAAGCTTATTGCTATTTTAAATAACAGTGCCAAAGCAACCATCACCATAATTGCGATAGATGTATTGCCCGAGATATACTCATTAGCTGAATCATTTAAGGGTATTTCCATCCATCAAAAAGCTTTTGAAGCATCAGATTTAGATATAGCTGATATTGTTGTTGCGGCAACTAACAACAATGTTTTAAATGAGGAAATCAGAGCGGCGGCAAAACAACGCAAACTGTTAGTTAACGTAGCTGATAAACCCGCGTTATGTGATTTTTACTTAGGATCTGTTGTAAAGAAGGGCGATTTAAAAATAGGTATATCCACCAATGGAAAATCGCCTACTGTTGCAAAAAGGATAAAAGAATTATTGACTAACGCATTGCCCGATGAGTTAGATGTAACCTTGCAGCAGTTGAATGAGATACGCAACAGTTTAACAGGCGATTTCGCTTTCAAGGTGAAAGAGCTCAATAGAATAACAGCAATGTTGCTGGCATCGGAAAGCGGTGAGGAAAAAAACACCGCGACCAAAACCACCGAATAGATATTAAAATTAGCATTCATATAACATGGACCTTTTTAGCGAAGAAGTAAAATTATTAACTGCCGGATTAGCGCCTGCTCAGGCTTTAGCAGCTTTAGCTGATCGTTTTCCTGGGAAGGTAATATTTTCTACAAGTTTTGGCTGGGAAGATCAGGTGATCAGTCACATGATATTTGAAAACAACCTGGCTATTAAAGTTTTTACTTTAGAGACAGGCAGGTTATTTCCAGAAACATATTACACCTGGAACAGAACTATGGAGCGTTTTGGCAAACCCATATACGCCTATTACCCGCAAAATGATCTTTTGGAACAAATGGTTTCCGCTAAAGGTCCAAGCAGTTTCTATGAATCTGTAGAGAACCGTAAAGAATGCTGTTACATCCGTAAAATAGAACCACTTAAACGCGCCTTACAGGGCAACGATGTTTGGATAACAGGTATCAGAGCAGAGCAATCCGCCAATCGTCAGTTTATGGAAAATGTTGAATGGGACGAATCAAACAACATGGTGAAATTC
The DNA here is from genome assembly GCF_002797815.1 of Mucilaginibacter auburnensis. Taxonomy (NCBI): domain Bacteria; kingdom Pseudomonadati; phylum Bacteroidota; class Sphingobacteriia; order Sphingobacteriales; family Sphingobacteriaceae; genus Mucilaginibacter; species Mucilaginibacter auburnensis. The sequence goes on from NZ_PGFJ01000002.1 coordinate 117,516, forward strand.
CATCCAATTTTTGACTGGACGCTTGAAGAAGTAAAAGGCTATATCAAACAATATAACATTCCTTACAATCCACTGCATGATAAAGGCTTTCCGAGTATAGGCTGTATGCCATGCACACGTGCTGTAGCCGAGGGTGAAGACTTCCGCGCCGGCCGTTGGTGGTGGGAAGACCAATCCAAAAAAGAGTGCGGCCTGCACGAGGTTGCCAAACAGGACTAAATGCAATTTTAAGTCTCGCCTGCCAATGCCTTCAATGTAAACTTATGTTTACGCAAACGAATGATTAAATCTTTATCGTTATAAAGCAGTAATAAATAGTTGTAGTTATTATTTTTGACTAATACAGCCTTAGTTGTTGATAGTTTCACTGTCTGACCGAGGCTTTAACACCAATTATAAATCCTTCAATTGCACCCAAGAGATTGGGTGATTGCCTGCTAATGATAAAAACAAAAATAAAACACCTTTTAGTTTTTGCTATAACAGTGTTGCTGTGTTTGCCGTTTAGTTACGTGGCGTCTCAGGGCGTTGAGCAACCAACTAATATAACCATAACTGCAAAGGAAGGCTTGCAATTTGACTTGGCTCGTTTTGCCGTTCGCCCGGGAGCGAATGTGAAGCTTATCTTCAAAAACGTTGATGAAATGACGCATAATTTCATTATAACGTTGCCTGGTGAGCGCCTTAACGTTATTACACTTACGCAAAACTTACCTGCGGAGGTTGCTGTTAAGCAAGGTTACGTTCCTAAAACAGATAAGATACTCTTTGCAATTCCGGCTATCAATCCATCAGAAAGTAAAGTGATAAGCTTCACTGCGCCGGCAAAAGAAGGTGTTTACCCATACGTTTGTACATTTCCGGGACATGGATACGTAATGTATGGTGCCATGTATGTTACAACAGGAAAACTTCCGGCTATCCAAAATGATCCAAATGTTCCTGATAGCCGGCAAAATGACGGAACGCACGACGATGATGAGCATGACATGAGTTCGATGGCTGCGCCAAAGACCTTAGCAACAACCACAAGCCACCCTTATAAACTTGAGCCCCCGACTTTATACCGCATATTTATGCCTGATGCAAGTCCGGCGGCAATTGCGGTTAACCTTTCTGATGGCATCTCGTACTGTTGGGATGCGACTACAAGTCGATTGCGTTACTTGTGGTCAGGTGGTTTTTTAGATAATGCCGAACACTGGAAAGGCAATGGCAAACCGCTGGCGAAGATATTAGGCACCGTTTTTTATCGAGACTCTACAGGTGGCGCTTTACGGATGGGCAATGTTGATCATAAACCGGTTTCAGAATTTAAGGGGTATAGATTATTAAACAAGTACCCTCAGTTTATTTATACGCTTGATGGTGCTGACGTTACAGAACTCATTACCTCAGCGCAAGCAGAGGGTAAAGGCATAATTAGAACGTTCACTTTTGACAAGCTGAAAAAGGACCTTTATTTTGTAACTACCGAAAATGATGGAATGACATATTCATCCACCGCGGGTAAATGGAAAAACGGGGTTTTGAAGTTAAGCGCTAAAGAGGCGCGCAAGTTTTCAATAACAATGGTAGCTAAAAGCAATTGATCAACATGAGCATTAATATCAAAAGTATTTACACTTCCCTTTACTTCATGCTGAGCAGTGTTACGGTTTTTGCGCAGAATACCAACTTAGCACCGACTAATCCATCGTACAAGGTTGAAACCATTCAAACACCTGAGGGGTTGTCTGCAGAGACTGGCGCAATAGCATTTATGCCGGATGGAAGGCTCATCGCATGCTTCCATCGAGGGGAAGTAATGACGTACAATCCATTAACAAAACAATGGAAGCTTTTCGCCTCCGGCTTGCATGATCCGCTTGGCATCTATGCTATAAACAACAACGAAATACTGTTAATGCAGCGCCCCGAGCTCACCCGTATAAAAGATACTGATGGCGATGGTTTGGCTGATGAATACACAACTGTCACCGATAAATTTGGATTGAGCGGCAACTACCATGAGTTTGCATTCGGTCCGGTTAAAGACAAAAAGGGCAATATGTTTATCGCGCTGAACACGGCGTCTGTACAAGCTGGCGTTTCAAAAGAGCCAAGAGGTAAGCTTGACACCACTCAGTTGAAAAACCGTATGTACTCGGCAGTTCCGTATCGTGGTTGGATCATGAAACTTACACCCGACGGTAAGTTACTTCCTTATGCTTCGGGCTTCCGCTCGCCTAACGGGCTTTTGCTGGACGCTAACGATAATTTATTCGTAAGTGATAACCAAGGCGACTGGTTAGGTACCAGCACATTGTATCAAGTAAAAGAAGGCAAGTTTTACGGTCACCCGGCAAGTTTGGCATGGACGACAGGCTGGAGCCGCGGTAACCCTGCCTTATTACCGGTAGCAGAACTGGATAAAATGCGTACTAAGGCCAGTGTGCTTTATCCCAACGGTCCTATGGCTAACTCTCCTACTCAACCGCTAATTGATGATACCGGTGGAAAGTTCGGTCCGTTTGCAGGGCAGATATTTGTTGGGGAAATGAATCGCTCCAGGTTAATGAGGGTGATGCTGGAAGAGGTGAATGGTGAAATGCAAGGCGCGGTTGCACCCTTTATTGATGACCAGGGTCTACGTAAAGGCAACAACCGCCTGGCCTTTGCACCCGACGGCAGTTTGTGGGTTGGCCAAACAGACCATGGCTGGGCCGGAGATAAAGGCATCCAACGCATAGTTTATACCGGAGTGCTACCTATGGATGTTTTGAAAATGAGCATCACTGCCAAAGGGTTTGATATAACTTTTACTCAACCGCTCAACAATGCTAACCTTGCTGCGGATGCGTTCTCGTTCAAGCATTACTATTATGAGTACCACGCGGCCTATGGTTCAAAGCAGTTTGATGTAGCGCCTGTAAAGGTGAACGGCGTTACGGTATCGGAAGATAAGAGAACGGTGTCAGTCTCGCTGGAGCAACTAAAACCCGGCTATATCTATGAGCTTAACATGAATGGCATAACAGCGCAAAACGGCACACCATTGCAGAATAAGCTGATATGCTATACCGTTAATCAACTGAGGAATTAACCTTAGTGCCGGTTTTGCTATTTGAATACCATTGGCTAAATTAGCCCGACTCAATTATAACCAAATAATCATTCTGCTCAATATGGAAAAAAAACCACTCACCCTAACCGGGCGCAGGGAGTTCCTTACAAGCGTTGGTGTGCTGGCCGGAGCATCGGTATTAACAGGTCTGCCGGGAACCGGGTTTGCAGCACGCTCGGCAGCGCTTACCGTAAAACAGGTTATTGATATTGCCCTGAGCGAGACCGAAGGCGCACCTCTGCCCAGATCTGTTGACCAGCTGCGGGCAGGTAGTTTAGACCAACAGGTTACCGGCATTGTAACTACCACCTTCCCTACTATTGATGTGATCAACAAGGCCATAAAAGCAGGTGCCAACATGATCATCTCGCATGAAGCAGTTTTCTATAACAACGATGACAACCTTGCCCGATTGACTAATGATGATATCTACAAGTATAAGTTCAATCTGCTTGAGAAGAACAAAATAGCCATATGGCGCTTTCATGACAGCTGGCACGCCCATAAACCCGACGGTATAACCTGGGGGACATTACTCGCATTGGGTTGGGAAAAGTATTATGACCCCGCTAAGCCACGCATAATAACATTGCCTAAGACCATTACTTTACAGGAGGCCGTTACCCTGAGCAAAGCTAAACTAAGCGCTCCGCAGGTTAGGGTGATTGGCGATTTGAAAAAGCCGGTTAAAACCGTGTACTTCACCCTGGGTTCAATACCGAGCGCGGAGGTGATCAAAGTAATACAGGCCGAAAAGCCCGATCTGGTTATCAGTGGTGAATCGCGGGAGTGGGAAGTTTGTGAGCGGGTGCAGGATGGCATGTATATGGGTTTGAATACCAAGCTGATTGTGTTAGGCCATGCCGTAAGCGAGGAAGCCGGTATGGCTTATGCGGCCTCATGGCTTGGCCCTAAGGTTGCGGGCGTTAAGGTAACCCACATTGCCGCAGGCACGCCATTCAAATACGTTTAACCCCTCATTGGCATCACCATGGAAATTACCGCTTACTATACCCAGCCTACCGGCTCTACACCTGCTACTTTTACCGTGCAGGATGTTATTAACCTGGCCCTCAGCGAGACCGAACCCAAACGCCCGCGTACCGTTGACAAACTGCGCTCGGGCAGCCCCGACCAGGTGCTTACCGGTATTGTTACTACCATGTTCCCTACGCTGGAGGTGATAGACAAGACCATTAAGGCCGGCGCGAATATGATCATTGCACACGAGACACCGTTTTTTAACAATAACGACGACACCGAATGGCTAAAGGACGATGACGTATTCAAGCATAAAATGGATGTGCTCAACAAGCATAAGATAGCTGTTTGGCGTTTCCACGACCATTGGCATGATCATAAACCTGATGGCATTATTTATGGCTGTGTGCTTAAAATGGGTTGGGAAAAGTGCTATAAAACTGAAGATCACCAATTGCTTACCCTGCCACAACCCGAGAAGCTAAGCAGTATTGTAAGCCGTATTAAAAAAGCATTGAATGTACCCTCTATCCGCCTGGTAGGCAATATGGATGCACCGATAAAAACGGTGTTTTTTTGCCTGGGGTTTACGGGCATAGGCGACATATCAAAGCTCAAACCCGACCTAATTATTAACGGTGAGACCAGCGAGGTTGCCAACACCGAACAGATACGCGATGGCCTGAGCGTGGGCGAAAACACCAACCTCATTACCCTGAGCCACTCAGTTAGCGAAGAGCCGGGCATGCTATATTGCGCGCAATGGATCTCGCCGAAAGTGCCGGGGGTTAAGGTAACCAACATACCCAGCAACACGCCATTTCAATACCTGTAAGCGTTTCATCGTCTCACTGTAGATATGAAACGATGTGAGACGATATTTTTCATAAGTTGCTTTATATGAACACTATGGCAATTTTTAGTGAAACGAAAATGAGACGAGTGAAACGATTTTAAAGGGATAATCCTGATATGGGTTGATGATTAAGCAGAAAGCCGGGATATCATGGTGAGCATGGTCGAATCATGATTTGGAGCATGATGATTGTGCTTAGGACAATTCTCAACAAAGCATTGCGTACCTGTTGTCGCGCTTTGACAAGCTCAGTGTGACAACAAAAAGATCCATCCCAATGTCTATCGTAGGCACTTTAAGCAGTCCTTTACTTTCACTTATGGATAGAAATTTTCAGCTTTTCGGCTACACAGGGATTGTGCCTTAACCAGGCAACGCGCTGCTCGCCGGTGTAACTTCCGTTTATCCATTTTTTTATATCGCTACGCTCTAAAATTGCAGGCATGCGGTCGTGTATTCGTGCCATCGCAGCATTGGGTTGCATAGTTATCATAGCAAAAGTTGGCAGCAGCATACCAGTTTTAATATCAAACCAAATATCCCATATTCCGGCTATATAAAACGGCTGACCATCGGCGCGTTCAATTTTAAAGGTTCGCTCCTGATCTTTATTATATTCAAAGAAAGCCTGTATGCGCGCCACGCAGTGCTTGCGACCAACCAGTTCCTTCCATAAAGGCACCAAAAACAATGATTCTATCCGTGCGTGCTTATTCTTGCTATGTATGCGGTCATCATCAACAGAAAGCAGACCCCATCTGTATTGCTGCACCTTATCCGGTAATGCATCAGTAAGCACAGGCAGCATGGTACCCGGGTTACCGCTGCCGCTGTTTTTTGCGGTGTATGATCCGCCATCGCGGGTAATTATTTTAATATCCTTTTGCTCACCTATTTCAACATGTCCGCACATAATCCTATCAATTTAATTCAAAGCTAATATTTTTAGCAATCAATTACAAACGCTACAACTTTTGGCTATTTTGTTGTAATAAGTTGCCGCCAGTTGGTAGTATACTGCGGACTTAAGAACTCTTGTTTCATTACCCATTTCTTATCAAATCCCTCAGCAGCCATACGCAGGGTTCCCCTGCCGTAACGTGAGTTCAGTTCGTCTATCAGTCCTGACAGTTTCTGCTCGCGGCTGTGCTCATAGCTGTTGTACAAATTGAATTGCACTTCACCCGCAGGGATAATACCTGTTACCCTCACGCCGGTTTTAAGGTAGTTGTAGCCCGGTTGCCAAATGGCCCTGAGCGCCTGCACCGCCACACAAGTAAGCTGATGAGTGTTGTTAGCTGCAACCGGTATTTTTACCGTGATGCTGGGGTAATGCTGATCGTGCTTTACGTTGTGTTTGTTAGTGCGTATGTAAACAGTAAGCATAAGCGCCATACTGTTTTGCTGTCTTAGTTTAAGAGCCACCGTTGCGGCATGCATAGCTACTGCCTCCTCAATAGGGTCAAGTAGTGTTTGATAGGTATTAAAGCTTTGGCTGCTTTCAATACCCTTGGAACGTTCGGCAACATCACGTATCACATTGCAGGGCTTACCCCACAACTCCTGATGCAAACGCCAGCCCTGCACAGTCATTTGCTTGCGTACAAAATCAGCCTTCAACTGTCTGAAATCGTGCGCGGTTTTTATGCCCCGTTCAACCAGTTTATTGTAATAGGCTAACCCCACCCCCCAAACATCTTCAATAGGAAAATTTAAAACCGTTTCATCTATTTTCTCTGGTGTATCTAACAGCAAGTAAGGTCGCTTCTGCTTTTTTGCTGCTTTATTAGCTAATTTTGCTAACGATAAAGTTGGCCCTACTCCAATAGTGATAGGCAACCCAGTATGACGCATTACGTTAGCGCTTATTGTTGCAGCATGTTTATCCAGATCAATGCCTTGAATATTACCCAAAGCCATAAAAGCTTCGTCAATGCTATAAACCATCAACGTATAAGTGTATCGGGCCAGGTTATTCATAAGCCTCGCACTCATATCTGCATACAACGGGTAATTGCTGCTGAAAATAACCGCGTTATGTTCTTTTAAATTTTTGCGTACAATAAACTCTGCATCAGCCATTTTTATACCAATGGCTTTAGCCTCGTTACTGCGCGCAATAACACATCCATCATTGTTAGACAAAACCACCACTACCTTGCCCTCTAATTCGGGCCTGAACAGGCGCTCACAGCTTACGTAGCAATTGTTGATGTCAACATGTGCAAACACGGGCGTACCTCCCTATTTTATGTTGTGGCTGCAAAACCGGATTAAGCGTTAAGGTTACCACCCCCCAACAGTTAAAGTTTTGCGTTTGATTAATAATAATACAATCGGCAGGTTTGCCTGCGCGGAGTTCCAGATGATTGGCTACCGGCACATATTCACGGGTATAAAAATCGCCTTCATGATAAAACACTACAATGCTACCGCTAACCGGCGTAAGGGTACGGTCAATCACCAGAACGTGCTCTGGCAAAATGTGGTACGCCGTCATGGCATCGCTGCCCATCCGCATAAAAAAGGTATTGTCGGGGTCAATTACTATTATCTCACTTACATCAAGTTCGGGTTCCTCATAAGTAAGCATTGGCAACCTGAAACCTAACACATCCCTCTTTGCCCGCTGTTTTTTTACCCTTAACATAATTACTAATATTTTTAGCAAATATATAAATCAGAGATTTTTTACAGCATGGTGTTTAAAAAAACTATCGATGGCAATTATAGCAAATAGCTCTAAGCAATAATCTGCTGTATAAATGTCAACAGTAATGAAAATAGGTACTATAATATTTTCTTAACCAAAACGAAAACATTTCTTCCTAAACCTAAGTTATTCCATTAACAATTAATATCTACGTTATGGAAAACAACACATGGAGCAATGATCAGAACCAGCGTTCTGATATGCAAAACGAGAACAATCAGCAAAATAATCAACAGCAAGGCTTTGGCAGCAGTCAGGAAATGCAATCCAACAATGATCCGGGCAACCCAAGCAGCGGTGCGCAGGGAAGTTTTGATGCGCAGAATCCAAACATAAAACGCGAAGAATGGAGCCACGGCGCCCTAAGCAACCAGGAGCAGCAAAGCAATATTGACGCGGGCAACGGCGGCGCGCTGCAAGGTGAGCAAAACCGTGATTCGGGCCAAAGCGGTCAGGATTATATGCAAGGCAACCGCCAGGAACAACAAAGTAACAACATGAACCAATACCGCGATCAGGATACCATGAGCAACGACGAGGAATGGGAAATGGATGACGACAGCGATGATATGAGTGACGATGATATGAATCGTGACGATATCGACGATGAAAGAAATGTGCTGTAGGTAATAATTTATTCAGGGGTTAGTCAGTTGGTTTAGCATACGGATTAACCCCTCCCTGCCATCCCAAGGGAGGGATATTTGACAAGTTTTTTATCGTACTTTATTCCGTCGAATCCTTCCTTGGGGAAGGGTGCGGCTGACTGTGATGTGGCGGGAAGGGGTTAATGAAGCGACTTATTTCGTATGCGGATCCCCCCCCTTCCCTCCCGAGGGAGAGATAGTTAAACCATCAAAAGTTGTTTTACTAATTCTGGTATACCCACAGTGGCCTTCTCCTCTATCTTTATCAAATTACTCACCCTTACATCAGGTATTTCGGGGTCAACAATGTATTTGGGTACATCGCGCGGCACGGCATTGATGAGTCCTGCTGCGGGGTAAACGGCCAGCGACGATCCAATCAGTATAAAAATATCCGCCTCGGCACAAATGCGTATGGCAGGCTCAATCATCGGCACCGCCTCGCCAAACCAAACTACATGCGCCCGCAATTGCGATCCCAATTCGCACAACTCCCCCATCTTCAGCTCCCAACCATCTATGGGATAAGTCAACTCCGGGTTAATACTTGACTGCGACTTAGTAATAATGCCATGCAGATGCAAGACATTAGCCGAGCCTGCCCGCTCATGCAGATCGTCAATATTTTGGGTAATAATAGTTACATCGTATTGCTCTTCCAATGCAACCAACGCTTTGTGGGCTACGTTAGGCTCAGCTTCCAATACGTTCTTTCGGCGCATGTTGTAAAATTCCTGCACCAGGGCGGGATTAGCGGCCCAGGCCTCGGGCGTGGCCACTTCTTCAATGCGGTAGCCTTCCCACAATCCGTCATAACCGCGAAATGTTTTTAATCCGCTTTCGGCGCTTATGCCTGCGCCTGTCAATACCACTATTTTCTTTTTCATTACTATTAAAACGAAAAAAGCGACCGGGTTAGATCCGTTCGCTTTTAAAATATAAAACTTTTTAGGGTTAAAGCGCCAGTTCGGTACGCGGGCGTAATGCACTGAATTTCTTCTTCGCCAACTCAAAACCGCCAAATAAAATCAAACCAAATACGGCATCGCCAAACAGCATATTACGTTCAAATTCAATAGCGTTATAAAGAGATTCGGCATAACCTGCAAGTGTTTTAGGGTAAAGTCCGCCGGCATCATTTATCCATGGCATATCCATTATTAACCAGTGTATGGTTACCGGCGCCAGCAAAATAAGTACTGATGTACCTATGTTGATCTCTTTAATTAACGAACCTACCAGTATAGTTAATGAGAAACATACGCAGTTCCAAAAGGTATCGCCGGTAAAAAACATCCACGTATGGCTGTACAGGTAGTTGATCACTACATCGCTGGCGTATAAGGATAGTAACACCACGGCGTAAGCTTTCCATTTGTCGGCAAAGTAAACGCCGCCAAACATGGCTATGGCACCAACCGGACTAAAGTTACTCATCCATTTATACTCATAGCTAACAAAACGCATGGCTGTAGCCGCAATGATCATGAGAATAAGTACAACGGTGCGCAGGTTAATTTTTTGTAGTGACATATACGTATTGTGTGGCGCAAAATTACTTATTTATTATGGTATACAAAACCTCTTGTTTACTTAGTAACAAAGGCAATTTTACCGGGATTGATCCCAACTGTAAAATCAAGTTGCTTTTGCCCCGAAACGTTAAAAGCATAAGCTTTACCGTTGGATGAAAAATCTGTAATACTGGTAACAAATAACAAGCCGTTAACACTATCAAACGCAAATGCATAAGGTGTGCCTATATTTGTTCCATCCGTTATAAAACTGGCACGCTCTAATGTTTGGGTACGTGCATTATACATGGCAATTTTTTTGTCGGCAGTGGCATAAAAAACAAAATCGCCCTGTGCCATTAACGGCTGCGGATAACCTAATGCCAGATCTGTTTGTGTTCTTACCTCATCTGTATTAGCATTAATTACCGTCATACCGCCACTCACCTGACCGTAATCACCTATTGACAATACATAAACATTGTTATATCTATCAGCCACCACGCTTACCGGGTTAACTGTTACATTTATCTTTTTGGTTTCACTTAAGGTGGCAAGGTCAATAACCGATACTGTTTTATCAAAGTTGCTGTTTACATCCAAACCACCTGAATTTGCTACATATAGTTTTCCGTTAGATATTGCCATTTGCTCGGGGTTACGGCCAACTGTAATGGTTTTAGTAATGGTAAGCGATGTGGTATCAATTACAGAAACTGTACCATCGTACGAGTCAACAAATGCGTTTTTGCCGTAAAACACCACATAACGTGGTTGGTAAATATTAATCTGCCTAATAAGCTTTGCAGTTTTTTTGTTGGTGATATTTAGCTTCCCGCTATTATTTACAACAATGTACATTTTGCTGCCGTAGATGCCCAAATCGTTACCGGTATCTCCTAAGGTATTGGCGTTAGAAGCAAGGTAAATGTCGGCGGTGGTAGCGCGGGTGGCATAATCAAAATAAGTTAAGGTGCTGTTATCGTGACCAAAACCTCCCTGGTTAAGCACATATGCCCCGGCGTTTGTTTCTACCGGGCCTATCGGATCAGGTGTTGGGTCGTTTTTACTACATGATGCCAATACCGATGCAATGGCTAATGTAATGAGGAGGTAGTTGCGTTTAAATTGTTTCATGATGTATGTTATATAGTTATTTGAAATGAAATTCTGAATGAGCGCCCGGGCATTGGATACCTTCTTACAACAACGTAGTTTTGATCAAAAACATTATTCACCACAGCCGAAAGTACAACCGGCAGCGAAGAAAATTTTCCTTTATAGATCAGTGAGACATCTGCCAAGGCGTAAGCCGGCAGGTATTCATCAAAGGTAGCCGTGCTGTTGTTGTTATTATAAAACCGCAGCGACGAGTACATTTGGTTATAATACAGCCCCCAACCGTTTTTGCTTACGCCTGCGTTTACGTTAAGCAGGTGCCGCGGCGTGTAAGGTAACTGATTTTGATACGTAGATGTTTCAGGGTCGCTAATATTCATGGCCCTTTGGTAGGAGTAATTTATAGCAATAATACCTTTATATGCGCCACCTAATTTTCCTTCTGTGCGGATGCCCACGTCTGCGCCTAGTCCTTCCGCTTTAGCTATATTGAACACTGAACCAGCGTAAACGTTAGGTGTATAAATAATTTTGTCGGTAACGCGATTGTAATAAACGTCGGTAGTTAGCGTGATATAATCTAAAATGCCTTTGAGACCTTTATTGTACACCGCGCCTACGTTATACTGATGGGCAAACTCGGGCTTGAGTTTGGTGTTGGTGATGAAGTTATAGTATAACTCATTAAAAGTTGGCACCCTGAAAATGCTTTTGTAAAATGCTCTCAACATTAAAGGCTCGCTCAATTTAAACGATGCTACCAAAGTTGGCGAAAATACATTACGATGCGGTATTGTGGTTCCGGTGGCTACGCTTTCAACCAGGTTGGTATTGAGCAGGCTGCCTTGTAGCGTAAAGCTCCCCGCTTTAAAGTTGCTTGCTATAACATTTAAAACAGTTGTACGGGTAGGATATTTGAACGAGGGTAGGTTAGCAGTCATGCTGTTGATCACAATATCAGCGGCATAGCTTATCTCCCAGTTTTTTGCTAGCATATAGGCCACTGCTGCCGACTGATAATATTCGTGCTGCCTGAATTGCTGATCAAGATAACCCAAAGTATTTTTAAAATTGGGATCCAAATAATGAAGATAGCTATTGGCGTATTTGGCATTGAGCATAATGCGCAGGCCATTGTCCCATTTTTTTTGATAACCCGCCTGTGCAAAGAAATCATTGTTCCATAACCTTTGCCCTTGTTGGGGCGGAACATATAAAAGTGCGGCTCCGGGCAATCCGCGGTCGGCATGGTAATAATTTACACGAAAGTTGAATTTGCTGCTGTCATTGCCATTAAAGTACAGTGCGCCATCAACCTGTTGCGTTCGTACAGCTGCTCCTAAGCGTTCGCCCTCTGCGTAGTCGCTGCCATTATAGGTTAAATATTTGTATTTGCCGTTGGCATTTGTGGTATTCGTATTCACTATAAATGACCATTTGTTGCTTAAGCGCTGCTGCCATTGCAAATAAGGATTGATCAAGCCGAATGATCCGGCAATCAGACCCATTGTTATACGATATGGCTTTTCAGAAGTGAGCGCGGGCTTGGTTGTGTTGATGGCAATTACTGACGCCGATGCAAAGGACCGCGCAGGTATCAACAGATCTGGCGACTGCCCATTAAAGAGTGTTATAGATTGGACGTTATTAAGGTTGAATTTGCCCAGATCTATCTGGCCGTTCTCAGCATCACTAATTTGAATGCCATCTAAAAGTACAGCGGTATGATTGGCACCCAAACCACGCACTGAAACTGTTTTAAGGCCACCTACTCCCCCATAATCCTTAACGTTTACACCCGAAAAGCCGCGTAAGGCATCGGCTACGTTAAAGGCGCTGTAGCGTATAAACTGAGATGAATTAAGTTGTTGCGCGGGCGTTATGCTTTTTAAAAGTTCGGCGCGTGATGTGGAGATGGTTACTTGCCGCAGTTTTGTCGTGTCTTGTTGAGCAGCAGCATAAAAAGGCAGTAAAGCCAACAGCATAACTGTTGTACGTTTTGCTGTCAAAATAAAATATTTAATAGTAACTGCTGTTTTCACGCTTGCAAGTAAAACCTACAGCATAAGGAGATAGCATGGCAGAATGAGAATACGCCCAGTTGATTTAAAAAAGAGTATGTCGCATTCCAGCTTCAATCCCCGAAAGCTGCGAATAAAAATGCCATGGGCAGGTCTTCTGACTTGCTCCCCTCCTGCCCGGTCTTCCCGTTTTAACAGTGACCTAATTGATGGGGCGTTTGGTTATGGAGCTTACAGCTGCGGGACAGTTACAGATTTTCACCGTATTCCCTTTTAATTCCCGGTGATTTTAATACCTGCCGGGAAACCTAAAGCAGCGCAAAAGTACAATAAGTATAGCTGAATGGCAAATGGCTGTTTAGCGCTGCAACTTTCGCAAAATGTATTATCACTTTCTGAAAACACAGTATAGTTTAACCTGTTAGTTAAATACTATGGAAACAACAACATTAACTCCAACTATACAAGGTTATAAAAACCTTCCTTTAATAGAAGAGCCTGTCAATTTAAATTGGCCGGAAAGGTACATCTCTATTGCATTAGGCGTAAAACTGGGTTTATCTGGCTTTAAAAATATTTTTAAAAGTCCGTTTACCAGCATATTAAAGATGAGCGCAGGTGGTTACCTACTTAACAGAGGCATTAGCGGCCATTGCGACCTGTATGAAATGGCAGGAAAAAACACCAATGAACCCGTGGATGTGCTTATTCAATCATCATACGCTATTAATAAACCCCGACAGGAGGTTTATAACTTTTGGCGAAAACTGGACAACCTTCCACTGTTTATGAATCACCTGGAAAGTGTTGAAGTTATTGATGATAAACGCTCACGCTGGATATTAAAGCTACCCGCGGCAATCGCTACAGTTAGCTGGGATGCAGAAATTGTTGACGATATAGATGGTGAGCTGATAGGTTGGAGCTCATTACCCGACTCAATCATTGATAATGCCGGTAAAGTCACATTCAGCGACACAGAAGACGGCACAGGAACTATTATCGATGTCACCATCAGCTATCGCCCGCCTGCAGGTGGTTTAGGCGCAAGCTTGGCGCACATACTTAACCCGGTATTTAAAAGCATGGTTGATAAGGATGTGCAGAATTTTAAACAATATATGGACATTGATAATGGTTTGAAGCCGATGATCAATGAAGATAAATCATCGCAATTCTTAAGTTCCAATAGCACGGTATTATAAAACTTTAATGTATCCACTAACACAAAAAAGGCTTTCCTAAAGGAAGGCCTTTTCATTTTGGTCGAATTTCAACCTGCTGTAAGCAAACTATAATTCAGCATCGTTAGCGATCTTCCAGATAAATACCGTGTTTATACCGGTAAAATTACGGTGGTTTTAACTATACAGATGTTTTTTATTGGCGATTAACTTAGTTAAGCAATACTCGCTACGTATTTCGCCATTCATCTTAAAATATTAAAGTAAAACCTTACAACTGTAAAATTTATCACAATGGAATTAAAATCAAATTTTCGCTTAACGTCTGTATCAAACCCTATATTACAGTCAACCCCACCAAGCCCTTACGCGCCGATAGATATTCTCATTGGCAAATGGGAAGGAAAAGGATTTAATCAGATATGGAGGCCATTTTTTGGCGTTCCTGGTCAGGACAGGTTTCTTGAATTAAATGAAACAATAGAACAAATTGAATTTGAGATCATTCCGGGTGATGTCCCAAATCGTGGTTTGCTCCAGGCAGATATCAACTTAAAGGGCATTAGATATCTTCAATCTATACAAGATGCTAACGCGCTGGGGCCTAATGGCGAGAAGCTTCCGGGTATTCACATTGAAAACGGAATGTGGCTGTCGGTTCCGGCAACTAATGACGTTGATGCACCACGAACCGTTGCCCGCACTGCCAGCATTCCGCACGGAACAGCCTTTGTTGCACAGGGTTTTGAGGTGCCAACTATTAACGGCGCGCCTCCTTTTGCTGTGGCAGATATCACTCCTTTTGTTATAGGTGATCCGTCAAACCGGATACGTTTCCCTGAATCTGTATTGGCCAATCCCTCTCCATTCAGAACACCGCTTACTGATATACCAAACGTAACACAAAGCATTGTAGACGACCCGAATACCGTATTGGCAAATGATTTAAAAGGCTTTACAGTACTGTCTACCTCAACGCTTATCATCTCAACCATACCGTTAAATCCACCCCCCAGCGGCGGCGGCACTTCCAATATATCTTTTCTGGAAGGTGTTGCCGGTAATCCTACTGCACAGTCGGCCCAAATAGAAGCAATTTTTTGGGTGGAAAAAGTATTAGATGCGGAAGGGAAAGAAATGACACTATTACAGTATTCTCAAAACGTATTATTAAACTTTAACGGACTAAGCTGGCCACACATTTCGGTAGCTACATTGGTTAAACAATAGTGTATGTAAACTAAGCAAAAAAGGCTTCCCGAAATCCGGAAAGCCTTTTAATTTGTGAAATCACCAATAAATCAGTGAAATCCTAAAATTATTTTACTGCGTCTACAACTGCTTTGAAAGCGTCAGGGTTGTTCATCGCTAAATCAGCTAATACCTTACGGTTTAAACCGATATTTTTAGCGGCTAACTTACCCATTAATTGTGAGTAAGAGATACCGTGCTGACGCGCACCTGCGTTGATACGTTGGATCCAAAGCGCGCGGAATTCGCGTTTTTTGGTTTTACGGTCGCGGTAAGCGTATTGTAAACCTTTTTCTACTGTGTTTTTTGCAATGGTGTAAACCTTGCTGCGTGAACCCCAATAACCTTTGGCAAGGTTCATGATGCGTTTCCTGCGTCTTCTCGACGCTACTGCGTTAACTGAACGTGGCATTTTTTGTTGTTTTTGGTAATGAGTGCCTTCCGGACTTTAATACTCTAATACCTGGTTAATTAAATTGTTAATTACTTTCCGATTGCAAGCATACGTTTTACGTTACCCATATCAGCGTTGCTTACAAGGCTGGTTTGAGTTAAGTTACGCTTACGTTTAGTGCTCTTCTTGGTTAAGATGTGGCTCTTGAAAGCGTTCTTTCTTGCAATTTTACCGGTTCCAGTAAGCTTAAAGCGCTTTTTTGCACTGGAATTGGTTTTTACTTTTGGCATGTCTGTTAGTTATTTGTGTTAATTATCAGGCGTTTCGCAACGCTTTATCTTTATCTGAACACGTGTTCAGCTTCAATCTAAATCAAACAAACTTCATCTGCACATCAGCACATCCGAAATCTGAACATTATTTTTTAGCAGCCTTAGGCGCAACGGTTAAAAACATCCGTTTACCCTCCAGCTTTGGTAATTGCTCCACCTTGCCTACTTCTTCTAAAGCTTGTGCAAAACGCAACAGCAATATCTCACCCTGCTCTTTGTAAACAATAGCACGGCCTTTAAAGTGCACGTAAGCTCTTACCTTTTCACCGCTTTCTAAAAACTTGGTGGCATGCTTTAATTTAAATTCAAAGTCATGGTCATCAGTATTCGGTCCAAAACGGATCTCCTTAATAACGGTTTGCTTGGCGTTGCTCTTTATCTCTTTAAGCTTTTTCTTCTGCTCGTAAATAAACTTATTGTAATCAGTTACTTTACAAACCGGCGGAACAGCATTTGGAGATATTTCAACCAGATCCAACTCTTGTTGTTCAGCTATCGCTAAAGCGTCGCGTAACGAATATACCCCCTGCTCCACATTATCGCCAACTAAACGTACTTCAGTAGCTCTGATAAATTGATTAATGTTGTGCTCAGCCTCTTTCTTCTTGAAAGGTGGCCTTGGGCCTCTGTTGAATGGTCTGTTTAATGCCAAGTTATACGGTTATTTCTTTTATTATTTGTTTTTTAAATTCTTCTATGCTCATACTTCCCAAATCGCCCTGCCCATGTCTGCGAACAGAAACTTCATTTTGTTCTGCCTCTTTTTCGCCAACTATGAGCATGTATGGTATCTTTTTGACTTCAGCGTCGCGTATTTTGCGACCGATCTTTTCATCCCTAAAGTCAATTAGCCCGCAAATATCGGAATCTTTTAACTCATCTGAAAGTTTTTTTGCATATTCTTCATACTTTTCTGAGATAGGCAAAATAATAAATTGCTCGGGCGATAACCATAGCGGGAAGTTACCCGCGCAATGTTCTATCAATACAGCCACGAAGCGTTCCATAGAGCCAAAAGGCGCGCGGTGTATCATTACCGGGCGGTGCTTCATATTATCGCTGCCGGTATACTCCAGTTCAAAGCGTTCAGGAAGGTTATAATCAACCTGAATGGTACCCAATTGCCATTTACGGCCAATAGCATCTCTTACCATAAAGTCCAATTTCGGACCGTAAAATGCAGCTTCACCGGTTTCAACAACGGTTTTCAAACCTTTTTCCTCGGCAGCTTCTATGATTGCCGATTCGGCCAAAGCCCAATTTTCGTCAGTACCAATGTATTTAGCCTTATTGTCAGGGTCACGTAGAGAAACCTGTGCAATGTAATCCTGAAAGCCTAAAGCGCCAAATACATATAATACCAGGTCAATTACCTTTTTAAACTCTTCCTTCACCTGATCGGGGCGGCAAAACAAATGCGCGTCATCCTGAGTAAAGCCACGTACACGGGTTAAACCATGCAGCTCGCCGCTTTGCTCATAACGGTATACAGTACCAAATTCTGCAAAACGTACGGGAAGGTCTTTATATGAGCGTGGTTTTGTTTTATAGATCTCGCAATGGTGCGGGCAGTTCATTGGTTTTAAAAAGAACTCCTCACCCTCCTGCGGGGTTTTTATGGGTTGGAATGAATCAGCACCATATTTCTCATAATGGCCTGAAGTTACATACAGGTTTTTATGCCCGATGTGTGGTGTAATAACCTGCTCATAACCCGCCTTAACCTGTGCTTTTTGCAAAAAGTTAACCAGGCGCTCACGCAGTGCAGTGCCCTTTGGCAACCATAACGGCAGGCCCATACCCACCTTTTCAGAGAAGGCAAATAACTCCAGCTCTTTACCTAATTTACGGTGATCACGTTTTTTGGCTTCTTCTAAAACACGCAGGTATTCAGTCAGTTCGCTTGCTTTGGGGAAAGTAACACCGTAGATACGGGTAAGCTGCTTGCGGCTTTCATCACCACGCCAGTATGCTCCCGCAACACTCATTAATTTAACAGCTTTCACAAAGCCGGTATTGGGTATATGCGGACCGCGGCACAGGTCGGTAAAGTTCCCTTGCGTATAAAAAGTGATTGCGCCATCGGGCAGATCCTTGATCAGATCCAGCTTGTATTCATCTCCTTTTTCGGTAAAATAAGCTATAGCATCAGCCTTGCTAACGGGTTTACGCGTAAACTCCTCTTTAGTTTTGGCCAGCTCTATCATTTTATCCTCTATCTTTTTAAACTCTTCAGATGAGAATACCTTGTCGCCAAAATCTACGTCGTAGTAAAAACCGGTTTCAATAGCCGGGCCTATACCAAACTTGGTACCCGGATAAAGAGACTCTAAAGCCTCGGCCATTAAGTGCGCTGATGAATGCCAAAAGGTTGCTTTACCTTTATCGTCATTCCAGGTTAATAATTTAACAGACGAATCTTTGTCTATCGCGCGGTTGGCATCCCAAACCTCGCCATCAATCTCGGCTGCTAATACGTTTCTTGCTAAACCTTCAGAGATAGACAGTGCTATCTGCATAGAAGTAATCCCCTGTTCGTACTCACGAACGGAACCGTCGGGTAGTGTAATTTTGATCATCTACAAACATGATGTGCTGCTTATCTTCAACCTTTACCTAAAGGAAAAGCTTTTAAAAGCGGCGGTTATAACAATTTTGTTTTAGTCGATAGCCTACTAATGCTATCTTAGTTTTGTGATGCGAATTTAGCGAAAATCATCAATAAATAAAACTCAACTCACCAATACAGTTTGATTGATATGAACAACAGAATTGAATTAATAAAAGGCGATATAACGAAAATACATACGGATGCTATTGTCAACACAGCCAATACGAGCTTGCTTGGCGGAGGCGGTGTTGATGGCGCAATACATCGTACAGGTGGTAAAGCTATATTGGAAGACTGTTATAAAATACGAGAACGACAAGGCAGTTGCAAAACAGGCGAGGCTGTGATTACTACCGGAGGTAAATTACCCGCCAAATATGTTATACACACTGTGGGACCGGTTTGGAGTAAAAGTAACAGCGTAAAAGCGGAGCAATTGCTTGAAAACGCCTACCGTAACAGTTTAAAAGTGGCAGTTGTTAATAATATTGAAACGATCGCTTTCCCAAACATAAGCATAGGTATTTATCATTTTCCGAAACAAGAAGCCGCTGAGATAGCAATAGACTCCGTAAAAACATTTCTTGACGGAAACAACCAAATTAAAAAAGTAATATTTGTATGCTTTGATGAAGAAAATTACCAAATCTACAAAATGCTTTTATATGCAGATCAATAACGCTGAAAACCTTTACGTTTCCATTTGAAAGCGCGCTTGGTACGATCGATCGTTCTGCTACGCCATCTGTCAAACTTACCACCCACCATGGCCGCTCCGCCAAAGGCAAGCAGGTAGATCATTATTACAACAAAAATGCCAACTATATATAACAAAGTATTGCTCATGATACAACAGATTACAGTTTAGTTGAACAAGCATCATGCCTTATCCTGCTTTTACCACTTTGAGGAGTAAACATAGATCAATGTAATTTCTCAGCATAATTCTCCCGCACATGCTGGTTGATATAGGTGGTTAACCCCTCGCCCTTGCGGGCCAGTTTCTCCATTTTATTTAAGTGTTCTTTACCGGTGCTTTCGGTTGTGTAGAGATACACGGAACCATCCCTGAACTTTATACTGATACCATCAGGTAGAATATCATAAGCGATAATTCCGGTGTTTGTGTTAGACGATTGGTAGCGTTGCATAACCAACAATCAGCAAATTGATTGCCAAAACAAATCCGAAATTGAAAATCCGAACTCCGAAATCAGCTACACATTCCCCCACCCGTTAGCCAAAACATCAGCCAGGTGCATGGTTTTTATTGTGAGGTTATTTTTGTCGATATAGCTTTGCAGGTGCATCAGGCAGGATGCATCTGTCGAGATGATGTAATCAGCACCTGCTTCCATAGCAAAATCAACTTTCTGCTGCGCCATTGCTGCCGATATAGCATCGAACTTAACAGCGAAGGTACCGCCGAAGCCGCAACAGGTGTCGCCTTGTTTTAGTTCCACCAGTTCCAGGCCCAAAACTTTTGATAGTAATTGTCGCGGTTCATCTTTTATTTTACACTCACGCAACGCGCTGCAGCTATCATGGTAAACTGCACGACCATCCAGTTCAGCGCCGAAGTTATCAAAATGAATAATATTGACCAGGAAATCAGACAGTTCAAATATATTGCCCTGTACCGCCCTACAATGGTTATGTACTGTTGTATTAGTGAAGAGATCATTATAGTAGTTTTTTACCATGCCTGTGCACGAGGCGGATGGCGTAACAATAACACTGTCTTCAGCAAAACCATCTAAAAACTTTCTACCTACTGTTTTAGCCTCGTCCCAAAAGCCTGCATTAAATGCCGGCTGTCCGCAGCAGGTTTGCTCGGGGTTGTAGCTCACCTCGCATCCCGCCTTTTCCAATAACTTTACGGTATTGAAAGCAGTATCAGGAAAAAGCTGATCTATAAAACAGGGAATAAATACTTCTGTCTTCATGGGCGGCTAATTTCAGAAAAAGTTTTGAGTATGGCTCTCTCCTACTAAAGTAAATGATTGTTATCAGTTATTGATTGTGCCGGTACAAACCTCTTTTGTTACTGATTGTTTGTTACTAACTTCACTTTTAATAAAAAAACAAACCTATGATAATCGATTATCTTAAAATTGAATTTGAGCACGAAGTTGAAAGCACCCGCAAACTATTAAATGCAGTGCCTGAAAAAGACCTTGGCTACCAACCGTCCGAAATTTCATGGACAATGGGCGAACTTGCCCAGCACATTGCCACCATTTACCACTGGTATGTTGGCACCATAACCCAGGACGTTTATGATATTGCAACCGACTCACTTGAGCGCGGCGATACCAATGATATCAAAGCTACTTTGGCCCTTTTTGAAAACAATGTGGAGAAAGCGCGTGCAGCATTAAATACGCTTACCGAAGAAAAGCTGCAGCAAAACTGGACTATGAAAGTTGGCGACAAAGTTGTGCTGGGCCCTATGCCGCGTGGCATTGTAGCGCGTGGCTTTCTGTTCAATCACATTTATCATCACCGGGGCGAATTGATAGTTTACCTGCGCGCAACCGGAAATATGGTACCGGGCTTATACGGGCCGACGTATGAAGATCAAAAGGTGATGTAGTTAAAAATAACATTTAATGATAGGTGACGTGGATTTAAAAGAATTGATTCCAAAAAACAAGTTTGATGAAGAAGGGATTGAAAAGCTAAGCAAACTTACGTTTGAAGAAATTCACCCCATTGTTCCGGAACTGTTGGAGTGGTTACAAGACATGAATTGGCCTGTGGCAAGACCAATCGCAGAAATATTATTCCCGTTTGTAGATAAAATTACGGATGATTTAATCAAAATTTTAAGAGGAGACGACTCGCTTTGGAAATATTGGATATTGGTTGTTCTTTTAAAAAACACAAACAATCCTCGTCTTTTGAAGGAAATAGATCGCCTTGCGAGATTTCCAACTAAAAATGAAATAGAAAATGAAGTTGATGTAGAAGCAGGTTTGATATTAAACGGTAGTGCAGGAAAATAAAAATTGAAGTTGTTGTAAAATATTTATTTACGCCGGTCGTCTACCTCAATATGTATTCAACCTTACTTACTTTACACTCGCTTACCCGTTGGCTGGTATTGGGCAGCCTTTTGTTCGCCATTTTTTGGAGTTACAGGGGCTGGCTGCAAAAACGCAGCTTCCTGAAGTTTGATAACCGCGTAAGAACTATAGCTACCACCTTTGCACATATCCAGTTTGTATTGGGTGTAACGCTTTATTTTGTAAGCCCTATCGTCTCTTATTTTCTGCATAATTTCGGTACGGCTGTGCACGAAAGGGCCATCAGGTTTTTCGGGATGGAGCATATTACGGTGATGTTGATAGCGGTTGGCGTGATTACGGTTGGATCAGCTAAAGCCAAGCGACTGCAAAACGATACTGATAAATTTAAAACCATGGCCATCTGGTTTACTATTGCGCTGGTGCTTATTTTAAGCTCTATACCATGGTCTTTTTCACCATTGACAAGCAGGCCTAACTTCAGGTGGTTTTAAGTTTAAACACTAAGGTGTACCATGTGCATATGCGACGAGGCATTTATTTAGCTCAAAATGAATTTTATAACTAACTCAAATTCAGTATATATCAATTAAAGTAACTGTCCCACCAAAAAAATATCAGTTTATAAATTGAGTATTGACCTAATTTGGTCCACCAAATGGGACAGGGTTCAATACACTAAGTCTTAAACTAAGATTTATATGATTTTCTTGATTACAGGATTTGAATTTATTTGAAAGCATTTGCGTCACATAGATCATGTCCCCTTTTACTATCTTAGCAATATAAATTTCCCTCCTGCAAGTATTTTAGAAAATGCAAAACAACTATAAAAAAATCGACCTGTTTGGAAAATCATTTCTACAAAAGCTGGTGGTAAAACCGCCTTTCACTTTTGATTTCCCGGTAGAAGAACGCGCGTGTTTTTTATATTTGTTGCAAGGTGCAATGGAGTTTCAGTTTGAGGACGACCAAACTCATGTTCCTACCAATCAATCACTGTTGTTAAATTGCCTGCAATCGGGCAAACAGGTTAGAAACACTAAAGAGAGTGGCATAGGCGAAGTGGTTATTGTTACCTTCCATCCCGAAATTTTAAAAAAAATTTACGAGAAAGAATTGCCGGCCATTGTTCAGCCGGGTAAAGCCGTATCAAACCAGTCGCATGGTAAGATCAATAACGATTTCCTGATACAGAAATACATTGAAGGATTGCTTTTTTACTTTGAAAATCCATCGTTAGTGAATGATGAGATATTGACCTTAAAGTTAAAAGAGATCATTCTCCTGTTGTCGCAAACACAACAGGTGTCAACTATTCAGGTTATCTTATCGCAGCTGTTTTCTCCTGTAAAGTTCTCGTTCCAACAGGTAATCGAAGCTAACTTGTTTTCACAACTGAGTATTGATGAACTGGCGCAGAAAACCAATTTAAGCGTTTCATCTTTTAAACGGGAGTTTGCAAAAATGTATAACGACTCACCCGCTAACTATATAAAAAATAAAAAGTTAGAGAAAGCGGCAGAACTGCTCCTGGCTTCAGATAACCGTATTGCCGATATTGCGTTCGACTGTGGTTTTAATGACCTGGCTAATTTCACTAAAAGCTTTCACGATAAATATGGCGTATCGCCTACCAATTACAGGCTGAACCAAATTGCCAAGTAATTGACCTGATTTACAAAACGCGTTTCATGGCGGTGCTGCACCTTTGTATTGTCAATATCGACAAACAAAAAATTAAATCAGAAACAACATGAAACGCACAGCAAAATCACACTGGGAAGGCACTATTAAAGAAGGTAAAGGCCGGTTAACTACCCAAAGCGAAATTTTAAACCACACCAACTACAGTTTTAAAACCCGTTTCACCGGCGAAGAAAAAGGCACCAATCCTGAAGAACTGTTAGCTGCAGCTCACGCAGGCTGTTTTACCATGGCTGTTAGTTTAGCCCTAACCGAAAAAGGACTGAATCCTGTATCATTAGATACTGAAGCAACCGTATCAATGGAAGGTTTTGACATCACAGGCTCTCATCTTTCTATTACAGGCGCTGTTCCGGGTATTTCAGAAGCAGATTTTCAAGCCATCACCAAAATAGCTGAACAAAACTGTTTAATATCAAAAGCACTAAAAATTACTATCACCTCAGAGGCGCACCTGGTAGCTTAATGCTGCCGGGGACCTCTCCCCTTATAAATCAACGTTAATTTTAAATCGTTATTAAAATGAGCTTGACTAACTTAGGTATCTTGCATACCGTTATAGGCGTTGCAGCTATTGTTGCCGCTATTGTATCCTACATAAAATTCGGCAAGATAAATCTGGCGAACGGCAGCGGTAAAATATATTTCTACGGAACGGTTATCACATCGTTAACCGCTTTGGGTATATCAAAGTTGGGCGGTTTTAATGCCGGGCATGTTTTCGCATTATTTATCGTAGTTTTGGTAGCAGCAGCATACTGGCTTAACAAAACAAAAAAAGAAAACAACAAAGCCAGGCTGTTAGAGAACTTTCTGCTATCATTTAGTTTTTTTCTATCGTGGGTACCTACGGTCAACGAAACTTTAACCCGCGTTCCGCTGGGCCAGCCGTTAGCTAAGGCACCAACCGACCCAATAATTGCGAAAACACTGCTTGTATTTTTATTAATATTTATAACCGGTTCGGTTTACCAGTTTATTCAACAACGAAAAATCAATAATTCTACAGCTTTTGAGAAAGCATCAAAAGTATAAATAACAAAAAAGGGCCGGTTAAAAACCAGCCCTTTACTATTTAATTATTATTGCTTGTTACTTTTTCAATCTGTAAGTAATAATTGACCCGTTTGGATGTGTAGCGTCTGCTCCAATGGTAACGGCAATGTATTGGTTACCATCTTTACCTTTGTATATACTTGGTGTAGCGTTTGAAGAGGCTGGCATAACGGTTGACCAGATTACCTTACCGGTTTTAGAATCAAAAGCTCTTAACTTTTTGTCGCGGCCTCCACCCCAGAATACAATGTTACCGGCAGTTGATACGGCGCCGGCGTTTCCGGTCAAACCTGTTTCAGGTTCGCCTGGTTTTTGGCGTGTTTCGTCATTACCGGCAGGTACGCGAAATAACTCTTTGCCTGTAGCTAAGTTAATTGCAACCAAATTTCCCCAGGGTGGTGTAAGGAACGGATTACCGTTCATATCAGATAACGCTCTGTAAGCTACAACGTTGGTATATCTAACCTTTTGCGGTACAGGTTTGCCATCAGAAGCGGTTGTTGTTTTAGTATCATTTCCTGTTACGTATGAGAGTATAGCTGCCTCTTTTGCCTTATCATTAATAACAGAAGCAAAACCAGGCATTTTACCACCACCAACTTTTATTTTGGCAATGATCTGCGCGTCGGTTAAACGTTTCTGAACATTTAATAACGACGGATAGCTTTGCTCGTCGCCTAATTTATCGGCACCATGGCAGGCCACGCAGTAAGTTGTATAAATACCTTTACCCACCTCAAAGTCGGTTTGGTTGGCTACCACACGGTTCTCTAACTTCTGCATTTTGATGATCTCCGGCGCTTCATTTGTTTTTATGTAAATGATGTTGGTGCGCGGGTCAAACGAACCACCACCCCAATCAGCACCACCGTTTGAGCCCGGGCTGTGGAATGTTCCTTTAACAGAAGGCGGTGTGAATATACCTTCATAACGCAGGCTCTTGAATAACCTCACTGAAGAATCGTGCGCAGCTTGCGAGAAGTTGCTGATGTCTTTCTCGCTAATGATCTGGCGCGAAAAAGGCTTAGGCAATACTGGTATTGGCTGAGTTGGTGAAGTAACCTCGCCCGGAATGTCGGATTTCGGCATAGGTGTTTCTTTAATAGGGAACAGCGGTTTACCTGTTACACGATCAAGCACATAAGTAAAACCACTTTTGCTTAATTGTACAACGGCATCTCTTTTTACGCCATTTTTGGTGATAGTAACCAAATTTGGCGGCGAGGTAAGATCCCAATCCCACAAATCGTGGTGAATGGTTTGAAAGTGCCAGATGTATTTACCGGTTTTAGCGTTCAAAGCAACAACGCAATCAGCAAACAGGTTGTCGCCCTTACGGTCAACACCGTAAAAGTCATATGATGTTCCGCCTGTTGCAATAAACACCATGCCGCGTTTTTTGTCAACACTTAGGCCGGCCCAGTCATTAGCGCCGCCAAATTCTTTCCAGGCATCTTTAGGCCATGTTTTGTAACCAAACTCTCCCGGTAGCGGAATGGTATGGAAGGTCCATGTCAACTTACCTGTAATAACATTGTACGCGCGGATATAACCCGGTGCAGCGCCGTAGCTTTCGTCAACCCTGCCACCCATTATGATCAGGTCGCCATAAATTGCGCCCGGAGATGAAGACCCAGCCGCCGCAATAGTTTTAGGGTCATCGCGCAAACCTACGCGTAGGTCAACTTTACCACCATCGGCAAAGGTTTTTATCATCTCGCCGTTTGTAGCGTTAATAGCTACCAAATTATTACCAATGGCGGCTAAAATGCGTTTGTCGCTTCCTTTTTCCCAATAAGTAACACCCCTGGAAACACCGCCGCCTAAATTGGCAACAGATGGATCAAACTCCCACATTTGCTCGCCTGTAGTTGAGTTTATAGCGTAAATTTTGCCACGACCCAGTATTGAATACATAGTGCCATCAACAATAATTGGATTTGACTGACTGCCGCCACCCCCAAAGCCACGGCCCGGTGCTGCACCGGCCGCTGCAGGAACAGATCCCGGCCCAAATTGCCAGGCTACCTCTAAGTTTTGTACGTTATCTTTATTGATCTGTGATAACGGTGAATAGGCATTAGTTTCGGAATTACCACGATATGACGACCATATGCGGTCATCATTAATGGCTACATAAGCCGAATAAGATAATGCTATAACACCTAATGCAGCAAACTGATAACCTCGTTTGTGTTTAAATGATGATAACAACTTTTTAAAAGAAGGATTCATTATATATAATTGGTTTTAATCTTCGTTCAAGGTCAATTTTGGGCTGGTTTTATGCCGCCTAAATTTCAGCACGCTATTATAAGGCTTTTCTGCAAAATATTTATGTAAAATATATAGTGCAGATTGTAAAATGGGCCAATAGTTTAAAGCGTGCTATCTAATAAGTTAGGGAGTTTTAAATGGCGCCTTTTCCCTAGTAGTATTTTGTATGTAATGGATTTATTACGGAGAAGTATTGAGCAAGACATAGAATTTATTTGTGTTTAAGCGTCGCGTCTCTGTACATACAGAGTTGACGGACGTGTATTATATTATTACTTTTAGTAAATAAACCTTTGTCATTACCAACAGACAAAACATAAACGCTATCACTAATAAATGAAGAAGAAAATACTGATATGGTATTTGTTTACCGCTATTCTACTTATATCAACAATTGTTAACGCGCAATCAGTAAGAGGTAAAGTGGTAGATGCTACCACGGGCAATCCTATTCCTAATGCCAGTATTTATTTAAGCGGCTTATCAAAAGGTACCACTTCAAATGTACAGGGCGAGTTTGTATTTTATACCAATGAGACCAAAACACCATTGATTATAAGCAGCCTCGGTTATCAACCAGACACGATAGTTAATTACAATGGCAAAACCTTAACTGTGGTATTAAGCCCGCGTGCCCGGGCTTTGCGCGAAGTGACTGTTGGAACTATTATAACGACCCGCGAAAAGCAGATGAAAGTATTTTTAACCCAATTCATCGGTTCGCGCAACAAAGACTGTGTTATAAGCAATCCCGATGATATCAATTTCACTTACAATAAAAAAACACAAACATTAGAGGCTACTGTAAACCAACCTTTAATAATTCACAATAAAAAACTCGGTTATAAGATCACTTACTATTTGTCAGGTTTTTCGTACGCGCCCCAGCCAACATTGTACGATTGGGAACCATATCGTAACATGCAAACATCATACAAGGGTAATTATGTTTTTGAGGAGGACACATTGGGACTTACGCCCGGTGAGATGAAAAAGATTCACAAAGCCCGAGATAAGGCCTACTATGGGTCGAGAATGCATTTTATACGTTTAGTATTGGAGGGGATGACTTGGGGGAAGAATTGGGCTAACGATAGGAAAAAAACCAAATTTGATTACGGCTTCAATAATATTAATTTCAATTACGACCAGCAAAAGTTCAATTTTATTTTTAACAATATAAGAGCGAATAAGGAAGATCTGTTAAACAACATCATCGTACATAATCAGGGGATGTATTATTCGGGCAGACCTTTTGCAATGCTTTCATATAATGGCGGTGTGTTTGATTCATGGGTAACCTTTCAAAGCGGAGAAATAACGCTTAAAAGGCCAACTGATGCAGTGGCTTTAACTCCTGACAGTTACAACGAAAGTAACCTGATATGGAGCGGTAAAATGGCGGAGCAAAGGGTAAATGAGTTATTGCCACTTGATTTTGAGCCCTCGGAAGCGCGCTAAAAAAACACGTGCAAGCTTGGTTTAAATACCGATTTCGCTCTTAACTTAAAAGAAAGTTATATTATTTATCAAGTATTTACACTATTCATATAATCTAAAACTTTATATATTGTTTTAACAATACAAGAACGCCCACAAAATATTATCTACGTCCAACCGTCACCCAAAAGCCACTAATCACCAATCAACTCATCTCTAATCAACTAATTATTATCTTTGCAAAATAATGAGTAAGCACGGACGTATTTTGGTGGCCATGAGCGGCGGGGTTGATAGCTCGGTAGCAGCGGTTATGCTACACGAGCAGGGTTATGAGGTGATTGGCCTCACCATGAAAACATGGGACTATGCTTCTGCCGGCGGCAGCTCAAAAGAAACCGGATGCTGCAGTCTGGACAGCATTAATGATGCCCGCACATTGGCTGTTGGTTATGGCTTTCCGCATTATATACTGGATATCCGCAACGAGTTTGGCGATTTTGTTATAGACAACTTCGTTGACGAATATCTGGCCGGCCGCACCCCCAACCCATGTGTATTGTGCAATACCTACATCAAATGGGAGGCGCTTTTAAAACGTGCCGATAAGTTAGATTGCGAGTTCATAGCTACAGGCCACTACGCCAACATACGCCTACAGGATAATGGCAGGTACGTTATTTCAAAAGGCAAAGACGAGAACAAAGATCAATCATACGTACTATGGGGCGTTTCGCAGGAAAATTTAGCGCGCACGAAATTTCCGTTAGGCAGTTTCTCCAAACCAGAGATACGGCAAATGGCATTAGATATGGGTCAGATCGAGTTGGCTGGTAAAAGCGAAAGCTACGAGATCTGCTTTGTGCCTGATAATGACTATAGAGCCTTTCTACGCCACAAAGTACCTACCTTAGAGGAAAAGGTAGCGGGCGGTAATTTTGTTTTAACAGACGGAACTATTGTGGGCAAACACCAGGGTTACCCTTTTTATACCATTGGCCAACGCCGCGGTTTAGGCATAGCCTTAGGTCAGCCTATGTTTGTTACTCGCATTGATGCTGCAACTAACACCGTTGTATTAGGTACCGAAGAAGAATTGCACCGCAAACAGGCTTGGGTTAAAAATCTTAACCTGATAAAATACGAAAGCATTACAGAGCCAATTGAAGCAGTTACCAAAATACGCTACAAAGATGCCGGCGCACAAAGCCACATAGTGCAAATGGGCGAACATATGAAAGTTGATTTCGCGCATATGGTATCAGGTGTTGCGCCTGGGCAATCGGCTGTTTTTTACGAAGGCAACGACCTTTTAGGTGGTGGTTTTTTAATGTAGCGTGTTAATACCTGCATTCCGTTGCGATTTTTCTATTATTCATTGTTAATAATTAGAAAAATTGCTTCCTTTTTTCCAATTATTTAACACTTTTTCAAAATAAAACCGCGAAACAAATTTGTGTTTCGGGTTCTTTATGTTTTATTTGCAAAAAAACTATTGCTGAATGGCTAAAAATTTACTCATCGTAGAATCTCCGGCGAAAGCCAAAACCATTGAAGGATACCTTGGTAAAGACTTCACTGTTAAGTCGAGTTATGGCCATATCCGTGATCTGGTAAAATCTGAAGATGCTATTGACGTAGCCAATAAATTTAAACAGAAATATGAGGTGCCTGCCGATAAAAAACAGGTAGTTAGTGAGTTAAAGAAATTAGCTAAG
Organism: Mucilaginibacter auburnensis; assembly: GCF_002797815.1. Lineage (NCBI taxonomy): Bacteria > Pseudomonadati > Bacteroidota > Sphingobacteriia > Sphingobacteriales > Sphingobacteriaceae > Mucilaginibacter > Mucilaginibacter auburnensis. Next base: position 147,472 of record NZ_PGFJ01000002.1, read on the forward strand.
GAGGCCGATACGGTTTGGCTGGCATCGGACGAGGACCGCGAGGGAGAAGCCATATCATGGCACTTGTTTGATACCCTGAATCTGAAAGATGAGAATACTAAGCGTATTGTATTCCACGAGATCACCAAGCCGGCCATTCTTAAAGCAATAGAAAATCCGCGTAAAATAAATTACGACCTGGTAAACGCGCAACAGGCACGTCGCGTTTTAGACAGGTTGGTAGGTTTCGAACTATCTCCTGTTCTTTGGAAGAAAGTAAAACCATCATTGTCTGCCGGGCGTGTGCAATCAGTTGCGGTACGTTTGATTGTTGACCGGGAGCGCGAGATCAACAAGTTCAACTCTGAAGCTGCCTATCGTGTTGTAGCCATATTTGGCAAGGGTAAACAAGCATTCAAAGCCGAACTTGGCGAGCGCTTTGTTAAAAAGGAAGATGCAGAAGCCTTTTTAAAAGATTGTGTTGACGCTATTTTTAATGTAAATAGTTTAGAAACCCGTCCCGCTAAGCGCTCACCGGCAGCTCCGTTCACCACTTCAACCTTGCAACAAGAGGCCAGTCGTAAGTTGGGTTTTTCGGTTTCCCGCACTATGCAGGTAGCACAAAAGCTATATGAATCAGGACACATCACATACATGCGTACCGATAGTGTCAATTTATCTGACACCGCTTTAAACGCAGCATCACAGGAGATTATGAGTGCTTACGGCGATAAGTACTATCATCGTCGCACTTTCAAAACCAAAAGCGCAGGAGCACAGGAAGCACACGAGGCCATACGCCCTACTTATTTTAACAATCACACTATTGAAGGCGACGGTTCTGAAAAACGTTTGTACGAACTGATTTGGAAACGCGCCATAGCATCGCAAATGAGCGAAGCGGCTTTTGAGAAAACTACCGCTAAAATTGGCATATCAACCCGCAAAGAAGAACTGACAGCTAACGGCGAGGTTATGAAGTTTGACGGCTTCCTGAAAGTTTATCTGGAATCAAACGACGAGGAAGAGGATAACCAGCAGGACGATGACAACACCATGCTGCCGCCTTTAAGCAAGGGCCAGCAATTGGATCTGCAGGAAATGACTGCTACCGAGCGTTTCTCTCGTCCACCGTCACGTTACACGGAGGCCAGCTTAGTTAAAAAGTTGGAGGAACTCGGTATTGGTCGTCCGTCAACTTATGCGCCTACCATCTCTACCATACAAAACCGTGGTTATGTAGTTAAAGAGGAACGTGAGGGTAAACAGCGTAATTTCAGTGTGTTAACCCTTAAAGATAAAAGCATTAATAAAGAGCAGCGCACCGAGACAACGGGTGCCGAAAAAGGCAAACTCTCTCCTACAGATATTGGTGCTGTAGTAAACGACTTTTTAGTTCAGCACTTTAAAGGTATAGTAGATTTTAACTTCACCGCCAAGGTTGAAAAGCAATTTGACGAGATAGCGCAAGGCTTAGAAGAGTGGACAAAAATGCTTGATGTATTTTATAAATCTTTTCACAAAGATGTAGAAAATACCATCCAAACGGCTGATAAAGCTACAGGTGAGCGCGAGTTAGGTGTACACCCCGAAACCGGCGAAAAGATTTCTGTACGTATAGGCCGTTACGGGCCATTTGTGCAGATTGGCGAAAATGCCGGCGATGATAAGGATTACAAACCACAGTACGCCAGTTTACGTACAGGACAAAGCATAGAGACGATTTCATTAGAAGAGGCCTTAGAACTGTTTAAATTACCTAAACAAGTTGGTGAGTTTGAAGGCAAGGTAATGAAAGTTGCCATAGGCAGATTTGGCCCCTACATAAGCCATAACAGCGCTTTTGTATCTTTGCCAAAAGAAATAGATCCGCTGGATGTTACTGAAGAACAGGCCATTGAGCTGATATTAGCTAAACGCAAAAAAGATGCGGAGAAGCTGATTAAAGTATTCGATGAGGATCCGACTGTAAAAATCCTAAACGGACGTTGGGGGCCGTATATTGAATTTGGCAAACAAAATGTTAAAATACCAAAGGGCAAAGAACCTCTTGAACTTACTTACGAGGAATGTAAAGCCTTAGCTGAGGCCGACAGCAAAGCGCCCAAAAAAGGTGGTGGCAGGTTTCAAAAAAAGGGCGCAAAAAAATAATAATAAAGTGGTGTAAATCACCATTTTCTATTTGTGTTGAAGCTAAAATTAAGTATCTTTGCTTCAACACCTAAGAATTACAGCGCATTGGAAGTGAGCATTAATTTTTTAATGCTTTATCACATTGATGCCTTTAACACATTTAAATAAAAGCTTCAAGACTTTACGGTCTTTTGCTATTATAATTATTGCCGTTATTTTTAGTGCAGCCAAAAGTTATTCGCAGGCCACTTGCCCCTTAAATATTGATTTTGAATTAGGCGGTTTTCAAAACTGGCAATGTTATTCGGGCACCACATCATCATCCGGTAATACCAACTTAATTAATGTATCATTAACCAGTCCAATCAGCGGCATTCATCAGGTTTTAAAAAGCAGCAGTGCGGTTGACCGTTATGTGCCCATTAAACTTGCGGCACCAGATGGAAGCGACTACATTGTTAAATTGGGTAATGATGGCACGGGTTCGCGGGCTGAAAGGATTAGCTACACCTTTACCGTACCCAATAATCAGGCAGATTTTGTTGTAACCTATCAGTATGCGGTGGTTTTAGAAGATCCGGGGCATCCGGCAGCACAGCAACCCCGTTTTACAGCTAAAGTTTTTGACATAACTACCAATAGCTACATAGACTGCGGATCTTTTGATTACGTTGCCACAGCAAATTTACCCGGCTTTAAAAAATTATCAGGCATAGTTTATAAAGACTGGACCCCTGCAAGTATTAACTTATATGGTTACCAGGGTCACCAGCTCAGGTTGGAATTTTCAACGGCAGACTGTACACAGTCAGGGCATTTTGGTTATGCCTATGTTGATGTAAACAAAACATGCTCGTCGCTCATAACGGGTAATAATTTTTGCCCTGAACAGCCAACCTTTAAACTAACTGGGCCTGCCGGGTTTGATAAATACAACTGGTTCAATGCAGACAGATCAAAATTATTAGGTACCGGCCAGGTATTGGAATTGCCGACGGCCAATAATGATAATAAAACCATTGTTTTAGACCTGATACCGTTTGTTGGATTTGGTTGTAATTATACAACCAGCGTGGTAACAAAGGCCAATCCCCCGGTTACTTTAACCGTAAAAGATCCAACCGCCGTTTGTTTCCCATCTACTGTTGATATAACCACTGCTGGCGTAATTACTAACAAAACAGCCGGTTTGAGTTATACGTTTTGGAAAGACGCTGCTGCCACGCAGGCGGTCACAAAGCCCGATGCTATTGCAGTAAGCGGAACGTATTACATTAAAGCAGCATCAGCAGCGGGCTGTTATGTTGTTAGTCCGGTTAAAGTAGCGATAGTTCCGCTGCCAACACTTACGGTAGTTAACCCACCATCGGTTTGTGTAACCTCATCAGTTGATCTCACGGCACCAGCAGTAACCACCGGAAGTTCAACAGGTTTAACCTTTACCTATTGGGCAGATCTGAACGCTACCCAAGCTCTCCAAACACCGTCGCAAATAAAAACGGCAGGCACTTACTATATCAAGGGAACAAACGCTAACGGATGCTTTGTAATAAAGCCCGTTACGGTGAGTTTTTACGCCTTGCCTATATTGAAAATATCAAACCCGGCCCCGGTTTGTTTTCCGTCTACCATTGATATCAGATCGGCACAGATAACTTCCGGAAGTGACCCTAATTTAACTTTTACTTATTGGTTAGATGCTGGTTGTACTCAACCTCTGCCGGCACCAGATAAGGTTGGTGTTAGCGGTCAGTATTTTATAAAAGCTACAAATGTACACGGTTGCGAAACGGTGAAACCTGTTGACATAACTATTAATCCGCTACCGGAGCTTAAAGTAACTAACCCGGCAGCAGTTTGTTATCCGTTAACAATTGATATAACCAATTCGTCGGTTATAACTAACAAAACAGCCAATATAACCTACTCCTACTGGACAGATGCTGCTGCTACCGTGGCTTTAAACAAACCAGATGCTATCGGCGCAAGTGGAACATACTACATTAAGGCAACGTCTTCAAGCGGATGTTACGTAGTAAATCCGGTTAATGTTATAATTAACCCGCTTCCCGTTATTAATATAGTTAACCCTGCCACAGTGTGTCTGTTATCATCAGTGGATATTACAACTACAGGCATCACAGCCGGAAGTGCAAGCGGCTTAACTTACACTTACTGGACCGATGCTGCTGCTACCCGACAACTTTCAAACCCGTCACAAATAACAACAGCCGGAACCTATTATATAAAGGGTACTAACGCGAATGGGTGCTCAACTATAAAGCCGGTTTCTGTAACTTTTTATGATCTGCCTGTATTAAACATATCTAACCCCGCTGCCGTTTGCTTTCCGTCTACAGTGGATTTAACAAGAGCTCAGGTAACAACAGGGAGTGACATCAACCTAAGCTTTAGCTACTGGTTAAACGCTGCTTGTACACAACCCTTATCATCGCCGGATAAAGTTGGTGTAAGCGGCCAATATTTTATAAAAGCTATCAATAAAAACGGATGCGAAATGGTAAAGCCGGTTGTGGTTACCGTTAACCCGCTCCCCGAACTAAAAGTGACTGAACCTGCTGCGGTTTGTTACCCCGAAACTATTGACATAACCAAAGGAAACGTAACTGGTGGAAGCACCAATGTCGATAAACTTACTTATTGGTTAGACGCGGCCGCAACCAAACCATTGAGCAAACCGACTGCCGTTGCAGATAGCGGACTTTACTATATAAAAGCGACAAGCATATATGGCTGCGAAATAATTAAACCCGTATTAGTAACTATTCACGCCCTCCCTGTATTAACAGTTGCCGACCCTAAAAAGGTATACACCCCAAATACGGTTGATCTGACTGATGCATCTGTTACAAAAGGTAGTATGGGAGTTGCTAAATTTACTTACTGGCGCGATGCAGCTGCGACCGATCCGGTTTCCACGCCTAAAAAAGTGACCCAAACAGGAACGTATTATATAAAAGGTGAAAACAAGTACGGTTGCTTTGTTATAAAACCTGTAGAGGTGTTAGTATCAAATATACCTGATATACAGGTACCAAAGGCATTTACACCCATGCAAACACAGAACAACCGGTTGTACCCGTTTTTGGTTAGCGTAAAAGAGCTTACGTCATTTAAAGTTTACAATCGCTGGGGAGTGTTAGTATTTCAAACAAACAACCCAAGCCCGACGAGTGGTTGGGATGGCGTTTATAAATCGCAGGTTCAGTTTTTGGATGTATTTACCTGGTACGCTGAAGGAATTGACTATGTTGGAAACATTGTTCGCAGAAGTGGTAATACCGTTTTGTTAAAGTAGCATGAAGAAACTTTGTATCAAGCTTACTTTTTGCTTAATTGCGATATTACTTTACATCTTACCTGCTTCAGCACAAGACCCCTATTTCACGCAATATTTCGCATCGCCACTGTCGCTAAATCCGGCCAATACCGGGTTATTTGACGGCGATTACAGAGTGGCCGTTAATCAACGCGTTCAGTGGTGGAATGTAGGCTCAAGCTATCATACAACCAGCATATCATTTGATGCTAAACTTTTTCAGGAGCAAATGCCTGACTTTGATATATTTGGCATTGGCTTCAGCGGGATATTCGATAAATCTTTAAACGGAGCATTGGAAAGCACCTTCCTATCCGCTTCCGGAGCTTACCATAAAAGCCTCGCCAGCGATGGACGACATATTTTAACAGTAGGTATGCAGGCAACATATGCCAACAGGTTTATCAACTACAATCAACTTACCTTTGCATCTCAGTTCAATGTAGATTTTTTTGACAGGTCTTTGCCAAACTACGTAGATACGCGTTATTCCGCCACCAGCTATCTTGAGGCAAATGCAGGCTTGATCTATTCTTACCACGTTGAAAAAGCTAACCTATACATTGGCACCTCACTTTACCATGCTACCCGCCCAACCGAACAGTTGTTTAATGAAACCGGCTATAAGGTACCGTTCAGAACAACGATCCATATGGGTGGGGAAGTTTACGTAAATGATCAATCTTCGGTATTATTCAGCGGGGTTTACGCAGAACAGCAAAACATTACCGATAAAATTTTTGGAGTAGCCTACGGAATTTCAACTGCCCAGCCCTATTTCAACTCAACGGAACCCAGAGTCAAATTTTATTTAGGTTTGTGGCATCGTTTGGGGCAATCCTTCATTCCATATGTGGGTGTTGATTATAATAATTATGGTGTAGGTTTAAATTACAGCTTTACATCATCTCAGCTGTCTAACTACAGGCCTCAAACTTTCGAGATATCATTTATTTACAGAAAAAGAGCTAATAAATCGTCGTTATGTCCTCGCTTTTAAAAAATAAACTTGCATTAAATTTTTTCCTGATCCTAGTGATCGCCTTTACCGGAAAGGCTATGGCGCAATGCGGCACAAGCATTCAAAATGGAGATGAGCGCATCTCTACTTCGTTGGAAAATTATCAATATAGTAACACGTCTGCCGGGTATTACTCATTATTAGTGCAGACCATCCTTGCCAAAAACAACACCGGCGAAGCGTATTCGTTAAAGCTTGTTTATACCGGAAATATTGCTCACGCTAACCTGGGCACTATAGCTTTTAAAACCAATACAAGTGCTGTGTTAGTTAAACAACTTAAGCTTGAAAAAGCAGTAAAAAATGATGAGTCAACCGTCAGATCAAAAGTATATACGGTTAGTTTAACTGCCGCTGATGTTGAGCAAATTAAAAACAACAGCATAGCATTGATTGAATTACGGTACATTAATCAATTGAAGCCTATCAACATAAAGACTAATGATGCTGACTTTTTAAAAAGCCAGATCAACTGTGTAGCTAACTTATAACATTGCATAGCATTACATGGCTATATTGATTGTTATGGTTATTTTAGCTGCATGATAAAAGATCTCCCTGACAATGAAGTAACAGATATTGCTGTGGCGGTAGCTCTTGAAGGTGAAAGCAGTGAAAGCAAAACCTGGTACGTTTATTTGATCAATTTAAAGCAACAGCCAATTGAAAACGTACTCATCACATCAAAGGGTTATGGCGAAAAAGATGGCGAACAGGTAAAGACATCTGTTTTAAGGCATATGTTCCCTATTGTTGGTGCTACGGCGTTTAAGGTAATAGAACCTATTGATGAGCAAACCTTCGGACTAAATAATGAGTATTGGGTGAGCTACTACATAGGCAACCAGATATTTGATAAGAAATTTATCTTTTTGCCTGAAAGTATTGTTGATTCTAACTTTATACGCCTGCCGTTAGTTAACAAACCTGGTGTTATGATCAGGTAAGGTGGCTCAGATTTTAGCTATCCATTTTTTTGATGTAATTTGACTCCGGCCTATATTTAAGGCCGGGATACCATTAAATGCAGCTTACACAATTAGAGATAAAAGGTTTTAAGAGCTTTGGCGATAAGATCACCATTAATTTTAATGAGGGTGTTACCGCAATTGTGGGTCCTAATGGTTGTGGTAAATCAAATGTGGTTGACGCCATACGTTGGGTTTTAGGCGAACAAAGCACACGTGCGCTCCGGTCGGAGAAAATGGATAACGTTATTTTTAACGGAACCAAGAGCAGAAAAGCCGCTAACCTTGCCGAAGTATCGCTCACTTTTGATAACACCAAAAACATCCTCCCTACTGAGTATTCACAGGTAACTTTAACGCGCAAATTATACAGAAGCGGCGAAAGCGAATATCGTTTAAACGATGTACAATGCCGTTTGAAAGATATCACCGATCTGTTTTTAGATACGGGAGTTGGGTCTGACTCTTACGCAATAATAGAGTTGCGCATGATCGAGGAGATCATCTCTAATAAAGAAGGTTCACGCAGAAATTTATTTGAGGAAGCCTCAGGTATATCTAAATATAAGCTGCGTAAGAAACAAACATTCAATAAATTAAAAGATACTGAAGCCGACCTTGAGCGTGTGGAGGACCTGTTATTTGAGATACAGAAGAACCTCAAAATGCTGGAGAACCAGGCGAAAAAAGCCGAGCGTTATAACCGGTTAAAAGAAGAGTACAAGTCTTTAAGTATTAAGCTTGCCTCCTTCCGCCTGTCTTCCTTTGCCGAATCATTAAACAATATTGAAGCGCAGGAATTAAAACAACGAGAGGAAAAATCAGGCATAATTGTTCAGATGGACACACTGGAAGCAGGTGTCCAACAACAAAAGTTAGAGAGCGTAACCAAAGAGAAAAACCTATCCATTCAACAAAAAACTACCAATGAGTTTGTTGCTAAGATACGCGCTTACGAGAGTGAGAAAAAAATAAAGAATGAGCAGCTTAAATTTCAGCAGGATAAAGAACGCCGTTTAAGTGAAGAACTTGACCGCGATCGTAAACAGCTTGATCACGTTTTCTACAACATTAAGCGCCTTAGCGAAGAAAAAGTTCAGGAGGAAGAAGTTTTAAGAGACGTAACCGACAAAGTTGCCGAGTTGAAATTATTAGCTGATGATATGCGCATTGAACAAACGGCCGCACGTAATGAACTAAACGAGTTAAACAACATTAACAATAGCCTGCAGAGCCAGGTTTATAAGGCCGAAAAAGACATTGACATATTGCAGATACAGCAACAGGCGCTTGAACAGGAAAGCCAGCGCAATATGGACGATGCCAGTAATAAAAAGGTGGAGCTGTCTCACTTTAACGATGCCGTTGCTGATCTGGAAAAAAGAGCAGCAGAATTAGAAGCGGAGGTAAAAACGGAAGTAGAGCGTGAGGAAGCTTTGCAGGAGCAAATTGCAGCTACTGATGATGAACTGGCTACGCTGAAAGAAAAGATAACAGTTGAAAGCCGTAAGCTTGATGCCAGGCAAAACGAGTATAACCTTACCAAAAGCTTGGTAGATAATCTGGAAGGTTTCCCTGAATCCATCCGTTTCCTTAAAAACAACAGCGATTGGGTAAAAAATGTGCCGTTGTTTAGTGATGTTTTGTTTTGCCGTGAGCAGTACCGCGTTGCTATTGAGAACTACCTGGAGCCGTTTATGAACCACTATGTGGTTGACACTTACGACGACGCTATAAAAGCCATTAACCTTTTAGGAAGCGCCTCGCGGGGCCGTGCTCAATTTTTTATTTTGAGCAATTATGCCGAGGAAAGCAATATTATGGAGTTTAAGTCAGATGCTAACGGAAGCCGTATTCCGGCACTGAATGTTACGGAAGTTGATAAGAAGTATCAGGCGCTCTGTAAGCATCTGCTTAAAAATGTTTATCTGGTTAATGATGAAGCTGAACTGAACAACAGCCAACTGCCCGAAGGGATTGTACTACTGGCTCAAAGCGGCAAGTTCAGTAAATCAAAGCATACCATGGCTGGCGGATCGGTGGGTTTGTTTGAAGGCAAACGTATTGGTCGTGCAAAGAATTTGGAAAACCTCGCAAAAGAAATTAAATCACTTGATGTTGATTTATTTGAACTTAAAACCCGCGCTAATGAGTTACAAAGCGCCGCAGCCGAGTTAAAAGCAGCCGGCAGAGCTGCATTGATCAAACAAAAGCAAAGCGAATTTAATCGCTTAAATACGGAGTTGATAACCGTACGCACCCGCCGCGAGCAATACGAGACGTTTATTGAAACCAGCCTGAACCGTAAAGAAGATATTGCTAAAAAAATAGCTACCATAACGCAGGAGATGGCTGCGTTGCAACCTTTGCTTGCCGAATTAAAGGAACGCAAACAGGCGCATGCTGAGTTACTGCTTGACAAACAACAGGCGTTTAACGAACTGAACGAATCGGTAACGGTGCACGCTAACAGGTACAACCAGGAAAACATTCGGTTTCACCAACAACAAAACAAGGTGAGCGGTTTGGCTAAAGATCTGGATTACCGCTTTACGCAACAGGAAAGCCTGGAAACCCGCATTAAGCAAAATGCAGCCGAGTTAGAAAAAGTAAAGGCTGCTATTCAGGAGCTTTTACAAAATTCAGATCTGTCTGACGATACCTTGCTGGAAATGTACACCCAGAAAGAAGACCTTGAAAAAGCTACCCAGGAAGCCGAACGCGAATACTATGACCTGCGCGGCAAAATAAATGAAGCCGAAGAAGCTGTTAGCGCTTTACGCAAGAAAAAGGAAAACTTTGAGTTTATTGAAAATGAGCTGCGCGATAAACGAAACAACCTCCGTATCGAGTTAAATGCTTTAAAAGAGCGCCTTTCGGTTGAATTTAATGTTGATATACAGGAGTTGCCGGAAACTGAACCCAACGAAGACGAGAACGAAAGCGAACTACGTACACGTACAGAAAAGCTTAAAGGTCAACTGGACGATTTTGGGGCTATTAACCCAATGGCGGTTGAAGCTTATAATGAAATGAATGAGCGGTATGAGTTTATTCAAAATCAGAAAAAAGACCTGAGCGAAGCTAAGGCTTCCCTCCTTTCAACCATAAAAGAAATTGACGACACCGCCCGCGAAAAATTTATGCACGCGTTTACCATGGTGCGCGAAAACTTTATACATGTATTCCGCTCGTTGTTCAATGATGAGGATTCTTGCGATCTGATATTATCTGACTACAACAACCCTTTAGATTCTGACATTGATATAATTGCCAAGCCAAAAGGAAAGCGACCGCTTTCTATTAATCAATTGTCTGGCGGTGAAAAAACGTTAACGGCAACCGCTATACTATTTTCACTTTATCTGCTAAAGCCTGCACCCTTCTGTATTTTTGATGAGGTGGATGCCCCGTTAGATGATACCAACATTGATAAGTTCAACAATATAATCCGCAAATTCTCAAGAGACTCGCAGTTTATCATTGTATCGCATAATAAAAGAACCATCGCCAGCACCGATATTATTTACGGCGTGACAATGGTTGAGCAGGGAATATCTCGTGTAGTGCCTGTAGATATCAGGCAATTGGCTGATTAGTTAGTTGCGCTTAAGCGGCTTATCGTAGATCATTCCGGAAAATTTGCCGTTGTCAAGCTTTGCATTTAAGGTAGAAACCTGTTCTACTGATAACATTGGTTTTTGCTGTGTTGACTGCACCTGTAATTGAGAACCAGTTGTTGTATATTTTCCGGAGTTGATGTAATTTAAAGCGTATGATAATAATGTTTCCCGGGTATCTCCAAAATCGTGCGTTACGTCATCATTACCTAATTGTCCGAGATATTGTGCCGATCCTGGTACCATACCAGTAAAGTAACCGCCTTGGTATAAAGCATTCTTAGTTTCAAACTCGGGTATATACATTTCATACTTATTGATTCTTATATCAAAAAATCCAACCGGCTTGCCATAAGTTTTGCTACCTATTAATTTAACGTCAATTCCGTTTACGCCCTTCATGTTATTGATCACCAGCTCACTTGCAGATGCTGTTCCGCCACCAACAATAAAACAAATTTTTCCAACGCTGTTTAATGCCCCCTTTTTTTCAAACATGGTGGTATTATTTTTAGCCAGAAAGTTTAATAATTGTGCGTAATTATAAACTTCGCCGGTTTCCGGGTCGCGACGCACCTGGTTAGCTAACAACTTTGCGTTACCTGTAGTTATAGTGTTATTATAATACGTTTTATACATAACACTGCTGTTGTTGGCAAGTGGAACCATTAAATTGCACAGATACTCCGCTGTAGATACATATCCACCTCCGTTGTAACGGAGATCAACAACTAAATCAGTTACCCCATTAGCCGCAAAATAGCTAAATATCTCGTTGAGCCTGGGTGTGGCATTTTCATCAGATGTAAAAACATTAAATACAAAATACCCTGTTTTACGCCCACTTGAGCCCTCAAATATTTTGTATGTTAATACAGGGTTTGTGGTATACTGACCGGCAGCAATATTCACAGAAAATCGAGAGCCATTCCTTTCTAAAACAAGCGCTATATTGTTGCTATAAAAAAATGCATTCACAACAAATTGAGTAACCGCTCCGCCATTATCATAAGCTACGTTACTGTTGCCGTTGATAGATATTACCCTATCCCCTCTTTTAATTCCTGCTATGGCAGCCGGTGATCCGGGGTAAACATACCGTATTCTCAAATCGCCTGAATCATAAACGTTATAAAAAGGTGCAAAACCGAAGTCCCCCTGCGTGCCGCCTAATTCAGTTGATGTTTCGCCCTTATCAATAAACGAGTATTTAGCACCGTTAGGCGTTTTGTCAAATTCATTGTATTGCGAAATGGCATCAACTTCTTTAGTTAAAGCGTCTAAATCGTTACTTCCGGTAAAAGAGCGGGGCTTGAAAGTTCCGTAGTTAGGTAACGCATCATTCCAATAGTAAGCTTCCTTGGCATACAGAAAAACCGAGTCGCGAATGAGGTCCAGTTCTGTCCCGTTCTTGCTCGGCCCATCGGCCGAGTTATCGTTTGAAGGGCTGTTTTTTTTACAAGATAGCATTGTTGCTGAAGCAAGCAGCACCATTGCAAAGTGTATAATTTTCTTCATTTATCTTTCAGTTTAATTCTAATATGGCAGATACATCGTAATAATCAATGCCCGCATTTTGAGCACATAACTCATCTTTTACTGAATTGCCTATCATCAATATTTCCCGTCTTTGCAGATTGTGGTCTTTTAACAACAATTCTATCACATCTGTATCGGGCTTGGGTCTACTTTCCTGCGTAAAGTAGCAAGTAAGATACTGTTCCAAGCCATTCCATTCTGTTTGTCTTATTTTATTGAGTTGCTGCTGCGGATTGCCATCTGTTACAATAAATATCTTTTTACGGTCAATTACGATTTCCTGCATCAGCTCAAGCACCTTTTTATATATCAGTAATTTAAGCGGGAGTTTAACGGTAAGTAACAGGTCGTCAAAATTTTTCCTGTACTTTTCCTGTACACCCAGCTTTTCTTTCACACGCTCAAACACAAGCGCTGCTCCTTCTGTAAGATACGTATTCACCATCAAATCGGTTGCAGCCTTTGCATCGATCAGGTCGGTATATTCTATAGCACTTGCAAAAAGGTAATACACCTGAAACAGGTAATCCTTTTCAGGATAAATAACATTGTCTAATTCAAATATAAACGCTGATTTTTGTTTATCTATATCAGTATAAATCATTTTTAACTAATTGTATATCAATACCATATTCTGAAAATAATTGCAAAGCCGGTTCTAACTCGTTAAACTCGCTATCATTTAAACTATATATGGCACTTACGTTATTATCCAAACAAAAGGTAAGTATTTGATGAGGGTAAGACGGTGATTGTGGATTGGGCAATTGTTTGATAGCCCCCGACTTAAGCATCACTTCCGGCACCTCATTGAAATCGCCCATTAGCACGGTGCTATCAGTAAATTGCTTTTTAAAACTATGAGCTGCGGCAGAGAGCGCTCCGGTGATTAAAATATTGGCCATATCTAAGCAACCTGTTCAATTAAACCATCTTTCATAAAAACTTTTCGGTCTGAAATATTGGCCAGTTCCTCATTATGCGTAACAATAATAAACGTTTGCTTAAACTCCTTTCTTAACCTAACAAACAGCTCATGCAGATCGCGGGCGTTGTTAGAATCAAGATTTCCCGAAGGTTCATCAGCAAATATTAATGAAGGCTCATTGATCAAAGCACGGGCAACTGCAACACGCTGTTGTTCACCACCTGATAATTGACTGGGTTTGTGATCAAACCGGGAGCTTAAGCCAAGCATGTCCAGTAATTCTTTAGCTCGTTTTTCGGCCTGCGCTTTAGGCATACCTGCTATAAAAGCAGGGATACAAACATTCTCTAATGCATCAAACTCGGCCAGTAAATGGTGAAATTGAAAAATAAACCCTATCTGACGATTGCGAAAATCACTAAGCTTTTTATTGTTCAGTTTATTAAGCTCAACATCATTTATAAATAGCTGGCCACTATCAGGCGTATCCAATGTACCTAATATATTAAGGAGCGTACTCTTTCCGGCACCCGAAGCGCCTACTATAGTAACTATCTCACTTTTTTGAACTTCAATATCAACACCCTTTAGTATAGGGAGTTGGCCATAGGCCTTATAAATAGCTGTTGCTTTTAACATTGCACAAATGTAATGCTTATCAAGTAATCCTTTGGTTACTTACAAGAGATAAGCGCTGATGTTTGAAAAGTTTTTATATGTAACAAGCAAATTATGTAAATAACGTAACCATTATTGGTATAAAATTGTAGATTTACCGCAAAATCCGCTTAAAAACATGAATATTCACGAGTACCAGGGTAAATCCATACTAAAAAGTTTCGGTGTAAGAGTTCAGGAAGGCATCGTTGCCGACACTGTTGAACAAGCTGTTGATGCAGCTAAAAAAATGAAGGAAGATTACAACTCAAGCTGGGTTGTTGTTAAGGCTCAGATACATGCAGGTGGCCGTGGTAAAGGTGGAGGTGTTAAGCTGGCTAAAAACCTGGATGAGGTGGCTGAAAAAGCAGGCGCAATCTTAGGCATGCAGTTGGTAACGCCACAAACCGGTCCTGAAGGTAAACTGGTACGTAAAGTGTTAGTTGCTCAGGATGTTTACTATCCGGGCGAAAGCGAAACCAAAGAGTTTTACATTAGTGTTCTGTTAGACAGGGCTAAAGGCCGCAACATTATTATGTATTCAACCGAAGGCGGTATGGATATTGAAGAAGTTGCAGAACATACACCTCATTTGATATTCAAGGAAGAAATTGATCCGAAAGTTGGTTTGCAAGGTTTCCAAACCCGCAAAATTGCCTTTAACCTTGGCCTTTCAGGCGATGCGTTTAAAGACATGACCAAGTTCATCGCTGCTTTATACAAAGCTTACGAAGCAACCGACTCGTCAATGTTTGAGATCAACCCGGTATTAAAAACATCTGATAACAAAATATTAGCTGTTGACGCTAAAGTAAATTTAGACGATAACGCTTTATACCGCCATGCTGATTATGCTGCAATGCGTGATACCAATGAGGAAGATCCTACTGAGGTTGAAGCTGGTAAATCAAACCTTAACTACGTTAAATTAGATGGCAACGTTGGTTGTATGGTAAACGGTGCCGGCTTGGCTATGGCTACCATGGATATTATTAAACTGGCAGGTGGCGAACCGGCAAACTTCCTTGACGTAGGTGGTACCGCTAACGCCCAAACTGTTAAAGCCGGTTTTAACATTATATTAAGCGACCCTAACGTTAAAGCCATCCTGATCAACATATTTGGTGGTATTGTTCGTTGCGACCGTGTTGCTCAAGGTGTTATTGATGCTTACAATGAAATTGGTAACATACCTGTTCCAATCATCGTTCGTTTGCAAGGTACTAATGCTAAAGAAGCTAAAGAACTCATTGATAACTCTGGCCTTAAAGTTTTCTCGGCTATATTATTGAAAGAAGCTGCTGAAAGAGTAAAAGAAGTTTTAGCGCAATAAGTGCTAAATCCAAAATAGAAAAAGGGCGCTTAAATCAAGCGCCCTTTTCGTTTCTAAATACTTTTTTTAAGATGCAGTTGGCCTGTCGCTGCTATGCAGGTTATGGCTGATCATCCAGTGGTGCAGCTTAGCCTGAACCGCTGATGCGCTCTCTACAGCATAAGTACCGTAAGCATCAACTATAATACCCTTGATGCCATGCTTAGGTGAGTTTACCGCATATACAATTGACATGTCCGACGGGTTACTTGCACCCTCAAACCGATAAAATTCATCAATTGAAAATTCATCAGCTGTCATTTTTATATTCTGCGATTTATCATCAACGGTATCTCCTTCAATACTCAGATTGGCCGTATATCCTCTTTTCATTAAATCGTTAGTGGCATCCACTAAAGTTTCGTAGTTTTTCATGGTAAATGTAGTTTAAGTAAGGCGCAGCAAAACCGCACGCTATATATTAAACTAAAAATGGCAAACTGTTGTTTGAGGTACTTTACAATTTAGATAAGATGATTAAACTTCGCGGCTAACATCCCAGTTCTCCAGATAATCTGCAATGCGCTTAACGAAAGACCCGCCCAGCGAACCGTCTATTACGCGGTGATCATAAGAGAGTGACAGAAACATCATATGGCGTATAGCAATAACATCGCCCTCCGGAGTTTCAATAACGGCAGGTTTTTTCTTAATAGCGCCAATGGCCAATATAGCAACCTGAGGCTGATTGATGATTGGTGTACCCATCAAATTGCCAAATGTACCAACATTGGTTATAGTGAAGGTTCCGTCTTTAACATCATCCGGTTGCAGCTTATTAAGACGCGCTTTACCGGCCAAACCGTTAACTGCTTTGGTAAGCCCTAAAAGGTTAAGCTCATCAGCTTTCTTAATAACCGGAACAATAAGATTACCGTTAGGTAAAGCAGTGGCCATGCTGATATTTATGGCAGCCTTCCTAATGATCTGTGTGCCGTTAACTGATGAGTTGATGAGCGGAAAGTCTTTAATAGCTTTAACCACCGCCTCCATAAATATAGGTGTAAAGGTAATCTTCTCCCCTTCGCGTTTCTCAAAGGTATTTTTGATCCTTTCGCGCCACAATACCAGGCCGGTAACATCTGCTTCAACAAATGATGTTACGTGAGGCGAAGTTTGTTTACTCATTACCATGTGCTCGGCAATTAGCCTGCGCATTCTGTCCATTTCTATGATCTCATCAGAACCCGAGACTGATGTAGCGAATGTATTTGCAGTTGCTTTAACTTCTTGCTGGAAAGATACCGATGTGTAGCGGGCTTGCGGCTCATCAGCTTTAACTTCCTCTTGTTTCGGCTGCTCTGGCTGAGCAGGGGCTTTTGTTGGAGACGTGGTGTTAGCGGGACGATTACGCAGATAGTTAAGCAGATCATCTTTAGTTAATCTGCCTTCAGCACCACTACCAGCTATATTATCTAACTCCGCAGCACTTACATTCTCCTGAGAAGCTATATGTTTTACCAATGGAGAATAAAAACGTGGTACATCTTTGAAAGGACGCTGCGCAGGCGAGGTATTTGCTTGTTGTAATTGATCTATACCCGGAATAGCGGCTTGATCTTCCTCAGCAAACTCCGGTTTTACTTCCTCCTGTATATGAGTAGTTGGCGGTGTGAAGAAAACCTCGTGCTTTTTCTCTTCTGTTGCTACCGCTTTAACATCACGCTGTGATTCTTCGGCTGGCAACTGTTCAACTACTGTTGATTGTGCTACTGTTGATTCTGCGGAAGTGTCTTCCTCCTCCGTTTCAATTACGGCTACCACATCACCAACCTGTACTATATCATCTTCTTTGCAGCGCTGCTCAACCAATTTGCCCGAAACCGGTGATGGTACCTCCGAGTCAACTTTATCAGTGGCTATTTCTATTACTGCTTCATCTGCTTCAATGTAATCGCCTGGCTTTTTAACCCATTTAATTATGGTTGCTTCCGCAACGCTTTCTCCCATCTTTGGCAATAACAATTGATATCTGGCCATATAGAAAATATATAGTTATAGGGTAAAATTATAAAAATGCTGCATTAGTTTTTAACTTCCTTTAGTAAAGTATTCAACATAGAAAATGCGGCGGCTGAACTTCTTTCAATATTTTGAAGTCGTTTACTACCAAATGTGAACTTTTTAACGACTTTACTTTTTTCAGAACCAACTGCTATCCAAACAGTTCCAACCGGTTTTTCTGCCGTACCTCCGTCCGGACCGGCAATTCCGGTAATGGCTATGGCGAAATCTGTGTGGAAATTTTTTAATGCACCATTTAACATTTCAGTAACGGTTTCTTCACTGACAGCCCCGAAATTATCAATAGTTGATGACTCAACGCCTAATACCTGCTGCTTTAGCTCATTACTGTAAACAACTCCTCCACCTGCAAAAACTCTTGAAGAACCCGCGTGCTGGGTTAATAAATGTGAAACATAGCCTCCTGTGCAGCTTTCTGCTACAGACAGAGTTGCAGCCATTGCTTCCATTCTATTTAATATAGCCTTTTCAAGCGTAATATCTTCTGTCGCAACCAAAATATTGTCAACACGCTCAGCAATTTCAGCGGCAAAGGCCTCTACTTCAGCTTCAACATTTTCATTGGCGCCGTAACCGCTCAGTCTTAACCTTACCTGCCCCAATTTAGGCAGATAGGCAAGTTTTACATGAGCCGGCAGCCTGTCTTCAATATCTGCTATTCTTTTAGCCAGAAAAGATTCACCTTCGCCGGCTGTGAGCAAGGTTTTATGGTAGATAACCGGCAGATCAAAGCGTTTTTTTAGCTTGGGTATAACTGCCTCATCAATCATATACATCATTTCAAAGGGCACACCCGGCATTGATACATATATCTTTCCTTCGCTCTCAAACCACATACCCGGCGCTGTGCCGTTATTATTTATAATAACCTCGCAGTTTGCGGGTACAAGCGCCTGCGCCTTGTTGATATCCAGCAACGGGCGGTTACTTTTTTCAAATATGCGCGTAACGTTAGCCAATGTTTCAGCATTTTCAACCATGCCTACTCCAAAATATTCTGCCAGGGTTATTTTCGTTATATCATCTTTAGTAGGACCCAAACCACCGGTAATTAGTATTACGTCGGCGCGTGAGGCCGCTTCGGCAAGCGCTTTTAGAATATGCTCCCTATCGTCTGACACAGACGATATCTGTTTAATTTTAACACCAATGTTATTTAATTGTCTGGCCATCCAGGCCGAATTGGTGTCAACTATCTGCCCAATTAGAATCTCATCGCCAATGGTTATAATTTCCGCACGCATTAGTATCTGTTAAAATAGCCGTTGTTAGTGTAATCGCTTCGTTTTGTTAATTTTAGCGCCTGCAATATATCTGAACGTACACGTAATGTAACGTTATAAGATTTGTAATAACCAAAAGGCAGCCAGCTTATTGAAAGGTCCCAGCAGTGCAGATCTCGATATATTGCGAAAGATGTAGCACTGCTTAATTTAGCCGCCCTTATATCATAGTTAGTATTGAATTGCACCTTCCATTTTGGTGTTATGCTCAAATCGCCATTGATCATCACTGTATTAGCAACAGAAGTACCAACAAGTGTATTAGCGTAACTAAAATTGTAATTAAATGTAAGGTTCCAAGGTACATTAAAATCAATATACGCGCTTGGATCACTATTTAGTAAAGCTAATTTGTCAGCCTGATCGGGCGTAGCAGTCATTAATGTAGTACCGGGCGCTACCGGCCGTGCTTTACCCTTAAAAGCGGCAGCGTTTAAACTACCACCAATAGTTAACGAAAAGTTCATCAATGTAGGGAACCGGCCATCCTGCCAGGTGAACCTGTTAATTCTTCTTACCGCCCGTACAACTTGGTTATTGGAAATTGAGTCCAGATTTTTGTATACGTAAGGATCAAAAGTTCCAGCAAAGTTAATGTTGATCTTGTCGTTAATTATACTGGTGTGACCAGAGAAATTAATGTTTGATAAGCGAAAAGAATCAGCAGCGAAATTATAAAAGGTGCTGAATGATAAGCCTTGTATCAGCATTATCTTTTTATCAGTTTGCACGCTGTCTGTACTTTTTGCGCGCACCTTAGCTTCAAGGTTATTATCAACACCAAGATTTACACCGGCAGCTGTACCTCCCGAAGGCCCACCAAATAACGAACCGTCAAAAATAGAGTATCGTCTTGCAAGGGCAGGGTAAGGCACTGTTGCATTGGTTACGACAACCCTATTGTAGGACCGGTTTAAACCTGAGTAATCAGGACGATAACTGAAACTAACGTTAGGGGTAATTACGTGGCGGATAGCCTTGAGGCGGCCGGCCTTAATTGGCAAAATCCCATAAATTTTTGTGCTGAAGCCTCCGCTTATTGCGTAATCGCCTACGCGGTTAAAGCCGGGTAAGGTATCAGTAACCAATGAGTCGGCACGTGCGTAGCGTTGCCTGATCGACTGGAAATACCAGCGTTCGTTATAGTTAAAGTTGGTATTAAACTGAAAATATTTTAATACGTTGAGGCTTAAACCCACCGGAATTTGATGCTGTATACCATTACGCATCCGTTTAGTTAAGGTGTTTTTTGTAAACAGTTGCTGTTCGGGTATGTTTGATAAACTGTTTGACGCGTTTAAGGTATACCCAACAGTAATGCGCTGATACCATTTCTGCTCACCTACCCTATCCCTCTTATCAAACGGATTAATTGTGGTCATGCTGAAAGTAACACGCGGCAACTCCAGATTTACAGTTTTACGGGTAAGATCCTGGTTGTGTGCTAAACTAACGTTCAATGCAAATGGCGTTCCGGCCCAAATACGCGAAAAGGCAACTGATGATTGTAACTGATTTTGGGTTAGGGCCTGTAAATTGTAACCTGTTGTTGCAGGGTTATTTTGATAGAAACTTGCTGTACCTGCGCTTACCGATGCACTAAATGTTTTACCCGGACTGGCATTAGGATTTTGCGAGTGGTTCCAGTTAATATGAAAATCTTTTGCCGGAGGATCGCCGGGAAGCGCATAATTATGTGAACCGAAACTCAAAGAGAGGCCACCGTTATACTTGTACCGTTTCATATAGTTCATAGAACTTGTTACCTCATATGATCCGTTGGAGTAGTAGGTACCTGTAGTGGTAAGGTCCATGTAATCATTTAGTGCGAGATAGTATCCAAATCCCCGAAGGAAGAAACCTAATGTGGCATCTTCACCAAATGTAGGCAGTATTACACCAGACGATTTGGTATCGGGCTTCGGAAAAAAACCAAACGGTAGCGCTACAGGCATGGGTACACCTGCTATTTCCAGGTACGCAGGACCTGAAATGATACGCTTTTTCTCTCCTATACCACGCGTTATTACAATACCGTAGTCGGGGTCCGGCTTGTCGCAGGCACTAAATATAATGTTGTGATAAGCTACTTCGTCTTCGCTTATTTTTTTTGCCTGCCCATGCGAAATGTAGTTAGTTTCTTGCTGGGTAAGCACGTTCCAGGTTTTACCAATTTTAGTTTCGTAATTAACCTTGAGCGAGTCTGACGTTATGGGCGCATCAGAACCTTGTTTAGAAATTGGCCGTCCGGAATAACGGCGTGTGGCCGGATCTATCGCACCACGTGCAAATAAAACCTTATTAGCTTTATCTACCTCAATAAAATCGGCATCAAGTTCAAAATCCTCATAAGTTACGCGGGCTTCCCCATATAATCTTATGGTATCTGTTCCAACAAATATGGTTGAATCTTTAGCTTTAAACGTTAATTCGCTTTTGAGGCTCCCCGAATCGCGTTTAGTTGTATCTGCTGAAGGTATTACAGTATCTCTTCCCGCAAGCTTCGGTTGTTGCGTACCAGCCGGGATACCCTGCTTTTTATTTAATAAAGGATATTTATCTGTAGAATCAAGATGGATAATAGTATCGGCAACGCGAACGTTATGTATAAAATAATTATAGTGTTCCCTGCCTTCAGCAGCCAACATATTCACTATTAAGATAATTGCAAATAGAAAAAATAGGTTGATAAATTTCAAAATTGATTTCGAATAATATATTTGCAGATATAGTTAACAGCGCCCCAAAAATAATGAAAAATAACCCATTGAAAAGATTGATTTATGCACCACTATTAATTGTTGCAGGTATTTCGTTGTTTTCGTTTACGTTGCGTTTTCCCATTCTTAAAACTTCAGCTAAAAGAGATACAGTTGTTAGTACCGGTTATAAATTAAAAACCATTATTCTTGATCCCGGTCACGGAGTGAAGCCACCAAACGGGTCAGGCAAATTTTCTGTTGGTTCTTCAGGCACTTTTTCAACCGAAAGAGGTGTAACGCTGATGGTTGCTCAAAAATTGCAAAAGGCAATAGAAAAAGATATTAGCGGTGTTAAAGTTGTGTTGACCCGAAACAGTGAGACCGATGTATCTTTACAAAGAAGGCCGGAAATAGCCAACGAAAATAAAGGCGACCTGTTTATATCTATACACTGCAATGCACTGCCGGATAAGACTGTGCGCGAGCGGATTGGAACCAAAAAAGGCAAGGCTGTTTACAAAACATCCCGTGTGGTTGACAGATCAGGAAAGGGTGTATTGATGTTGGTATACGGTTTGAAACGTACCGGAGAGCAACAGCGGGAAATAAAAAGCAACCAGGTTGGAGAGGATATGGAAGGCGAAGTTGACCCTAATGATCCGGTCACGATCATATTAACCAATGAGTATTTGAGGAAGTTCAGGCAGAAAAGCATACTGTTGGCAAACATTCTCGCTGATGAATTTGTTAGTGTGGACGGAAGAAGATTGGAAGGAATACGAGAGCAAAGCCTGAATGTTTTAGTTCATGCAGCAATGCCTTCTGTTTTGGTTGAAATTGGTTATATAACTAATTTAGAAGAAGAGGAATATCTTAATTCAGAAAAAGGACAGGAAGAAATTGTGGCAACATTAGTACGCTCCATCCAAAATTATAAGCTTCAGGTAGAAAACGCAGTAATAAAAAACTAAACACAACAACCTTTGAAAATCTCAAACGAAACCAAAATAGGCGCTTTAACAGCCATTGCCATTACTGTATTAATTTTAGGATATAGTTTTTTACGCGGTAACGATGTATTCTCATCATCGAACAAGTTTTATGCGGTTTACCAGAGTGTAGATGGCTTAACGGTATCTAAGCCAGTATTAGTGAATGGTTTCCCAATCGGGCACATTTCAAAAATGGAGCTTGACCAAAAAGGCAGCACAACAGTTGAGCTTAAAATAGATTCAAAATACAATGTGCCGGTTAACACCATAGCGCGATTGGTAAGTACTGACCTTTTAGGTAGTAAAGCTATTGTATTTGAATTGGGCGACAGTAAACAATTTGCCGAAACAAAAGATACATTACAAGCAGATATTCAAGGCAGTTTAGCCGAAAGCCTTCAGCCTATTCAAACTAAAGCTGAAAACCTGATGAATAAACTGGATTCATCTTTAGCCGCTGTAAATAAAATATTGAACCCTAACTTTCAGCGCAATATTGATCGTAGCTTTAACAGTATCGCTAACTCATTGCAAACGCTTGAAGGCACCACCAGAAAAATTGACAACCTTGTTGGTACGCAAACAGGGCACATTAACGGCATTTTAACTAATACACAAGATGTTACTGCCAGCTTAAAAATAAGCGCAGCCAATTTGAATACTATAACCAGCAACTTTGGGCGCGTTAGTGATGATATTGCTGCCGGCAATATCAAGCAGACACTTGACAACGCTAATAAAGCTATGGCAGATCTTCAAGCTACTACTGCCCGCATTAATAGCAATAAAGGTTCGTTAGGTTTGTTGTTGAACGACGAACAACTGTATCGTAACCTGCAAAACGCGTCTAACAACCTGGACGCTTTATTTATTGACTTGAAAGCTAATCCGAAGCGTTATGTACACTTCTCGGTATTTGGCGGAGGAAAAGATAAATAGTAGTATAGAGATTAGTCAATTGGTGATTAGTTTTTATTGATCACCAATTAATTTTTAAATTAAAAATGTCTTCCCCTCTATTGCTAACTCTGTATTTGGAAATACAGACATTGCCTCATCTAAAAGCTCATCCAAAACTTTGTAACGGGCAGAGAAATGCCCTATTAACAACTTTTTTGCCTGATTATTCAGAGCAACCTCCCCCGCCTGTAAAGCAGTAGTGTGGTGGGTTTCTATTGCCCTGTCAAGCATGGCATTTAAAAAAGTAGCTTCGTGGTATAACAGATCTGCGTTTTTTATCTGGTCAAAATACGACGGGGTTGGCATGGTATCAGAGCAATAACAATATGTTCTCGGTGCATTTGAATCTACCGATAACTGTTCGTTTGGATAAACTGTACCATCGGGCGCAGTGTAGTCAGCTCCTTTTTTAATAGCTGTATAATAAGCCACAGACACATTTAACCGCTCTAACTCTTCCTTTATTAATTTTCGCAGCCGTTTTTTTTCTCTGAATAAAAAGCCGGTGCAAGGTATTCGGTGGTCAAGCGGAATGGTTTCTACTGTCACATCATCATTGATCAAAATTGTTTCAACTTTTGACGCATCGGTAGCTGTAAATTGTATCTGATATTGCAACACCGTTTCAGAATATTTCAGCTGAAGATCTATGATCTCCATTAAAGGTGCCGGACCGTAAAGTGCCAATGGCTTTTTACGGCCATTTAAATGCAGGGATGATAACAAGCCGACCAGCCCCAAGTAATGATCGCCATGCAAATGGCTAATAAAAATATGGTCAATACGGCTGGCCTTGATATCAAAACGCAGCATTTGCTGCTGTGTGCCCTCGCCGCAATCTATTAAATACAGGCGCTCATTGATATTGAGCACCTGTGAAGTGGGATTTCTATTATAGATTGGTGTTGCCGAACTGCTTCCCAATATGGTTACTTCGAATCTCATACCAGGTAAACAATTAAAGATCTATCTTGCTTCTTTTTTCAATTCTTTTTCTATCTCTTCCATAAATATCAGATCTATGGCTTCTTCACACTTAGGAACGATTGTTAAAACGTTTTCCAACTGCGAGATAGTAATTAAACGAGACACCGCATCATTTAACCCGGTAAGAATAAAAGAACCCGAAGAATTTTTGCATAAACGGTGGCCCACCAATAAGCTGCTCAAACCAGATGAATCTGCAAACTTAACCTGAGACAGATCCAGTATTATATTACGCTGACCTTCGGTATTGATCAGTATCAATTCTGATTTTAATTGAGGCGTGATCAATGAGTTCAGTTTAGACTCATTCAACTTCAACAAGATATATTTTTCGTGTTTATCTACAGTAAACTTCATTTCTTTTTTCCTTATTAAACCGCTAATATATGAATATTCTTTGCAACGTTACAATGTTGCCAGCGCGCTTTTTATTGCGCCTTCTACCCTGTTTAAAACATTGTCACCTTCCGGTTTAACAAATTTTTCGCCGGTTATGCGTTCGTACAGTTCAATATATCTTTCTGATATAGATTCAACTTTTTCAGGCGTCATTTCCGGTACGGTTTGCCCATCTTTACCCTGAAAACCATTTTCAATTAACCATCTGCGCACAAACTCTTTTGATAGCTGTTTTTGCTGTTCTCCATGTTGCTGGCGCTCCTCGTAACCTTCACTGTAAAAATAGCGTGAAGAATCGGGCGTGTGTATCTCGTCAATCAAATAAATGGTTCCGTCAACCTTACCGAATTCATATTTGGTATCAACCAGTATTAAACCCTGCGCAGCTGCAATTTCAGTGCCACGCGCAAATAAAGCACGCGTATATGCTTCCAATTGCTCATAGTCTTGTTTTGATACAATGCCCTTAGCTAATATATCTTCACGGGAAATGTCCTCATCATGACCAATAGCCGCCTTTGTAGTTGGTGTGATGATTGGCTCTGGCAATTTGTCGTTTTCCTTTAAGCCTTCCGGTAAGGTTACGCCGCAAAGGGTGCGTTTACCTGCAGCATACTCGCGCGCTGCATGACCGGCCAGATAACCTCGAATAACCATCTCTACCTTAAACGGCTCGCAAATTCGACCGATGGTAACGCTTGGGTCGGGTATGTTGATCACCCAGTTAGGTACAATATCAGAAGTGGCCTTCAAAAACTTGGCAGCTATCTGGTTCAGCACTTGTCCTTTATATGGAATTGGCTCTGGTAGCACAACGTCAAACGCTGATATGCGGTCGCTCACTACCATTACAAGGTATTTATCTTTTATAGTATAAACATCGCGCACTTTACCTTTATAAAATGCGGTCTGTCCTTCAAAATTAAAATGTGTTTCTTTTATTGCGTTCATGGTGTTGTCAGATTTGAGATGTGAGATGTGAGACATGAGATATAAATCCCGTTGTCTCCCATCTCACATCTAACATCTCATATCTTTACTGTATATCCCCGTAAGCTGCTAATATTTTACGTACCAATTTGTGCCTTACTACGTCTTCACCGCTTAGGTAAACAATATCAATACCTTTAATATCTGTTAAAATGCGCAGGGCGGTATGTAAACCCGATTGTTGTTTCTTTGGTAAATCTATCTGCGTAACGTCGCCGGTTACAATAAACTTTGCTGATGGGCCCATACGGGTTAAAAACATCTTTAACTGCATATCGGTAGCATTTTGCGCCTCATCCAATATTACAAAGCAATTATCTAATGTACGGCCACGCATAAACGCCAACGGCGCTATCTCAATTGTACGATTCTCCAGGTACACTTTCAGCTTTTCGGCAGGTATCATATCATCCAAAGCGTCATACAGCGGGCGCAAATACGGATCGATCTTTTCCTTTAAATCGCCCGGCAAAAAGCCAAGGTTCTCCCCTGCTTCAACAGCCGGACGGGTAAGAATAATGCGTTTTATCTCTTTGTTTTTTAACGCGCGTACGGCAAGTGCAACAGCGGTATAGGTTTTACCGGTACCTGCAGGTCCGATAGCAAAAAGTATGTCACTTTTATTAATACTGTCAACCATTTTATGTTGGTTGGCCGTGCGCGCCTTTACCATTACGCCATTAGGGCCAAACACAATCACATCTCCGGTTGTTGACTTGTCATTGGACTCAGGCGTTGGAGAAAGTTCAACTTTCGAACCTAAAATGCGCTCAATATCTGTAATACTTAAATTATCGTAACGCTCAACATGTTGCAGAAGGTGGTTAAATTTTTCCTGGAAGGTGGTCAGCTCCGCATCGTCTCCCAATACCTTTACATCATTGCCGCGCGCAACTATTTTAAGCTTTGGATATTGTTTTTTAATGATCTCAAAATGATCATTATTAGGTCCCCACAACACCGCAGGATTTATGTTCTCGATAGATAATTTAAGTTCGTTCAACAGTAAATGATTATTTTGTTTCTGATTTTTATGAATTAAAAATTGAATATTTGCAGCGTTTCCTGCTTGTACAAGATTAGCAATAAATATTTAAAAAATTAATGGCAATTATAACTTTAACTACTGATTTGGGCGACAAGGATATATACCAGGCCGCGCTTAAAGGTAGTATCCTAAAGTTATTACCTACTGTTAATATTGTTGACATTACCCACAGTGTAGCAGCGTTTAATGTACAACAGGCAGCTTTTATTTTAAAGAACAGTTTCCATTATTTCCCGGAGGGATCAGTACACCTGATAGGTATTGACACTGTTTACAGCGAAGACACCCGCTACCTGGCCATTCAATACAAAAAACATTTTTTTGTTGGTGCCGATAACGGCATTTTTTCGCTGATGTTTAGCGATGTACCCGATGAGATGGTGGAGATCAACATTATGCAGGATCTGAAGTTCCTGCATTTCCCGCTGGCCGATATTTTTGTTAAAGCCGCTGTTCATATGGCAAAAGGCGGTTCCTTAGCTGAAATTGGTTTACCTGTAAGCAGCATAGAAAACAAAATGAACCTGCAGCCCGTTATTGAAAGAAATTTGATAAAGGGTGTGGTTATATACATTGATTCTTTCCAAAACGTAATAACAAACATCACCAAAGAGTTTTTTAACCAGATACAGCAAGGGCGGCAGTTTACGTTATATTTTAAACGTAATGAAACCATTAATCACCTCAGCTGGCATTACAACGAGGTACCCGAAGGCGAAAAACTTTGCCTGTTTGGTATAAGCGATCACCTGGAGATCGCCATCAATAAAGGTAACGCAAGCGGATTGCTTGGCCTTAACCTTGGCGACAGCGTGATCATTGAATTTGAATAGTGCGTTATGAATAAATTGCTGATGATGCTTCTTTGCACGGTTATAAACACAGCCGCGTTTGGACAGGGACGTTCTGACTCTGCTGCTTATGAGATGCAGCGAAAAAAGATCAACAGTATGCTTAATGAAAGGTCTGCTAAATTTGGGCAATATGATGCCAGTTTAAGCCAGCACACAGGCATATTCGGTTTACAAACCAAGAAGGATATCCGCCGCTCAAACGAAATTCTAATGGATATCGTGCGGACAGACAACGAGATCTATCGTCAACTTAAAATATTGCTTGACTACCGCGCGTTCCAGCAAACACAGGTACAACAAAAAGCAAAACAAGTTGAAAACAGCCAGCTTGGCTTTTTATACAGCATTAAGAAACTGCAGGATGAAGTAGCTAAGCTGAGATCGGCTAATGAAAAACAGGCTAAAGAAACTGAGCGCGCCAACAGAAACTTCTATATTGCCGCGGCGCTTATTGTTTTGTTTGTTGTGTGGTTGCTAAGAACTGCTATGAAAAACAGGAATAAAAAGCTTGCCGAAAGAACAATTACTGTTAATTGATTATATTACAAAACATCGTTTAAAGGATTTTACATTTAAGCCTTTTTCCGATTTTAACTACCAATGAAATTAACCATACACGGCGCTGCCAAACAGGTTACAGGCAGCATGCATTTGCTTGAACTTGATAAGTATAAAATACTGATTGACTGCGGTTTAGATTATGAAAAAGACCGCAGCATACAAAGCAACGAAAACTTTCCGTTTGACCCGCGTGATATTGATGTTGTTATATTAACTCATGCTCACATTGACCACTCAGGTAATATACCAACGCTGGTTAGGTTGGGGTTTTCCGGGCAGATATTATGTACGCCCCCTACCGCAGATCTGACAGAATTGTTATTGCTTGACTCGGTAAGCATTTTTATGAACAAGGCTGGCAAACGCAGCAAGTTTGGCAAAAACAAAGGCAAATTTAACAGCGCTGCACAACCGCTCTATTTACAAAAGCATGTAATGGATGCCATGGAACGTTTTGTTACCATTGGCTTTAACAAACCTTTCCGCATAAATGGCGATGTTGAGATAACATTTATCCCCGCCGGACATTTATTGGGTGCGGCATCAGTATTGTTTAAAATTAATGAGCATGGTGAAGAGAAGACCATTGCTTTTACAGGAGATATCGGCAGAAAAAACTACCCCGTATTAAATGACCCGGAACCCATCCCTCCTGTTGACTACCTGGTAACAGAATCAACATACGGAGGCCGCGTCCATACGACTGATAAAACAGTTGAAGAAACTTTTGTTGAGGTAATTGAAAAGGTATGTATTAAAGAGCAAGGGCGACTAATTATACCTGCCTTTAGCATTGGACGCACGCAATCATTGGTTTTTATTCTGAATAAAATATTCAGCAATGGCCTGTTACCAAAAGTGAAGGTTTTTGTTGACAGCCCTATGGCAACCATGGCTACCGGAATTTTCAGGAAACATCATTCATTGGTGAACGATGAAGCTAAAGAGTTTTATAACAAACAAGGCGACGAGTTTGACTTTGATAACCTTACCTATGTTGAAACGCTGAAGGATAGCCGACAGGTGTCTAACTATTGGGAACCCTGTATCATTATTTCATCAGCAGGTATGCTGGAGGGCGGCCGTATACAAGACCACCTGTTTTACAACATCCAAAATTATTATTGTACCATATTATTTATTGGCTACTGCGCAAAAGGCACGTTGGGTTACAGGCTGCTGCGCGGGGACCCAATTGTTCATATAAAAGACCGGGATCTTTCCGTTTATGCCACCATTAAAAAAACAGACGTGCTAAGCGCCCACGGCGACCATAACGATCTGATAAACACCGTTAAGCAGCAAAATAAGGAAACCATTAAAAACATTTTCCTGGTGCATGGTGAAACAGGGAGTATGCAGGCGCTAAGCGATGCTTTAACTATTGAGGGATATACGGTAACAATTCCTGAAAAAAGCGTTGCTTATCAGCTATAATTCGTCAGCGGTGTAACGTATTCCCGCAAGCCCGCGTATTTTATCAAGCAGGACCATCAGTTTTAAGGTATAACTATGCGATACCACCGGACTTTCGGTTAAACCTGCCCGTAGGCATTCGTTAACATGCCGCGCTTCATACTGATAGCCAAAACCGTTTTCGCGCTCAACTTCTATCAACTCTTTAATTCCGTTTTCGCCATATAATTCAACATTGGCAGATGCGGTGTAAAAGTCTGGCGTAAGTTTTACCCGGGCTTTTGTACCACACACCTCGGCTTCCGTAGCAAGGGTTGTTCTGAACGAAGAGTACAAACTGGCCATAGCTCCGTTATCGTAGGTAAATACTACCGAACATTGCTCATCAACGCCACCATCTGTAGCAACTGCATTAACGTCAATCTTATCAGGCATCCCTAACACATCAAACGCAGTAAAAATATTGTAAATGCCAATATCCAAAATAGAACCTCCGCCCAAAGCAGGGTCAAGTAAACGAGTGGAATGCTGTGGAGTAACCACATAACCAAAGTTAGAGAACACTATCTTTACATCGCCCAATTTGCCACTTTTAACCATGTCAAGCATTTTTAAGTAATGTGGATGGAACTTAGTCCACAAGGCGTCCATCAAAAACAGCTTTTTTTCACGGGCAAGGTTGATCATGGCCTCAGTATCACGCTTGTTAATAGCGAATGGTTTTTCGCATAACACTGCCTTACCGCCATTAAGACACATCAGCGTGTTTTCATAATGCAAGGTGTGTGGCGTAGCAACGTACACAACGTCAACATCGGGGCATTGCGCAACTTCGTCATAACTGCCAAAGCAATTAGCCACAGGGTATTCATCAGCAAATTGTTGAGCAGATGTTAAAGAACGTGAACCAATAGCTGCCAGTTCGGCGCCTTCCGCCAGTTTAAGGTCTGACGCAAAGCGGCGCGCTATGTACCCAGTACCTAAAATACCCCATCTGATTGTTTTCATAGTTTATGTAGCAGCTTTTATACAAGGTTGTTTTTGATGTATTTGAAGCTTTTTGTAATGCTTTCAAATGGGTCGCCCGGTGTCATATCCTGTTCAACGAAAAAGTATTTCATGCCTGATTTCTTAGCTTGGGCAAAAATCTTTTTAAAATCTATCACGCCATTACCCACTTCGGTGAACGAAGCCCTCGGTGTGCTGTCCATGTCTTTAACATGCCATAACGGAAAGCGATCTGGATTTTGTTTAAATAGAGCGATGGGATCTTGCTTAGCCTTACTTACCCAATAAATGTCCATTTCCATTTTCACCAGCTTTTTGTCGGTATTAGCGAGTAATATTTCGTAAGGATATTTGCCATCCTGCCCAATAAATTCAAAATCGTGGTTGTGGTAACAAAACTGTATACCAGCTCTGGCACACAACTCTCCTGCTTTGTTAAAATCAGCAGCTAATTTTTTGTAATGATCAAGACCGCCACGCTCCTTTGGGGTAAGGTAAGCGCAAACCATATATTTAATGCCTACTTTGGCAGCTTCGTCAACCGCCTTGTCCCATCCATTCAAAATAGTCCCTTTATTGGCCGGATTTTCTTCGCCAAGAGAATAATGGCAGCTTATCATATCTAAGCCATTTTGCTTTAATACCTTTTTAAAAGCAGGTGCATCCATTCCATAAAATTTTTCGCTGCCCGAATATGTTGCACCTTCAACAGAATTATAACCAATACCTGCTACCCTTGCCAAACCAGCTTCAGGAGTTTTTTGCATAGCATCTCTGATGGTGTATAACTGCAAGCCGATATATTTTTTGTCGGCTGCCAACAAACTTGGTGCGGCTAATACTCCGGCAGATAGTAAAGCCGAAGTTTTGATAAAACTTCTTCTTGAACTCATGGTAGCAAAATTTGGTTTACAGTGGAAAACATAGCAAGGTATTAATTTTTTAATGGAAGGCAACGAAACAAATTATAATTTAGCTGCACATGGAACCCGTTCAACCCGACGTTAAAATATTAATTGCTATAGTGACCACTCAAATGCCTTTTGGCAAATACAAGGGTACTTTAATAAGCGATCTGCCGGTTTACTACCTGGAGTGGCTCAAGAATAAAGGTCTGCCCGCCGGAAAAATGGGCATGATGCTATCTACCGTTTATGAGATAAAGGTAAATGGGTTAAACACCATTTTAGATAAGGTAAAAACTGCTGTTAGAAATAGCCGCAATCATGGTTGATAATATCTAAAAAACGACTTAAATTGCTTGGAATTAATTAAGTAAATACAACACCTATGAAAAAAGTAACCGGTATTGGCGGCATATTTTTTAAGTGCGATGACGCGCAAGGCATGAATGACTGGTATGCCAAAAACCTGGGCATAGCCACAAGTAAATACGGCACCACCTTTGAATGGGCCGATGCTGAAGACCCATCCAAAAAAGGCTCGACTACCTGGAGTACTTTTCCTAAAGACAGCAAGTATTTTGATCCTTCAACCCAACCATTCATGATCAATTATAGGGTTGAAAATTTGGTTGAAATGGTTGAAGAACTGAAAAAAGAAGGCGTTACCATTGTTGATGAAATTGCTGATTATGACTATGGTAAATTCATCCACATTATAGACCCTGAAGGAAACATGATCGAATTGTGGGAACCAAAAGACTAAGTCTTGCCTACTGTATCAAAGTTACCGTGCTATGACCATCTGCCAATAAACCGTCTGCGTATATTTTGTCAAATAACACACACATGAAAAGATCAATTTTTTATATTTTAATGCTGATGATGTGCTTTGGCTGTGCAAGCGCGCAGGATGACGACACGTTAGTAAAGGTACCTGCGCCAAAACCGGGAAAAGCAGTTGCCACATTTGCGGCGGGATGTTTTTGGGCATCTCAGGAAGCGATGTCTGAACTGAAAGGTGTTGAGCAGGTTATTGCAGGTTATTCTGGTGGTAAGGTACCTAACCCTACTTACGAGGATGTTTGTACAGAAGCAACTGGTCATGCCGAAGCTGTGCAGGTTTATTATGACCCGAAGGTTATAACCTACGAGGAATTGGTCACTGCATTCTTTTACGCGCACGATCCAACAACCTTGAATCGACAGGGACCTGATGAGGGCACAAGTTACCGTTCAGCAATATTTTACCGCACGCCAGAGGAAAAGGCAATTGTTCAAAAAGTTATTAAAGAAGTAAATGCCTCAAAGCACTATAAAGATCCGATAGTAACCCAGGTTTCACCTTTCACCGCATTTTATGGCGGTGAGGCGTACCATCAGGGCTACTACCGTGTGCATCAGGACAGAGGGTACATTCGTACAGTATCGGTTCCCAAAGTGATGAAAATGCGAAAAGCAGTGCCACAACTGTTAAAGCCGGAGTTTAAGAAGTAAGTAGCCCCCTCTAAATCTCCCCCTGAAGGGGGAGACTTTATATTACATTTATTATCTAAGCCCTCCCTTCCTGGGAGGGTTGGGTCGGGCTTACAATTTACTAAACCACCCTTTGCGCCAAAAAATGATGATCTGGATTACGGCGATAACAAACATAGCTGCCATTACCCAATAGTAACCATGATACGCGTATAATTCGGGCATATTATCGGGCATCACTTTATTGGTAACGGGGTCAACTTTGGCGAAGTTCATACCGTAAATGCCGGCAACAAAAGTTAACGGAATAAATATAGCAGAGATGATGGTCAACACTTTCATGATCTCATTCATACGATTGCTTACCATTGAGAGGTAAAGATCAATAATGCTTGAGGTGATTTCTTTATCGTTTTCTATCAGGTCCATTATTTGCACGCAATGATCGTAGGCATCGCGCAGGTACATTTTTACATCCTTGGTAATTTGGACACTATCCGAACGCAAAATATCATTGATCTTATCTCTTTCGGGCCAAGCTGCCCTTCGCACCGTTATCAAAGAACGTTTTAACTGCTGTGCATCCACCATTACGCTTTTATCGGGGCATTTATATAGCCTGTCTTCCAGCTCATCTAATGAATCACCTATCTGGGCTAAAACAATAAAATATATATCCAGAATGGTATCGGTAAGTGCATAAGCCATGTAAGCCGGTCCTGCGGTTCTTATTAAACCTTTACCTGCTTCCAATCGTGCTTCAACCGCGTCAAAGCAATTAACGTGTGTTTCCTGGAAGGTAATGAGTAAATTATCTTTAATAATGGCCGAGAATTGCTCGTTCATCAATTCACCTTCTTCAGTAAAATAAATTACCCGGCTCACCATAAAAACATAATCATCATACTCGTCAAACTTAGGACGCTGATACGTATTGACTATATCCTCTAAAACCAGCGGATTAATGCATAGTTCGTTACCAAGTGTTTCCAACAACTGGGCATCACCAATTCCGCTAACCTGTATCCAGTGCGTAAGGCCTTTTTGCTTTTTTACTTTTTCAATTATTCCAGTGATCTTTTGCTCGCGGGCAGCAGTAACACCATCTTTGTTATAAGAAAACACATCAATTTTGGGCTTTAAAGCATTTTTATCAATGTTTAAAGTACCTGGCATCAACCCCACCTCTCGACGTCGATTTTTGCGTTGTATTTTCTTTATAGTGCCAGTCATTACAAATAATCAATGCTACGCGGCCCCTGATTAAACAGCAGGTCCACAATGCTCAGGTTTTTTATAAACCTGTGCCGTTCTTCAAAAACCTGAAAATATGGCTTTTGTTCGGCGTTGTATTCTTTTTTTGAGCTAAAAGCATTACGCAGGTCCAACACTTCAGCACCATAATCAGACTCATATGTTTGAGTTTTTTGTATTGAGGTGGGAATCTTTATTGACTTCAGGATCAATTGCAACAGCTCTTCATTAAAGTCAAATAAAAACTTGTATTGCTTTTGATAAAATGGTACCAACGCATCTTCATAGTATTCAAAATAAGCCGAACGACGGTAACAGGCCTCTAAACTCATCCACTGTAAGCGCTGCCATCTAAAATCATAGCTGATCCTTACATCCTTAATTTTGGTATGCACTTTTGAGCCTTTAACTACAGGTACCACCAGCGATAAAGCGCCATCGGGCGAGTAAATTGTAGCCCTGTTACGGTACGTTTGCTTGGGGAAATGCTCTTCGGCCTCGATAAATATATCAGGTTTGTTGGCATTAAATTGTGAAAACCACGCAACAGGTGGCAGATAAAACATTGGCAATAACGCACCTTTTTCAATCATATCAATTATGTTTGTAGCTACAAGCGACGAAATTAATGATAAAAAAAGGGCTTTTGAGGCTATCTATATTCTTTTTGTACCTCGTGTCCCTCCTTCCCTTTTGGGCTTTGTACCTTATTGCTGATTTTTTGTACTGCATTCTGTATTACCTGATAGGTTACAGGCGCAAGGTAGTTAAGGAAAATCTCCGCAACTCTTTCCCCGACAAAACAGATGAGGAACTGAAAAAGATAGAAAAAGATTATTTTAAATATCTTGCCGACCTGATGGTAGAAACCATCAAGATGATAACAATATCGAAAAGCGAGTTACAACGACGGGTTAAATTGACTAATCCGGAAGTAATGCAGCGGTATGTTGCAGAAAACAAAAGCGTTACCGCTGTAGCCGGTCATTACTGCAACTGGGAATGGGCTGGCTTAGAGTTTAGTATAGAATCATGCCTTTTTTTTATTTATAAGCCACTCAGCAATAAAACATTCGATGATTTTTTCATTGAAGTTCGATCGCGTTTTGGTGGTGTTGCTGTGCCTATGAAGCAAACCTTGCGCACAATGGTGGCACATAAAAATGAATTTACCGTAACCGTGTTTGCAGGAGACCAAACCCCTGTGCAAGAAGACGCCAACTACTTTACCACCTTCCTTAATCAACCAACAGCTGTTTTTTTAGGAATTGAAAAAATAGCCAAGCTAATAAACTCAAACGTGATATTTTACGATATGCGGCAGGTAAAACGTGGTTTTTACGAATATACCATAGTACCCTTGGTTGAAGATGCTAAAAACAGCGCCCCAAATCAAATTACAGAGGCTCACGTCAAGTATCTCGAAATGATGATAAACCGCGAGCCGCAGTATTGGCTATGGTCGCACCGGCGCTGGAAATTTGCATCGAAAACACGATGCACATCATAATTTTACTGTAAAATAATTGTAAAGCAGCGTTAATATCAGCTGTACATTTTTTAGTTATTTTAATTTTGCGGTACAATCTGCCCCCGCAAATGCTAACAAAAATATTATCAAAGTTGGGTATAGCCATGCTATATCTAATTTCTTTTTTACCGTTTTGGCTGCTCTATAAAATCTCCGACCTATTATTTATAGTGCTTTATCATGTTATGCACTATCGCCGTGATGTGGTACAGGCCAATCTGCGAAACTCCTTCCCCGAAAAAAACGGGGCAGAATTAAAAGTTATTGAAAAAGAATACTACAGCTACCTTGCCGACCTGAGTGTTGAAACGGTTAAACTCTTC
Source organism: Mucilaginibacter auburnensis (assembly GCF_002797815.1). Classification (NCBI taxonomy): domain Bacteria; kingdom Pseudomonadati; phylum Bacteroidota; class Sphingobacteriia; order Sphingobacteriales; family Sphingobacteriaceae; genus Mucilaginibacter; species Mucilaginibacter auburnensis. The sequence goes on from NZ_PGFJ01000002.1 coordinate 183,740, forward strand.
ACCATATCAGAAAAAGAGGTAATGAAGCGTATGCGTTGCACTAATTTTGATTTGATACAGGGTTACTTCGCACAGGGTAAAAGCGTAATCGGAGCTTTAGGACATTATGGCAATTGGGAACTTGCTGCGCATTGTTTAAGCCTGCTTACGCAAACAGAACGACGGATTATTGTTTATAAGCCACTTACAAACAAAACATTTGATAATGCATTTATAAAAGTCCGCTCCAGGTTTGGCGCCACTCTTGTAGCAATGCAAAACACCATGCGAACGCTTGTTAGTTACAAAAAAGAAACAACAATAAGCGTACTGGTTAGCGATCAAACACCGGTGCAAAGCGAGGCCAATTATTTCACTGAATTTTTGAATCAACCCACTGCTGTTTTTTTGGGTGTGGAAAAATTATCCAAACTTTTAAACAATGTTGTTGTCTTTTGCGATATCAGGCGTATAAAAAGAGGATATTATACTGTTACCTTTGTGCCTTTATTTGATGATGCAAAAAATACCGCCGAGTACGAAATAACACGCGAGCACGTTCGGTATTTAGAGAATGTAATTAAACAAGAACCGGCCTATTGGTTATGGTCACACAAAAGATGGAAATTTACACCACCACATAGCAATTGATGAATAAACCAAAAGTTGCTATAGTTATATTGAATTGGAACGGTGTTAATCACCTGCGCACATTTTTACCATCGGTGATAACGTCATCGTACCCCAACCTGGAGATAGTAGTTGGCGATAACGCGTCTACTGACGAATCACTTTCATTTATTGAAGACACTTACCCTGCAATCCGCATTATTCGTAATGAAGAAAATTATGGCTTTACCGGAGGTTATAACCGTGTATTGAAACAGGTAGAGGCAGATTATTATATTCTGTTAAACTCTGATGTTGAAGTTCACCCGGGTTGGATAGAACCTGTTATTGACCTGATGGAAAGTGACCCGCTTATTGCAGTGGCCGCGCCAAAAATATTAGACTATAATAAGAGAGAATATTTTGAACATGCCGGTGCTGCCGGTGGCTATATTGATAGTTTTGGCTATCCTTTTTGCCAGGGCCGCATGTTTTATGAGATAGAGAAAGATAACGGACAGTACAATACTTCGCATGAGGTATTTTGGGCTACAGGCGCTGCCATGTTCATCAAAAAGAAATGTTGGGATGAAGCAGCAGGATTTGATGACCGCTTTTTTGCACATATGGAAGAGATTGACCTTTGCTGGCGTTTGAAAAACCGTGGCTATAAGGTTATGTACTGTGCAGAATCATATGTATATCACCTGGGGGGCGGTACGTTAAATACTGAAAATCCGTTTAAAACCTATCTCAACTTCCGCAATAACCTGCTTTTATTAAAGAAAAATCTACCGTTTTGGCGGGGGGCATCTGTTATTACCACCCGCTTCTTTTTAGATTTCACTGCATTGGTGAGGTTTTTAAGTGAAGGCAAACGCAAAGACGCGTGGGCAGTTAGCAAGGCGCATCAAAACTTCGCGCGTAACATATTTCACTCCGAAGAAGAGCACCATCGCGACAAATTACCAACAAAGCTTACAGGGATGTATCGCGGCAGCATTGTTTGGGAGTTCTTTGTAAAGAAATGCCACCTTTTTAGTTGCCTGGATAAGGATAAGTTTTAACCCTACCCTATCAAACTCTCAATACCCAGGCGATAGCTATCCATTCCGAAACCCAAAATTACTCCTTTGCAATTGGCCGAAAGATAAGAATGATGCCTGAATGCTTCGCGTTTATGTACATTAGATATATGCACCTCGATAACCGGGGTTTTGATTGCTGCAATAGCATCGGCAATTGCAATTGATGTATGCGTATAAGCGCCTGCATTTAATACAATGCCATCAAAACTAAACCCAATTTCGTGCAGCTTATTGATGATCTCGCCTTCCACATTACTTTGGTAGTAGCTGATGTTAACATCCGGGTAGCGCTTTTTCAGCTCGGTTAAATAAGTATCAAAGCTGGCATCGCCGTAGATAGATTTCTCGCGTACGCCTAACAAGTTTAAATTTGGGCCGTTTATAATCTGTATATTCATTTGCTCAAACTTAACTATAAATCAAACAAAACTAAAATCAATTGGACTGGCCATCGGCAATAAAAGGATTTAAGGCGTACATGAAACTGGAACGGTCACTGTCGGCTAATTCTGTTGAAGCGTACGCGCGAGACATTGATAAGCTGCAACAATTTGCAGAACAGGGAACCAAACCTGTAAAGCCTGATGATATTAAACTCGCCGATCTGCGACAGTTTATTAATTTCATAAACGAGTTGGGTATGATTCCCTCTTCGCAGGCCCGTATTCTATCTGGTGTAAAAGCGTTTTATAAATATTTACTAACCGAAGAGCTGATAGACAGCGATCCGTCTGAGTTGTTAGAATCGCCTAAAATACAGCGCAAACTTCCGGATACATTGAGCTATAACGATATTAATAAGCTGATTGCTGCCATTGACCTTTCAAAGCCCGAAGGCATGCGCAATAAAGCTATTATGGAAGTGTTATATGGTTGCGGTTTGCGGGTATCTGAACTGACCGAACTTAAACTATCCAACCTGTACCTTGATATTGAATTTATAAAAGTTACCGGTAAGGGCAATAAAGAGCGCCTTGTACCCATTGGCAACGAAGCCATTAAAGCTTTGAAGCTTTGGATACAACAGGTACGCCCCAATATTCCAGTTAAAAAAGGACATGAAGATATTGTTTTTCTTAACCGCCGTGGTGCGGGGCTTACGCGTGTATACATCTTCACCATGATTAAGGAACTTGCCGCTGCCATCGGCTTACAAAAAAATATTAGTCCGCATACATTGAGGCATTCATTTGCAACACATTTGGTAGAGGGAGGCGCCGACCTGCGTGCCGTGCAGGAGATGTTAGGGCACGAAAGTATTACCACAACGGAGATTTACACCCACCTTGACCGTGAATACTTAAAAAGTACCATTATTCAACATCACCCCCGCAATTAGCCGTTTTTTGACGCTAAAGCGCCTGTTTTCTGCTATATTTTTCTTATTTTTCAGCACCTTGAATATTTACCTCCTCTATGAAAAAAAGATTTAGTGCAAGAAAAGAAGCTTCAAAAGTAGTAATGATTATAGCAGGCATTATGTGTGCTGCATTTGGATTGAAGGGTTTTCTTATTCCTAATGATTTTATTGACGGTGGTGTAACAGGTATTTCACTGCTTATCAGCTCTATTACTGATTGGCCGGTATCTGTTTTGCTATTTGTTATCAATATTCCTTTTATATGGTTAGGGTACAAAAGGGTAGATAAGTTATTTGCTATTAAGACACTGGTAGCCATTATAATACTATCATTAGTTATATACTTTATTGAATTTCCGGACATCACGCACGACAGGCTCTTGATAGCCGTATTTGGTGGGTTCTTTTTAGGCTTAGGTATAGGTTTGTGTATGCGCGGCGGTAGTGTTATTGACGGTACCGAATTGCTGGCGGTTTACATTAACCCCCGGTCTTTCCTCTCTATCGGGCAAATTATATTGCTTATCAACGTATTTATTTTTGGTGTTGCAGCCTTCTTCCTTGGTATTGAAAAAGCGCTGTACTCCATGTTAACCTATTTGGCCGCCACGCAAACTATTAATTACATTATTCAAGGTTTTGATGAGTATACATCGGTAACCATTATCTCTCCTAAAAGTGAATTGATCAAAAATGTAATTATGCGCCATTTGCACAGAGGGGTTACTGTTTACAAAGGCGAGCGCGGTTTTGGTAAAACTACGTTTGAAGATAAGAATATTGACATATTGGTAACGGTAATAACTCGCCTTGATGTACAACGTGTGGTCACCCGGGTGCAAGAAATTGACCCTACGGCTTTCATTATCACTAACTCGGTATCTGAAGTGCGTGGCGGACTGGTAAAAAAATTAACTATTGGCCATTAACTTTAAAATAAGCATGAAGAAATACCTGCCTGTTTTGACCATTATACTTTGCAGTTTTATTACCGCAGATAATTTCGCAACGTTACACCAATTAGTTGGTGGCACCTGGAAAATGAAAAAGAAAGACGGCTACACTTGTGAAAAATGGGTGAAGGTTAATGGCAATGAGCTAAAAAGCACGGCTTTTAATATTAAAGGTAAAGATACTTCGGTTTATGAAAGCGTAAGCCTAACCAACAAAAATGGCGTAATAGCATATACGGTTACCGGTGCCGGTAACAGCCAACCCGTGGCCTTTAAACTAACAACAGTCAATAACAATCAATTTATATTCTCTAACCCTGCTCATGATTTTCCGCAACAGGTGGTTTATCAATTTATAAATCCTGACTCGATACATGCCTGGGTAGATGGTAAATACAACGGGAAGGTTGAGAAAATAGATTTTTATTACAAGAGGACTAAATAACTAATTAGAGAAAAGCGCACTTTTAACTGCTTCTCTCAATTGATCATAATCGCCTGTTTTAACTATTGTTAAATTATTTTGAGGTGGTAGTCCACAAGCATTTGTTGTAATTACGGGTATATTACATGAAAGTGCTTTTAAAATAATCCTCGGCGAATGTTCAACATAAGTTGGATAAACAACCAAAGCTATGTCATCTAACAAATCATTTGCCGGTGCCGCAATTCTTACACCCTCCCAAAAACCAATATGTTCCATAGCGCCGCCGGTTACAACCAAAGTAAGGTCTAATTCAATAGCAAGGCGTTTAATTTCAAAAGCGCCTTTGCGAGCAACTCCTGATGCCGGAAACAAAACTTTATTACCACGTATTTTTTCCTTAGCGGGTATATCTGAATGAGCCCACTTTAGTTTAATAACTTTATTATTGAACAGCTCGGCAATCTCCTCATGAGGGGTTATTATATGCTCGGCTCTGTTTAAGGCAAGTATTTCACTTTCTACAATATCGTCGTTTGCTCTGAAATCATCTAACGTCTTACTTTGCGGATAAAGCTTGTGTGCAATATTGAGTCGGTCATGCAGATAAGTCAAGGGTAATCTCGTCATTAAAACATTGTACCTTCTACCACCAAACAAACCCTCTTGTTGTAAAAAAGGCAACAAATTTTGTGCTACAACAAGTTGAGTAGCATTGTAAGGAATCCGTTTGGCTATCTTTTTAGCAATTAGTCTGTCTAATTTTAATGATGATGCAAAAACATTCCGGTTCATTTTAGCATAAATATGCCTCCAAATAGTTCTTTGTACGGCAGGCATAATAAACGTCTTGATTGTAGGTCCATCCTTAATCTGCCATCTGAACTTGTGCAGATACTTTGCGTCATGTTTACCGGATGGCATGATAATGATATCATTTGGAGTTGCAATGCTGTTTATATACTGTTCGTACTCAGTCCATCTTTCATCTAATACAAATACTGTTGCTCCGGTTTGTGAAGTCGCCGGCGGTTGCTTAGGGGGTTTAAAGCAATCAAAGTTTCCGCACGAATAGCAATCGTTTATATGGTCAGGTGCCTGTATTCTGCTATTGCTTATTTCATTAACAGATGAGTTAGCCATTAACTTAACAATCAACTTATTTGCTGTTAGGTCTGTTACAACTTTAAAGTCAACATTAGCTCTAAAACGCAAATCGAGATAATTCCATTTTACGGTAGCATCCCTATCATGCTCTGCCAGCGAACCAGGAATAACTTTGGTGTGTTTGTGCCGTTCCAAAATTTCAAAACCTGCTTTTATAGCGGCATCATACAAAGCATTTGAAAGCTGACACATACCACCGGCTATTGACGGCACAATGCAACCCTCTCTAACCTCTCTGCCAATAACAAAACCTTTACCTATATTAGGATTACCAATGTGTTTCCAGAAGCTAAATGTTTGATTTGCCGGAACTTCCATTCCGTTTAGAATCTGAGCAGCAATACGCAGGTTCTGAACTTTTCCGGCGGTTAATATTTGATTTTGGGCATTATCATTTTTGTTCCACAACTCACTTTCTGAGGTTGCAGCTAATGGCAAATTGTTGAGATTTCCTTTATTGCTGAATTTTTCAAGTCCTGAAAATAAATTGTGATAACATCTTTTAAATGTAAAAAAAGTCACCTTTATCTGAAATATGGCAAGTTTAGAAAAACTGTGATTTTCGGCTAAGGCGTTTGACATTTGTTTATGCTGCGTTGTAAAACAGAGGTTGGTTAAATATAAACAGAAAACGAATTAATCAAACATCTATTGGTTGTGAAACAAGATTGTTAAACAAGCGTTGGTTATATTTACGCTATATGAACGCCAAAGAAATTGAACGTTTAATAAAGATCAGTCGCGAGCGGCCCTTAATGCCCGAAACCTATATTCCCTGGCAACTGGAGCCGGAGGCTAATGATATATTCTTGCCCGAAACGCTTACCTCATTAGAGGGTCTGGATGTGTATCATACACTCAGTCCTCAACAAAAAACAGAGTTAGGGCGGCACGAATTGGTGCAGGTTATTGCATCCTACGGATGGGGAGAACTCTTATTTTGCCTCTTCATGACCCGCCACATGCTCACCCTTCCGCCCGATAGTGTTGAGCATCAGTTTTTAATACGTGAGATGATTGAAGAGTTGCGCCACCAGGAAATGTTTGCCCAAGCCATTACCAAACTGGATGGCAAACCACTGCCTCAAAGCAAACTGCATCGGTTTTTTGGGCATTTCAGCAATAAATACCTGCCTGCCGACTACCTTTTTATGGGAAGCGTTTCCGTTGAATTGGTCACTGATGTATACGGTAATTATGCCCGTAAAGCCGATAATATTTATCCGGTTATAAAAAAGATGTTCGACCTGCATAACATTGAAGAAGGCAGGCATATTCTTTTCACCAAAAGTTTGCTTAAAGAGTACTCGGCAAAAGCCGGCTTTGTAAAGCGCACGTTATACAGCTATGTTATATTGTTTAATATACTTTTTATACGCACCATGTATGTTAAGCGCGAAATATATCAGCGTATTGGCTTAGAAAATCCTGACGAAGTATACAAAGCGGCAAGCAAAAATTTTAAGCAAAAATTTGCAGAGCGCTGTCTCGACGATATTATTGCCTTTGTACACGAGTGGCGTGGCTTTAACCGACTTACACGGTTTGCTTGGCGTTGGGTGTTGGGGGCTAAAATATAAAACAGTGAAGCATCAATTACTATCTTAGCATGTTACTTCCACTCCGTTTTCTCACTCACCGTCTTCTTCCGCACTCCTTTAGGATACTCGTCGGCATAGCCAAGGTAAATCACTCCCATCACCCGGTCCTCTGGTTTAAGATTTAAAAAGGAATGCATAGCCGGTTTAAGTATCATACCGCCAGTGCTCCAAAACGATGCGATATTTAAAGCAGTAGCGCCAAGCAATACATTTTGAATGGCAGATGCAGTGGCCCACTCCTCTTCAAAAACAGGAATTTTAGGCAAATTACCACGCTCCATAATAGCCACTATAGCGTGAGATACCTTATCGCCTTGCGTGTAAAAATTATCATAACTACCCTGAATAAATTCTGCCTCAGAGGTGTTAGCCTTATAAAGCGCAGCATGTTGTCGGCAAAAATCAGAAGGGCTGGGATACACAACAAATCGCCATGGTTCGGTTGAACCATGATTAGGCGCCCATATTGCCAGTTCAAGCAAGCTTTCTATTTGCTCATGTGGAATTTTGCCGCCATTCATCATAAAAGGTTTTACGCTACGGCGGCTTTTAATGGTGCCAGCAATATTGTTAAATAGTTCGTTCATTTAAATAATACCGTTTTAAGATAAAACTGTAATAACAATTTTTGGCAATTGCAGATGACTAAAAATCTAATAGATCGGCGGAAACTTTGCAGGGTTACTTTCGCTCATCATACCGTAAACCGCTTCTATCACATCATCAACGGAGGGTTTGGTAAAGTAGTCGCCATCCGTACCATACGGCGGGCGGTGGTCTTTAGCGCTAAGGGTACGCGGCGGGCAATCTAACATGTAGTAGCCCTTCTGGCTCTCAATTATTTTTTGCAGGATGTAAGCTGATGCAGCTCCTGGAAGATCTTCGTCCACAACCAGCAACTTGTTGGTTTTGCCAAGTGAAGCACCGCATAAGTTCTCGGTATCAAACGGATATAGTGTTTGAGGATCAACCACTTCTGTATATATACCCATTTGCTCCAGTTCTTCGGCGGCTTCCATAACAACACGTAAAGTAGAGCCGTACGATACAATAGTAATATCAGCACCTTCCCGCATTAGCTCCGCCTTACCCAAAGGCACAGTAAAATCGCCAACATTGGTAGGCATTTTTTCTTTAAGACGGTAGCCATTCAGAGACTCTACAACAATAGCGGGCTCATCACCGCGCAACAGTGTATTGTACATCCCGGCAGCCTGTGTCATATCTCGCGGAACACAAACGTGAAGGCCGCGCATAGTGCTCAAAATCATTCCCATTGGCGAACCTGAGTGCCATATACCTTCTAATCTATGTCCGCGGGTGCGAATGATAACCGGTGCTTTTTGTCCCCCGGCTGTACGGTAACTTAAACTGGCCAGATCATCGCTGATAACGGTTAAACCGTACAACAGATAATCCATGTATTGTATTTCGGCTATCGGGCGCAGGCCACGCATTGCCATACCCATCCCCTGTCCTATTATAGAGGTTTCGCGAATCCCGGTGTCGGAAATACGCAGGTCGCCATACTTGGCTTGTAAACCAGCAAAGCCTTGATTAACGTCACCTATTGCACCTAAATCCTCACCAAAAGCAACAATTGATTTATCGCGCTCAAAGTTAGCATCAAAGCATGCATTCAATATTTCCCGGCCATCCAACATACGGGCGTTAGGCTCGTATACGGCAGGTACCGCTTCAATTTTAAGTGGCGATTCGGGTGTATCTGAAAATAGTTTAGTGTTGAAGCGATCGTGATTCTTTCCATTCTGAACATGCAACCATTCAGCCAATGCAGTTCTCGCCTGAGTTGATTCTGCTGCGGTAATACGTAAAGCCTTCCTAATAGCCGAAACAACATCTTTGCGCCCTGGATCAACGCATGCTCTTAACGCAGCTGTAACAACATGTATCTCATCGCCATACTGAGATTCATTAGTCAATTTATCTAATAACGAAGCGGCTTCCTTTAATTCAGCATTTATCTCGGCAATAAATTCGTTCCATGCTTCCCGCTGAAATGCCTTCACTGTTTTTTTGGCGGTAGATTCCAGTTGCGCCAATTCATCTTCATTCATGATAGCCGCTTCCAAAATCCACTTACGCATTTGCAGCAGGCAATCGTACTCTGCCTCCCACTCCAAACGCTCGGCTGATTTGTAACGCTCATGAGAACCTGATGTAGAGTGCCCCTGTGGCTGCGTCATTTCAACCACATGTATCAGCACGGGTACATGCTCTTCTCTGCAAAGCTTAATAGCTTGCTCGTAAGTTTCGCACAGCGCCACATAATCCCAGCCTTTTACCCTGAAAATTTCAACACCATTGGTGCCGGTTTCACGCTGAAACCCTTTTACAACTTCAGAAATGTCTTCTTTTATCGTTTGTAAACTTGCAGGAACTGAAATGGCATAAGCGTCATCCCAAATAGATAAAGCCATAGGCACCTGCATAACACCGGCAGCGTTCAACACCTCAAAAAACAAGCCTTCAGATGTTGCACCATTACCTATGGTACCAAATGCTACCTCATTACCATTAACCGAAAAATTAGATAAGTACGATAGTTCTTTATTTTCGCGGTAAAGTTTTGAAGCATATGCCAAACCCAACAAACGCGGAATAGGACCGCCTGTAGTTGAAAGATCTGATCCGCAGTTTAAACTCTCCACCTGGTTAACCCAGCTACCATCAGTATTAACAAAGCGGGTACCATAATGACAGTTCATTTGGCGGCCGCCCGACGCGGGTTCTTTCTCAATATCCGGATGAGCATAAAGTTGCGCGAAGAACTCTTTCATATTGGTCATGCCGGTAGCAAACATAAAAGTTTGGTCTCTGTAGTAGCCTGCACGCCAATCGCCTTTTCTAAAGGCTTTTGCCATTGCCAACTGTGCAACTTCTTTACCATCTCCAAATATGCCAAACTTAGCCTTACCTGTAAGCACTTCCCTGCGGCCCAATAAACTGGCCTGTCGACTTTCGTAAGCGATACGGTAATCATTGATGACGATAGACTTAAAGTCGTCGAAACTAAGGTCGGCGACATCAAATTTATCCTGATTAATAATTGCAGTTTCGGGCATATTTCGATATTTAGATTTGTAAAATTAAAAAATTCTGTCGGTATACCTAAATGTTGAATTATTCTTAATGTGTAAACATTGTTTTGGATTTAGGTTAAACCTTTTATATTTGTGTTAATCAAACAGATATTATGAAAAGATTAGTTTTAATTTTCGCAGTGGTATTAGGCTTTGCATTTAACGCTGCTGCGCAAGGCGGTGCCAAAGCGGAATTTAAGTTTAATGAAGAAAAACACGACTTCGGTAAAATACCTCAAGGTAAACCGGTAACCACTCAGTTTGTATTTACTAACATTGGAGCAGAACCTTTGATTTTGACCAGTGTTCAACCTACGTGCGGTTGTACTATTGCAGACTATACCAAAACCCCTGTTAAAAAGGGCGATAAAGGTATAATTACCATCACTTATAATGCTGCTGCTATTGGTGGTTTTGGTAAAGCAATAGTGGTAACATCAAACGCAACCACACCTCAAAAAAACCTGATCATTTCAGGCGAAGTTGTAGCTGCAGCCGCGGCGGCGCCAAGCACACGTTAAGAGTTTAAGAATTATACCCTTACGCTCTTAAGCAAGAGAGAAAGGGTTAAAATAAAATATGGAGAACGGCCCTGGAAACAGGGCCGTTTTTTGTTATGTATAAATCTGCTACAATATTATCTTTTTACTAATTTTGCATTATGCCAAATATATCCCAAAAGGGGCAGCGAATGCCTGCTTCCCCTATCCGTAAACTTACTCCATATGCTGACAAAGCTAAACAGGACGGAAAAACGGTATTTCATTTAAACATTGGTCAGCCTGATATTGAAACGCCTGAAGGTATGATCAATGCAATAAAAAACGTTGATTTTAAGGTTTGGGCCTATACCCCATCAGAAGGTACTTTAAGTTATAGAAAGCAACTTACCAAATATTATAACCGCAATGGTTACAACATTACTCCCGAAGATATTATTGTAACAGCAGGTGGCTCGGAAGCCATATCCATTACTTTTATGACCTGCCTTGACGCCGGTGACGAAGTACTGGTACCGGAGCCTTATTATGCTAACTATAATGGCTTTGCCAGCCAGAGTGATATTGTAGTTAAGCCTATTCTATCCTACATTGACAGTGGGTTTGCGCTGCCGCCCATTGCAGAATTTGAGAAACATATTTCCTCAAAAACAAAAGCTATCTTCATTTGCAGCCCTAATAACCCGACCGGATATTTATACTCCCGCGAAGAAATGGAAGCCTTAAAAGCTTTGGTGTTAAAGTACGACCTTTACTTGTTTGCAGATGAAGCTTATCGCGAGTTTGTATACGGCGACCAGCCTTTTGTATCACCAATGCATTTAGATGGCTTGGACGAGAATGTTGTTATTATCGACACCGTAAGTAAACGCTACAGCGCTTGTGGCGCTCGTTTAGGTTGCATTATCACCAAAAACAAAAAATTTTGGCAAACAGCTATCAAATTTGCACAGGCAAGGTTAAGTCCTGGTTTGGTTGAACAAATTGCAGGCGAAGCAGCTATTGATACTCCTGACGAGTATTTTGACCGTGTTAAAGCAGAGTATAATAGCCGCCGTAATACAATAGTTAGTGCACTTAACAAAATGGAAGGTGTTTACTGCCCTAACCCAGGCGGCGCTTTTTATGTAATGGCGCAGTTACCAATTGATAACTCAGATAAGTTTTGCCAGTGGATGCTGGAAGAATTTAGCTATAACAATCAAACCGTGATGATGGCGCCGGCTACAGGTTTTTACAGCACACCTGGTTTAGGTTATAATCAGGTTAGATTAGCTTATGTGTTAAATAACAGCGACCTGGAAAAAGCCATGACGTGCCTTGCAGAAGCTTTAAGAGTTTACCCTGGTAGGGTTGATAATGCCGAAGGTTTAAAACTAAGTGCAGAAACAGTAGCTTAAATTTAAGGGTATGAGTTTAAAAAATATCTGGGTTGTAATACTATCTCTATTTGTTTTTGCGGCAGAAGTAAAAGCACAGGATGCCGCTGCTAATAAATCAATAAATGGTGTTTTTACATCGTATTTTTCATTGAAAAACGATTTGGCATCTGATAATTCAGCGGCAGCTAAAACACACGCTGCCGAGTTGGCAGGTTTGGTGAAGGCTGTTTCCGCAGACAAATTAAGCCCAGAGCAACAAACTGCGTGGAAGCTTAACGCTCCAAAACTGCAATTAGCAGCTACAAAATTAAATGGCGCAAAAGATATTGATACGCAAAGAGAGTATTTCGCTGTCCTTTCAAAAACATTGACGGATGCTGTTAAATCATTAAAAATCAACACTTCTGCAATTTATGTACAGTATTGCCCTATGAAAAAAGTGAGTTGGCTAAGTGAGGCTGCCGCTATTAAAAACCCATTTTACGGTAAACAAATGTTAACCTGCGGACAGGTAACTGAAACTTTAGCTGCAAACTAATTAGTTTCAGAAAGCGTTGGCATTGATTTTGTAAATCCTTTATTGGTAAAAAGCCTTATATTTGAAATCTGCTTTACTAAAAACTGGCAACTTAAAGCTGCCCACTACAAAAAATGGGGTCGACCGGAATTGACAGGATGGAGATAAGTAGGTAAGCATGCAGCGCGTTGGGTGAATTAGCGCTTTAATCAGAACACTCAAACTTACAAATGGCGAAAATAACTACGCCTTAGCTGCCTAATTTAGAATTAGCATAGCTTTTGTCCCGCCGGTTTTCCGTTTCATCGGGCCGGCACACGGGGCATCGAAAGATGAAACTGGTTTGCCGGTGGTGCGGAAGGCGAACGAGAAACAGTACCTAAGGAAGAAGGTATAGGTGAGTTACTGACCTTCCCCTTCCCTACAATTTAACAGAACTAAGCATGTAGAAAACTTACCTTATACCATGTTTGGACGAGGGTTCGAATCCCTCCGGCTCCACTTGAAAAAACCGAACCTAAAGTTCGGTTTTTTTATGCAATTATAAATATTGTAACATATTGATAATTAATGTTTTGCAATCACAACGTAGTACTCGAGGGTTCGAATCCATCTTTTCTAAAGATTGCACTTATCTTCACCTGTAGAAGGGATAAGCGTTTGATAATTAGCGATTTTCAATAGTTTAGGGTTATAGACATTCACAAATCTTTCAAAAGCGCTCAAATTTTTTGTGGCAGAATAGTGGCAGTTTTTTGCTCTTTAAAACTGCCACTAATCGAGCCATTAAATGGTTTAAATGGCATTCGGTAATGCGTCTATGTCCAAGATTTTCTTACTTTAGCCAAAATTTGACAAGTCACAAAATAGCAGGCCATGCAATTTGGAGAAAGAATCAAGCAATTGAGAGAAGAGAAAGAATTATTACAGCGACAACTAGCGGCAAGCCTTGAAATTGATACTCCAATGTATAGCAAAATTGAAAGAGGCGAAAGAAGAGCAAAAAGAGAACAAGTAATCGCTTTGGCTCAATTGCTGAACATAAATGAGGAGGAATTATTGACTATTTGGCTGTCAGACAAAATCATTGAGAATGTTGGGAATGAAATAGCTGCATTAGCAGCACTTAAACATGCCGAACAGGAACTAAAAAAGAAATCGAAATAATTGAGCAATGGCTATAGAAATCAAAAAAAACGGCAACAAGATTTTTGCCCCATTGATCGGTAAAGAATTAATCTGTACTCCGGAAGAAGAAGTCAGGCAGGAATACATTGTTCACTTAGTGAATCAATATGGTTATTCCCTTGATCAAATGGCACAAGAGGTAAAAGTAAATAACTCCAAAAGAGGTCAAGGGAAAGCCAGAGCTGACATTGTTATATGGAAAACAAAAGAAGATCGTAACTCTGATAACAGTCCAGTGATAGTGATTGAATGTAAGGCCGAGCAAATTACTATCCATGAGGAGGATTATTATCAAGGCTACAATTATGCTTCTTGGGCTGGCGCCGACTTCTTTGTTACTACCAATTTAAAGGAAACAAAATTCTTTAAAGTGGTCAAAGGTAAAATGCCAAAGCATTTAGAGGAAGTGGTGGAGATACCTAATGTTTCTCAGCTATTTGATGAAAATAAGATTGAAGAATTATTAACCAAGACTAAAGAGTTTACTCGGGACGAGTTTAGTAAATTGTTGTTCAAATGCCATAACATCATCCGGAATAACGATAAGCTATCACCAGAGGCCGCGTTTGATGAAATCAGTAAGATTCTATTTATGAAAATTCGCTACGAAAGAGAACAAGCTAAAACGAAGGCGCTGTTTTCCAGAAAGGAATTTGAAGAATTGAAATTTGCTTATGAAAAAATTACTGGCAAAGATTCACTTCCCTTTTACCAACACTTTTTTGAGAAGACAAAAGAAGTTTTCAAAGCAGATGAAATTTTTGATCATAATGACAGTATAAAAATTCGAGAAACCAGCTTCCTGCAAATTGTGAAGGAGTTAGAGAAATACAATTTATCTAATACTTCTGATGATATAAAAGGTATAGCCTTTGAAGAGTTTTTGGGTAGAACATTTCGTGGAGAGTTAGGTCAGTTCTTTACCCCACGTACCATAGTGGATTATATGGTAGATGTACTTGACCCAGAAGAAGGTGACATAATTTGTGATCCTTGTTGCGGCAGTGGCGGTTTTTTGATTAAAGCATTTGAATATGTGAGGGATAAAATCGAAAAGGATGTCCAAACACAAAAAGAAAAAATCAAGGAGCGCTACTTTGGTCAGGACTATGAAAGATTACCGGAAAAGAGGCAAGAAGAAATAGCCAAACAAGTAGATGAGCTATTTGCCAAGCTCAATTTTGAGTTGGATATACACAATCCCAAAGGCCGTTTAAAAACGCTTTCGTATGACTGCATTTTTGGAACGGACGCCAACCCAAGGATGGCGCGTACTGCCAAAATGAATATGATTATGCATGGAGATGGCCATGGAGGCGTACATCATCATGATGGGTTACTGAATGTCAACGGCATATTTGATGGGCGATTTGATGTCATACTCACCAATCCACCTTTCGGTTCCAGAGTCAACAAAACATTAAAAGTTACTCCTTCTGATGTTCCCAACGAGGACAAAATCAGATTCTATGAAAATCGATACGGCAGCCATTACAGACAAACTGTAGTAAAGCAAATTCAGGATTGGGCAAATCACGATAATGGTCATGGCAAAAGCCGTGGTAAAGCTTTGTTAGACATTTTTGATGTAGGTGTATGGAGTGGTTTGACTGAAGTACTTTTTATGGAAAGATGCCTCAACCTTTTAAAACCAGGTGGCAGAATGGGGATAGTATTGCCAGAAGGCGTATTGAATAATAGTGCGTTGCAAAAAATCAGGGATTACATTGAAGGAAAAGCCAAGATAATCAACATAACTTCCATTCCGCAGGATGTATTTATTGCATCAGGTGCTACGGTAAAACCTAGTTTGCTATTCCTCAAAAAGTTCAGCGAAGAAGAATTGGCAACCTATCACAAAATCACGGAGGATACCACCCAAGAGATCAAAGACAAGTACCAGCCCAAATTGGATGAACTGAAAGCGACTTTCAAAAAGGAAGAGAAGAAATTGAAAGAAAGTAAGTCAGCCAAAGAGTTTCATGCGTTGAAAAAGAGATATGCAGAAGATATTAAGCAAATAGAAGACCTTATTGCTGCGGAGATTAAACCGCTTGTAAAAGAGCGTTTCGATTACCCTATTCCAGTTATTGAAGTTGAGAAAGCAGGTATATCCAGTACGGGTGCACCCTGCGAAAATGAGTTAGAAGAAGTGGCCATAGAGTTCAGGGCTTATCGAAAAAAAGCCAAACTATGGACTGAGCCAAAGAAAGAAACACAATACCCTGTAGATGATGAAGGTAACATTTCCCGACTGCAGTTGATTGACGGAAACATTGTAAGCGAAGCCGAAATATTTTATCAAGTATATGCCCACTGAGACCGCATTTAAATATCTCAATGAAGTACGCTTCATGACCCTGTCAAATTGGAGCGTGGGTGCTATTCTGAGCGACAAAGTATTATATAAAGATGGGTTCAAATTAGAGCCTATCGGAAATCTCATTATACGCAACCGTGAGAAAGAAATACTGGAAGATGATAAGGCATATAAGCAAGTAACTATCAAACTGTATGGTAAAGGTGTGATACAGCGAGGTGATGAACTGATTCTCGGCAAAGACATTGGCACAAAGAACCAATTCCGTATTTCAGAAGGACAATTCATTATGAGCAAGATAGATGCTCGTAATGGGGCGTTCGGTATCGTACCTGCCGAATTGGAAGGTGCAATCACCACACAGGATTTTTTGAGCTACAATATCAATACAGAAAAGATACTGCCCGAATTTTTCAACCTGATCACAGGCACAAAACACTTTGCCGAACTGTGCCAAAAAGCCAGCTCAGGCACTACAGGTCGCCAAAGGGTGGATGAAAAAGCCTTTTTAGGGTTTAGGATTCCTGTACCTGATAAAGACTTGCAATCAAAATGGATCAACGATTTTCAATCAAAAACCGAAGAATCAAAACGGTTAGAGACTTCTGCTTTAATAGCAATCAAAGAGCTGGAAAAATACCAAAGTGAGACATTGGGTATATCAGTAAATAAGAACGAAAATAAGAAGGGGTTATACTTCGTAAATCTGAAATCTTTGAATCGTTGGGACGTATGGAATAAAAGTATTGAATACCACTCGGGAAGCTATGAACTTTTACCATTAAAGGTTCTGATTAAACTTCAAAGTGGTAAGTTTCTACCTAAGAGTAAGCAAAAAGCTGGCGATTATATTGTGTACGGAGGTAATGGGCCAACAGGTAGCCATGACGAATACATCTTCTCAGGAAAAAGAATTGTAATTGGAAGAGTTGGTGAATATTGTGGAAATGTTCATCTAATTGATGGAGAATATTGGATTACGGATAATGCCTTTAAAGTTGATAAACTATCGGAAGCGGTAACTTGGGAGTATTTAGAAATTGCTCTAAAAACATTACAGTTAAATAATTTCAGAGTTCAATCTGCACAACCATCTATTGCACAAGGCACAATCTTAAGCCTTTCTATTCCTATTCCCAATCCAGCAATGCAGAAAGAAATAACCAATTACGTACACGTTCAGAGAACTAAAATCAATTCTGATTTCGAGAAATCCGAAGGTTTGAAATTAGAAGCTATAAAGGAATTCGAATCAGCAATCTTTAATATTGACTAAGGATGAAAAAATCTGTCATTGCCATATATGGGCCATCAAATCAAGGGAAATCGGAAACAGTTCGCGAAACAGCGAATTTATTGTTTATTGCTTTTCCTAACCATACCCTTCATACTATTAACACTGGTCCAGATTTTACTTATATTGTTGACATTAATGGTATAAAGATAGGTATTGAAAGCCAGGGAGATCCGAATAGCCGAATGTTTCAGAGCCTTCAAACGTTCGTAGCGCAGGGATGCAATATTATTGTTTGTTCCTGCCGTTCCAGAGGTGCTACAGCAGGTGCGGTAGAAGATTTGCACCGCAATCATCAATACGAAATCATTTGGTCAACCAATCACCGTTCATGGCATAAAAACCAAACGCAACTGAATCAAATAGCTGCCAGTGAAATTCTGGAATTAATCAAACTCATCATGAATGGACAGTTATGAGAATACAGCATTTACACATCAAGAAGTACAAATCATTAAAGGACTTTACTATTAAGTTTAATGAGCCTGTTTCACTTTTTATAGGCAAGAATGGTTCAGGTAAATCCACACTCTTGGAAGCCATCGCCTGGATATTTCGTTCGGCTCACCTCACTTACGTCGAGGAAAAACAGGAAAATACACCATTTGAGTTTGAAATTACCTATGAACTTAGAATAGAAAAAGTGTTATCGGAATCGACCACCTTTAGTGAAACAGCAATCGACCACATTGGTGTTATTTTAAAAGGTAGTAGAGATAACAAAAAATTCTGGTCAATCGAAACTGATAATAACGCCTATAGTATAGATGATCTTTTAAGAAAGCATACCATAGTAAGGTTGTTACCATCGAATCTGATCATCTATTATGCAGGTTGGTTTGAATCAATGGAATTTATCTGTAGCGAACATGAAAGGATTTATAAGGAAAGATTACTTGAGGTAAAAACAGAATCAGATATTACTACCTCCTCTGAGGAGCTGTACTCAAGAATTGGCGCTTTGCCACTGATGTACATCGAAAAGCATCATTTCGAAATCCTATTGGCGTCGCTCTATTCATTTGAGTTCAATGAACGGGTGGATCGCTTTTTTGCGGAAGATCTCAAAATCATTAAGCCTGATATAAATCCACTTGCCTTATTTGTCAAAAAGAGACAATGGAAGTCGGGAGTTGGTGCAGAAGACTTTTGGGGTGCTAGAGGGTTGCTAAGAGGATTTCTTGATGTGGTAAGAAGGTTTGCATACAATGAAACCGCAAATTACATGGATGAAGATCAAATCTTATTTAACTTCCATATCCATGATTGGTACGCGTTGCGAGAATTTTACGGAGAGGAAAAAAAGTTGTTTTACCTCCTCCACATGCTTCATGCTTCGGAGATGCTTGGAGGAATACAAATCTTCATGGACTTACAAGAAAATGCAATTAGCCATCATGATTTAAGTGAGGGCCAACAACAACTGATAACCATTAAAGCTATCAATGAACTACTTGTGGATGAAAACTCGCTTTTACTGCTTGACGAACCGGACACATACCTTCATCCGCAGTGGCAAAGCAGTTTTCTAAAAGGCATTTACGAAGTGATTAATCTGTACAATGATTTAGCTGTTTCGCCACCACAATTTATCATAGCTTCTCATTCGACAATCATGTTATCGAATCTTTCAACTGGAGATTTGTTCAAAATGAGTGACGGACAAGCAAATCCAATAGACAAAGGATATTACGGTCGTGAGTATGGATTTAATCTTTCAGCAATCATGGGCGGCAATGAGAGAGTTCCTGAAGTACAAGAAGAAATTGATGCACTATTTGAACTAATAGATAGCGAGCAATTTGAAAGAGCTGTAGAATTGCTAGAAGGATTAAAGCAAAAGCATAAAGATGATCCTGAGTTGACTAGGGCAGAAACAATGTTAACATTTCTAAAAGGTGAATAAGCGATGAAGTTTATTATCAAAGGAAATGAGCCGGCAGCATGGAAAGCGTATAGAGAAACGCCAGGCGTGGATTTTGTTGCAACTCCAGAGTTGAAGGAAGCATTGTTAAATGAACAAGGCTACTTATGCTGTTATTGCATGAATGGCATAAAAGAGGACAATATGAAGGTTGAACACTATAAACCAAGGAGTACTTACCCTGCTTTAAAGTTGGTTTACACGAACCTTTTTGCTGCCTGTAAAGGAGATTTTTGCACGGATAAGCATTGCGATACCAAAAAGGGAAACACTGAGTTAAGTATTCATCCTGCTGATCCCAAAAACAATTGTGAAGCCTTAGTTGGCTATAGCACAAATGGAAAACTGACGTACCCTGATGTTTACAAAACCGACATAGAACAGACACTCAACCTCAATAATTCCGTTCTGATTTCAAATAGAAAAGAAGCACTATTGGGTGCGGCTACTGCATTGCAAAAATTAGGATATTCCAAAGCTATAATCCAGAGGCAGATTGAATCATATAGTAACAAAAATGCGAAAGGGAAATTTCAACCGTACTGTAATACCGTTCTTTGGTTACTGAAAAAAAAGCTAAATGCCAATTAAATATGGAAAGATTAATCCAAGGAAATAAGACCTACAGCTATTATGAATATGTTAAGGAGCAGGAATTTGAACAAGTGATTGTTCAGCAAGCCAGCCATATTTTCGGCAGTAATAGTATTTATATTGACATTAAGAAAAGAATTGGAGAAAGCATCATCACTATCCCGGATGGCTACCTAATTGATTTTTCCTTTGAGGCCGAACCTCGTTTATACATTATAGAAAATGAGCTTTCAAGTCATGATCCCTACAAGCATATAGGTTCACAGCTACTCAAATTCGCTATTTCTTATAAAGCCAGTGGACGAAAAATAAAAGCCTTCTTACTTGAACACATAATTGCAGATCCCCAAAGCCTCTCAATGACCGAAAATAGCCTTACAAAAGCAGGTTACCGCAACATTGATGATTTTTTGGAAAGTATCATTTTTGAAAAGCCAGTGGCCGCTATTGTGGTCATTGACCAAAGTACTCCAGAATTGGAAAATGTGCTTAGTCAATTAACTATGGACACAGACATTATCGAGTTCCAAACCTTCAAGCATGAGAATGTGACCATACACAAATTTACTCCATTTAATGCGGAAATAAGGGAATTGGCTGAATCACCAAAAACAAGTCTAAAACCGGAGGAATTAAATACAGTAGTGGTTGCGGCTCGTGAAGAAGGATTTGAACAAGAATTTCTTAATAACAATTGCTGGTACTCCATACGTATCAATGCATCTATGCTGGATAAGATAAAATACATTGCCGCCTATCAAGTAGCACCTGTTTCAGCTATAACGCATTATGCAGAAGTCGCATCTATCGAAAAATGGAAAGACACAAATAAGTATATCTTGTATTTTAAAGACAAAGCCAAAACAATTAATCCGATACCGCTTGACAAGGACAAAAAAGGGCTTGCTCCACAAGCTCCTAGATATACAGCTATTGAGAAAATATTGAAGGCCAAAAAGTTATCTCAAGTATTTTAAGTCGTTTATAGTAAGTTTTCTACTACCAATCAAAATCAATTATAGTCTAGCACAAAAAATGACAAATTAACTTAACTTGAATAAATGGGCTTGCTAATTTTTAATATTTATATTTGTAATAGTAAACAATTGGATTGCAACGTTCTTTAAGTTAAGATGCTTCCGCAGGAAGCTTTTAAGATACAGGGATTGTTTGTGGCAATTTAGTGGCAGTATTTTGAAAAACACGCAAAAAACGCGCTTAAAACGCCAGAATCGCAGAAAGTGAAAATCCCTCCGGCTCCACTAAAAACCCCTCAAACGCACGTGTGAGGGGTTTTGTATTTGGTCATACATCTATTCAAAGTTCCGCCATGTGCTTGCTATGATCAAATACGTTTATCACATTTTAAAATTGTTTACCATTTACAATGAGTTTTATTACAGCTTAATAAACTCATTCAGTTTTCAATACCGTAAACTCTGTACGGCGGTTAAGTTGCCGGCCTTCCGGATTATCCTTTCCGTTAGGTAAAGAATTGGGTGCAATTGGCTTAGTTTTACCATAACCACGGGCAAATATCCTGTCTCTGCTTATGCCGCGACTTATCACATAATCAACGCATGACTGCGCCCGTGCCTCGGAAAGTTTGTTATTATAAATGTCGCTACCTATTGAATCAGTATGCGCGGCTAATTCAATCTTGATCTTTGGATTATCCTTTAAAATTTTAACAACTCCATCCAACACTGTTTTTGACTCGGGTCTCAACGTAGCTTTATCATAATCGTACAACACGTTGTTTATTACTATGGGCTTATTCACTTCAAACGGTTGCAAACATATATCAGCATTAAACAAAGTGTCTTTCAGCATTCGGCCAGTAGTTGGCACAGGCACAACTTTAGTAAAGTATCCCGCTTTTTCTACTACGACATTGTATGGCCGCTTGGTGGTTATATTAAACTGGTACCTTCCGTTTTGCGGAAGCGTTATTTTTTTAAGGATAGTACCGGCAAGCGAATCTTTTAAGCTCACAGATGCCCCCGATAACGGTTTTTGATCAACGCAGTCAAGCACCTTTCCAACTAAATAATGTCTTTTGTCAAAGGCTTCAAAAATCTCCAGACAGCAATCTGACAACCTATCCGAACTCAGGTAAAATTTATTTTTATCTGAGTTATCAGGGTAGTAATACATGTCATCCTTTGCAGAATTAACAGGATAGCCCATGTTTTGCGGCACCGTCCATTTACCATTACTGTTATAACTCTCAAAGAGGTCATATCCGCCTAAACCTAAAAAGCCTTTAGAGCTATAAACAAGCTTGTTCTCTGTAGCGTCAAAGTACGGGGCTTCCTCATCAAATTCTGAATTGACTATATTCCCGGCGTTTCTTGAATTGACGGGCTCCCCACTGCTGTTCAGATCAGCAATCCAGATATCTTTTCCACCCTGCCCTCCGGGCTTATCAGACACAAAATATAATTGTTTACCATCACCAGATACGAAAGGCTGTATAGAAGTAAAACCCTGCGCGTTTACATTACTATTGAGCTTAGTTAGCTCTCCCCATTTACCGTTTTGCCACTCGCTTTTATAAATGCCATATGAGGTTTGACTCCCTGATTTGAACCAACGGGTAATATATAACCGCTTACCGGTAGATTCAAAAGAAGGAGCGCCATATTCTACTTCGTTTTTCCCGGCTTCTTTATCTTCAAAAACAATTGCCTGCGGCTTGCTATCACTAATTTTTGTTTGGTAGATGCGATTAAGTGCGGTTTTCTCCTCCTTCACTTTTCTGGAGGAAGTAAAAAAATAATTGTCTTCCCGTTTTATCAAAGCATAGTCAGAGCCATCAGAACTTAAGCTTCCTTTCATGGTGTTAACATCTACTAAAACCGGATATTGATATTGTTCTCTGGCGAACCTACAGGTTGCTATTTCTTTTTTCGCTATGTCAAGGTTCTTAGCATCGCCTTTGTAAGATGATACAAACTGTTGCAGCTGTTTTTCAGATTCATCGAAACGCTGGTTGGCGCGCAGACATACACCATACCACAGGCGGGCCAATGGGTACTGCGATTCAAAGTTTTCGCTTAACACCTTGAAATACCACGGCTCGGCCTCCAGGTAGTTTTGGTACAACCGGTATGACTCTGCCAGCATAAAGCTAATATAGGCCTGATCGGTTGCGCTACCGGTTTTCTTAGCCTGCTTGCTAGCACCCTGATAGGGCATTTGCTGCTCTTTGATCAAGTTCATACCCATGGCTGCCTTTTTATAATAAAAGGCAGCCTCATAATAATCTTTGTTTTTAAATGCTTTGTCGCCCAAAACTTTTGGCGAAGTATTTACCTGGGCTTTAGCCGCTAAAGCAAACAATATTGTTATTGTAAAAAATATCTTTTTCATAATTAACAATTAAAGTCGTGGGCAAATTGGTTCAGGATCGGTAATGCGTTTTCTGAAAAGATAGCTTATTGAAAGTTCAAAACCCCCGCGAGATGCGGTAGCTCTATTAAGCGATGAGGTGTTAAAATCATAACTTGCTCCAATAAGCAGGCTACTCAGGTGATAGCCAACGCTTGCAATGGCTGCATCATTGAACCTGTACATCCCACCAAACATTATACCTTTATCGCCTTGCATCTTAAATTCAGAGTAAGCTCCTACTGCTTTTTCCTGCGCGTGTTGCTGCCTTATGTAGATAGCATGTGGTATAACGTCAAAGTAATCGCTCGCCTTGATACGTACCCCGGCATGAGCGGTGTATCTAACTGGCAATTTGGAATTATCGCCATCGGTAGCAAAAGGGTCACGCGGGCGGGATAAATGCCCAACGCTGACCCCTCCGAATAAATTTGCATTGCTTAACGGATTGCCGTCGTAGTAAAAAACGCCGGCCCCTGCATCAAACACCGTTGAATTAGTGCTTAAAAACCTTTCGTTTGAAGGCATTGACGGGTCAAACCCGCCAATAGGATTAAACTGGTTACCAAACTGTGCCTTACTTGGATCAAAACTGCGATTGATTACCCCTGCCTGCAAACCAAAACTTACACGTTTATTTCCATCATTAGATACGGTAATAGCGTACCCGAATGTGCCGTAAGCAGAAAAGTAATTAAACCCTGCGTCACCGGCTGCCTGGTTCAGAACATTTAAACCAAGTGAAATATTACTATTGGTTCGCATATCTGCTGATAGTGCTGTGGTTTTGTACGCATTGTTTAATTGCGGATATTGATTTTTATAGTTGGCATTGATACGTGCATCACCATTGATAACCCCTGTGAGCGCAGGGTTTAACCATAAAGGATAGGCATAATATTGCGAGAAATGCGGGTCAATTTGTGCCTGCGATTTGATATATAGTACCAGCAATAATAGTATCAGAATTATTATTTCCTTTTTCATCGTAGTAGAGTTATAGTTCCTTTTTGTTTAATTAATTGGCCATCATTCATAGTGGCTTCTACATAGTATACATACACACCCACAGGCTGAATTCTACCTTTATAAGTTCCATCCCAACCTGTGTTTAGCACATTGG
Organism: Mucilaginibacter auburnensis; assembly: GCF_002797815.1. NCBI lineage: Bacteria > Pseudomonadati > Bacteroidota > Sphingobacteriia > Sphingobacteriales > Sphingobacteriaceae > Mucilaginibacter > Mucilaginibacter auburnensis. The sequence continues at coordinate 208,260 of NZ_PGFJ01000002.1, forward strand.
TGCGATAAAGCAGTTCACCCCACTGATTGTATACCCAAAAATTGATGCCTTTTACTGCAGTTCCATATACATAAACTATGTCATTATTACCATCGCCATTAGGTGTAAAAGCGTTAGGTACAAAAAGGCCGTTACCCAACGGATTAGATGATGTGCCGGTTACACCAACAGAGTTAGCACCGGTTTGACACGTACCGGTAGCTCTTACAATAATGCCAGCGCTTTGGTTAGGCTGCAAGCCAGTTATGGTATAAGTTGTACCTGCACCTGCGCTTGAAAATGCAGCGCCATTATTAGTGCTTACTTCATAACCTGTTGCTCCGCTTACCGCCGCCCACTGGAAGGTGATGCTTGAGGTTGTTGTAGAAGCAACAGTTACTACCGGTGCTGCAGGGCGAGGTATTACGGTAACAGTTACGCTGGCTACCGCTGATTTATTACCGCCCGGATCTGTAGCTTGCGCGTAATAAGTTGTGTTGTTATTTATAGTTGTTGTGGTAAAAGTGTTACCTGTTGCTAAAAGTGTAGTTAATCCGGCTTCGGCATACCAGCGCACCGTCAGATCAGGGTTAGGATTACTGACGGTTAAAGTGGTAGCTGTTCCCGAGCAAATGTTAGTACCTGTGGTAGCTATAACAGGGGTGCCTGGTGGCACCTCTGTAACAGTAACCACACCGCTTGCGCGATTAGTTGATGTTACACCTGTAGCATCAACTACGGCTTCGGCATAATAGGTGGCATTTGCATACAACGCAGGCGAAGTAAATACCGGTCCTGTAAATATTGGCGTTCCGTTAGTTGGCGTTGTATACCAGTTGAAGGATGCGCCCGGTGTTGTTGAAGATGCAGTAAGTGTTGCAGTTTGGCCTGAATTTATATTTTGAGTTGGCGGTGTAACTGTAACATTTGGCGTAATTATATTGAGCGTTACTGTACCGCTTGCCCTGCTTGCCGATTTTATGCCCGTAGCATCAACTATTGCCTCAGCATAATAAGTGGAATTGCTGAATACCGGTGGCGTAGTAAATACCGCACCTGTAAATATAGGCGAACCATTGGTTGGCGTTGTGTACCAGTTAAACGACGTACCAGGAGTTGTAGATGAAGCAGTGAAAGTAGCAGTTTGACTTGGATTAACTGCCTGGGTTGGCGGCGTTACCGCAACATTAGGTATCGTAGCCGCATTTACTATAACCTGACCACTCGCACGCGTTGCCGAAACTGCACCGCTTGCTGTTACAACTGCTTCTGCATAATAAGTTGCGTTAGCCGATAACGCAGGCGTTGTAAAAGTTGGACCGGTAAAAATTGGTGTACCGTTTGTTGGCGTGGTATACCAGTTAAAAGTAGTTCCCGGCGTTGTTGACGATGCCGTCATGGTGGCGGTTTGGCCGGTAATGATGTTTTGAGTTGGAGGTGTTACTGCAACGTCCGGAATAACGAGCGTTAACACGGTAACATTAACTTGTGTTCTGTCAACAGATGTACAGGTTCCGTTACTGGCTTCAGCATAATAAACAGCATTGGCTGATAGCGCAGGTGTTGTAAAGGTTGTTCCTGTAAATACAGGTATGCCATTTGTTGGCGTGGTATACCAATTGATAGTGGTGTTGCCAACTGCGGTTGCTTTGAAAGTAACTGTTTGACCACTATAAATTGTGGCGCTTGAAGGTTGTACAACAGGCTTTAACGGCACCGGATTTACCACTATCGTTATAGGCACACGTGTTGGACTTACGCATCCGTTTCTGCTATATTCAACATATAAAGTAGTATTAGCGTTAATTGGATTAGTGGTTATTGTGCTACCGCTATAAAGAGGTGCACCACCGTTAGGGCCGGCATACCAATTGAATGTACCTGTTGCCGATGCCGGCGATGTAATAGATAGTTGCGCTGTTCCGCCGGTACATATTTCCGGACTTGCATCGGCAAATGTAATGGCAGGATATTGCTGAGAGCTGTAGAATAATTGAACCGATGTAAGTAAGGTGGCAACGCCCGAACTTAGGCGTACACCTACCCCATCGTAACCTGCGGGTGCGGGTATAAATACAGCATACCTGTTACCTCCACCCAGCAACCTCAGGGTTACTAAATTGTCATTCAAGGTAACTGTACGCACAACTGTTGAGCCGTTATAAATTGTTACTCTGATCTGACCTAACAATGCCACGTCAGTCAGTCCAACAGGGCTTTGCAGAACTAATTTGATCATATCGCCTGCGAAGCCAGGTTGTTGGTATTTTAATATTTGCTCTGCATAAGCACCTGCAAGGCCAACACCTACTGATATGGTTGAAGCTGTAGTAGTATCTGCATCAGCAACTAAGGCGGTGTTGGTAACTGTACATGCAATGCATGCTCCATTTATATTTACAGTTTGCTGATTGGCAAACGTACAAGGCGTGTTGGTATCAATATTTACCGTAATAGTAATAGACGCGCGGGTTGATGACTGGCACCCATTAGCATTAACCGCACTTACGTAATAAGTTTGCGAAGCAAAAAGAGCGGGCGTGGTATAACTATTGCCCGTAAAAAATGGCGTGGTTGCGTTAGCCGTGGTGTACCAGTTAAAAGTTGCGCCTGCAGTTGCAGAGGTTGCACTTATAGTGGCAGTTTGCCCCGCGTTAATTGTTTGATTATTTGCAGTTAGCGTTGGCGCGGCAGGGCGAGGTTGAACAGTTATTACAGCTTCAGCGCGCGCGGCACTGCTACATCCGCCTGCGTTTATTGCTTCAACAAAGTAACTCCTTCCGGTATTTAAAGCAGCTGTTGTAAAACTATTACCGGTATGTACCAAAGTACCGCCAGTTTGAGCATCATACCATCTGTAGGTGACTCCTGCTACCGGTGCAGCAACAGAAAGTACGGCTACATCGCCTGCGCAAATAGTAGTGTTTGCTGATGTTAGCGTTGGGTTAGCGGGTATAGCGTTTACTGTAATAATAACACGCGTACGTTCAGATTCATCTGTACAACCGGCTCGGCTTGCTGCAACATAATACGTTGTTGTGGTGGTTAAGACAGGCGTGGTAAAAGTTGCACCTGTAAAAATAGGCGTACCTCCTGTTTCAGAAGTGTACCAGTTAAACACGGTGTTGGGCATAGCTGTAGCTGTTAGCGTAACAGCGCTATTACCACATATTTGCAAGTTAGCTACTACCGCATTGTTGTTTTTGATAACGGGGCGAGGCAAAACCCTTTGTACCTCGTGCAGATTCACCGAACTAAGCACATTAGCAATGCCTCCACCTAAAGTAAGTTGCACTCTGTCAAATACGTTTGAAGGGGCGTAGGTAACGGTTACCCTCCGGCGTTGGTTAACCAGATCAAGCAATCGAACGTTCAGTAGTGCCGAGTTTAAAGTTCTTGAGTCGCCATTGTTTGAGTTGCCGTTATAAGTGTTAACAGCTAATCTTGTCAATACCCCGGCATCTATGAGTGCTTGTGGAATAGATAAGGTAAGTCTTACCGAATCGCCCGGAGTAGAAAGCGACTGAAACAAAGCTGTTTGCTGTACAGTTGCGCCAACCGCACCAACCGATGCATTAAGCGTTGAATAGGTATTAATATCGCCATCAATTGCATTAGTAGGGTTAGCAACCCCGCCAACATCAACACCCAGGTTAAGCAATCCTGCCGAAATACCGTGCAATTCATCAATTGCTGTATTACATGGAACAACGCCGGGTGTATTGTAAAAGGCTTCGTAAAGGTAGATACTGCTTAGCGCTCCTATCAAACCACCGTTTAGTGTTATTCTTATCCTATCATAAGTTTGCGTAGGCGTAAACGTCACTAAAACCTGATTATTGTTACTGGCGGCGGTTACCAGTGTGGCTGCTCCTACCCCGGGGGCTACCGGCGTATTGCCATTGTAAGCCTGGATAAAAATGCCTCCTAATGCGGTCACATCAAGCAAATTATCACCGCTTCCTAACTTAATAGACACCGGTGTATTTGCCGGCACTTTCCCCGCAGCAGGAAAAATAAGTTCCTCATAGGTGCTTGCGGCAATGCCAACTGCAACGTTCAATACAGAAAACGTTTGCGGGTTGCCATCGGAAGCGTTGGCCCGGTTAGTAACAATACAATTTACACAAAGTAGTCCGCTTGCCCCCACCCTATTGGTGGTTGCGTAATTACGCTGGGCTTGAACACCTAAGGCCGAAAACAGCAAAAGGCATACCGCGGCAAAAAAAACGGTAAGGTTGGTAAAAATTTTCATAGTGGTGTTGTTAATTGGTAAACACCACTAATTACAAAGATTATTTACTTAGAGTTTATGAACAGTTTATTCATTGTTTATCAAAATATTATAATTTGTTCACTTTAAATTAATTTATTCATTTCATTCATTCCTTTAGGTTTTGCAATCCCTGCTATGTAAATTACCGTATGTTTTTGTAGTTATGCCGCAGTAACCTTGTTATTGTCGTTCCCTGTATTGTTTTTGCCCCTATTAACCTAATTATGAAAACCATTACGAGAAGTTGCTATAACCACTATGACACCTATTTTACCAAATCACCTGGAAGAATTAAAAACCTGTGTGCTGCTTGCTGCTGGTATAGCAAATCCTATGCCTGCAGATTGCAAGTTCATTTCTACCCTCATTAACAAGAAAACGCGTCAATATGTGAGCGAAACCACTTTGAAGCGTATTTATGGATTTGCATACAGCAAATTTAAGCCATCGTTGTTTACTATAAACACTATGGCGCAATTTTGCGACTATGTAGACTGGAAAGACTTTTATCAACGAAAAATAGCCGAAACAAAAACCGGCAGCTCTAAAAACAACTTAGGCTGGTTGCAATTGCGTCAAAAAGCAGCTACAATTACAGGTTATACGCTACAAACGCTAAAAAACAAGTCTGGTATCCCTTATAATAAAACCATCAAGAGGGATTTTATTGATTATCATTTACAAGAATTTATAGCATCTGGTTGCGCAGGTACTGTTATAACCGCCCCTGCCGGCTATGGTAAAACCATTGCCATGTGCCATTGGATTGATGAAAAAATGATGCAAGATGAGGCAAACGACAGCAACGATATAATATTAATGTTTAGTGGCAATGCATTAATGAGTACCGTGCACACGGGTGGAAGTGTTAGCCATTGGCTTTTGTCATTATTGGGCTATAACAATACTGAAAATAACATAACTACTTTGCTGGATGTTGAACAACGAAAAAACGGAAAGTTTTTTTTAATAGTTGACGGTCTTGACGAATTTATGTTCAGAAGTGAACAGTTCAGAATAATACTTAACCAACTTGTTGACGTTTTTTCATTTTATCAATCACACAGTTGGTTTAAGCTAATCCTAACAACCCGTACGTCAACATGGGTTAATAACAAACACCAATTGGCATTTAATCCGGATATCTGGTATACGGGCATTAATTCGGGAGAGAATTTTATTAATGTGCCACTATTTAGTTTACGTGAGATAAACGATTTGTGCAAAAAGATAAACCCTGACGTAACCGGGTGCGTGGATATTGATATAGCTCAATTATTTAACCATCCTCTGTATCTCCAGGAATACTATAAAATACACAAAACTGATTTTTCGTTAAGTTCAGCAGACCATACCTCTTTATACGAATTGATTGCTACCTATGTGCTTAATAAAGTTTACTTAGGCCCGCATTCGTCAGAAAAAATAGTGCTTATAAATGCTTTAGTTGATTATGTTGATCTGAGCGGAAACGAGCAGAATATCAGAAAACTTAAAGTTGATCATTTATTAAAACAATATCCACACGCTTATAATGATTTAACGAGTGTAGGCTTTCTGCGTGAATTTAATGAGAGCAGTAACTTTCATTACAATTCTTATTTAACATTTGGCAATCAAAACTATCTTGAATACAGTATTGCCCAATCGCTTTTATTTAAAAATGACGACTGTTTTGATAAAAAATTAATTACTACTATTAATGAGCTGTTTAAAGGTAGCACAAGAAAAGTTAACGTTTTAAAATGGTGCATAATACTTTCTGCCCAGACTGATGGTTTAGATACACTTGAATATATAACCGAAGCCGTATTAAATCCTAACGAAAAAACCAACCTCATTGTCTTTATAGGAGAGCTGCTTGAGCGTGATTACAACTCGGGCAACCAGGGCGGCATATTAATGAAATACTTTAAACAGCCGCTAAGCAACAGAATATTTGAGTATTTTTTTGGCTTAGAACTTATTAATCCAAGCTATAAAAAAACGCTCAACATGTTATTAAAGTTTGAGCTTTCAGGCAGGAGGCGTATTATTATTCTTTCAGCATTAGGAATAATTGCCTTGATTGAACTTAATTTAGATGAGGTACATAGAATTATTAACAAGTTAAGCCAGTTCCCACCCGATGAAATTAGCTGTTTACCCGTAAATCCGTTACTATGTCTTGACAGTTACTATCACTGTTTAAAATATAATTTCATAAAAAAGGATGCTTTGCGCGAGTTAACGCAGCTTTACTTCAGTCATCCGGATAAGGATGCAAACTTGCATCAAACGGCATCAAATGATCTGCTTTATTTACTTGGGGTGCATACGCTGTTTTTATGTGCTAACCCTAAAAAAGTATTACGCTTTATCAACTTTTTAAACAAGCATTACAGAAGTGAAGCGCCGGCAAATTGCACTACCCAATACGCTTACTTTATACAGGTAAATAAAGCCGCAGCACTTTTTGAAATTGGCGACCAGAAAGCTGTGAATGATATATACAATTCTTTCACATGTCATTATGCTGATAAGCAGGAGATATTCACGCCATTTATGAAGATATTATATCATAACCTACGCATTAAAGTATTACTAAACACTCAAAATCAACTGCTGGTTATAAACGAGATCAAGAACATTGTTGGAATTGCAAAAAAATGGGGTTACAAATATTCAAAGCTAAAATCCTTCGCAACCATACTCAATGATGAAGGATTGAAAAATGATTCACCGGAATTTTACCGTCAGGTAGCTTACGATGCCACCAAGATGTGCCGGGAACATGATTTGGATCTGCAATTATTCACCAGAAAAAAGGAAGAGTATAGAGTAAATTAATACTTATTTTAATTGTATCAAATGATTCAATAATAATCAATCAGCTCGTTAAGCCCCAAACTTGCATTCTAATAAAACGCCGCAATAGTACTGCGGCGTTTTTGTTTCGAAGTGCTTTATACAATGTGCTCAATGGTTTTTAATGTTTTTAGCATGACAACAAATGTAACCATCATTCATAATATTGCACAAAATTATATTGTGCAAAATATTTTAATTTAGTTAACGTTATGCAACGTATGGAAGATTTACTTAAGCTCGAAAATCAGGTTTGTTTCCCCATATATGCGTTTTCCAGAAGCTTGACCAATTTATACAGGCCATTGCTGGCAAAACTTGACATCACTTATCCGCAGTATTTGGTTTTAATGGTGTTATGGGAGCATAAAGAGCAAACCGTAAATCAATTATGTGAGAGGTTGTATTTAGATACAGGAACGCTTACACCATTGTTGAAAAGGCTGGAACAAAAAAAATTGGTAAACAGATCGCGAAGCAAGCAAGACGAGCGTATAGTAATGATCTCACTAACAGGTTTAGGCATCCAACTTAAAGAAAGGGCGAAGCACATCCCGATGGAATTGCTCAATTGTACAAAGGTGTCTGTTGACGAATTATTACAGTTAAAAGCGCTTTTAAATAAAGTATTAAGTAGATAATGCATACCTCCAGACTACAAAACATTGCACGCATAGTGCTGGGTGCCTTTCTAACATTTGCCGGTGTAAGCCATGTAACGTTTAACCGGCATGAGTTTTTAGCCCAAGTTCCGAAGTGGCTTCCTATTGATCCAGACCTGACAGTTATTTTATCAGGAATAGTGGAGATCAGTTTGGGCCTGGCGCTCATTTTTGTAATACAATATAGAAAATGGGTGGGCATAGCCGCTGCAGTTTTCTTCGTATTGATCTTCCCGGGTAACATATCACAATATGTAAATAAAGTTGATGCCTTTGGGCTCAATACCGATAACGCAAGATTTATAAGACTCTTTTTCCAGCCATTACTTATACTATGGGCACTTTGGAGTACCAACGCGCTCAAAAAGAAACATCATTAATTATATCATTAACAAAATCTAACCATGAAAATTCTATTTGTAGTTACCTCACACGATGAATTAGGCAATACAGGCCACAAAACAGGTTTTTGGGTGGAGGAGTTTGCAGCACCATATTATAAATTTACAGATGCCGGTTATGAAGTGGTTGTTGCTACCCCTAAGGGAGGTAAGGCACCAATTGATCCCAACAGTGAGGCGCCTTCCGCGCAAACCGATGCGACCAAACGTTATTACAGTGATGCCAATGCACAAAGCGTTATTGCCCACACACACAAGCTCAGTGAAATAAACGAATCAGATTATGATGCCATTTTTTATCCGGGTGGACATGGCCCACTGTGGGACCTTGCTAATGATCAAAAATCGGCACAGTTGATTCTTGACTTTTATAACAGTGGCAAATTAGTGGGTGCTGTGTGCCACGCGCCCGGCGTATTTAAAAACGTAAAGTTTGAAAATGGTGAGCCTTTTGTTAAAGGAAAAAACGTTACCGGGTTTTCAAACACCGAAGAGGCGGCAGTAAAATTAACAGATGTTGTTCCTTTCTTAGTTGAAGATCAACTTAAAGATCTGGGTGGAAACTATAGCAAAGTGGCTGACTGGGGTGTGCACCTAGTAGAAGATGGTTTATTGATCACCGGACAAAATCCGGCATCGTCTGAGGGGGTAGCTGAGAAAATGATCAACCGTTTAAAATAATTTAAATCAGAAAAATGAAAATATTATATACCACGGATGTAACCGCTACAGGTGGCCGCAATGGCCATGTAAAAAGTGATAATGGCGTGTTAAACCTTGATGTTAGGGTACCCAAAGCACTTGGCGGCGCTAATGACGATTACACTAATCCCGAACAGTTATTTGCGGCAGGGTATGCCGCCTGTTTTGATAGCGCACTGAATTTGGTGATGAGGCAAGAGAACGTCTCTGCCGGAGGTACTACAGTCAACGCAAAAGTAAGCATCGGTCAAAATGATGCCGGAGGCTTTGGCCTGGCGGTGGAGTTAAACGTTAATATTAAAGAAGTTGAACTAAGTAAGGCTATTGAATTAGTTGACAAAGCTCATCAGGTATGCCCATATTCTAACGCCACACGTGGCAACGTAGAGGTAAAATTGAATGTTACTAATAATTAAAAATCCAATAGCGTAGTTATAAGCCGCTGTTATTAAAAATTTACAAAATGTCTTTAATAGAAAACTTGAAGTGGAGATACGCCACTAAAAAATACGATCCAACTAAAAAAGTAAGCCAGGAGGACGTTAATAAAATTGTTGAAGCCGCAAGGTTGGCCCCTACTTCTTCGGGACTGCAACAGTTCAGGGTGCTGGTTGTGTCTAATCAGCAGATCAAAGAAAAACTCGCGCCGAGTTCGCTTAACCCGGAGGTAATGGTTGATTGTTCGCACGTGCTGGTATTTGCCGCCTGGGACCGTTATACAGCCGAACGGATTGACAGTATTTACGATCGGATCACAGAGGAAAGAGGTTTGCCCCAAGGCAGATTTGCCAGCTATACAGATAAGATCAAAAATATTTATTTGAACGAAACTGCCGAGGAAAACTTTGTACACACAGCACGTCAATCATACATTGGGTTTGCTTTGGCCCTTGCACAAGCTGCCGAACTTAGAATAGACAGTACTCCTGCAGAAGGATTCAACAATGCCCTGGTTGATGAATTACTTGAACTGGAGTCGTTAGGTCTGAAAAGTGTGACTTTGTTATACTTAGGCTATCGTGATGAAAACGACTGGCTTGCACCCATGAAAAAAGTTCGTAACCCTATCGAAGATTTTGTAATTGAATACAAATAATAGCCTATCAAAAGTAAGCATCTGCGTAAACAGATGCTTACTTTTTAACTTGGTCTATCCATGTGAATCAATTGTTTTTTTTCCGACGATTAAACACCAGTTTTATAATCTTTCCGTTTAATTCATAGCTGGCTGTAATAAACTTTGGCGCATCTGTATCTATCTCAGGCACTACAATTCTTGCCTTTGTTCTTTTCGATGTAAAGATCAAACCGTCTGATTCTAAAACCTCAGTTTTTGTACCGGCCTGCATCAAACTCATCTTACTGGCAGCCGGGTAACCATCAGCATAATCCAGTTTGAGGGTTTGTTTAGCGTACTTAGCGGTGTATCGAACAATATCATAAGCTTTTGGTTGCTGCGCCTTCAGCCCTAAAAAACTTAATACCAATAACAAGCTAACTATCAAATTTTTCATGTTTACGTATCTTGTATATAATGTAAGCTATTAAAACCCCGAAAAACAAAAACCTGCCAATGGTAAGGCTAATCAACTGCAGGCTAATCCCATTTTGTCGTGGAGTTTTTTTATTAAAATATACGGTAACCATATCACCCGGCGAAAAAAACAATAACGCCCTGTCCTCACCTTCTATTATTTTATTTTGATAAGCAAACCTGTAAGTAGCCCTGTCACCATATTTCTTATTAACGTTCTCAATAAGGGCAACTTTGGTAAAAGCATAGTTGTTTCTATTCACGATAAAAACATCTGTGGCCTTAGAAAGATCGCCCCATAACAGTATCACCAGCGGAATACAAAGGATGATGGCGAAGTATAAAAAAACATCAGGGCTTTTTTGTCTGGTCATACTAGTTTGAACAGTCCGCTGCAATTAAATGTTGCGATAATTATAAAATTCTACCGGTTATCATCCTCTTCCACCTACTCCTGTTAAAACCTTGCCTACACATTTAGCTGCTTCATCTACACAACCGCGGTACTTGTCTACCATACACTATCTCCCACTTAACCTTTTGTATTTCAGGTTGTCATAGAGGTGTATTTAATTTAATAACAAGTATTTAAAACATTAAAAAATAAAACTCATGAAAACTAAATTCACAACAATCATCGCAACTGTAGCATTATTATTAAGCACAAGCACCCTAACTTTTGCAGGTGTAAAAACAGACGACAACGGCGCTGCCGTTACCTCAACAGAATTAAAACAAGTTGGTAAAATAGATGCCATTGAGGCCAGTGGAAATGTTGACGTATACATTATGAACGGCGATAACGACGCGGTTAAAGTATACAGCGATTACTACGGCGAGAACGCGGTGGTACAAAACGAAGACGGTGTGTTGCGCATTGCATCATACGGCAACGACAAACTTATGGTATTGGTAACCGTTAGCGACCTGCACTCCATAACAGCAAACGACGAAGCCTTTGTTAAAACCTACGGTGACGCGCTTTCAGCAAAATCATTATTGGTTGATCTGAATGATAAAGCGGTTGCGGTTTTAAAACTGGATGCCATTGCAGCCGGCATAACTGTTAACGGTGATGCCCGCGCTGATTTGTACGGAATGGTGGAGAACTATAGCCTGGCCCGCAGCGCAACCTCAACTGTTAACAAAGATCAATTGGAATCATATGCAAGCCGTGTTAAAACTTTAGCGCAACCTAAAGCTGCACGCACCCATGCTTTTGTTAACTTAGGTGCAAACGCAGCATTATTGAACTAACATAAATAAAGCCTTAATAAAAAAAGACCTTCGGCCGTTTAACCGAAGGTCTTTTTTGTTTTTTATGAGGATTTAATTACATTTTTTGAATTACACCGCAACCTATCCTGCTGCCCGAATTACCTGCCGGTTGAGATTTATAATCATCAACACCCGAGTGAACAATAATGCCACGATTAAGGATGTTGGTTTTTTCAGGACCACCAATTGTCCAGCGGTCGGTTTCAACGGTAAAGGTAGCTTTGCCATCTTTATCCAGTTTAATGTTGCCAATATCACCTGAGTGGTATTTTCCCGAACCCCATTTACCGTGTTCTTCATTGGTTGGGTTCCAGTGGCCGTGAGCACCTTTGCCCTCATCGCTGCAATCGCCATGCTCGTGGAAGTGAACGGCAACGGTTGAATTAGCTTTTTTAGGTACTTCAAGGGTAAGCTGCAATTCTGTTTTGTTGCCTTTGCGGGTAAATTTAGCCATACCGGTTACAACGGTATCCGCCTTGGTGCCGCTTATAGATGCGCTTGCAGCATTATACATGGCAGTATCAGCGGGCATGGTAGCCATAGCTGTATCAGACATGTTTGCCGAATCGGCACGTGCATCAACTTCTTCGGTTTTTTTACCCGCCGAATCGCAGGCTGCCATAGCTACAACCAGGCAAAAGCCCATAGCAGTTATAAAATGTTTTCTCATGGTGTTTAGTGTTTTGTTTAAACACTAAATATCATTTTCCGCTTAATTGTTTGGCTGGTATTGATGTTAAGCCAATTCAGGAAGTTAAGCCGGTATTGATATGATCCTGAATTTTTTGCAGCAGTTGGTTACATTCCTCATCAGCTAATGCAGCGCTGTTAATATGCGCCTTGCCATCATCATCAATGCTGATCTCGGCCACGGTAACGTCGTTTTCCAGTATGGCGTAATGGCCAATATTGGGCACTACCTCAAACTCCCTGTTGCCTACTGTTGCTAAAAATCTTTCGTGTATACCTTCCATAATAATGTAAGTTTTGGTTGATGATATAACAGGTGCGGTGGGGTTATGTTTGGAGATTTGGAGAAGTAGTGTTGAATCATATTTAAGAATAAGGAAAAGCTATTTTAAGGGCTTAAAATGTTTATGTTAAAAATTTACTGATTAATAGGAATGCTTTTATTAACATTGTTTACCTAACGCTACACAACATGATCAATTTCAGAAATATAGAAATCTTAGAAAAGGACAACAACAAAAAAGGAGATCTATTCGGACGTCTTATGAACGACTTATTTCACTCCTTAGGATACGACGAACCTAGATTGAATATTCATAAGTCAGGACGTGAAATTGATTTACAAACATTTCATCGTGTAGAAAAAAAAATTGCCATTGCTGAATGTAAAGCGCACAAAGACAAAATTGGTGGTGATGATATAAATAAATTTATAGGAGTTCTTGACGCGGAAAAAAGAAGGTTTAAAAGGGACAAACATGTAAAAACGTTCACTGTTTCAGGATACTTCGTGTCTCTATCTGGATTTAAAGAGACTGCAATTGAGCAAGAGAAAGAAATCAGTGACAATAGGGTATTACTAATAAAGCCAGAAAAAATAATAGAAGAATTAATTGCTGGAAGAATAATTGTCTCAATAGAGAAAGCAGTATCAGCTGTTTCGCATAATAATGAAACTTTATTATTAGCTAATTATATAGATTTATTCGGGTATGACAAGGGATGGGTATGGGTCCTGTACTTTTCTAATTCGCAAGGTCAAAAAACTTCACATTTCGCATTCGTACACGCCGATGGGAAGCCATTAATATCTGAACTTGCATCAGAACTAATATCCATAGATGCAAAAACCAACAGTCTACTTAGAGATTTAATATTAATACCTGGCGATAGCGACTCTTCACAAATTACCCCATCTAAACAAGAAACAACTAAGAAATATTTCAAATATCTTGAGAATGAATGTGGCGAAATACAATTTGAGGGACTACCTACTGACAAAGAAGCTGGTGCAGTAAGAGTTCAACTAGAAAGTATTTTTGTACCATTACATTTTTCTCAAGTTCATAACCATGATGAAAATACACCATCTTCTGGTAGAATCTCAATCGGTAATATTCTTAGTATAAGTAGCAGATTAGCAATTTTAGCGAAACCTGGTGGAGGAAAGTCAACTCTTATAAAACGCATTGCCATTGCATACGCATTTCCTGATAGACGTGTCTTCATAAACGATTCTTTACCAGACAACGATTGGTTTCCTATTTTTATTAGATGCAGGGAATTAGGTGAAAAAGTAACACACAGCATAACCGATATTATCAACGGAATTCCAGTCAGAGCTGAAATAAGTGAATGTAAAAATCAATTTTCAAAAATAATATCCGATGTACTACAAAAAGGAAATGCACTCTTACTCATTGATGGTTTAGATGAAATAGCTGAAGATAGAAATAGAGTGACCTTCGTTAATCAATTGAGAACCTTTATTGCAACCTATCCAAAGTTAAATATAATCGTTACATCAAGAGAGGCTGGTTTCAGGGCAGTTGCAGGAACATTAGAAACTTATTGTGAACAATTTAAAGTTTCGAACTTAAATGAACCTGAGATAGAAGCTTTAACTCTCAAATGGCATAAAGCAATAATTGATGATTCAGAAAACACCATTAAAGAAGCGATTAAGATATCTAATCTTATAATTAAAGATAATAGAATTAAGGTTCTTGCGGAAAATCCTCTTTTGTTAACCACATTGTTATTTGTAAAAAGATGGGCTGGTTATTTACCTACTAAAAGGACGGTGTTATACCAAGAAATGATTAAACTCTTATTAGTAACATGGAATGTTGAAGGCCATGATCAACTCGATATTGAAGAAGCAGAGCCTCAATTGTCCTTCGTTGCATTCTGGATGACGAAAAATGGCAAGCAGACAATAACGGAGGGAGAATTGAAAGATTGCTTAATCGAATGCAGAAGGCAAATGCCAGAAATTTTAGGTTACACTAAAATTAGTCCAACGGATTTTATAAAACGTGTAGAATCTAGAAGCAGCTTACTTATACTATCTGGCCACAAACGAAATGATGTTGGACAATTACTTCAAATTTATGAATTCCTACACCTTAGTTTTCAAGAGTATCTTACAGCAAAAGCAATTGTTAAGAGTTTTTTACCCTCTGAATATTCTTTTAAAAATAAAATCGAAATTATAGCGCCTAATCTTTCTAATGAAAATTGGAAGGAAGTAATTCCAATTACAGCAGTGTTGTTGGAAAGGGACGCAAAAAACTTAGTGGAGCTTCTTATAAACGAATCAAAGAAAATTGCGTTAAAAGAAGACACTACTAACACTGATAGATTAGTTGCTACTTTGCTTGGAAGCTGTATTGCGAATGAAATACAAATTGGCCCAGAACTATTGGATAGTGCAATTGAATGGTACGCCAAAAACAATTACACTATCGGTGCTGGTCTTAACGAAACTATATTGAACTCCAAATTTGGACCAGCATTTAGAAGAAAAGTTACATCTAGCTTCTTTGGTGAATATGATGATCAATTTGTCTCTCCTTTAGGCTCACTTCTGTCAGAAATTTTCATGTCTGACTTTACTGGTGAAGTTAGTAAATTGTCTATTCAATTGAATAGCCTTTTAATAGAGCAAGAAAAGGTCGCCAACTGCACTGCTGTTTTAGGACTCATGGGATTTGCATGGGAAATTGCAACCGACCACCGTCCTTCAACACAAACAGATTTTCATCTAGACATTACCCTCAAAGCTACCTTGATTAACTTTTTAAAAACTAATGATAATCATTACAT
This sequence comes from Mucilaginibacter auburnensis, assembly GCF_002797815.1. Taxonomy (NCBI): domain Bacteria; kingdom Pseudomonadati; phylum Bacteroidota; class Sphingobacteriia; order Sphingobacteriales; family Sphingobacteriaceae; genus Mucilaginibacter; species Mucilaginibacter auburnensis. The sequence goes on from NZ_PGFJ01000002.1 coordinate 223,737, forward strand.
TTTCTCATGTTGTTGGACCATCGCATGGTTAGGAGACGCTAAATTAATCCCAGACGAATTTTGCCAAGAATTATTTGATGCAATTTTGCCGATTTGGATTGAGAGTACATATAAAAGCGTAAGTAGAAAAACAGCATGGGCATTAAATTATTTAATAATGCCAAATTCTAAAATTGACTACTTGAAATCCTACCCGAGAATAAAAGAAATCGTTAACGAACGACTGTACTCTCCAAGAAATGAATTTGAAAATAATGTATGTCTTTGTTTAGGTGTATTATTGGGGATAAATTGGAGTAGAAAAGATGTGGCTAAAGCTCTCAAAGAATCAAAAAGACATCAAAGAAATGATTCCAGAACGATAAACAGATTTATTAAGTATTTAAAGTTAGATAAAGATATAAGTCAACAGGAACTTAAATTTGAATAGCGAACCTTTCTCCCGTTGTTGGTTCCTCCTTAGTTATTATTATTACCCACCAATCAATGCCCCTTCCCAAACAACTTCTCCCCCGCTCTAACCGCCACGGCTAATTGGTTTTCAGCCGGTGGTTTTGGGCAGGAGTACAGCGGCGAAAAAGCGCAGTAAGGGTTGTAAGCCTTGTTAAAATCGAGCGCAAGCGCACCGTTTTTAATTTCGCCCTCCCTTATATCAATATACCGGCCTCCTCCATAAGTGTCGCTCCCGTTGGTAGCATCTGTAAATGGTAAAAACAGGTAATCTTTGTATTCGGCTACGTTCATTAGTGATGTGCTGCGGTATACCGTTAAAGTTTGAGAGGTGCCGTTCAATGTAAATTTCAATCGGGCGTAAGGCAGATATTCCTGCGCGGCGCCAATAAACGTAGGCATCATAAACGTTGCCGCATTGCTAACTAATTCAACTTTGGCGTTTACACGGTAAGTACTATCGGCATCATAAAAACGCAGGTATTGCAGGTCCTCCTTTTTTAAAGGTGAGTTTTTCTCGGTTAAAAAATCATTCTTATATTTCTCGCGGAAGGCATCAATTTGGGCTTTATGGCTTTGAGCCAGGCAGTTGAGTGATGCAAAAAGCAGTATTAAGGTTAGGTATCGCATAGTTTGGTTTGTTGGTACAATATAGGGGTTTATTTTTAAAATAGCCTTACCGGCATACATAGCGGCCTACTTATCGCTTCTACAAGATCTTTCAGTCACGCCTTGCTCCCCGCCGCTTCGTTTCTTCACGATGACAACAAAAACTCAACACCCAACCTGTCTTTTCCAACTATGCATAGCGGACTTTCGCTTTGAAAGGATCTCTCAGTCGCGCTACTGCACTGCCCAACCCGCCGCTTCTTCAAGATGATATATACAATTAAAATGTTATCCACCCTGTCATTTCGAACGAACGGACGGGCAAAGGCCTGTGTGTTGAGTGAGGAGAAATCTTTTCGGACTATGCATCGCAGACTGCCTCTCGCTTTGAAAAGATCTCTCAGTCGCGCTACTGCACTGCCAAACCCGCCGCTTCTTCGAGATGACACGGGTTATTAAGTTACTTCTACCCCTCCACTTCACTCACCCTTTTCACAATCCTGAAAACCGTTGCCTTTGGCATATTGGTTTCGGCGGCAATCTGGCCCAGGCTCATACCGCGGGCGTGCAGTTGGGCTATGTGGTTTTCGGTATGGCGGCGCTGCTGTTCCGTGTAGGGCGTCAGGTGCAGTGCCTCGGCCGCGTTTGCTTCAAATTCAAATTTTAAAAAGTTATAAGGTTTAACAATACGGCAAAGGCAAACATTGCCGGCACCGTAAATTTCCTGACCGCTGCGCTGTTTGATCTGCTTTAAATAACGCAGTCCGGAGGTGGTTTGGCTCTCGCCAATGGCAAAGGCGCTATCGGCAAAGTTAATGAGCATTTTACTGCCCTGCAGATCATTACGGGTTACCGGCTTGGCGGGGTTGCGCTTGGGAGTATGCGCCAGCACCAGTATAGACAGAGCGTATTGCGTTTTAATATTTTGCAGGTTGCGCATTAGGCTAACCGCAGCCGCCGCGGCTTCGGTACCGGTACGCAAACAGGTAATGTTATCAATAATGAGGTTACGTGCACCGGTACTGATTATGGCGTTCTCAATGGCGTTGTTGATGTAGTCGGCATAAGTAGCAAACTTTTTAGCGCTGGTTGAATAAGGGTTAAGCACCACGCGGTAAAAATTATCATCAAAAGGATAAATGCCATAGGTGTTACTGCTGTAGCGCTTGCCAAACTGCTGCGCGCTCAGCTCGAAATCAAAATACAACACCTTTTCGGGGGTGCTGCTGCCGCCAAACTCGGGCATGGGCTGGCCTTTGCTCAGGCTATCGCCTATCTGCACCGCCAGGATAGATTTGCCTACGTTGGTGTCGGCAAACAATATGCACAGCTCATGGCGGTACCAAAAGTCGCCAAACAGGGTATCCTGTTGTTGCTGGCGGCCCTCGTTAACCCATTCGGCAGCCTTGCGGATGATGAACGCGTCTTTACTGTCGGGCGGCGGTTCTAATAACCGGTCTAAAGTTTTCTCCTCCTTTTTTGTTAGTATACGATGATTCATGGAGCGGATGAGCTCAATTTCGAGCGGGCGCTCAAAAGTTGTTCGGGAATAATTCATGGTGATAAGAAATTTATGCAAGGTACATACATAAATTGAGCGAGGTGGTGACACAAGTGTGTCACCAGCTGAATATCAGAAACTTGGAATGACATTTACAACTATCTATCACAATTCAATAAGCGGCCGAAAATTTAAAAGACATCGTTTCACCCGTTTCATTTTCGTTTCACTATTTTTCATTAAATTACTGAAAATAAAACGTTTATGAAAAATATCGTCTCACATCGTTTCACGCACGTAGTGAGACGATGAACCGATTGTAACAAAATTTGAAATACGGCAAACATCGTTACCTAAAAAGTGTTTACTTTACTGTACAAACGCTAAACAGAGCACAAACAACTACTTGAACAACAAATGGCTAAGATTTTAATTATTGATGACGAGCGGGCCATCCGCAATACACTGCGCGAAATACTTGAATACGAAGACTATGAAGTAGAGGATGTTGACAACGGCATCGATGGCTTATCCATGATAAGCAAAAACAATTATGACCTTGTGCTCTGCGATATTAAAATGAACCGGATGGACGGCATGGAGGTGCTTACCGAGGGCCTCATTTTAAAACCCGATCTGCCATTCATCATGATATCAGGCCACGGCACGGTGGAAACCGCCGTTGAAGCCAGCAAGAAAGGGGCATTCGACTTCATTTCCAAACCGCCTGACCTGAACCGCTTACTGATTACAGTTCGTAACGCTTTAGACCGCGGCAGCCTGATGGTTGAAACCAAGGTGCTGAAGCGCAAGGTGTCAAAGGTCAGACCTATTCTGGGTGAGTCGCAAGGCATTAGCAAGATCAAAGAAACCATTGACCGCGTTGCCCCTACCGATGCCCGCGTATTGATAACCGGCGCTAACGGCAGCGGTAAAGAGCTGGTTGCCCGCTGGCTGCACGAGAAATCAAACCGCGCCAATGGACCGATCATAGAAGTTAACTGCGCCGCCATACCATCCGAACTGATAGAGAGCGAGTTATTCGGGCATGAGAAAGGCTCATTTACCTCGGCCGTAAAACAGCGCATAGGTAAGTTTGAATCGGCCAGTGGTGGCACCTTGTTCCTGGATGAGATAGGCGACATGAGCCAATCAGCGCAGGCTAAGGTATTGCGCGCTCTTCAGGAAAGCAAAATAACGCGTGTAGGCGGCGAAAAAGAGATAGATGTAGACGTACGCGTAGTTGCTGCAACCAACAAGGACCTGCTAAAGGAGATTGAAGACGGCAACTTCCGTATGGACCTTTACCACCGCCTTAGCGTTATATTGATACATGTACCATCGCTTACCGAGCGTAAAGATGATATCCCGCTGCTTACGCAAAGCTTTTTGGAGGAGATATGCAGCGAGTATGGCATGCCGGTTAAGCGTGTGTCTGAAGGTGCTATGGAAGCTCTGAAAGCCTTGCCATGGACGGGCAATATCCGCGAGTTGCGTAATATGATAGAGCGATTGATCATATTAAGCGATAAAGTGATCACCGAAGATGATGTGCGTTTGTTTGCTAACCCATCTGCCCCTGCCACTGCTGTAGCGGCAAGCCCAGGCACAGCAGCTCCGGCACCACAAACAGACTTTAACCAGTTTAAAAACTTCCAGGAGTACAAAGACCACGCTGAACGCGAGTATATCAAGTTCAAGCTGGAAAAGAATAACTGGAACGTATCAAAAACTGCTGATGATATAGACATACAGCGTAGTCACCTGTATAGCAAGATAGAAAAATATGGTTTAAAGCGGGGCGAGTAATGCTCCGCTTTAAATTAAACTATTACCTTTGTGTATGCCCTATAAAGACCGAGATATCAGCAAACTATACTACACCATGGGCGAGGTTGCGACCATGTTTGATGTTAACGCTTCGCTGATACGTTTTTATGAAAAAGAGTTTGAGGTACTTCAGCCTAAAAAGAACAAAAAAGGCAACCGCCTGTTCACTGCCGAAGACCTTGAAAACTTCAAGATCATCTTCCACTTGATAAAAGATAAAGGCTATACCCTGCAAGGCGCCAAAGACCACCTCAAGCAAAACATGAATGATGTTAAAGATAGCCAACGGGTGATCACTTCTTTAGAAAACCTGAAGAAGTTTCTGCTTGAAGTTAAAGAGCAGTTGTAACTACCCTACCATTTCGTTAAAAATCCTTTGTAGGGTCTTTTCGCAATCAGCGGTTAGACCTGGATGCACTTTGGATGTTTGCACAACTGTGCTACGCGTAGCCGTTAACCATCTAAAACGCGAAGCCTCGTCAAGAGCAGCTATAGCCCCGCAGGATTTGTTGCCCTTTGTAATTTCAGCAAAAGCATTAAGATTGGCTTTAACCATATCAATCTCTAAATTGCTGGAAAACGCCGCCATCCGCTGCTCGTCAATCTGTATGATGGACTGTAAAAACTTAGTCCGCTTACAAAACAGTATAACGCCAACATTTATAAACTCCTCACGCTCTACCCTGGGCACAACGCGTATAACGGCGTACTCAAAAACGTGATTCTCGGGCATGTTTGGCTTCTTCAATAAACGTTGACGACGCGGCAAGGCGTGTGGTTAAAAACTGAATATATACCTCTCGCTTTTCAGCGGCGGTTAGCGACTCATCTTCCAACCACTCATCAGGCACCAGGTTAACAATGTCAGTTATCTTTTCTTTGGTCAGGATAGCCTTAAAAGCGGCATCAACCGTGTCTAACTCGCTTGCCCACGGTAACAGTACGTGGTCTTTAACCTGCACAAACGGGCGTAAGGCTTGCTCCTGCCAATTATCCCAGGAGTGATGAAAATACAAGGCTGCACCATGGTCAATCAACCAAAGTTCCTTGTACCACATCAGCATGTTGGTGTTACGTGGGGTACGATCAACATTGGTAATAAGGCAATCCAACCAAACAATTTGCGACGATAGTAATGGTGGCAACTGCGTTACCACAGCATCAAACGTTATGGCACCCGACAAATAATGAACCGCCAGATTTAAGCCCACACTGGCTTTTAGCAGGTCTTGTATCTCTTCGTCAGGTTCAGTACGCCCAAACGCCGAGTCAAGGTTAGCAAACACGATCTCGGGTATTTTAAAACCTAACGCACGCGCAAGTTCACCTCCTATCAGTTCGGCTATCAAGGCTTTTTTCCCCTGCCCCGCTCCCCGGAACTTTAAAACGTATAGAAAATTATCGTCGGCCTCGGCAATGGCTGGTAGCGAACCACCCTCCCGCAGCGGGGTAACATAGCGGGTAACGTTAACTGTTCGTAAAGATGGTATGGTATTGCTCATTATCTATTCAGGCGCTAAAATTAGCGATTTTTAATTTGTACCGCGTTTATTTGTATTTTCACAAGCAAACAAGTTTAAATTCTCTCACAGGTGTATCTTAAATTATTCAACAGACATAAGCAATCCATACTCTATGGTGCATCATTAGCATTATTACTGGTACTGCTTAAATGGCTGGAATTTAAACTCATAATTATTGACCATTCATTTGAGTTATATGTAGGTGCCATTGCATTGTTTTTTACCACACTGGGCATTTGGCTGGCTTTAAAACTCACCAAACCTAAAATTGAAACATTGGTAGTGGAGAAAGCAATTTACAGATCATCTTCGACTGAATTTACTGCTAACCAAACCGAGATAGATAGACTCAACCTCAGCACCCGGGAGGTTGAAGTGTTGACACACATGGCACAGGGATTAAGCAATCAGGAAATTGCGGAAAAGCTATTTGTGTCACTTAATACCATCAAAACCCACTCATCAAAAATATTTGAAAAGATGGAAGTAAAGCGACGCACCCAGGCGGTTGAATTGGCACAGCGCCTGGGCATATTGCCGTAGTGCTTAAGTATTATTTGGCTGTCAATTATAAAAATCACACAAAAGTATGAGGCAGAAAAGCAGTGCGTTAGGCAAATTTGCGCATCAAAAACTCATAACCTGTTAATTCATTGTCATGAAAAAAAACGTACTCATTTTTGGCAGCATCGCCGGCCTTATTCTTTTAATTGTTCTGCTTACCTCTACCATTGCATGCTACAGCAGCGACAATTATAATGGCAACATGTGGTTGGGCTACGGCTCAATGTTAGTAGCCTTCTCATTAATTTTTGTCGGCATAAAAAACGTGCGCGATAAGGTAAACAACGGCTTTATAACTTTTGGAGGAGCCTTCAAAGTGGGGATACTTATTGCCTTAATTGCCTCAACGGTGTACGTAGTAACCTGGCTGTTTGAGTATTACTTAATAATGCCCGACTTTATGGACAAATACATAGCCCATGTTTTAAGAGAAGCCGCCAAAAATGGGGCGACAGCTGCTGACCTTAAAGCGAAAAAAGATGATATGGCCGGATACATTGATATGTATAAAACCCCTTTTGGCGTGATTGTAATGACCTACCTTGAGGTATTACCCATCGGTTTGATCATTGCCGCTATTGCTGCTTTGATATTAAAGCGTAAACCACAGATAGCTGCTTAAGATCACTAACAAAAGTTGCCCGGGAAAATAAATCAAGCACTCGCAAAAACCGGGTGCTTGATTTAACTGACAAACTGCATGGAGAAAACAGAACCCTCACCCTCTACCGACTGAACTTTGATGGAGCCTTTATGCAGCATCATGATCTGTTTGCATAAACTAAGGCCTATGCCGCTGCCGGTTTTTCGCGTACTGAAGAATGGGATAAATATCTTATCAACAAGTTCAGCAGACATGCCGGTACCATTATCTGCAATCTTTATCAGTTGTCTGCCTTCTTTTGTTAACTCTGCGCTAAGTGTAATTACCGGCATCTCAACCGACTTGACAGCTTCTATAGCGTTAACCAGCAAGTTGATCAAGACCTGTTCAATTAGCTCTCTGTCAATATTAACTGCCATTTGCGTATCTCTCAAAACTATATCTAACTCAATGTTTTTTTGAGTAAGTGTAGGTTGCATCAAACTGCTTAGATCCTCAAACAGGTCGCGTACTAAAACACGCTTTAAATCCAAACTGGTAATTTTATTCAAATTGCGGTAGCTCTCCGTGAATTTTAATAGCCCCTCACTCCTGCGTTTAATTGTATCTATACCCAATTCCAAATCATCCAGATCACCGCCTTTATTATTCTTCTCGCTGTATATTTTTAGTCGATTTTTCAACGTATCAGCCAATGATGATATTGGTGCTACAGAGTTCATTATCTCATGCGTCATTACATTTAACAGCTTTTGCCATGCCTTTGATTCGGTTTCATCCAACGCTTCACTTATGTTTTGAAAAGCAAGCAACTTATATACCTTATCATCACTTCGCATGGTGCTGGCTGTAAGCAAAATTTTAAATAACTGTTGATTACGCGTTATAGAAACCACTTTGCTATCTCCAGGCTTAAGCGCTAAAACGGCATTATACAGCTCTTCATCCCGCTTCTGCAAAGAGTGAATAGTTTTTAAATAAGGAATGTTAAATGTGTTTTTAAAGGACTCATTTAGCCAACCTATTTCTCCTGTTTCCTGCTCATAGGATACAATGCCTGTATCAACCAGTTCCAATATTTTCTGGAGATATTGGTACTGCGTTTCCCGCTCGCGACTTATGGTTTTAAATGTGGTATTTATGTCATTAAAACCCTTACGTAATGGCTGAAGTTCAACTGGAGCTTTTTTCACATCAAAATACCTTGAAAAATCACGATAGTGAACAGACTCCGCAAACTGCTGAACTTCGTTATGTGCTTTTTTCTGAAACTGTATCATGTCTGCCAAAACAAATGCGATAACAGGTATGCCTATTATCAACATTTCATACCATCCCTTAACTATAATAAAGCTTAGGCCCAGCAAACTCAAAAACAATAAAGCAACGCGCGCTATCAAACGCGTTTCATAGCCCTTAAATATCATACTTGCTTAATCTGCGGTATAGTGCTGTACGCGTCAAACCCAATTCCTTTGCTGCACGTGTTATATTACCATTATGTTTATCAATCACCCGCATTATGGTGTTTTTTTCTACCATGCTTAGCGGCATATCATCTGGCATTGGGGGTTCAGGACTGGCTGTTTCAATGGAAGAAAATATCAGATCGTTAGCTGTTAAAACCTCGCTATCAGCCATTATAATGGCACGCTCCATGGTATATTGCAATTCGCGCACATTGCCGGGATAATGATAGCTGTTGAGCTTTTGCAAAGCAGTGGCGTCAAAACTTACAGCAGGCTTTAAGTATTTGGCTGCATAAGTAGCTGCAAAATGCTTCGCCAGCAAAACAATGTCGTTATTTCGCTTGCGTAGCGGCGGCATAGTTACTTCAACCGTATTAATACGATAGATCAAGTCCTTACGGAAGCGATCATCATTAGCCAACTCATGCAATGGCAGGTTAGTGGCACATATCAGCCTAATATCAATATCCATGGGTTTGTTGTTACCCAGGCGGGTAACTTGCCTGTTTTGCAGTACGGTAAGTAGCTTTGCCTGCTGCCTTAACGATATATTTCCAATTTCATCTAAAAACAACGTCCCGCCATTGGCATCTTCAAATCTACCTGGTCTATCTTCCCTTGCATCTGTAAATGCCCCCTTTTTGTGTCCAAATAATTCGCTTTCAAAAAGTGTGTCGGTCAACGCGCCAACATCCACTTTAACAAACGGTTTACCCGCTCTCATTGAGCGTTCATGAATAGCCTTAGCTATCAAGTCCTTGCCGGTTCCATTCTCGCCCAATATGAGTATATTGGCATCAGTGGGTGCAATTTTATTTACCTTCAAAAATATATCCTGCATTACATCCGAGTCGCCCAGTAAGGTTGTTGTGCCTGTACTTTTATTAGATGAAGTTTTGGTGTTTTTATCACTATCTTTTTTATCCAGTAGTTCTTTAATTACTTCAGTGAGTTTGTCGTTATGCCAAGGTTTAACTATAAAATCTGCGGCACCTTCCTTAAGCGAACGAACAGCGAGGTCAATATCACCATAAGCGGTTATCATAATAACAATGGCATCAGGCTTCCACTCCTTTACCTTGCGCAGCCAGTACAAACCTTCGTTGCCTGTATTGATAGCGCTGTTAAAGTTCATATCAAGCAGTATAAGGTCCACGTTGTTTTGACGAAGCAAACTGTTAAGATTCTCAGGGTTTTTCTCCGTTATTACCTCTTTCGCTTCGGTTTTAAGTAGAAGCTTAACGGCTGTAAGCACATCGGTGTCATCATCAACAATTAAAACAGTAGCCTTTTTTAGTAACATATAGTCGGTTAAATTGCAATAAGTATAAATTTATATAAAGTATAAGGCAACAATATAACCATAATTGATAAAGTACTGTGCAACAATTTTTTGCATCATTAGCGTATTTTTAAACTGTATCATAACCGTACACATGCTGTTGCAAAAACGAACGTGAAAACATTTAATATACCATTTATTAAATTGATTTACAGTAAATTATGTTATGGCACGTTGTTTTATAAATAAAGCGTACATAGATCGTCATAGTTAATATCGTGGATAGAAAAATAGAGAAGAAAAAATGGAATACCAAACGCCTGCTTACCATAGCAGGTATAACAGCGCTTGTTATGTTAATAGCATCGAGCATTTATTTTACCTCCGGTAAAAGCAAGCTGGATGTTGATACTGAACGTATAACAGTTGGCGAGATAACTAAAGGACCTTTCCAGGTAACTATCCCAGTAAACGGCATCGTTATGCCTATCACCACCATTTATCTGGATGCGATAGAAGGCGGACGCGTTGAGCAATTATTTGTAGAAGACGGCGCGAATTTAAAGAAAGGCGACCCGATACTTAAATTAGCCAATACCGACCTTGAGTTAAGCCTTGCCACACAGGAAAACGCTGTATACGCGGCACAAACGCAAATACGTATACAGCAAAATAATGCCGAGCAAAATACAGTTACAAAGCTCAACCAAATGGCCGAGGCTGAAAACGCTTTTCGTGAGGCTGAGCGCGTATATAAACTAAACAAGCGCTTATTTGACCAAAAAGCTGTAGGATCTCAGGAGTATCAGCAATCTGTAAACGCTTATCAATACGCTTCTAACCGACTTAATCTAACTAAACGGATTTTAAAGCAAGACACATTAATAACCCGCGAGCAAGCTCAACAAACCAAAGAACAATACGCTCAAATGCGCAACACATTGAACCTGATGCGTCAAAAAGTAGCTGATCTGACCGTTCGCGCACCTGTTGACGGGCAATTGTCTTCTCTGGATGCCGAAATTGGTCAGAGTAAGAATAAAGGGCAAAGGCTTGGGCAGATAGATGTACTATCGGGTTTTAAAGTACGTGTTGATATTGACGAGCACTATATATCGCAGGTGTACAACGGTTTGACAGGTACTTTCACTTTTGCTGAAAAGAGCTACACGCTGAAGATCAAAAAAGTATACTCTCAGGTTACTAACGGCAAGTTCCAGGTTGACATGCAATTTGTTGGAGAGGTACCCGCCGGGATACGCCGCGGTCAGAGCCTGCAAATACTATTGGCGCTAAGCGATGAATCAAAACAGGTACTGTTACCTAAAGGCGGCTTTTACCAGCAAACAGGTGGCAACTGGATATTCAAGATGAGTGAGAACGGCAAAACAGCGTACAGGGTTGACATACAATTAGGAAGGCAGAATACAGAGTATTATGAAGTGCTTCAGGGATTAAAACCCGGCGACAAAGTGATTACCTCAAGTTATGAGAACTATGGTGACATACAGGAACTGGTTTTGCAAAAATAGCTCGTGCCAAATAAGTGACGATTTACATTGAAATAAAAAATTAAAAATAAAAAGCCCACAACACAAGGGCAAGGAGGCCTTAATGATCAAAATAACCAACTTAGAAAAATTCTACCGTACTGAAGAAGTAGAGACCATTGCGCTTAACAAACTGTCTATAGAAGTTAAAGAAGGCGAGTTTGTAGCCATAATGGGCCCATCCGGCTGCGGCAAATCTACCCTGCTGAATATTTTGGGCCTACTGGATGACCCCGATGGCGGAAGCTATATTTTTAACGGCACGGAGGTAGCCCATTTTAACGAGCGTAAACGCGCCGACCTGCGTAAACACAATATCGGTTTCGTTTTTCAAAGCTTTAACCTGATAGATGAGTTAACGGTGTTTGAGAACGTAGAGCTTCCATTGATCTATACTGGGGTTCCGGCATCAGAGCGCGTTGCAAAAGTTGAGAAAGTTTTGGATAAAATGCAGATCATGCACAGACGCAACCACTATCCGCAACAATTATCGGGCGGTCAGCAACAGCGTGTTGCCGTGGCCAGAGCGGTTGTAAATAATCCTAAACTGATATTAGCCGATGAGCCTACCGGTAACCTGGATAGCAGTAACGGTAATGAAGTAATGGAACTACTCACCGACCTTAACGAGCAGGGAACCACCATTATAATGGTTACACACTCTGAACATGATGCACGCTACAGCCACAGAATAATAAGGCTGTTAGACGGGCAAACTGTAATGGAAAACATAATGATCTAACTACCTAAACCTTATCTATATTACTATGCTACGTAATTATTTTAAAACAGCCATTCGCAACCTTACCCGAAACAAAGGCTTTGCATTTTTAAACATTTTTGGTCTTGCTGTTGGTATTGCCTGCACGGCTTGCATATGCCTATGGGTTGAGAATGAAATTAGTTACGATAGCAATAACTTGAAGAAAGACAGGCTGTACATAGTTAAAGAGAGCCAGCAATTTGACAGCAGGGTATTTACACACTCTTCAACACCTGGCCTGCTTGGCCCATCGCTTAAAGCTGATATACCGGCTATAGCAAATACGTGCCGGGTAACCGAGGGCCAAACATCGCTTTTGTTTAACGCCGCAGACAAACCGGTTTTTGCGTTAGGAAAATACGCTGAGCCTTCCATATTCAGCATGTTCACCCTGCCCTTTGCCGAAGGCAACGATGTCGCGGCACTGTCTCAACCTAATGCGCTGGTCATTACTCAAAAAATGGCCAAAAAGATATTTGGTACCGAAAGCGGTGTTATAGGCAAAACTGTAAAGGTTGATAACAAGCAACAATATGTTGTTACCGGTGTGTTGAGAGATCTGCCGCTTAACTCCACGCTACAATTTGAGTGGCTAATGCCTTATAAAGCCTATTTTGACCAAAATACGTGGTTAAACACCTGGAACAATAACTCAGGAAATACTTATGTTGAATTAAAGCCGAGAACTGATTACAAAGCACTTAACAAAACCCTATACGCCTACATACAACAGCATTCAGAAAAATCCTTAAGTCGTACTTCGTTATTTCCCATGACGGATTGGCATTTGTATAATGATTTTGAAAACGGAAAACCAACGGGTGGCGGGCAAATAGAGTATGTGCGGCTGTTCATGGTCATTGCATGCATCATCTTATTTATAGCCTGTATCAATTTTATGAATTTAGCCACAGCTCAAAGCGAGAAAAGAGCTCGCGAGGTAGGCGTTCGTAAGGTATTGGGTGCCGGTAAAAAGCTTTTGGTTTTCCAATTTATAAGTGAGGCCATGATCATGTCAGTAATTGCTGCTGGTACAGCTACAATTATTATGTTATTAGCCTTGCCAACCTTTAGTAACCTGATGGGTGTGCAATTATCGTTGGGATTTGATAATCCAGTCCACGTAGGCGCTTTAATCCTAATTGCTTTATTGTGTGGTGTGGTTGCCGGCAGCTACCCATCCTTTTACTTATCCGCATTTAATCCGGTTACCGTTATCAAAAGCATCAGCATAAAAGACAGTGGCGCCAATACAATACGCAAAGGTTTGGTTATCACACAGTTTGCCGCTTCAATTATACTTATATCAAGTACAATAATTGTATATCAGCAAATCCAATTTGTAAAAGAGCGAAAGCTTGGATTTGACAAAGATCAGCTTGTTGAAATGGATGTCCAGGGTGATATGCGTAAGAATTTTAACGCCATTAAGCAGCAATTACTAAGCAGTAACTATGTTACCAGTGTGGCCATGTCTGACCACAGAACGCTTATTGAAGGCAATAATACTTCCGGTTTTACATGGGCCGGAAAACCAGCCAATTCAAAAGTTTTGGTATCAACACGCTTTGTTAATCCGGAGTTTATCAAAACAATGGGTATGAAAATTAGAGACGGTCGTGACCTTAACTATACCGATACATTAAAAATGGGCAATGTACTCATCACGCAGTCGCTTGAAAAACTAATGGGTAAAGGTAGTGCGGTAGGTAAGATCATACGACACGAAAACGACACTACTGCATTTACGGTAGTAGGTGTAGTTGATGACTATGTTTATGGCGACGTTTATGGAAAGCCTGATCCGGTGATGTTTTTGGGTTCCGGAGAATCAAATGCCAATACCATTTATATACGCATTGCTCCTAATACTAATGCTCAGGATGCGGTTGCAGGTATTCAAAACATCATTAAAGCCAATAACCCCGCTTTTCCGGTCGACTTAAGATTTATGGATGACCAATTTAACCGTCTGTTCTCAAACGAGGTATTGGTGGGCAATATTTCAAAAGTTTTTGCCGGATTAGCTATAATTATATCATGCATTGGTTTGTTTGGCTTAGCAGCATACACAGCAGAGCGCCGTTTCAAAGAAATTGGCATACGTAAAGTACTTGGCGCATCAGTTACGGGAATTGTAACCCTCCTATCCAAAAACTTTATGCAATTAATTGCCATATCTTGCCTGATAGCGTTTCCGGTTGCCTGGTGGTTAACCAATAGCTGGCTAACAAAATACAATTACCGAATTGATGTGGGCTGGTGGGTATTTGTCGCCGCCGGATCAATCGCCATAATAATAGCGCTTGTCACCATAAGTTTCCAATCAGTTAAAGCTGCGTTAGCTAAGCCGGTTAAAAGTTTAAGAAGCGAATAAAGAACCTCATCATGATAAAGAATTATTTAAAAATAGCGTGGCGTAGTTTGCTAAAACAAAGGCTATACAGTGTTATTATCATATCCGGTCTTGCAGTTGGTTTGGCTGCATGTATTACTATTGGTTTATATGTTGCTCACGAACACAGTTATGATCGGTTTCATAAAGATGCAGACAGGATTTTCACTGCTCACCAGGTCTCTTACCTGGGCCAAACCCGAATAGATTGGATCAAATATAATTCAGGCGAGAACATTAAGCGTACTCAACCAAAAGTTGAAGATTGCATTGGCATTCATAAACACCTTAAGAAAGTAATTGTAAGCCAGGCATCCGCGCCAACTAATAAAATTGCTGAAGATGATCTGATCTATACCAGTAAAGACTTTTTTAAATTTTTCTCTTTCCGTTTGCTGAACGGTGATGTTAGTAATGTACTAAGTGAGCCTTTTTCGCTGGTTTTGACCCAAGCGATGGCAAAAAAATATTTTGGCGACAGTGACCCAATTGGTAAGACGCTTTTAATAGCTACAGATAGCACTTACACCTACAAGGTTACAGGGATCGTAGAAAATAACCCGTCTAATTCAACCATTAATTTCAATTTCATAGCATCCGACTTAAGTATGTTAAAAATGCGTGAATATGGAAACTTTAAAACAACCGGCACAACATTCGTCAAACTTAGAAACGCGCTTGACACAGGAGCCGTTGTACGCAGTATGCAAGCCAGTTTTAAAAAGGATGAGAACATTAAATTTAGCCTGGTACCTTTTGTTAACACACACTTAGAAGGCGTATTCGGCACACAGGTAAAGGGAAATTTTCTTGAAATTTTTCCGCTCGTAGCAGCATTAATACTTTTACTGGCTTTGGTTAATTACATGAGCCTTGCAACCGCAAAAGCCACCTTACGAGCCAAAGAGATAGGCGTTAGAAAGGTTGCCGGCGCCAGCAGAACTACTGTTGCAATTCAATTTTTTATAGAATCAGCGCTATTTACGGTTTTGTCCTTTGCACTGGCATTCCTGTTGTTTTATTTGTTTAAGCCCTGGTTTTTGAATGTACTGCAAATAAAAATAGATAACTCTTTCCTGTACAATCATGTGGTTTTGATGTTGCTGGCAGCGCTACTTGTAGGTACCATAGTTTTAGCCGGAAGTTACCCCGCATTGGTTTTATCGTCATTTAATCCAGCAAGTACATTAAAAGGCAAAATGGCTAAAAATACAGGGGGTGTAACGGTGCGCAAAATATTTACAACACTTCAGTTTACCGTAGCTATAGCACTGATTATTTGCGGCATTACCATTGACCGTCAACTCTATTTTTTTAGGCATACATACACCGGCTTAGACAGGGAAAACATACTTGTGATACCCGGATCGCCAAGCTTTGGTAAAAACTACCAAAGTTTTAATCAAGATATTAAAACAATGGTTGGCGACAGCATGGTAGCCGCGTCCAGACGGAATATTTTTGATTCAGGCTACAATATCTTGATATTGAACGACCAGAAAACAGAAGAGGAAAGCTTTGTAACCAATTTTGAGGTCAACAGAAATTTCTTTAACCTCTTAAAAATAAACTGGAAAACGCCTCCCCCTTCGCTATTAAATATCGGTGAAACAGATATTTTAATAAACGAGCAAGCTATAACAAAGCTCCACTTAAAACCAGATCCGATCGGGCAAAAAATTTCATCAGGCAACAAAATGTTCAACCCGAATGGTATGACATATACTGTTGCAGGTATAGTTAAAAACTTTAACTACATGTCGCTTGCATCAGAAATACAACCCGTAGCGGTGTTAGTTAAGCCAGACACAGCATCCACCTGGAACAGGGGTTTTAATATGTATGTAAAGATAAAACCACATACAAACATCCCGGGCTTTGTATCGAGTATTAAGCACATTTATGAAAAATACGACGCTGAAACACCATTCAGCTATTCTTTCTTAGATGATGATTTTAACGCCCAATACAAAGCTGAAGACAGACTTGCTTCTATATTCAGTTTGTTCACGTACATAGCAATTATACTGGCTACTTTGGGCTTGTTTGGCCTGGCTGCTTTCAGCATAGAACAACGCGTAAAAGAGATCGGCATACGTAAGGTGTTAGGGGCGAGTACAACATCAATTAATACGCTATTATCTATTGATTTCTTAAAACTGGTAATACTATCAGTAGTTATCGCCTCGCCAATAGCCTGGTGGGCAATGCATGGCTGGCTTCAGAATTTTTCGTATCGCATAACAATCCCATGGTGGGTGTTTATCTTATCTGCTTTTATTGCCATTTGCACAGCATTTATAACCGTTAGCTATAATTCTATTAAAGCGGCCTTGGCCAACCCTGTTAAAAGTTTAAGAAGCGAGTAAAAGTTATTTGTTATGATAAAGAATTATATAAAAATAGCATGGCGTAACATTATTCGCCATAAAGCCTTTTCAATAATCAACATTGCAGGCTTAGCCATTGGTATAGCCGCATGTTTGTTAATATTCTTGATTGTGGATTTTGAGCTAAGTTTTGACAAATTTCAACCTCAATATAGCAAAATTTACCGTGTTGTTAACGAGCAAAAACGTGGCGATGGCATCAGTTACAGTGATGGTATCCCGGTGCCTATGTCGCCGGCGCTTAAGGCTGACTTTCCTGACGCGTTATTTGCGACAATCTACACTTCGTATGGTAGCCAGGTTACAATATCCGAAAATGCCAACACAGATGCCACAAAAAAATTTGTTGAACCAATGGGCGTACTTTTTGCCGAGGCCAACCTGTTTAAAATGTTTAAATTTAATTGGTTAGCCGGCAGTGCCGATGTATTGAACAATCCGGGAAATGTTATAATTGACAAAACAACTGCTGGCAAATACTTTGGTGATTGGAAAAACGCAATAGGCAAGCTCATAAAGCTGGATAACCTAATAACACTAAAGGTGTCGGGAATAATTGATGACGCACCTGCCAACACCGACATGCCACTTAAAGTTATAGCATCTTACAAAAACTTTAAGGATAATATGGCTGCCTATGATATTGAGGACTCCTGGGGCAATAACAGTAGCAGTCATCAGGTATTTATGCTCCTTAATGAAGGCCAAACAAAAAATGCTGTTAATAAGCGATTGAAAATATTTGGAGCTAAGCACTACTCTCAAAAAAAAGCAACAGCAATTACACATTTTTTGCAGCCGCTTGCCGAAATGCATTTTGACAGTCGCTTTGGCAATGCGTTGGGAGATCATGTTACCAGCAAGGCTACCATTCGCACATTGTCACTTATTGCTATGCTTATAATTGCAATGGCTTCCATCAACTTTATCAATCTTTCAACGGCTCAATCAGTTAAACGTTCAAAAGAAGTTGGTATACGTAAAGTTTTAGGAAGCAGCCGTATGCAATTAGTTAAACAATCAATAGGTGAAACTACATTGATTGTATTATTCTCAGTTATGATGGCCATTGGTATCGCGTTTCTGGCATTACCTTATTTAAAGAATATTGCGAGCGTTCCTGATGATATGGCCCTTTTTACATCGAGCTCGATGATATTTTTAGTGGTAATAGCAGTTGTAGTTATCGTAATATCAGGCCTTTATCCGGCGTTAGTGGTATCAGGTTTCAAACCGGTACTCGCTATAAAGAATAAAATCACGGCAGCATCGGTAGGTGGAGTATCATTACGCCGGGTGCTGGTAGTTACACAGTTTGCTATATCGCAATTACTCATAATTGGTACCATTGTAGCTGTTAAGCAAATGGGATTTATTAATTCAGCTGATCTGGGTTTTAATAAAAGCGCAGTGCTTGTAATTCCGGGAAGCACAGATAGCATCAGCTTAAAAAAATCAGAAAGTTTTAAGCAAGAAATGCTTCAAAACCCGGGAGTAAAAGCCGTTACTTTTATGTCAGACCAGCCCTCATCAGACAATAACTGGTCTACTAATTTTTATTACGACAATTCAACCATTGACAAAGATTATCAAACCAGCTTAAAATTTGCTGATGCTGACTATTTTAAAACTTTTGAACTACACTTTAAAGCTGGCCATCCTTACACCGCTAATGACAGTATAGGAAATATTGTAGTAAACGAAACCTTTGTTCACAAACTTGGACTAAAAAGCGCTGAACAAATAATTGGAAAAACGGTGCGCCTTGGCGGAGGTAAATGGCGCACTGTGGTTGGAGTGGTTGAGGATTTTAAAACCAACTCCTTACGCGATGCGATAAGGCCGATTGTTCTGCTTCAAAACAAAGCGCAGTTTGGCGTAGTGGCTGTGAAGATCAATACAGCAAACTTTAAAACAACTGTTTCACAGGTGCAAAGTAAATGGGAAAAAACCTATCCGGAATATGCTTACAAGGGCTATTTCCTTGACGAAAACATTGCCGATTTTTACAAGCAGGAAAACCAGCTGGCCTTGATCTATAAAATATTTGCCGGAATAGCCATATTCATTTCCTGCCTTGGTTTGTATGGTCTCATATCATTTATAGTGGTACAACGCACTAAAGAAGTTGGGGTACGCAAGGTTTTAGGAGCTTCTGTAAGCAGCATAGTACTCATGTTCTCGAAGGAGTTTATACTGCTTATTAGTATATCATTTTTAATAGCTACACCCGCGGCTTATTATATGATGAATCGCTGGCTGCAAAGTTTCGTATTCCGGATACCGTTATCAGCGTGGATATTCATTTTGTCCGTAGTTATGTCTTTAATAGTGGCGTGGCTAACGGTTGGTTACAAAGCTGTTAAGGCTGCTTTGGCCAACCCGGTAACCAGCCTCAGAAGTGAGTAATAAAAATCAGATTTAACCAATTGAAAGAAAGGGTATAAAAATGTTTAAAAACTACTTAAAAATTGCCTGGCGAAACCTTTACAAGCATAAGGCCTTCTCGCTTATACATATACTTGGGCTCACTACAGGGGTTACTGTATGTTTAATGATTTTCCTTTATATCACTAACGAGTTCAGCGTTGATAAGTTCCACACACAGGGAAAAAACATATATCGCTTAATGCGCAGATATGATCCAACAAAGCCGCTCGTTGCATACGTATCTGGCCCTTATGCGCCCGCGTTAAAAAATGATTTCCCGAGCGATATAAAGACTGTTGTGAGAGTTAAACCGGAAAATGAGTTAGTTACCTTCGGGGATAAAGCTTTCAATGAAAAAAAAGTATACTATGCTGATGCCGGCTTTTTTAACCTGTTTTCTTACCCGCTTATCAAAGGCGAGCCGTCAAGCGTACTGAAATTGCCAAATAGCGTTGTATTGAACGAAAAAACTGCGAAGCGCTATTTTGGCAGTGCTGAAAATGCTATGGGTAAAGTGTTAACGTTTGGCAAACGTAACCAATTTAAAGTTGCAGGTATTGCTAAAGATCTGCCTTCAAATACTCACCTCGACTTTGACATTGTTGCTCCTATCGCTGTAATGGAAAACTACGATTGGTTTAAGCGTTGGATAAATAACAGCATGTTTGCATATGTACAGTTGAATGATGGTATAAACAAAAAGCAATTGGAACAAAAATTTCCCGCGTTTATGGCCAAATACATGGGCGAAGAGATGAAACGTTTTGATTTGCGTGTTGATCTGCAACTGACACCATTGCAGGATATCTACTTTGAAAAAAGCTCGGCTTTTGACAATGTGCGTCACGGCGAAAAAAGTGTGGTGTATGTTTTCATATCTATCGCTATACTTATAATGCTGATAGCATGCATTAATTTCATGAATCTTTCAACCATACGTGCTGTTGACCGCTCAAAAGAGGTTGGTTTGCGTAAGGTTTTAGGCGCGGTTCGTAACCATTTGATTTATCAGTTTATAGGCGAATCTGTTCTGCTGGCAATAATAGCTTGCATATTGGCTATGGGCCTGCTGTTCATCCTGATGCCTTATTATAATGATATTTTAGGATATACTTTATCATCACCTTGGATGTCATGGCACATGTATGCTTTTCTGATAGGTGTTATTGTAGTAATTGGATTGTTAGCAGGAAGCTATCCGGCTTTCTTCTTGTCGGGCTTCTCACCTATACAAGCGCTTAAAGGCAAATTACGCTTGGGTAAAGGTGGTGTGGTTTTGAGGCAAACACTTGTTGTGGTGCAGTTTAGCATATCCGTATTTCTTATCATCGGGGTAATTGTAATGACGCGCCAGATGAATTATATGAAAAATAAACAGTTGGGTTATGATCAATCGCAAACTGTAGTTTTACAAATTGACAATGCCGATTTATATAACAACCTTAAAGCCTTTAAAACTCAATTATTAAGCAACAATAGTATATCATCATTCTCAGTTATGTCTAGCGAACCAGGTGGCTTTCATGATGTTCATAGCTTTGAAGTGGAGGGAAAGCATGACCCGTTCAGAGCTCGCACTGAATTTGCAGATTTTGATCATACTAAGTTACTTAACCTAAAAATCATAGCTGGACGCGACCTGTCCGAGCAGTATGGGACTGATTCTGCAGGAGCAATATTGATTAATCGTACTGCTGCACAGCAACTGGGCTTTAGTCCGCAACAAGCCGTTGGCAAGTGGATAAAGAATGCAGTTCGAGATAGTATACGCAGGCAAATAGTAGGCGTGGTGGAAGATTATAATTTTTTATCCCTCAGAGAAAATATTGAGCCATTAGTAATCTCACCGGGCGAAGACTGGCGTGTTGTATTGGTAAAGCTCAAGCCTGGTTCAGTAAAACAAGGCCTGTCAGCTATTGAATCAGCTTATAAAAGCATTGCACCGGTTTACCCCTTTGAGTACTCATTTCTTGACCAGGAATTTAACGCAACTTACCGTACAGATATCAGGCAGCAAACCATACTGAGTATTTTTGCGGGACTGGCCATATTTGTGGCCTGCTTAGGGCTGTTTGGCTTGGCATCATTCACTGCCACCAAACGCACTAAAGAAATAGGCGTGCGAAAAGTATTAGGGTCTTCGGTACAAAACATTTTGATACTGCTATCAAAAGATATGTTAAAGCCGGTGCTTATTGCCACTGTAATTGCTGTGCCAATAGGCTATTACGCTATGCAAAAATGGCTGCAAAACTTTGCTTACCAAATAAATATTAGTTACACCATTTTTGTATTGGCCGGAACTGTTGCCTTATTGATAGCATTTTTCACCATCAGTTTTCAGTCTATTAAAGCTGCTTTAGCTAACCCGGTGAAAAGCTTGAGAAGCGAATAGTTACTGTATCAAAACCGCACACCGTCTGTTTCAACAATGAACAGCAAGGGCCTTACTTAAACAACATAATATATTGATTTTATGCACTTTATTTTTCTGGTATAATCTTTTAACACGATATAAAAAAATACAGCATGCTAAAAAATTACTTTAAAACAGCCTGGCGTAATGTACTTAAACATAAAATGTATAGCGCCATAAACATTGGTGGTTTAGCCATTGGTATGGCAGTAAGCTTTTTATTGCTTCTTTACGTGTATAGCGAGTTTACCTATAATAACATGCATGTAAAAGGTGATCGCATTTATAAATTTTTACGCAATCAACCGAGCGAGGGAGTTATATATACATCATCTGTTACACCTGCGCCACTTGCGCCCGCAGTTGAAAAAGATTATCCGGAGATAGAAAAAGTTGCGCGTAATAATGGCACTTCTGATATGCTGGCAGGGTACGGCGACGTCAACATTAAACTGCCGATGATGGCATCAGATCCGGCTATTCTTGACATCTTCACCTTCGACTTTGTGAAAGGCAAAAAATCAAAAGCGCTGGACGATCCATCCTCTATTGTGATAACCGAGAAAGCTGCGAAAGCGCTGTTTGGCGATGCCGATCCTATTGGTAAGAGTATCCGCTTGAATGACAATAAATTCTCATTAAAAGTAAGTGCTGTAATAAAAGATCACCCTCAAAACTCAAGTTTTAGATTTGATATGCTGATGCCCTGGGGAACTTATGGAACCCAACAACCCTGGATAAAAAGTGCAGGCTGGGGTAATTACTCTTTTACAACCTACGCCTTATTGAAACCAGGAGCAACAGTGGATGCAGTAAATATTAAGCTGAAAGACATTACAAAACGCTATGACCCTAATAATAAAGATAATATTATGTTTCTGCATAACTGGCGCAGTTTACGCTTGAACGGGGAATTTAAAAATGGCGTAAATACCGGTGGATCTATTGAATATGTAAGATTATTTTTATACCTGGCTATAGGCATTTTGCTTATTGCATGTATCAATTTTATGAATTTATCAACCGCGAGGTCTGAACACAGAGCGCGCGAAGTAGGTGTGCGTAAAGCCATAGGTGCTCATCGTTGGTCAATAGTTCAACAATTCCTTGGCGAATCAATGCTGATGGCCTTTATGGCATTTTTCGCATCAATTGTTATTATGATGTTGTTGTTGCCGGTTTTCAGAGATATAATTGGTACGCCTATGGAACTACCCTACCAAAACCCTTGGGCATGGACTGCAGCTTTGATTGTAACCGTTGTAACCGGGTTTGTTGCCGGCAGTTATCCGGCACTTTTTCTATCCTCGTTTAAGCCTATCAAAGTGTTGAAAGGGCAGTTGATAACAACTAAAACAACTGTACGACCACGACAGTTTTTAGTTGTTATGCAATTTACTTTTGCCATTTGCCTTATACTGTCAAGTTTGTTCATTTACAAACAAATAAATTACATTAAAGAGCGGCCTTTAGGATACAACAATAAAGGCGTGCTTGAAATGGATGTTGAAGGTGCGCTTGTTGACCGGTTCGAAGATTTTCGTAGAGATGCTATTGCTTCGGGAGCTATAATTGACGGCGCATTAACGTCAGGCAGCATTACGGATAACGGCAGCAGCTCATGGGGTATAACTTGGCCGGATCAGCGCCCCGGAGAAGCTAAAATACCTATCGATCAATTGGTAGTAACCTATCATTTTACCGGAACGTACGGAGTAGAAATGGTACAGGGTCACGATTATGACATTAATCGCCCGGCTGATACAGCTGGTATTATATTGAACGAATCGGCAGTTAAGCTAATGCGACTAAAACACCCTTTAGGTGCCCAAGTTAAGTGGCAAGGCGATAACAGAACGGTTATTGGTGTCACAAAAGACTTCGTATGGGGATCTCCTTACGAGCCGGTCAAACCAGCAATTGTTGGCTTTATGAAGGATTGGACGGGTTCAATAGGCTTAAAACTTAATCCGGCTAAATCAATAACTGAAAGCCTTGCACTTATCAAAAACGTGTATAAAAAATACAATACTCAATATCCATTCGAGTATAAATTTACGGATGAAAGGTTTGACAGCAAATTCAAAACAGAAAAGCTTTTAGGCACAATGGCAACCTGTTTTACCGGACTCGCCATTGTAATATCATGCTTAGGCTTATTCGGTTTAGCTTCCTTTTCTGCCGAGCAACGCCGTAAAGAAATAGGTATACGTAAAGTACTTGGTGCCAACACCGCGCATTTATGGCTTAAACTGTCACAGGAGTTTATAAAGTTGGTACTGATATCATTTTTGATTGGTGCGGCTATAAGTTGGTACAATATTGATAAATGGCTGGCTAAATACACGTATCACACACCAATAAGCCTGTGGGTATTTATTGCAACCATGCTTGTAAGCATTGCATTGTGTCTCATCACCGTGAGTTGGCAAGCCATACGCGCGGCATGGGCCAACCCGGTTAAAAGTTTAAAAAGCGAATAAAGACTGTACCATTCACAATCTAAATATAAATGCTAACTAATGCTATCACTTAAAAACATTTCAAAACGCTATAAAAACGGAAGTTCGCAGGTAACTATTTTAAATAACATTAGCCTGGAGGTTGAAGCCGGCGAGTTTGTTTCAATTATGGGGCCGTCCGGTTCAGGGAAATCAACCTTGCTTAACATAATAGGCATGCTTGATCAACCTTCTGATGGGTTTCATTATTTTTTAGATGAGCCTGTTCATCAATTAAAAGAAAAGCAGCGCTCGGCTTTATATAAAAAGAACATTGGTTTTGTGTTTCAGGCCTATCATTTAATAGACGAATTAAACGTTTATGAAAACATTGAAACACCCCTACTCTATCATGATGTTAAATCATCAGAACGAAAAGCTTTGGTTGCTGATATGTTAGACCGGTTTCAGATAGTTGGAAAGAAAGACCTTTTTCCATCACAACTTTCAGGCGGGCAACAGCAATTAGTAGGCATTGCACGTGCGCTCATCGTTAAGCCAAAACTTTTACTCGCCGACGAGCCTACGGGTAATCTCAACTCAAAACAGGGTGAAGAAATTATGCAGCTTTTCAGCAAATTAAATAAAGAGGAAGGCATGACAATTATACAGGTTACCCATTCTGAAAAGAACGCTGCATATGGCACTCGTATTATTAATCTGCTTGATGGAACTATTGCTTCATCACAACAAATTTAATATGGGCAGGCTAAGAAAATACGAATTATTGATCGCATTTGCGTTGGGCGGCAAAATATCGTATGCTCAGCAAACAGCTGATTCTGTTCTGACTTTGCAACAATGTATTGATATTGGAATAAAAAACAATTTGCAGGTCAAACAAACTGCTGCACAAACAGAAGCAAGCCGTATTTATTGGCAACAAGCTAAAGAAAACCTTTTGCCCACACTTGGCGGCGATATCAACCATAGTTATAGCCAGGGCCGAAGTTTAAATCCGTTCACTAATGGTTATCTTGATCAACCTATTACTTCCGGAAATTATAATTTAAGCAGTAGCCTAACATTGTCAAGCGGGCTAACTTTACAAAACAGTATAAAGCAAACTGCCCTTGCCTACCAGGCCGGTAAAATGGATCTGGAGCAGGCAAAAAACGACCTTACGCTTAACCTTATCACGGCCTACTTTAAAGTTTTGAACGGCGAAGATCAGTTGGAATTGGCAAAAACTCAGGCTTCAGTATCGCAAAAACAATTGGAACGTGCAGAGGTGCTTGACAAAGATGGAGCCATATCTCCCCAACAATTGTATGACCTGAAGGGACAGGCGGCCACAGACCAGTTAAGTATTATAAACGCTCAAAATAGCATATCAATTGCAAAGCTTGATCTTTTACAATCACTAAATGTACCGTATAACAAAAATATAAAACTACAGCGCAAATTGAGTGATCAAATCACCGCGCGTTACCAGGAAACAGCTGAGCAGGTTTATAATACCGCATTAAATAACTTTGCATTTGTAAAATCGGGCACATTGAAACGGCAGAGCGCAGAACGCGCGTTAATGGTTGCCAAGGGCACACTATTACCATCATTGTACTTAACCGGCGGACTAAGCACTACCTACTCAAGCGCTGCGCAGCGCTCAATACTTATCAACCAGAGTATTGAGCCTACTAACCAGTTTATTCAAACTGCTGGCGGCGGCAGGGAAACCGTTTACACAACACAATCAAATTATATTGGTCAGAATATTAATTACACAGATCAGCTAAGAAACAACTATCGCACCTTTATAGGTATTGGCTTAAGTGTACCTATACTTAATGCTTTTCAAAACAGGAACAAGGTATCGTTAGCTAAGATCAACCTGCAAACGGCTAAAGATGTTGAACAGACCAATCAGCTACAGCTAAAGGTTAATATTGATAAAGCTTACGAGAATATGAATATGGCTTTTGATCGTTATCAGCTGCTTTTAATTCAAACTGATGCTTTTACTGAGTCATTCCGTATAGCAGAGAATCGTTTCAACGCGGGAGCGATAACTTCTGTTGATTTTTTAATTGTTAAAGGCAATTTAGACAGGGCTCGTACTAACCTCGTCAATGCCCGCTATGATTATTTGATACGCACCCGAATTTTAGATTACTACACTGGGCAGTTAGAAGTATATTAATTTAATCTTATGGGTTCCTGCGGCCACATATAAAAACCATCATTAATTTAAATATGATAGCTTTGTGCTATTATGAAATATAAGTTAGGCGATTTTGTACGCTTTATTGATGAAAAGCTGGAAGGTTTTGTAACCAGGATTATTGACGAGCAAATGATTGGCGTGACCGGTGAAGATGACTTTGAAATACCGGTACCTGCAGCCAAGGTTACGCTTGTGCATGGTTACAAAAAGCCGGATGCTGTGTCAGAAAACCTCAGCAATCCTTTAGATGTCTCAATAGCTAATTTCAAGGCGAAAGGTATTTACTTGGGTGTTGTGCCCGACCCAAAGGCTAACTCCGTTGTACATTTTCACCTAATTAACGATACCTCTTTCCAGTTGTTGGCAACACTTGTTACTGAGCAACGCGGAAATAAAGGAGAATTCGCTGGCAATATAGCGTCTAACAGTGCTGAAAAAATCTACTCGGCTCAATTGGCTGATCTGCAGCTTTGGCCTAAAATGTTGATCAACATTTTGTACTTCACCAAACAACACCCGGAAATTCCAAATCCGCTAACATTTTCAGAGAAGTTTAAAGCCAAAGATTTTTCGGGAAGTAAAAAAAACCTGCCTATTATAAATCAGCAAGGCTGGCTCATTAGATTAGATGAACCGGAACTGGTAATTGATGCAGATAAATTAAAGGAAAGCTTTTTCAAATCTGCCGAAGAGAAAGTAACCATCAGCAAGCCTGAACGCGAAGTTGACCTTCACATAGAAAAGCTTCGGGATGATCACCAATTTTTAAGCAGCGCAGAAATACTTGGTATACAGTTAAATCATTTCAACAAAGCGCTTGATGCTGCTATAGTGAATCAAATGCCCGAAATAGTTTTTATCCATGGAGCTGGCAATGGCACATTACGCCATGAGATACAAAAAAAGCTGAGTAAGCACCCCAAGGTCCAAACCTTCATGGATGCCCAAAAAGAGAAATTCGGTTTTGGTGCAACAAGAGTATTGCTGAAATAACGCTATAAATATCTACAGCTTTTCTTTTTAATGAATGAAGTAAAACCACTAACTATACTTGCTTGTAGTTATATAAAGTGTATAGTATATGGATAATTTACAGCGTTTTAAAGAATCACAAAAAAGAGATTACGAAACAGCTTTAGCAGAAATTAGGGCGGGTCGTAAAAAAAGCCATTGGATGTGGTATATCTTTCCGCAAATTGCTGGTCTGGGCGCTACAGAAACGTCTCGCTTTTATGCCATCAAGGATATTGAGGAAGCAGGTGATTATTTGATGGATCAGGACTTGGGCTACAGGCTCACAGAAATATGTAAAGCTTTACTGATGTTGGAAACGAATAATGCAACTGCTATATTCGGCACACCTGACGATCTTAAACTGAGATCGTCAATGACCTTATTCGATGCTGTACCGGCCACATTTCCTGTATTTGGACAGGTGTTAGATAAATTTAATAATGGGCAGCGGGACGAACGTACACTGGCAATTTTGGCAAGTTCGCGTAAATAGACGAGGTTACATAAAAACCTGCACAGATAGTATGTTCAAATTACTGATATTTGAGACATGATTTCCTTTGCTTATCGTTACACAGTTGTTTTGTTCCTTTTGTTATTATGCTGTTCGGTTAATGCCCAAACTATATCAAATTACCGTACTTACTACGCCTATGCATCTGCGGGCAGTAAACAAATTCTGGTGTTACGCCAATTTAAAAAGGACGCTCAGGATTTTTTCTTAACCGTAGACCTTTACACTTTACAAACAAAAATTGTAGCGGCTTCTACTCTATCTGTTAAACCCGTTCAGTTTGAAATGCTGGAAAAGCTGTATGCGGGCACTCCATATTTCCGGGCTTTATCACAAGCCCGCAATACAAGCTTAAGCTTGCAGAATGCAGGTATTGTACAGGGATATCCTGACGAAAAAGGCATAACATTAACAATAGACCTTTGTCCCTCACATAAACCACTTGATAGGGTGATATTTACATCACTTATTAATGAGTTTAAAAAAGTGGAAGCACCTGTACCTTTGGCGCTATCACTATCCGGTCGCTTTATGCTCACGCACTCGGCAGATATTAAATGGCTTAAAAGCATGGAAGTTGCCGGAGAATTGAATATCACCTGGATCAATCACACTTATAATCACCATTACACACCAAATGTGCCCTTGCAGCAAAACTTTCTGCTCAAGCCCGGCACCGACATAAATTTTGAGATTCTTGGTACCGAGATAGCCATGCTGGAACATGGACTTACACCTTCTGCATTCTTTCGCTTCCCAGGACTGGTATCTGATCAGGCTGTGGTAGACAAAGTACTGAGTTATGGATTGATCCCTGTGGGAAGTGATGCTTGGTTGGCTAAAGGGCAACCTGCCAACCCCAGTAGTATCGTATTGATACATGGCAACGGAAACGAACCGCTTGGTGTGAAGGATTTTCTGCAACTTCTCCAAAGCAATCGTAAAGCTGTACTTAACAAACAGTGGTTGTTGTATGATCTTAGAGAGAGTCTGGACGATGAGTTTAAGTAATAATCGTAATTTGACGACTTGCTTGACAGTTTTAATTTAACCGGCATATTTACCCGCGCTAAAAAAAATAAAAGGCCTGTAAATTTCAGTTTACAGGCCTTAGTTTTTTGTGATAGATTTAGGTATGAATATGTATCATCCTATCGCTCAATGGTAGCGAAAGGCTCGTTTGTTTATTATTATCTGGGAACTACTTCAAATACTTCTTTAGCCACTCCCCTGTCGCGCATTACCAATGTATCTTTAGTGTTGTATTGACGAGCTCCAACAGTTACCTGATAATCGAGATAAAGTGCGTCGCGGTCTTGATCGCCCCAGCTTTTTTTCTCGCCTCTTTTAACAAACTGGCCCGTGCCCGTTGAGTTTACAGCTGCCGTGTTGGAAACTATAGTGCATTTGCCTGTATTATCAAATTGTAGCTTCAATGAAACAGGTACATTTGTTCCCGACTCATTTTTGAACGTTAAGGGCAGTTCCAAATTAGAGAGGTCGATGGTATTGAGTTTTTTGATCTCATCGCTTTCAACATATTTATTCCTGCGCGATACCGTTTCGGTATTGCCATTGGTTACAATTACATCCTTGCCTCTTCTTAAGTAATTACCATCCCAGGTGTTAATATACTTTACAGCATAAAATGTATAGTCTTTAGGAATGGTGCCCCAGTCAGAACCAATTATCCTGTTAG
The DNA here is from genome assembly GCF_002797815.1 of Mucilaginibacter auburnensis. Lineage (NCBI taxonomy): Bacteria > Pseudomonadati > Bacteroidota > Sphingobacteriia > Sphingobacteriales > Sphingobacteriaceae > Mucilaginibacter > Mucilaginibacter auburnensis. The sequence goes on from NZ_PGFJ01000002.1 coordinate 253,408, forward strand.
GTGCAGTGAGTTGGGATTTACCGCGTAAAATCACATCAGCCCCTTCAACCGTACGCATAATTAAAGGAATTACATAATTACGTTTCAACGCTAAAGGATCCGCAAAAAAATCATCTGTAAGTTGAACTTCAACACCACCGGCCACAGCGCCTTTAGGTATAACTATTTTATTTGAAGCAAGTTTGTAATAGTTGGTTGGCATTGCCCTTACCTGGGTACCATCTTTATAATTAACATTGCTTACCATTGACTGATCAACTTCAAAACCGATAGTTACATCTTTTTTATTAGTATAACCACCACCCCATGTTGCCATTATGCTGAATTTGCGTTGATTATCAAGCGTAGTATCAAATATATCCTCGCCCATGGTAATAGTTCTTACCGGGTATTGGTAAGAAAAGTAAACAGTACTTGTGTTGCTATCCGGAAATTCCCATTCGGCATTTTTACATGCCGAAAGGAAAAGTATGATAATTGATAAATAAAATAAATTCTTCATGTTGTTGTTATTAGTAATACACGTTTTACCAGCCTTCATTTTGTGGTAGGTTAGAGAATTTTAATGTTTCAAAATAAGGTATCGGCCCATAGTACATGTAGCTTTGAAATGCACGTTTCTGGCTTTCAATTGCAAAAGGCCCTGTAAAATCATAAACTGTTTGTCCTGAAGCATTTTTGCCTGCAATACCTCTAATTGGTTCATTAAGCTTGGTTAAATCAAGCTTCCACCTTCTGATATCCCAAAACCTGTTGCCTTCAAAACAAAGCTCTAACCTGCGTTCGTTACGAATAAGTTCTCGCATTGCCTCTTTAGAACTGATAGATGCTAAATAAGGGTCGGCGCTACCACCAACTCCGGCTCTTTTACGAATGGCTGCAATTACATTACGAGGTGTATAAGCAGCACCGGGTGCAGCACCGTCAGGACCGTAAGCTTCGTTAGCAGCTTCCGCATAATTCAGATATATCTCGGTATAACGTAGGCGTGCAACATACATCATTTTAGTTTGAGGTGTTGCAGGATTAAGGTTAGTTGCTTGATTAAGCAGTTTACGCATGTAGTAACCTGTTACAGTTGATGTAGCTAAAACTCCTACGCCATCATTTCCGGAAGTTGTTGAGATAGTTGTATTGGAAACACCAGCCTTGCTGCCATTTACTGTGATGTAAGCATCCATGCGTGGGTCACGATCTTTGTATGGATTGTTTTTATCATAATTACCGTTTAGATCGTCTATTGGATACCCATTTTTCATAGGGAAAGCATCTACCAGGTTTTGAGTAGGGTTAAGACGCCCATTACCAAACAAAGACGGCGGGAAGTGTTGTTTCTCTATTGTACTGCTGATGTTGCTATGCGTAAGCGTACGCCCCCGCCAAATAATTTCGGGCGGATTAGAACCATTAGCTATAGCGCTAATTTCTGACGAATTGTTATAAAACGTCCAACCGTTTGCCGGCAAACCAGCAATGCCGTTGTTCAAATTGATAAGGTCCGCAGCTGCTAATGCCGCTTTCTGCCAGCTATCTCCCTCACCGTTTAAAAAAGCAGGACTTGCCGCCATTAAGCTTACTCTTGAACGGAAAGCTTTCACAATTCGGCCGTTAACCCTGCCCCTAAAAAACATACCCATAACCCTGTTATAGCTTGCTATTGAAGTAATGCCTTGTGCCGCGTATTTAGCAGGTATAACACCGGTATTTACGTTTAGATCATTGTAGTCTGTAGGTAACATATCCTCTGCTGCCTGCATGTCCTTATAAATAAAGTCAACGTATTCTTTATACTCTGCTCGGGGTAAATTGTAGTCTGTGATCTCCTCAGATGGCTTTGACAAAATTGGTAATCCCATAAGTTTGCCACCAACTTTTCCGCCATGAGCCTGAAGTAAAAAATACATAAAAATTGCGCGCAAACCATGCGCTTCGCCTTTTATACGCATTTTAAACAGTTTAGAAGCTTGCTCCTCTTCTGCCCATTTTACTTTGTCGGCTTCAGCTAAAATAAGGTTTAGGTAAAGTATCGCATTGTGTCCCCGTGTCCAAAAGTCCATGGCGTTATTGTCCTTTCTCCATTGGCCGGTTGCCAAAGCATAAAAAACATTTGTCGGATCATTTGACACAGCGTCATCAGTTGCCACATCGTTAAACCCATATACAAAATCATCGTAAGGCAAACGCAAGTAGCCGTTGGTAAGTAAGCCTGCGGCAAATCCGGGCTCATTGTAAATAATATCCTTACCGCGCAGGTTCTCATTTGCGGGATCGATCAGATCTTTTTTGCAACCAGCAGAAAATACCGTGATCAGTAATATTAATATTGCTATTTTTTTCATCGTAATTCTATTAGTTTCAACTTATAAGGTTGCTTTTACGCCCAGGTTAAAAAACGTTAACTGAGGAGCCGCTCCAATATTAGTTTGAAGTATCTTTCTGTTTTTAGAAATAGTTAACAGATCAAACCCGCTAACATACACGCCTAAATTTTTTACAATTTTACTTTTGATAACTCCTGTAGGAAAATCATAAGACAACTGCACTTTTGATAAATTGATGTAACTGTTATCGTACAACCAGAAATCAGAATCACGGAAGTTATTATCTCCGGCAGTAGTAGTTAGGCGTGGATATGCGCCTAACTGAGTTACTTCCCAATTACCGCTTACGTCTTTATTGATTATTGTTCTGTCTCTAACATATTCTGAGTACTTTCTCTCCTGGCGTACTCTGAAATAATCGTTCGTTTTATTGCCTTTTCCACCAGTTGCTCCATTAAGCAACATGAACAAGGTGAAGTTCTTCCATTTGGCGGTTATGTTTAAACCCAATATAAATGATGGTGTACTACGGGCTAAATAAACAATATCATTATTATCAATTTTACCATCACCATTTTGGTCAACATACTTCAAATCTCCGGCTCTTAAACTTGATCCGGCTATACCTGTTTGCGAAGGGCTTGCGTTTATCTGCGCCTGGTTCATGAAAAAGCCGTCACTTTGCAATCCCCAGATACCATCAACCGGTTGCCCTACTCTTGATAAATAACTCCATTTGGCCTCATAAACTTCTCTCCGTTTTAAGGCTTTGTTATTGATGTAAGTTCCGGTTAAACCAACGTTTAAGCCAACCTGTCCAACTCGTTTGTTAATTGAAGCGCCAAAATCAAAACCGGTATACAGGTTGTTATTATAATTTTCAATTGCGGGAATAAAGTTGGTTGAGCCAAATACAAAGTAATTTGGATATGCATTAGCATTCTTAAGCGGTAGGCCGTTCATTTCAATGCGATAATACGAAGCGTTTACCTGCAACAATCTGTTAAACAATGTTGCATCAACTCCAAAGTTTAACTCTTTTCTTTGCACAAAAACTAAGTTAGCGTTAGCGCCTCGTAGTACGTTTGTACCATTTGACTGACGGCCTTCGTTAAATCTAAATGCGTCGCCATTACCATAGGCGCTTCTAAAGAGAAAATACTCTGTAAAATCCATGTCGGTATGCAAAATACCGGCAGTGGCTGTCAACCTAAGGTCGTTAACTACAGAAGATTTTGCAAGGAATTTTTCTTTGCTCATTCTCCACCCCACAGTTACAACCGGAGAAAATGCATTGCTATTTTGGGATTCAAGCTTTGCAGAATGAACATAGTTACTTGTAAAATCTACATAATATTTTTGATCATAGTTATACCCCGCCTGAAAGCCCAGGTTTGCATTTCCATCGCCGTGATAAACTTCGGATATTTGCCTTAAAAATGCATTTACCAGCAACAAACCTGACACATTGTGAACTTTATTAAAGGTGTTTTTATAGTTAAACTGACCAGAGTAAAAAGTTACCAAACGTTGATACGCATCAGTTAGTGATCTGCCACGAGAAGCTTTATCAACCAAACCATAGCGTTGTATATTGGTAATTTTATCATTTGCATTCCAGGTGGCAACCTGCACAGAATAATCATTAATATTTTCTGATAAATAAAAACGATTATAGTAATCTAATCCGAATACAGTATTAAAAGTTAAGCCTTTTAGAGCAGAACCCAGGTCAAAATTTAATCCGGCGTCGAACTGAAACTGCCGGGACGAATATTTTTCTAACCCTTGCGTGTACAGTGCGCCAAATGGCGTGGTTGTCATATCCTGGCGGCCACCCACTAAATACTGGCCATCAACAAGAAAAGGGCTATCTTTAAACGTTTGCCATTTTGGATCATTTGGGTTTTCAACTGCAGATAGTGGTATTAACGGAGCGTACCAGTTTGGCCTTAATGTAGCCGCGTTGCCCCAATAGTTGCCTTTGGCGGTTTTGGTATCATAATAAGCCAAACTCGCGTTTATTTTACCTGTAATTGCTTTATTAAATTTAATATCAAGATTACCACGCACATTGAAACGCGAAACGCCTTCGTCTTTGCCTGTACCAACATTTAATAACGAGCCTTGTTGGTAAAAGCCCATGTTGGCATAGAAACGCGCCTTTTCATTTCCACCTCTAAACTCAGCGGTTACATCTGCTCTGTTAACTGATTTTTTCAGGAACTCTGATGAGTAATAATTTACATCCGGATATCTGAAAAGGTTTTTGCCAGAAGCGGTGTTATTAATGGTCACATCGTCATACAGCGTTCCTGCACCATCATTTCTCCTCGCTTCGTTGTACAATGTCATATACTCGGCGGCGCCAACATAATCAGGGTAACCTCTTGGTGTAAATACACCGGCGTTAAACCGTACTTTAAATGCATCCTGCCCCGAGGTACCACGTTTTGTAGTTACAATTAAAACACCCCTGCTGGCCTGGCTGCCGTACAGCGCAACGGCTTGCGCTCCTTTTAATAAGGTTATCTGGTCTATCTCAGTTGGTAGTACGTTGCCAATGTCGCGTGGCACACCGTCAACCATAGTTAGCGTACCGGAGCCCCAAACATTTCCATTAGTACCGTTATAACCTGGTAGAAAGGAAGATAAATAATCACTGGTTGACATGTAATAATTTTTCTCCAGCATTTCTGCCACGTTGAAGTTAGATACACCACCTAATATCTCTGATCTGTCTTGCTTTTGAAAAGCAACCTGAACCTGATCTGCTTCAGATTTAAGTGTAATCAACTTCAGCGTTGTATCAGCATCTATAGTTAACGACTGATATCCCAGCGCAGTTATAACAAGGCGCTTACCAGGTGTTGTAATTATAGAAAATGCGCCTTCCTTGTCTGTATTGGTAATTTCATTCCCCAGGCTTATTACAGACGCACCCTGCACAGGCTCGCCTTTTGAGTTTTGCACCCTGGCATTTAGTTCACCTTGTTTGGTTTGCTGAGCTTTCAGTTTCAAACAAAATAAAGCAAGTACGAGGTGCAACAATATATTTACTTTAAATATTTTCATTGTTGTCTTTATTTATATCAACATTTAGTTACTAACCTGTTACCATCCTGGATTTTGCGGAAAACCCGGATAAATGTTGACATCTGTTCGTTTGATTGGAAGCCAGTAATGCTTGTCGGTATATTTTCTGTCAATTATAACAACATCTCTGATATTGAGAACTTTGTTAGCTTTTGGATCAACCTTGTTAAAGTTTACTTTTTCGGCACGGTCAAATTCAATAGCAGTTTTTATGTTATAAGGATATTTATCCCATAATAACCAACGGCGTAAGTCATGAAATCTATGTCCTTCCCAAGCCAGTTCAACAGCGCGTTCGCGTTGTAATTCAGGCATAAAAGCGGCAGTACTTGTTCTAAATTTAGGTGCAAATTTACCTACGGTAGCTCTCTCTCTTATTCTGTCTACTGCATCCAATGCGGTATATCCGGCAAACGAAGTGCTCGATGACGATGGAGAACCATAACCAATTGCCACAGCTTCTGCATACATTAAATATATATCTGCTAAACGCATCCATGGTATATGTATATGATGTGAAACGAATTGATTATCAAACTTGTTAAAACCAACCGGATCAAATTTTATTAACAAATAACCGGTAGGACTTCCTGTTTCAGGCACCCTGTATGACCATCTGCGCTCCTCATCGGTTCCGCCGTATGTAGCTAAATTTGCATATCTCCAACCCTCGTTCGCACCAAGGTTACCTAAAACCATTCGCTGTGTATCAAAGGCATAAGTTAAATAGAAACGTGGATCGCGATTTTTCCAGGGATACTGAGGATCATAGCCAGATTCTGCATCAGCTGTTGACGAACTGTTGTCATTATTAATAGGTAAACCATTTGCCATTCCAAAATAATTAGCATAGTTGGCACTTGGATAAAGCGACCAGCTGCGGTCAAACAAAATGCGGGCACATAGATATTGCTTGTCTAAAGACCAGGCTGTACCATCTGGGCCATTGTAAGCCGGACCGCGGAATATTGCCTCTGTTAATCCTGGCATTTTACCATTTTGACCGTTAGTTCTCAAAATCTCTGAATACTGGCTGAAATTCACCAGTTTGTACTGCGTTTGGTTATTTTCAACCATTTTCAATACATCCCCAAAAGCCTCAGCAGCCTTTTTGGTATAATCCAAATCGTAAGTTGCGGCACCTTTTGATACCTTGTTCATTAGCGGACTGCCTGCATATAAATAGGTTTTGCCAAGGTAGGCCATAGCCATAATTTTATTTATACGCAACTCGTTATATCCTGATGTTGCTTTTCCGGCTTCGGTGTCATCCCATTTAACAGGCAACAGGTCTGCAGCTTTTTTAAAATCGGCGGCTATTTTGTCAGCCATTTCCTGCCATTTCAGTCTTGGTAATTGTGGCGTTACATCCGGAGCAAGTTCTGTATCAATATATGGCATACCTCCCCAGTAGCAGGCTAACTCAAAGTGGAACCATGCTCTGAAGAAATAAAGCTGTCCAGCTATCAGGTCTTTTTCTTCCTGTGTAGCATTGGTTAGTTTAGATAAGTTGGCAAGGCCCTGATTAGCTTTGCGTATACCATACCATGAGCTCGACCATAAAAAATGATTCCATCTATCTCCACCTGAGTTATGTGGGCCATCTAAAAAATACCCGGTTGAGATCCAAAAGTCGCCGCGGTCCATGCGTGCCAGCAACTCATTTTTTCCGTTAGGGCTGTTTACTTCTTCTTCACCCCAGTTCCACATGTTATTATATTCACGTTTATCCATAACCGGAATACAGTTATACAACTCCTCTGTGAAACCCTGAAAATTGTAAAAATTGCGGTAAAACGAAGTTGGATCAACGTCGGTAGCAGGTTCCTTATCAAGAAATTTTTTGCATGAACCCAACGTCAATAAAGTTCCTGAAAACAAACAAATAAACAGGCTCTTGTATATATATCTTCTCATATTTTTAATATTTAAATTATCTTATAAAGAAATTCTCATACCCAGGTTAAATCTCCTTACAGTAGGATAAGCGTTGTTAACCGTAGTACCGCCTGCCGTATTTGACTCACGGTCATCCGGCATTCTTGACCACATCCAAAGGTTGTTACCGTTCAGGAACATTCTTAAAGAGTTTATGCCAATTTTCTTTATCAAACCGTTATTGAAAGTATAAGCGATCTCTGCATTTTTCAAGCGGATGTAAGATCCGTCGTACATAAACTGGTCTCCCAGGTAGCTTACGTGTGGATAAGAGTATAAACGCGGCATTTGCGCATCGGCATTTGTATTGGTTTTAGACCAATAGCTGCCAACATCATAAGCTGTATTTCTGTAGGTACGGGTAAAGCTTTCCTGATTTACGTAGCGGGATACGTTATTCACACCGTATAGTTGGAAGAAACCGCTGAAACCTTTCCAATCAACACCGAAAGACATACTTAATGTATGTTGCGGATTGCCCGAGTAACCATAAGGCACCTGGTCAAAGTCTATCACACCATCGCCGTCAAAATCAACTATAAACATTCCCCCGGGAATTTTGCTATCGCTGTTTACATATGGCGTTGCTCCGTAAACCTGGTCCCAGGTATTGTAGTTTCCGTTAGAAATATAAGAAGTAGCTTGCCCGTTTGCGTAGCCGGCTCTGTTAAGAAAGCCCTGACGTAAGGCCGGATCATCAGCAAACTCAATCCTGTCTTTGGCATAAGTAAGGTTTGCGTTCATCCATACGCGAGTTGATTTTGAAACGTTTTTACTAAAACGCAATTCAATCTCATAGCCTTTAGCCCTTACTCTACCTAAGTTAGATGTTGGAGGTGTAACGCCGAAGTATGATGGCATGGCCCTTTGCCCGCCTGCAATAAGGATATTGGTTCTGTAATCTTCAAAAACGTCAACACTACCTGAGATCAGACCTTTGAAAATTGAAAATTCCAGTCCTACGTTCTTTTTAGTAACAGTTTCCCATTTAACATTTGGGTTGCCTATCTGGGTTCGTCTAAGCCATGGGTATGGGCTTGTCTCGCCCGCACCAGGAAATATTCCTAAAGCAGTATTGCCTCCGGAAGCCCAAATGTCCATGTATAACCAGCGGCTGCCCGAGTCATCACCGATCTGTCCGTACGAGCCTTTAACCTTCAGCATGTCAATCCACTTTGCATTTTCCTTAATAAATTTCTCTTCGCTAATTAACCAACCTATAGCTCCTGATTGGAAGAAGCCGAAACGGTATTGAGGAGCAAATCTTTCAGATCCGTTATACGCGCCATTGTATTCAAGCAAGTACTTACCGGCATAATTGTAAGTGGTTCTAAATACCCAGTCTTCACGATATCCGGGGATACCACCGCCACCTGCGTTTTCACGGCGAAGGAAAGTACCCATCAAGGTAACATTATGCTTTTTTAAAACTGTGGTTGCATAATTAAGCTGCATCTGGTAGTTTAGGTTACGTGAGGTAAAGCCATCGTCCATTGAACCGCCTTGAGAGCTCCATGTTAATGAAGGCATCCAGTCAAAGTTTGTATTGGCATCAAGCAAATACTTGTAAGTAGGCGTACCTGTAAGTGGGTCAATATACTTACGGAAACCATCAGCTCCATCTGCTATACCTCTGCCATTTTCGCGGAAATTATAATCCCACGCTAACGTGCCACGAAATTTTAAACCTTTTGTAATAAAACCAAGATCCTGATCAAGAGAAAAGTCTGTATATAACCGGGTATCAACTCTGTCGCGGACACCGGCAGTAGCAAGTTCCTTTGCGGGATTAGGTGTTTCCACCTCCGCCGGAGGGAAATAGCCCCAGCTACCGTCAGAATAGCGCGGGTAAAATACGTCGCCAGCCATAAAGTACACACCCGACATTAAATTGGTAACGTTGTCTGCACCTACACCACCCGGCGAAGTTCTAACCCCGTTTGAACCCGATAAGTTAACTTTAAGGGATGTGCTTTTGCTAAGTTGAAAATCAAAATTGGTACGTGAGTTAAGCCTGTTGTACTCAAATTTTGGTGTATACCCTCTTCCAACATCCATTGTTTTGAAAAGGTCACCTTCGTGCACATAATCAACGTTGGCAAAATATTTAACAAATTTTGAACCGCCCGAAATGTTAACATTGGGGTTGGTTGACAATGCGTAGTCTCTGAAAAGATAATCCTGCCAATCAATGTTAGGATAGCGCTCTCTTTGCTCCTGGGTTGTTTGATTTCTATACTTGTTTATAATATCCTGAGGGGTAATAAACGACCAAACGCCCGGAACTGTGCTCAACTCATACTCAACAATTTTGTTTTTTAGACGTAGCGCATCATAAGCATCATATTTGTTAGGCAGTTTTGATACCGTTTTACCAGTAACGTTCAAATTTACATCAACCTTAGCCGAGCCCTCTTGTCCTCTTTTTGTGGTGATCAAAATAACACCGTTAGCACCTTCAACACCAAATATTGCAGTTGCAGAGGCATCTTTCAATACCGAAATAGTGGCTACCGAATTTATATCAATGTCGTTAATTGAACGTTTAATGTTATCTATTAATACCAATGGGGCACTATTATTCCATGATGTTTGCCCCCTAATTAATATAGTAGGGTTCTCTTCGCCGGGCATACCTGTAGTTGCTGTGGTTACCAGACCGGGAATATTACCCGTTAATGCAGCACCTAAACTGGTAACACCGCCGGTTCGCTCTAAAATTTTGCCCGATACCTGAGATATAGCTCCAACAACGCTTTCCTTTTTTTGCTGACCGAAGCCAACAATAATTACTTCGTCAAGATTGCTTAGTTTTTCTTTAAGGGTTACGTTGATATTTCGGGTTGTACCCACTTTTCTTTCGGCATCGTCATAACCTAAAAACGAAAAAACCAACACGGTTTCCGCATTTGGTACAGTGATCTTGTAAAAACCGTCGATATCTGTTGCTACAGCTATTGTTGTACCTTTTATTTTTACAGTAACGCCTGTTAGTGGCTGGCCCGTCTTTTCTTCAACTACCCTTCCTGTAACTGCAATATCTGCAGCGGCTTCAATTTTGCCGCTATTTTTAATTACAATTACACCATTAACGCTTTCAAACGTTAAGTTTAGCGGGTCAAAAAGATCCTTAAGCACATCGCCCAGTTTTTTCTGCCTGGCAACAACGTTCACACGCTGTTTAGCGTTTACTAACTGATCACTGTAAAAGAAATTAACATTGTAAGTTTCCTCCAGTTCAGATAGTACACTTCTCAGCTGTACGTTTGATTCGTTTATACTGATGATCTGTTGTAATGCAATTTGCGCCTTTCCATCCTTAGCAAGGGATGTCCCTATCATTGTAAGAATAAGCACTAATTGTAAAAAAGTAATCCTCATAAAAGTTATAATCAGAGGTTTTAATTTCATACTTTTGGTTTATGGTTGATAAATCTTATTAATCATGCAAAAAAAATCCCCTTAACACCTTTAACAAGGTGCTTTAATGTGTGTGAGAAGCCATTATGAATGGGATTTTTGAACGGCCGTATGGACATACTGCCGTTTTTTGTTAAGTATCTTTTCTAATCATATCTCTTATTGTTTAAGGTTTGTAATTGGTTTATTATTTTATATACAATTGGTGTTTTCTAATAAATTTTTACCCTGCCGGTTTCAATTTGGCATTTAGCGTTAACGGCTTTAGAAATAAATTGAATTTTCTCATCAAGCGGCAGTTTACTTATGTCTCCCGAAACAGAAGTTTTACCAAACTTATGTTCGCTGTAATCAATTGTTATGTTGTATGCCCTTTCAAGCTGTTCAATAACATCGGCAAAAGGTGTTTCATTAAAAATAAACACATGGCTGGCTACGTCAACAGACAAAGGTTGGTGATTAAGCACCGTGTCTTTTTTTAGTTCTTCAATAGACGGCACATAAGTAACTTGTTGATTAGGCGTTATAACCACCCATTTATTAGTTTTTTTGTTATCTGCGCGATTGACCATTACCTTACCGGTGTAAACTATTACTTTGCTTGCTTGATTAACGGCTGAGCTAACTGTAAAACTGGTACCTAAAACCCGGGTTGTTATACTCCTGGCATGTACAATAAAAGGCATCTTCGGATTTCTTTTCACTTCAAAAAACCCCGTACCATCTAAGGTTACTTCCCTGGTAGAATCAACAAATATTTTAGGAAATGATAAGGTAGAATTTGGTCTTAATACTACTATGCTACCATCGGCAAGGTTAACAACAAGGCCTTCTTTTGAAGTATTACGTATCCTCGTAAATTCAACTTCTCTAACTTTACCTGTAGCTAAATCATGATTTCGGGCGCTACCTTCATTTTTTATGTAGTTATACGCAATTCCTAAAGAAAATAAAATAACAATACTTGCCGCTACTTTAAGCCATAAAAAACTAAGCGTTGTTTTATTCGGAGCCTCTGCAACTTCTTCTTCTGCAATGCGTAGTTGCACATTTTGAATAAGGTTTTCAATTTCGCGTTCGGTAAGTTGCACATTGTTTTCCTTAACGCGTATGGCTAATAAAATAGCTCTGGCGTTCTGAATGTACTTAGCCCTGTCAGGGTTTGTTCTTTGCCAATTATCCCAGAAAGCAGAGTTATCCGTCTTAGGATTTAAAACCCAGTCGATAAAAAAATCATCGCAAACGAAATCCTCTACTTCGTAGTTCCGGTAATTGTTCATTAATTAATTATAATTGGTTTTAATGGTAAAAGACGATTTACAACAAAATCTACCCTCCTAAAACCAAAAAATATTATAAAAAATTAAAAAACACTGATAATCAGTACGTTAAAATTTCAAACATCGCAATCACAATCGGAATCCACTCGGCGCGAAAGTTTTTATACGCTTTTTGAAGTAAGTTATATACTGATTGAGGGTTAAGTTCCATAACATTTGCTATCTCAGCCAAAGTTAGGTTTTCATAGAACCTTAAATAAAGTATTTCTTTTTGCCGGGGAGGCAGTTGGTTTATAATTGTCTTTATTCTATCAGCTAAACTAAGATTATCCAGATCAGCTATTAATTTTGTCTCTACATCAAACTCAACATTGAACGCATACTCATTTACTATTTCATCGTTGCGTATCCATTTTTTTTGCTCGCGCAAAATGCTTGTTTTCGTGCACTTAAGTAAATACCAGGTAATAGAATCTGTTGTGTTTACATTAACTCTCCTGTTCCACAATGTTAAAAAAACATCCTGAATGCAGTCTTTTACCAAATCCTCGTCAGCACACATCCTAAAGCCATAATTAAACATTTTACCAGAGTACTGTTTAAGTATTTGACTGTAGGCAACCTGGTCGCCCGCTAAAAAACGATCCCATATTTCCTTCTCCGAATTCATATTAATTGGTGGTGCGTTTACCAAGGCGTGTTACACATGTAAAGCAGCCTTGAAATTTAGGTAACTTTTGGGTGACAAAAAAATATAAAAAACAAAATAATAAAAATTTCTGACAAATAAGTCAGTATAAATAATGATCGATATTAAAGCAAATGATTTTGCTTCACCCCATTTTGAAATCTATACTAACCTAAAGAAGCAAAAACAATTCAAAACTAACCAGTATGTACTGGTTGTAAACTAAGATTCTTATCAGGGGTGAGACTGTGGGGACAAAAACAAAAAAGCCGCTAAATCTCTCTATTTAGCGGCTTTTATATCTTGATAGCTTTTTAGCGGTGAGGCCATGTTTTCAAAATCCTTGAAACTCGCTTTCGATAAATCCATGTGTTAACTATTGTTTAACTCTGAATTTAAGCTACCCTTATACTCCGTAGTGGTCACATACAAGCAAAATTTCTAATTTCTGCTGTAAAAGTTAGTAAAACGGGCCGCTGACCATAAAAATATAACGAATAAGTAAGCCATATGATTGCCTAATAAGCAAAATCACCCACCTTGCCTATCAGGATGGAAGAATAAACATATTTCCAGGAGAATTTGACAAATGGATCAAGCAAGCAAGGACAAAGCCCAAACCAAAGGAAAATTAATCGCCGCCGTAGGACAGCTTTTAGCCACGGAAGGACCTGCAGCACTTGGCATCAACCGCATCGCCAGACAAGCGGGCGTAAATAAAAAACTCATCTACCGCTATTTCGGCGGCAAAGACCGGCTCATCGAAAGCTACATTACCGAAAACGATTACTGGCTCATCCAGGCACAAGCAATCACCGATCTGCAACAGCCCAGCCAAACCGAACTCCAGCAACAACTGACCGAACTGCTCCAAAACCAGTTCCGCTACTTCCTCAGCCATCCCAACATGCAAGACCTCATCCTATGGGAACTCAACACCAAAAGCCTCATGAAAAGCATCCACATAGCAAGAGAACACGTCGGACAAGCCCTCTTTGAAAAATTGACAACCACATCCCCCAAAACAACCTCCGCGCCATCAGCGCCCTCCTCGTCGGCGGCATCTACTACAGCATCCTCCACACCCGCCACAACGAACACAAATTCTGCGACCTCCAGCTTAACGAAGCCTCAGACCAGCAAGCCATACTTAACGCTATCACTCAAATCATCGAATGGGCTTTTAATCATATATGAGCAGGTGACCAGATTGGTAGGCATTACCTAATAACCGCAAATAAGGATCACAGGTAAGTCCCGGTTCCGCAGATACTTAACATGTTCACCAAGTCGTTTAAACCAGCGTAGTTTGCAGTTCCCAACCTGCTGCTTAAAATTGGCTTCGGAAATTGATGACCTCCGTTTTAAGTGCCTGTAAACAAATCATATCGAACCGGCTTCTTCAAGCCAGCTTAGCAGACTGTCAAGCCTGCCGTTGATCCCGTTAATATTGTAAGTGGCGATCTTCATCATCTAATCCAAGATCACCTGCCATTGATTCCGGTCGTTGAGCATATAGCCGAGGCCATCGCTCATCTCGTGCACTTCTTTCTGATGTTTATCACTGAAGCGGGTATGGAGTTCACGCACAGCACCGCCGTTCTCCCTTTTCAGAAAGATCAGCAGGGAGGCCATATTAGGAGCGATGTCTTTTAGCTGCTCATTTTCGCTTTCTTTAACAAAGGCGCTGCTCATACCGAATTCCTTTCCACCTTACTTCCTCTTGTGCTCATAGGTAAATGATTTAATTTCCTATAATTAACAAAATGTATTCCAAGAGGTTTTGGTGCAGCGTTTCGATACCGGCATTATTGCCAGCGGATCAGCCTCTAAAGTACTGACGGAGGTGGCTCACCGGGAAAAAGTGCTGGTGGGCGTAACGCCGAATTGCATTGTTTTTACAAAACGAGTGAGCGTCTTCATCCTATGTCCGATGAAAAAATGGCTGGACATCAAATTAACCTGCCGGTACAATCTTGAATAGATTAGTTTATCAATTAATTGCAAAAACCCTAACAAAGGAATGAAACAGTTATAGGGAAAGAGAATGTATGAGATCGATGGGATTATCGTTAATCATAACGTCTTTGAATTGAACATTTGATTAATACGAACGTTAGTAATAACATCGGAACTCTGGTTAATTTTAATTAGTGGTGACGCAAGCAAATTCTGCTGTTGAAAATTTAATAGATGAGCAACCCCCATTTGATATGGAAATTATATGGCTGGTATGTACACGTATTTCGTTTATACATTATCGCGCTATTGGTTCTATCACTGTTTTTGGTGAACCCATCATATGATAGCATTAATTATACAATAAATGGGTATCACCTGGCCATTTTCGAACTGCAGTTTTACATTATTATGTTGGTTCTTTACAACCTTCGACCATCTCGTTTCAAACCGGTTATCCTAAAAGCCTATGAAGAAAAATCACAACCACCGTACAATAAAAATCGCTTTTTCTGGACGGTGTATCTGCTTACGCTGGTCATTATATTCGGGGTACCCCTGTTGGTTTGCTTCAGCTATATACGATGGATTTTGGAAGAAGTGATGATATCAAATGAACATATTGTCGAGCATGCCGGCGCCTGGATACCGGCTGGCTTATTATTAACGCTTGGTTGTTTAATGTTGTGGACAGACCCCAGCCGTTCACTTGATCAAGCCAGGTTTTTAGTTGGCAGAACGTTGTACGTCCTCATAATCACAGTTGCCCTAGGTTCCGCATTGTGCTTACTGTTGTTTTTTTGCCGATTTCATTACGATTTTGTCGTGATTTTTTGCCTGACCTTCAACGTGGCCATGATCTTGACCGAATGGAAGATTTATCTCAAAACCCGGACAATTAGTGACAATTAAATGCTTGTCCCATGTTGACCTATTCTTCTTAGTGCTGTTTAAAGACGAGACTAAACATATCACTGACCAATTGCGAGGTGGGCCACTGTTCTAAGCACTTTGTACAGATTCGAAAGACACAACCTGTTTTTCCTTACCTTCCTGGCCATTCCGATCATTATACTGGGAGGAGGCGATATTATTGGTGGGTTTGTATTGGGCCTGCTGGCCGACCAGGTATTTAAATAATTAGCTTAGTCCCGCCGCAAAACGACCTTTATAAACACGTATCAGCCTTTCAAGCCTGGCTTTATTGACGTTGAAATCGCTGACATCGATATTGACTAAGCCGCCGGGATATTGGAAGCTGAAGGTATACAGGATGCCTCTTTTTCCGCGGTCTGTCCTGGTCACCTTTTCATTAAAGATCAGGTCCCAGTTGAGGAAGCCGGTCCCGGGGGTTGTAAGTCCCTGATTGTCCAAAACCATTTCCGGCTGCTTTTTCAGCATCCGTTTGATATTGATCACGATGTAGCATATGGCCGCGATCACGATAACAAAGGGAATCAGTTGCGAGGTGAAATCGCCATTGTTTTTTATCACCAGATATTCTATTCCGCCACCTATACCTAAAAAAAGTAGACCAAACAGAATATATACGGCACTATTCATTTTACTATAAAAAACCTCGGTCACGGAGGGTATAGTCGAGTCGTCTTTGAAAATATCAGGAAAGTCGAAGCGGTCCTGTAGCTTACGCCATTGTTCTCTTTCTTTGGCAGACTGAATCTGTATTTTGTCCATGAACGTGCCATAGGCCGGGCATAGGTTTGCTTGTACGGCTGCTATCTTTAATTCATGCACATTATCTACATTGTTAAATGCCCATAACTTCCAGCGCGTGGTGCGCTTGCTCCAGAACCGAAACGGCAGGTAAAAACATACGAAAAAGCATACTATCACGATACTTGCTGCGATCAGCCAAGCATTTGTTGAAAAACTTGGACCATCTTTAATAGCGATAAATAACATCGCGATAGGAAACAGGAAGAAGAATAACCCGATAATCATCAGGATGCGTGGCAATAGCAACATTTTACGGCCTTTGGTGATCGCTTGATCAACGGAGATCAAGCTGGCTTTCTGGTACGAACTCATGCGTTTAATTGTTCTGATAACCGATATCGGAACAAAACAGTTTTGAATTGTTTATAAAAGCAAATGAATAAGGTCGATACACTCATGATATTATACTTCAGTTAATGGGTAAAGCAACGCAAACCATTTCTACTACGGGGCTTAGCCAAAAACATGGCCTGGTCACAGCATTTGAGTCGGTCAAGTCTTTAGGCTGGCGCATTCGTTTTGTTTCTGACGCAGGTGTGATCGCTTACACGAATAACAATGGCTTTTCCTGGAACGGGGAAATCACAGTCAAATTTGGTGACGATCAGTTGAAGGTCGAATGTAATTCAGCTTCAGCCATGCCCAATGAATACGGACAGCATGAAAACGCAGTCAGGCAATTTGTAGCAACTTTCGAAAAGCTAAAAACAGCAATTACAGAAGAGGAAGTCCGGCTGAAATATCCACTATACGAAAAAGACTTTGTACCGCCTTATGAGGATACGCTGAAGCCCGACATCCGGCCGAAGTTTAACCTGATCACCGGCTTCTGGGTTTTCTTTCGGCCGGCTAAAAATTATTTCGTTACACCTGTACTTGTGATTCTGAACATCCTGATCTTCCTGGTCATGGTTGAAAGCGGCATTTCTATTATAGATCCGGATGGACAAAGCTTACTGGCCTGGGGAGCCAACGCAACAGTCGCCACACTTGACGGACAATGGTGGCGTTTGCTGACCAGTTGTTTCCTTCACTTCGGCATTATACACCTGGCGCTGAATATGTATGCGCTCATTTTCGCAGGCATGCTGCTGGAGCCTTTTTTAGGCAAAGCAAAGTTTTTGAGTTCCTATTTGTTAACGGGTATAGCTGCCAGCGTGGTTAGTTTATGGTGGCATGATTACACCATCAGCGCTGGCGCCTCCGGGGCCATATTCGGGTTATATGGCGTTTTTTTAGCGATGTTGAGTACCAATCACATCGAACGCGGTATGCGCAATGGCTTATTGAGCAGCATTGGCATGTTTGTGATTTACAATCTGGTTTATGGCAGCCTTAAGAGCGGCATCGACAATGCAGCGCATTTAGGCGGTCTGATAAGCGGGTTGCTGATCGGTTTCCTCTATTTGCCGGCTTTAAGGAAGCCAAATAATGCCAGAATCAACCGGCTGGTCATAGCAGGCGCAATAATACTGGTCCTTGCAGGGTCAGCATGTACCTATATTTTCCTCGCAAGCAGTGATCGCGTTATCTACTTTAAGCGAATGGAAAGCTTCTATCAACTGGAAGCAAAAGCAATTGAGGTGATGGGCGAAGAAGACAATAGACCTACTGCAGAACAGCTTCCTGCTCTGCAACAAGGTATCAGGTATTGGCAGGAAGGCATCATCCTGATAAATGAGTTGGATAAGCTCAATGTATCATCCGGTATTCATAGCAAGAACCGTCAGTTAATCAAATACTGCCAGCTCAGAATTAAAAGCTATCAAATAAACTACTATGCCTATCAAAATGGAACTTATCCTGATCAGAAGCAAGTCTTTGAGATCAACCAGGAGATCAAAACAGTTATGGATGAGTTATCATCAAGGTAGCACAGATCAGTGACCGGTACGGACTTCTCTATTTTGACATCCAAACATTGCTGATGATCTACCGTTGTATTATATTCATGTACAGATTTGTTTATCGCAATTTCGTTTCGCTGCTCATGGTAACTGCCATGGCTGGTTTAAGCTGTAACGGCGACAAAATATCCCGGCAGCCGGTTGATAAAAATGCTTTAATGAATATCATTAAGCAACTGGCTGAGGTGGAAGGCAAACACGCGCAGGATACCAGCAGCAACTTACTGCGCGATTGGGCTGAAAAATACAGCCTTGTTGAAGTTGACACCTTGTCTATACATGCTGACTCGAACATGGTGAAAGTGTGTGTGGTGCGCAACAAAGATTTCCCTCATATTATCATCCAGCTACCAGTACATCTACAAAGACAGCTGACTTTCGCAGATTTTGACCATGTTTTTGGAGCAGGTATAGAATCGCCCCGACCCAAGGAACCAATCAGCTTTAGTGTTATGTTTCGTGCCGCTAAAGTCGGCGACATTCGCGTTGCTGTGAACAGTCATCGACCGCCTAACGCGGTTCATCCGGAGATCTATGAAATTTTGATCATGTAAATGCAAATTTACAGTGAAACGGTTATATTCAGTTGATTTGAAGTGACTTCTATTTTGTTTTTAGTTCTTAGCGCTTTATCTGATTCTAAAAGCTCTTCCTTAAAAGCATCCGTATAAGGATATATCTTGTAATCAAAGCGGCTGCTGTTGATGGTATATTGACCTTTACGTTTGGGTATCAACTTCATGGTAAAAATAGGGTTCTTTATATAAACGCTATTTTCAAGGGTGGACATTCTTTTGTTTACGTCATTAACATTCCAGTCAAAATTGACCACGTTAAAATTAGCATCGATATACGCTTTGAATCCCTGAATGCCAACCTCATAATCTACATTTCCCTCCGCTATGATTGCGAACAGTGCATCCCGTGCGCCCTTTTTGACCAGATCATCTGGAGTGAACCTGCTGTAATTAACAAATTTGGCATACGTATCCAAAGAAAGCAATACGGTATCACCGAGTTTATACTGGTTTTTATCGGATGACAACACCATTCTTATAGCGTTGCTATCCACCTTAAGTTTTTCTACCACTTCAATCAAACCGGGCGTACTTTTATAAGTGTTTCCGTTTACTTTTATTTCAATTACCGGAGTTGCAGACTTACCCAATTTTCCTGCTGTGAATTCATATTCGTAATAATAATTGGCTTTATCATATTTGATCCCTCTCTCTATTTCCGAACCATTAAAATCAATATCCAGCTCATTACCCGATATAACTTTAATACTTCCTTTATCGGGTTTATGCCTGAAAAAAATTGTTGTGATTGCGGTTTTGTGCAGCTCCACCTGAGGTTGGGTTACCAACCATATCATTTCATCATCCCCGGGTTTGCTGGAAGGCGTACATGATAGTAATACACTTACAACCATTAGTAAATAATTGATCTTTTTTATTTTGCACATTTCTACGTTCTAAAATAATGGTTAATTTAATTTGATTGGGTCGGTATCATGGCCGGAGCTGATCGAAATATACAGGAACACTATCTTTATATTCTACGTTATCCACTTTTAATTCCATTATTTTCCGTTTTAGACTATCTGGCACATCCGCAAAATAATTGATCTGACTTTTATTAGCTCCCACAGGTTCCGGCTCTTTCTTTGAAACGACATTGCCCGTGAATGGTTTGGGATGTATCTTTTTCCGATAAAGCTCAAGCTGGTAATCATCTCCAAGCAGCCAGATGAGAATATTACCATCATTAGCGATACCTACATGAAAGGAAAGCCCCATTTTCCGGCGCCCGTATGCAAGATCGCTGAGCTTGTTTTGCTTTTTAGCGATTTCAAATGACTGATACATCTTTTCTTTAGGAAGAATGATGGTATCTATGTAGTATTTTTGGGTACGAAAATCCATATATTCTACGAACAGGCTCTTCGGCAGAAATTGCGGATTATAAGCCTCATAACTTGTTCCGCGTCCCCAATCAGAATTAAACGAATTGATGATGTCCAGGTCATTGTAGAAGTCTCCACTATACTCTCCGTTCTCCATGATGAACGCGATGCCAAATAGATGAATTGGGAATGCTTCCGGATTGGAGACGGACGAGGTATAGTAGTATCGCTCCCACGATTTGTAAGAAAATATTTTAAAAAGGAGAAGGATGGCCATGACCACGGCAAGCATCATCAATCCTTTATTCAGTAAATTTAATCGCTTCATCTCCAACTGGCATGCCCTAAGGCCAAAAAATACAAGTAAAACACGGTCGCTAAAACAAAGGCAATAGAAACGACCACCGTAACCCAAAAAAAAGCCGTTCTGCGTGTCTGCCTATAAAAAATACATGTTACTAGGCAAGTGACAAACAGATAAACTATTACCAGATAAATATTACGGATCCCCTCATCTTCGGTTACGAAACCCTGATCAAGATAGGCGATCAATAACAAAAAATTGAGCCCGATCAGTAATGCTGATACCGCTTTGTTATTCATATCACTTAGGTAACAAATTTTTCTTACGCTGGGTTTTGGTGGTGACGCATATTTTCAATCGCCGTTTAATAGCAATATCAGGAAGCCCGGGGCAAAAACATAAAACTATCAGTTAAATATTTAGTTATTGACTAAGCTATGGCCGGATTTTACTTGTCATTTATTTTCGTTTTATATTCAGCTTTATGTTGGGCTCAAAACACAAATGCTGTTCACGGCACCTTGTTCACTAAAATTACACATCAAGATAAAAGTTCTGACACCAGCCAAGTTTTGTATTGCAAAAACACTGTCGGCGATCAAATTGCTGTATACACTATCGAAGAAGGTGTAATATCAGAGGCAAATGCTTACCGGATTAGTGAAGGCTCGAAGGGTTTGTTTCTTTACCGCCAGCCTCTATTGCCTAACCAACAAATGAAAGATAGCTTAGAGGTAGCATTTAACGATAACTCACATACCGTAGTGATTAACAGTACTGATCGTTACGTGCTTTTTCCGGCATATTATTCTCGCTTTAAAAAGGAAGTTTACAGCGGACATTCCATCAGGACCCTTGTTGAACTGCTTGCTGATGCCATTGGCGATTACCCTATTTCGGACCTCCTGTATTTAGTCAATTACACCCCGCATTTTGATAAGCGGATTAGTGGTGCAAGCATAGCTACCCAACGCAGCCAGGCAGATATAACAGACACGTGGACCGCGAAATACTACTATAATAACCGTGGTCTGCTGGATTCAGTAAATGCCTATAGCGCCAAGGAGGTGCGCTTTGGAAAAAAGGTAAAATATAATGGCAATAAAACTGCGCGAAGCCATGGATATTATAATATAGAAAGCCGGCAAATAACCAACCGCTATATTACCTATGATATACCTAACCGTTCAGTGCTGAAATGGGAAGAAGACATATACGAGACCGGCAAGGATCTTGAAACGCATTTATCTGTAAACCTAAGATTAAAAGACCTTGGTGTAATTGATAACCTTAACCCCTCAACTGCTGAAGTTTTGAAAATCATTAAAAAACATAACCGATGAATATAAAAGTAAACATATCCGCTGTTTTAGCCCTGATCTTTTTGCTATTCTCCTGCAAAGAGAAACCGAGAACTGATCTGGCTAAAATAACTTTTAAAGAGCAAGCAGCAAATTTGATTAGCTATGATGATGTATATGTAGGAGGTATTGACAATTTTGATGCGCCCATGTCATTTGCCTTGCAGGCTACGGAGTCAAATTCTTTTGCTTTTAACGGCGTTAAAATCGATAGCGCTAATATTACCTTTCAGTTACGGTCAGACAAGATCAGAAAGGATACCCTGCTTTACCAGGGAGGTGCAACGATAAATCAGGAGCATATAAAAAATTCAGCCGATCTGAAAAAATTGCTAAATAAATACCAGGCAGATAGTGTGATATACGCCTACCGTATCAGGTTAAAAAAACCTGAGCTACAATCAGCAATCTTAACGCAATTGGTAAAATTATACGGCCCTGGTACAAAGAACCCAAATACAGACAATGGCCTGTACTGGAACCTGAAAAATCAGCACCGTTTTATTTTTTTCAACCCTGATTACAGATCGCTGATTGTGGTTGACAACACGCGTCTTTCTAAAACATGCTATTGGGATCCCACTACGGGAAATATAGATATGGGAGGCTGTGATATAGAACAGTATAAAGCAAATATTTTAAAATAAGCCGATCAGTACTTGCATGGCGAAACGCTCAATTAATAACAAATGAAAAAAAACCTATTGCTGTTACTTACGGTCCTGTTTATTTACAGCGGATGTAACTCGAAAAACAACATGGCCTCAGATCCTACTCCCATTGCCATTCAAAAAAAGGCAGACTACAACACAAACCAACCCTATTACCAATTAGATTTTAAAGCGGCATTTTGCAGGTTTGAAGTTTCGGTTAATGATATCATAGTGTTCAACATGAGCGTTGCCGGGCAAACTTCATCATTCATTCCCATCAACGCTGCAATTTCAAAAAGTGGCAAACAAGCAATCGTTGTAAAAGTGTATCCGCTTGATGGTGAAAAGGCGCTACATCCAAGCGCCGAATTCAGCTACAACATCAAGGTTTTTGATGCCTTAAACCAACTGGAGTTTAAAGAGCAACTTCCGGGAGAATATGCCATTGCTAAAGTTGACCCCTCAAAAAAGACACCCTTGCTTACCCAAAGTGCTTTTTTTGTAGCTGATGTACCCTATACCATTAAAAGCTACCAGGACGGCGCTGACCTAAAAAGTATGACTAACTTAAAAGACAAATTGCAGGGAGCTTACCAACAATTAGCCAGGATTATTGCTAATAAAGAGATGGAAAAATTGCAAAAGCTAATTGCTAACCGTGAGCGCGTTGTTGGGGTAACGATGTATTTAAACAAGGAGGAAACAGAAGCTAGAATTAATAGCTTAACCCGGGACTTGGGGGCTGGCTTTAAATTGTTACCTATGCCATCAGACGCTGTTATTAAAATATCCGGTAACGGCAAGTTAGCATCGCTGGTCAAACCCAACGGTGAAGCTGCCATAAAATTGGTCAACACCCAAACCCAAGAAGAAATGAGTCTGGAGTTTTCCTTTTACCTACCAAAGGGAAAAACAGAACTGGAAATCATCTGATTTTACACCGTTCAAATCAGTTTTTGTTCAACTTATTATTGCACTTTACTCTTTTTAAATATCAATCGTAACCTCCATCCCTTTAGCGCATAAGTAGCCTTTAAAACTGCAGGCGCCGTGTAGTTTTGGTCCACGCCATGCAATATAATCTGCCCGCCCTGCTTGTTTTTTGAAGCGGTGAAGATCAGGTCGCCATCGTCATCTGCTGTGCCATTGACCGGTTGAAAGATAGCTGTGATCCGAAACGACCGTTTTATTTTAATACTGCTGGCTGCAGGGTAACCATCGGCATAAGCCAACAAAAATGTTTGCCCGTCGCTTTCAGAAACGTAATGCAGCAATTCATAAGCCTTGGCTTGTTGAGCGTACCGACTGCCTGAAAAGATGAGGCAAACGAGTAGCATACAATATTTCATAGGATAGTCGGAGATTTAGGGATATAGATCATACGCGTGCTCCCGTGGCTGGTTGCAAGGAGCTCCAGATCAAGTCGCTTTATCATAGCTTTGACCAGCTTTTGCAGCAACAGTCTTTGTTCCTGGTCAGTGCTGCCAAAGAGGCGGGTATCCGTTATATAAATGTTGGTTCCGTTCTTTAACCGGATACGCAGATCCGTTCGAACAGGGCCCCGGCGCTCCGGATCATAAGTCACCAAACTTTCGATCTGCTGCTGGAGGTAGCGCGTACCGTTCAGGAACAGGGACTTTTCATCCAGGTAAATCGTCACTGCCCTTTCCTGCGTTTTGAGGATCAGCATCATGACCAGGATCATAATACCGACTGCAAGCCCCAGGCCGCCTCTGAAAAAGAGCGCCCGGATAACAAACACATAAAAACAACCGGCCACCATAAAGGCGGCAAGCGCGGCTAGATAAATAAATGCCGGTGGCCGCGTCATGACTTTTGTCAGCACAAAATCTTCGGTACAGTATTTACGGTGTCCGGGCATTTCTGATAATTTTTAAGCGTACATAAGTGCCCAACCCAATAAACAGCAGCCATTGGCCAAGGGTTAAAAAGATCAACTCACCAACTATTCCGTTGTTTCCGGTGTTGTTTTTCTCCACATAAATAGTGACCGCTTTGCCCACCGATTCCCAGAGGATGCTGCCGTCACTTCCTTCCAAGGTGTTGCCTTGGTAGCTGAATTGATAGGTCGCATTGTTGTGATACTTGCGATGATCGTTGCTCAACAGTATGCCTTTGGTGATCTCGTATTTTTCAGGGTGCGTAACATAGATACGCAATAGTTTGCTGCCATTGCCCATGCCCAATATCAGCAATGGGATCATTAGGATCGCGGCGAACAGGAAAAACGGGCTAAAAAGTTGCTTCATTGCGCATTCATCCCATTGGTAACAATTACCTGGATGCAATTGTTTAGGTCTGAAGTCCACAGCTATTGCGGCGTACTTATACCTTAAAATAACTTCGCTTCGGTATTCCGTTTCCGGATGGCTTCTTCTGTTTTCAATACGAAATTGGTTTTAAGATTTTGTTCCGCGATCGATCCCTGGCAGACTCAGCGCCCCCTGACCCGCTAACAAACAATTAACTATTTAAATACAAAATCATGAACACAGAAAATTTAGGTTACCTGCAAAAACAGCTGCTGAACTTAGGCTTCGGCGAGCAAATGAACGAAGCTCTGGAAAAACAGATCAAGGCCAAAACGCCCGAGTTTACACTCGCCGCCACCAACGAGTACTCCAAACAAAGCGTCGATTACACGCTGCATTTCAAGATGGGCGACCAGAACGAGATGTACTTCTTTAACAAGTACGATGCCTCCCTGCGGGAAAAAGACATGCAGCAGACCTTTTATATCAATAAGGGCAGCGGCATCACCGCCAAAGAAGCCTATAACCTGATGGACGGTCGCGCCGTGCACAAAGAGCTGGAAAACAAGGATGGTGAAAATACAAAGCCTGGATTACGCTTGATAAGGACAACAAAACCGAGAACGGCAATCACAAGCTCAATACATTTTCCGAGGGCTGGAATTACAAGCCCGAGCGCGCCATTGACAAAATGGATATTGTTGGTATCGGCGAAGAAGGCGCCCGCGACAAGCTGATGAAGTCGCTTGAAAAAGGTAACCGCCACCAGGTCGAAGCGATACGCGACAGTAAGACGGTTAAGCTCTTCTTAGAGGCCAACCCGGCCGAGCACCGGGTGAACATCACGAACTACAAGGGCGAGCCGCAGCAACTGAAGCACTACAAAAAGCCGGAAGCGAAACAGGAGCAAAAGAAGGCGGAAACACAAACCCAGGAGGAGTCAAAAAAAAAGTCCAGGGGTAAGAAAATGAGCGTCTGATTGAATAAGCCCTTCCTTCACATGGAGGGCTTATTTGAGATACAAAAGCAGCTTTAGTCAGCTTGAATTTGATCTGTGCCAGGTACGGCGCCAACGCGTTCTTAGTGTTGAAAGATCGAAAAGCTACAATGCGGTTTTCCATCTAATCGTAAAAGACCTCCACATAAAAATTACTGACCGCGTAGAGCTGAATGGTATGCGCCTCGTCAAATCGGTCCGCCAGAAAAATCCCCGACCAAACCGCCTCGGCTTTTCCGTTATCGTCCAAACTGTTAAAATCGTACAATGTCAGCGTCGCTTCTAAGATAAAATGATTCCCGAAAATATTGAAATATGCCCGGTTTTAGCTGATCCAGGGTATTGATGCGGATATGGTTTTCAAATTTGTTCCCAACAGCCAAGCTCTTGGTGAACGGCTTGTCCCGGTGCTCCACCGCCGAATAGAATTTGATGTCCAGCTCCTTTTTCATCGGCCGGATGATCAGAAAAGCACGGCGCCTTGTGAAAACGATGCAGTTGGGTGTCACCCCGATCAGCACACCCTCCCAATCCGCTACTTCTGCCAGGATCTTATCAAAGACGAGCACCAGTTCCGGCGACCGCCCCGTAAACAAAGTATCCAGTTCTATACGTGCGCAATAATGCCGGTAATCTTTCCAGGGCAATTCACGGTCACATTTTGGGCAGGTCCAGCTCATTTTTCGCTAAACCAGCTTCCAGTTTGGCCTTTCAAAATGGCAGGTATAACCATATGGGTTCTTCTGCAAATAATCCTGATGATCTTCCTCAGCATCCCAAAAATCTCCTGCCGGACTTACTTCTGTGACGATCTTACCGGGCCAAATACCTGAGGCGTCCATCTCCTCAATCAGTTGCAAAGCTGTTTGATGCTGATTTTCGTCCAGGTAGAAAATAGCGGAACGATAAGAAGTCCCGATATCGTTGCCCTGCCGGTTCCTTGTCGTAGGGTCATGGATCTTAAAAAAATACTCAAGTAAATGCCGGTAAGTAATTTTTTCAGGATCAAAAGTAATGGCTATGCCTTCGGCATGTGTACCATGGTTGCGGTAAGTCGCATTCGGAACGTCGCCGCCTGTATAACCGACTATAGTTGAGGTTACGCCCGGTACCTGGCGGATCAGTTCTTCCACGCCCCAAAAACAACCGCCGGCCAATATCGCTTTCTCTGTTTGCATCAGTTTATATTTTATACGTAAATATATGCATACTTTCAGAATATGTTTTAATAAGGAAACTGCCCTTACAGTTGTACAACACGCGGGGGCTTTACCTTTGAACAATGGCAACTATCAAATACTCGGTACTCGACCTGGCTACGGCAGCAACCATCATGCGTCGGCCTGAATCGAACTCAATGCAAGGCCTGTCGGCACCTTAATTTCCAAGGTCGAGCGGAAGTGAAAAATGAAAGATAGAACCCGTGCCAATTTCGCTTTCTGCCCAAAGGCGACCACCATGACGTTCAATAATCTCAGCACACAGGTATAACCCGATGCCGAAACCCGCTATATGCTGTGTATCCTGGTTTTCGACGCGATAATAACGATCGAATAATTTCTCCAGGTCATCCGTGTTAATACCCATTCCTTCGTCTTTAATACTCACCGCAAGGTGGCCTTTAAATGCCGTTGTCCTCACATTGATCTCTTTACCCTTGGGTGAGTATTTTACCGCATTACTTAATAAGTTGGATAGCACGGTACCAATTTTCTCACGGTCGGCATTAAGCGCTACCGGATCAGCCGGTGTAAACAGCATTTGATGAGTACTGCTGGTCATTTCCGTTTCTTCGATGATCTCGCAGATCAATTCATTCAGCTCAAAGTGACTTTTCTGTAACGCGATCTTGCCTGATTCCAGTCTGGACACATTCAGGAAGCCGTTGATCATCGTTGTCATTTTTTTTATCTGGTTACTGATCTTTTCCGATTTATCCCGCACAAAATCGTCCGACCTTTTTCCGGCGTGCCGGGCCAGCATCTGTGCGTAACCACTCAGCGAGGTTAAGGGAGTTTTCATCTCATGGCTCACCATTCCTATGAAATCATTTTTTCGCAGTTCGTCCTCTTTCGATTCCGTTATATCCAGAATGGTACCGATCACTCCGGTTACCTCTCCGTTGGCATCCAACTCGACCTTACCGGTGGAATTCAGCCATTTCCGTTTACTTCCGTTGTAAGGTTGTATCTGGTAATTTTCACTAAAGCGGCCTTTGGTGAATACCGCCTGTTCGACGGCTTGCACGAAGCGGTCGCGGTGCTCTGGTATGATAACGTTCAACGTTTCCCTGAAAGAAAGTTCCGTTGCTAAAGGAAGGCCATGAATTTTGCGCGTAATGTCCGAAACGATGAGATTGTCTGTCCCCCAGTCGCTTCGCCAGGTACCCAGATTGGCGGCTTCCAGCGAGAGTTTAAGCGTGTCCGTCACTTTCTCCAGCTCATGTCGCGCAGCGACCTGGTCAGTGACGTCCGCGGCCACGGCCATCATGCCCGTGATCTGCCCGTCTTCATTCCTTAATGCTTCAACGGTTAAGTGAATATAGGTGGTCGCTGTCTTGCCACCTTTGGTCAGGACAACGGGTATCTCACTGGTTACAAATCGCTCACCGGTCCGGTAAATGTGATCCATTATATCGCCAAATCCCTGCGCTTTTAATTCTGGTACCACTTCTAAAAGCGGACGGTTAAATGAAGCGCTACTGTCAATGCCCCAATATTCCAGCATCCGCTTGTTGGCGAATTCGATCAGGTGCCATGGGGTTCGGTAGATCGCTATCGCCACCGGCGCTTCAGTTAACAGATCCCGTAACTGCTGTTCGGCATGTGAACGGGTCTTACTGATCTTAATCTGTGCCCTGACCTTGGTCAATAATTCAGCCGCTGAGAACGGTTTGACCAGGTAATCATCCGCTCCCGCTTCCAGGCCATCTATGCGCGCTTCCTCACCGGCACGTGCAGATAAAAAGATCACCGGCAAGCGCATGGTTTCCGGCGCTTTACGCAGGATCTCCAGCATGGCCTTGCCGTCCATGACCGGCATCATGATGTCGCTCAGCACCAGGTCCGGCTTAAGCTCATGGATCTTTTGCAGGGCATCCGCGCCGTTGTTTGCTGTGATCACCGTAAAATAAGGTTCCAGTAAGCGGTTCAGGTAAGCCCGCATATCTGTATTGTCATCTACGACCAGCAATCGGGTGTCCTTCGTCACCGAAAAATCCTGATGCGTGCTGATGTCGCCGGTCGCCTGCGCGCTTTCCGAGTGGGTCGCCTGTGTTTCTTCCTGTAACAAACTGAAGGCCTCCTGGATAAACGCGCCCTTCAACGCGGTCGAATCGGTCTCTTTAGCGCTATCCAGCACATGCTCCTGCGGCAAATGCGCTTTGCCGACGGGGATCTTTATCGTAAAGGTGCTACCTCCACCCTCCATACTGGCTACGGAGATTTCGCCGCCATGTAAATGCACCAGTTCATGCACCAGCGACAAACCGATACCCGTGCCCTCATGCGTGCGACCGGCGGTATTTTCCACCCGGTGAAAACGCTCGAACATATACGGCAGTTCCTTTTCGGGAATGCCCACGCCGGTGTCCTGAACTTCCAGTACTGCGGCGTTACCCTGCTGTTTCAGGCGAACACCGATGGTGCCTTTCAGCGTATATTTAAAAGCATTGGATAATAGATTGAGCACGATCTTTTCCCACATCTGTTTGTCGACATAAGCGGTCTGGATCAGGGGTTGGGTGTGTACGATCAGTTCCATGCCGGCTTTTTCAATGATCGAACGGAAGCTGCTGGCCAGGTCGGCCGTTAGTTCCGCCAGATCGACCGGCTGATAGGCGGCCTGTGCGCGTCCGGCCTCCACCCGGCTGTAATCGAGTAGGTTGTTAACCAGCTTCAGCAGGCGCAGCGCGTTACGATGCGTAGCGTCCAGTGGCGCTTTCAGATCGGCGGGCAGCTTGTCCCGGCCGAGCATATCCTCCAGCGGGCCCAGCATCAAGGTCAGCGGCGTCCGGAACTCATGACTGACATTGCTGAAGAACGCGGTTTTTGAGCGGTCTATGGCGGCTAAGGCTTCAGCACGCTTTTGTTCTTGTTCATAGGCATAGACATTAGAAATCGCCGTATTATAGGTATTGGCAAGTTGGTCATAAAAGTTCAGGTAATCCTGATCCAGCGCACGGCAGGCGCTGACCCCGGCGATCATAAAGCCGTAAGGTTCTTCCTGCCCGGATAACTTGAGTGGCAGGATGACAGCTGTATGCGGTGCTATATCGTAAGGTGCACAACTAAAGTCGCCAAAGCGTTCGGCCAGGCCGGTGATCACTTCCATCTCGCCAGATGCCAGGCTACCCGCCAGCGGCCAGCTTTCGTCAGCTATAATTATGATCTCTGTGGGCACTATCGGTATTCCGGGAGTCAATCCGGAGGCGCTGATGAGGGAAGCCTTACCCTCGTTATACTGGTAAAAAAGCAGGAATGGCAGGTCAAGGTTAAAGTCGGCATAACGGCCTTCGGTCAAACGGCCGATGTCTTCCACCGTTTTGGCTTTGTTGATCGCTGCGCCCAGGTCACGTAAGGTTTGTGTACGGCGGCCGCTCAGCATTTTAACCGTTGTTTCTGTAATCGGGTGAAAAATGCCACCCACATTGCCGGTTTCATCGCGGATGGGTGCAAAGGAAAAGGTCATCCAGGATTCTTCCAGGTAGCCGTAACGGTCCAGGAACATCCGCTGGTCATTGATATACGTACCCTCGCCATGCTGGCCGCGGGTGAATGCATCGCCTACGACGGAGAGCGCCGTTTCCCAGCAAATGCGAAAGTTCATGCCCATGGATTCGGGGTGTTTGGCCCCGCAGATCGGCCGGTAACTGTCATTGTAGATCTGTATGGTTTCCGGCCCCCAGGCGATCAGGATGGGAAAAGTAGAGGACAAACAAAGGCTGATCGAGGTACGAAGACTTTGCGGCCATTCTGCAATTGGGCCCAATGCCGTTTGTGACCAGTCCAGTGAACGGATCAGTTTACCCATTTCGCCGCCACCCGAAAGAAATGCTTCGGTGCTTTCCTCTTTTCTTAAGTTCATTTATTTAATAATGTTTCAGTTTTTATAGCGGCAAGGTGAACCAAAACGTCGCGCCCTTGCCGGGTTCACTCTCGACGCCGATCTCCCCGCCATGCGCCTTGACGATCTCCGCGCAGATATACAAGCCAAGCCCCAGCCCGGTTTGGCTGTGGCTGCTTTCCGGGCGGAAGAATTTGCGAAAGATGTGGGATAACAGTTCCGTCGGGATACCCGGCCCCTCGTCCGCCACGCTCACTTTGACAAATGCCGGCAGCTTTTCAATGCGCAGCGTGATCGTCGGGGTACCCGGTGAATATTTCATCGCATTTTCCACCAGATTGGTCAAAACCTGTTCGATCTTCTCTTCGTCACCGGTCAGCTCCAAATTGGTTTCCCCTTCTACGACTAATTTATGCTTACCTGCTGACTCCGCAAATCCGCAACAGTTCTGCACCAGGCGGTTCAGATCGAACAGCCCTTTTCGAAGCGTGAACTTTCGTTCCGACAGACGGCTGGCATCAAAGAGGTCGTTGACCAAATGAGCCAGTTTCTGGGTACTGCGATAGGCCTGGGCGGTCATGCGTCCGCTGCTATCCGTTTTGCCGGCCTTTTGCTGTTTTTCAAGGATGTCAACCGCCGTCTTGAGCGCCGTTAAAGGTGTGCGCATTTCGTGACTGGCAATGGGAATGAATTCGTCTTTTTGCTGCAGCAATTGCAAATTATGGTAACGCAGTTCGGTCTGCTCCATGACCAGCTGCGCCATTTTCTGCAGGACCTGTTGTTCCTTTTCACTCAGCGTCCGGGGTTGCGTATCAATCAGGCAAAGGGTTCCAATGACATAACCGTCAGGTGTGATGACCGGCGCGCCGGCATAAAAACGGATAAAGAGTTCACCGGTCACAAAGGGGTGCCGGGCAAACAGCGGGTGCTGATGGGTATCTTCAACGATCAGCAGCTTCTCTTCCAGTATGGACAAAGCGCAAAAACCGAGTCCGCGGCTCACTTCGGTAATGTCGCCGATGCCAATACCCGCTTTGACAAACTCCTTATCGGCGCTCAGAAACGAAATATGGCTGATCGGACAGGAAAACAATTCGCAGGCCAGGTCACAAATACTGTCGAAAGCCCGTTCCCGGTGGGAATTCAGTATCCGGTAATGTTGCAGGGCGGCTACGCGCTCGGCATCATTAGGCGGGATCAGGTTTATGCCGTAGACGTTTTCCATAGTTTACGCTAAAGGTAGTAAATTTAACTAAAAGAATAACGACCCATTCCTGCTTACCTTAACCGGTATAAAGTTTTGGCCTTATAAATCATCCGGTTTGTCTATCTTGGCGGCATGTACGAGACCTTCCAGCGCTACATTAAAAGCAGGGCGACACTTACCGGTGCCGAAATGGAACAGGTGCGTTCCGTCGCGGTGATCAAAAAACTCCGTAAACGGCAGTACCTGCTGCAGGAAGGCGATGTCTGGAAATACCACGCTTTCGTGACCTCTGGTTGTCTGCGTACTTACTCCATCGATGAAAAAGGAAATGAACACATCATCGGCTTCAGTATCGAGAACTGGTGGAGCGGTGACCGGGAAAGTCTGCTATCGGGCGAACCCAGCCGTTTTAATATCGATGCCATCGAGGATAGTGAACTGGTACTATTCACCAATAGCAACTTCGAAGTGCTTTGCCGGACCATTCCTGCTTTTAAACAGATGATCGAGGATATTTTGAACAAAAGCTTCGTCAGCCAGCAAAGCCGTATTAATGCCTCACTAAGCCAGACCGCTGAAGAAAAACACCTCCGCTTCGTTAAAAAATACCCCGACTTCGCCCTTCTTATTCCCCAAAACATGATCGCTTCCTATTTGGGCATGACCCCGGAGACCCTCAGCCGTATCCGTACCCAGACCGCCCGTAAATCCTGATTGATCTATATCAATTGCTTTCTTATTTTATATCAATGTGCAGGTTGCGCCTTTGCCGAAACTTTGTATTGTTCAAACAACAATAACAATACATTAAAATAAGAAACCATGTCAAAAACAATTTTTATCACCGGCACCAGCACCGGTTTCGGCAAACTAAACGCCATCACTTTAGCTAAGGCTGGCCACTCGGTCATTGCGGGGATGCGCAATACAACTACTAAAAATGCCGCCGTTGCGCAGGAACTGGAAGCCATACCTAACATCGAAGTCGCGGAGATCGATATCACCAGCGATGATTCTGTTAACAAAGCTATTCAGCAAGTATTGCACAAGTACGGCAAGATCGACGTGCTGGTGAACAATGCCGCAGTTAGCGGATTCGGTTTGATGGAAGGCTATTCGCTCAACCAGATCCGAAATATGTTCGAGGTGAATGTATATGGCGTTTTGCGTACGTATATGGCCGTTCTACCGGCTATGCGTAAAGAAAAGAACGGCCTCATCATCAATATCACATCGGGCGCCAGCGGCCATACCCTGCCATTTATGATTCCTTACTTTGCCTCCAAATTCGTAGTGGAAAGCATCACCGAAGGCGCGCAGGGCGAACTGATGGACTTCGGCATTGAAAACGTCAGCATCCAGCCCGGCGTTTACCCGACCGAAATGAATAACGGGTCGAAAGCCGGCGTCCATGCCGACAAACCGGAGATCGTTGCCGAATATGGAAATGCCGCCACTGAACGGTTTAATGCCCTGGGAGCCGCATTGTTCGGTAAAATGGAACAATTCCAAATGGACCCGCAAACCATCGCCGATGGCATCCTGGAACTGGTGAATATGCCCAAAGGCACCCGCCCTTTACGCATGCCGCTCGATGCCATTGCCCTGGGCACTGACAAAGAATTCATTGATGCCCGCGCCGCTATCAAAGAAAAATGGCTGGCCGCTTACACCGCTTAATTATCCATAACCATGAAAACAGCAAAAGAATTATTACTGGCTTACCTTGAAAATATCGGTAATCCTGATTTCCAGATCGAACTGTTCGCTGACGATGCGGTATTTGAATTACCCTACCTGGCCAGCATTGGGCTGCCCGCCCGCTGGGAAGGCCGTGAAGTATTGTACCAATTTTTAAGTAATCTGCCTAAGACCTTTCCGGGCTTTCAGTTCAGGAACATCCGGATCCATATCGACACCCCGGAACAAGCATTTGGCGAATACGAAGCTACTGCGAAGATCGCCGCCAACGGTAAGGATTACGCCCAGCATTACATGGGCCGGGTCGTTGCTGAAAACGGCAGGATCAAACTGATCCGTGAAGCGCTGAATATGGTGCCCGTATTGCGCGATATTAAGGGAATTCCCATCAATTGATAGCAAAACCCCGGTCGCTCAGCCCGGGGTTTTGGTTTTAATGCCAAGGGCTTCCATTTCTTTTCTTATGAATTGCATGAGGCCCTTCACTTATCAGAAAGCGAGGAAGCCGTGATCGAAGGGATCTTTAATAGTATTGAGCGGGAATACCAAAGCGCGATCGATGGTTTCAGCCGCGACGTTATGATTACGCAGATCGAATTGTTGCTGCGGTACGGTAGTCGTTTCTATGCCCGGCAGTTTACGACGCGTAAGGTCGCCAATGATGAATTACTGATCCGTATGTAGCACCTGCTGGATACTTACTTTGATCAACCCAAGGCTTGCCCTCGGTGCAGGCTATCGCCGCTGAATTAAATTTATAGGCAGACTACCTGAGCGATATGCTGCGCAGCCTGACGGGCCAAACGGCCCAGCGACATATTCAGGCACGGCTCATTGAAAAAGCAAAAGAGCTGTTGAGCATGACCACCCTGCAGGTGAGCGAGGTTGCTTACCATCTGGGCTTCGAGCACCCGCAATCGTTCAATAAGCTCTTCAAAAATAAAACAAAATTATCGCCGCTGGCGTTTCGCGCAAGCTTTAACTGATCAGGTCGTAATGGCGGTCGGTGTGTGACCAAATTGCAGCCGGTATGAACGCGAAAAATGCGAGAGGCTTTCAAAACCAAGGTCAAGGTAAATGTCCGTCGGTCTCTTACGCTGCTGTTCGATGAGGTGACGGGCCTCGCCGAGGCGTTTTTCCTGCAGCCAGCGGCGCGGTGGCTGGCCGAATAGCTTGTGGAAGTCGCGTTTGAAGGCGGCCAGGCTGCGGCCGGTAAGCTGGGCAAAGCGTTCGACGGGGATGTTGTAATGGTAGTTTTGCACCATAAAATGTTCAAGGTCGATCTTGTGGGGATGCGAGAAATCGAACAGTAAATTTTTTAAACCAGGCTGGATATGCAGTAAGAGTTTGACCGCTTCCTTTACTTTAAGGATACCCATTTCTTCACTGAGCGGCTCGGCACTCGTACGCGCGTAAGGCATGATGGATTGGAAGAAGCCCTGCAAATAGGCATTGGGGGGAAGTTGTATATTGAGCGGCCCCTGGTATTTTTGTTCCGACAGGAGACGTTCTTCCAGCGCGATCCTGCGCAGCAGCTCTTCCTGTAAGGAAATGACGATGCTTTCGTAAGGCTGGATGTCCAGGGGCGTCTTGGTCAGGGTACCTAACTGGTTCTTACTGATCAGCAGGACGTCACCGGCACCGGTAACCAGGCTTTGACCGGAGGTCTCCAGGCCTAAACGGCCGGAGACCATGAGCACCAAAGCATGGTTGGCCCAAAAGCAGACCTTGTCCTTTCGCTGCGAAGACAGGTAGGAATAAAAGATCACGCCGGGTAATATTTCTGCTGGATTGGTCATTAACGCTGCAAATAGGTGCTGCCTAAGATAGCGCCCGGTGCAAATGTAGTATTTAACAAGTTCATTTCAGCCGCGCTCAGTTCCAATTCCATAGCGGCGATGTTTTCCGGCAGGCGCGCGCGGCGGCTCATACTCACCAGCGGCATAATGTGTTTATCCTGGGTATTCACCCAGGCAATGGCCACCTGTGTCGGCGTTACCTGCTTATCGGCAGCAATCTGTTTCAATACTTCCACCTTTTCCAGGTTTTTGATCAGGTTATCGCCCTGGAAGCGGGAGAAGTGCGCGTGGTAGCTACCGGCGGGCAAGGGGGCTTTCATGTCGCCGGTCAATAACCCTTCAGCGGTATTGGCAAAAGCGATCACTCCGATTCCCAGCTCTTTGGCAGCCGGTAAAAGGTCAGCTTCAATTTGTCGGTCTGCCAGGGAATAACCGATCTCTAATGCAGATACCCGGTGAACTGCGTGTGCTTGTCGTAATTGGTCTGCGGTAATTTCCGAGACGCCCAGGTAACGTACTTTGCCTTCTTTGATGAGATCTGCCACTGTGCCGATAATGTCTTCTAACGCTACGCTGCCATCCATACGACAGGGTTGGTACAAGTCGATATAATCGGTGCCCAAACGGGTCAGCGAATAATTGATAAAGTTCTTAATAGCAAGCGGCCGCAGATCAAGACCCAGCCATTCGCCGTTGTGGAAGATCGCGCCGAACTTGACGCTGATAAAAGCATCCTCCCTTCTGCCTTTAACCGCTTTGCCAACCAGCAGTTCATTATGTCCGGCACCGTAAAAGTCGCCGGTATTAAAAAAATTGATGCCCTGATCGAGCGCCGCCTGTATGGTAGCGATGCTTTCCTGTTCATCGGGTGTGGGTCCGCCCCATACCGATGACATGCGCATGCAGCCCAAACCCAGTTTGGAGACCTGCGGGCCTTTATGGCCGAGTGTGATGTTTTTCATGACCCAAAGATAGTCGGGTGATCATCCTCCCATTGTTCTCCACGGCTCAAATTAATAGCCTGTACGGCTCATTTGTTGGTTGCTTTAAATAACTAACCTAAAGGTCAGGTTGACCCCTGGCCGCATGGGCTTGGTCGATTTAGCGATCCGGTGCTCCCATTGCTCCTGCAAACCGGACTTCAACAGCAAAAATGAGCCATGCCAGTTTAACCGAGTAATGCTCCTGATGATTGGCTTTATTGCGGATATCAAAACTGCGCACCTGACCGAAGCTTACTGAGGCGATAACCATGCGCTTGCCGAGAATGCTTTCGTTATCGCTGTGCCAGGAGACCGAGTCGTTCCATCCCGGTAATAGTTCAACAACACACTGTTAAACTTAACACCCGCTAATGGTTCCACCTTCGCTTTGATCGCCAATAACGCAGGCGTCCAGGGTGTAGGGTTGGTGATCCGGCCGGGATGGGAATAATCCGTTCCCCGGTCGCCATACCAAGCGGTCAGCCGCGGGGTCAGCACTTCTTTATCATACATTTTTAGTTTGGTCTGCTTCCAGGGTGCAGTTGCGATGAACTTTTGAAGAAATCATTACCCTCCTCCGGGCTGAATAAACCCGTGAAATATTCCAGAAAATCAGTAGGCAAACCCCTGCTTTGTCCCGCCTCACCAAACAACGCCAATTGCTCCGTCATCCTGTTTTATGCACCGTTATTTTCAGTTTTTCAGCCGGACAGGGATTACCGCGCAGGTACTCCACCCTTTCCGGCCCGTTCAAATGCGCGTTGATCCAATGCTTGATGTGTTCACGTTCCAAAATGGCAGGCATCCGGTCATGGATCTCCGCAGCAGCCCTATTGGGTGGTACCGTGATCATCACGAAAGTTGGTAATAAAATATTGGTTTTAATATCCAGCCAATGCTCCCAAAGCCCCGCGATGTAAAACGGCTTCCCGTCGGTCCGCTCCACTTTATAAGTGATGTTCTGAATCTTGTACTCAAAATAAGCCTGTATCCGGATGACGCAATGTTTACGTCCTACCCTTTCGCGCCACAAAGGCACCGTGAACAAAGACTCGATCCGCGCATGCTTGTTCTTGCTGTGTATCCGCTCATCATCGGCCGTCTCTTTTTTGCCGGTGTTTTTTCAATCGCAACATGCCACAAAATTAGTTGGTTTAATTTGCATTTGCTAATATTTTTAGCATAAATTTGTAAACATAACAAGAATGACATGAGATATCAGGTATTGACAGCAGGCAAAAGAACGGAGATCACCGATCTGGAAAACAAGGTCCGGATAGCGGTTTTCGAACAAGATAAAAAGGTTTCTGCCTCCCGAACGACCTATTGCCTAGCGACGCAATATCAGGTAAAAGGAGGCTTCGTGCCGCAAAGGATATTTGTCTTTCAGACAGTGGCGGTGATCGAATTGGCACTGGTCAAACAGGCCATGGATTTCTTCTTTACCACGCTGCTGGATACCGAGCTTTATGTCAAGGAAGTGCCGCGGGATTTCGCTTTCTTTCCACAGGAACCCGCGAAATTATTCGGAAATCCTATTTTAGCGGCATGAACGAGCCTTTTGTTTTACAGGTGAATGAACATGCTTTTAAAGCCCGTTTTGAGCGTTGGGGTTATACGCATCGTTTTATGGTGCTGATCGGTGAGGAAACGTTTACGTTCGAACCGGATGAAGAAGGGAGTTACAGGGCGCTGGGAAATGTTTCATCCGGGAATGTGCCGTTATTACAAACAGTTGCTGAGAAACTGGCTGAACTGAGCAAGTAAGATGAATGAGCCAAACCCGGCCATGCAATTGGCCACCGATTACCTGGAAAGTACCAATACCTTAGTGTTTCTGACCGGTAAAGCCGGAACGGGTAAAACTACCTTTTTACAAAACCTGCGGCAGACATCAAACAAGAAGCTGGCCGTGGTTGCTCCGACAGGTGTTGCGGCGATTAACGCCGGAGGGATGACGATCCACTCACTTTTCCAGCTGCCTTTCGGATTGATTATTCCCGGCAGCATCGCACAACCCGAGCTGACATATAGTGATGAAAAAAAAGCGCTTCTTAGCAGCCTGGAACTGTTGATCATTGATGAGATCAGTATGGTCAGGCCGGATGTGCTGGACCAGGTCGATCTGATCCTGCGCAATATCAAGGATAATAGCTTTCCATTTGGCGGTGTGCAGTTACTGCTGATCGGCGACCTTTCGCAGTTAAGCCCGATCATTCGCGATGAGGAATGGATGGTATTGAGCCGCTATTATGCTACACCTTATTTTTTCAGCAGCCTGGTTTTGCAAAAGGCGGCCTATGTACGAATCGAGCTGGATAAAGTTTACCGCCAAAAGGAACAGGCTTTTGTAGATATTTTGAACGAGGTGAGAAACCAGACCATTAGCGAACATAGCCTTGCATTGTTAAATGAACACTACGTACCGGGATTTAAGCCTTCGGCGGATGATCCTTATATTACGCTAACTACGCATAATACGATCACGCAGCAGATCAATACCGAATTTATAACGGCTTTGGCTGGTGAATCAGTGGAATATAAAGCGACCATTAAAGGAGATTTCCCAAAGGATGCCTACCCTACTGATGAATCATTATTATTGAAGATCGGCGCGCAGGTGATGTTCGTCAAGAATGACAGCTCTGCTGAAAAGCGATATTATAACGGTAAGATGGGGACGGTAACAGGAGTTACAACTGATGCCGTAACCGTAAGAAGCGGCAGCCAGGAGATCGAGGTGCAGGCATTAGAATGGACAAATGTCAAATACCAAATGGCAGGCGATGAAATGAGCGAAACCAATGCCGGGACCTTTGCCCAAATCCCGCTTAAACTGGCCTGGTCGATTACCATTCATAAAAGCCAGGGGCTAACTTTTGATAAAGCCATCATTGATGTGAGCGAAGCATTTACCCATGGTCAGGCCTATGTGGCACTGAGCCGTTGCCGGAGCCTTGCAGGTATTATATTGCGCAATCCCATTGCTGCAGAGAATATCATCGGAGATCCGGCGGTCGCCCGCTTTAATGAACATGCTAGACTGCTTCAGCCTGATCGCGAACAACTCTTGAATGATCAGGAAAACTACCGTCGGTTCTTATTGAGCGACCTCTTCAATTTCAATGGACTGGCAAAAAGGGCTGAAAAATTTAGCTACATGGTACCTGATCTGCAGCCAACAATAATCGATATCGCTAAGCGCTCAGCTGGTCAATTGGCGGGTTATGACAACGTAAGAATTCAAAAAGCTGCGGCCTATTTTCACAGCAAACTGACCGCGATGACAGAGCAACTGCACCAGCAACTCCCGGATTTCATCGCCCAATCTAAAGATAACGCCGCAAAGGCCGATGAACTTATAAACTGGCTGCTCGGACGTTTACCGCTGCTGGAATATTTCGCCAATGCAGAATTCACCACGGAGGCTTACCTGAAACTACAAAACCAGAAAAGCGAGAAGAGCGATTACCTACGCGCTTTAACGGCGCCGGTAAATGAAGTACTTTACCAACAGATACTGGATTGGCGGGCGGTAACTGCCGCGCAGGAGAAGATCATGCCGAATATGCTGCTGTCAGAAAAGACTGCCGCAACTATCGCTGAAAAATTACCGGCGACGATCAAGGCCTTGAGCGCAATCAAAGGTGTCGGGCCTCAGAAAGCCAGTCAATACGGTTCGGACTTGATTGGACTTATACGGACTTTCCAGGGCCTGGATGGCGACCAGAGCAGTTTGTTCTGATGGCTTAGATTTCTACCATTTGCTTTTCTGTTGTCTCCCTGTACAAATTTCCCCAATCCGACATCGCAATTAACATCGGTTGCATGGTCAGGCCTAAATCGGTCAGTTTATACTCCACCCGCGGCGGCACTTCCGGGTAAACCATTCTTTTGATGATCCCGTCGTTTTCCAGTTCGCGTAACTGCGCCACCAGCATGCGTTCTGAAATCCCCTCGATAGACTTCTTTAACTCACCGTAACGCATGGTGCCG
The DNA here is from genome assembly GCF_002797815.1 of Mucilaginibacter auburnensis. NCBI lineage: Bacteria > Pseudomonadati > Bacteroidota > Sphingobacteriia > Sphingobacteriales > Sphingobacteriaceae > Mucilaginibacter > Mucilaginibacter auburnensis. The sequence goes on from NZ_PGFJ01000002.1 coordinate 293,998, forward strand.
TAACGCAACCTGCACAAAATGGCAGGTTTCCATCTGCCACCTAAAACACGCAAAGCGTTGGCCATGCCACAACTGTCTGTGATCAGTTTTTCATTCAAAGCATTGGTAGAGGTTGGTTTTCGCATTACTTACGTTTTTGTTAGTACCTAACAATTGATGAATTACTTACAAAAGTAGCGTATAGGAATTAGATTTGCTGCGTCATTTAAAAGAATAACATACAATCATGAAAAAATTAGCAAATAAAGTGGCCTTGGTTACCGGTGGTAGCCGGGGAATCGGCGCCGCGATCGTCCGCAAATTAGCGGCAGATGGCGCAAGCGTTGCGTTCACTTATACCCGTTCCGCTGAGAAAGCGGAAGCCCTCGCTGCGGAAATTCAAGCTGCCGGCGGCAAGGCATTAGCGTTACAGGCCGACAGCGCCCAGGCAAAAGCGGTCATTGACGCCGTCAACACCGCCGTTGCTTCATTTGACGGACTGGATATCCTGGTGAACAATGCCGGGATCTATGTGGGCAAGGATTTCGCGGAACATACCATCGAAGACTATGATGAGATCATGGCCGTCAATGTTAAAGCGGTCTATGTTGCAGCGTTGGAAGCGGTTAAGCATCTGAAATCAGGTGGTCGTATCATTACGATCGGCAGCAACATGGGTGATAATGCCATCGGCCCACAAACCACATTGTACACCATGAGTAAATCTGCCTTGCATGGCCTTACCCGGGGCCTGGCCAGAGATCTCGGCCCAAAAGGCATCAACGTTACTTTGGTACAACCCGGTCCTATCGACACCGACATGAACCCCGCTAACACGGAATTTGCTGATTTTCTGCGCAGCAAAACAGCTTTGGGAAGGTATGGTACTGGCGAAGATATTGCCGGACTCGTTTCATTTCTGGCAAGTGAAGAAAGTAAATATATTACCGGTTCATGGGTTACCATTGACGGTGGTTTTAACGCCTAAAATTGAACAGGCCCGTTACTCAGCGGGCCTGTTCCTCTCTGCTATCAATCCGGCAATATCCGCTTTGATGTGGTGATAGTTTTGGCTGATTTCTTGTAAACTGCTCTTTCGGATTTCAGGTATCGCCTCGTAAGCTGCTTCTTCCCGGCTAATGGCTGCATGGTCATTCTGTATCTGGCAGTGAAAAGTTTTCAGGTCGATCTTGTTGGTCGGATCATCATCGACCATACCGACAAATTCACCGGAGGACAAACTTGCAATTTTTGAAGCGGGAATGGCATAGTCCAGTTGTGTAGAACGGCTGACCGAGGTATCATTGCTATTGATGGACACGCTCTCTTTTGCTGGTTGATCTTGCCAAAGCGTTCCGACAATTGCTTGGCGGTATCGCCGGTCACCTGACCGTAAATGATATTACCGACGATGTTCATGATGACCTCTGCCTGCTCTCGTCCATAGTCTTTTTTTAATTGAGAGTAGTCTTGCACCGCTAACGTGACCGCCACTTTATTGGAGCGTGCCGTCGCAATCAGGTTGTCAATCCCATTGAAATAAATGGTTGGGAACTCGTCAAAGATCAGGCTGCATTTCTGCTGTTGTTTACGATTCACCAACTTATTGATGCGATTGACATACAGCGATAATACGGCGCCATAAACCTGTGACTTCTGCGTGTTGTTGGCCAGGCAAACGACTTTGGGTGCTTTCGGATTATTGATATCCAGCGAAAAATCATTGCCGCTTAGCACATAATAAAGCTGGGGAGATGAAAGCCGGGCCAGACTGATCTTGGCACTGGCGATCTGCCCTTCCAACTGTTCATAGGCTTCATTCTTCCAGGCGGAAGGTATCACATTTTGTGATACCATGGCACCGGCCTCCTGCACCATCAATTGAAACATAAAGTGTTCGGGAAATCGCTCTGTATTACGTTTGACCTGCTGGCGCAGGCGGATGGGAATCGTGCCGTACATTTCGGCGAGGTCTTTATCGAGCATGACTTTGATGCCGCGAATGAGATAGATTTTCTCGGCGATCTGTTGATCGTTAGTTGTAGTAAGATTTTCCATATTAAGTTAAATAGATGAGGCTGCCCTGATAATAATTATAAGACGGGATGTAGTAGATCACGCCCATCGCGATCAGGTCTTTGATACACTTGTGATAAGTAGCGATGGAATGAATATGCGCCAGTGTCATCAGCTCTTTGCGAAAAACAGGGAAGGTTTCACAGAATTGATGTTGCTTCCAGCTCCAGAATAAGACAAGAAAAAGGCTGATGTGACTCGGCAAAACATCGTTGTTTTTTTGGCGGCCCTGATCATAAAGCGCGCCAAGGCGTTTAATTGTTTCATAAGCTATTGGTTACCGGCCAGCATTTTGTTGATGTCTTCCTGGTTATAATACATGATGCCGCCGACGCGGGTGAATTTGATGATGCCATTAATGCGCAGGCTGGTCAGGGTATTGGGTGAGATGTTGAGCAGTTTGCGGACCTGCGCGCTCCTCAGCCATTTAAGCGGTTGCCCGCGCCCTTGCCCTAATATGCCTTTGATCCTTTCGACCAGCCTGTTTTCAAATTCGGCAAGGTCTTCTTTGGTGATGATTTCTGCTGCCATAGTGTTGATACTTTTAATGTAAACCCTGCCTAACTTTTAGGCGGGGTTCAAAACTGCACATATTGGCGCAGCGGAAATCAACCCTTATGAGCAACTTGGGTGTTTTTTTAAGCGATTTTGCGTGGATTCAAATCCAACAGGCCCGGTGTCTTCGCTCAGAATTGGAGAATTTGCGAAGAAATCGCTGTCCTGTAATTTCCTGTTTAGTTCGGCCATGTCTTCATTGACTTTGATAGCGAGTACTTTGGCGTAATGTTGAGTTTGCCGCAGGCTTTTGTGACCCATCATTTTGCTGATGGTTTCCATGGGGACGTTGTTAGCCAGGGTGATAGTTGTGACGAAAGTATTCCGGACAATCTTGGAACTGAGTTCGATCTCAATATCGCAGCGCTCTGCGATTTCTTTTAGGTAACTGTTATACTTCTGATTGCTTAAACCGGCAATAGCATATCAGTGATGATACAATGCTCGTCGTAAGCGTACTTTTGCAGGATGCCTTTGGCAATAGGCAGTAACGGGATAACGGCCGCTGTTGCGGTTTTTTGCCGGTTCTTATTGATACGCAATTCACCATTCGCCGCTATGCTGACCTCGGAACGTTTAAGCTGTTTCATGTCTATAAAGGACAGACCGGTGAAGCAAGAGAAAATGAATAAATCCCTTACCCGGCTGAGGCGGGAAGTCCTGAGTTCCTTATTGACAATCCGCTGCACTTCCTCCTTGGTAAGATAAATGGTGTTTACTTCATCACGGTTCATGTCGAACTTGGCGAAGGGGTCGCCCAGCAGCCAGCCATTATCCACGCAATCCAGCACGATCTTTTTCATGTTGGCGATATTCTTTAAGGCGGAGTTGCGGTTAAGCTTTTTCACCATCCTTAACCAGTGATAGAATTTCTTGATAAACTCCAGGTCCAAGGACAGGATGTTGATGTCATCAACTTTGTATTCAGCTTTTAGGAAATTGGCAACATGTTTATAAGCCGTTTCAAAATTCGTATGTGTGCCTTTGGCTACTCCGTTGCCGACCATTCCTTCAAGTTGCTGGTTGTGCGTTTTGAAAAGTGTTAAGAGCATCCACTGGCGCTGGTCTTCGCCGGATATGATGTTTTTGATCGCCTGAGCGGTCACGACTTTGCCACGGTCGATGAGATGGGTACGGGCATCATACGCCTAATTTTGCAGGAGATCAAGACAGGCGTTGAGTTTTTTAACTTCTTCTTTGTTACCAATGGCACGATTGGCCTTAGAACTCCACTTCTCAGGTTCACAAAAACGTTTGGTGGACATTTCTTTTTGAACGCCGTCAACGGTAATTCGCAGGTAGATTAATACAGGTCCTTCTGTGTAATCTTTCGGTTTTTTCAGGTAAAACAGTAAACCTAATGTTTTTTCAAGCATGATCACTCACGATTTTAGATGAATAAATATCGAAATGAGTGCCTCAAAAGTCAAGATGTTCATTTAGTGAAAACATTGTCATTCAGTGCTTTACGACACTTCCAGTGAGTAAATTTTCGCATTGTCATTTTACTCACTGAATAACTCACTAAAGTTATGCGTTTTGCCGTTTTTTTTGGTTTCGCGTTAAAACAAAAAAACCTGTAAATCAACGATTTACAGGTTTTTGCGTAGTTTTGAGCTGCTAATTTGCGGTGAGGGAGGGATTCGAACCCTCGGTACAGTTTCCCGTACGTCAGTTTAGCAAACTGATCCTTTCGGCCTCTCAGGCACCTCACCATCTTTTAATAAACACCCTTTTTTCAGGGAATGCAAATATAGTAATTAGCTTAAGCAGGCAAAAAAAAATTTAAGGTAATAATTTATCATGCTGTTTTATAGGGGAATAAATTATTTTTTTGATATAAAATATCGCTAATAATCAATCCTAACGTGATAAATACTCATCAACATGCGCTTAAAAATAGTCTTGATCGTCTCCAGGTCTTTCAGCGTGATATCACTATCGTTAAGCTGATTTTGGTCTAACTTGTACTTTACTATGCGGTCAACTAAATTGCCTATCGAGACCTCATCCGGTTGTTTCAAAGCACGAGACGCAGCTTCTATTGAATCAGCGAGCATTAAAACACCTGTCTCTTTGGAGAACGGAATAGGTCCAGGATATCTGAATGTATTCTCATCAACTATTTTCTCGGGGAAGTTTTTTAAAAAAGATTGGTAAAAATAATCAACACGTGTATTGCCATGATGCGTCCGTATAAAATCAATTACAATGTTTGGAATATTGGCTTTATGGGCCATTTCAATGCCCCTGCTAACGTGCCTGATGATAACCTGTGCACTTTCCTCATAAGTAAGCTTATCGTGCGGATTAAACATTGACGTTTGATTCTCTATAAAGAAAAGCGGATTATCCATTTTGCCAATATCATGGTATAAAGCTCCTGCCCTAACCAACAGGGCATTACCACCAATAGCGTAAATGGCATTCTCAGCAAGATTAGCTACCTGAAGCGAATGCTGAAACGTTCCGGGTGCTGTAGAGGCCATTTTGCGCAGTAGCGGAGCGTTGGTATTGGTTAGTTCAATTAATGTAATATCTGTAGTGATGGAGAATATTTTTTCAAACAGATAAATAAGCGGGTAAGCGAGTAATGTTAATAACACACTTACTACAAACGGCACAAATCCAACCCAGTCCAGATCAACCAATGTTCCTTCTTTAATTAGCGATATACCTAAAAACGCCATGAAGTAGGATATGATGATGATAAGCGCCGAAGTAAGAAACTGATCGCGGCGAGCCAGATACTTGATACTATAAATTGACACCATGCCTGCGGTAATTTCAAAATAGGCGAACTCAAAGCTGTTGGGCACAAAAAAACCTGCTATTAATACCACCAGCATATGTATGTTCAGCGCTAAACGGGTATCAAATAAAATGCGGATAATAATAGGCACTATACAATAAGGTATATAATACAGGTTAGGCAACTGAAACCTGATAGCCATTGACAGGGTAAACAGCATTACCGTTATAACCAGTAGTATCAGCCCAACCAGGCGGTTGTCATCATAAATATCTCTTCTGAATAAATAAAGAAACACCATGAGCAATACAACGGCAATGCCAACCAATACAAATTGCCCGGTCAGCACCAGTTTAGGGTCGCCTTTAATGCGGGCGTTATCCTCAAAAGCTTTTTTATATGATTGCAGCTTTTGATAAATATCATCATTAACCACCGAGCCCTTTGTTACTATTACCTCCCCTTTCTGCACCATTCCATTACTAATAGACAGGTCAGACATTGCATCATTCTCAAGCTTAGAAGTAAGTTTGTGATTGTATGAAATGTTATTTTGTATCCTTATTTGCAGCAGATCTAACAAAAAGGCCTTATCCAGATCAGGTTGTGCGCTTAAAGTTGCATCGCAATATTGCAAAGCCTTTTCGCGTGTAAATAAATCGGAAGTGTTTCTTTCCGTACCAATGTTTTTATCCAGAACAGTAATCGTATATCCCTGCTCATTTTGCATGTATTTTGGATTTAAATTCAAAATACCCCTGTTATAAACGCTATTTAACAGTGCTACTCCTGTGGTTATATATTTTTTCTTTTTGTTATCCGGGATATTTGCACCGCGCCATTTAATTTCAAGATCGGCTTTAAAACCTGCTATTTGCTGAGCAGCCAAACCGCTATTTAATTGATATACAGGCGTGATGTTGGCAAGCGCTATTTTTTTATCTCTTTCAATCTCTTCTGAAGTTTTGAGTATAGCAAAATTGTAAGGTGAAACCAGGTCTTTTTGATTCCAGATACGCCCTTTTTCAATTTCGTAGCTAAATTTTACCTGTTTGGGCAAGGTAAAAACTATAACCACTGTACTTGCCACAACCATCAAATACTTAAGGTGTCGGGCGTACTTACGCAATGCGGCCTTCTGTCGCGAAGTGGAGAATTTAGCCATTTATCTATCTAAACACACAAAAGTAACTAATTTTTAAAACATGAGCATTTTTTCTTGATTTTGTCATATCTATTATGATATCTTTGTGATATCATTTTAAAATCAAAAAGAATCATGAATACCGAAAAAACACTAAACCCTCCATCCGGCTATTTAACCCTTGTAGTATTTTTACTCCTGCTTGGCGCAACCGGTTTTTGCATAGTTAACCAAAGCTTTACCGGAGCTATTATAATTGGCTTAATTGATTTTATACTGGTACTGCCGGGCCTTGTTATTGTTAACCCTAATGAATCAAAGGTTTTAATATTGTTTGGCAAATATGTTGGCACCGTAAAGCAAGATGGCTTTTTTTGGGTAAACCCGCTCACTATAAAAAGAAAAGTATCTTTAAAGGCTTTCAACCTTAACGGACAACAATTAAAGGTAAACGACGGCGTAGGCAACCCGATAGAAATTGCTGCCGTGATAGTTTGGCGTATAAAAGATACGGCTAAGGCTATGTTTGCCGTTGAAAACTATTTACAATACGTTAATATACAAAGCGAGGCGGCCGTTCGTCATCTTGCTAATTCTTTTCCTTATGATAACATTGAGGATGAGCAAGCCCGCATTACCTTAAGCAACGGTGCCGATGAGGTAAGTAAATTATTGGAGAAAGAGCTGAATGAGCGCCTTGAACCTGCCGGGATAGAAGTCTTAGAAGCACGCATTTCGCACCTCGCCTATTCGCCCGAAATTGCCCACACCATGCTGCAGCGCCAGCAAGCGTCAGCTATCATTTCTGCTCGTCGTTTAATTGTTGAAGGAGCCGTTGGTATGGTTGATATGGCCTTACAAAAGCTGTCGGAAAAAAACATAGTAGAGTTAGATGAAGAACGTAAAGCAGCGATGGTGAGCAACCTGTTAGTTGTGCTTTGCGGAGACAAAGCTGTAAACCCTGTTGTTAATACCGGTACCTTGTATCACTAAGATGGAACAATACAGAAAAATTCAGGATCTGCGCACACCCTCCTTATATATTAAAAGAAGCGGTTTTTGGTGCCCTGACCATATACTAACTGATGGCCAATTTGAGTTTGGTAAACTGATAAGGCCAAAAATGTTTAATTGTGACCGCCTGATTGAAACAGCGGATGGCACCTTCAAACTGCATAAAAAAAGCTTTTGGAGCAAAGAGATTGAAATTTATAAAAATGAGGAAAAAATTGGCTCGTTAACCCGTAACACCTGGGATAATAAGCAAACGCTGCAATTGCATACGGGCTTTACTGCCACATTTACACGCACCCCGGGGTCGGGTATATTTAGTCGGAAAGTAAGCTGGCTCAATAGCGAATTGGGAGAATTTATAACGCTGCAAAGTTGCTTTGGTTTTAGAAAACCCTTTACTGTTGAAATTGTGAATACGCAGTTAAATAAGGCACAGGTACCAATTGTTTTAATGGCCATTATTGGCGTAAATATTTTATTACTGCGCCAGCAATGGGCAGCTGCCGCAGCATCAGTATAACTATGGCCGAAAAAAAAGCATTTGTATTACGCGTCAATCCTGATATGCTCAAGGAGATAGAAGCCTGGGCAGAAACAGAGTTCAGGAGCACCAACGGGCAAATAGAGTTCCTGTTGCAGCAGGCTTTGAACGCGCGTAAAAAAGGAAGCAAAAAAAACAAAGACGCAAACAACAACCAATAATGCATTTGTATTTAAAACGTTTTTAATGCAAACCGACTTTTAAAATCAACACTGACAATCACCTATTTGCTATAGTTGATTGTCAGTATTCTTTGCGATAACTGTTTGAGATGGGTTGCGGATCAATACAAATTTTAACAATATTTAACAGGGCATTAGCTAACATTAGCTTAACCATTGCCCTATTTTTATATTTTTGCATAGGTTTTGCAAAACCTGCCATTAAATGGATATATCAGTAGTAGTACCTTTATATAACGAAGTTGAGTCATTGCCTGAGCTTACCTCATGGATAAGCCGTGTGATGGACGATAACAAATTCACTTACGAGATAGTGTTGGTGGATGATGGCAGTAACGACGGCTCATGGGATATGATCAACAAACTGCGTGTTAACAACCCGTTTATAAACGGCGTTAAATTCAGACGCAACTATGGTAAATCGGCTGCATTGAACACGGGCTTTGAAAAAGCACAAGGCGATGTGATCATCACCATGGATGCCGACCTGCAAGATAGTCCGGATGAAATACCTGAGCTATACCGCCGCATCACCGAAGAAAAATATGATCTGATCTCGGGATGGAAAGCCAAACGTTATGACCCGCTGAGCAAAACCATTCCAACAAAGTTGTTCAATGCTGCCACCCGTAAAATGTCGGGTATCAACAACCTGCATGATTTTAATTGCGGATTAAAAGCTTACCGTAAGGCCGTGGTAAAAAACATTGAGATTTACGGTGAGATGCATCGCTATATACCTGTGCTGGCTAAATGGGCGGGGTTTACCAAAATTGGCGAACAAGTGGTTGAGCACCGTGCACGTAAGTATGGCACCACCAAATTTGGTATGAGCAGGTTTGTTAACGGCTTTTTAGACTTACTGTCTATATTTTTTGTAGGCAAGTTTGGCAAACGCCCAATGCACTTTTTTGGGTTAATGGGAACTTTAAGTTTCTTGGCAGGGATGGTGATAGCCATTTGGCTCATCTGCGAAAAGCTATATGATATTGCGCACCACATTAAAATAAACCGCGATGTTACAGATCAGCCGCTGTTCTATATTGCTTTGGTAGCTATTATAATTGGCTCACAACTATTCCTTACCGGGTTTGTTGCAGAATTGGTAGCGCGCAGCGCTCCCGAGCGAAATAAGTACCAGATAGAAGACGTTATTTAATTTCAGATTTTCAGAAGCAAGAAACAGGAAGTAAGATTGGTAAGGATAGTTTGGCAATAGTCTTAATTCTTTAATCTTAACTCCTGCATCTATAACAAACATGTTTTTTTCCGTAATCATTCCCCTATATAACCGCCCGCAGGAGATAAAAGAACTGCTGGAAACCCTAACCCTGCAAACCTATAAGCAGTTTGAGGTTCTGGTTATTGAAGACGGCTCAAAACTTGACGCAAGCGATATAGTTAATAGCTTTAAAGACCAACTTGATCTGCACTATTATGTAAAAGAAAATGCCGGACAAGGCTTTGCCCGCAACTTTGCGTTTGAGCGTGCCAAAGGAGATTACTTCGTAATATTCGATTCGGATTGTTTGATACCTGCCAATTACTTTGAAATTGTAAATAACTCGCTTACAATTAACTGGCTGGATGCTTACGGCGGTCCGGATGCAGCGCATGAAAGCTTTACCCCTACGCAAAAAGCTATCAGCTATGCCATGACCTCACCATTCACTACAGGTGGCATACGTGGCAATAAAAAGGCTATTGGCGGGCAGTTCCATCCACGTAGTTTTAACATGGGTATATCCAGGGCGGCCTGGCAAAAAGCAGGTGGTTTTAAAATAACCCGCCTGGGTGAAGATATTGAGTACAGCATTCGTATACACTCATTGGGTTTTAAAATAGGTTTAATACCAGAAGCTAAGGTTTACCATAAACGCCGCACTAATCTGTTACAGTTTTACAAGCAAATTCATTTTTTTGGAAGGGCTCGTGTTAACATATCCCTTTTCTTTCCTGAAACACTAAAAGCCGTTCATTTTTTCCCTGCCGCCTTTACCGTCAGCATTCTTTTTTTAATAGTTTTTAATATCTTCCATTTGCAAATAGCATTTATTGGGAATATAATAGCACTGTTCATCGTTTTGTTAATATTTTTTCACGCTTGGTGGAAAAACAAATCACTAAAAATTGCACTTTTGAGTGTGATAGCCGCCTTTATCCAACTAACCGCATATGGCTTAGGTTTTATGCAGGATTTTTGGAAACGTATAGTGCTAAAAAAACAAATATCTGCTTAATATATGTACCACCCGTTTTCTGTTTCAGAAACTATTAAAACATCATGGAATGTACTAAAGGGCAACTTTGCCATATTAGCAATATACTCCATAGTATCTTTAGTGGTTATAGGGTTTACCGAATTCATTAACTCATTTGTTTTATTGGATGATTCAATAGGTTATCAATTAGTAGTACTATTTATCCAAATGCTGGTACAGTCCTACCTTGCTTTAAGCTTTTATAAGCTGATTTTGACCTTGATGGACAAGCAATACTATGAATTTGAATTTAGAGAGATATGGCCTTCATTCCGCATGGCCTTCAGGTTTATTATTATTGGCTTATCATATTCTCTGCTTATTGGTACTTGTTGGTTTATAAACCTCATGCTACAGGAGTGGCCTGTAATACAGTTGACAGTGAGATTTTTAGAGATAGTTGGGATAGGTTACTTACTGATACGCTCTATATTTTGCGTGTGTTTTGTGGTAGACGAAGATTCGCATGCGTATGAAGCCCTCTTGCAAAGCTTCCTGATAACCAAGGACAACATCTTTAAAACATTGAGTATCGTGTTGATCATATTAGGCTTCATGGTGGGTACGCTGCTGATCATATTAACTTTTATTGGTTTTCTGCAGCGTGAGGAGGATAGCTTTCTATTCAGACTGGCTTTCTATTTTTGGTTTGTTATAGCTTTCCCTACCGTTCAGGTTTTAGTAATGGTAACCTACCGCAAACTGGTATACGCGCATCAGGATATTGATGACGACTACTCAGAAACTAATTAATAATTATGGGTTTGAAAGCCACCTTAAGCAAAGTATTTGCAGCGTGGGTAAACCGCGATATCAATAAATTACGGGCAAACGCCGTATGGCTCCAACAAAAAACCTTGCTACAACTCGTTAACCAGGCAAAAAACACAGCGTTTGGTCGGGATCATCATTTTGATCAAATAAAAACTTACGATGACTTTAAACGCCTGATACCTATTCGTGACTATGAGGAGTTAAGCGCTTATATAAAGCGCGTAATTGATGGCGAAGAAAATGTGCTATGGCCCGGCAAGCCCGCTTATTTAACCAAAACATCGGGTACTACATCCGGTGTAAAGTACATTCCTATTAGTAAGGAAAGTATGCCCGAGCATATTAAGGCCGCACGCAATGCCCTGCTTAGCTATATTCACGAGACCGGTAAGGCTGATTTTGTTGATGGCAAAATGATATTTCTACAGGGCAGCCCCGAACTGGCTGAAAAAGCGGGGATTCCTACCGGACGCCTTTCGGGCATAGTTGCGCACCATGTTCCCGGTTATCTGCAAAAAAACAGACTACCCAGCTATGAAGTAAACTGCATTGACGATTGGGAGCAGAAGGTTGACGCCATTGTTGCCGAAACACTAAAAGCGGATATGAGGCTAATATCCGGCATCCCGCCCTGGTGTCAGATGTATTTCGACCGGCTTTCTGCTGCATCAGGCGGTAAAAAGATAAAAGACATCTTCCCCAATTTTAAACTTTATGTTTATGGCGGTGTGAACTTTGAGCCTTATCGTGCGCGTATTGAGGAAAGCATTGGCTTCGCCATAGACACAATTGAGACCTACCCTGCTTCTGAGGGATTTATCGCTTTCCAGGATTCGCAAAAAGAAAAGGGATTGTTATTGTTGGCCGACTCGGGTATCTTCTATGAGTTCATCCCCTCAGATGAATACTTTAATGATAACCCTACCCGAATAAGTCTTGAAGATGTTGAACTGAATAAAAATTACGCGTTGATAATGAATACCAATGCAGGTTTATGGGGCTACAGCATTGGCGATACGGTAAAGTTTGTGTCGAAAAATCCTTATAAAATTGTAGTAAGCGGCCGTATAAAACATTATATATCAGCGTTTGGTGAGCATGTTATTGGCGAAGAAGTTGAACAGGCTTTATTAGGCGTGGCCAACCAGGAGGGAATTGATATTGTAGAATTTACGGTGGCTCCTCAGGTAAATCCGGCAAAGGGTGAGCTCCCCTATCACGAATGGTTTGTTGAGTTTGGTACAGCGCCAATCAACATGGCTGATTTTGCTGCTAAAGTTGATAAAGCCCTACAGGTAAAAAATATTTATTATTTTGACCTGATTGATGGTAATATTTTGCAACCTTTGATAATAAGAAGCCTAAACAAGGATGCTTTTATTAATTTTATGCGCTCGCAGGGAAAACTGGGAGGGCAAAATAAAGTTCCTCGTTTATCAAACGACAGAAAGATAGCGGACGGCCTTCAGGAATACATTAACGCTTAATTTAAAACCATTACAATTATAAAATTGTGATAGGTGAATATATAACATTGAATAACCCTAAAAATATAGCCATTCTTGGCTCAACAGGCAGCATAGGTACACAAGCCTTGGAAGTGATAGCGGAAAACCCATCGCTTTTTAAGGCATTTTTGATCACAGCCAACAGCAATGCCTATTTACTTATACAGCAGGCCTTACAATTCAAACCGCAGCATGTTGTTATTTGCGACGAAAGTAAATACGCCGAAGTAAAACAAGCCCTTGCTCATACTGATACGCAGGTATCAGCCGGGATCAATGCCATTATTGAAGCGGTTACTCACCCGGAAATAGACATTGTGTTAACAGCCATGGTTGGTTTTGCAGGCTTGCAGCCCACCATAGCTGCAATAAAGGCGGTTAAAACCATCGCGTTAGCCAATAAAGAAACCCTTGTTGTGGCAGGTGAACTAATTACAGACCTGGCTAAAAAACACAACGTTAAAATTTTACCGGTTGATTCTGAGCATTCTGCCATTTACCAGTGTTTAGTTGGCGAAGAATACAACAAAATTGAAAAACTCATCCTCACCGCTTCAGGAGGGCCATTCAGAGGCAGGGATGCAGCTTATTTGGCCGACGTAACCCGCGAGCACGCACTAAAACACCCTAATTGGGTGATGGGTGCCAAAATAACCATTGATTCGGCTACTTTGATGAACAAGGGCTTAGAGGTTATTGAGGCAAAGTGGCTGTTTGATGTAAGTAACGAACAAATAGATGTGATCGTTCATCCGCAATCTATCATTCACTCCATGGTTCAGTTTCAGGATGGTTCAATAAAGGCACAAATGGGCTTGCCTGATATGAAATTGCCTATTCAATATGCACTGGCTTACCCGGAGCGCTTACAAAATAATTTTAAGCGTTTTGATTTTACTGACTACCACAACCTGAGCTTTGAAAAGCCTGATACTACAACGTTCAGAAACCTTGCTTTAGCTTTTGAGGCATTGGATAAAGGTGGTAATATGCCCTGTGTTATCAACGCCGCCAATGAGGTTGCCGTAGCTGCTTTTTTAACTGATGGTGTGGGCTTTTTGCAAATAAGCGAGGTTATTGAAAACTGCATGAAACATATTGCTTATGTGGAGCGTCCAACACTGGATGATTATTTGAATACTGACAGAGAAACACGCATATTTGCGCAAAATATAATACAAGCCGGCAGCGTTAAAGGTGCTGCAATTTGATATAAAATAATATATGGGTATAGTAATAATGGTTGGCCAACTTATACTGGGATTATCTATCCTGGTTATTCTACACGAGTTGGGCCACTTTTTAGCCGCACGGGCTTTCGGTATCAGGGTTGAAAAATTCTACCTGTTTTTTGATGCCTGGAACTTCAGCTTATTTAAATTTACTTATAAAGACGTTGAGTATGGTATTGGCTGGCTGCCTTTAGGTGGTTATGTTAAAATTTCGGGAATGATAGATGAGTCTATGGATACCGAACAAATGGCCGGTCCGCCGCAGCCATGGGAGTTCCGCTCAAAACCGGCGTGGCAGCGCCTTATTGTAATGATGGGCGGTATTATTGTGAATGTAATACTGGGCATATTCATTTTTTGGATGCTTACCGCCAGATACGGCGAGACCTATGTTCCTACAGCCAACATAGAACACGGCATTGTTCCGGGTGTAATTGGCAAAAAAATGGGCCTGCAGGCAGGCGACAGGATCATTGCCGTGAACGGGCAAGAGGTTGATCGTTTTAGCGATTTACGTAGTACAAAAGTATTATTAGATCACACCGTATTAACTATTAAGCGTGGCGACAAAACGCTTGAAGTTACAGTTCCTTCAAACATTATAAATGACCTGGCAGATTACGGTCAGGACGGCTTAGAACAATTTATAAGTAGTTTACCACGCAGCACCTTTACAGTTGGCGAGATACAGCCCAATACAGGCGCCGCAAGTGCAGGTTTATTAAAAGGCGATAGCATAGTAAGCATAAACAATAAGCCGGTATTATTTTACGATCAGCTGGTAAGTGAATTAAAAGCTAATAAAAGTAAAACTGTTGATGTTGGAGTATGGCGAGCAGATTCAACCAAACACCTTACAGCAAAAGTTAGCCCAACCGGTACACTTGGTTTCCGTGCTGATTTTAATCTTCCTAAACAAGTTACCGTAGATTACGGCGTGGTTGGTTCATTACCTGTTGGCGCTGAAAGAGCCTGGGGCACTTTTATTGACAACATTAAAGGTCTGTCAAAAGTATTTAAAGGCGATGTTGAATTGGGTAAAGCTGTTGGTGGTCCTGTGGCTATAGCAACCATGTTTGGTACAGAGCTTAACTGGATACACTTCTGGACCATGGTAGGCTTCTTATCGATGGTGCTTGCCTTTACCAATCTTTTACCAATACCGGCGCTTGATGGCGGCCATGCGGTGTTCCTGATCATTGAGATGGTAAAAGGCAAACCACTAAGCGATAAGTTTTTAGAGCGGGCTCAGGTGGTTGGCTTTGTATTGCTGATAACCCTGATGGTATTTGTATTTGGTAATGATATTATGAAACATGTTATTAATAAATAACAGCGTTACACATATTAATAAAACAAAGCGGCCTCCTGGAAAAACCAGGAGGCCGCTTTGTTTTAACTGAGATCTGCATTAAACTACAGTACTGAATATCACTTCGCGCCTAAAGGTGTGTGCGTTTACAGCACCGCAAGTAACGCTACATAGGCTAAAATTTACGGGAAAATTAAAATTAGCCGTTTCACCCGTTTCATTTTCGTTTCACTAAAAATCTGCAATTTATTGATTACCAAATTTTTATAAAAAATATCGTTTCACATCGTCTCATATGCTCGGTGAAACGGTACGACATGTTTAGCTATAGCTATGAGCTAACAATTAAAGAGCTTTCTGTAGATTATTCCGGATCTACGGCGGTATCTAACGGAGAGCGTTCTTTTTTAAAGATAGCAGCGCCAATTAATGACAATAATGCACCAACTATAGTATACATTAATGCCGAGAAAAACCCACCAGCCCAAGGTCCAATTTTGTTTGCAATACCCATAGAACGTTCAATTTCAGCGTCTGACATACCTCTTGCTTCCATTTGGGCACGAGATGCCTCCAGTGATTTCTCTAAAACCTCAGGACTCAAAATCCACAAATAGATTGCTATGAATACGCCTAAAAGCAGGCCGGTAAATACAGAGTAACGGAAGCCGGTTGAGAACCCGGTTCCAAAAGTCATGTATCCACCACCTGTGGTATCTCTAAACTCCTTTTGAGCCAAAAAGAGGAATATGATAAAAGGCAAAAACGATAAATACTTAATCGGCGATTGCTGATCAAGGTTCATAAATTCGAAAACGTAAGTTAGCACAATATTGGTAAGAGTGCTTATTAAGGCCCACTTTGTGGCTACCTTGGTAGGATTAGGGGTGACAGCAGCTTGGTTTTCCATTTTATATTATTTTAAGGTTTAAATAAACGATTGTAGGACAGCAATTACCGGCATGGTAAATTCTTTATCACTTGCGTTTGCCGCTATCTCCTGCTTCTCTTTTTCGCCGGCATCAGGGTTTTGAAAAAAGCACATCATCGGGTAAAATATCTCTTTCAATTCTGAATCATCTGATACCTTTTCAGCCACCTTTGCAATTTCAACTACCGGACTTTCCATTAATATCTGGTTAGATATTACAGGCTCGTAAATACGGTACTCGTCCTGAAACTCGTCTTCGTCAACCAGTAAGAACTCTTTTAGATAGTCTTCCAGTTCGGGTTCGATGTCCTCGTCGGCGCATTCATTCAAATACAACAACAAGTTAAGCATTTCTGTACCCCTGTCAAGCGTCTCTTCTTCGATATCTTCCCATTCTTTACTATCAAGGTAATCTTCTTCCAGCTTTTTAACGTCGGCGCTAAAAAAGTTCACCATTAGCAGGTCAAACAATATTTCACGCAAACCTTCCAGTTCAGGGTTATCATCAACAGTTTTATCCAGGGCATCAACTTTACTCAAAAAGTCCACTTCTAATGAAAAAACTTCTTCTAATTGTTTGGTGAGCTCAGCAGCGTCTGAATTGCTATATTCAGATAAGGCTGCCATAGCTGCCTTAATACCATTCTTTACTTTAGGATCTATCATCTCTTTAAATATCAGATACAATTGATTGGTTATTATTACAAGTTAGCAAAACTTTACCTGTTAAAGTTTTACCTAAATAAGGTGAGTTGGCTGATTTAGATAGGTTATTCTGCCTGTTATACTGCCACTCGACAGCGGTATCCACCACCACCAGATTGGCAACTGAACCTTCGGCGATTGTAGCAGCATCAACATTTAATATATCACGTGGATTGATTGCCATTTTTTGAACTATCGTCTGTAATGATAGTCCTGCCTGCAATGCCAAAGAAAAAGCAGTTTGTAGCGCGATCATGCCATATTCTGCCACTTCAAATTCTACGTCTTTAAATTCTATTTCATGCGGGGTGTGTTGCGTTATTATTGCATCAATAGTTCCGTCGTTTAAACCCGCTATAAGCGCGTCAACATCATTTTGGGTACGTAGCGGTGGTTTTACCTTATAAAGACTATCAAAGCCCATTAACGCGCTATCAGTAAGCACCAGGTGATGAACTGCCACATCACAGCTTACCTGTATGCCTTTTTTCTTGGCCTCCCTAATTAGCTCAACCGAGCGTTTTGTTGATATGGTGCTAAAGTGTATTTTGGAATCAGTGTATTCAGCCAGGTAAAGATCTCTCGCAACTATCAGCTCCTCGGCAAGTGCCGGGATTCCTTTCATGCCTAAAAGCGTACTTACTTCGCCTTCGTTAACTTTTGCTTTTCCGGCAATAGCAGGGTCTTCCGGGTAAGAGAATACAAGGGCACTAAAACCTTTGGTGTACAACAGCGCGCGTTCCATTAGTCCGGCATCACTAACCGGGCGCGTGCCATCTGTAAAAGCTTTGGCGCCGCTCAGGTACATATCGTACATTTCGGCGAGGTCTTTACCCTCGCGTTTATGCGATATAGTTCCCAAAGGAAAAACATCAACCAGATTGGTCTTTGCCCGGTTAAACAGGTATTCCACCTCGGCCTTTGAGTGGACAGGCGGCTGCGTGTTAGGCATTAAAGCTAAACCTGTAAAGCCACCGGCTGCAGCGGCCTTTGTACCTGTTTGAAGTGTCTCCTTTGTTTCAAGGCCTAATTCGCCTATGTTACAATTCAGATCGAATAGGCCAGGGATAACGTGTTTTCCTGTGCCATCGTAAACGTTGGTGTTTTCCTCATTGATTTCAGAGGCAATAGACTTAATAGTTCCGTTTTCAATTAAAATATCAGCAACCTGTTGATGGAATGGTGAGTTTGGATCAACAACTGTAGCAGATTTGATAAGCAAATTCATTAGCGCTGCTTTATGTATGGATTGGTGCCGGCTCATCGGCGCTCAAAAGTACACGCTGATCTGTTTTGTAGAACCTGATCAGCAGTATTTCGGCAGCCAGAAAAACCAATGCCAAAATTATACAAAGTTTCCATAATTGCGTGCCAAAATTTGATGTACCTATCACATCTTTTAAAGATGCTTTTGTAGTTTCTATAACTCCCTTTGCCTCAGGGACAATATTATTCAACTCACCGGCGGTATAGTAACTCATGTCAGACTCGGCCCTGTTATCATTAAATGCCATAACGGCTACAGTACTATCCTGCTTTTTCAGATCGTAAAGCCCTGTTTCCTGCAATTGGTCTGATACATACAGTAAAGTACTTCCCTCCTGCTGCCTTACATCCGGAATGATACTTTTGCCTGATTTGGTTAGTTTAAGCAGTTGTTTCTCTGAAGTTTGAATTGGCAGTGTCTCAATTACATCATCATGACCCATGTTGTAAAATAGAGGTTGCTCACGTCCGCTTAATAAAGCTATCCGGAACATAATCGGCACAAATAAAGCGTGGCGCGGTAGATTACTAAAATCGTCAGCCAGCGGAACGGCAGATACGTACACCTTACCTGCACCACTATTAAATCCGGCCCAAAAAGAATTGCCGTTTTGCAATTGCATTAAGTTTTCATTTTGCGCTTTTACAGCGGATTTTAACTGATAGTATTTTTTTACGGTTGGTAATTCAGGATTTTTCGGTAAGCTCTCAAAAATATCTTTAAATACAGGGTTCTGTAAATTAAGAGATGCCACCTTCAAATTTTCTTCCGCGACCTGCTTAGGGTAAGCAGCACCTATATTTTGCAGAAATGTACGGTTGTTGTTCAAATCGGCATCTGTTGCAGGGAATACAGCCAGTGTTCCGCCTTTTTTTACGTAGGCGGTAAGTTGCTGCGCTAATCCCGGCGATACCATACGCACATCACTTAAAACAATAAGCGGATAAGTGCCCAGCGAGGCATAATCAACGTTACCGTCAGAAACGCGTCTGGCATCAAAAAATGGATCGGTAGCAAAAACTGCCTTCAAATATGGGTTAGGTATTCCGCCGTCTATTAGCAATACCTGCATTTTCTCTTTCACGTTAAAGCTCAGAAAAAAGCGGTTATCGAAAGTGATAGGGTTGTCCTGTAAACTTATTTCACCACGCTGCCATCCAGCCGAAAGACCGGAGAAAGTAAGCGTATCTATCTGTGATGATTTGGCCGGGATGGAAAAACCACCCAAAGCCTTTTGTTCACCGTTGATGGTAAGCTTAAGCGGAATTTTTGTTGATTCTTCATTAGAATAGTTGTGCAGCTTAACTATCATTTTCTCCGTTTCGCCGGGGCGATGAATAGCGCTTAGTAACCAAACCGAATCAACTGCTACGTTGGCCGGCGTACTTGCCCTTAGTTGCACCAGGCTTACATGCAGTCCTGTATCAACTTTTAAAGGTTTACCATCAGATATATTTTTCTGAAAATCAGATAGAATATAGACTGACCGATGCACCTCAGGCTGGTTATCTAACAGACCCTGCTGGCGGTAAATTATTTGCTGTAAGGTATGATTACGCGGGCTAATTTTAACGGCGTCCACCTCATCAACAAATTCGGCGGGCGTTAACAGTCTCTGATGTCGACCTTCAAAATCCTGCGTTAATAATTGAAAGCGATCATTATTAGTATAAGCCGCAGCTATTTCTTTGGCACGGCGTTTAGCTTCATCCAGCAAAGAGCCCTCCCTATTGAGGTTTTGCATAGAATAAGAGTTATCAATAAAAACGCTTACTACTTGCCTTGCGCCATTGATCCCGGCACGCTTACCGGGTATATAAGGGCGGGAAAAAGCCAGTACCAGAAAAAACAAAGCCAGTAAACGTGCCGCTAATATCAACCGCTCTTTTATATTTCTTCTTGATGATTGCTGTTCCTGTATATTTTTGAGGAACTGCACATTACTGAAATAAACCTTTTGATACCTGCGAAAATTGAACAAATGCACAATTACAGGTATGGCCAGCGATGCCAAAGCGAACAGAAATGCGGGATATAAAAAATGCACTGGTTTAATGGGTTATATACAAATATGCAAAAAAGCCAATAGCATTAAAATTATAAAAGCTTTTGTAAAGAGATTGTCACTAACCGCATTAATTGGCTCATATGGGTCAATATCAGGGTTAATTTTCAGCAACCTTGATCAGTTAAATAGTTACCTGCGGCGACGTTTCTTCTGTGTAGCTTTCTTTTTTACCGTTTCTTTTTTCTTTACCGGCGCGGGTTCTTTTGCAACAGGGGTGTCTTTAAGGGTTGAATCTTTTACCAATGTTTTTATGTCGAAATCATTTCCGCTTAAAGTATATTCAAACTTGTATTTCCCTCCTGTTGGCTTTGCGTCTTTACCTTCGCCTGTGTACGACGGAAATTCACGTATTAACTTACCTTCCTGAATATAAAAATTATCTTGTCCGCGATAGTTTGATTTCGAGCTCTTAAGCGATGGAAATCTGATCTCGTTAGCGTGGTTATTGTTAAACTCAAAAGCGTAAATATTTACATACTTGGTAGTATCTGAACTTTTGGCTTGAATAATTATTTCCGGGTTGCCATCGGCATCCATATCTGTATTGAACACATCAACAATTGCACCATCCAGATCACCGGTTGTAGTTGTGTATTTTCTTCCTAATGAATCGGAATGAAGTATTAAAAATGCACCGGTATCAACTGAGGCGCGTCCCCAGCTCACTACATCATAATATTGTCCTGGCGATACTTCAACTAACTTATGAAACCTGAAAGGTTCCATTGTTTTGGATTGGGTTACCGGAGCAGATTTAACAACCGGTTTTTCGTTATTGCCACAACCGGCAATTATTGCGCAAAGCAACGGCACAAATAATAAATATCTCTTCATTTTAAATTAATAGTAAAGCGAATCGGGCGATAACTCACCTTTAGGTTTACCCGGCAGCGTCATAAACACCTGTATCTTTCCGGGAATACGTACGTCTATATACTTAACGGTTATTTTATGAAAACCTTTTTGCAATGGCACAGCTCCACCTTTTTCTATAGGCGAATGCCTGCCGTCATTGTCAACCACCGGTATGTCATCTACATAAAGCATTGAACCATCGTCTGATAAGGTAGAGAAGCCGTATACCCCATCCTCATCAACCCGTAAGTAACCCTGGTAAATCACTCCAAATGTTGATGCAATTTTACGGAACGGCAATGTATTAAAGCTTTTAATTACTTGCGTAGTATCAAATCCGGCGGTAGGTATATTTAACTGACGGGTACTGGTAAGAGTTCCTTCTGTAAATAACTGGTAAAGCATGCCTTGTTTGTTACCTGTATATTCAACGGCAGGGAATGGCGTCTTATTATAAACAAGCGTTTTAGTTGGCGTGCTACGCTTCCCGGCAGGAGTAATTACAATCGTTTGTAATTCACGATACTGGTTTTGCGGTACTGTAAAGCTAAGTGGAGTAGAATATTCCAGATCGGTTTCATTAGGCGTGTAACCATCAATGGTATAATAAACTTTAGCTCCTTCTACAGATGGTTTTAACTGCGCAGTTAGCCGGGCGCCAAACATTATGGTATCTTTAGTACCAATGGTAGCAGGAACACGGTAATTGTAATTATTTTTCTCTAATACGGCCAATTGTTTTGGCATCCGCACTTCCATAAGGTCGGTAAAGTTTTTGTTAGCTACAGGTGTCCATGCAATTTCGGCAAGCGATAGCAACCGCGGCAATAACATGTACTCAACTTTGTTAGGCGTACCTATATATTCGTTCCATAAATTAGCTTGAACGCCAATTATATATTTCTCTTGTTCAGGCGTTAACCCTGCCGGGATCACATTAAAACTGTAGCTTTTTTCAATCGGCGCATTACCACCAATGCCTACAGGTTCGGTATTCAGATTGGTGCCTTGTGTATGGTCAAGGTAAAGACCACGGCCGCTTGGCACCATTATAACATCATGTTTTTGCTGAGCGGCAGCAACAGCGTTGGCCTCTCCTCTCCAGTTCATTACTGTGGCATTTGGGGCAAGCCCCCCTTCTAATATTTCATCCCAGCCAATTACTTTTCTGCCTTTTGAGTTAATAAACTCCTCCATCCGCCTGATAAAGTAACTTTGTAAACCTTTCTCGTCTTTCAGCTTTAAACGCTTTATCAGTTGTTGAGAAAATGCGCTGGCCTTCCAATCGTCTTTTGCCACTTCATCACCACCTATATGGATGTATTTGCCCGGGAACAGATCCATTATCTCGGTAAAGATATTTTGCAGAAAAGTGAATGTTGCTTCGCTGGGGCAAAAAACATCATGGCGTTCGCTCCATGTTCCCGATACGGTGTACGTATCAGGCGCGTTGCAGCCAAACTCAGGGTAAGCCGTTAAAGCAGCTTTAGAATGACCCGGTATGTCAATTTCAGGGATGATGTTGATGTATTTTTGAGCGGCATATTGCACAACATCCCGTATCTCTTCCTGCGTATAATAACCGCCATATGGCGTGCTGTCAAATTGTTGCGGCTGGCGGTCGTGATAATTACCAATAAGCGTTTCAGCTCTCTTACTACCAATTTCGGTAAGTTTTGGGTACTGCTTGATCTCAATTCGCCAACCCTGATCATCAGCAAGGTGCCAGTGAAAATTATTCAACTTATACAT
The DNA here is from genome assembly GCF_002797815.1 of Mucilaginibacter auburnensis. Classification (NCBI taxonomy): domain Bacteria; kingdom Pseudomonadati; phylum Bacteroidota; class Sphingobacteriia; order Sphingobacteriales; family Sphingobacteriaceae; genus Mucilaginibacter; species Mucilaginibacter auburnensis. The sequence goes on from NZ_PGFJ01000002.1 coordinate 316,906, forward strand.
CGCCATCAGGTCGATATATTTTTTCACCGTTGCCGCGTTGAAAAAGTGCCTTGACACATCTAACATAAAGCCGCGGTACTTAAAGCGTGGAAAATCCTCTATTTGCACGCAAGGAAATGGAATGGTGGCCGCCTTATTTGTCGGTACTAACTGAATTAAAGTCTGCATGCCATAAAACAACCCCGCCCCTTTACCAACAAGTGTGATATTCTGAGGAGTTATTGTTAAACGATATCCGTCGGCAGGTAAGTTTTCAGAACCGATACTGGTCAATATCAACGTATTGCTGCCGCTTTGTTTGTTATATAATTTTGGCTGGATACGTAATGCTGTTTTATTTTGAAGATACTCTGTAAAAAAAACAACCGCTTTATGATCTACCGTATCTGCCAGTACAGTTGTTTGCTGACTAAACAGAAATACACCTGCGGCTTTTCTTACTGATACAGGCGCAGGAATGATTCCCATGTTAGGGTCAACATCTTGCGCTCTCAAGTTGTACGATAAACAGACACATATCAACCCCAGCAATGCCCGGCCTTTTCTTAACATAAACAGGTTCATCAATAATTTAAGTTGGTGAATTTAAAATTTTATAAAATTAATAGCATACTACGGCTGTAAAAATAATGCCACAAAAGTTAACCAATCTTTTTATAACGCTTGTTTCAAAAATAAATTCCCAATTGTTAAAATCATTTTTAACAATTAAAGAACTTTTGTCTAAATTTACCGTTATATTTTTTAGACAAAATGAATTACTCAATTTCTGATCTGGAAAAGCTTTCGGGCATATCTGTACATAATATACGGATATGGGAACGCCGTTATGGCGCGCTGAAACCTTCTCGTACAGCCGGAAATACACGTTTTTACGATGACGAGCAATTAAAACGTTTGTTGAGTATTACAGGTTTATATCATTCGGGACACAAAATATCTCGCGTTTGCAGCTTAAGCAATAGCGATATGAGCCAATTGTTACAGCTTGACATTGACAGCACAGTTGCCGCCCAACACAGACATGAATACTTTATAACCCAAATAATAAATAGCTGCTTGGTTTATAACGAAAAAAAATTGAGTGAATTGATTTCTTCATCCTTCGGGCAGGACGGTATTCTCAATACTTACAAATTTGTTATTTATCCACTATTAGTTAGAATTGGCCTTTTGTGGCTTAACGGAAAAGTTTCGCCATCGCAGGAACATTTTTTATCTCAGATCATCCGTCAAAAACTATTTGCCGCTACCGATTCCTGCGCAGTTGTAGATAATACAACAAAAGGTTGGCTACTGTTCCTGCCCGAAGATGAAGATCATGACATACCGCTGTTGTTAGCCAACTATTTGCTTAGAGCCGCCGGTCAGCGTGTAATTTACTTAGGCCCCAGAGTTCCGTTAGATACGTTGCACGATGCAGTTTCCGTCACGAAGCCGGAATTCCTGTTGCTTTTCATGACAAGAATGAGGCTGCCGGCAGAAGCCCAAACTTATTTAAACTCCCTGTCTTCACAACTCAAGGGAGTAACTATTTACTTGTCAGGCAATTTGAAGATAATGCATGCTGTAAACCTACCTGAAAACATTAAATTGCTGGAAAATCCGGCGGATTTTGAATCAATTATAAAAAACAAACGTACTGTATGACACAATTAACTCCATCTAAAAAAATTGCTGTCATAGGTGCTGGTTTCTCAGGACTTAGCGCTGCGGCTTATTTGGCTAAGGCAGGTTGCGATGTAAGCGTTTATGAGAAAAACGCAGCTATAGGTGGACGCGCCCGTCAACTTAAAACAGATAACGGCTACACATTTGACATGGGCCCGAGCTGGTATTGGATGCCTGATGTTTTTGAGAAATTTTTTGCCGACATGGGCAGCACTCCTGCCGACTTTTACAAACTCACTGAATTAGATCCGCAGTATGATATCATTTTTGGTAAAGATGATGTTTTAGAAGTGCCCGCTACCTTATCCGGCTTATCAGCCTTATTTGAAGAGATTGAAACGGGCAGCGCTCAAAAGTTAGACAAGTTTTTAAAAGAAGCAGCTTTTAAATACAACATCGGTATCAATAAACTGGTTTACAAACCCGGCTTATCCATAACCGAGTTTGCAGATATTGAACTGATAAAAGGTGTATTTAAATTACAGGTATTTACTTCTTTAAGCGCGCACGTAAAAAAGCATTTCAAAAACTCGAAACTGATAGCGCTGATGGAATTCCCAGCCCTGTTTTTGGGTGCAATGGCGCAGGATACGCCTGCATTATACAGCCTAATGAACTATGCAGGGCTTGCATTAGGCACTTGGTATCCACAGGGCGGCTTTGCACAGATCATAACAGCGATGAAAACTGTTGCTGAACGGCAGGGGGTAAAATTTCACACTGATGCTGCTATAACCGGATTTGATATTAACGGAAAGAAAATTGACCGCATCTACACTAAAAATAGCGTTCATGATGTTGACGCCGTTATAGGCTCTGCCGATCATCATCACATTGACCAGGAACTGCTTGGGCCAGAGTACGCTACCTATACCCCTGAGTACTGGAAGAAAAGAGTAATGGCGCCATCGGCACTTATATTTTACCTCGGCATAAATAAAAAGTTAAAGCGTTTAAAACACCACAACTTGTTTTTTGACGAGGACCTGCAGGTACATGCTGTAGAGATATACAAAGACCCTAAATGGCCGTCAAAACCCTTGTTTTATGTGTGCTGCACGTCAAAAACTGATAATGATGCAGCGCCTGAGGGCCACGAAAATGTGTTTATATTAATGCCATTAGCTGTTGACATAACTGAAACGAATGAGCTGCGTGAAAAATACTTCCATATTATAATGGATCGTTTGGAAGCTTATTGCGGTGAAGACATCCGCAACTCAATTGACTACAAAAAGAGTTACTGTATTGACGACTTTAAAGGAGATTACAATTCGTTTGGAGGGAATGCATATGGTTTAGCTAATACATTAACGCAAACAGCCATACTTAAGCCATCTATGCGCAATAGGAAAGTTGAAAATATATTCTTTGCAGGGCACCTTACTGTGCCGGGACCGGGGGTACCTCCCGCTATCATATCCGGCAATGTTGCCGCCAACCAATTACTCAGATACCTTAAACGTTAGTGCTATGAAAGAAAAATTTGACCGATTATCAGCTGAATGCAGCAAATTGACCACAAGGCGTTACAGCACAAGTTTCTCTTTAGGCATACGTTTTCTTGATAAATATCTGCACGACCCCATTTACGCCATTTACGGTTTTGTAAGGCTGGCAGATGAGATTGTTGACAGCTTTCATGACCATAATAAGCAGCTATTATTAGATCAGTTTAAGATACATTGTTTTGAGGCTATCGAAAGCGGGATAAGTTTGAACCCTATTTTAAATGCTTTTCAAAAGACTGTGCATGATTATCGGATAGACCACCAGTTGATCCATCAGTTTTTGCATAGCATGGAAATGGATCTATATAAGCAGGAATACGACAAAGCCAAGTACGAGGAATATATATTAGGATCCGCAGAGGTGGTTGGATTGATGTGTTTGTACGTATTTACGGGTGGGGATAAACAAGTTTATGAACAGCTCAAACCGTCAGCTATGAAGCTTGGCGCGGCATTTCAAAAGATCAATTTCCTTCGTGATATTGGCGCTGACTACAACCAGCTTAACCGCACCTATTTTCCGGGCGTAGACCTTTCTGTATTTACCGAGGTGGATAAGCGCAAAATTGAAGAAGAAATTGAAAAAGATTTCTCGGATGCGCTTGTAGGCATACGTATGTTACCTCGCTCATCTCGCAGAGGCGTGTTTTTAGCGTATCGCTATTATCAGCAGCTTTTTAAGAAGATCAAGCTGGCGGCTGCGAGTGCTGTGTTTTCTGAAAGGTTCCGCATATCTAACCGGCGCAAAATTGCGTTATTGTTTGACACGATGTTAAAACACAAATTAAATTGGATATAATTGCCGATACAATGGAGAACGTGATACTTGTTGACAACAACGATGTTGCACAGGGGGTGATGGAGAAAATGCAGGCTCATGTTACCGGCTCATTACACCGTGCTATATCCGTGTTTGTTTACAATTCTAAAGGCGAATTTTTGTTGCAACAACGCGCCTTAGAAAAATATCATTCGGCGGGCAAGTGGAGCAATACCTGTTGCAGTCACCCACGCCCTCACGAGTCGACCATTGACGCAGCAAACCGCAGACTTAAAGAAGAAATGGGCATGGATTGTGAACTTGAAGAGTGGTTTAATTTTACCTACCGTGCTGAGTTTGATAACGGCTTGGTTGAACACGAGTTTGACCATGTGTTTATTGGCATCAGCGACAGCCTGCCTCAACCTAATGCTGCGGAAGTTGCTTCTTTCAGATATATCAGTACGGAAGCTCTTACCTCTGACATCAGTGAAAATCCTGAGCAGTACACACCATGGTTCAGGCTATGTTTTGAACGTATTAACCAAAAGAAAAACAATGCAAATAGTATATAACATATTAATAACCGTAGTTTCATTTGTCGCGATGGAAGGCGTTGCCTGGTTGGCACATAAGTATTTGATGCATGGTTGGTTATGGGGTTTACATGAAGATCATCACCATAAAGAGCATTACGGTTTTTTAGAACATAACGATGCCTTCTTTTTGATTTTCGCTACCCCTGGTATCACCTGTTTGGCTATCGGTATTTATACCCCTGTTACATTTTTGCTGTACATTGGTTTGGGTATTACCCTGTATGGGTTTTGCTACTTTTTTGTGCACGATATTTTCATTCATCAACGTATTAAATGGTTACGGAACACCAAAAATCCCTACCTGTTGGGTATTCGTCGCGCGCACAAAATGCACCACAAACATTTAGGTAAGCATGACGGCGAATGCTTTGGTATGCTATGGGTTCCGCGCAAATATTTTAAAAAGCAAGAGGCGGCTTCATGACAAAATACACCTATCTGCTTATTGATTTCTTCAGTATTTCGGTACCCTTCCTGGTATCATTTCATCCAAAAAGCGGATTGTATAAGCACTGGTACGCTTTACTACCTGCAATAATAGTTACCAGTTTGTTCTATTTGGTTTGGGACAGCTGGTTTACAAGCATGGGCGTTTGGGGCTTTAACTCTACTTATATAACGGGCATACATGTGGGTAATATGCCTTTAGAGGAGATACTATTCTTTGTATGTATACCCTACGCCTGCGTGTTCACGTTTGACTGCCTGATAAGGGTAATCCCTGAAAATGTGCTATCCAAGAGTTCACCATTCATCAGCTATACACTTATTGGCTTATGTATAATTATAGCCGCAATTTACCGTAACAATTATTACACAGCATCAGCATTTGGATTATTAGCACTTTTAATATTTGCCGCATATTACAAAAAAGTGCGGTGGCTGGGCAGGTTTTATATAATATATATTATACTGCTCATCCCTTTTACAATTGTAAACGGTTTGCTTACAGGCACCTGTTTAGATGCGCCGGTAGTTTGGTACAATCCAGACCACATAATTGGGGCGCGTATATTAACGATACCTATTGAGGATGTTTTTTATGGCATGGGACTTCTGCTCATTAACACCTGGATCTATCAGCGGCTGCGCTATGGTAAAAATCACTCCGCATCTGCTATTGCCGGTTAACAAAATTTACACCCAATAAAAAAGGCATCTATTATATAATAGATGCCTTTTTCAATATTATAAAAGTTATTTAAACCGTCACAACGTGCTCTTTAGCAGCTAAATACCTTTCCGCATCAATAGCAGCCATACAACCTGAACCGGCAGCTGTTACCGCCTGACGGTAAATGTGGTCTTGCGCGTCGCCGCAGCAAAACACGCCTTCAACGTTAGTTTCGGTTGAGCCGGGACGGGTTTTGATATAACCTGTTTCGTCCATATCAATCCAGCCTTTAAATATGCCTGTGTTAGGTTCGTGACCAATTGCCACAAAGAAACCGGTAACGTCAAGCTTACGCTCCTCGTTAGTTTTGCTATTGATAACAAGGGCACCGTTAACACTTTGTCCGTCTCCTAAAATCTCTTTGGTTTCGGTGTTATATAACACTTCAATGTTTTTGGTATTCAGCACACGATGAACCATTGCTTTTGAAGCACGGAATTCATCACGACGAACGATCATGTACACCTTGCGGCACATTTTAGCCAAATAAGTAGCTTCTTCAGCAGCAGTATCGCCGGCCCCTACTATGGCAACATCCTGTCCTTTAAAGAAGAAACCATCACAAACCGCACATGCAGAAACGCCAAAGCCGCTATATTTTTGTTCCGAGTCTAAACCCAGCCATTTAGCAGATGCACCGGTTGATATAATTACGGTATCAGCCAATATAGTTTTAACCTCATCAACTACCACTTTATGCGGCAGATTTGAAAAGTCAACCGAGCTTACATAACCAAATCTAATTTCGGTACCTAGACGCTCGGCCTGTTTACGGAAATCTTCCATCATTTCAGGGCCCATTACTCCGGTTGGGTATCCCGGAAAATTCTCTACATCAGTAGTTTGCGTAAGCTGCCCACCGGCCAACATGCCTGTATACATAACAGGCTTTAAATCAGCGCGTGAAGCATATATAGCTGCAGTGTATCCCGCAGGGCCCGAACCTATTATCAGGCATTTTACGTGTTCTAAGTTTTCAGACATCAGTATAAAAATTGCATACAAAAATAGGTTTTATTGTGCGGCTCATCAATAGGCGTTGGTCAGCGTTTTGTAGTTTGCTTAGTCAGTGGGCAGTGGGCAGTGGGCAGTGGGCAGTGGGCAGTGGTAAATGCTGTGCAGGCGTATTTGTTTGCAGCTTATATAAAATTGCAATAACCATTACTGCTAACTGCCTACTGAAAACTGCAAACTCCTATTTTTACCCAATAAAATTTTGTTTAGTGTTCTTTTTTACAAAAAATAAAAATTTTCTATTGACATATCCTTTTTAAACGTATATTCGCATCATAATTAAAAACAATGAAATTTAACAGCGCATACTTTTACGGCTACTACTTTTACTTTACCAGTAAGAGCCGGGACTAATATGCACTAAACATATAACAAGAAATTGAAAAGTCCCGGCCCAAAAAGCCGGGACTTTTTGCTTTATAAGCTTTATGAAAAAAGATAAACCAAGAGTAGCCATACAAGGAATAAAAGCATCGTTCCACGAGCAGGCTGCATTTGAATATTTTGGCGAGAATATTGAAACTGTTGAATGCGATTCGTTCAAACAAACCTTTGTGGCGTTAGAGCGTGACGAAGCCGACTACTTAGTTATGGCTATTGAAAACAGCATTGCGGGCAGTATTTTACCTAATTACTCTTTGTTATTGGGTTATAACTTCCCGGTGGTTGGTGAGGTTTATCTGCCTATTCAGTTACACTTAATGGCTTTGCCGGGTGTAAAGTTTGAACAAATTAAAAATGTAACCTCACACCCAATGGCCATACGCCAGTGCGGCGATTTCTTAGACGAGTTTCCGCACCTTAAAATTGTGGAGAGCAGCGATACCGCCGCATGCGCCAAACGCATTCAGGATGAGCAGCTGACTGATACTGTAGCCATAGCCAACGCGCTGGCTGCTAAAACCTATGGATTGGATATTATTGAGCGTCGCATAGAATCTAACAAAAAGAACTATACCCGTTTCCTGATACTAACCACACACGAGAATGTAACCAAGCAAACGCCTAATAAAGCGTCGTTATGTTTCCAGGTGAGTAACCAGGTAGGTGCACTGGCTAAAGTGCTTAATATTTTTGCTGATTTAGGCGTTAATATGAGCAAAATACAGTCTATGCCGGTGTTAGGCAAACGCCACGAGTATAATTTTTATGTTGATGTAGAGTGGGAAGATAACAAGCAGTATGATGCTGCCATTAAACAAGTGCTAAAGTACACCCACAACTTTAACATTTTAGGTGAGTACGTCCGCTACGAAGATGAAAGTGAGAAAGCTCCGGAAGTTAAGCCCGAAAAACCTGTACGTAAGTATATAAGTGTAAAAAAATTAAATAAATAAACCAAGATTTACAGACATTCGCAACCAAATTTAAACGATGAAACTTAATTTAAACATACAGCCGTTAAGCTCATGGATCACGGCCGTAAACGAACCATTTTTAATTGCAGGCCCTTGCAGCGCTGAAACAGAAGAACAGTTAGTAGCAACCGCACATTTATTGAAAAACACAGGTAAAGTAACCGCTTTACGTGCAGGTATATGGAAACCACGTACCCGTCCGGGTGAGTTTGAAGGTATTGGCAGTATTGGTTTGGAGTGGTTAAAACGCGCCAAAGCCGAAACAGGTTTACCAACTGCCGTTGAAGTTGCTACCGCAAAACACGTTGAAGAAGCTTTAGCTGCAGGTGTTGATATTTTATGGGTAGGTGCACGTTCAACTGCTAACCCTTTCACCGTGCAAGAAATTGCCGACGCGTTAAAAGGTGTTGATGTACCTGTATTAATTAAAAACCCGGTTAACCCTGATATTTCATTATGGATAGGTGCTATTGAGCGTATCAACAATGCCGGCATCACCAAATTGGCTGCTATTCACCGTGGTTTCTCATCATACGAAAAATCTGCTTTCCGTAATGAGCCAATGTGGGATATTGCTATCCACCTTAAAACTTTAGCACCGCACTTACCTATTATTTGCGATCCAAGCCACATTACCGGTAACCGTGATTTGATAGGTTATATATCTCAAAAAGCATTAGACCTAGATATGCAAGGTTTGATCATTGAGTCGCACATTGACCCATCAGTTGCATGGACAGATGCTAAACAACAGGTTACTCCTGCTGCTTTGGCTGAACTAATAGATCGTTTGATATTACGTAAACCAGAAGGTGGTGACGCTGTAGTTAAAGATAAATTAAGCGAACTACGTGGTACAATTGATAAAATTGACGACCTTTTAATTCAAAAAATTGCTGAGCGTATGAAAATTGCTGAGCAAATAGGGATCCACAAACGCGACAACGACATTACCATTTTGCAGGTTAACCGTTGGGACGAGATCCTTCAAAAAGCTATCAGCTACGGTAAAGCACTACAGTTAAGCGAAGAGTTTACCGAGAAGTTTTTAGAATTGGTACACAGCGAATCTATCCGCAGACAAACTGCTATCATGAATAAAGATCTGGCAGCAGGTCAGCAAGCTGAAAAACTTACACACGCATAATACATGAGCCCTAATATTCTGCTCACCAAGCCAGGCAAAACCGCTAACGGCGCCATACAGCTTACAGGTTCAAAAAGCGAATGCAATCGCGCGCTTATTATTGAAGCGCTGAGCAATAGCAAAGTTAAGGTGCAAAATGTGTCTGATGCTGCCGATACGGTATTGCTACATGGAATTTTGAAGTCGGGCAAAGTAAACACTGTATTAGCCGCTTCTGAAATCGAAAATCCGATATCCGAAGTTAACATTGGTCCCGCTGGTACTGCCATGCGCTTCCTTACTGCTTATTTTACTTTGCAGCCCGAGGAAGTGATATTAACCGGCAGCGCCCGCATGAAACAACGCCCTATTGGCATATTGGTTGATGCGTTGCGTGAGTTGGGTGCAGAAATTGATTATGTAGAAAACGAGGGCTTCCCTCCCATCCACATAAAAGGTAACCTCGAGCAAAAAACAAATCGCATCAGCATTAAAGGCAACATCAGCAGCCAGTATATCACTGCCCTGTTGTTAATTGCTGCTAAGCTACCTCAAGGTTTGGAGCTACAAATTGAAGGTGAGTTAACATCGCGCCCCTATGTTGAAATGACTTTGGCTATGTTAGCACAGGCCGGCATTCAGCACAACTGGAATGATAATGTGATCAGTATAGCTAATCAGGATTTTAAAGAAACGGAGCTTCCGGTTGAACCTGATTGGAGTGCGGCGTCTTATTGGTTCTCAATAGCTGCATTAGCTGATGAAGCAGAACTTTTTTTAGGCGGATTAACTGCCTATAGTTTACAGGGCGACAGTGTAATTACTGAGATAATGGCCAACTTTGGTATATCATCGGAATTTAAAGATGGCGGTGTTTATCTGAAAAAAGAAGCAAAAGCTATCAGCAAAAAGCTGTTCAATATGAAAAAGTGTCCCGACCTGGCGCAAACTGTCATCGTTGTTTGTGCCGCGTTGGGCCATGAAGCTACCTTTACAGGATTGGAAACTTTAAAAATTAAAGAGACCGACCGCGTAGCAGCTTTACAGAACGAACTGGCTAAAATGGGTGTTAAACTAATTGAGGATAATGAGCAATACACGCTGGACTGCAGCGGCAAATTTATTCCCCAGCGAATGTTTATTAATACTTATGATGATCACCGCATGGCTATGGCCTTTGCACCCTTGGCATTGCTGATACCCGAACTGGAAGTTGAGGATGCCAAAGTGGTAGAAAAATCATACCCGGCTTTCTGGACAGATCTTGAAAAGGTGGGGTTTGTTGTTAGCCCCCTGGCCCCCTAAAGGGGGAACTTTGGCGGGTATTTATTTACATTCTATCCCTAATAGAATCATTATTTAATTGCTCCCCCTTTAGGGGGTTGGGGGGCGAAACATTCCCCCTTTAGGGGGTTAGGGGGCTATATGGCAGGCAATTCATTCGGACAACTATTCAGGATAACAACCTTTGGCGAATCGCATGGCGAAGCTATTGGTGTAATTATTGATGGCTGCCCATCTATGCTGGATGTTGATCTGGATTATATTCAGGGCGAACTGGATAAGCGTAAACCGGGCCAGTCAAAAATCACTACGCAGCGTAAAGAGAGCGACACCGTTCGCATTCTTTCGGGTGTTTTTGAAGGTAAAACCACAGGTACGCCTATTATGATGCTGATCCCAAACGAAGATCAGCGTTCAAAAGATTACAACCATAATACGGATGTTTTCCGTCCGTCACATGCAGATTATACCTATCACACCAAATACGGCATACGCGATCATCGTGGTGGAGGGCGCTCATCTGCCCGCGAAACTGCGGCACGTGTTGCTGCGGGTGCTTTAGCTAAACTGTTACTTAAAACACAAGGCATTGAAATAGTAGCCCATGTTAGCAGCGTTGGTAAAATTGATGCCCCTAATGTGGAGATAATAAGTGCGGATGAATTTATAGCTGAACGCGAACAAAATATTGTACGCTGCGCTGATCCGGCTACGGCTAATGAAATGATCGAGTTCATTGATTCTGTGCGCAAGGACGGCGATACCGTTGGCGGTAAAGTTAGCTGCCATGTATTAAACTGCCCTGTTGGTTTAGGCGAGCCGGTTTTTGATAAGCTACATGCCGATTTAGGCAAAGCTATGCTAAGCATTAATGCAGTGCACGGTTTTGAGTTCGGCTCAGGCTTTGAGGGAAGCTCAATGCGTGGATCTGAGCATAACGACGTGTTTATTAAGGATGGTGAAAAGGTAAAAACCATCACCAACTACTCAGGCGGTATACAAGGCGGTATCAGCAACGGTATGCCAATTGAGTTTAAGGTTGCGTTTAAACCTGTTGCTACCATTATGCATAACCAGGCTACAATTAATGCAGATGGCGATGCTGCCGAGATTTCGGGCAAGGGCCGTCATGATCCTTGTGTGGTGCCGCGCGCTGTCCCTATTGTTGAAGCAATGGCCGCACTGGTTATTGCCGATCATTGGCTAAGAAATAGAAATACCCGTCTGGACCCTCATTTATAGGATTTTAAGGATTATCCTGATATTAAAGGCGATGGGTTGACTCATCGCCTTTTTGTTTAAATTTCAGCAACTTTAAAACGTCACATTTCTTCACCAAAGTGAAACAAGCTTTACTATATACAATAAAAATTTTACTGACAAGTATTCTGGTTGCAAGTACAGTTTCTGCTTACATTGTATATTTTAACGCTGCAGATTATTTTCAATACCATATTATACATCTGGTCGAGTTAATCATTTCTATCCTAAGAATTGTCTTATTTAGTTGTGCATGGTCTTTAACCATGATATTTATTGCTAAATATGTAACTAATATTATATACAGAAAGACGCTTGTTGGAATAACAGGAATTATTTTGTCTATGCTTTTTTTATTTTTACCTAACATAGGCTGGCTACAAAATCAAAGTGGTTTTTTCTTCGATTGGCATCTATGTTATAGTTTGACATTCATCGGTTCTATTATAATATTCAGACTTCCTTGCTCGCCTGCTTCCACTGATTTTTAATGTAATTTCGAATTCAAGCCATGCTTACCACAATCGCTCAACTATACAAACAAGCTTATAGCGGTCTTTCCCGCAACAGCTGGTATTTGAGCGTTGTTATGTTTATTAACCGAAGCGGTACCATGGTGGTGCCATTTCTGAGCATTTACTGCGTTCAGGAGTTGCATTTTAGTATTGTTCAGGCAGGTACCATTATGGCCATGTTTGGCATCGGCTCTATAATGGGTTCGTTTTTTGGCGGGAAACTCACAGATAAAATAGGTTTTTACGATTTGCAAGTGGGTGCTTTATTGAGCGGTGGATTGTTGTTTATGCTATTAGGCTTCCTGCGTACCTACCCAACTTTGGCTATTGGCACATTTATATTGAGCTTTTGCAATGAATCATTCCGACCAGCCAACTCAACAGCTATAGCACATTACAGTTCTGAAGATAACAAGATCCGCTCTTACTCTTTAAACCGTTTGGCCGTTAATCTGGGCTGGGCATTCGGGGCAGCAACAGGTGGTTTACTTGCAGCTGTCAATTATCATTTATTGTTTTGGGTAGATGGCTGCACTAACATTCTGGCGGGTGTTATGCTGCTTATACTCATGCCCCGTTCAAAAGTAATGTTTGGCATCAAAAAGCATGTTGATGAAGCTAATGAGGCAATATCAGCCTACAAGGACAAAGTATATCTTGCATTTATTTTCCTGTCTACGCTGTTTGGTATGTGTTTCTTTCAGTTCTTCATTATGCAGCCGGTGTTTCTAAAACTTAACTGGCACTTAGGCGAACGTATTATCGGGGCCTTGATGGCATGGAACGGCGTGATGATAGCATTGATTGAAATGATAATAGTACACCGTTTGGAAGGTAGGCGTAACGGTTTGGTCTACATTATAACGGGCGTGCTTACCGGAGCAGTTGGTTATATATTATTTAACCTATTACCCGCCGGGATAGCGGCGGCAGCGGTGATCGTAACGCTAATAACATTATCAGAAATTTTAGCAATGCCATTTATGAATGCTTTTTGGATAAGCAGATGCAGCCCCACAAACCGTGGTGAGTATGCTGCGCTGTACAGCATGTCATGGTCGGCGGCACAGGTTACTGCTCCGTTTCTGGGCAGTGTACTTATCCAGTACGGTGGTTTCTACTTATTGTGGTGGATGCTTGGCTTAATAAGTTTATTTGCTGCTACAGGTTACTGGTTTTTATACCGATACATAAAAACGCCATTAACCTCTTAAAATTTTTGCCGTTACCAGCAACTGCCCCGAGTGTCGCATTATATGCTCGGCAGTATGTACGTACAACCCTATAACCGTAGATGGTATTTTAGCACGGCCTACTCCCCTTACCTCGGAGAGTGTGGCTTCCTCAACTATGCTAAGTTTCGCTACTGCTTCGTCAACCCTTGCGCTAAAGGCATCCAGTAAAGCGGCAACGCTGTCCTGTTTTTGGGGCGATGTGCCTTCGCTATGCAGAAACTCCATCTGTGCTGCCGTTAAAGTTTCTCCATTGGCATAAGTAAATAAACGATCAATAACTCCGGTCATATGTTGCAGGTGAAAACCCGGAGAAGCTAAGCCCACAGGTTTTATCCATAGGTATATTTCCGGGAATTCGGCCATCAGTCGGTTTACCTCTTCCTTCGCTTGCAACAAAGCATGCGCCACAGGCTGTAACAAAGGCGGAATTCCGGGTAGCGGCCCTCTTAACCAAACCTCACGTTGATGTTGTTCTGACATATATATTTCTTGTGATGTAGCTTATTTAACTAAGTATTATTAGTAACATGCTTTCAAAATGGTACGCCTATTGCAATGTAAAGCATATATTATTTACAAACTCCTATGATAACAAATACTTTTAAGCTAACACGGCTCTTCCTTTTCTCTTCATTAGCGTTTTTGCTGGTGTTTCAAAGTTGCAAAAAAAGTCGCTCAGATATGGGCAAAGAACTTTATAGCGCATCCAAAAATAAGGTTTTTAAAGATGTAACACCCGAAGGCTTTTCGGAGGTTTTCCAAAAAGTGCTTGCAGAAAAAAAGGCTAAGATCAAACAGCCACAAGTAATACTTCCATTTTACGAAAACAATGGCTACGATGCCGTTTTTGTAATGGATCATATCGTAAAAGAAAAATTCAACCCAGCTAACGAATATCTGGCCAAAGCCAAAGCACACGGCTTAAATCCAAAGATATTTCAGGCAGATGAGATCAACGCGCTTATCAATAAAATACATGATAAGAAAGCAATTAAAACCCTTGATGAAGCTTATCGTGACCTTGCAGAGTTAGAATTGTTAACTGCCAATGCTTTGGTAAACTATTCAAATGCTTTGCAATTTGGCGTTATAAGCCCGCGTCGTATTTATCAACGCTATTATACTGAAACCCAAAGACCTGATAGCACATCTATGCTAAAAGTTTTTCAAACTGCTAATTTGAAAAATTATCTGGATAGCATTCAGCCTAAAAACCCACAATACGTTGCCTTGCAAAAAGCTTTGGCAGGAGGTGTTCAGGCTCCAGGCATGCCGGCGGAAGAAAGCGAGCGCATATTAGCCGTTAACCTTGAACGTTTACGCTGGAAAAACAAACCAACCGCTGATAAATATGTATTGGTAAACATCCCTGATTTTACCTTAGATGTAATGGAAAACGGAAAATCAGCATTAAACATGAAAGTTTGTGTTGGCGAAGGCCGGAATGTTGACAGAAGCGATAATTTAGTTGAGTATGATGAAAGCGATAAAGTTGATCGCCCTTTCTCGCGCGAAACACCACAATTAAACAGTATGATCCATAGCGTGCAGGTAAACCCTGTTTGGAATATACCCGAAAGTATTGCTACTAAAGAAATAATGAAAATTGCTGCACGCGATCCATATTATCTGGAAAACGAAGGAATTGACGTTTATCAAAACGGCAAAAAAGTTGATGACCCTGAAACTATTGATTGGGCCAGCGCTTCCGGCGATCAATATTCATTTAAACAACGTCCAGGGGATGGTAATGCTTTAGGAAAAATTAAATTCCTGTTCAATAATAAAAGCAGTGTTTACCTGCACGATACCCCTGCAAAGCTCGCCTTCAATAAACCGGTTCGCGCGGTCAGCCATGGTTGCGTACGTGTGGAGCGTCCGCAGGAATTAGCACTTGCTTTGTTCGGCGAAGGCGATAAATACCAAACTATTGTTAATGACATGAATAGCAACAAATCAGAACCCACTGATATTGCATTACCTAAAAAAGTTCCGGTATATCTTACTTATGTAACCTGCTGGCAAGATGCAAATGGTACGCTACAATTCAGAAGAGACGTTTACGGCCTAGATATTGTGTTATATGCACACATGAATAAAATGATAGCTGCATAGCGCGACATTAAGTCATAACATAACAAAGGCGCTGTGGTTGCCCACAGTGCCTTTTGTATATAATTGGATTTAAATTTAATTAACAGGTAAAACCGGCGTTGGAGCTTCCACCTTGTTCATCGCAAAAGTATTCTCAAACGCATTATCTAAATACTTTGAAGTGTATGAAGCATCGTTACCGTTGATGAACAAAAGGGTTTTACCTTTTATGTTATTGATCACCATATCAATTACCGCTGGCGATACCGCCGGGCAACCATGGCTTCTGCCTAACCTGCCTAAAGCATTGATGGTACCTTCGCTAACATAATCTGCAGCATGTACAACAATAGCGCGGTTACGTGCAGCATTGTTAAAGCCGGCGTCCATACCATCTAAACGCAATGAGCGACCGTGTTTACCATAATAAATATCGTCGGTTACGTAGAATCCCAAACTGCTCTGGTGAGATTGATTGGTATTTGAGAAATGATCGGCCATATCGCCACCACTACCCTGTCCGTGAGCTACCCAGGTATTCAATAACAGCTTTTTGCTGAATAGATCTACAATCCACATACGTTTTTCACGGCTGGATTTTGTAAAATCAACAATAGTAACTATTTCACTTGCATTTGATAATTTATTGGCAGCTTTTAGGTTGAAATAGCCTGTAAGGGCTTTTTCAAATACCTGCTGACTTAAACCTGCCTGACCAAGGCTTGCTGCCTGGTAAACAGAACTTACATATTCATTAAATAACTCCTTTGCAGAGCGTTCGTTTTTTGCAGTTACTGCAACTTTATTACTCTCAGCAGGCGCCCAGCTAATTACTGTTGCACATACTATCAAAAAGACGCAGCAAATCCACCAAAAATGTTTTCTCATAATTACACTTTTACGTTAAAAATTAAATGTGTGTTGTAGTGAGTTTTAAAATTGTATATACAAATATACTTAAAATATTTAACACTGCATACTGTATATGTCAGCAAAACATCACTTTAAAGAAAAATATTTTCCAAAAAATTAATTATTCAAAATCCAACCACTTAAATCGCCAACAGAAACCAGCTGATAATTATTGTAGTTACCAAGCACATCTATGCGCTCGCCCATTTTAATTGCAGCAATAGGTTTGGCATTTAACGTATCAGGTTGGTTGTAAAGTATGGTATTTGCTCTTATCGCTAAAGTTCTAAGTGTCTTCGCTGTGCTCAGCGCTTTAGCATCTATATAACCTGTCAAATTATTTGGCAGCGTTACTTTATACCAGTTTGCAGCCGCCGCGGTCACCGTTAAAGGTGTATTAGCGCTCAATGTTGCAATTGAAGAAGCACCGGAGACAGGCATGTTAAACACCGTAACTTTTTTATTGACCCTTGCAGTAGCATTAAGCAAATTTAATGGTGAACTTATACCCAACGGTGCCTTAACCTGCTTATCAACATAATGTATGGGATTTACTGCACCATTATTAGTGTAAATACCAAAGTGTAAATGGGCCGGTGTATAACGTGCATTGCCCGTGTTACCCACTAAACCAATCGTATCTCCTACCTTTACGTTCTGACCCGGGTTAACCAACTGCGCGTCTAAATGCGCGTAATAAAGTGAGTAGTCTTTTCCATCCGGCCGCATAAACACAACTTTTCCGCCAAGGTTATTCTCGCGTACAGATGTTACTACACCATTTGCAGCAGCAATAGCGGCCGAACTTTTAGGCGCGAATATATCAATGCCCTCGTGAGATCTGGCGCCTTCATCACGTCCGTCGCCAAAAAAACTACCTATTCGGGGTTTGGCAGATGCTGTAACCGGAAATCCAAGAGATGGACCTGCGGTTATTGTTAAAGTGTACTGCCCGCCACTTAAAAGCTCAGGCTGCAAACGTAAATAGTATTTTCCTGTCGCTTCCACTTCATACTCAAGGCCCGTTCCTGCTGTATCTGCATAAGCTACACGCTCAACTTCACCTTTTTTATTACGCTCAAATACATCTAAATAGATGTTGAAGTTTATGGCAGGTTTTTTGGTTAACGAGATATTGAGTTTTTGCCCTTTTATCGCCTCAAAGCTAAAGGTAACTACCTGAGTTTTTTCAGGAGCAAAGTATCCGGTTTCTTTGTAGGGAATTTTCACCGCCAACGCACTTGCTGCAATATCAGATGCGCGGGTAAGCCATTGCCTGCCAAGTTCAGAGCGTTCTAAGCCCGCAGAGCGTAGGTTATCAGCATACATCTCGTGCGGAGAGCGCGTTTTGAACAAAGCAGCAGGACCGTTCATTTTACTGCATGATGCAACCAACATCAGTACAGGAATAAATATAATAAGTGATTTATTGTTAATATTCAGCATGTTAATTTAACCACACTGAATGACGGAAAGTTTGAAGAAAGGTTTAATTGATGAGCCTTATAACAAAAAAGGCCGGTTGCCCGGCCTTTCATATCTATATCACTTCGTTAATGCTCATTTCTTTTAATTCCTTTATTTCAGGCCTGCCGTTTTTAAAGGCTTTACGAGGAGTTAAGCCCAATAGCTCAAACATAGCCATATCTTCGTCAAAAGATGGATTAGGCGTTGTAAGCAATTTCTCTCCGGCAAATATAGAGTTAGCACCAGCCATGAAACAGAACGCCTGCTCAATGGTGCTCATCTCGGTACGTCCGGCTGACAAACGCACTACTGTTTTAGGCATAACAATGCGGGTAGTAGCTATCATGCGCACCATATCCCAAATGGCAACACGCGGCTGATCTGCCAATGGTGTGCCTTTCACAGGCACCAAAGCATTGATAGGAACAGACTCAGGATGTTGAGGCAAGTTAGATAAAGTATTAATCATAGAAATGCGATCTTCCACAGTTTCACCCAGGCCAATAATACCACCGCTGCATACCGATATTTTTGCCTTACGCACATGCTCCAATGTTTTCAAGCGATCATCATAAGTACGCGTAGTAATAATGCGTTTATAATCATCTTCTGACGTATCCAGGTTGTGGTTATAAGCGTATAATCCGGCATCGGCTAAGCGCTGTGCCTGGCTCTCGGTAAGCATACCTAAAGTACAGCAAACTTCCATATCCAAAGCGTTTACAGCTTTTACCATATCAATCACCTTGTCAAAATCGCGGTTATCACGCACTTCGCGCCAGGCAGCCCCCATACATAAACGGGATGCACCACCTGCTTTTGCTCTTTCAGCAACGGCAATCACTTCTTCTTTTGGCATGATGGCGTGCACATCAACGCCTGTGTTGTAACGTGCTGCTTGTGGGCAGTAAGCGCAATCTTCGGGGCAACCACCGGTTTTTATTGATATAAGTGAGCTGATCTGCACTTCTGCATAATCTTTATTTTCGCGATGTATGGTAGCAGCGCGGTAAATAAGGTCAAGCAATGGAGTGTGGTATATTTCAGCAATTTCCTCGCGGGTCCAGTTATGTCTTACTTCGGTCATTTCGTTCAGTTAAATTGAAAGTTCAAATGTAGGTATTTTAAGCTTACAGCAAAAACTTGCTGGCCAGCCATAATGGCAACAAAAAGCCGGCGCAGTCTGTAAATGTTGTTATAATAATGGATGATGCAACAGCCGGATCTATCCCCACACGTTTTAAAACCAAAGGAATTGTTGCTCCGGTAATACCGGCTATCATTAAGTTGCCTGTCATGGCCAGAAACAAAACCAACCCTAACATAGGGTTAGCATCATAAAATAGGGCAACGCATAAAACAACCAGGCCGTTAACAGATCCATTGATCAAACCAACCAAAAACTCCTTAAACACCGTGCTGTAGGCCTGTCTGTCGGTCAGATCACTTAAAGATATACGCCTAACCGTTACTGCCAGTGCCTGCGTGGCCGAGTTACCACCCATACCTGCAATTATAGTCATATATGCTGCCAACAGGGGTAGTTGTTTAACTGTGGAGTCAAAATGCCGGATAACTGAAGCAGCGAGATATGCAGTACCGAGGTTGATAACCAGCCATGGCAGGCGACTTTTCACCGCATCCTGCCAGCTACCGCTTAGTTCCTCATCTTCAGAAACACCGGAGATCTTTAATATATCTTCCGTGCTCTCCTCCTCCATTACGTCAATAATATCATCAACGGTAATGCGGCCCAGCAACTTCATTTCATCATCAACCACCGGTATGGTAGTTAAATTATATTGGGATATAAGCCTTGCAACCTCTTCCTGGTCAACATCGGCTTTTACGTAAACAGGATCAGGCTTTAGTAAATCCTGTACTTTTACATCAGCATGAGCTTTTATTATATCTTTAATGGAAACCACGCCCTGCAAAACATCATCGCCATTCACTACGTAAATGGTGTAAAACTCCTCCATCTCCTCTGATTGGCGTATGATATCATCAAGAGCTCCTTTTTTGTCCTGGCTGATATTCACCTTAATAAGCGACGAGTTCATTAAGCCGCCGGCTGTATGTTCGGCGTAACTTAAAAGCGCACGAATGCTGGAAGCATCTTCCTCATCCATGCTCTCCAGAATATTTTCCTGCTCTTCTTCGTCAAGCTGGGCAATAATGTCGGTAGCATCATCATACTCCAGCTCGCTTACTATTTCCGAACGTTTTTCAGGATCGAGGTTGATCAGCAATTCTCCCGGATGCGACTCTTCGTGCATCTCTGAAATAACCTCCGAGGCAATATCAGTTGGCAGTATGTTGATAATGCGCTCGTGCGCTTCGGATGGTAGTTTTTCAAAAAGGATAGCGATCTCTGAAGCATGATAATCCCGCAAAACTTCCCTCAATACATCATCCCCTTCTTCAAGAGCGACCTTGATGCGGCTTAAATCCTCCCTATCCAGTTCAAAAGATTGCATTGTGCAAAATAAACATTTTATTGCCGAATTTAACGCTAAACCACATTTTAGGCAATGTACAGTAAGCTAAAAACAGCATCCCAAACCGTCCACAAACCACTGTTTATCAAACATATTTTCTATTATTTTTAAAAAAAAATTGACAAACAAATAATTATTAATATTTTTGTCTACCAAATCTATAGGATTTATCAAATTAATAGAAATTAACTTTTATGATTAAACTTTACTTTACCTCACTCACAAAAACATGTTGTTGCTGCTGATCTAAATAGATCATCTCTTAGCACTTAACAACATATTCTTTAAGCAAACAACAACTTATAAATGAAACTTATTTCTAAAACAGTAAAACTTTTACTGCTGATCTTTTTAGTTTATTCTTCATCAACGGCATACGCCCAGTTAGTAGTAACCGGTGTGGTTAAAAATTCAAAAGGCGCTGCTGTGCCCCATGCCACAGTAACAGTTAGGGGTACAAAAATCTCTGTTGCTGCCGATGAGCAAGGCGCATTCAGCATTACCCCCAACCTTGAGCCACCGTTTTACCTTCAGGTTAAATCTGTAGGTTTTAAAGCGCAGGATTTCCAGGTACTGAGCTCTAAAACCACTTCACTTGAACTGGAATTAGTGGAAGACGATCTTTTGGGCGAAATTGTAGTAACCTCCCGCCGCCGCAAAGAACTTTTGCAGGATGTACCTATCCCGGTTTCGGTAGTAGGTGGTTCTCAAATAGACCAGGCCGGTGCGTTCAACGTTAACTATGTTAAACAATTTGTACCATCATTACAGTTATACACTTCAAACCCGCGTAACACAGGTATTAATATACGTGGTATAGGTTCACCATTTGGTTTGACCAATGATGGTTTGGACCCTGGCGTTGGTGTTTATGTGGATGGGGTTTATTATGCACGTCCTGCAGTTGCAACATTCGACTTTATTGACGTTGAAAATATTGAGGTATTACGTGGCCCGCAAGGTACCTTGTTTGGTAAAAACACGGCTGCAGGCGCGTTTAATATTACCACGCGTAAGCCAAGCTTTACGCCCGGCTATACATTTGAAACCAGCTTTGGTAACTTTGGATACATTCAAGCTAAAGCAGCTATTACCGGACCTTTGAGCAAAACTATAGCAGCACGTGTTTCCTTCTCGGGCACACAACGAGATGGTTTAGTTCAAAATATTCGTACCGGCCGCGCAACTAATGACCTTAACAACTTAGGCGCCCGTGTACAATTTCTATATAAACCCTCAGACAACGTTGCCATTACTTTAGCGGGTGATGCATCTGATCAAAAACCTGATGGCTATGCACAGGTTATTGCCGGAGTTGCACCTACAAAACGTCCTGCTTATCGCCAGTTCAATAATATTATTGCAGATCTTAAATATACATTGCCAAGTTACAACGCTTTTGATCGTGTAATAGACCATGATACGCCCTGGAGATCGGGCAATCAATTAGGTGGTGTTTCATTAAATGGCGACTTCAAGATAGGTCCTGGTACTTTAACATCCACTACGGCTTACCGTTACTGGAACTGGGACCCATCAAATGACAGGGACTTTACAGGCTTACCTGTACTGCAGAAATCACAAAACCCTGCAAAGCATCATAACTGGTCGCAGGAGGTGCGTTATGCAGGTACTTTTAACGAGAAGTTAAGCGGTGTTGTGGGTATATTCTATCTGGATCAGGAAGTAAAAATTACTGGTACTGAAGAATCAGGCAGTGCGCAATGGCGCTTTTCACAAAGTCAGACTGGCAGCACAGGTGCGCCAACAGGCTATACCTGGGATCAACTATGGGCCACACCTGATCTATTAGAGGGATACGGCATTTATACCAACGCTTCCATCAAATCTAAAAGTGCGGCAGCTTTCGCCAGTGTTGATTATGAGGTTTTCAAAAACTTTCACATTGTACCCGGAGCTCGTATTAATTACGACAAAAAGGATGTATACTATGATCGACAGGCCAGAGGTGGTTTAGATATTGCCAAGACCACATATAATGATGATGTAAAGGCTGCACTTCAGAAAATAAAAAGCGGTGTGTATAGCAGCCAAAATTATGCTACTAACATTGATGAGAATAACTTTACTTATTCAATAACAGCTGCTTATCGTCCAAGCACACGCTTAAACGCTTTTGCTACTTACTCAACCAGCTACAAGCCGGTTGGCGTGAACGTGGCCGGTTTGCCATCACCTGAGGCAGGTAAAACAATATTGGACTACGCTGTAATAAAACCAGAGAAAACCAAACACTATGAAATTGGCTTTAAAAGCACGCCGTTCACTAACTTTATATTCAACTTAACTTTCCACAACTCAGATATTGACAACTACCAAACCAACGTACAGTCGGCAGATTTGACTGTGAACCGTGGTTACATTGCCAATGCCGAAAAGGTAAACGTTAAAGGCGTGGAGTTAGATGCAAGTTTCCGTGTAGATAAAAACTTCTCATTCTACGCAGCAGGCGCCTGGACAGATGCTAAATACGTTAAATTCACCAATGCGCCACTTCCTTTAGAAGAAACTGGTCAGTTACCTCCGTTTAAAGATGTTTCCGGCGGTGCGCTTCCGGGAGTTTCTAAATGGGCCGGCTCATTAGGCGGCGAATTTGCAACTAACTACGCGTTCCTTGGTAACAACACATCGCAGTTTTTTGTAGCAGTTGATGGTTCTTTCCGCTCATCATTTTCTTCAAGCGCGTCTCCATCAGCTTACTTAAACATAGCCGGTTATGGTTTATTGAACGCACGCTTAGGTTTCAAAGCTACCCACGGATTTAGCACTTATATTTGGAGCCGTAACTTATTGAATCAAAATTACTTTGAGCAATTGCTACCAGCAGGTGGTAACGCTGGTCATTATGCAGGTGTATTAGGCGACCAACGTACACTTGGCATAACATTGAGATATTCTTTATAGGTTAATACAATTGATAGCTAAGGCCGCTCCAAATTTGGATCGGCCTTTTTTGGTTACCTTAAAATTGCATCTTGATAATAGAAGATATGGTGATCCCTACAAAACAATCATCCTGACAGCCATCATCTACATACCCCGCCAATGATATCATTCCCTCATTCTTAGTTTCAAAATAGGTTGTTGTTTTTGCGCGTTTTTTAAGCCAGTTATTTTTAGCTTCGGTATATACCTCATCTAAAGTTCTGGTAGCAGCTCCTTTTTGATGTGTGTTTAAGCTGCCCTCCTCTTCCGTCCATTGCTCCTGCACAACACTTGTTGGGGGCGAACCAGGGCCCTGCATCGTTGCTTTAAAGGAACGCTTTAACACCTTTCCATTCTGTACATAAATTATAGTTTCTGTGCCGTAACCCGTAAATGAGCCGGTTGTAACAGCATACTTATAAGAGTTTTGAGATTCGGTTTTGAATCTTTTCCAGGCATCAAAACTCTTGTCAAACTCATTGTTAGTAGAATTTTTACCACATGATACTACAACGAACAACAAAATAGCGAATAAGGGAATAAACTTTGTTTTCATAATAAATTAGATCATCAAATTTCCAAACTCAAACGAAATTCTAAGCTGCTATGCTACACCAAGCCATAAAAAAAGCCCTGCCGATCGGCAAGGCTTTCTATAAAGTTGTTTAAACTGTTATTGTTTAATTACGAAACCGCCGTTTGGCTGGATCTCAATTTCCAACTCACCATTAGCAGGAATATCTATCTGTTTGGTGAAGGTAGTTTTAGCAGCGTCATCGTTAATAAGCTGCACTTTTTTACCTGCTACCATTGGTAACTTGATTTTAAGTTTCAAAACTTCTTTTTGGGCATTTGCACCGGCTATGTACCATTTACCCTGCGAGCGGCGTGCAATTACAGCACTTTTGCCGGGATAACCGTCAATGTAAACCGTCTCTTCCCAGGTGGTTGGAACAGTCTTTACAAAATCAAGTTCAAACGCCGGAACATCAGTTAAGTTGTTTGGTGCAAGCGCGAAGAATTGTACCGAGTTTTGGTAAAGAACAGCAGTAGCCAACTGAAAAGCATCGGTTGTTAAACGCTGGCTCCTACCCTGGTTATTTTTGGTTAAGTACTTATTCAGGAATGTACCACCAAACTCCATATTACCCGCAGCGTTACGAATGAATGGATGGAAAGTTGCGTGAACCGCTTCAGTTTGTCTGTTGCTTTGATTAAAGTAAACCATTTCTGAAGCTACTACCGCCTCGCTGCCTACGTAGTTTGGATACATGCGTTCCCAGCCACGCGGCAAGGTAGCGCCATGGAAGTCTATCATCAAACCATAATCATTAGCATCAGATAATACATCTTCGTACATACGCATGGTTTCCTGCTTATCACCTCCCCAGAAATCAACCTTTAAACCAACAACACCAATATCGCGCAGCCACTTCATTTCTTTTTTACGCTCAATAGAAGTGTTCATTTTGTTGCGTGGGCCTTGTGGTGCGTCGTTAAACTGCCCGTTTGAGTTGTACCATAAAAATACAGCTACCTTTTTTGAAGCAGCGTATTTTACCAGTTGAGCCATTTTCTCTTTGCCTATGTTTTTGTCCCATAGGGCATCTATCAAAATAAACTCGTATTTCAACGCAGCTGCCAGGTCAATAAACTTAACTTGATCATCATAGTTCATGCTGTTGTCTTGCCATAATATCCAGCTCCAGGTGCCTTTACCATATTTGTAAACCTTTGATGCCGCGTACAAAGGATCAACAACATCATACGGAATGGTAGTTTCAACAATTGGCTTCAGGTTATCGCCTACAGTAACGGTACGCCATGGAGTATAGCCAGGTAATGCAAGCGCAGCGCCCGTTGAACCGAAGCCGTTATTTTGTTTGATGTTAGGATATTCAATAGAATAAACACCATCAGCAGACATCTCGCTCAAGTGAGAAGCGCAATACAAGCTGGTAACACCTGTTTCTGACAATAGTACCCAACCATCTGTACCCACATGAAAAAGGCTTGGGAACACATAACCTTCGGTTGAGGGGCGCTGTTTAACCATTGGCGCATCTGCCACGTAAGCACTTTCATAGCTTGGCGCAGTACGGGCAAAACCCGTCATGGGCGACATATTATTTGATAAAAACGTAGTAGTAGTTGACGGGAACTTATATCCGGTAGCTTCTTTTTCCACAACAACCGCAAGGCGTTCGCCCATTGGCTCTATCTCGTAACGGAAAGCGATGTTATTATTACTTACCTGAAACTCCACATTCAGCTTGCGCTGTTTGGCGTTCTCCAATACGTAGATCAACTTATTGGCCACATAGTGTATCTGCGACCGTTTTATTTTATCCTGCGTGTAGTTTTTATCAACGTTACCTTGCGTATTGCTCAGGTATTTCATGCCGGTGCTAAAATCCCCTTCGTTGGTCATTAATCCCAAAGGCGATTTCTCGATCATGGTTTTACCCTTGTAGGTAACAGAGTAAACAGGTTTGCCATCGGCAACGGTAAGGCTAACGTTCAATTGCTTATCCGGACTTTGAACTGATACGTCCTGAGCGAAACAGTTAAGCGTGAACGCTCCTAAACACAGGCTCAAAGCGGCTGCGGAGAAAAATTTCATAATGTAAATAGTTAACGGGTGGTTTAACAATGTGAATTGCAAATATATAATTGTTTTTATTACACTTATTATGTTTGTTAATTTTATACTAATTGATAAGAAGTTGCGTGAAATGCATGAAAAGAAGCTCATGAAAACCGCCTCAAATACCAGTTGTTATAGCTAAAAGAAGTATCCAAATGGCAGAACGTAAAATAAGTGAATGCAGTAAATTAATGGCTGATAAAGGCCTTACCGTTGCCTTTGCAGAAAGCGCTACCGCGGGTTGGCTTTGCTCTGAGTTTGCACTCACCGAACATTCGGGCAAGGTTTTAAAAGGTGGTATTGTTTGTTACGATGCAGATCTAAAGGTATCTCTATTAGGAGTTCCGAAGGAATTGTTCGATAAACACACGCCCGAATCAATGGAAGTTACTAAGGAGCTTGCCGAGCGACTTGGATCTAAGATCCCGTCAGACATACAGGTTGGCGTTACCGGCCTTACAACACCTGGCGGTAGCGAAACCGAAGATAAGCCTGTAGGCACCATGTTTGTTTATGCATTGGTTAAAGGAAAGCCATTTAGTTTCAGAAAGGTTTTTGATGGTAACTGCGAAGACATCATTCACAAAACAGTTGATGCCACTGCCGAACTTTTGATGCAAGCTGTTACAGATTTGTAGCGCTCTTGATCTTTGGTTATTAAGCGCTTACCACAAATAATTAGTAAGCGACGCTTCTTCATCTAATCTTTACTATTACCCTCTTGCACTTATCAAACTAAAAACTTAAGTTTACTTACCGATTATTATAAACCAGTAAAAATTAAGTTTTTTCCTGCAACCTAAAATGTCAACAAATCACGCTATTGTGCCTAAAGGTCATGGTTTTTACCGTGCAATAAAGTTTGTGTTATTATTTGGTTTTATTGGAATGTGCAATAGTTCCATTGCTGCAATAAACGCGTCCAAAAATTTTAACATGCTTGCGGTAAAAATCGATACTTCACAATATAGCATTACCGGAAAAGTGATTGATGAAAGCGGCGCTCCCCTACCCGGCGCAACTGTATTTATCAGCAGCTCAAAGTGGGCAACCAGCACCAATAACAATGGCGATTTTAAAATTGGCGGCATGCCTGCAGGCAATTACGAAGTATTTATCCGGATGCTGGGTTTTACTTCTGCAAGTAAAAACATAGCTATAACAACCCGTTCTGTAAATTTTAACGTTACGCTAAAAACAGATGCTGTAGCGCTGAACGAGGTTAAAGTTACCGCCAAACCTGATGGTAACCACGCCCGGTATTTAAAGATGTTCAGTGAAACTTTCCTGGGACAATCAGACAACGGCAGGGGAAGCAAAATTTTAAACCCCGAGGTGATCCGTTTCTTCTATGACAAAAACAGCGGAACGCTCACCGCCCGCTCAGTTGATTTTATTAAAATAGAAAATAGCAGTCTTGGTTATAAGGTCAATTATCTGTTAAACGCATTCGCGTTTAACCAGCATGATCAAACATTCTCTTACGATGGCAAAGTATTTTTTGAGGATATGCAGAGCAATAACAGCGAACAACAAAACCGGAAGAAAAATCGCGCGCTGGCTTATGATGGTTCCATGCAGCATTTTTTTAAAGCTTTATTTAATGGCACTGTAGAAGAGGAAGGCTTTAAGGTTTACAAAATAGCCGACTCGGAATTAACGCCAAACAGTAGTTATAATGTGTCGGCCTCCGCCAGTTTACGAACCCGTTCGACTAACGTATCACGCATGAGCATTAACAGCGCTAACCTCAAGCCTGTGAAAACCGACTCACTCTTTAAATTGGTGGGGGTCAATAAAATATTAAAATTTCCATTATTGGTGAAGGACGGCGATACAACCCGCTTTTACATTTGCTATACCCGCAACGGAGAACCAGGTCGCTTTTTAAACTCAGGTGCACATTTGAATATACCTGTGGCTAATGCGCAAATATCAAGCATTTACCAGATCATTAATGGAAATATTATCCTGAATAGAGATGGTTCGTTATCACCCGAACAAAGCTTACTGCTACAAGGCTACTGGGGCTGGAAACGCGTTGGCGATATGATGCCGGATGATTATGAGATTGATAACAGCAACAGCACGAAGAGCACTAAAGTAAATATTGCAACACTGACTGAAAAAATTCACCTGCAAACCGACAGGCCCTGGTATTTGGTTGGTGACACAGCATGGTTCAAGATAAACATTACAGACGCATATAACAAACCATTAGCAGACAGTAAACTTTGTACAATTGAGCTTATAGATGGCAAGAAACGCGTTGTTGAAAGTCGGCGTTTTCAATTAAATAACGGATCTGCCTGGGGTGCAATTGCGTTGCGTGACAGCCTTGTAAAAAAAGGCAACTACCTGGTAAGGATTTATACCAACAACAGCTACAAAAGCAGCGGGCCAACATTTTACCGCGCGTTGCGTGTGTTGGGAACCGACGCGGCCATTACCGCTTCTATTAAAGTGAACAGATCGCCTAAATCAATTGCTGAAAGTTTGAGGATTGATTTCTTTCCCGAAGGTGGAAATATTATAAATGGAGTGACTTCAAAAATCGGCATAAAAGCTCAGGCGTTTGGCACTGCGGTAAATAAACTATCGGGTTACGTTGCGAACGATGAGGGAAGCAGGGTGGCTAAATTTGAAACAAATGATTTAGGAATAGCCACTTTCTCTTTCATACCGCAAAAAGAGAGTAAATATTGGGCAATAGCAACTTTGGCTAACGGAGATGAAAAGCGCTTTGCTTTACCAGAACAACTCCAGAGCGGTATTGCTATGGCTGTTAAACCTGTTGGTGATAAGTTTGCTGTATACCTGAACACGGCTAATATAACCGGAGCCGATAAGTTTAAATTATTGGTAAAGGCACAGGGAAACGTAGTTTATCAAACTGAGAAACTACTAACACACGATAGCGACAGTATTGTTGTTGCTAAAGACGATCTGCCCGAAGGGATATTGCTTTTCAGTTTAACCGGCTTTGGCAATACCGTTGTTAACAGCAGATATGTATTCAATCAAAGCAAAAAACAGCAGTTGGATATAGGGCTGATATTAAATAAGCCATCCTATAAACCTTACGATAAAGTTGATGCTAAATTGTTGATCACCGATAAGAACAACAACCCGGTTCAAGGCAATTTTACGGTAACGGTTAATAATGAAGCGGATGTTGCAGGTCCGCAAAACAATAATATTATAACAGATCTGTTAACAGCAAATGCAGTTAATGGAGCATTTAAATTAAACACGACGAATGATATAAACACTCAAACAGCTGCCACGTTGAATGACATATTACTTACTTACAAACCAACGAATATGTCAGAAAAGAGCGAAAGTTCTTTCTTGCCCGACTCCGCCCTATCTACCATTAAAGGACAAGTGACTACCATAAAGGGAAAGCCCGCTTCACTGAGCATGGTAGGTGTGTTTTTTACTACCGGTGGGCCTGCTTTAACAACAATTGCAGATATAAACGGAAAATTCTCTGTCAATAATGTAACTGTTAAAAACGGCACGCCGTATTATATTGTATCTAAAGACAAAAACAATAACGACCTTGTTGTAGAAGTTGAACAGAGTCAGTCATTCCCCGTTTCAGACGAAGCATTTGCAGACACATTGTACAACGCGACTGAAAGTATTGATTATATGTACAACAGGATAACAGAACTTAAAACCAAAAACTTTATTGGTACAGCGCTTAAAGAAGTAACGATTAAAGAAAAGAAGGCCGAACCTACGCTTAAGGAAAAATTGAGCCGGCAATCATCAAACATAGGCGGCCGACCAGACCAAACTCTCTCCTTTATTGATCTGCTGGATTGTACATCCCCCACATTAGCCGAGTGCCTGGCTATCAAACTTAGAAATGTA
This sequence comes from Mucilaginibacter auburnensis, assembly GCF_002797815.1. NCBI lineage: Bacteria > Pseudomonadati > Bacteroidota > Sphingobacteriia > Sphingobacteriales > Sphingobacteriaceae > Mucilaginibacter > Mucilaginibacter auburnensis. Next base: position 346,862 of record NZ_PGFJ01000002.1, read on the forward strand.
CAGGTTAGATTTAACGATACCACACACAAAGCTTACCTGTATGCTATAGGCCGGGGAAATGGGGAAATGGCGGTATATGTAGACGGGGTACAAAGGCAAGATGGCATTACCTCGCTTTCAAGCCAGTCGGTTGCCAGTGTTGAAATACTTAAAGGCGCCAACGCGGTAGCATATGGCTTGAACAGCGGCAACGGGGTTATTGTCATCACCACGAAAAGTGGCGATATAGATTACTGGGCTTATGAGCAGGAGCATTACAAACCGGGATCAACCAAAATGCCGGGCCTGCGACGCTACAGGTTTGAAAACGGGATTGATTACCCGGATGAATACCATGCTCTAAAATCTACAGAAGGAGAAAAATGGCGTCCAACCGTTTACTGGAATCCAAATGTTACTACAGATATCAACGGTACAGCAAACGTCGATTATTTAACCTCCGCAACACCGGGCAAGTATATCATAACCATTGAAGGCATAGACAATAACGGACGGATAGCCAGAGAGGTGTTTAAATATACGGTTACCAAGTAGTTAACCTTTGATTAGGCTTATAGGAATTATACAGGTACTTTATGAGCTCTTTCCGCATTGAATGAAGTGGAACGGATAATTATCTGTTATCTCATCAACCTGATACAAACCATAAGCGGAGAACTCTTCCGCTATCGTGTCTTCATCATAAAAAAACATATTTAAGCCGCCAAACTGCTCAAATGTGTCCTTGGCAATTAAAATGCCCTGTCCGTATGTAGGCGATTTTTTTGTGATAGCAGTAAAAAACATTAATCCGTTTTCGGCCAGTTGCCTGTAACAATCAGCAATGAGCTTTTTTCTATCCGCTTTGTTCAATAAATGGATAAGCGCATGGCAAAATATACCATCATAGCTTACATTATCAAACGGCATATCGGTAACCGACCCATGATAGATTTTTACAACATTTCCAAAATGTTTTTCTGCCAAATGTATAGCAGTTTCTGATATTTCAACACCGGTTACATCCATGTTGAAATTGAGGAACGGCTGCGCATTTCTACCATACCCTATGCCGGGAATGAGTACGTTGTTAAACCCATTATCATTAAATATTTTAGCGGCGGCAACCGCGGAGTTGGTGGGGCCTTCGCCCCATATCTCCTGTTTGTTTCTAAACGCCTGCTCCCAAAATTCGGTCATTCTCTTAGTTTATAATATATAACAAAAAAGGCTACCACGGAATTAAACCTGTATCAGGATTGGTTTCTTCACTAAAAAACTTACCTGTAGGTCCGTCGTTATCAATTAACGCGTACTTTATAATTCTATTGGCCGCCACGCTAACTTCCCCGCCATTAAAAAAGGTAAAATCGGTTTTTGTTAGTCCGGGACAAACTGCGTTCACTTTGATATTGGTATCGCGCAGCTCATAGGCTAACTGTACTGTATACATGTTCAAAGCGGCTTTTGATATGGCGTAAACTCCATATTTAGCGTAATTATAAGCCGGCCATGCAGGGTCGCTTTGCAGCGTAAGCGAACCCACGCTGGTACTAACATTAACAATCCTTGGTTCGGATGCGGTTTTTAATAGATGAATAAAAGCTTGCGTTACGTTGGCTACGCCAATAACATTGGTTTGAAGCGCATTGAGGTACTCATTTGTTTGAGCTTCCAAAACGGTGTAAGGTGCCCTACCTCCGTTAATGCCTGCATTATTGATCAAAACATCTAACACATTGGTTTTTCTCATGACCTCATCTTTAGCAGCGCTAACAGACTGAAGATCGGTAACATCCAATTGAATAGCCTCAACGTTGGTCAGGCCCTCGCTATTTAATTGTTCAACCGCCTGCAGGCCATTTTCTAAAACACGACTTCCAACAAACACAAAAAATCCTTGTTGTAAAAGCTGTCTGGCAGTTTCAAATCCTATACCCTTATTAGCTCCTGTAATTAATGCAGTTTTCATGATCATTTATTTTTTATTTACGGAACAAAATTGAGTGATTCACCGGTGGAACCATTTACCAAATGGTAAAAATAACTACCTTATATTTTTGCGGATGCGGCTAAGCGATTGTTGCGTTACCCCCAGATATGAAGCAACATAAGCTAACGGTACACGATTGATAAGCGCAGGATAATTGTCCATAAAAGCCAGATACCGGGTGGTGGCATCCTGAGAGATGACCGGCCCTTTGCGCGACTTTTGATACATACACAACTGCACTATTTTGTTTTTGATAGCATCCCACCCGATAATAATGTGCGATAGTTCTTCCCAGTCGGTTTTGGAAAATATAACAAGCGTACAGTCTGTAGTAGCTTGAAGATAATCAGAGGATGATGTGTTAGCTTCGAAGTTCAGATAATCACAAACCATACTGTTTTCAGTTATAAAACAGCGGGTAATCTCTTCGCCTTTGTTATTGTAGTAGCAGCCCCTGATCACGCCTTCTATAACAAAACCAACCTGCTTAGGTATCTTACCGGCTTCAGAGAAATACTCATCCTTTTTGAGGTGAAGTAATCTGCCCTTTTGCTTTATAAGTTCAAGTTGTTGTTTGTTCAGGCTTCCAAATTGAAGTATGTATTCTATCAGTTTTTCCACAACCGAATTTAAATACAAAGCGGTTTACTGCATTTACCATTTGGTAAAAATGATGTAATAAATTGTGATTGGATAGTCGACACACGCTTAGTGTATTGAAACCTGTCCAATTTGGTGGACCAAAAAAAAGCGATGGACAAATTTTCTAATCATATTTCTTCCCATGGGACGATATATTTATATTTAGAAATGATTATCAACAACTTAAAATATTAAAGTTGAGCTAAATATTTACCACGTCACATATTCATGTGGTACAGCTTAGTGTATTACCAATCCAACTTTAACAACATTACTCCCTGCCTTGCCAAAGCGGCATTAACAAACAGCTTGCCCTTTTTTACATTGAGCTTTTGAGGTTTGCCAACCGTTTCAAGCATACCGGCTTTTTCTAAAGCGGCTATCTGCTCTTTTGTTGGATTTTGAGGCGAGCCCATTTTTTTCCAAACTTCGTAAGAGTTACTGTGTGTTGCATCAACTAAATATTGAGTCAGAGTAACTGTACCGGTTTTGAGTCCGTTAAAAGTCACTTCAACAGGCTCAGCAGCCGCTTGTAAATCCATATCGTGATAGTTCCACACCATCAGCGTAGCGCCCTTGGCCGATTTAGCCGCCAAACCACCAATATCTGTTTGGGGGCCACGCGCGCTTGAATCAACAAAAGTTTTAAGCGGATACATGCGGTTGCCCTGTACCTCTACCCTTTTACCACTCATTTTGCCAAACATCCTGAAAACGTTCAGCACCGGTTTATCTACCCCATTAGTAGCCAGATCCCGGAAACCGTAAAACCAGGGCTGGTCTTCAAACTCGAATGCCCAGGTAACCGCACCCTTAAAGTTAATGCCTATCTGGTCAGCCAACGCATACTTGCGCGCAAAAGAGGCTGCCGTATAACTGGGGTACATGGTACCATTACGATAAGCGTTTTGCGGACTGGTAACCATACCACAGGCTGCGCATCCTTCAGGATCAGACTCACCTATCATGATAGGCAGATCCTTCAACGTAGGGAAAGATTTAACTATACTGAAGCCTTTCTGAATATCGCGCATTTGTGTACCCACATTCATGCGCACCACGCCGTTAACCAGTGTTGGGGCTCCTTTGGCATGGAATGATACCAGATCAATAGGCGTACCTACTTTGCCCGTTACATAATTGGTACCCGATACACAATGCGTTAAAAAATCAGTCAAAAATTTGGTACCGCCCTTCCCGCCTGTACCTGCCACATCCGCCCCGCCTATTTTAGCAGTTGGCAGCGCGCGCTTAACGGCATCAACGGTATAATCATAAAGCTTAAAAAACTCTTCGGGTGTGCCTTTCCAGTATTCAATGTTCGGTTCGTTCCAAAGCTCCCAATACCAACTTTCCACTTCCTTTTTACCGTATCTATCTACCGAGTGCTTTACCCATTGGTAAACCAGTTCGGCCCATTTGTTATAGTCTTTAGGCGGATAGGCCCAACCCGTGTAGATAGATTCCTTGCCACCGGGCGTCCAATTATGTTTATAAGGTTGTGGATGGGTTGACAAAGCCTCAGGCATAAATCCAATTTGCGCGAAGGGTTTTATACCGCGCTTGATATAGGTATCGTAGATACTATCTACCAGCCGCCAGTTGTAAATTGGGTTGCCATTGGCATCTTCAGTATAGGCATTAGTTGAGCCCCATTTTAATTTGGCCACACCATCACCCGTAACCAGCATGCTATGTACCCGCACATACACCGGCACCGGGCTTAAAGCTGCCAGTTCGCTCAGCAATTTCTTGCCATCCTTCATGTAAGTATAATTAGGCTCATCATAGCCAAACCAGGCCCACATGGGATACATATCGCCAACCTCTTTATTTAAATTTACTTGAAGCGTGGCCGGTTGGGCTTGAGTGAAAGCCACTTTTGCAAACAAGCAGCAAAACAAAAACAGCGCGCTGTACACTTTAGGAAGGATAGACATAGGCACTAATTGGTTAAGTCCAAATATAATAAACAGAGTTAAATTAAAGTAAACACATAACAATAAACCAACAAAAAAGCGGCACATTTTGGTGTGCCGCTTTCGTAACATGTATTAACAGATTATGCTTTATCTGTAGTCCATTTTCCGTCAACTAAACGCAAAATATTCAATGGGTTGTCCTTTTTCAAGGCATCAGGAAGCAGATCATCAGGGAAGTCCTGGAATGCTACCGGACGAACAAAGCGAAGGATAGCGCCTGTACCTACCGAAGTAGATGCAGCGTTGCTGGTTGATGGGAACGGACCGCCGTGAACCATTGAGTGGCAAACCTCAACACCTGTCGGGTAGCCACCATATATAACACGACCCGCTTTTTGCGTAATGATGCTCACTACAGGTAGTAAAGCCTCTTTATCGCCTTCAGCAGCGTGAACGGTAGCAGTTAACTGTCCTTCTAATGATTCTAATACAGTAGCTAATTCAGCGTCGTCTTTACAAACTACAAATAAGGTAGCCGGGCCAAAAACCTCTTCAGATAATGCCGGGTTAGTGATGAATTCGGCAGCAGTAGTCTGGAATGCTGACGGACGAGCCTCTGCCTTATCAGCGTTGGCATCAGTAGTGGCCTCAGCAACCAATGTAGTATTTTTAGCGCCCTTTAATTGCTCAATACCACCTGCGTATGCTTTGCAGATGTTTTTGTTCAACATGGTACCGGGTACAGTGTTAACAAACTCGCTTGCGAAAGATTCAATGAATGCTTTGCTGGCTTCACTCTCTACCAATAATACTAAACCCGGGTTAGTGCAAAACTGACCAACGCCTAAAGTAACCGAACCTGAAAGTGCCTTAGCAATTTTTTCTTTTTGAGTTTGTAAAGCATTCTCAAATAAAACAACAGGGTTGATAGCGCTCATTTCCGCATAAACCGGGATAGGCTCCGGACGGTTAACTGCAGCGTTAAACAAGGTCATACCTACATGGCGTGAGCCTGTAAAGCCAACAGCTTTGATAACAGGATGCTGAACTAATTTAACAGAATGCTCGTGGTTTAAATATAACGACGAGAACACACCTTCTGGCATGCCGGTAGCTTGCGCAGCTTTAATAATTGCCGAGCTGATCAACGCATTGGTACCAGGGTGTGATGAGTGTGATTTACAAACAACAGGGCAACCTGCGGCTAATGCAGAAGCGGTATCGCCACCTGCAGTTGAGAATGCTAACGGGAAGTTACTTGCACCGTAAACAGCTACAACACCAAGTGGAATTAATATTCTGCGAATGTCTGATTTTGGAAGTGGTTGACGGTCAGGCTGTGCAGTATCAATACGTGCATCTACCCACCATCCATCGCGCAATAATTGTGCAAATAATTTTAACTGACCACAGGTTCTGCCACGCTCACCAGTGATACGTGCAATTGGCAAACCAGACTCAGCACTGCATCTCTCTAAAAGTTCGTCGCCAAGGGCCATTATTTCGTCGGCAATAGCATCTAAAAATTTGGCACGTTGCTCGTATGAAGTTTCGCGGTAAATTGGGAATGCTTTTCTTGCCAGGCTTATTGCCTCTTCAAATTCTTCCTCTGTAGCCTGGGTAAATTTTTCAGGCAGGTATTCGTTTTTTGCCGGTACAAAAGCCTGGAAAGACTTTTCGCCCTTGGCGCTGTTTTTAAATCCTATAAAATTGTCAGCTATCAGTGTCATAAATTGTTTTTGGGTATATGTTTTAAGCTTTATATTTAGTTACGCAAATATGGGCTTTTCCATGGCAAATAGTGCCTCTAAATCGTCATTTTTTGTAAAAGTACTGATAGAAAAGCAATCGATTGCGATTGTACACTTTTAAAGGACCGCTGTCTGTTACAACAAAACATTTACTACTTTAGTGTAACCAATTAGGGCAGATATCTGCGTAAACTTAAATTAACTTACATGAAACTCAATCGCAGGGCAACCATAAAAAGCATGCTTACCGGAGCCGCGGCACTGTCTGTAAATAACTTATTGGGCGCTCCGCTGTCGTCAGAAAACAAAACATCAACCATGCAACTAAAAGGTAATATTAACCACGCTGTATGCAGGTGGTGCTACAACGAAATACCGTTAGAAACGCTTTGTGCCGAAGGAAAGAAGATAGGCTTAAAAGCCATAGACCTTGTAGGGCCGGATGAATGGGATACGCTTAAAAATTATGGCTTACACTCTTCCATGTGTAATGGGGCCGAGATCAATCTGGTTGACGGCTTTAACGATAAAAAATTCCATACCGAGTTAATAAAACGTTACAGCGAAATGATACCCCGCGTAGCTAAAGCGGGCTATACTAACTTGATTTGCTTTAGCGGAAACAGGCGTGGTAAAACAGATGAAGAAGGTCGGCAAAACTGTGTGGACGGGTTAAAACAGCTGCTGTCGCTTGCCGAACAGCACAAAGTTATCTTAGTGATGGAACTACTAAACAGCAAGGTTGACCATAAAGATTACCAGTGTGATAATACTAAATGGGGTATTGAATTATGTAATCGTTTAGGTTCTGAAAACTTTAAACTGTTATATGACATTTACCACATGCAGATTGATGAGGGCGACGTGATAGCCACCATAAAAAAACATAACAAATACTTTGCCCACTACCACACCGGCGGCGTGCCCGGCCGACATGAAATTGACGAAACACAGGAACTCTACTACCCTGCCATTATGAAAGCTATTTTAGATACCGGCTATAAAGGCTATGTAGCTCAGGAATTCATTCCAAAGGAAAAAGGACAATTAGCTACATTGAAAAAATGTGTAGAGTTGTGCGACGTATGATGACAACACACTGCTCACCCATAAATCCCCAAAATCTTAAAAATCAACGTCGCGTTTTGATTTTTTAAATAACTGCCTATATTTGCAGCACTTGTCCGTTAACTGATGCGGTTATAGTTTACTACTCGTAATAATAAAAATGGGATTGTTCAACTTACATCATCTGCAATTGCATCATCACCGCCTGGTGATGAATAGATAATGTATGTTTCTACGTGAAATAACAACCCCGGCTTATATTTTTATTATAATAATTAATACCAAATTTTGTGAAAACACTTAAAATAGCGATCCAAAAATCGGGTCGGCTCAACGAAAAATCTGTTGAATTATTAAAAAATTGCGGACTCAGCTTCGAAAACTATAAAAGTTCGCTTATCTCTCCAGTTTCTAATTTCCCGCTCGAAATTCTTTTCCTTCGCGATGATGATATTCCAGAATACGTGCAGGATGGCATTGCCGACTTAGGTATTGTTGGCGAGAATGTAATTGAAGAAACTGAAGTTTCTGTAGCCTACCTTCAACGCTTAGGCTTTGGTAAATGCTCGCTTAAAATAGCCGTTACCAACAACAGTGATATAACCGATCTTTCCGGATTAAACGGCAAATCAATAGCCACCACCTACCCTGCTATACTAAGCAAATTCCTGAAAAAAGAAAACATTCAGGCAGAGATCCGTACCATTTCAGGTTCGGTTGAAATTTCGCCGGGCTTAGGTTTGAGCGATGCCATTTGTGATTTGGTATCAACCGGAGGTACTTTAAAAAGCAATGGCTTAAAACCATTTGCTGATGTGATGTCGTCAGAAGCGGTATTGATCGGCTCAAAAGGCAGCGAGAACGATGAACTGATACAGGAACTGATCCAACGAATACAATCAGTGCTACGTGCCAAGGAAACTAAATACGTGGTATTGAATGTTGAAAAGGCTAATCTCCAAGGTGTGCTTGATCTGCTTCCGGGCGTTAAAAGTCCGTCGGTTTTACCTTTGGCCGAAGAAGGTTGGGTAGCGGTACACACCGTTATACCAGAGCGCGATTTCTGGAGCCGTATAAGTCAGCTTAAACAGGCCGGCGCGCAGGGCATTGTGGTAATGCCAATAGAGAAGATAATACTTTAGCCCCCTAACCCCCTAAAGGGGAATTAGAGCGGGTATAAAATAACAGTTTACTTTAGGACGTAACTCCCCTTTAGGGGTTTGGGGGTATGAAGACTTATAATTATTCCGACTTAAATACAACCGAAATTGCTCAACTGGTGCAACGCAATGTTGACCCTGCTAACGAGATTCGAGGCATTGTTGAAGAAGTTTTAAGTAATGTTAACCAACACGGCGACAGGGCTTTGTTTGATTATGCCAATCGCTTTGATAAAGTTGAACTTGAGAAGCTTTATCTGGATAAAGCTGAATTAGCCGAGATTGCTTCTGCCATAACCGACGAGCAAAAGGCCGCTTTGCAAACAGCTTACAACAATATTTATAAATTCCACCAAACGCAGCTAAAAACCGAGGACAAGGTTGAAACCATGCCCGGTGTTACCTGCTGGCGCGAATTAAGGGCCATTGAAAAGGTTGGTCTTTACATCCCCGGTGGCTCTGCTGTGTTGCCAAGCACTTTTTTAATGCTGGGCATTCCGGCGCGTATTGCGGGTTGTAAAGAGATTGTTGTTTGTTCGCCTCCGCAGAAAAATGGCAAGGTAAATGCATTTATAGCTTATGTAGCGTACTTGTTGGATATAGATAAAATATATCTGGCAGGCGGCGCACAAGCAATTGGCGCCATGGCTTACGGAACCGAAACCATTACTAAAGTGGATAAGATCTTCGGTCCCGGTAACCAGTTTGTAACCAAGGCTAAAACCATTATCCAGTCAACCACCACTACCGCTATTGATATGCCTGCGGGCCCTTCGGAAGTATTGGTAATTGCTGATGAAACTGCCAAACCTGAGTTTATTGCCGCTGACCTGTTAGCACAGGCAGAGCATGGAATTGACAGTCAGGCTGTTTTAGTTGCCACGTCGGCCGAAATTGCAGAAGCAGCTTTAGCAGAAGTGGAAAAACAAACCGCAGTTTTACCGCGTGCTGAAATTGTAAGGCAGGCGCTTGCTAACTCTTACATTGTTGTAGCGGATACGCTGGAGCAGGCCATGGATTTCAGCAATCAATACGCTCCTGAGCATTTGATTTTGGCTACCGACAATTGGCAGCAGCTAACTCCTAAAATAATCAATGCAGGCTCAGTGTTTTTAGGCAATTTAACTCCTGAAAGTGCAGGCGACTATGCCTCTGGCACCAACCATACCTTGCCAACCAGCAGTTATGCAAGGGCTTACTCGGGCGTGTCGGTTGATTCTTTCGTTAAAAAAATAACGTTTCAATATATCACACCTGAGGGTATCAATAACATAGGCCCGACGGTGGAAGTATTGGCTGAGTTGGAGGGTTTGCACGCGCATAAAAATGCAGTGAGTGTGAGAATGAAAACCGGTAATTAAAATGAAAACAGTTTGTTACCTGTTTTATTGTTCAATTTTAGTCGCTTTTGGCTGTCGAGGTAAAAGTCCTGCAATGGTTAGTGATTCAACAAAAGTTGTTAGTGCTTTAGACACCGTAGGCGAAAATGTAACAACTGGGTTCAAACCATATACTTTAGCAGAAAATTACATAGTTACAGATACAGGTTTTTTTGACTTTGATATTGGAGACGGAACTTATGCGGTAGTCAAGCAACAAGGACGTTTAATTGACACTATTGATAAATACTATGGTTTTCAACCCCTTAGCAAAGGAGCATATGCATATTACGCTATTGAAGGATCAGGCCAATCAAAAACCGAAGCTAAAAACTCAAAATCAATTCTTGCCGATATAAGTCATTTCATGATTATAACTGGCAATAAAAAGATTGATGTCACGCGTAACGCACCGTATTTTGGCTGGTTTGCCAATCCATCCATATTAAAAAATAGCGTGTACTATTGGGAAGTTAAAGAGCAGAAAGACAGTTATAAAATATTCGCAGCGAAATTTGATCCAAAAACCCGGTTAACTAATAGTTTTTATTTATTTAACTCTTTTATTGACTCAGATGACGGTGGTTATTTTGCCATGCCTTATTTGAGAGGCGATACAATTTGCTTTGAACATAACGATGGTAAAATCACCAAATTTTCACCTGATTTTAAATCTTATAATTAAACATGTTCGATATAAATAACATTTTAAGAGAAAACATAAAAAACCTCACCCCCTATTCATCAGCACGCGATGAGTTTCAGGGAGAGGCCAGTGTGTACCTGGATGCTAACGAGAACGCATTCGGGTCGCCATTGGATGAGGCTTACAACCGATACCCTGATCCGCTACAGTACAATGTTAAAAAACGTTTAAGCGAAATTAAAGGCTTACCCATCCGCAATATATTTTTGGGCAATGGTAGCGATGAAGCAATTGATATCCTTTTCCGTAGCTTTTGCAACCCTGGCGTTGATAATGTCATCATTGTACCCCCTACTTATGGCATGTACCAGGTATCGGCCAATATCAACGATATCGCATTAAAACGCGTTAACCTAACAGCCGAATATCAGTTAAATTTAGAAGGCATTGCCGAGGCGATAGATAAAAACACCAAAATTATCTTTATCTGCTCGCCTAACAACCCAACAGGTAACTCTATTAATCGAGAAGATGTAGAAACGCTATTAGCCAATTTTAACGGTTTGGTAGTGGTTGACGAAGCTTATATTAATTTCAGCAGGCAAAAAAGCTTTATACAGGAGTTAACTGAGTATGCTAATTTGGTTGTACTGCAAACCCTGTCAAAGGCTTGGGGATTGGCCGGTTTACGCGTAGGCATGGCTTTTGCCAGCGAGGAGATAATTGAGGTAATGAACAAGGTTAAACCACCTTATAACATTAATGAGGCATCGCAGCAACTGGCGCTTAAAGCCTTGCAAAATGTTGACCAGGTGAACGAATGGATAAAAGAAACTTTGGCACAGCGCGATAAGCTGGTGTTAGCGCTTAAAAACTTTGATTTTGTGCTGGATATTTACCCTTCAGACGCTAACTTTATCCTTGTTAAAACAACCGACCCTAAAGCTATTTACAACTTTTTGGTTGAGCGCGGCATCATTGTGCGCGACCGCTCAAAAGTTGAGCTCTGTGAAGGTTCGTTACGCATAACAATTGGTACTCCCGAAGAAAACAACATATTGATTAAAAGCTTACAGGACTATAAATGAGCAATCTCCAAAAAATACTTTTTATAGACCGCGACGGTACGTTGATAATTGAACCCGCAGATGAGCAGATCGACTCGTTTGGTAAACTGGAGTTTTATCCTGGCGCCTTACAATATTTGCCTAAAATAGCAAAGGAGTTAGACTACCAGTTGGTAATGGTTACCAATCAGGACGGGTTAGGTACGGAAGTTTATCCTGAAGATACTTTTTGGCCGGTGCACAATTTTATACTTAAAACCTTTGAGAATGAGGGTGTTACTTTTTCCGACCAGATCATTGACCGCACTTTTGCAAAAGACAACGCTCCTACCCGCAAACCCGGTACAGCGTTGCTGAGCGAGTATTTCAATGCTGACAAGTACGATCTAAAAAACTCCTACACCATTGGCGACCGTCGCAATGACGTGTTGTTGGCTAAAAACCTCGGTGCAAAGGCCATCTGGTTAAACAATAACACCAATTTAGGCGCGGCTGAGTTTAAAGCGATTGAAGAAACTGACCTGAAAGATGTAGTTGCACTTGAAACTACCGACTGGAAAGCCATATACGAATATTTAAAGTTAGGCGAACGCGTTTTTGAAAATAAACGTACCACTAAGGAGACAGACATATACGTTAAAATTAATCTGGATGGTACCGGCGAAGCCAAAGTATCAACCGGCTTACATTTTTTCGACCATATGCTTGACCAGATTGCCCGCCACGGTAGCATGGACCTTGAAGTAATTGCCAAAGGCGACTTGCATATTGACGAGCACCATACCATTGAAGATACCGGCATTGCTTTAGGCGAGGTTTTTGCAGCTGCCTTGGGCGATAAAAAAGGGATTGAGCGGTATGGCTTTTGTTTGCCGATGGATGATTGCCTTGCACAAGCAGCTATTGATTTTGGCGGACGTGCCTGGTTAATGTGGGAGGCTGATTTTAAACGCGAAAAGGTAGGCGATATGCCTACCGAGATGTTCTACCACTTCTTCAAATCATTCAGCGATGCCGCAAAATGCAACCTGAACATTAAAGCCGAAGGACAGAATGAACATCATAAAATAGAAGCTATATTTAAAGCCTTTGCCAAAGCCATTAAAATGGCTGTTAAAAGAGATATAGATAAGATGGTTTTACCTTCTACAAAAGGTTTATTATAGTTTGCAACTATTAGTGGGCAGTTTGCAATTGTAAACTATCCACTGCAAACTGCAAACCACCAACTGCAAACTGATGATAGGAATAATAAGATATGGCGCCGGTAATATATTCTCGCTTACAGCAGCTTTAGACAGGCTGGGCGTTGAATATGGTATGGTATACACAGAAGCCGACCTTGACAAATACGACCGCTATATCATTCCGGGAGTAGGTCATGCCGGTGCTGCAATGAAAAAGTTACAGGATACCGGGCTTGTGCCTAAAATAAAGGCTTTAAACAAGCCAACGTTAGGTATTTGTGTGGGAATGCAGTTGTTAACTGCCCATTCTGAGGAAGGTGATGCAGATATGTTAAACCTTTTTCCGATGAAAACTGTTAAATTTGCGGGCGATACAGAGCATAAAGTGCCGCATACGGGTTGGAACAGAGTTTTTTCTGAAAAAGAAAATCCGCTTTTTGAAAATATCCCTCATGGTTCACACTTTTACTTTGTACATTCATACTTTATTGAGTATGATAATGATTTTACATTAGCCGCAACAGATTACTGCACGAAATTTTCGGCATCAATTTGGCGGGATAATTTTTACGGCGTTCAGTTCCACCCGGAAAAATCGGGCGAATATGGCGAGAAACTATTAGCAAATTTTTCAAAAATATAAAGACACATGTATATCATCCCCGCAATCGATATTTTAAATAAAAAGGTTGTCCGCCTGCGCGAAGGCGACTATAGCCAGGTTACTGAGTATGACGTAACCCTGGAAGAGATGATAGAAAAATATCAGTCTAACGGCACCAACTTCATCCACGTGGTTGATTTAAATGGCGCTAAGAATGATTTCTCTAACCAACAATATCTTTTTGATGTTATTAAAAAGACAGAAATGCGGGTTCAATACGGCGGTGGCATACGCAGTATTGACAAGGTTAAAGAACTTATAGACGCCGGTGTTCACCGTGTAATTGTTGGTACCCAAGCCATTACCAATCCAATGTTTTTGGATGAGTTGAGCAAAGCCATTTGTGGCAGAGATAAATGCTCAGACCAGGTAGTTATTGCCATTGACGTTTTAGACGAGGTAATTAAATATTCTGGTTGGATGGAAAGCTCCCCGATCAAGCTAATGGATTACGTAGATAAATGCCTTGCATTAGGTTTCTTCCGCTTCCTTTGCACGGATATTAATAAAGATGGCAAACTGGGTGGCGCAGGTGTTGACCTTTATGCTAAATTGCTTGACCATTCTCCATTCATTAAGTTAATTGCTTCGGGAGGTATTAGTTCAATGAAAGATATTGAGCAGTTAAGTCGCTTAAAAGTTGAAGCCTGTGTAGTAGGTAAAGCTATTTATGAAGGCCATATCACTGTTGAAGACGTTAAAAACTGGAATTTGGAATCATTAATTTCGATATAGTTCAAGCCCCCTAACCCCCTAAAGGGGGAACAACGGTTCATGAAAAAACGAATGTTTTTGGGTGCCGACAGGTTTGTGTTTCAAAATGCTCAATCGCTGCGTAATACCCAAACTGGTGCTGAAGCTCTGTTATGGAATTATTTAAAAGGAAAACAATTAGGCGCAAAGTTCAGGCGACAACATCCGTTAGGAATTTACATTGCTGACTTTTACTGCCATTCGCACAAGTTGATAATTGAACTTGATGGCAGCATCCATAATGTACCCGATATAGCAGCTAATGATATAATACGACAAAAACATTTGGAATCTGACGGAATCAAAGTGTTAAGATTTACTAACTCACAAATTTTCAATCAACTCGAATCAGTATTGAGCACTATAAGAGAAGAAATAAGTTTCTCAGCTGCTAAGCCGGAGAACAGTAGCTCCCCCTTTAGGGGGCGGGGGGGGCTCGCTAAACGCATTATCCCCTGCTTAGATGTTAAAGACGGTCGTACTGTAAAAGGTGTGAACTTTGTTGACCTGCGTGATGCCGGCGATCCGGTTGAACTGGCCTGGAATTATTCTAATCAGGGGGCAGACGAACTGGTATTTCTGGATATAACCGCTACGCATGAGCGCCGTAAAACCATGGTTGACCTCGTTAAATCAGTAGCGCGACAAATAAATATCCCGTTTACTATAGGCGGCGGCATTAATGAAATTGCCGATGCAGACGCGCTTTTAAACGCAGGTGCAGATAAAATATCTATCAACTCTGCAGCAGTGCGTAATCCGGGTTTGATTGATGAATTGGCAAAAGCCTTCGGTGTTCAGTTCGTGGTTATAGCAGTGGATACACGCCGCATAGACGGAAAACATATTGTACATTTGAACGGCGGACGCATCCCAACTGAAAAGGAAACTTTGCATTGGATATTGGAAGCTGAAGGCCGTGGTGCCGGAGAGATATTGTTAACCTCAATGGATCATGATGGTACAAAAGCGGGCTTTGACAACGAGCTTTTAAGCGAGGTGAACAGTGCTGTAAATATCCCGGTGATCGCATCAGGTGGCGCAGGTTCGGTGCAGCATTTTGTGGATGTTTTTGAAAAAAGTAATGTAGATGCTGCTTTGGCTGCATCTGTATTTCATTATGGTGAGATATTAATACCTGATTTGAAGGGTGTTTTGAGAGGTAAGGGTATTGAAGTGAGGTAAAAATATTAAAACCTAAACGTCATTACAAACCGGTGTGCTTAGCATAGTTAGGGATTGCTTCGTACCTCGCAATGACGGGAGAATAAATATAAAATGACAATAGATTTCAATAAAACTGATGGCCTGGTGCCGGTAATTATTCAGGACGATAAAACGCTTGAAGTGCTGATGCTGGGTTATATGAATCAGGAGGCTTACGATAAAACCGTTCAGGAGAATATTGTAACTTTCTATTCGCGTTCAAAAAATCGTCTTTGGACAAAAGGCGAAACAAGCAATAATTTTCTGCATGTTAAGAGCGTCCATATTGATTGTGATAACGATACTATCCTGATCAAAGCATCAGCTGACGGACCTACCTGCCACACAGGTAGCCGTAGTTGCTTCCAAACTGAGTACAATCAAAACTTTATTATGCAGTTGGAGCGGGTCATTGCCGACAGGTATGAAAATCCACAGGAAGGCTCATACATAAACAAGCTGCGTGGCAAAGGCCTCAATAAAATCGCGCAAAAGGTTGGCGAAGAAGGAGTTGAAACCGTTATTGCCGCATTAGCAGAAACAGAGACAGATCTGATCAATGAAGCATCTGATCTGGTTTTCCATTTACTGGTACTGCTTCGCGAAAAAGGTTTGTCGTTAGAAACTATCGCAAAAAATTTAGAAGGAAGACATAAGTAAGTCCATAGTCGATAGTCCATAGTCAATAGCTGAACTCAACATCGCTATCTATGGGCTATGGTCTATGGACCATGAACCAAATGATTACCATAGAAAAAATAGCAGAACTTACCGGGCACAGTAATCCGCTCTTTGCTTTGGCGTTATCGCAAAAGCCGGGGATATTATTTTCGGGTGGTAATGATAAGGGCGTTGTTGAATGGAGTTTAAAAAACAACTCGTTTATTAAGGTGATGTTTCCTGTTGCTTCGTCGGTATATTCCATCCATTGTCCTGAGAATTTTCCCTACTTAATAGCAGGCCTTCGCAGCGGACAGGTATTGGTGTTTGATTTCATTCAGCAAAAAGTAATCAAATCGCTCAACCATCACCGCAAACCTGTTTTTGATATCAAGTCGGTTAACAGTAAGAAAGAGCTGCTCATCGCGTCAGAAGACGGTACCGTCTCTATATGGAACTTAGAGACGCTTGAGATGGTTCATAGCATCAACGTATCTCATGATACCGTTCGTTGTATCAGCATCTCGCCGGAAAAAAATCAGTTAGCGTTTGGCTGCCGCGATAACAGTGTGAAGGTGTATGATCTGGAAGATTATACCCAAATAAAATCTCTTACCGGCCATACCATGGCAGTGTTTTCGTTACAATATTCACCGGAGGGCGACTACCTTGTATCTGGCACTCGTGATGCGCAGGTTAAAATTTGGGATAGCTCCACTTTTGAACTGAAACAAAATATTGCAGCTCACCTATTTGCGGTTAACCATATTGCTTTCCACCCTACTCAACCTTACTTTGCTACTGCAAGTATGGATAAATCTATCAAAATATGGGGTTCAGACGACTTTAAGCTCTATAAAGTTATCAGCAGAGAAAAGGGCTACCAATCGCATTTGCTATCCATTAATAAAATAGCATGGGATGGTGATAATCTTATTTCGTTAAGTGATGATAAGCGTATAATCATTTGGCGTATAGATTTCCAATAGCATCTACCAAAATTTGGGATTAATTTCAGTTTATTTAACTTAGGTGCATTAACCTAAGCAATATGCTATCAACAATTAAAATAACCTCTTTTATACTAATCTCGTTTTTACTATTTACCATCAACGGATGCGAAAAGCCTGCCGAGGAAGGCATCTATAAAGACAAAGCAATTCCAACCGAAAAAGCTTCAATGCTTCATAACTTGAACAATAATCTGTTCAAGGCCATTAAAACTGATCGTGATGATGCAGAACTACTTTGCTCTACTGATTTTTTGAAGCAAAAAAACATAAAGGTTCAATTTGATTACATTAATAAGCTGCGGAACGAAGATGAATATGTTTTACTCAAAGACTATTACATTGTAAATGGTGGTGATGAAAGAAGTGGTTTGATAGCAATAGATCATCCTGAAGTTAAATATGTACCACTGGCAAAGGAGATGTACATGGCCTTTTTTGTACCTAAGCATAAACAGAACAAGCTGATGCTAACCGTTGTATATGGGAAATTTGAGATAGGATGGAAAGCCAACGAAATCTCCTTAGCCTATTATACCCAAAGGGGCAAAACCTCGACTGAGTTACTTGATTTGGCAAAAGAAGAATATTCAAAAGGTTACCTGGTAAATGCCATCAACAATATTATGATGGCTGCAAACGCCACATCAAGCAAATATTTAAAAAATCCTCATGCTGAGGAGATCAGCACATTCTCCCAAAAAGTAATTGATGAAGCCAATGCTAAGATCAGCTACCCGCTAACGCTTAGTGAAGTGAGCACAAAGCCCAAGATTATCTCTATATCGAGCAATGCTAAAGAGGATGAGTTTTTGCAATACATCTACTACATTACCAACTTAAAAATAGCTGATACCGGAGGGTTAAAGCGAGAAAACAATGAGATCAAAAAAGCGCTTCCGAAAATTTTCCCCGGAATAGATAAGGGTGAAAAAACCATACTGTACTCTGCTATGAGTCAAAAGCCTGTAGTTGGAGAGGCTATACCGCATTTTGACGTTACAGAAAAAATAAGCCATTAAAAATAACGCCTGATTGAGGTGAGTTGATGAGTATAACGTTTTTGTTCGTCTGAATAGATACCCTTATCATCAATACTTTCAATTTTCACCTTACCTGATGCGTGAATAATGGAGTGTTGATTTAATAACATACCTACGTGCGTTATCTTGCCGTCTTTATTATGAAAGAAAGCAAGGTCACCCAAACGTGCGTCACTTAACGAAGCTACAGCCTGCCCCTGCCCTGCCTGCAAACTGGCATCGCGTTTTAAGGATATGCCTTTCATCCTGAAAACTATTTGTGTAAAGCCTGAGCAGTCAATGCCGAAATGTGTACGTCCGCCCCAAAGGTATGGCGTATTGATATAGGTTTTGGCCAATGCATCAATATTATCATTATCTCCTATTTGGCCTATTATCTCAAATTTGTCTCTGTCCATATAACAGGTAGTTCCGTTTAAGAACGAAAGCGAACTCCCTGCAGGTAAATAAATTACGCTGTTATCTTTAATTTTCCAGGCCTGTGTTATAGGGCGGTAGGTTAAACGTGGTGGATTGCTCAGTAGTTGCTGATAGGCCATGTGCCCTAACATACAAAACTGCAGGCGGGCTATCCATCCCTCGTAACCATCATGCGCTGAAGTGATGCGTACCCAGTTCTCCTGCCACTCCAATATTTCAAACGCCTCACCGAACAGCAATTGCGATACTTGTTCGCTGCGTTCGTCCGCAGCGGCCCGCATAGGTATTACCGCTAAATTGCAAATTCCGTATTCCATAGGTTAAATATCAGGTAGTTTTTGTTATTATTTATGTTTACGTTAAACATTTGCAAAAGTTTCAAACATAAAAAAGGGGACACAAAAATGCATCCCCTTTAAAACTGTTTAAAGCAGTTAATATTATTCGTTCATGTGCAGCCAATCTTTTTTGGCTAACAGTTCTTCGCGTGTTTCGCGTACATTCTCGTCATCTACACAGCAATCAACCGGGCAAACTGCCGCGCACTGTGGCTCATCATGAAAGCCTACACATTCGGTACACTTATCAGGTACTATATAATAAATATCATCAGATAAAGCGGCCTGTGTTTCTTCAGCATTTAAAGTAACACCATCGCCAAAATCAATAACTCCCCTTAAACCCGTACCGTCAGAGAAACGCCATGCTGCACCTGCATCATAAATAGCATTATTGGGGCATTCCGGCTCGCAGGCTCCGCAGTTTATACATTCGTCGGTGATTATAATCGCCATATTATTTAAAAAATCTTATATTCTCAATTACCTTTGTCTGTCGCTAATAAGCGCAAATATAACAAAAAAGAAACTATACAGTTTCATCACTAAACATATATATGTCAAAAATCAGCAGCGAACAGCTTATACATATCCTTTCTGAACTGGGCGCAAGCCTGCAACAGCCTGATGAACAGTTGCAGGTGCTTATTCAGCAAGAGCAATATCACAACGCGTGGTTTACCCCTGCAAATGTGGAACGCGCTATTGTAGCTATTGGCGAAACGCTTAATCAGCAAGCATTACAAAAATGGCTAAGCGCCTACAACCTCGATAAGGAAGTTGAAGAAAAAAAGGTTGGACTGATATTAGCGGGTAACATTCCGTTAGTAGGTTTTCATGATGTGCTTTGCGTACTGATTAGCGGGCATCATGCCCTGATCAAAGCATCAACGCAAGATGCGCGGTTGATAAGGCAGGTGTTAAATATACTGGCTACCATTGAACCATCGTTCGCAGATAAATACACTTTTGTTGAACAATTGAAAGATTTTGACGCGGTTATTGCCACCGGCAGCGACAACTCATCGCGCTATTTTGAATATTATTTTGGCAAGGTCCCGCACATCATCCGCAAAAACAGGAACAGTATAGCCGTAATAACCGGCGACGAAACTACCGAAGAACTGAACTTATTGGGGGAGGATATTTTTAGTTATTTTGGCCTTGGATGCCGTAATGTTTCTAAGCTATCGTTGCCTGCCGGCTATGATATAGGCACATTTTTCAGACCCATTGAAACCTATCAGCCAATCATTAACCATCATAAATACAACAACAACTACGATTATAATAAATCAATTTACCTGGTTAATAATGAAAAACATTTTGACAATGGCTTTGTGTTATTGAGGGAGCACGAAGCATTGGCATCGCCATTAGCCGTTGTGCACTATGAATATTATAGTGATTTAGCAGAGGCGGAAGCAACCATCAATGCCGGCAGCGAAAAAATACAATGTGTGGTGTGCATATCGCCGCTTAAGGTGAACAGCCAGGTAGTTGCACCCGGCCAATCGCAAACACCACAATTGTGGGATTATGCCGATGGTGTAGATACTTTGGATTTTTTGATAAAACTGTAAAATAACAATACCTTTGAGTTCAGTCATTGGGCATTTGTCATTAGTCATTTGGAGGATTCCAATGACCAATGACGCGAAAGCTGATGATTAATGACCTTTTGAAATGTATATAATTAAAGTAAAAGGCGTTGCCAAAATACCCGACTATGTTCAGCTGCGAGATGATAAGTTTACACTGCTGGCTTACTTCAGGGTTGACCGTCCGGAGAAATCACTGGATAAAGTTGGATTGGGCGAAAAAGCCGATTATATAATGAATTTAGTAAGAGAATTGCCTTTTGGGCAGATCTTGAAACTGGATCTTTAATAAGACATCATGATAGGAAAATCAATTATAAAACTGAATAACGTTGATATTTTTCAGCAGAAAAACAAAGTTCTCTCCAAGGTAAACCTGCACATTGATAAAGGCGATTTTGTGTGGCTGATAGGCCAGACGGGATCAGGAAAAAGCAGCTTGCTCAAGGTAATTTACGGCGATTTACCGCTTACCATTGGAGATGGACATGCCTGTGGTTACAGTTTGTTTAAACTACCTGAAAAAGATATTCCTTTTTTGCGCCGCAAACTGGGCATTGTGTTTCAGGATTTCCAGTTATTGACCGACCGATCTGTTGAACACAACCTGCAATTTGTGATGCGCGCAACCGGCTGGACAGACCCTAAACTTATTGCCGACCGCACCCTTGATGTTTTAGAAAAAGTTGGCCTGCGTTCCAAATTAAAAAAAATGCCGCACGAGCTTTCGGGCGGAGAACAGCAGCGTGTAGTTATAGCCCGTGCGTTATTGAACGACCCTGAAATTATACTAGCCGATGAGCCTACAGGTAACCTTGACCCGGAAACTTCTGAAGAAATTGTACTACTGCTAAAACAGATCAGCCAGGCAGGTACTGCTGTTGTTGTAGCCACGCACGATTATCATATTATCCGCGCGTTCCCTTCACGTATCATAAAATGCGAAGCTGGTAAGGTACTGGAAGATGTGCAGTTGGCGCAGGTTTAGAAGATTAGTGATTAGAGACTGGTGATTAGTTGATTAATAAGTGACAAAATTGTTATTAGCGATGTGTTTTAATACATCGCTTTTTTTATTAATGACCATCGCCTGTGCCTAACGACAAATGACCGGTGACTAATGACAATGATGCCAACTGCTACTGTCACTTTCTACTGACATTCAGAAAGCTCTGTCACCTTGTCGGGTTTTAACTAATGGCAAGGTACTTGATTAGCACTATCAGCTATGATATTTAACGATATGTTGAAGAAAAAGAAGACAGATAACCCGGAAACTCCTGAAGTTGACCAGGAAAATATTGACAATAATGCAGTTCAGCCTGAAGAACAGGCAGAAGTAAATACACCATCAGCCGAAGATGTTTTGAAAGAAGAACTGGCACTGGCCAATGATAAATATCTGCGTTTATTTGCCGAGTTTGATAATTTTAGACGCCGCACACGTACAGAACGCGAAGAGGCCCGTAAAATGGAAGGTAAAGACGTAATTACCGCCCTGCTGCCTGTACTTGATGATTTTGAACGTGCCCTTAAAGCTACCGAAAATGCTACCGATGTAACATCGGTTAGAGAAGGCGTTATGCTGATCCAAAACAAACTCAAGAACACGCTTACTCAAAAAGGCCTTGTGCCTATGGAATCTATCGGCAGCGAATTTGATGCCGATATTCACGAAGCCATTACCAATATTCCTGCCCCTACTGAAGATATGAAGGGCAAGGTAATTGATGAAATGGAAAAAGGCTATTATCTTAATGACAAAGTAATACGCTTTGCCAAGGTAATTGTAGGAGCGTAAGCTTGATGTCGGATTTCGGATTTTCGATTTCGAATTTTTGAATATCTGACGGGTAAAAGAAATTAAAAAATCAATATTCGATAAAGATTGAATCCGAAATCTAAAATTCGAATTCCGAAATAAATAAAAGATGTCTAAACGAGATTATTACGATATACTTGGCGTTTCGAGGGGTGCCGACGCGGATGAGATAAAGAAAGCCTATCGTAAAATGGCTATTAAATATCACCCGGATAAAAACGAGGGCGATAAAGATGCCGAAGAAAAATTTAAGGAGGCTGCCGAAGCTTATGAGGTTTTAAGCAACCCCGAAAAGCGTCAGCGCTATAACCAGTTTGGTCACGCGGCCAACGCACAGTCGGCCAGTGGTGGCGGCTATGGTGGTGCCGGCGGCATGAATATGGAAGACATATTCAGCCAGTTTGGCGATATTTTTGGCGGCGGCAGTCCGTTTGGCGAATTTTTTGGCGGTGGAGGTGGCGGTCAGCAACGTGGCGGTCGCCGTGTGGCACGTGGCAGCAACCTGCGCATTAAAGTGCGTTTAACCCTTGAAGAAATTGCCAATGGTACCGAAAAGAAAATTAAAGTTAACAAACAGGTGCATTGCAAAACCTGCGATGGTACCGGCGCTAAAGATAAATCATCTTTCCAAACCTGTAAAACCTGCGGTGGCCAGGGTGCGGTACGTAGGGTAACCAATACCATATTGGGCCAGATGCAAACCACTAGCACCTGCCCTACCTGTAACGGTGAAGGCAGCGTAATCACTTCAAAATGTAATGTTTGCCATGGCGACGGCGTTGTACGCGGTGAAGAGACCATTACTTTAAATGTGCCTGCAGGTGTAAGCGAAGGCATGCAATTAAGCATGAGTGGCAAAGGTAACGCAGCTCCACGTGGAGGTGTACCGGGAGATCTGATCATCCTGATAGAAGAAGTACCGCACGAAACCTTAAAGCGCGATGGCAGCAATGTTATTTACGATCTGCATATCACTTTCATCGACGCTGCTTTAGGCACCAGCATTGAGGTACCAACTATAGATGGTAAAGCTAAGATCAAAATAGAGCCGGGAACGCAAGGAGGCAGAATATTGCGCCTGAAAGGTAAAGGTGTACCGGAAGTTAACTCTTACCACCGCGGCGATCAGTTGATACACATCAACATATGGACGCCTAAAGCGTTGAGTAACGAGGAACGTGCCCTATTAGAAAAATTACAAAACTCACCTAACTTTAAACCCAATCCGGGCAAAAACGAGAAAAGCTTCTTTGAACGGATGAAAGAGTATTTTGAGTAGGTATTAGTCCGGAAGACGGAAAAGACGGGAAGTCCGGAAAATATATTAAAAGAGCCCAGAATCAGTTTGATTTTGGGCTATTTGCTTACAGCATGAGCTAAAACATTCATTCAGGAAGTATTTAACTATAAACAGCTCAATTAACTACATCATCATTTCGTATTCCCACTTTAGTGCGCTTAACTGCATCTTTTAATTCGCCGAAATTGTAATTTAAACTTAGCTTGTAAACACGCAGAAAAGTTTGATTATTAGCCACCTCATAAAAGTCCATTCCGGTTACCCTTGTCTCAACATTTCTGAATTTTTTAAATGGATTATTAACTGTGGCTGTTATACTCCATTTTCCTTTTATTAATTCATGCGTACTGCTAAAGGACGTATTGATCTGAGGAGCAATGAGCGATTGAAATGACTGCGGCGCGAAATTTTTGCCAATAACGTTCATATAGGCCCCTATCCGCCACGAGGCTGTTGGGTGATAACTACCGCTTACTGTAAAGTTATGGTACCACCCTTTAGTTTCAATCTGCGCAGCCGCAGCCTGAATATTTACATACGTTAAATTGCCGTTAAAGCTCAGGCTTAACTTTTTGGTTGCAGCCAGGTTAGCGCTAAGGTCTATACTCAATGCATCTCCCCTGCCTATGTTTTCATAAGTACTACTGGTTACGCCGGTTGCAGCGTTATAAGTTATCAGTCTGAAATCTAAATCATTGAAATAGGAATAGGTTGTACCGAGCGTTACTGAAAGTATTCTACCGCTTAAATTGTAGCCTGCCATTATGTTGTTAATGATTGCCGGGCGCAGATCAGCATTTCCCTGCATCTCATAATTTGGGTTACTGCGGTCTACATAAGGGTTAATGCGGTTAACGCCCGGGCGCCTTAGCCTTTGCGAAAAGCCAAAATTTAAGCTGTTTGCATCATTTACCTGATAACTTGCCGAAACAGAGGGAACAACATTTAAATAATTTTGAGCAACGTCGCCGCCTACAACGGTTTTCTCCGCGCGCAAGCCCGCCTTAACGCCCCACTTCTTTCCCGCGTAGGTTAAAGAGCTAAATGCAGAAAAAACATCCTGCGACATATTAAAACTATTACTCAAGGCGTTTGCGCCTGTATAACTAAAATTGCTGGAGTTACCTCGCAAAATTGCCTTTACACCGTGTTCAAAACCTAAGGCTTTGGTGCCCGAGGCATAATCTAATTGCAAAGTATGCTCATTGGTGCCGGCTTTATTGTACTGATAAAAATCAGGCAGCGTATAATTTGTCCTGTTGGTTAAGGTCACCACATTATCATTTACGTTAACATAATCTGTATACCTGTAAGAAAAAGTAAGCAATTTTATTTTCTTCGATTGAAATGCCACCTGATAATTCAATGATGCATCCAAACCGTGACCATCTCCTTTATAATTATTTTGGAGATGGTAACCCTGCAATACGCCACCGCTACCATTTAACAATGATTGCTGTATTGTTGCATTGTTATTACCTGTTCCGCTGATATTGAATTGAGCCGACAAAAGCTGAAACTTATTGATCTCGTAACTCAACTCTGTCCCAAAGTATCCGCTTCTCCCGTCAAATTTGCGTTGGCTTGTTTGCGTCAAATCAGTAGCATCGCTTCCGAAAGAGGTCCGTATTAAAGAACTTTCCGTTTCGGGCGTTTTGTTAATGGAGCCGCCCGCGGTAGCAGCAACCAACAATTTTCCTGCTTTAAAATTGAATGAGCTACCAACACCAGGTCCGCCTGTTGGCGTACTGCCATTCAAATTCACAGTACCGTTGTAGCCATCAGCTGTTTTTTTACTGGTAACTATATTAATTATTCCTGCAAAACCTTCTGCATCATATTTAGCCGGAGGATTTGTAATAACTTCAATTTTCTCGATGGTAGCTGCAGGCATACTGCGCAGCACATCTTTGGGGTTTTGCTCTATCATTCCAGATGGCTTGCCGTTTAAAAAAATCTTAAACCCGGTATTATTCTTTAACAGAATATTTTGGTCGGCATCCAACGATACGAACGGCACTTTACGCATCATGTCCAAAACACTGCTGCCTTTGCTATCCGGATCGGCTTTAACATCATATACCAGCCTATCAGCTTCCTGTCGCACCAGGTGCTTAGCTGCAGAAATCTCAACTGTATTAAGCGTTTTCCCTTCGGGTGCCAATTGCAAACCTACTTCTATACGGCCCGATTTAGCATCTATTGTTTCAATAACAATGGTTTTGCTTTGATAGCCCTGCATTTGAGAGCCTAAGCGATAATCGCCTTGCAAATCGTTGATACTAAACCTGCCATTTTCGTCGCTTAAGACTATTTTGACCGACTTATCTGTTAACGACTTAACGGCCACCGTAGCGGCTTTTATGGGCTGTCTACTAATAGAGTCTGTAACTATACCGCTGATTGTAAAAGTGGTCTGCGCTTTTGACTTGTTATGTGCGAGCAAGATGATTGCGCACATGGTTAGTATTTTAAACATCTTCATATTGTTTTGGTTTAGTTGGGCCGGAAAAACAGGGCATACCCCTCCCTGTAGCCTGTTGAGCCATTAAAATTTTTGCTGATCGAAATGGTTGTATGGTTAAAAGTTATTCGTCCCTCTTATTACGGGCCACGAAATAATAGGCAAGAAAACCTATAGCGATGAAGATCAGTTCTATGCCGTAAGGCAAAGGAGATTCATATTGATTGGCTGAAGGAATAAAGTAAATGAGCACCAGCCCAATTCCGCCCGACAATAAAATAATCCCCCATCTAAGCGATGCCACTTTTTGGCTATAAGAGTTACTAAGTACTTTAAGTACTTCAGGATCTGTTTGCCCGGAATTGATCAGTCGCATTTTTAAAATAAAATTTAATATAGCTATTAATATAATGGCGGTAGCCGCAAATAAGGTTATAGAGACTGATATGCCTTCCAAATGCTGCCAAATTATTTCTGAGTGTTCCATGTTGGTTTGGTTTAAATGATTATTGCCCAGTAGACACGCCAGCCATCTAAAAGGTTGCATAAGCGTTTATTATTTTAGTTTTCCATTTAATTAGGCACTTGTGCAACAATACGGAAGTTTGCCGTGTCTAATGGCCATGCTAAACCAACAGTCGCTTATTGCTAAAATATTGCAAGGTGATAACAAAGCCTTTGAGCAACTGATAAAACAGTATGAAAGGCTTGTGCTGCATGTAACCGGGCGACTAATTAAACAGGAAGACGAGGTAACGGACGTTTGCCAGGAGGTTTTTATAAAGGTCTATTACGGGTTAGCTAAGTTCAATAACCGGTCAAAGCTAAGCACCTGGATAGCGAGAATTGCTTACCTTACTTCAATCAATCATTTACGAAAATATAAATATGAGCATGAAAACAGGATATGGAACAACAACGATGACTTAGGTAATTACCATTTTAGTTTGGACACACCCGAAACGTTATTGATCAAAAAAGATGCTAATGCTTATGTTCAGCATCTGATAACCCAACTACCGGTGGCATACCGGACGGTGTTAACGCTTTATCATTTAGAGGAATTTAGTTACAGCGAAATAGAAGAAATTACCGGTATGCGCGAAGGCACAGTGAAAAACTACTTATTCAGGGCCCGAAAACTGTTGAAAGAAAAATTAACCGCCTATTTGCAAAACGAAGAAGGAAATGAAAAACTTTGAGGAAGAAGATATTGACGCACTACTAACAGGCGCATTAAAGAAAGAGCCGGATCTGGATCTGCCGCACGGATTTGCGGTAATAACCGCCAGAAAAGTGAATAGACGCGGCAAATCAGAGTTTAAAACTTATTTGCTGGCCTGGTTGAGTGTTATTGTTATTGCATCTATTGCAGTATGCATGCTCACATTATCAAAAAGCGAAGCAGCCGTTCAACTACTGGCTTTTTTGTCACGTTTTAAGTATATAATTGGTTCTGTGATATTTGTAGTACTTGGCATTGAGTTTCTCGATCAAAAAGTTACTAGATCATATTTATAGCTTTTATAGTACCACAAATAGTTCCGATTATTTGTAACTTGTATCTATGGGAGACAAGGAAAAACTCGACCGCATTATTGAAGCCCGCATGAAGCTGAAAGCTCGCTTTGAGCAGCAAATGGCCGGCACCCCATCCATGGCTGACGATGCGCCGCAGGGAAGCGGCGAGCCTAATCGCCATAGTATGCCTACTTTGCCTATTGGTCAGACGGTTACCTATAAATGGCCGGTGCTTGATCTGGGTTATCATCCCGATATTTCGCAAGACCGCTGGCGCTTAGTTATTGATGGCGCTGTAGAAAACCCTGTACGTTTAACATGGAAAGAGTTTATGGCGCTGCCGCAAACTAAGGATACTTCAGATTTCCATTGTGTTACCACCTGGTCAAAACTCAACATGCCATGGAAAGGTGTTAGTTTGCTTGATCTGGCCGCTTTGGTGCATCCTAAAGAGGAAGCGACGCATATGATGTGCTATGGTTATGATACCTATACTACTAATCTTTCTTTAGAGGAAGCTTTAAAGCCGGATGTACTATTGGTACATACATTTGAGGGGCAGCCATTGCCCAAAGAACATGGCGGCCCCTGCCGTATGATCACCCCGCAGCTTTACGCCTGGAAGGGTGCTAAATGGATTAAACGTATAGAGTTTATTACGCAAAACAAGTTAGGCTTTTGGGAAGAGCGCGGATACTCTAACACTGCCTACCCATGGCGTAATGATCGCTATAGCGATTAGTCAGCCAACACCTTTTCTGTTAAGAATATCAGCTGACCGCGGTGATAGTTAACATGGCTCGCCCTGCTCAATAACACGTTCAGTTTGTTGCGGTGTGGTTCGTTAGCAAAGTCGGCTTCTGTTACATTCATGTGGCGGCCTAACCACCAAGCACTGTCTTTTGTAGCAAACTCGGCTGTTAGTTTGCTATTGATGGCCTCCCACTTAGCTTTTAACTCGTTGATATCTACCTGGTAATTGATATCAGTTTCGCTTTCGCGTATGAAACGGGCCAGTTCAGGGAACTTTATTTCACCTAAACCCAATATCGGTAACAGAGCATCAGACACCGCTACCAGATGCGCGAACAGGTACAACCCGCTGCTGCGCTTTGGCGCAACTTTGCCGGCATACACATGGTCTGGAAATTTATTGAAAAGTTGGGTTAGCTGCTGGTTATTGCTTTCCCAAAACTGAATGATTTGTTGTATAGGTAATGATATTGCTTGAGTTTCCATGGTGCAATAATAGGCAACTTAAAATTAATTCGAAAAGTATCGATACATTTTTGATCTAAACATGACTATTCAATTTCAGCATGTGCCCTATGTCAGTTCCTATGCGAACGAGGTTAAAGTACGTGTTACTGATAGCTGTTTCCATATCGGCAGGCTCGTTACCAATAGCTAATAAAATATCAAAATATTTCCGCAGTTCCTCGTCATCTTCTAATGGAACTTTGCCCGCTACAGCAATTACAGGCAAGCCTCGTTGCTTTGCTAAAGCGGCTACGCCAAATGGCCCTTTACCTTGCAGGGTCTGACTATCAATGCTCCCCTCTCCTGTTATCACAACACTTGCATTTTGTAGCGATTTATCAAACTCCGTCAGTTGTAAAAAGTACGATATTCCGTTCACCAACCGAGCATTCAAATAAGCATGTACGCCGGATGTTGCGCCGCCTGCCGCACCACCGTAATTAAGCGTATTAATATTGATGTTACAAGTTTTTAGGGTGATAGCGGCGAAGTTGGTAAGAAAGCTATCCAGTTGTTGTACCATCTCCTCCGTTGCTCCCTTTTGCGGACCATATATAGCCGCTGCTCCATCTTTTCCCAAAAGCTGGCTATCCACATCACAAAGCACAACTATTTCACAAACTGCTATGCGCGGATCTAAGCCTCGCAGGTCTATATTCGCCAGTCGTTTTAAATTTTCAGGGGTGGGCTTTAGCAAAATGTTGCCTTCTTCGTCTAAAAAGGTCACACCTAAAGCATTTAAAATACCACATCCTCCATCAACACTTGCCGAGCCACCCATAGCCAGGATAATTTTGTTAACGCCGCGGTCTAAAGCCAGTTTCATCATTTGCCCGGTACCTAATGACGAAGTTTGCATAGGATTAAGTTCGTCCGGTGCCAGCAAACGTAAACCCGAAGCATCAGCCATTTCAATAACGGCGGTTTTCCCCCGGTCTATCAAACCAATAGTAGCTTCAATGGGCCTGCCTAATGGGTCATTCACCACGCAGTTGACCAATTCTCCGTGGCATTTTTTCATAATTAGGCTGCCGGTACCGTCGCCGCCATCGGCAATAGGGAAACATTCTATGTTACAGTGTAAACCGCTTTGATGCAATCCTTTTTGCAATGCTTCGGCTACCTCAGTCGCGGTTACGCTGTTTTTGAATGCGTTGGGCGCTATCAATACATGTATTGCCATAACGATACAACTCTAAAATGCCTTGTGAGTTTATTAGATGTTTATTAGAACCTTGCTATCGTCTACCACCTCTATTCAACTTCACCAATTTGCGGGTTTTACTATAAAACGCAACTTAAAATATTAAAAATTGAATAAAAGGCTTAAAAATATGCCTTATACGTATGTAGCCATGCCTTTTGTTAGCCCTATCTTAGCTGCATACTACTATGAAAAACGCCAAGCAACAATACCGGTTATGGGAAGCAGTATTCATTGTTATAATGATACTATTAGCTGTTTACCTGGTGTTTTTCAGAACGTTTCCGGTTAGGGTGATATAATGCTGTAGTCGGAGACTACAAGCATTATAGTCCGAAGTCAGAGACTTCGGACAGCGGAGGGTTCAATTTTAAATTTACGCTAAGGTATAGCTTAAGCAGATGCCACTATTTTACTAACGCTGCGATAAACGTAGTTGCTAAAAATGTGCCTGCGCGCAAACCTGCCCGGCGAATCAGAATTGATCAGCTTTACATAAATTTCTTTAGGCACATCAAAATACTCGTACTCGTTGCCATCAAAAAACGATACGTTTAGCACCTGCGAACGGTACGAAAAATCAACCATGGCAGAGGTTGTGGTAGTCAAATTATATTCGGTAAGCGTTTGGGCGCGTGTTTCGGGCGCAATGCTTACCAAAAAGTGGTAGGCTTCAATAATCTGTTTGCTTTTTTCTTCAGCCTCCAGTTTGGCATCTGCACTTTCCTGAAATTTATCCGGATGCCACGTTTTCATCAACGACCGGTAAGATGTTTTTAGTTCCTGCAGGTCGGCTGCAACGGTTACACCCAATAACTTACGGTGCTCAATAATTTTTTTCATACTTTTTATTAATGCATTATTGCGCCTCGGCTCAATAATTTTGCAAAGGTACGGTATGTTTTTGTTAAAGCGGTGAGCTTATTAAAGTATATTATGTGCGGTTTAGCAGGCCTCACACTACTTAAAAAATATAACCCTGATATATTCTACTTGTAACGTAATTAAATTGCGTTACTTTCCCGGAGCTTTGGCTGTAAATATAACTTGTTGAAGAAGACTTCCCTGTAGCTACAAAAATTATCTTATCATTATCAGGAGCTAATGCCATTTTATAATTATAAATTTCCGCCCACCCGGTGGTAATTGCCACATCTGTATATCTCTTTGTAGCCAGATCAATAATGCGGCACTTTATTCCGTAATTAAGACTAAGCACTATCAATTTCTTTCCATCGGGAGATATGCGTGCCTGTTCCAGGTACGGTATATCCTGGTTGTGATATATTGCGTTTCTAAAGTCACCATTGCTTGTTGCGTCAAAATAATTAAGGCGTGTATAACCTGTGAAATCAGAAAGCGCAACAACATACTTCCCATCGGCGGTAATATCAGTTATTGCCCTAAACAAACCGCTAATTTTAGTTTCTCCCGTTCCGTTTTCATTAATGGAGTAAAGTTGGTAACTACCATCACCAAAGTTCCTATAAGCATAGTAAATAATGCCATTGTTACCTATTTTCACCATAAGCGGATAGATGTCGTTGTCTTTATAGCTTTTTATAACACGGTGATTACTTCCATCGGCTGCCATAAGGTGTAACTCTGTTGAATAAACACCAGGTTCGCCTTTACGCATAAAGTAAGCTATTTTGGTAACGGGCGTATTGGCCGACACATCAGCAATAAAAACGTTTTTGCCCTCATCCTGCTGGTGGGTAACCAAGGTTTTTGGAGCCGTTCCATCTAAATTTTGACGAATTATGCTTACCTTATCATTTTCGTTATCAACGGTATATACATTCAGCGCTTTTGATGATGGTTGGGTATTGTCGCCCTTTTTGCATGATAAAAGGCTTGTTGCAATAAATGCCAATGCTAAAATTCTTCTCATTGTTGTGTAAGGTTTAAATTAAAGGCCGGATGGCTTATAGCTGGCAAATTTAATTTTAATGTTGAGATTTAATAATAAAATCTGGTGGCTTGCAAATGCTGTCGCAATAATGTTGCGTAGGCCGGAGCGCTGAGTTCTTGTGACATATTGAACAGCTTACCTTTGCTATTGGTAGGTTTACTTAATATAAGAATTGGCCCAAGAACTCAGCCCGCTTGCCAACGCTGTATTCTCGCGCAGCTTGAACAGATTTATTTATTCAAAAAAAACCTTGCGCGATTTTCAAATATTTGTGCAGCGTTGTGTGCTTCCAGATAACAAGCTCTTTTTTTCCTATGAAAATCGTTCATCAAAATCCGTCTTTCATTATCTCCTTCCTTGAGATATGAATCAATATTATTTAAATCTTCCTTTGTATTCGGAATTTGTTTATTCAGTTTATCTCTTTCTTGCAAGTTCATTTCGAGCGGACCAAGGGTGTTAATCACCATGCCGTCAAACTCCATTGCCTTAAGCAGGCATTCGTTGGCTGATTTCACAGTTTCGTCGTCAGTAACCAGTAACGAGACCGTTGAAAAACTAACATGTGCTTCTTTAAATTTAGCACCGTTTTCGACTATGTATTTTTCAATTTCAGTATAATTTTTTATCGTAAAGTATTCTGGAATTGTGCCTAGAAGGTGCTGTAACCATGTGTTGTAGTTGTAGTAAAAATCGATAAGAGCCTGCTGCGCTTGACTGTAAGATTTACCTTTTCTGTCTTTTAATATGTCTAGGTCTGAATTAGCTTGAGCCAGTTCTTTACTAAATTCGAGTTTTACAGATTCTACAAGTTTTGTCACACTAGAAATATCTTCTTTATGCCAATATCTTATCAAATAAGCTTGACCTAAACCAATCAATAATTGCAAGCATAACACAGCGATGTGTAAAAACCAGTAATCTCCTTGTTCCATCAGATTTAAAGCATTTCCCTTAAATTTCAATACCTCTTAAAGTCCTGTATAATTTTAGAGCAAATAAGTCAGTCATACCCGAGATAAAATCTATCATTTTTATGACTTTAAGGTAGTCGCTATCGCTCTCGTCAAACTTAAATTGGCTCGGAAGTAACTCCAACACCTTGTTGTGTTCCTTTTGCCTTTGTTCTTTCGGTATTAAAGCAGCGGTTACAAAATCTTCAACTAGACCCGACATTATTCTAAAACCTGCTAACTCGAGTTTGACAACCTCCTTGTAATTGTATATTTTTTTATATGAAAGACTGACTATGGCTTTTAACTCAGACGCAAGCTCTGGAATATCCTCTATAAGTGTATTGTGATATTGTCCAGCTAAAATTTGTTCTTCATTTTTGATAAAAACATCTGCACATTTCAAAGTCAAAGTATTAATTGACTTTGCTCGCAAGTATGCTATGGCTTCATTTTTATCTGATTCCAATTCGTCTACCTGTTTAACAACAAATTCAATCTCGTCATTGGGACTTTTTGCTACAATAGCTAATAGATGAGATTTAACGTCATCATAGTTCAGTATCCCTAATCTATGGGAGTCTTCTAAATCTATTATATTATAGCATATATCATCTGCGGCTTCAACTAAATACACAAAAGGATGTCGTTTAAAAACCACCTGATCTGTGAAATCGTCGGGGTGCATATTCAATTCATTGGCGATATCCATAAATACACTTTCATCGCATTTAAAGTAACCGTATTTTTTCCGATGTTTCGCCCCCTTGCTGCCTTCTGATGCTAATGATTCACATGGGTACTTGATTATGGCTCCCAAAGTACTATATGTTAATCTAAAACCGCCCTTAACTCTTCCATTTTGCTGTTGCGTGAGTATTCTAATTGCATTAGCGTTTCCCTCAAAATTTACTAGATCATTCCATTCACAAGGGTCAAATTTATCTTTGAACTCTTTGTCCTCAACACGCTCAGTATCTCTTTTTCTAAAGTATTTTGAGATCGCCTCTTCACCAGAATGGCCAAAAGCAGGGTTGCCAAGATCATGAGCTAAGCATGCCGCTGCAATAACATTTTTTAGGTGGTTTCTGTAAAAATTTCGAGGTTCCGTTAAAGCTTCGATGTCAGGAAGCTCGGAAAGGTGTTTACCGACAATTTTCCCTAAAGATCGACCTACACTAGCAACTTCTAAAGAATGTGTTAGCCTATTATGAACAAATACTTCTTCCGGCAAAGGAAACACTTGCGTTTTATTTTGTAACCGTCTAAATGGGCTCGAAAAGATTATTCTATCCCAATCCCTTTCATATTCAGTTCTCGTTCCTTTTTCGTTATCATCCATGCCATATCGCCTCGCTGAAAAGCAATTGCTCCATGTCATTTTTTGTTTCTCCATAATTTAGTTGATAAGGTTATTTTTATAAATGTCATATATTTGATCGAAAGCTAGGTTACGATTGTTACAGTTTATATTTGCTTTGTAGTACAAATAAACTTTAGATCAACTTATCTTCAGACGGGCAAATCTTTAGTTTACCGTTTTGTTAACCTCCCTTTACTGAACAAATGTACTTTGGTTATCAATAAATTGCGTTTCGAAGTTTTTAACAACAACCTTAGTTATCAACATAAAACTTCGATATTCTTCAGCTGTCAGTGGTGCCCAAACTACGGACCACTATGCCAATAGTCTCTGACTACCGTAACCTGTACTCATGTAGTCGCAGACTACAAACATATTCATCCGAAGTCGGAGACATTCGGACAGCGGGATATCAGGGCTCACCATGACATCGTGTTTTTATTGTCACACTTAACTTATCGAAGTGCCACTATGCCCGTAGTCTCTGACTACCGTAACCTGTACTAATTTAGTCGCAGAAACAACATAACCGTCCGAAGTCAGAGACGTTTGGACAGCGGGGATGCTGAGTTTGTCGTTGTCATGCTGAGCCTGTCGAAGCAGACAACAGTACGGAACGCCTATCAAGGGGTTTATGCTAAATACCTGCATCGCGGTCATTATCATGGTTCGACAAGCTCACCATGACATTGTGGATGCTTATGCCATTACCGCGCTTTCGCCTCCCTTTCCAATCGCTTCACCAACCTGCACACCGTTGCTACCGATACGCCAATCTGCTCGCCAATAGCCCGCATGCTTATACCTTGATTATGCAGCTGCATTATGCGGCGTTCGGTAAACAGGCGCTGGTCTTCGGTATAATGTTGCAGGTGGGCGGTTTCGTGGTCAAAGCCTTCTACTTCAAACTGCAAAAAATTACCGTTTTTATCAATGCGGCACAGGCATACATTGGCCGCGCCGTAATACTCTTTGCCGCTGCGTTGCTTTACCTGTTTAAGGTAGCGCAGGCCGGTGTTGGTTTTGCTTTCGCCAATGGCAAATGCGCTGTCGGCAAAGTTGATGAGCATTTTACTGCCTTGCAGATCGTTACGCGTAATGGGTTTGGCCGGGTTGCGCTTAGGCGTATGTGCCAGCACCAGTACAGACAGGTTGTATTTGTTTTTAATGGCCTGCAGGTTACGCATTAAACTGATGGCGCTCTCGGCGGCGTGCATACCGGTGCGCAGGCAGGTTATGTTATCCAGTATAACGGTGCGGGCCCCGCTGGTAATAATGATGTTCTCGAGCGCGTTATTCATGTAGTCGGCATAGTTTTTAAAGCGGTGCTGGCCCTGCGCGTTGGGGTTAAGCACCACGCGGTAAAAGTTAGGATTAAAGGTATAGCGGCTTTTGTAGCTGCTGTACCGGCTCTCAAACTGTGCCGCGCTCAGTTCAAAATCAAAATATAGCACCGGTTCGGCAGGTAGCGGGCTGCCTAATACGGGGATGGGCTCACCACTGCTGAGGGCATTGCCAATTTGCACCGCCAGGATGGATTTGCCCACGTTGGTATCGGCAAATAAAATGCAGAGTTCGCCGCGATACCAAAAGTCGCCAAAAAGCTTGTCGGGCTGCGCGTCGTCAGTGTTATTTTGAAGCCAGTCGGCAGCCCGTTTCAAAATAAAGGCATCCCTGCTTTCGGGCGCGGGTTCTGTAATTTGTTTTTGCAATTGTTTTTTTTGTTTAGGTGTTAAGGCTCTGCGGGCCATGTCGCGGATCAGTTCAATTTCGGCCGGGCGCGATGAGTAGAGCGCAGTGTTGGTGTGGTTCATGACGTTTAAGGTTTATTACAAAGTTCGGGATAAGTTTCAAGCAAAGTGGTGACACAAGTGTGTCAGTAGTGAATAGGCAGTAGTGAATGGTGGATAGTGGGCGTAGAAGCTTTCACTATTATTTGTTACATCACACTAACAGAAATTTAACATTTCTAAACACATTGATATACAGCATATTAACAATATATCTAACATAAGCTTCCTGACGTGAAAGTTGTTACATGCCGTTACAATTGATTTTTAATCTACTTAAAACCAACACATTAACACCTAAACCTGTTACATGCGTTACAGCCATTACATCTATTTTCGTGTAACAGCAATCGCTTAAATTTTCCTATTAATTAATAATAACCGCACCTGAAAATTGCGGTTATTAAATTTTAATCAGCATATTATCAATCTGCAATAAAGTGTAGCTTAAGTTAATTATTTGCAAAAACAGCCATAAAATAGCCTTTACACCCGCCCGATAATTTTGCGCCATTAAAATTATTAAAAGGCTATCCCCTATGACCAACTTTACTTTTCTGAGGCAGTTCATGCTGCTCCCGGTGCTCCTGCTTTGTTGCCTGAGCGCCTTTTCACAGGCAACCCGCATTACCGGGCGGGTTACCGACACCAAGGGACAAGCGCTCCCGGGTGTTACCGTTACCCTGAAGGGTACAACTGCGGCTACATCTACCAACGTAAGCGGCAATTACACATTTAACGCCCCACGCCAGCTTACAAAAAACGATGTGTTATTGTTCAACTCTATCGGTTTCCAAACCCGCGAGATCGCCTTTAACGGCCAAAAAGAGATTGACTTGCAGCTTACCGAAGACAACCAATCGCTTAGCGAAGTGGTAGTTACTGCGCTCGGTATCAAACGCGAGGAAAAATCACTGGGCTACGCGGCACAAACCATCAAATCAAACGCTGTTGAGGATGCCAAAACCAACAACTGGGTAAACTCGCTATCCGGCAAGGTAGCAGGTTTAAACATCCAGGGAACGGGCTCGGGTCCGATGGGTTCATCACGCATCACCCTTCGTGGCGAAAACTCGCTCAACCTGGATAACAACCAGGCACTGATAGTGATTGACGGTGTGCCCGTTAGCAGTAAAATTACCGGTACCGGCTACAAAGCGCATTTGGCAACTGATAGTCCGGTTGACTTTGGTTCTGACGTATCAGACATTAACCCCGATGACATTGCCAGCATTACCGTATTGAAAGGTCCGGGCGCAACGGCCCTTTACGGTAGCCGTGCCGCTGGTGGCGCGTTGATCATCACTACAAAAAGCGGTGCACGTAAAGACGGAGGTATAGGTATCACCTATAACCTCAACATGAGCATTGACCAGGTAAACCGCTGGCCCGACTATCAATATGAGTATGGCGAGGGCCGCACCCAGGCCTACTATTCCTACGGCGATAGCGCAGATGGTATTAACACCAGTACAGGCGCGGCCGCAGGCCGTGCATGGGGACCAAAGTTCAACGGTCAGCAGTATTTTCAGTACGATCCGAACACGCCCAATAACATTGCCGCTACCCGCACCCCATGGAAAGCTTACCCCGATTATATAAAGGGCTTTTTCCAAACCGGCTCTACCATCACCAACAACCTGTCTATTGAGGGTGGTGATGACAAGAGTTCTGCCAGACTATCGGTGTCACACCTTGACAATAAATGGATTGTGCCAAATACCGGTTACCAGCGTAGCTCGGTGGCGTTGTCGGTTAACCAGCGGGTTAGTACTAAATTAAAAGTTAACGGAAAGGCTACCTATACCAACAAACAAAGCGATAACCTGCCCGCAGCCGGTTACAACAACCAAACGCTGATGTACTTTCTGGCTATTGGTACCGCGCCTAACATTGACCACAACTGGTTCAAACCGTACTGGCAACCCGGACTGGAAGGCGTTCAGCAGAAAAATCCGTTCAACCCTGGTCCGGATAACCCATACATAGACTTGTACGAAGATTTGAACAAGATGAATAAAAATGGCTTCATCGGTACTGCTTCAGCAACCTACGAGTTCAATGATAAGCTGAACGTAATGTTCCGCACCAGTTTGGATATGTCAAATGAGTTCCGCTCTCAGCAGCGCCCTTACAGCATTACAAAGTACCCTAAGGGCATGTACCGCGAGCAAAACGTATTCAACTTTGAATCAAATACCGATGTGCTTTTAACCTACAAGGATAAAGTAACTGAGAAGATAGATTTCTCATTCAACGCAGGTGCCAATGCCATGAAGCAGACCTATAACTTTGCCGGTATCTACGCCGACCAACTGGCTCAGCCTGGTGTTTACCAGTTGTCAAACAGTCTGGATCCGGCGGTAGCCGATCCGCAGCGTTCTGAAAAGGCAATTAACAGCATTTACGCCGCTACCCAGTGGTCATACAACAACGCCATCTTCCTTGACATTACCGGCCGTAACGACTGGAGCAGCACCTTACCTTATGGGCGCAACTCCTTCTTTTACCCATCTGTAAGTACCAGCTTTTCTTTAGGCGATATGTTCACGCTGCCTAAGCAGATATCTTTTGCTAAGTTGAGGTTGTCATACGCGCAGGTTGGTAATGACACCCGCCCCTATCAAACTACTAAGTATTATGACAAGATATACAGTAATACATTTACCAACTCACCCACCTTATTTAATCCTAACCTGAAACCCGAGATCACCTCGAGCTATGAAGCTGGTTTAGATATGCGCTTCTTCGGCAACAGGTTATCAACGGATATTGCCGTTTACCGCAACAACAGCCGCAACCAGATCTTGGCCATCCCGCTTGACCCTACGTCAGGTTATGCCAGCGCATTGGTTAACGCAGGTTTAATAGAGAGCAATGGTGTTGAGGTAGTGTTACGCGGCACTCCGGTTAGCACACCAAACTTCAGCTGGAACACCACCCTGAACTTTAGCCGTAATCGCAGCTATGTGCGCGAATTGGCTGATGGATTAACCAGTCAGGTAATTTACAGCCATGACGGCAACGTAACCATTGAGGCCCGTGTTGGCGGTCGTATGGGCGATATGTATGGCCGCGGTTTCCAACGTTCTCCTGATGGCAAAATAGTATACGGTTCAACAGGCTTACCTGCTCAACTTGACCCGGTTGCCAAAGTGTGGGGTAATGCGTTCCCAGACTGGAAAGCCGGATTACTGAACGAGTTCACTATACGTAAAGTTAGGATCAGCTTCCTTTTAGATTATCAGCGCGGTGGCAGTATGTTTTCGCAAAGCAACCACAAGTATAATACATTGGGTAAAACCAAAGTTACCTTGCCTGGTCGTGACGGCGGCATAGTTGGCGATGGTGTTGTATTGGGTTCTGATGGCGTGTACCGCCCTAATACTGTTAACGTAAGCGCTGCATCTTACTATGATAACTACTACCAGATCAGCAACGCCGAAACCAATATTTTTGATGCCACATACCTTAAGCTGCGCGAGGCACGTGTAGAGTTTAACCTGCCTGCACGTTGGTTAGGTAAATCAGGTTTCAAATCCATCTCCATGGCTGTATATGGTCGCGACCTGTTCAATATCACCAAGTTCCCGGGCTTTGACCCTGAAGGTGGTAACCTTAACAGCGGTACCCTTACGCCGGGTGTTGAGCTGATGCAGTTCCCATCGGCGCGTACCATGGGCCTTAACCTCACTTTAAAATTATAACAGAAACGATTCATGAAAAAGGCATATATATTACTGGTGATGTTAATAGCTATAACATCATCGTGTACGAAAGATTTCGAAAAAATAAACACTGACCCTAACCGGCCAACATCGGTAAATCCTGGAGTTGTATTAGGGCAGATGCAGTACCGAATGGTAAGCAGCAGCATAAGCGCGGCACGTGGCTTTACCCACGAACTGATGCAGGTTGACGCGCCACGCAGCAGCACAAGCAACGGCGTGCACAGGTATGTTATTAACCCAGGCACCGGTGTATGGAACAGCTTTTATACTTTACTGGCCGACGTTAACGTAGTAATTAGCAGCGCTGAAAGGTTAAAAGAAAACAACTACAAAGCTATTGGCTTGATCTACAAATGCTGGGCTTATTCTATCCTAACCGACGTATATGGCGACGTACCTTACAGCGAAGCTATGAATGCGGCTGGTGGAAATGTGCAGCCCAAATTCGATTCGCAAAAAGACATTTACACCCAGATACTGAAAGACCTGGATGAGGCTAATAACCTGTTTGATGACAACAAAGTGCTCACATATGGTGGCGACAACGTTTATCCGTCAAACGCCCTTACCAGCGGTAAAAATGTAGGTATACAGCGTTGGAAAAAATTCGGCAACACTTTAAAGCTACGCCTTTTGCTTCGTTTAGAAAAGCGAGCTGCCGAGATGAATACTGCTGCGCAGATCAGCGCCATACTGGCCGACCCGGCTAAGTATCCTGTGTTCTCATCAAATGCAGAAGAAGGCATTTATAAGTTTCCCAATGTTTACCCCTACTTTAATCCTTACTACACCGCACGTCAGTTAGATTGGCGCGACGGTACTTACTTTACTAAATTCTTTTTGGGCAACCTCAACAACTGGAACGATCCTCGTCGTGCTGTTTGGGCCATTCCGGTCTCGGGCGTTTATCAGGGTATTGACAGTGGCTACCCTACTACGGTTGAGTATGTAGTAGGTAAAAATTCCAGCTATGTTGACGCTCTTAAAACCTCTTCAATTACAGGTGTTATGCTAACCTATGCTGAAGAGGAATTTATTAAAGCCGAGCTTGCACTTAAAGGATTTAATACAGGCAAAACCGCCAAAGCGCACTATGAGGCAGGTATTACCGCAGCTATGGCACAGTGGGGCGTTACTGTCCCTACGGGATATTTACAACAGGCGGGCGTAAACTTTGATGAAGACCCAAGCATGGCTGCACAATTAGAAAAGATCATCACACAAAAATACTACGCTTACTTTTTTGTTGACTACCAGGCCTGGTTAGAAAAAAGACGCACTGGCTACCCTGTTCTCCCCCGCGGCACTGGCATTCCTACTGAAAACCAGTTCCCCAACCGTATACCTTACCCAACTTACCTGCAATCGTTAAATCCGGTTAACCTGAAGGCGGCAGTTACTGCTATGGGTGGCGATAACAGCAATGTGAAAGTTTGGTGGGATAAGTAAATTTTAAAAACCGATAGATAAATAATATATGAAAAACGTTAAAAATATAGCATTGGCGCTTGTAATACTTGCAACCGGCGCATCTGCTCAGGCTCAGCAGCAAAAAAAAGAACTCAAAACTTTAATAGTTTTTTTTGACGGCCTTCGTCCGGATTACATAACGCCCGAGGCTATGCCTAACTTGTACGCATTTAAAAAGGCAGGCGCGTTTGGCAAGCAGCATCACAGTGTTTTCCCAACGGTGACCCGCGTTAACTCATCAGCCTACTCAACTGGCTCTTACCCTGCTAAAACAGGCATATTAGGTAACACTGTTTACTTCCCTGAAGTTGATAAAACAAAAGGTTTGAACACAGGCGAAGCATATGACTTGAAACGCATCGACAGCGCAACTAACGGACATTTACTAACTACCATTTCTTTGGGCGAGGTATTACAAAATGCCGGTAAAAAAATGATGGTATTCAGCTCCGGATCAACCGGACAGGCACTTCTTCAAAACCATACAGTTAGTGGTGGCGCCATTGTTAATTCAAGTATGATATTGCCTGAGTCGTACAAAGAAACAGTATTTAGTGCCGTAGGCCCTTTCCCTAAAAACGATAAATCGCCTGCTAAACATGTTTGGGTTACCGATGCCCTGATAAAATTAGGACTATCACCTGACGGTCCGGCTGTAAGCGCCATCTGGTTCTCAGACCCGGATGGCACCGCTCACTCTGATGGTATTGGCACTGTTACTGCCATGGCATCA
Organism: Mucilaginibacter auburnensis; assembly: GCF_002797815.1. Classification (NCBI taxonomy): domain Bacteria; kingdom Pseudomonadati; phylum Bacteroidota; class Sphingobacteriia; order Sphingobacteriales; family Sphingobacteriaceae; genus Mucilaginibacter; species Mucilaginibacter auburnensis. The sequence goes on from NZ_PGFJ01000002.1 coordinate 388,877, forward strand.
ATAAAAACAGTTGATGAGCAATTCGGGAGAATTATCAATTATTTGAAAAGCCAAAAGCTGGATGAGGTTTATAACGTAATTATATCAACCGACCACGGCTTTGTTACCCATGTTGGTAAAACGAGTATAGCCAATTACCTTATTGAGAAAGGCTTAAAAAAAGATAAAACATCTCAGGATGTGGTGGTTGCCGAAGGTGCTATCTATGTAAAAGACCACAACCCTGATGTGATCAAAAAAATTGTTGCAACTTTACAGCAGCCGGAATTTATTGGCGCCATATTTACCAAAGGGGCAAAACCGGGTGATATGAAAGGTTGGGTTGATGGCACAATTTCGTTTGAAGCCATCCACTGGAACCATCCTACCAGGGCTGCCGATATATTGGTAGATGAAAACTGGGATAACCGCAAAAACCAGTTTGGTTACGAAGGCACAGGCTTTTCGGGCGGCGTTGCGGGTCACGGCGGTTTTAGTCCGTATGAAGTACATATCGCTTTAATAGCATCAGGTCCGAGTTTCAAAAAATCTTTTGAAGGCGACCTTCCAACTGCTAACGTTGATATCACTCCTACCGTTTTACACTTGGCTGGTTTACAGGCACCGGAAGTAATGGATGGCCGGGTTATTTATGAATTATTGAACGAAAAAGCTCCTGCTTCTACTCCGCAGAAAGCTAAAGTTGAGAATATTCAAAGTAGTGTTAAAACACCATGGGGTAGCTACAAGTTAACCCTGCAACGCACCATATTGGGTAAATACGCTTATACAGACTTTACCAAAACAGAGCGCGTGATCAATACCCCGTCAAAATAGCCGATACTGTATATTTTTTAAACCCGGCGCATTACACCTGCGCCGGGTTTTGTGTTTCAATCCATCAATTTCTGTTTATATTTATAGCCGTTGCACAATAACCAATTTAATAACACTTGAGCAAATACACCCTATTTATTGATACCGAAGCATCGGGGCTACCAAATGATTGGGGCCTGCCGTTTAGTGCTGATAATAACTGGCCGCATATTGTGCAAATAGCTTGGCTGATCTATGATGATGCACGCAATTTGGTAAAGGAACACAACCATTATCTTTATACCGATGGCATTACCATTACACCATCAGCCATTGAAACACACGGGCTGACGCTTGATTTCCTTGCTAAAAACGGTGAAGAACCGGCTAAGGTAATGGAACTATTGGCTAATGACCTGGTAGAGTTTGAGCCAACCATAATTGGCCATTTTTTGCAGTTGGATTATTACCTTTTAAGTGCAGCATTTTATCGCACAAACGTATACAATCCATTACGTAAGCTACCTGTTTTTTGCACCATGGTTGCTACTACGCAATTATTGCGCAGCCCGGCAACCCGGCAGCTACGTTTAGGCGACCTGTATTACATGCTCTTTAATGCTGATCTGGAACATCAGCACGATGCTTTTAACGACGCGAAAGCGACAGCCGAAAGTTTTTTCGAGCTACGCGACAGAGGAGAAATATCAGAAGCAGAACTGCTTCAACAAAATAAAGATTTTGATTCACAGCGCGAGCCATCCAAAAAACCAAAAGGTTGTGTGGTGCCCGCCCTTGTTATAATGTTGTTATTAATAATAGCCATCTGTAACTTATGAATAAACGGCTTGAATTTTTGAAAACAGTTGTTCCTTTTAATACCCTTCCGCATGATGTGCTCGAGGGCGTTGCTGAACAATTAAAAGAGGTCTATTATAAAAAAGACACCACCATCTATCAGCAGGATGTAACGATGATGAAAGGCGTTGACATTATTGTTGACGGCGAATATGAATCTTTCTTTTATGATAGCACAGGCAACAAGCGCGTGATAGAAAGGCATCCTGTTGGCTTTTGCTACGGCGGCGTATCAGTGTTGTTGAACAGGCGCAGGTCATTACGTACCGTTGTTGCCAAAAAAGGCACATTGGTGTATTTCCTGCATCGTAAAGATTTCAGGGTGCTATGCAAGGCTTACGAGGAGTTTTTTATGCACTTTACCAACGAGTTTGGCAAACGCATGCAGAACGAGGAGTTTGTTCATTTCTTTAAGCAGCCTGTATCTTTCACTGAAAGCTATATCGCGTCTGAGCAATTGTACTCGCGCCGCATTGATAGTGTGGAGTTCAGGGCCGTAGTATCTTGTCCTCAGGATACGCCCATTTTTAAAGTGGCTCAATCAATGGCTGCTAATAAAACCAGTTGCTTGTTCATCACCAACAATGCGGAAAAAATAATTGGTTACGTAACCGATATTACTTTACGCGATAAGGTGATAGCCCAACAGCATAACGCTGCTGATACTGTGGAAACGGTGATGGCCACTCCTATCGTCAGCATCAATGCCGATGCTTTTGTGTATGAGGCCTTGCTGATGATGTTTCAAACCAAAACGCGCTATATACTCATTGAGAAAGACGGCACATATGCAGGTTTCATCAGCCGTAATAAACTGCTGAGCGAGCAATCGCAATCGCCGCTGGTATTTATACAATCGGTAAAGCTGGCTAACTCAACGGATGAGTTGAAGCGTAAATGGCAGGATGTTCCTCAGTTTGTTACACAGTTGTTGGGCAGAGGCGTTAATGCAGAGATAGTGAACCAGATCATTACTACCGTTGCCGACACTATCGCTCAAAAGGTGATTGAAAATGTGATAGCCCAGGTTGGCGAGCCGCCTGCTAAGTTTGTTTACATGGTGTTGGGCAGCGAGGGCCGTAAAGAGCAAACCTTTAAAACCGACCAGGATAACGCTATTATTTACGAGGATAAAGCTAACGAGCACCGCGAAGAAGTGCGTGCTTATTTCCTGGATATGGCAACACGCGTTTCGGCTGATCTGAACAATATAGGTTTTGTATACTGTACCGGCGACTTTATGGCGCAAAACCCTAAATGGACGCACTCCCTCTCCCACTGGAAACGCAATTACACCTACTGGATGGATGAGTCTATTCCCGAAACGGTAATTAACTTCTCTACCTTTTTTGATTGCCGCACTATTTATGGCGACAATACCATAATGGATGAACTGCATGCTTTTTTAGACGAAAAATTGCAGCAGCCATTAAATAAGCTCTTTTTCTACATGGCACAAAATGCACTCCAGTATGAGCCGCCCCTGACCTTCTTCAACAACATCCGCACGTTCAAAAAAGATAGCCGCGAGGTGTTTGATATTAAGCGGGCCATGAGTCCGATTGTTGACCTGGTACGTGTTTACGCCCTTAAAAACCGCATTTTTGAAGTGAACACCGGCGAGCGTATGAAAGCTTTAAAAGCTAAAGGCATATTTTCGGAGAGCGAGTATCATGAGCTCAGCCAATCTTATTATTTCCTGATGAACCTGCGTTTAAAGAAGCAAACAGAGCAAATTATGCAGGACCATACCTCGCCGGATAATTACATTGACATTGCCAAGCTTTCAAAATTGGAACAGGTTACGCTGAAAGAGATCTTTAAGATCATCTCTAACTTCCAGTCGAAGATCAAGGTTTCTTTTCAGGGAAGTTTGATGAGTTAGTTTGAATATCACCATGCTTTAATAAAACCATTAGCGGGTTTTAATGTTGATGATTAGTGCATTAACCATTCATCACCACGTATGGCAAACAACCAAACCCCGTTAACAGAGGAAGAAAAAAAACTCTTTGGCGACCTTATGCCCGAAGAGTTAGAAGAGATAATTGATAGCGGCCTTAACCGCCGGCATTTCATGAAACTCATAGGTCTGGCTTCGGCCGGTTTATTGGCTGCCTACGTAGTAGGTGCCGAACAGGCGCTGGCCCGTGGTGTTGCTTTGGATGTGCAGGAATTCCCTCCTGCCGCGGTTGAAAATGCAGTTACAGTCAATTTCAAGATCAATACCCAATCTGTTAACGTAGTGGTTGATTCAAGAATGACTTTGTTGGATACCTTGCGGGAACGCCTTGGCCTTACAGGTTCAAAAAAAGGCTGCGATCACGGCCAATGTGGTGCATGCACGGTTATTGTCGACGGCAACCGCGTGCTCTCGTGCCTTACCCTGGCAGCTACCTGCGAGGGTAGATCAGTGATATCTGTAGAAGGGCTGGCTAAAAATAACACCCTCAACCCTATGCAGGCTGCCTTTCTGAAACATGATGGCTTTCAATGCGGATTTTGTACTTCGGGGCAGATATGCTCAGCGGTGGCGTTGATGAAGGAAGCTAAAGAAGGACAGGCCAGTTATATTACATCCAATATCAGGCAACCTCAATCATCTATCACATTATCAGATGATGAAATTGCCGAACGCATGTCGGGCAACATTTGCCGTTGTGGAGCCTACCCCAACATTGTGGCAGCAATTAAAGAAGCGCAAACAGGAAAAGCAGTTGAACAAACCTGGCAATTTGTAGGATAAAATATTGAGGCAATGAGACCATTTAAATTTACCAAAGCCGACAGCGCAACTTCAGCGGTTAACCTGCTCAGCAAAAATATAAATGCCAGTTTTTTAGCAGGCGGTACTAACATTATCGACCTGATGAAAGAGGATGTGGCGCATCCGGACGAATTGATAAATCTTGGCGGTTTGACGCTTACCGGAATTAAGCAACTGGCAGATGGCGGCCTTACATTAGGCGCGTTAGGTAAAAATACCGAAGCGGCTAATCATCCTGTTGTTCGTAAAAATTATCCGTTGCTGAGTAAAGCCATATTGGCCGGTGCGTCGGCACAGATCAGGAACATGGCTACCAATGGCGGCAATTTATTACAGCGAACCCGTTGCAGCTATTTTTACGATGTGAGCATGCCCTGCAACAAACGCGAACCCGGCACCGGTTGTGGTGCCATGGAAGGCATTAACAGGATGCACGCCATATTTGGCTGGTCGGAAAGTTGTATCGCGGTTTATCCATCTGACATGGCTGTTGCTTTATTGGCGCTTAACGCCCGTGTTAAAGTTTTGAGTATTGATGGAAAAGAAAGAACCATCGCAATGGCAGATTTTCATCGATTAGCTGGCAATCAACCTGAAAAAGATAATAATCTGCAGCGTGGCGATTTGATAACAGCAATTGAAATACCGCCTAACAATTTCGCTGCGCATTCTGCTTATGTAAAGGTTCGCGACAGAAACTCTTACGCTTTTGCATTGGTATCAGTAGCCGCAGCGTTAAACCTTAGTGGCAATACCATATCGTCTGCCCGCATAACTATGGGCGGTGTGGCTCATAAGCCGTGGGCTGCCACTGAAGCCGAAGCGTTCTTAAAAGGCAAATCCGCAACCGAAGCTAATTTCCGCGAAGCGGCGGAGATAGCCATGCGGGATGCTAAACCGTTAGAACATAATAAATTTAAAGTAGAAATGGGCAAACGCACTATTGTATTAGCCCTCAAACAAGCCCTTAAAGGTTAATTGGTTATGGAAGACAAAAACACCAGCATTGGCAAAGGCATTGACCGTATTGACGGCCTTTTGAAAGTGACAGGAAAAGCTAACTACGCAACCGACTACCCTGTTAAGGACATGGCTTATGCCGTTATCTTTAAAAGCACCATAGCTGCCGGAACTATAAAGCGCATTGACAGTACCGAGGCCCGTAGACAAATGGGGGTATTAGCAGTAATAACACACGAGAATGCACCAAAACTAAATGTTAAAGGCGGCCTGCGTGGTGGTGCATTACTGCAGGGGCCGGAGATATTATTTCACGGTCAGCATATTGGCATGGTAGTGGCTGAGAGTTTTGAGCAGGCAACCGCTGCCGCTAAGCTGGTTAAAGTAGATTATGAGCAGGCACCGGGAAAAACCGACTTTGATAAACTGGCTACCGAAGCTACAACACCCAAGGGCCGTGAAATGGCTGATGTTGTTAAAGGCGATGCTGCAAGCGCTTTTCAAAATGCGGCTGTTAAGTTAGAAGTAACTTATCATACCCCTATTGAGCATCACCATCCCATGGAGCCGCATTCATCCATTGCCGTGTGGGAGGGAGAAAAATTGACTTTGTATAATGGCTCACAGATCATCAACGGGGCACAATCTGCAGCAGCAAATACATTGAATATCAAGCCCGAAAACGTACGCATAGTATCGCCATACATTGGTGGCGGCTTTGGTTCAAAAGGCGGGCAGTGGGCCAACATGGCATTAGCGGCTGTAGCGGCCAAAATGGTTAACCGCCCGGTAAAGCTGGCGCTCACCAGGCAGCAAATGTTTAATTCGGTGGGGTTTCGTCAGCAAAATATTCAGAAATTAAATTTAGGTGCCACGGCTGATGGCAAACTGGTTAGTCTTGCCCACCAGACAACTACGCATACTGCCATTGCCGAGGAATATATAGAAGGTTGTGGCGAGGGTTCAAAAATGATGTATGAGGTGCCTAACTCGCTCATAAGTTATAAGGTAGCGCCGATGAATTTGATCCTGCCTACCTATACCCGCGGCCCCGGGCATTCAACAGGTAGTTTCGCTTTAGAATCAGCTATGGATGAGTTGGCTTATGCTTTGAAGATGGACCCAATTGAACTCAGGATAAAAAACTATCCGGAGAAAGATCCGTCCAACGGCAAACCGTGGTCGTCGCGCACCACCATTAAGTGTTTGCAGGAAGGCGCAAAAGCATTTGGCTGGAACAAGCGTAAAGCACAGCCCATGATGAACAAAGTCGGCGATGAATACATTGGCTATGGCGTGGCCTGCGGAACTTATCCGGCCAGACAAAGGCCCAGTTCGGCTAAAATCAAACTCTCCCGCTCAGGCGGTAAGGTAACAGCACTTATTGAAATTGCCGCTTCCGATTTAGGTACCGGCACTTTTACCATACTGGCGCAAACCGCTGCTGATGGATTAGGGATACCTATTAACTATATCACCGTTAAACTTGGCGATTCTGACCTGCCTGCTGCTGCAGGTTCAGTTGGCTCGGTGGGCGCTTCAAGCTTTGCCAATGCGGTAAATGAAGCCTGTGAAAAAATCACAAACGAGTTGTTAGCCAAATCGGGTAAGCAGTTCTTTGTGCGACCTACCGCCAACCAGTTAATGCAATCAGAAAACATAACTGAATTTGAGACCAAAGCAGACGCGCAACCGCCCGCAGAAGCCGCTCAATATTCAAGTCATAGTTTTAATGCCAACTTTGCCGAGGTAAGAGTCAATGCCCATACAGGTATGATCAAGGTTAGTCGTTTTTTAGCTGTTGTTGGTGCGGGTAAAATCCTTAACCCTAAAACTGCCCGTTCTCAAATTATTGGCGGTAACATCTGGGGTATTGGTATGGCGCTCACCGAAGAATCAATAGTAGATCCACGTTGGGGTAACTTTGCCACCCGCTCTTTTGCTGACTACCACGTACCCGTTAATATGGATGCAGGCAAAATGGACGTTATCTTCCTGAATGAAACCGACACCAAACCCAACAAGATGGGAATCAAGGGTGTGGGCGAATTAGGAATAGTGGGCGTTGCAGCGGCTATAGCTAATGCGGTGTTCAATGCGACCGGAAAGCGTGTACGAGATTTGCCTATAACGCCCGACAAGGTTCTATAAATGAGCTTATTTACTAAACACCTCTATCAACACATCCTTACCGCTTTTAATGTCGATGATGTAATTAGACCTATCACGGGGATGTTTGCGCGCAAAAACACGCTGCTTGTAAATGCTTGGCGACAGGTTGCGCTTGCGGATGTATTCGCCCCACTCCTTTCTATCGGCATCGGTCAATGTACCTTTGCTTTGTTTATCCATCATGGCAATCATAAAAGGTTCGCGGGAGTTGCTTGTCCAGCGTGTAGCATCTTGCCTTACTTCAACTTTATAACGGCCTTCTACAGGTCCCTGATTTTTTGCTACTAAAAATCTGCCCAGTTCACCTGTACCTGTGTTGTTCATATAAATAATTACGGGCGGAGCATTTTTATCATGTACCGGCGTAAGTATCACCATACCTTTTAATAACGGCGAACCATCCAGCTTTACAACACCTGCTAGCTCCACCTGGGGTTTAGCAGTTAAGTAGCCTCCTTCCAACAGCCAGTTATATAACAAAGTTGTCCATTCGCCCAAAACCGGGTCGCCAAGGGCAAAGCCTGTCCCGTGAATACCATTCCTGAAAAAATGAGCCTCAACCGGAGCGCCACCCTTATATAAACGAGTATACATATCCAACATGCCGGTTTGGCTGCCTTTGTCTTCCACAGTTCCATACATAAAAGTTGGCGGCATGGTAGTCAAATCAGCGCCATCAGCAACTCGGGTTGAACCGTAGGCTAAGATTAAAAAATCGGGTTTGCCTGACAGTCGCTCAAGCGGATCTGTAGCATTAGCTTGAGCCGGCTTTGCATTTAAAGTTAAATCTGCGATCAAAGTTGCCCCTGCCGAAAAGCCAACTGCGCCTACCCTGTTGGGAGAGATACTGTATTCTGCTGCATGCGCTCGGATGAACTGCATACCGCGTTGCCCATCTGCCAGCCATTCGGGGCGGTTATATAATGGCCTTAACCTGTAACGTAGCAAAAATGCGGTTATGCCATGCTCCTTTAACCATTGCGCAACCAAAACCCCTTCATGGTCAACCGCCCTTATGGTAAAGCCACCACCGGGCACTACCAATACCGCGGCACCATTACGTTTGGCAGCATCAGGTATAAACGGGATAACGGCAGGTTTATCTTCGTCGCTCGTTCCGGTAGCGCCCGGTGCCCCTTGCGGCCATAGCAAAATAGGATCAGCTAACTTTTGAGCCGACGTATTGAAATATAAAGCCGTTAGCATAACAGCTATTAACACAGGAAGCGATCTCATTAACAATTGGTTTATAATTTAAAGTTACATAAAGCTTTTAATTTTAGATACTCATCTTTTAGGAAGCGCATATAGGAAAAAAGAAAAAAACGCAACACCTTAATGCTAAAATAATTAGCTTTGCAATATGACACCCAACCAGGCCTTACAGCAATATTTTGGTTATAGCAATTTCAGGCACAACCAGGAACAGATCATCAAGCATGTTTTAAACTGCGAAGATGTGCTGGCGCTGATGCCTACAGGCGGAGGTAAATCGCTCTGCTATCAACTGCCTGCTATATTATTGAATGGTTTGACCATTGTAATATCGCCTTTGATAGCTTTGATGAAAGACCAGGTGGACAGCCTGAACGTAAACGGCATACCCGCCGCTTTTTTAAATTCATCACAAAGCAATGATGAGCAGCAACAGCTGATACAGAGATTGCGTAATAACGAGATCAGGTTACTTTACCTCGCACCAGAAAGATTGTTTAGTGCTGAAAGCAGGCTGTTAGACTTTTTGAAAACCTTAAAGGTGGTTCAAATAGCTATTGATGAGGCGCATTGCATATCGCAATGGGGCCATGATTTCAGGCCGGAATATTTAATGCTGGCCGGGTTAAAGCAACACTTTCCCGCCGTACCTGTAATTGCCCTTACAGCCACCGCAGATAAACTTACGCAAAAAGATATTCTTGAAAAGCTGGCGCTAAAAGAGCCGCACGTTTTTGTGTCGTCCTTCAACCGCGAGAATATTACCTATACTGTAAAGCCTAAGCGAAATAGCTTTGATCAGCTCCTGGCATTTTTAGATAAGCACAAAAACGATTCGGGTATTATCTACTGCCTCTCGCGAAAATCAACAGAGCGATTGGCCGAGGACCTTAAAGCTGAAGGCTTTTTGGCAGAGGCTTATCACGCTGGTTTAGACCATGCCACAAAGGCCCGCAATCAGGAAGCTTTTTTGCGAGATGATGTGAAGATCATTGTAGCCACCATTGCCTTCGGTATGGGTATCAATAAATCAAACGTGCGGTATGTGGTGCACATGGATCTGCCTAAAAACATAGAAGGATATTATCAGGAAACCGGTCGAGCCGGACGTGATGGCCTGCCCTCTGATGCTGTATTGTACTACTCGCCCGGCGATGCCAAGAAACTAAAAGACTTTGCCCGAATTGAAGACAACCCGGAGCAAACCAAAATTTTGCTGAAGAAGCTGGACGATATGGTGCATTTTTGCGAACTGCAAACCTGCCGCAGACAATACTTGCTCAAATACTTTGACGAGAACGCTCCAGCCAATTGCGGTTCATGCGATGTTTGTTTAACCGAGGTTGAACGTTTTGACGGCACACTCATAGCACAAAAGGCACTGTCGGCAGTTGCAAGATTGAAGGAAAGTTTTGGTGCTGGTTACGTGTTGCAGTTTTTACGAGGCTCAAAAAGCGAAAAGATCAGAGAAGAACATAAGCAACTAAAAACCTATGGCATTGGCGCAGACATTGCCATGGCCGATTGGCAGCGTTACCTGCGCGATCTGGTTATTCAGGGTTACCTGCAAACCTCCGGTGGCGAATATCCTGTTTTAAAGCTGACAGAGAAAAGCGATGCCGTTTTAAAAGGGCTGGAAAAAGTTCAATTGATAGCATCGCAGTTTATGGATGAGCGCGAAGAAGAGGTTGCGCTGCCAATAGAACCCGAAGTATTTGACCTGTTAAAAGAGGTGAGACGTGATATTGCTTTAAGTCAAAATGTGCCGCCTTACGTTATTTTAGGTGATAACACATTGGTTGAAATAGCAACTTATTTACCGCAAAGTCTGGATGAGTTGCGTCTTATCTCCGGCTTTGGCGATATTAAACTGGCGCGTTATGGCAGGGAATTTTTAGCACCGGTAAAAAGTCATTGCGCTGCAAAAGGCTTATCCACAAAAATGGCACTTCGTAAACCCAAACGCGAGCGTAAGGCCGGAAGTGTTGCCACAAAAAAGAACGGCACCCAAAATGAGAGCTTTGAGCTATATAAAGCGGGCAAAACGATTGCCGAAATTGCCGCTGAGCGAGGTTTGTCAACTACAACTATTGAAGGGCATTTAGCTTACTTTATTGAGCAAGGCGAAATGGAAATTACCGCGTTGGTATCGCCACAAAAAATACCATTTATTCAGGATGCCGTTGAAAAATATGGCGATGACCGCCTCGCGCCATTAAAAGAGATTTTGGGAGATAATTACAGCTATGGCGAAATAAAATGTGTTATTAGTTGGATAAAAAGCGGAAAGCCGGATTTTGTCAGCTAATTGCAAGATTTGATGCCCGGCTATAGCTACAAAGTGTGAAATAAAACAATCTGCTTACTTCTGGCTTGTTAGTGTAAACAATATAAAACCTATATGTACAAACTAACAAGCACAATTGCACTTGCCACAGCATTAGGCGCCGTAACAATGTCGGCCAGCGCGCAGGATACAAAAAAAGAATTTGCCGGTACCATGCAGATACAGGGCATGTATCGCGAAGCCAAATTAGGGCAGCTTAACGGGATATTAAACGCCAACGGCATCCCCTCATTACCGGATAACAATTACTGGTTAAACCTGTCAATGAATCACGAATACAAAAAGTTGATCATTGAAGATGGTATAGGAGCGAGCTTCACCTCTACATCGGGCAACAACCCTGTGAACGGCGTTCATGCTAAATACAACCAGTTTCAAATTTATGGTCGTGCAGGTTATAACGTTTCAACACGCGAAAATATGCGCGTATTCCCGTTCGTGGGCTTAAACTTATCTCAGGCCATGTTACGCATACGCGACGACCGCAGAATGCAAAGCACATCAGATTTTTCATCTGAAATACTTAATTCAACATCAAGCAAAACACTGTGGAACCCACGCTTTGGTTTGGAGTTTGGCGGTGGCTTTGATTACCTGATCCGCGCTAAAGACAAACAGATGGATAATTATACCATTAAACGTTACATCCCTATAGGTGTGAGGATTGGTTATTACCTTCAAACGTCTGACAGTAACTGGAAAGTTGAAGGCAATCACAACCTTAACAATAGGCCTAACAACAAACAAAGCAATGTATTTGTGAACGTTAATATTGGTTTAGGTTATAAAGTAAAAAAGCCATAAGCTTAGTTGCAACAGCATTGATAAAACGGGGTACAAATATTTTTACCCCCGTTTTTATTTTAAACTTTAAGTATTTGATAAACAGCATTGTGAAACCTAAGCATGCTTAAATCAAGTTAGAAAAACAAAAAAAGTGAAATTACTTTTCCAAATACGTTAAATAAAGCTATCTTTGCGACTCATTAAAAATCCTAATGCGGAAGTGGCGTAATTGGTAGCCGCACCAGACTTAGGATCTGGCGCTTCACGGCGTGGGGGTTCGAGTCCCTTCTTCCGCACTTAAAAGTAAAAGCCTTCAAAATAAATCATTTTGGAGGCTTTTACTTTTAGATTAAACCATTGCCTTGTGGATTTTAAGATACAAAGAGCTTTCTGAGCCGAACCATTTTTAATGATCAGCAGCGGATCTGGGTGAGCAGCTCTGTAGGTGAATAACCATAGTGTTTCTTAAATGCATATGAAAAGTGGGACAGATTTTCAAATCCCGTTTCATAACACACATCAATGGGGCGTTTCTGTTTTTCCGTAAACTGATAATGTGCCAGTTCCAATCGCTTTTGGGTAAGCCAGCGTTGAGGAGTTGTATTAAATATTTTGCCGAAATCCCTTTTAAACGTTGTAAGGCTCCGCCCTGTTAGGTAGCTGAATTTTTCCAAAGGAAGATTGAACATGAAGTTCTTTTCCATATAGCCCGCCAGATCTATCTTACCCGGCTCCTCAAAGTTCGCCAATAAATTATCTATACGCTTGTCTATCACCCTTAGTATGCTGATTGCCTCTGTAATTTTCAATGATGCGATATCCCCAGGTATATTTTTCATTTCAAAATAGGGTATCAGGGATGATAGACAACTTGCCAATAAAGGATGATTGCTGAAATGGAAGATTTTCTGCAATTCGGCAGTTGTATCCTTTACATCCAGATCAGTATAAAAATCTCTCAACCTTGCTGTGGTAAGGTGCATTACAACCGTCTTATGCGGTTTCCCATCTTTGGGATAGTTAATGATAGTAGACAGCTGATTTCTTGGGATCAGGAAAATATCCCCTTCCTTAAAAGTATAAGTAGCATCTGCCTGTACAATCTTAGTTTCACCCGAAATGAACCAGATCAGCATGTGATGTTCAAAAACTATATCCGATTTAAAGAAACTGTCCTCGTAGCAGGAAAGCTTAATATCATCTGTTATATATTTTGCTTCGTATTGCATTGTGTAGTTCGTATATCTATCGGTTTGAGAAGACACTATGTAAAGATAAATATATTTTAATCTGGCCACGTTCAAGCGTTTTCACAACTTCTGCCAATGGGGTTAGTTAATTGAAAAAGATAAGCCACTGATTTCTTCGCTCCATTTCCACAGGCGTTCGGCATCGTCCTTGTCCAGTGAGTATCGTCTAACACCGGTAGAAATCTCACTATCAGCTGCCAGTGGGGCAACATCTGAGTCTTCACAATATACTCCACCTATACCATCAAGCAACGGCGTAGTGGCGCACCATACTGTTGTGGCTGCACCTTGTGGTATGGTTTTGAGTGAAGCCAATACCTCGGGAAGCATATTCCCTGCTTCATCCACAAAGCCCATCTTTTGGAAAAGTTCCAAAGAAGCGTCTCTTCCCAACTCTGTTCCCGCAATAGAGCCTGGATGCAGACTATATGCCCGTACATTGAAAGCTTTGCCACGATTATCTAACTCTACCGAAAATAAATTAGTGGCTGTTTTGGATTGCCCGTAAGCCTGTAACGTTTCATAAGCGCGATTCTGAAAATTGGGATCATCAAAATAAAATGTACCGAACTGGTGGCCTTGTGAAGACACATTAACGACCCTGGCCCCATTAGCTTTTTTGAGCGCAGTCCATAACCTTGCTGTTAACTGAAATTGAGCCAGGTAATTAGTGGCGAGTTGCGATTCGATACCGCGGCTGTCATAGCGAAGGGGCACCCACATAATGCCCGCATTATTGACCAGCAGGTGAAGCGGTCTTCCCGAAGCTAAAAATTTTTCAGCAAATGCGTCAATTGAGGCAGAATTCATTAAATCCATTGCTTCAATTTCTACATTTGCTATTCTGCTAAGGTTGTGCTTTGCCTTTTCTATGTCTCTTGCAGGAACAATAACTGTTGCTCCGGCCAATGCCAATGTTTTGGTGGTTTCCAGGCCTATGCCTGTGTTGCCGCCTGTTACAATAGCAATTTTTCCGGTAAGGTCAATGCCGTTGATCACGTCCTTTGCTGTTGATCTTGCGTCAAAACCCGAACCAATTAGCTGTTGCAGTACTCCCTGATAATTATTCTGTTCCATCTTTATAATTTTTATTTGTTGTTGATGAAACAAAGGTAAATACCATTTTAAAGTCCGACTTTGCTTAAACGTCCGATTTTGGTTTGTTTAAACGACCATATTGGTTATGTACAGGGTGTCCCTATCAATAGCGACACCCTGTACATAATCACTTACACCGTTGGCACAATACCACCGTCAACAAAATAGTTGACTCCTGTAATGTATTTGCCTTCTCCAGAAGCTAAAAATGCTACAATGTTGGCTATTTCATCTGGCTCGGCCATTCTGCCCAAGGGCACGCCAACTTTATCCATTACGCTTTTAAAAGCTTCGTCAAAGGTTATTTGAGACGTTTTTGCCAGGTTATCTATAAACTCCATCATCAACGGGGTTTTAACCACACCGGGCGACACCACGTTTACACGTATGCCCTTACTGCCTAATTCATTCGCCAATGCTTTACTATAGGCATTCAAAGCAGCCTTTGCTGAGGAGTAAGACATGGTCATCTCCCAAAGCGGCAATGTTGCTGCAACGGTAGAAATATTAATGATAACTCCGCTTTGTTGTTCAAGCATCACAGGGACCAAAGCTTTATTGATACGCACAGCCGACATAAAGTTCAACTGCCAGTCGTTAAACCAATGTTCATCCTCAAGCATATTGAAACCACCACCCGGACTTAGATTAGCACCCGCGTTATTTATGATAACGTCTATCCTACCGTATTTCTCCAAAATCTCTTTCGCAACAGTTTCAGCGCTACCCGCTACAGAAAGATCTGACGCAATGAAATGATGCGCTGGGCTATCATTCTGCGGGGCTGTCCTGGCAGTTATCACTACCTGCACGCCTTTGCTACTTAATTTATCGGCAATGGCTTTGCCTATGCCTTTTGTTCCGCCGGTTACCAATGCAACCATTTGTTTGTTATTGTCCATGTTCTTATCTAAATAAGTTGCAAAGTAAAATACATTACTTTACTTTTGAAAGTAGTTACACTTTTGTATAGTAATAACACACAGTAAAGCTTTGAACATAATCAGCTACTTACAATGGATAAAAAAAATAATAAAAATGAATCAAGGTGTGCGCTTCAGGAAATTTTGGATGTAATAGGAGGCAAATGGTCAATGTCAATCATTTATGCTTTATTCACCGGCAAAAAGCGTTTCAGTGAGTTAGAACGACTTATACCCAACATCAACACACGCATGCTGGTGAAAGAACTGAAAAACATGGAGGCTAATGGAATTGTTACCCGACAGGTATTTGCTACGGTACCCCCAACAGTTGAATATACGTTAACTACAAAGGGTGAAAAACTCCAACCCAGCATAAATGAATTGCATAAATGGGGACTTGAGTTTGTTGGTTAGCTTTTAGAAAAGCTTTGTCAAAGCAAGTTGACGTTTCTCTGATACGCATCTGATTTAACCTCATTAACTTTACCTGTAATGAAAAAAATAGGTTTTTTATCTTTCGGGCACTGGTCTAACCATCCCGCTTATAATGCCCGTACAGCCAGCGATACTTTGCTGCAATCAATAGACTTAGCGGTTGCCGCTGAAGAAATTGGTGTAGACGGCGCTTACTTTCGTGTGCACCATTTTGCGGCGCAGTTAGCTTCGCCATTCCCGCTGTTATCAGCTGTTGGCGCTAAAACCAATACAATTGAAATAGGCACCGGCGTAATTGATATGCGCTATGAAAATCCGCTGTACATGATAGAAGATGCCGGCGCGGCTGATCTTATCTCGGGGGGACGATTGCAGTTAGGTATAAGCAGAGGTTCGCCTGAGCAAGTGATTGAGGGCTGGCGATATTTTGGCTATCAACCGGACGAAGGTGAAACAGATGCTGACATGGGCAGAAAGAAAGCGCTCGAATTTTTAGATAAACTGAATGGCGTTGGCTTTGCGCAGCCTAACCCCTACCCAATGTTCCCTAATCCACCGGGCCTATTGCGACTCGAACCGTACTCTGAAGGCCTGCGCGAACGCATATGGTGGGGAGCGGCATCAAATGCAACCGCTGTTTGGGCGGCGGAGCAAGGCATGCACCTGCAAAGTTCAACCTTGAAATTTGACGAGAGCGGCAAACCGTTCCATATTCAACAAGCAGAGCAGATAAGGCTATACAAAGAGGCCTGGAAAAAAGCAGGTCACGAGCGTGAAGCAAGGGTATCAGTCAGCCGGTCGATATTTGCTTTGGTGAATGACCAGGACAGGTATTATTTTGGTCAGCAAGGTAAAGCTGCGGACAGCTTTGGATATATTGAAAAAGACAGGCGTGCGGTATTTGGCAAAAGTTATGCTGCCGAACCTGATAAGCTGATTGAAGAATTGGCAAAAGACGAAGCCATACAAGAAGCGGATACACTGTTATTGACCATCCCGAATACTTTGGGCGTAGATTACAACGTGCACGTCCTATCTGCCATATTAGAGCACGTAGCACCAGCCTTAGGTTGGCGATAACATTTAGGCAACCATAAACTAAAAAGGCGATGTTTCCATACATCGCCTTTTTGTTTTATTACTATTGGGCAGTATTATAAATTTGGTAAACGCCTGTTACGGCACGTTTCTCAGCTAAACCTATCAATAAGGTAGTTATCTTTCTCTCCATCATTATCTGTTCTGCGTTGCTGATGAAGGTCTCCTCATCAACAATTACCGGATCAGATGTCATCATACCGATAACGGTAAGCATTGAAGTATCGGGATTTTTTAAGAGTGCGCGGCGCAGGTCGCCATCGGTTATAATACCTTTAACGGCATCGGCACTTCCTACTATCACCAGGCCCAGCCTACCGGTTGACATGCGCATCAATACATCAGTAAAACTCGCCTCAATATCAATTAAAGGGAGATCCTCTGTGCGCATAAGGTCTTTTACCTTAGTAAGCAACTTGCGCCCCAAACTACCACCCGGATGAAAGCGGGCAAAATCTTCTTCTTTGAATCCGCGTTGCTCCATCAGTGCAACGGCTAAAGCATCGCCCATAACCAAGGCAGCTGTGGTTGATGCTGTTGGCGCCAGAGCCAGCGGGCAGGCCTCGCGGGTAATAGCGGCATTTAAATGGTAATTGCTGTTTTTAGCAATAGTTGAAGCAGTGTTGCCTGTTATGCTGATAATTAAGTTATTATTCCATTTTAAAAAAGGAATGATACGCAGCAACTCATCTGTTTCTCCCGAGTAAGAAATAAGTATAACAGCATCATTTGAACCTACTATACCCAGATCGCCATGAAAGGCATCGCCGGGATGCAGAAAAAAACTGGGAGTGCCAGTGCTGGAAAGCGTTGCCGATATCTTTTTACCAATTATACCCGACTTGCCCACGCCTGCCACAATCACCTTCCCGCTGCACGCCAATAAAGCATTCACCACTGCGGTAAAAACATCATCTAAAGACGATGCTACCTTTTGTAGTCCCTCAATCTCAATATCAAAAACACGTTTGGCTATGGCCTTCATTTTAGTGAGCGATGAACAGTTATAATAACGGTTTGATCACTTCTTCCAGCTCATGCAGCTTAACCATGTTAGGGCCGTCGCTCAGCGCATTGTCCGGATCAGGGTGTGTCTCCATAAAGTAACCGTCGGCGCCAAAGGCTTTGGCAGCAAGCGCCATCATAGGTACAAAAGTACGGTCGCCACCTGTTTTGCCGCCTGCACCGCCAGGACGTTGTACCGAGTGGGTGGCATCCATACAAACAGGGTGACCAAATTTCTTCATATCATATATATTCCTGAAATCGACCGCAAGGTTATTATAGCCAAAGCTATTGCCGCGTTCAGTTAAAATAACCTGTTCGTTGCCGGCTTCCAATACCTTTTGAGCAGGATAAAACATATCCTGACCAGATAGGAACTGCGCCTTTTTCACATTCACAATTTTACCTGTTTTTGCAGCAGCAACCAGAAGATCTGTCTGGCGGCATAAAAAGGCAGGGATCTGTAATATATCAACCACTTCGGCAGCTATGGCCGCTTGAAAAGGTTCGTGAATATCAGTAGTAACAGGCAAGCCAAACTGTTCCTTCACCTTTTGCAGCATTTCCATACCGCGCTGAATACCTGGTCCACGGTAAGAGCTGATGGAAGTACGGTTAGCTTTATCAAACGATGATTTGAAAACCACCGGCACGTTATATTTTTGTCCAATTTCGGCCACTTTTTCGGCAACGGTAAGTAACAAGTCCTGGTTTTCCATTACACATGGGCCCAGTATAAAAAACGGCTTTTGCCGTATTTGTTCAAATAACATATCAGGCTTATTTTGAGCAAAGATAGATTTTTTATGTTTGGATGTGATAACTTTACCTCATGATCAACTATTTTGACTTTTACGCCATACCCGAATCATTTAATCCGGATACTGCGTTCCTGAAAAAAAGATTTTACGAGTTAAGCAAAGAATACCACCCCGATTTTTACGCTAATGAAAGCGACGAAAAGCAACAGGATATACTGGAACTAAGTACCATTAATAACAAAGCTTACCACACTTTAGCCGACCCAAATAAGCGCCTTGAATACATTTTGCGCGAGCATAATTTGGTTAGCGAGGGCGCAAAACCACAATTACCCGGAGATTTTTTAATGGAAATGATGGAAATTAATGAGCGGCTGATGGAAATTGAAAGTAAAGAAGATTGGGCGGCTATTAATAACGAAGTACTTGCTATTGAGGGAGATCTGAATGATGAGCTGGCAACATTTACTACATATTACGAGCAGTTGAACGATACTGCGAAAGAGAGCAGGCTGAATGAAATTGCAAATATTTACTACAGACAAAAATATTTATTGCGAATTAAAGAGAGTTTAGATACATTTGCATCCCGCTTCTGAGAACTTAAATCCACTCTCAGTGAAGTAATGCCCAGATGGCGGAATTGGTAGACGCGCTGGTCTCAAACACCTGTGGGAAACCGTGCCGGTTCGACTCCGGCTCTGGGTACGTCGGAATAAAGTCCGATATTTGAAAAGGTTGCTCTTTCGGAGCAACCTTTTTTTTATCCTGCAAGCGCGATCAATACGAATTAGCGCTTAATCTTATTTTGTAACCAGCGTGAATATATCAGCAGTTACGGCTGAACCGGTTGTACCGAATGGCCTGCCAATCAGCATAATGGTTTTTCCTGTTGATGCAGCATACATATATTCAAGATTAGAAGTTGGGGTTAACGACTGCCATGTTCCTGTTACTGCATTATAAATATCAACAGTTTTCGTTCCGGCAAAAATCATAAAATTACCCGCAGAGGCCGTAACATAATATGAATGTGGTGGTGTAAAATTTGACCATACTGGTGTTGTGGAAGCATTGCCGATGATTGGTGATTCACCGTTTATTCCACCGCCTTTTGCAAAAACTATTTTATCGGCTGCACCAATACCTGTAAAACCATAGGTCGCTTTTGGCATAGTTGATAAGGTCCAGGCACCTGTGCTCACATCATAAATATCAACATTTTTGGAAGCTATATTAGCTGTACCGTCCTCGCCGCCGGCAAACATGATGAAATTTCCTGTAGATGCGCCGTTAAACTTACGGCGGACGCCGCCTTTAAGCGTTGTTGGTGTTTCCCAGGTATTGTTAGTGGTGTTATAGATATCAACGGTCGCAACGTATCCGGCATTGTCATTATCACCGCCTGCAAAAATAATTTTATTTCCAGCAGCGGCTGCAGCCAAATGGTAACGCCCCTGCGATAGTTTACCTGTATGGTTCCATGTTTTAGCATTTGTGTCGTAAATATCTAAAGCATCACTGCTACCATTGGCAGCATCACCGCCTCCAAAAATTACTTTATTACCCGCAGCGGCTGCAGCCAGTTTAACGCGAGGTATAGGCATTGGCTCTGTAGTCCAAGCTTTTGCTACAGTATCGTACATATCAATGGTACTGCCCATACCGTCAGCATTGGTCCCTACAAAAAAGAGTTTGGTGTCAAGCCCCGCACTCGCAAGATATGATTTCGCAGACGGCAGGTTAATGGTCCTTGAATATACCAATGTTTGTGTAGATTGTTCTACTGTAAAAGAACTAGTGGTTGTTAAAGTTGTGCCGTTAACAACAACTGCTATCATACCGGTAGTGGCATCGTTTGGTACTTCAACCGTGAGCTGGCTTGCGGTAATTGTTTTAGGCTTAACTGTGCCGGCATTTCCAAATTTGACCGTTACGGCGTTGGCATCTGTACCAAAGTTAGCGCCCGTGATCGTGACAGTTGTTCCGGCTTTTCCACTTGCGGGCGTAAAGCCCGCGAGGATCGGAGTTGAATTTGGCGGTTCAGGTGTTGGCCCGGTGTCTTTGTTTGAACAGGCATTTAGCGTTGTTAACAGCGCTAAAGCAAAAATGTAATAAAGGTGTTTCATATTTATTTTATTAGAATGGTTTAGGATTTTATGCCGGCTTTACAATGAGCGAAAGAGGTTTAAGGGTTGTAAGCTGGTGCTCTGCCTTGGGGATTGGTCCAACATGAGAGTGATGCGTATTTCGCAATTTGATTGCACCCTCAGCCTTTTTATCAGGCGTGCAATCTGATTTTTCTCTCAAAAGGACTTTTATTGAGGCCATGTTTCACTAACAGTGTCACAATATAAGAAACATGTGTGAACAAACGGATAGTTTTTGTGGGATTTGTATTTTATCCTTAAAAATAACTTATATTACCAAAAAGCCATTCTTGCTTGACAAAACCACCACAGGTATATTGTCAGTCAATATCAACAAACGGCCTGTGTAGGTGTTAATAACAAATTCATTATTACCAAAGTCATGAAAAGAACATTCGCCATAATCAATACCATCGCCCTTGCTATAACCATTGTTATAAATTACTTGTCCAATACCGGTTTGATCAATGGTAATACCATGAAAACCATATCAGACCGTTACCAGAATTACTTCACTCCTGCCGGTTACGCCTTTTCTATATGGGGCGTGATCTATTTGGGTTTGGCCGGTTTTATTTTTTTTAACTGGAGTACAATTAAAGAGCGCAGCAACGAGGTAGTTACCAAAATAGGATGGTGGTTTGTTATATCATGTGTGGCTAATTCGGCATGGGTTTTTGCGTGGCTAAATGATGAACTGGTGGTGTCTGTTTTTTTGATGATAACCTTGTTGGTATCGCTACTGGTGATCAATATGAGCATTACCAAGGGCAGGCGCGAACGTTTTGACAACAAAACGCTTTTAATGGTGAAATGGCCCTTTAATATTTATTTCGGATGGGTATCGGTAGCGCTCATTGCAAATGTGGCTGCCCTGCTTACTAAACTTAGCTGGGATGGCTGGGGAATACCGGGCATCACCTGGACCATCATCATGATCATTGTAGCAGGTATTGTTAACGTTGCTGTCCTGCTTACCAAAAAACTGCATCCTTTTGCTTTGGTTGGTATTTGGGCACTGGTTGCTATTGCAGCATCTAACAAAACCGGCGTGGCCGCTAACAATGTTGTTTATGCTTGTTACGGTGTATCAGCCGTGTTATTGATTTTTATCATAGCCAGTGTTTTAAAGAGTGGGTTAACTAAAAGCTAATTGTGTATTTGACATTGCGGCGAAACCCGTGCCTGTTACTCCTTTTTGTACTATTCTTTTCAAAACTTAAATACTGCTTTTATCATTTCTGTTTAATGATAAACTGCCGATAAGTAAATGGAAATCAAAGAACAAACGGCCACAGCCGAACAAAAGGAGACCATACGTAAATTACACAACGAGGAAAGTAAACGGGTTAAAATAAGTGCTTATCTTATTGCGGCCGTAGTTTGTATTGGGGCAACTTTTGTTATCCGTTTAAAGCCCTTCAACTTTATTGGCAGTTACCATCAGTTATTAAATAACATTTTGTACGCCGGGGCCTTTAGCTTCGGGATATTGATCGTTTCGAGGTTTGTGCAGGGGCAAATTGCTAAAGGCTCATTAGAAAAAGGACTTTTATACAACCTCATTCAGTTTACCAGGCTGGTCACCTTCATTATCATCGTCTTTATCTTCATATCATTTCTGAATGCTAACTGGTACACTGCAGCCGTATCATTAGGGTTAATATCATTACTACTGGGTTTTGCTCTGCAAACGCCAATTTCTTCGCTCATTGGTTGGTTCTACATTGTTTTAAGAGGACCGTTTAAAGTAGGCGACCGCATACAGGTGGGCAGTTTTAACGGCGATGTGGTAGAGATCAACTTTTTAGACACTACGCTATGGGAATTTGCAGGTAATTTAATGACAAGCGATCTGCCCAGTGGTCGGCTTATACGATTTCCGAACAGTTTGATCTTTCAAAGTCAGGTTTATAACTATTCGTGGCAAAAGTACCCGCTGGTTTGGAACGAGATCTCGTTTTACATCACCTTTAACAGCGATCTGGATTGGGTGGAGAAAAAGCTCCGCATCATCACCCTTCAACAATTAGATGCCGAAACCAAAGAGCATGTACAAGACATGCGCGACCATATATCAGAGACGCCGGTGGATGATATTGACATTAAGGAGTTCCCCTTTGTTAATTTCAGGATACATGAGAACAACTGGGTGGAGGTGGTGCTTATTTACATTGTTAACCCCAAGCACTCGTCGCACATGCGCAGCAAGATAGTTAAAGCAGCCATTACAGAACTTTTGAGGGAGCCCGAAAAAGTATCGTTTGTTGCGGAAGGGAGTTAGAAAAATCGTTTCACTCGTTTCATTTTCGTTTCACTAAAAACATACAAGTTACTGACAGTTAAAATTTTATAAAAAATATCGTCTCACATCGTCTCACATACACAGTGAGACGATGAGACGATATTACAAGGCCTACTCTTCCAATAAACTTATCAAATTGCTTATAGCGGCCCGTGTCATTTCCTTACGCGCATAGGCTGCGGCTGTGCCAATATGTGGCGTTATTAACAGGTTGGGTATATTCACCACATCCGGATCACTGATCGGCTCGGGGTCGGTCACATCCAGGGCAGCTGAGGCTATTCTCCCATCTTTAAGGAACTGATAAAGCTTGGCGTTGTTGATAACTTTGCCGCGTGCTACGTTAACAAGTATAGCGTTCTTCTTCATCAGGTTCAGCTCTCCCTCATTAATGTAGTTAACGGTATCTTCCTTTAACGGGATATGCAGGGACACAATGTCGCTGCGTTTTAGCAGGTCCTCCTTAGTGCAATATTCATAGCCATTGTTATGGTCGCTGTTAGCGGTATAGATAACGTTGCAGTTAAACACTTTCAGCATTTCGGCCAGTTTTAGGCCTATTTTGCCCATGCCCATAATACCCCAGGTTTTGTTGTACAGGTTATCGCCCATAAACAGGGTGAGCCCGGTGCTGTTCCATTCCCCGCTCTTAACATAGTTGTTAGAGGTGCTGATATTGCGGATACAATTGAGGGCCAGGGCAAGCGTTAACTCGGCAGTTGAATAAACGTGCTCATCATATATACCAATTACCTTTATTCCTTTGGAAGCCAAAAACGGCTTATCTAAATAATCCTGACCGGTTCCATAGGTTGATATAACCTTCACCCTGAACTCATCATCAAACAACTTATCATCTATCCTAACCGAGTGGATGGTAATAACGCCATCATAAGTTTTAAACGCGTTGCGGTAGGCATCAGCGGTAATAGTTGTAGGTTCGGTCCAGCAATCTATCTCTACGTTGGTAAAAAGGTGCTTTACCTCATCTAAAAAAGGCAGGTTGTCAGCACAGAATATTTTGAAGGTATTACTCATAAGCTATTAGTTCTATTAATTCAACAACTCCCCCACATGTTTGTGTATGTTGCTGCAAATTCGGTCAACCGGCAGGTCGTTGGCATCATAGCCAAAGGGGTCTTCTATTTCTTCGGCAATCAGTTCCAGGCTGGCCAGCACAAACAGCACAAAAGCCACCAAAGGCACTACCAGATACCCCAAACTAAACGACCAGCCATAAGGCAGCGTCATCACAAAAAAGAAGATAAACTTCTTAATAAATACACTGTAAGAGAACGGTATGGGTGTTGTTTTGATACGTTCGCCGGCACCTATAATATCGGTAAGGGCAGCCAGGTCAGGGCCGATCAACAGCAGTTCCTCACGGTCTATAACGCCTTCGCGATGCAGGTGGTAAATCTTTCCGGTTAAGGCTACAGCTATTTGATTAGGCACGTGCTTATCAGCGTCAATATTTGCAACTATTGAATTGAGGTTAGTCCAACGCTCGTTGCGCAAGTGCATACGTAAAGCATCTGCATACATTGGTATACCCGCAGCAAAGAACTGCTTGTCGGCTGCACCAATGTTGATGGCTTTCAGCTTTATAGCCAGATTGCGGCAGGTATTGGTCAAACTGCCCAACACCCTGCGCGCCTCCCACCACCTATCGTAAGCAGTATTGGTGCGGAAAACCAAAAGCATAGAGATAACAAAGCTCAGTATGGTATGCACCAAGCCAATGTTTTTAATATGGCTGCTTTCACCAAGCTTAAAAACCGTAGTTTCAAGGTAAACAATTATCCACGAATAAACAGCAATCCCGATCATTAGCGGGAGCAGCTTGCGGAAGGTATCGGCTTTGTGTATTCTAAAAATGAAGGTAAACCAGCTTTTCGGATTGTATTCAATCATATGAGGTAAATGTCGGAAAAACCCCAGCGGCGCACAAGGGATATTTAATTATAACCATCTTAAACCGTAAACCGCTCACATTCGGCTAAAAATGCATCATCACCATCAGCGCCAATTCCGGGAGCATCATTAATGTCTAAAAAGTATCCCTTGTACCGAACACCGCCAACGCATGGGTCCTCCAAATGACCTATCATACAAGTATCCATATCAAAGAATTTTATGTTGGGGCTGCTGTAAACAAAGTGCAACTTAGCACTCAAAGCTATTCGGCTTTCCAGCATTCCACCCATCATGCAAGGGATGTTCTTTTCGGCAGCGGTATCATGTATTTTAATGGCTTCGCATATTCCTCCTGATTTAGAGAACTTGATGTTAATGTAATGACAAGATCCGCTATTGATCTGCACACGTGCGTCGTGGTGATTGTACACGCTTTCATCTGCCATTATTTTAACCGGCGAAAGACTCATTAATTCAGTCAGACGGTCGTTATACCATGTGCGCATTGGTTGTTCGCAAAACTCAATATTATATCTTCCAATCGCCTGTAATGCGTAAACTGCTGCATCAAAAGTCCAGCCTTGGTTAGCATCCACCCTTATCTTCATATCCTTACCAACGGCTTGCCGTATCACGCGGATGCGCTCAACGTCATCCGTTGCTTTTTTACCCAGTTTTACCTTTAAAACAGAAGCTCCGTTTTGTTTAAACTCAAGCGCTTTATTAGCCATATCCTGAGGGGTGCCAATACCGATGGTAATATCAGTTTCCACTTTACGTCTTTCCCCTCCTAAATATTTATATAAGGGTAAACCAGCATTCTTTGCCGCAATATCGTACAAAGCCATATCAAACGCGCTTTTTATAGTGGTATTACCAGCTGTAAAATTATGCAGTTGTTGCAGGCGCGCCGGTATATCCAAAGCATCCTCTCTTTTCCACAACCGGGCAAACTCACGTGCCATGGCCAGACAGGTTTCCTGCGTTTCGCCAACAATCATTGGGAAAGCCGAACACTCTCCTACTCCATAAATGCCGCTATCAGTATGTACGCGTATAAAAACATTCTGCGCATAATCCATGGTGCCTGTAGCAATGGTAAACGGTTCCATTTTTATGCTAAAGCGGTATATATCGGTATGGGTAATCTCCATGGCAGTAAATTTTTATAAATATCGAATAATGAAATTTGAATAGAGGTAATTCAAACAAAAAAATCCAAAATCAAACGTCCTAAATCCGAACTCAAGCCTCTTGCAAATTCAAAAACAAATAACTTATATTTGCTGTACTACATTTCAGTAATACAATTCAATTTTAGTCTACGTTGCCTTTATACAGGAAACCTATCTGGCTAACTTAAAACTTTCTTAAAAACAAAATTAACATGGCTCAAAACAGCACGCCTGAATTTGATTATAATTCAACCAGGAACAAGCTAATCCTGTCTGAATATGGCCGTAACGTACAAAATATGGTTAAGTATATTGTTGCGTTACCCACTAAAGAAGAACGCAACCGCTACGCGCAGGTAGTGATAGATCTGATGGGTTTTTTAAATCCTCACCTGCGCGACGTGGCCGACTTTAAACATAAACTGTGGGATCACTTGCACATCATATCTGATTTTAAGATAGATGTAGACTCGCCCTACCCAAAACCCGCTATGGATGCCATCCGGTTTAAACCAGAACCATTGCGTTATCCTAATCAACGCATCAGGTATCGTCATTACGGCAAAACCATTGAGATGATGATTGAAAAAGCTAAAGCAATAGAAGAGCCGGAGCGTAAACGCCATATGGTGCAGGCTATAGCTAACTTTATGAAGATGGCCTATGTGCAGTGGAATAAAGATTCTGTTTCTGATGAAATTATCCTTTCAGACCTAGTTGCTTTATCAAAAGGCGAATTACAGGTTGATGAAAACATTAGCCTAAGTAAGGTGGAGTACCGTGCTCCTGTTAAAGAGCAAAATAACCGTGGCAGAAACAATAATACGCAAAACCGCGGTGGTGGTGGCGGTAGTAACAATAATAACCAAAACCGCAACCGCAACAACAATAATAACAACAACCAAAACCGTAACCGTAACAACAGCGGACAGAAAAAACACTAATAGTTGATGGTCGATAGATCATAGTCCATGGTTAATTTCATCAATAACCACCATGGACTATCGACCATGGTCTATGGACTTAAATAAATTAAAAACATGACTAACGCTTTCGAAATAATTGGCGGTAAGCCTTTAAAGGGAGAAATAACTCCGCAAGGTGCAAAAAATGAGGCATTGCAAATATTGTCTGCCGTGCTGCTTACCAGCGAGAAAATAACCATAAGCAATATACCTGACATTAAGGACGTAAATAAGCTGATTGAACTTTTAGGTGATATGGGTGTGCGTGTTGAACGCCTGAAACCCGACACCTACACGTTTGAGGCTAAAAACATTGATCTTGACTTTTTCCAGTCGCCCGCCTTTAAGGCGAAAGGTGGCAGCTTACGCGGATCCATTATGATAGTTGGCCCGTTACTGGCTCGTTTTGGCAAGGCTGCAATACCTAAACCCGGCGGCGACAAAATTGGAAGAAGAAGGTTAGATACCCACTTTTTAGGTTTTGAAAAACTGGGGGCTAAATTTAATTACAATCCGGAGGACGGCTTTTTCAATGTGGATGCTTCTAACCTGCAGGGCACCTATATTTTGTTGGATGAAGCTTCGGTAACAGGCACTGCTAATATAGTTATGGCGGCTGTTTTAGCTAAAGGCACTACTACTATTTACAACGCGGCCTGCGAACCTTATCTGCAACAGCTTTGCAAAATGCTTAACCGCATGGGCGCAAAAATTAGCGGTATAGGTTCCAACCTGTTAACCATCGAAGGCGTTACAGAACTACACGGAACCGAGCACCGCATGTTGCCGGATATGATCGAGATAGGATCATTCATCGGTTTGGCAGCTATGACAGGCTCTGAAATTACCATTAAAGATGTTCAGTATAAAGAACTGGGTATAATACCTGATATATTTAAACGCTTAGGTATTAAATTAGAACTGCGTGGTGATGATATCTTTATTCCTGCACAAGAACACTATGAGATAGAAACGTTTATTGATGGTTCTATCATGACCATTGCCGATGCGCCATGGCCGGGCTTCACCCCCGACCTTTTGAGCATCGTTCTTGTTGTTGCAATACAAGCCAAAGGGTCCGTATTGATCCACCAGAAAATGTTTGAGAGCCGCTTGTTCTTCGTTGACAAGTTGCTGGATATGGGTGCCCAAATCATTCTTTGCGATCCGCACCGCGCCACTGTTATTGGCTTGGATAAGCAGGTACAATTAAGAGGTATTTCCATGACCTCTCCTGATATTCGTGCCGGTGTATCCTTGTTGATAGCCGCACTTTCTGCGCAAGGTAAATCAACTATTTACAACATTGAGCAAATAGAACGCGGTTATCAGCACATTGATAAACGTTTGAAAGCTTTAGGAGCGGATATTAAGAGGATATAAGCAGTTCTCGTACAAAGATAAAGGCGAAAGGTAGAAGGTACTTTTGCCTTTTTATCTTTTGTTCTTTACAAGTAAATTAAAGCAACAGCACTCATTGCAATCATCAAACCATCCTCAATAATGGTTACCGTACTCATGGGCAAGTTGAACACAGCCCCCAAACAAGCACATTGAATGCTGCGTTTGTTAAGTACTGTTTGCAATACGCCTATTATGCTTACACTCATTACAACCAACGTTACCACATTGGTAATTACGGGATAAGTGTTAAGGGCAAATGCCAATCCCAAGCCCAATTCAATAAACGCATACAAATATGCCCATGGTTTGAATTTCCTGGCAATAACATCATACATTACATAGGTATCGGCAAAGCCATCCAGGTTAAGCATCTTAAAAAAAGAGAATACTAAAAAGAAGCCTGCCATAAAAACGCGCATGGCTAAATGCCAGTGAAAACCGCTACCGTGAGCCCCTACAATAATTGCGACAGCGCTTATGTAAGCAAATATCAGCAGGATGGGTTTATAGGTTTGCAGCCATGTTTTGGGTAGCTCCACTTCCGCTATATAAACAGGCATTTCTTCCTGCATTTCTTCCAGTTGATATTTAGGATAATTTTTTAAAGCATCTTTTAAGGTAGCTGTACTAACATGGCTGCTCATTGTAATTACAGTCTCGCCAGTTGGCAGGTTAATGCTAACCCCGGTTACGTTTGGCACAGCACCCAATAATTGCTGTACTTTATTTTGACAACCCGAACAGGTCATCCCGGTGATTTGATAGGTATGTTTCATAGCTTTTGATTATTTACTACAAAACTACCCTTAACTGTAGCCCCACCTCTTACAACATTTTCAGCTAATATTATAACATTTACAGGTTGTCAACAAAAATACGCTTGTTCGCTTTTACAGCTTTGAAATGTCCGGGCGTAAAGCCGGTATGTTTTTTAAACTGACTGGAAAGATAGGCAGGGCTGCTGTAGCTTAATTTAAAAGCTATCTCTTTAAGACTCAATTCATCATAGGTAAGCAATTCCTTTATCTTTTCTATTTTTTGGCTGATAAAAAAATTCTCAATGGTGTTACCTTCTACTTCAGAAAACAAGTTGCTGAGGTACTTATAGTCATAGTTCATCTCCTGTGCAAGGTATTCGGATACATTTAACTCAAGTGGACTATCGCTATGATGAACTACATGTATTATAAGGCTCTTTACCTTCTCAATTAAACGACTTCGGCGATCATCTATCAACTCAAAACCGAGGTGATGTAACGTTTGATTCAAATGCTCGAGTGCTACATAATCCGGATCCTCACTAATAATTACCTCGCCTAAGCTTATATTTTGTACTTGGAAACCAGCATTGGCAACTAGCTTTTCAACTGCTATCACACAACGGCGGCACACCATATTCTTAATGTAGAGTTTCATTTAAATTAAAGTTAGGCAAAACCTTTTACCTTTTAGCTTTCACCTTTTACCTCAATTACATATCTTTATCAAAACCCATTATTTTCTAAATGCCATATCTAAACAGAAGATCAAGCTACAACAACTTTATAATGGTTTTTGTATGTGTAAAAGTGGCTCTTAATCTGCTGGCTATATCACGTTTTGGCTTTCACCGCGATGAATTACTCCACCTTGCTTTGGCTGACCATATGGATTGGGGTTATAAAGAAGTGCCTCCATTTATTGCTTTAGTGGCCAGGATCAACCTCATGCTCTTCGGCGATTCTGTTTTCGGCGCCAGGATCATTACCACCATCTGCGCAGCTCTAATTGTATGGTTAACCGGCAAATTAACCGTAGAAATGGGCGGTAAAAAGTTCGCTATTGCATTAGCGTGCTCAGCGGTTATATTTTCGCCTGGTATGACGGCAACCGGTTATCTGTTCCAACCGGTAGTGTTTGACCAGCTTTGGTGGGTACTTATGGTTTGGTTGCTTGTTAAGTATGTAAACAATGATTCATCACCTAAATACCTGTATTTTATTGGATTGGTTGTGGGCGTAGGTATGCTAACCAAATATACTACAGGCTTTTTTGCTGGCGCACTTATTGTTTCCCTATTGTTTACTAAACAACGCCGCCTGCTCTACAACCGACACGTTGCCGGAGCAGCCCTTTTAGCGTTTGTTATTTTCCTGCCCAATTTACTTTGGCAATATCATCACAACTGGCCGGTTTTGAGCCATATGAATGAGCTTAAAAAAACGCAGCTTGACTTTATCAAACCGCTTGATTTCACCAAACAACAGCTAATGTCTCACGGCATCGCAGTAGTTATCTGGCTAACCGGATTTTTCTTTTTACTGCTATCATTCAAGTTACGTAAGTTTCAATTCCTGGCATTTGCTTACATCATTATTTTTTTGTTTTTGATGGAGATGAATGGTAAAAACTACTATATGTTTGGCGCCTACCCCATGTTATTTGCTGCAGGCGGATTTGGCTTTGACAGATGGATAAAGTCATCACGCAGCGTGCGTTTTGCCATTTTGGCGGTATTTGTTATTCCTAATCTTATACTTATTCCGGTAGTGTTGCCGCTATTAACATTTAACAGCACACTGGCTTATTTTAAGTATCTGAATTTAAAAGATATAACTATATGGGAAGATCAAAAACAACATGCTACCACGCAGGACTACGCCGATATGCTGGGCTGGGACGAGCTGGCACAAAAGGTTGCTCACGCATACAACAGCTTTAATCCCGAGCAACAAAAACAAACCATTATTTATGCCACTAATTATGGTGAAGCCGGCGCGCTGCGACATTTAGGTAAGCAGCATCAATTGCCTCAACCCATTAGCTTGAGCAGCAGTTTTTCATTGTGGGCACCTGCCAGAATTAACGCCAAATATGTTATTTATGTGGGCGATACCGGCGATGAAGATATGCAGTTTTACAAACCGATGCTGCATAACTATAGGAAGTTAGATAGTATAACACACACCTACGCGCGCGAAAAAGGAACCGGCATTTTTCTACTGGAACCTAAGCCGGAGTTTTATGAATTTTATCGGCAACAATTAGCAAACAAGAAATAGTTTTATTTGCTTATTGGTTTTACATTTACGCTTTTAATTTATTATATGCGCGGACTTAAAACCATTATCTTTCTGATCATATCCAACACCTTTATGACCTTTGCCTGGTACGGTCATTTAAAATTTAAAGATTACGATTGGGGCAAAAATCTGGGACTGATCTCCATAATTCTCATAAGTTGGGGACTGGCATTTTTTGAATACGTTTTTCAGGTACCGGCCAACCGCTTAGGCTTTAAGGGCGATGGCGGCCCCTATAGTCTGGTACAATTAAAAACCATTCAGGAAGCCATTACTCTAACCATTTTCATGATATTTTCCATTGTATTTTTCAAAACCGAAAAATTTGCCTGGAACCATCTGGCAGGCTTCGGGTTGATAGTTTTAGCGGTGTTTGTTATATTTAAGAAGTGGTAGCGTAATATTTACCACCATTTAACCTTGTCATGAAACGCTTCCTATTCTTATTAATGTTACTGTTAACATCGGGCTATGCTGTAAAAGCTCAAATATTTAATAAGAACCATATTTTGGGAGATTGGGTAATTCGAAGTTACACTACTGAAAAGTCCGGCAAAACTGTCAGATATCCACCAAGAATTGAAGGCTTGAGCTTTTTCGAAAATCATACCTACCGCATCAAAGATGGATTCTTTAAAAGATCAGGTAATTTAAAAATTTACCTGGGCAGTTCAAGCCAATTCAAACTAACAGGTCAAAATCTATCCCTATTTAATTTGAGCGATAAGAAGTGGTATAATTTCCAAGTAATAAACTTAGAAGGTAGCTCAATGCAATTGGTTTATAATGGTATCAAATTTACGTACCGACGGATAGAGCCTTATAGACAACAACCTCTTTTTGAAACAATAGTCCTTACTTCAAGTGGCTGTTTTGGTGAATGCCCGGCATTTTCTATTAGTATCGACATAAGTGGACGAGTAATTTTCCGGGGTGTGTACAACACTTCAAAGATAGGCTTGTATACGGGCACTATTTCCAGAAAAGTTTATAAAGAACTTGAGCTCAACTTCAGCAAATTAAGAATTGATACTATGGGAAAGCTACCGCACCACATAGATGCGATGGCAATGTCTACTACTTTTATAAAGGATGGAAAAGTATTCAAAACTATATATAACAGCGATCACGATCAATCACGGGAGCTAAGGTGGGCATATATTCCTTTAGAGAATTTATATCAACAGATAAAACTAAAAGAAGAAAAAGTGCCAAACCATCTAAAAAACCTTGATCTGAGATTTCACGCCGGCGATAAAGTTATTGATATGAAACCTTCAGACGAATTTCTTTTGTTCACTTATCTGTTAAAGGGCAAGCCTGTAAATCATCGCTTCAAAACCAAATTTAGCTTTAGGTCAGAGAATGAATATTCAAAAAAGGAGGAAGTACTATACACAGATGGCAGATATTATAAATTTATGGTTAATAATAAACCTTTAATCCTGGACATAGGCTTTAATTTTTATGATGTAAACTGCACTGGATTAAAATGGATTAGTGACCGATACTTTTAACTTATTCCTACCCAGATATAGCATTAATAATATCATACTGCGTAATGATCTCAATCTTGCCTTGTTCATCTTCCACCAAAACAGCAATATTTTCTTTATTGATCATACCTGAAATTTTATCAATAGAGGCATTCAAATCAACAAACGGGAACGGCGCTGTGGTTATATTTTTTACCGGTTGAGATTTCAGTGAGGGATTTTCAAGCAAAGCATCCAAAATATCGCTCTCCGTTATTTTACCTATCACCATTCCCTGCTGTGTAACCGGTATCTGTGAAATATTCAAAGATTTTATAGTGTTAATTGCCTCTAAAACTGTTTTGTCTACATCAATTGTAATGATCTCCGGACTTTCCTTTTTGCGGATAATATCGCGCGCGGTCAGTTTTTCATCTTTCAGGAACCCACGGTCGCGTAGCCAGTCGTCGTTATACATTTTGCCAAGGTAACGCGTACCATGATCAGGGAAAATGATCACCACAACATCACCCTCCTTAAACCGGTCTTTCATCTGCAACAAACCCGCAATTGCCGAGCCTGTTGAGTTTCCTGCGAATATACCCTCCTTCCGCGCTATCTCACGCGTCATTAACGCGGCGTCTTTGTCGGTTACCTTTTCAAAGTGATCTATCAGATCAAAATTAACGTTGGCCGGCAGAAAATCTTCGCCGATCCCTTCGGTAATGTATGGGTAGATCTCGTTCTTATCAAACTCTCCGGTCTCCTTATATTTTTTAAATACAGAACCGTAAGTGTCAATACCCAATATTTGTAAAGCCGGATTTTTCTCCTTTAAATATTTAGCAATACCCGAAATTGTGCCGCCTGTACCCACTCCTGCAATCAAATGCGTGATCTTGCCCTCGGTCTGTTCCCAAATTTCGGGACCGGTTGTTTCATAGTGCGCCTGAGAGTTAGACAAATTATCATACTGATTCGGCTTCCATGAATTGGGCACTTCCCTCTCTAACCTCGAAGAAACAGAATAATAAGACCGCGGATCTTCGGGGTCAACATTGGTTGGGCAAACAATTACTTCTGCACCAAAGGCGCGCAGGGCATCAAACTTCTCTTTTGATTGCTTATCTGTACTGGTGAAAATACATTTATAACCTTTTATAACGGCCGCAATGGCCAAACCCATACCCGTGTTGCCCGATGTGCCTTCAATAATGGTTCCGCCTGGTTTAAGCTTGCCGCTTTTTTCGGCGTCTTCTATCATTTTAAGCGCCATTCTATCTTTGATAGAGTTACCCGGATTAGTGGTCTCAATCTTAGCCAAAACCGTTGCAGGTATATCCTTAGCTATTTTATTCAATTTGACTAAAGGCGTGTTGCCTATCGTTTCGAGTATATTATTGTACCACATGGGCTTTATTTATTAAGTAGGCAGACAAACTGTTACTTGCAAACCTAAAGTTAATTTAGGGAAATAGCACATAGCTTCTCGGATGATTTTTCTATATTTATTATATAAATAATTACCGGCATACCTAAACCGATGAGAAAAACTTATATTATATTTTCAATCCTACTGTTGTTCTGCTGTTCAATAACAATGGCCCAAAAGCCATTAACTAATAGTAGGAGAAGCAGCTTATATACTTACATCTACAAATGCACCAATGCTGAAGTTTTACTAAAGTTTAAATCCGGTAAAAAGCCGTTTGATGATAAGTGGCTAAAAAACCCTGTTGACTCATTTAAAACCGACCTTCATTGGAACAACACGCTACCGCCGGGCAACTACCTTTTAGTTTGGGCCAATGAAAATAAACTACAATACAGGTTAGTTGAAAACCACACAGCATGGCCTAAAATTCTGCGCAATAATATTGACACACGTTTTATAATGACTGATGCCGCAGGCAAGCAACTCAATATATCCGTAACTATAAATAACAGAGCCCCTAAGTTTGATAAAAAAACCGGCACTTATCGTACGTCAGTCAGGAAATCGGCTTTATTACGTGCGGACTACGAAGGTGTGATCAATTATTTTAATATTGATCAGAGTGATGTCGCCCACAACTATCGCGTCGCTCCTTTTACCATGAATTGGTTTAGAAACAAGTGGTATCGAATAAAACGCCTGTTCACTCGCAAAAACAATAGCTGGCGATACAGGCAACGCTTGCAGGTTATCAATGATTACAAATCATTCATGGCATTTAATAAACCTTTATACAAACCTCGTGATACTGTAAAATTCAAAGCGTTCATCCTTGGCAAAAATGGAAAACCCATAAGTGAAAAGAGATTATTGGTGCGGATACAGGATGATGAAAGCGATGATGGCAAAATATTGGGCTACGTTAACAGTTATCGTGATGGTGGATTTGAGCACAGTTTTGTATTGACGGATAGTTTGGATCTTGATCTTGATGATGACTACTTTATTTCGTTAGAAGATCCGTCAAGCGCTAAGTTTAACACCGAAAACTATGATGGCGACATGGAAGATGATGAATACCTGGCCAAAAATAGAAAGGTATTTGCCGCGGCGAAATTTACTTACGAAGAATATGAGCTTAAATCAACCAACTTCTCCATACGAACCGATAAAAAAGAACATAGCACTGGCATACCGCTTGCTGTTTATTTGAAGGCTGTTGACGAGAACGATCTACCTGTACAGGATGGAAGAGTTGAATTAACGTTAACGCGCAGCAACGTAGCAATTTATAAAGCACCCAACGTTTTTGTTCCGGATACACTTTGGACAAAAAATGTTCAGTTAGAAACCATTGGTGAAACAAAGGTGATTATTCCTGATTCCATTTTCCCTAAAGCCAACATCAACTATCGTATAGAAGCAAACTTCCTAAACTCAAACAACGAGAGCCGGAACGAATCTGCATATATAAACTTCAAGTATGAAAATTACACTATTAACCATGAATTGGTTGCAGACACTATCAGCATAAAAAGCTATGTAAAAGGCAAGCTTGCGCAAGTACCAGCCAATATCTATGCTGTTGGAGCCAATTCTGATACCATTAGCAAAACTACGCTAAAGCTACCTGCGACATTTGTTGTCAATTCAAATGTTGCCAATTATCTGGTGGAAACAGACAGTTTAAAATATACGCTGCAAATGAGCGCTATTCAACCGGAATTAAGCATTTCGGGGTACAGAACGGCCGATTCATTGTTTGTAAAGATCAGCAATCCGCATAAATTACCCTTTTGGTATTGGATAAGTGACAACCAAAAAATTTATGATTCGGGAAACGATAGCGCGCCTTTTTACAAAATAAGGTATCGACGCTCCGGTGCTGTAAGGTTTTCTGCAAGTTACATTTGGGGAGGAGTTACGCAGTACAATTATGCAGATATTGGCTATGCTGATAAAATGTTGAATATTGATATCAAACAACCACTCGCTGTATATCCCACCCAACAAATCAACACAGATATAACAGTAACGGATGCCAACGGAAACCCAGTTGCCAATACGGATATAACTGCATGGTCATTAACGCGCAAATTTCCAAACTACAATATACCATTTATACCGTATTTGGGTAACATACCAAATGCTGTTAAAGTAAAACCATACAGCGAGTTAAGTAACAAAACAGGCTTATTAACCCTACCATTAAACTGGCAACGATGGCGTAATGAACTGAAACTTGATGCTATTGAGTATTATCGATTTGTGCATCCCTCCAGCATTTACAAAATTGAAGAACCCGCTCCCGACAATTTAACTCAGGTATCGCCATTTGTAGTAAAAAACGGCGAGATCCGCCCAATTCATATATTATATATTGATGCTGTACCTGTTTATTTTGATCAAGCCCAGCAACTCTCGAGGTATAGTTTCAGGGTAACACCGGGAAGGCATAGCTTTAAATTCAGAACTATTGATGAAAACATAATAGTTGACACTGTATTTGTAAAAGAGGGCAAAAAACTGATCTTTAGCGTGAACGATACCATAAACAATCAACGCATCATCGTTGCCAAAGCGCCATTTGAATTGACTAAATATGAAGCAGATAATATTGATAAATATCTGATCAAAGTTGTGAACAACTTCGGTGCTAAACTAACAACCATTGAACAGGATAATACACTCCTTTTATTAAACCAAAGCCCGGTTAACAACACCTACAACGGGCAATTATTGGTTGGACCTTTGTTGCCTAACACGGCATTTTTGAATGTTAAAACGCAGCCATGGCGGTCCTTTTTAGTAGAGCCACGTTACTCCTATTTGTTTGAACCTGGGTTACTAAAGCAAAAGAGTATTCCAACGCGTTACCCTTTCTCAACCTTTCATTCACCGTTAGATAAAAGTAAACGATTTTGGGAATACACATTAACAAACAAAGAAGTAGATTCCCTGTGGCAACGTTTTCTGGATATCCGCAGCCAAACAATAACACTTTTTAACAATCCTGTTATATCAGATAAGCTAAGAGGCGATCTGATCATTATGCCTGACGGAAAGAACGACCCGGCCCTGTTTATAAAAAATATCATTATTTATAAAAAAAGCGATCCGGACTACATGCGCATATATCCGGGTAACAACACGCATCTTGGTAGCTTAGGTGCAGGCAATGACTATCGCGTTTTATTCCTTTTAAGAAATAATGCGTACCACCTGGCCGATAACATAACGGTAAAACCCAATGGCTTGAATTATTATAATATTAAGTTAATTGCTCACGCTCCTGATGAAGTTAGCAAGGGAATAAATGATATTATAATAAACAGAATAGCAGATGATGACGCTAACCGCAGGTCGGCAAGCGATGCTGAAAAACTAAAGGAATTATTTAACGATAAATATTTAGACCTTTCAACATTTACCGATAGAATGGCGGGCAGAGTTACCGACAGTAATGGCGAATCAATCATAGGTGCTTCGGTACGCATAAAAGGGACGAATAAAGCATATGCTGTCACAGATATTTCGGGTGAGTTCAATATTCCGGTACCAAAGTCTGGAGTTTTAGTGATCACTTCTATCGGTTATGAAGAACAAGAAGTACCTATCCGACCAGGCACCATGGTAAATGTTGTGTTTAAAGAACTATCCAGACATTTGGACGAGGTTGTCGTTGTAGGATATGGGATACAAAAAAGGTCAAACTTAACAGCGTCAATATCTACACTCCAAGGAAAAGTTGCAGGCATTTCAATTCGTGGTAATTCATCAATCGGAGGCGACAAGCCATTGATCATCGTTGACGGGGTTCCAGTTGAAAGCATGGACAACATAGCGGCCGATAGCATTGCAGAGACCACCATTTTGAAACCTGAAGCTGCAATGGCTATTTACGGCGCACGAGCCGCCAATGGTGTTATTGTTATAACCACTAAAAAGAAAGCGGCAGCGACTGCAGCAGAAAAAACATCTGGACAAGAAATGCCTACAGGAACCCTTAGAAAGAATTTTTCTGATTATGCGTACTGGCAACCCAAACTAACCACCAACGCCCATGGTAAGGCAAGTTTCACAAGCACTTTTCCGGATGATATCACCAACTGGCGCACATTTGTAGCGGCCATTGGACCGAACCGTCAAACGGGTTCGGCAGAGGCCCAGATAAAATCATTTAAACCACTAAGCGCAAATTTGGCAACACCACAATTTGTTATTGAAGGAGATGAACTTAACGTAATAGGCAAAGTACTTAATTATGGCACCGACACTGCTAAACTGAACCGCACATTTAAATTAAATGGAGCTGTACTTAAGCAAAGCAAACTGGAAGTAACCAACTCGGTTATTGATACTTTTAAAGTGAATATAACACCGGGAGACAGCCTTGTATTTGAGTATAACATTCAACGCGAAAGCGGCTATTTTGATGGCGAACAACGAAAAATACCTGTTATAAAACGTGGCGTTACAGAAACTAAAGGCTTTTTTGAAGCTTTAGACAAAGACACTACTATCACCATGAACTTTGATCCAAAAATGGGACCGGTAACTTTCCGGGCAGAAGCATCTGTTTTGCCGACACTGGCCGAGGAAACCAGGCGCTTGCGCGATTACGTTTATCAATGTAATGAACAACTGGCATCTAAGCTAAAAGGCTTGCTTGCTGAGAAACGTATTGCTACATATTTAGGCACGCCGTTTAAGTGGGACAGGAATATAAATGAAGTGATCAAAACACTGGAAAGTAACAAACGCGGCCAGGGTTTATGGGGATGGTGGAAAGATGCAGATGAGGAAGTTTGGATAAGCCTACACGCCATAGAGGCTTTAACCGAGGCCAAAAAAGCAGGCTACAGCGTTCGGATAGACCAAAATAAATTGACAGATTATTTGGTTTACCAAATGAACACCTATAAGGGTGTTGACAAAATTCTTTCCCTGCAGTTGCTCAATACATTAAATGCCAAGGTAAATTATGAGCAATATATTACCGCTATTGATAAAGAATTAACAGATCAAAAGAAGCCCTCGCTATATGATCAATACCGGCTAATGCTTTTAAAGCAACAGGTAGGTCTGACTGTAAATACAAGCAATCTGCAGAATACTGTAAAGCGTACCTTATTCGGTAATATCTATTGGGGCGAAAATAATACTCAGTTTTTTGACAACTCAATACAATTAAGTATACTGGGATATAAAATTTTGAAGGCTGAGGGAAAGCGCGCTAATCTGCTTGCCAAAATTCGCGGCTATTTCCTTGAGCAACACCATGATGGTGAGTGGCGCAATACTTACGAAACCGCTTTAATATTAGAAACCATTTTGCCTGACGTTTTACTACCTGGCCAGCAGTCTGCCGCGCCGTCATTGATTCTTTCCGGTGCAAAAAATACAACCATTACTAATTTTCCTCATAGCGAAACATTTGACGGAGAAAGACTCATTGTAAAGAAAAACGGTAGCTTGCCCGTATACATTACCGGTTATCAGCAATACTTTAATAATGATCCCCAAAAAGTAAATAAAGACTTTGCCGTTTCAACCTGGTTTGAAAAGAACGGAAATAAGTTAACTACCCTGAAAGGCGGGCAATCGGCAATACTTAAGGCCGAAGTTGACGTAAAAGGAGATGCTGAATATATTATGATCAACATTCCAATACCTGCGGGATGTTCATATGACAACAAGAGTCAATCGTGGCTGAACAACGAAGTACACAGAGAATACTTTAAAGAGCGCGTAAGTATATTTTGCCGCAAATTAAAACAGGGTAAATATGAATTTTCTATTGATTTAATGCCGCGTTACAGCGGAAAATACAATCTTAATCCGGCAAAAGCCGAAATGATGTACTTTCCGATATTTTACGGCAGGGAGGCAATAAAACAAGTTACAATAGGCAACTAATTACGTTAGAACCGAAGATGTTTAACAGTTAATCCGTTATTGATCAATTGCTTTAACGATTCAATTCCTACTTTCAGATGTGTTTCCACATATTGCGCGGTAACACTCGAGTCGCTTTCTGTGGTTTTAACGCCTTCAGGTATCATTGGTTGGTCTGATACTAATAATAGTGCTCCGGTTGGTATGCCATTAGCAAAACCCGTGGTAAATATAGTGGCGGTTTCCATGTCAACCGCCATGGCACGTAAGCGTTTCAGATACTTTTTAAAGTCTTTGTCGTGCTCCCAAACGCGGCGGTTGGTTGTATAGCAAGTACCTGTCCAATAATCCAAAGACAGATCACGCACGGTGGTAGAAATAGCTTTCTGCAAAGCAAACGAAGGCAGAGCCGGCACTTCCGGTGGCATATAATCATTTGATGTACCTTCTCCACGTATTGCTGCTATAGGCAATATCAGGTCGCCTACATTGTTTTTACGTTTTAGCCCTCCGCATTTGCCCAAAAATATAACAGCTTTGGGGTGTATAGCCGTTAGCAAGTCCATTACAGTTGCAGCTACAGAACTTCCCATGCCGAAGTTAATAATGGTGATGCCATTAGCAGTAACACTTTGCATCGGCTTATCCAACCCCATTATGGGCGCGTTATCGTTCCACTCAGAAAACAGCTGAATGTATTTTGAAAAGTTGGTCAAGATGATGTAGTCACCAAACTGATCAAGCGGCCTACCTGTATAACGCGGCAGCCAGTTGGTAACAATTGCATCTTTTGTTTTAAGTCCCGGACGGATGGGGCTCTGTACTTCTCTAACTTTGGGGTGTGCTCCGTCTTTTTTTACATCTAATTCTTCGTTCATAACAACTCTTTTTAATACAACAAACCCCGGCAATGTGCCGGGGTTCAATGTTTATTACGTTAAATATAGCCTTTGGCTTTGCACACTTTGTTAAGCCACCTTTAATTTTTTAAGATCGCTTTTTTCAAATTTTTCTAAAGCATAATCAAGGGTTATATTTAGTTTTTTAGCATCCTTTTTTGAAGGGAACTCAAACATGGCGTCTATCATTATAGCCTCGCAAATTGAGCGTAAACCACGCGCGCCAAGCTTGAACTCCATTGCTTTATCCACTATAAAATCAAGCACCTCATCTTCAAACTCCAGTTTAACACCTTCGTAATCAAACAGCTTTTTATATTGCTTCAATAACGAGTTTTTAGGCTCAGTTAGTATATTGTATAGAGCCTCTCTGTCAAGCGGATTTAAATAAGTCAACACCGGCAAACGACCGATCAACTCTGGTATCAATCCAAATGATTTCAGATCCTGAGGAGTAATATATTTGTACAGATTTTTTAAGTCGATCTCCGCATCGT
Source organism: Mucilaginibacter auburnensis (assembly GCF_002797815.1). Classification (NCBI taxonomy): domain Bacteria; kingdom Pseudomonadati; phylum Bacteroidota; class Sphingobacteriia; order Sphingobacteriales; family Sphingobacteriaceae; genus Mucilaginibacter; species Mucilaginibacter auburnensis. The sequence goes on from NZ_PGFJ01000002.1 coordinate 430,532, forward strand.
TGCCGTTGATTTTGTAACCCACTGTCTGCGTACGCAAACGGTTTGCTATTTTACGTTCAATGCCATCAAAAGCACCACCACAAATAAATAATATGTTGCTGGTGTTAACAGTGATCATCTTTTGGTCGGGATGCTTACGGCCACCTTGCGGTGGTACGTTTACCATAGTACCTTCCAGTATTTTTAATAAAGCCTGCTGTACACCTTCGCCAGATACGTCTCGGGTAATGGAAGCGTTATCGCTTTTACGTGCTATTTTATCAACCTCATCAATGTATACTATGCCGCGTTCCGCCATGGCTACATCATAATCTGCAGCTTGCAACAAACGGGTTAAAATGCTTTCCACATCCTCACCTACATAACCGGCTTCGGTTAATACGGTGGCATCGCAGATACAAAAAGGAACATTCAAAACTTTGGCTAAAGTTTTAGCTAAAAGCGTTTTACCAGTACCGGTTTCGCCCACCATAATGATGTTTGATTTTTCAATCTCCACCTCATCTTTATCAACACGCTGATTAAGCCTTTTATAGTGATTGTAGGTAGCTACTGCCAAAATTTTCTTGGCATCATCCTGCCCTATCACGTACTGATCAAGGTGAGTTTTGATCTCAGCAGGTTTTAAAACAGCCGGAGCAGTAGTTGAGGTTTTCACCTTACGTACCTTCAACTCTTCGGCGAGTATTTCATTGGCCTGATTTACACACTTATCACAGATGTGCGCGTCAAGTCCTGCTATCAGCATAAGAGAATCCTGCTTGCCAGCCCCGCAAAACGAACACCTTATTTCTTTGCTGTTTTTATTCATTTGATTTGTAATGTAAACAAAGTTAATTAATTGCTTTTTATAAAGCAATGTTAATGAGTGGTTGAGGTGACTAAGCGGGTGAGCACAAATGCAATTACCCGCTCAGTCAACTTTTTAAACTACTCATTTATAATCAAATTACTTTGATTTTGTTTTTGCACCTTTTAAAATCTCATCAATCATACCAAATTCTTTGGCTTCTTCTGAAGTCATCCAGTGGTCACGGTCAGATGCATCCCAAACTTTTTGGTAAGGTGCTCCGCTGTGATCAGCTATGATCTGATACAATTCTTTCTTTAATTTGGTGATCTCATGGTAAGTGATCTCAATGTCTGATTGCTGACCCTGAGCACCGCCTGATGGCTGGTGGATCATTACCCTTGAATGTGGCAAAGCAGCACGTTTGCCTTCCGCACCAGCACATAACAATACCGCTCCCATTGATGCGGCCATACCGGTACAAATGGTTGCAACGTCATTTGATATCAATTGCATGGTATCATAAATACCTAAACCTGCATAAACCGAACCACCCGGAGAGTTAATGTAGATCTGGATATCGCGTTTAGCATCAGCTGATTGTAAGAATAGCAGCTGTGCCTGAATTACGTTAGCGTTTTGATCATAAATGGCATCGCCAAGGAAAATAATGCGGTCCATCATCAAACGCGAGAACACGTCCATAGCCTGTACATTAAGCTGACGCTCCTCTAAAATATAAGGTGTAAAGCTGGTTGGTAAGTTCACCCTATCCACTCCGGCCATAAATTTGTCTACATGGTGGCCGCCTATTCTATGATGTTTAACAGCGTATTTTCTGAATTCGTTTCTATTAGGTATGCTTGTCATATTATGTATTTTTAGAAGTTAATTGCGAGTTATGTCGCGATAAATATAGTTTTTGTTTGAATAATATTTTAATGATAAAGTTTGCAAAAAGTAAAATTAGACTCTGATGTCTGAACTATGATTTTTATGATTTGAACTATTTTAGGATTTACTATGTTTTATATTCCATCATTGCAATCCTTTAATCCTACAGTTCCTGGTTCAGACAAAATACCCCAAAACAAAAAAAAGCATCCTTTTGAGATGCTTTTCTTTAATATGTTAAGATAAACTTACTGAGCTAATTTCTGAAACTCGTTATAAGCTATTTCTTTTTTATCCAAAGTAATAACGCTCTTAATGTAATCAATTGTTTTAAGGGCTTTTACTTCTTCAAAAGCTTTGTTTGCATTCTCTTTGTTTTGCAGGTATTGAACGGTGTATTGGCCTAATTGCTCTTCTGAAAGCGCCTGAGGGCTGTACATTCTGAATTGAGCATCTAAGCTTGCTTTAGCTGAAGCAAAAACCTCATCGTATTTAATTTCGATCTGGTTCGCTTTGATGATTTTGTTTTCGATCAAAGTCCATTTAAGGTTTTTAGCAAAATCAGCGTAACCGCCTTCCAACTCTTCATCGGTTAGTTTTTCGTTGGTAGCTTTTAACCAACGTTTTAAAAACTCATCAGGCAATTCAAACTGAATTTTTTCCAAGCTATAGTTGTAGATGTCGTTTTGCAGTTTGCGCTCAGCATCCTGCTGCATCATGCTTTCCAATTCTTCAGTTATTTTAGCTCTGAAACCGGCTTCGTCAGTTACCGCATCTGCACCAAATAATTTGTCAAAGAACACCTGGTCAAGATCGCTTTCCTCTAAACGGTTAACATTCTTAACCGTTAAATTGAAATTTGATTTAACCTGCTCAGCTTCTGCTTCGTCGATACCTAAAATAGCGGCAATTTTTGGAGCGTCGTTATTGTAAGCTTTCTGAATATCAAAAACTAACTCATCATCTTTTTTCAAACCAATTAATGAAGCTTTGATAGCGTCATCTTTTATTTGGTCTAAACGTATAGATGTTGTGTTGATAATGCCATCCTCAAAAACAGAACCATCCGGAGAAAGCTGGGTTAATTGCGCGTAAAGCACGTCATCATCTGCCGATACGTCAGGGTTTGTCATTTTGCCATAGCTTCTGCGGATGTTTTTGATACGTGAAGCTAAAGTTTCGTCATCAACTTTAATTTCGTATTGAGTTAATTTATCGGCTGATGAAAAGTCAATTGCAAACTCCGGCGCTAAGCCAATTTCATAGTTAAACTCAAACTGATCGTTAAAATCCCAGTTGTATTGTTTGCTGTCATCAACTTTTGGAAGCGGCTGACCTAATACCTCTAAGTTTTGCTCTGTGATGTAGTTATTTAATGTATCGGATAACAGGTTATTGATCTCGTCAACCAAAATGCTTTTACCGTACATTTTTTTGATATGGCCTGCTGGAACCATACCCGGACGGAAACCAGGCAATTTTGCTTTTTTAGCCTGGTCTTTTATTGATTTGTCAACACGCTGCTGATAATCGGCAGGGTCAATATTGATTGTTAAAACTGCATTCAGGTTATCGATCTTTTCCTGTTGAATATTCATGTTTGATATTTTTAAATTAAAAGCCTCGAAATCATGACCTATAGCAATGCCGGTCATAAAATTCGAGGCGCAAAAATAAGAATTTATTTTTAAGATTTTACATGCTATTCTGAGCGGAATTGACGGTAATTTTTGTCACCTCGTTTTTAACCGGTTTAAGCGTACGCAGATAGGTATAAACTGCTTTCAAATCAGTTTCAGTCATGTTAGCATAATTCCACCACGGCATAATGGTTTGGAATTCACCAGGTTTAACAAGCGGTGCTTTCGAAGCATCAGCATACGACTTAAATCTTGCAACGAATTGCTCAGAGGTCCAATTACCTAAACCCGTTTTGGCATCGGGTGTAATGTTTGCTGAATGAACAGTTACTCCGCCCACTTTAAAGGCTTTGCCGCCGGCATATTCTAAACCTGGCAAATATTCGCCGTTATTATCCTGCGAGTGGCAATCCATGCATCCGGCAGATGTTACAAGATATTTGCCATAGGCGACAGAATCTGCAGGATTTGGGATCTTTCCCAACTCCGCTTTTTGCGGCATAGTGTGCACCAAAATATTTAAGGGAAAATCAAGACTTGCTTTTGGGTGGGTAGCCTCAATAGGTTTCAGTGTGCGCACATAGGCAATAATTGCATAAACATCTTCCCTATCCATTTTTGAATAAAACTTCCATGGCATTAATGGGAATATAGCAGACCCGTCTTTTCTAACCCCTGTGGTGATTGCTCTGAAAAGCTCACCATCTGTCCAGCTTTTTAAATTATATGGGGTGATGTTTGGTACAACAACACTGCCCGGGAAGCCAACACCGGCATCAAATTTTTCGCCGCCGGCACCTAAGCGGGTAGTGTCCATAGGACCACCAAGTCTGTTCCAATCGTGCGGAGAATGGCAATCCACACATACGACAACGTTGGTTGCCAGATACTTACCCCGGGCAATACGAGACGGGGTGAGTTCTACTTTTATATTTTCAGGTTCTCCAACATTGGGAAGCGCAGTTGTAATGTAAACCACGGCGGTTATAACCAAAACCACCAATACTATTGCCGAATAGACAATAATTTTGACTACTTTTTTCATGAATTAGGTTGAGTAAATTGTGATAATTGATGTATTGAATTTGTTAATCTGTTTTAGTAAGTGTTAAGGCACCTGTTTTGCTTTTGTTAATTTTTGTCGGCGTTCCCTTGTATTTTATTTCACTGGCACCGGTGGTGTGTATGTTTAATTCGTTTAAAACGTTGATCTCGCAGTCGCTCTGGCCAGAGCTTTCTATATTATAATTGCCTGTAACCAAATCAAAAGCTTTTAAATTTCCGCTGCCGCTAAACTCAATTTTGTGCGAACGAGCCTGCCCCTTCAATGTAATTTCGTTTACACCGCTTGCTTCTGTTTCAATATTTGCCGCAGTAACATCCAAATTCAACTTAGTAGCGCCGGCCAGATCAATATCTAAATCGCCTAAATTAAGATGCCCCCTTGAAGCCATGTCAATTGCGCCGGAAGCGGAAATTGCTTTCAGATTCCGCACGCCAATAGTTATCGCTATCTCTTTAGTGCTGCATAGGTTTTTCTTGTCTGATGATATTTTAAGTTTATCGCCGCTAACGTCAGTTTTTATTACACTTACAATATTATCGTCTGCTGTAATTGTTACAGCATTTGAGCTGTCCTGAACCAATGTAACATTAAAGCTGCCAGTTATTTCCAGTTGACTAAAAGCGGTTAACTGCCGCTTGTCTGTTTTCTCATTGCCCGATCCTTGCAGGCAATTTTCTTTACATGCCTGACTGGTAAATAAAATAGTTGCTAAAAATGCCGCGCCAATAAATTTGTAAGGAACTTTCATAAATGTAGATTTTGAATTATGGCAACACTTGTTTTTGCCTTATGTTTTAATCTTTAACTGTTACGTAAAGATACCTTTAATAAGCAGGCCGGCAATACTTTGAGTTAAAAAAGCTACCCCTCATCAGGGTAGCTTTTTTAGAATATATGATGAACTTTTGCAAAAGTTAAATTAAAGACTGGCAATGTTTGTTACGTCTGCAATTGCCGGTTTAGCAGGTTGAGAAAGCGGGGTTGTTATTTTCTCAGCACGGTTGGTGGCAGCCAAATCAGTTCTGTTTACTGATGATGAACGGCTGTAGTTCAACTCATAATCTTCAATTGTTCCGCTGATGTCCGCTTTTGCACGATCATTGACGTTGAATTTTGCTGATAGCGCATCCACCTTTAGCTGAGCAAGGGCATTATCGCTCAAATCAACGTTTAATTCTATGGTTGAAAGTCTTCCGTCGGCTTTTACAACCGCGTTGCCGGTAGCGGTGATAGAGCGGAGATCAGTAACGGTAACTTCAATTACCAATTTTTCTTTTTTGTATGATGTTACACGTAAAACACCGTTTTCGTTTTGTACCAAAGCATTTTGGTTATAGTAGCTGTCAAAAACCTTAACACCATCTTTAGCGCCGCTAACAATGTATACTTCAACGTTGCCATTAGCTTCAATGCTGTTAATTTTAGTAGCGTTATTTAAAACGGTTACATAGTTACTGTCTGCAGTTTTTGCAAAAGTTTTGCTTGTAGTGGTTAAACCTAAAGTTGCTACAGCGATCAGAGTTATTATATTAGTTTTCATGACTTTATATTTTAGTTTTTAATATCTTATTGTTTTTAAATACACCATTATGACGACCTCAGCCGGAAAACGTTACAGCCAGTTAGTGTGTATTAGACAACGTGCGGGTTTTTGTCGGTGAACGACTTATTTGCATCGGCGAAAACTCCGATAAAAATTAAGAGAAGGGTGAATTTTGAACTCAAGAATAGGCTATAGATAGTATTTTTCGCCGTTGAAACGGATCTTGCCGGCATCTAATAATTGCCGAATAGTATCAAGCGCTTCTTTTTCGGTACCGCTTTTTATAGCGCTTACTAAATTATCCAGATCGGCCGGGGAACTGCCTAATAGCTGAACAATATCATTGGTAATTTCATCGCGGGTATCGGCTGCGCTATGTTGCCTTTTTTCTTCCAGACAAACATCGCATACCTCGCATTTATCCGCGCCGGGCTCATCAAAGTATGCCAGTAATAACTGACTGCGGCACTGTTTATGTGAGGCGTAAGCAAACACCGCTTCCATTTTGCGTTTATACATTGCTTTGCGCTCTTCTATATAAGCCGTATTAATATACACCTGTTGTTGGCGTGGCTTAATAAAAGTAAGTTGCGGCTGATCGTTTTGTGGGAAGTAACTTAACAGCCCGTACTCCTGCAATTGCTTTAATCCCTCAATAACCTGTTGCACGCTTAAGCCGCTTCTGCGGGCGACATCAAATTCCTTTAATCGTACGTAACTCTCGAACGCACCGCCATATGATCGAAGGATGGATTTAACAAAAGCGTCCCAACCCTGGTTTTGTATCTGAAAGTTGTACAACGTTTCGTGCTCTACCTCAAACCTGAAACGAGATGGTAAAAATACGCTCTCATTAAAACTAATATATTCATCGCGCTCCAAAAACTTAAAAGCGTTAATGGTTTTGGTTACATCTAACTTAAACTTAGAACAAAAATCGCCCAGATCAAGATCAAAACTTACCCCTGCTCCTGCCCCATAAGCAATATGATAATAACTGCCTATATGGCTATAAATCCGTTTTATCTCATCAACGGAAGGAAAACTGAGCTCATACTTTTTTAGCATTTTGTAGCGATCACTTTGATTGTACAACAGCACCGCATAGGCTTTCGCTTCGTCACGCCCCGCCCTGCCGGCCTCCTGGTAATAAGCTTCCAAACTGTTAGGCGCGTCTTTGTGAATAACAAATCTTACGTCTGGTTTGTCTATGCCCATACCAAAGGCGTTGGTTGCTACCATAACTTGTGTATGGTTGCTTTTCCAACTTTCCTGTTTTTTAGCGCGTTCATCAGAGGTCAGGCCGGCGTGGTACATATCGGCCTTAATGCGGTTATTTACAAGAAACTTGGCCAGTTCTGCACACTCCCGGCGGGTTTGAACGTAAACTATACCGCTGCCTTTTACACCGTTCACCACCTCAAGCAGTTTGCGCAACTTATCTTCTTCATGCCTTACTACATAGGCAATATTCCTCCGTTCAAAGCTTTTACTGAAAACATTTGGCTTTTTAAAAAGCAGCTTATCCTGAATATCACTTCTTACGTCAGCTGTTGCAGTGGCCGTTAAAGCCAAAACGGGCACATTGGGATGAAGCTTGCGAAGATAGGCAATATGAAGATAAGGTGGCCGGAAATCATAACCCCATTGCGATATGCAATGCGCCTCATCAACCGCCAACAGATTGACATTCATATACCTGATGCGCTCCTGCACCAGTTCTGACAATAATCGTTCTGGAGATAAATACAGAAACTTAACACCACCATAAACGCAGTTATCCAAAGCAATATCCACTTCTCGGTTGCCCATGCCCGATACAATGGCTACAGCTTCAATGCCTTTTGATTTTAGGTTTTCCACCTGATCTTTCATCAAGGCGATAAGCGGAGATACTACTATGCAGATACCCGGTTTAGCTAAAGCAGGCACCTGAAAGCAAACTGATTTTCCACCACCTGTTGGCAAAAGCGCCAAGGTATCAAATCCTAACAAAACCGATTGAATAATGTCTTCCTGCATGGGCCGGAAGGCGTCGTGGTTCCAATAAGTTTTTAGGATTTGCTGAATAGTCATGCTTTTTATGATAGTTCCAAAACTATTAAAATGTATCAATAGTTTTAACTTTGACCTGTAAAGATGAAATGATGAAGGTACTGTCTATATTTTCCCTAATAATTGCTGTATCGCTATCAGCAACCGCTCAAACCAAATGGAACGTTGAAACTCCGCCCGGCATCTCCAAAAAAGTTACCATCACAACTGATGAAGGAACGTGGATGAATCTGGATGTAAGTCCTGATGGTAAGACCATTGTATTTGACCTTTTGGGCGACATATACAGCGTGCCTGTTACAGGCGGGAAAGCTACTTTATTATCTGGCGGAAAAAGTTGGGAAGTACAACCAAGATTTAGTCCGGATGGTAAACAGATCTCTTTTACCAGTGATCGCGATGGTGCAGATAACATCTGGACAATGAACGCAGATGGCAGCAACAGGCGCGCTGTTACCAAAGAAACTTTCAGGCTATTAAATAATGCATCCTGGACACCTGACGGGCAATATCTGGTGGCGCGTAAGCACTTTACAGGCACACGTTCATTAGGAGCCGGCGAAATGTGGTTATACCACAAAACCGGCGGCGAGGGCATTCAATTAACAAAGCGCAAAAATGATCAGCAAGATGCCGGAGAACCTGTAGTGTCTCCTGACGGTAATTACATATACTGGAGCGAAGACGTTACGCCCGGCCCCACATTTCAATACAACAAAGACCCTTACGCGGGTATTTATTCTATTAAAAGACTCGACCGTAAAACAGGCGATATTGAAACTGTAACCGGTGGTTCAGGCGGCGCTTGTCGTCCTCAGCTGTCGCCAGATGGAAAGTTGATGGCATTTGTAAAACGTTCAAGGCTAAAGTCAGCTTTGTTTATACGCAATTTAGAGACTGCGGAAGAATGGTCTGTTTACGATGACTTGTCACATGATCAACAGGAAACCTGGGCCATTTTTGGCACCTACCCTAACTTTAACTGGATGCCGGATGGCCACCACATTATATTTTATGCTAAAGGAAAAATATGGAACCTGGATACTGATGCGTTGACCGCCGCTAACATACCGTTTGAAGTTACATCTCAACAAACCATTACTGACGCGCTTCACTTTCAGCAAAAGGTTTTCCAGGATGAGTTCACACCTAAAATGATAAGACAGCTAACCACCTCTCCTGATGGCAAGTTTGTTGCCTTTAATGCTGCCGGATATATTTATTTGAAAGAGCTACCAAAAGGAGAACTTGTAAGAGTTGATACCATGCGGTATTTTCAATATGAACCATCTTTTAGTCCGGATGGTAAAAAATTAGCTTACGTTTCATGGAGCGACGAGTTGAAAGGCGCCATTAATACTATTGATCTTACAACTAAACAGGTTACACGCGTTACTGTTGATAAAGGTTTTTACTATACTCCGCGCTTTTCTAACAAAGGCGATAAACTCATTTACAGAAAAGGCGAAGGCAACAATGTATTAGGCTATGCTTTTGGCCTTAACCCTGGCATTTACACTATACCTGTTACGGGTGGCAAGCCCCAATTGCTGAGTAAAACGGGCATCAACGCTCAATTTTCTGCCGACGACAGTAAGATCTATTTTCAAACTAACGAGAACGGCAGTAAGGTTTTTAAGGTAATGGATGTTAGCGGCGCCAACCAACGAACTCTTTATACTTCAAAATATGCCACACAATTTGCTCCGAGTCCTGATGGTAAATGGATGGCATTTACTGAACTTTTTAATTGCTATGTAACACCAATGGTAAGCAGTGGCAGCCCGCAGGAGCTATCTGCTACAAACAAAGCGCTGCCATTGAATAAGCTTACACGAGATGCTGGAACTTACATTCATTGGAGTAAAGACAGCCAAAAGTTGATGTGGACGTTGGGTCCTAAATATTTCACCCGGGATATTAGAAATGCATTTCCGTTTGTTGAAGGCGGTACAGACAAAACCCCTGCCTTGGATACTGTTGGCGTGGATATAGGCTTAAAGTTAAAAACTGATGTGCCAGCTGGCAAGATCGCTCTTATTAACGCGCGCATCATTACTATGAGAAGTGATGAGGTAATAGAAAACGGGACTATTATTATTGAACAAAACAGAATAGTGGCGGTAGGTAAAACGGCGGAAATACAGCCACCTGCCGATGCAAAAGTATTTGATCTGGCAGGGAAAACCATTATACCGGGTTTAGTTGACGTACACGCGCATTTAAATCCAAGTCCGGATGGTGTTAGTCCGCAGCAGGATTGGAACTATTATGCCAATCTTGCTTATGGTGTAACCACAGCGCATGATCCATCAAGCAATACCGAGATGGTTTTCAGTCAGAATGATATGCTGAAAGCAGGCAACATGGTTGGCCCCCGGGTTTACTCAACAGGCACCATTTTGTATGGAGCTGATGGCGATTTTAAAGCGGTGATCAATAACCTGGACGATGCCTTATCACACCTGCGCAGGCTGAAAGCTGTTGGCGCGTTTTCGGTAAAAAGCTATAATCAGCCCCGTCGTGAGCAAAGACAGCAAATCATTGAAGCCGCGCGCTTGTTACAGTTAGAAGTGGTGCCTGAAGGCGGCTCAACGTTTTTTACTAACATGAATATGATATTGGATGGGCACACCGGCATTGAACACAACATACCTGTTTGGCCCGTTTATAAAGATGTTAAGCAATTATGGAACAATAGCAAAACCGGTTATACTCCTACCTTGATCGTTGCTTACGGAACCCAATTTGGCGAGAATTACTGGTTTGACAGAAGCGAGGTTTGGAAGAACGATAACCTGCTGAGCTATGTGCCCCCAACGTCGGTTGACGCGCGCTCCCGCCGAAGAACAACATCCGAATATGGCGATTATGGGCATATAGAAATATCAAAATATGTTAAGCAAATAAGTGATGGCGGCACGAAGATAAACCTCGGCTCGCATGGACAATTACAGGGTTTGGGGGCACATTGGGAAATGTGGATGCTGGGTCAGGGTGGTATGTCTGCAATGCAAATACTGCGCAGCGCAACTATAAATGGCGCGGCTTATTTGGGAATGGATAAAGAGATCGGCTCAATTGAAAGAGGAAAATTAGCTGATATGGTTATTTTAAATCAGAACCCGCTGGAAGATATCCGCCATAGCGATAATATTAAATATGTAATGGTGAATGGCCGCATGTATGATACCGACACCATGAATGAGGTAGGCAGCGGTAATAAAATACGCCTGAATTTTTGGTGGCAGCAAAGCCGCGGCGGTGGCGTTGTATTACCCGTCAACAACACAGAAACTTATCAATTCACAAGCGATAACAGCGACTAAGTTATCGGCACTAAACAAAGTGTTTAATAAACCCGTTAAGCCGGGTTATTAAACCTTGGCGTTGCCCATTTTACCATCTCATCCATAATGGGGCCTAACTCCTCCCCATCAGCGCTTAAGCTATAGGTTACTACCGGAGGCACCACGTTCTCTGAATGGCGGTTGATAAGGCCATCCTCATGCAATTCTTTAAGGTGCTGTATAAGCATTTTCTCTGTTACTGTAGGTATAGCACGTTTTAGCTCGCTGTACCTTTTGGGGCCGGTCATCAATTGAAACAGAATCAGCGGTTTCCAGTTACCCCCTAATTTGCTGATAACAAAGCTTACCGGACAATTAGCCCTGTTAGCCCGTTTATTAATGTTAATTGTTGAAGATTCTTTTATTGCTGTCATGGGTACATACTTTAGGGTAAGTACTTGTAAAAAAGTAAGTACAAATATACCTTTGCTTTCAACAAAAACATACACAATCATGAAAATAATTATAACAGGGTCATTAGGCAACATCAGCCGTCCATTATCAACCACACTTGCAGCTAAAGGACATAACGTAACCGTTATTAGCAGCGACAATAAAAAAGTAGAACAAATTAAAAGCATTGGCGCTACGCCGGCTATAGGATCAGTTTCGGATGAAACATTTCTGACCACAACTTTTACAGGAGCTGATGTGGTTTACCTGATGGTTCCAACAGATTTTTCTGCCCCCGACATTAAAGCTAACATCGCTTCTGTTGGCGAACATTATGCTAATGCAGTTAAAGCAGCAGGTGTTAAAAAGGTTGTAATGCTTAGCAGTTTAGGCGCGCATTTGCCTGAAGGTACCGGCCCTATTGCAGGTATACACCGTGTTGAAGAAACGCTAAAGAAATTAGAAGGAGTTGATTTATTGATTCTTCGCCCGTCTTACTTTTACAATAATTTTTACGCGGATATCGCTATGATAAAAAACGCGGGCATAATAGGATCAAATATTGGTGCCAACCAGGACCTGGTTATTGTTGACCCGGAAGATATAGCCGCTGTTGCTGCCGAAAACATTGAAAAAGGATTCACCGGTACCCAGGTTGTTTACATAGCCAGCGACAAACGCAAATTAAGTGAGGTTGCCGCCGAAATTGGGAAAGCTATTGGTAAACCGGAGCTGCCTTGGGTTGAATTTACAGACGAGCAAGCTTATGACGGAATGCGTGGTGCAGGTTTGCCCGAAGATATCTCTCGCAATTATGTTGAGATGGGTGCCGCCTTGCGCACCGGCATAATTTGGGATGATTACGAAGCCAACGGATCACCAATTATTGGAAAAACCAAATTGGAAGATTTTGCCAAGAAATTTGCACCCGCGTACAACGCTTAATTTTTTGTATACAACAATAGGCGCTGCTTTTTGCAGTGCCTATTGTTGTATTACCGTACAAGCATTTTTTGCAGTTGCAAACTATCTCCCTTAAAAGCATTGAAATCAACCACATGCCCTATACCGTTAATGGTAGCTTTATCCGAATGTTGCCAGAACCACCAATTAGTATCTTCAGTCAGCTTTAATTCGCTTTGGTAATAATGGGCTATCCATAGCGGGTATCCATCAAAATGTCCATCAAGATAATCTTTATAAAAACTGATGCTGGTGTAAATAATAGGCTTTACGCCAGTTACGGCCTCCATTTTTTTTACGTAAGCCTGTAGCTCTTTACGCATTTTTTGTGGCGATACGCCATCCAGCACTTCTATATCTACCACAGTAGGTAGATCGCCCGACTCAGGTTTTACGTTTTGCAGAAAGAAGCGGGCCTGCCAGGCACCATCCTTTGCCGGCCGGAAAAAGTGATAAGCCCCGCAAACAATACCAACCTTGGCAGCTTCACGCCAATTACGTTTAAAGTAAGGGTCAACCGTTAACAGGCCTTCTGTCGCCTTAATAAATGCAAATTTTATGCGCACACTATCCTCTTCCATGGCTGCAACCTGCTGCCAGTTGATTTTTCCCTGCGCATACGACACGTCTATACCATGGATTTTATATTTAACCGGAATGCGGATACCAAAACTTTGATAAGTTCGGTAGTTGGCTGGTTCGCCAATGTCGGCAACCCAGCGCCAGGTGGCACTGAAAAACTTTAATACATAGCCGTAATAAAGCGGCGACAGTATAATGAGTATTAGGCCTGCGAGCGGCCATCGCCACCATGTACTTTTCTTACTGGTTTTCTTTTTTCGTACCGGGGATTTTCTGACTGGTTTGGCTTTGGGTATTGGTTTTGGTTTTGACGATTTTACTGGCACGGCGCAAAGGTAAGAGATATCAGAAAAAACAAGCTACTTGGGCCAGCATGTTACTTATACTTCTCTTGCATATACTCTATCGAACGCCTTATCAACTTTTTAAGCACATCAGTATCAATATCATTCAACTTTTTAACGTAAACACAACCTTTTCCCGTGGTATGTTTACCTAATTGGTTCAGCAAGTCATCTCGTTCAGCAAAACCTGTAGCAATATAAAAAGTAATAGCATTGGCACGGGGTGAAAAACCAACAAGTGGTGCATCGCCTTCTCGGCCGCTCTCGTATTTGTAATGATAACTACCAAAACCAACAATGGCAGGTCCCCACATTTTTGCAGGCAGGCCAGTTTCGTGTTCTATCAATTCCACAATTTTAAAACTGTCGTTGCGTTTATTTTCATCCGCCACGCTGTTAATAAAATCAGCAACGCTTGTCGCGTTCTCTGTAGTTTTATTTTTTGCCATATAACTAATTACTCTTGACTGTAACCAATAACGGACTATTAAAAATAGCTACCGGAGAAATAATAGTTTCATTCAGTGGCACTTTATCGCCGTAATGTTCTTTCAGTTTTGCTTTAACTACGGGACTTGTCAGGTCAAAATCTTTCAGTTTTTCCAACTTTCCTATTTCGATTCCTGCGCCGCGTTTATACATTTTCCAAACCAATTCTGAACAGTAAATCCGTTCATCGTTCCATTCAAACGTAAGATCGTAGTCCTTGCCTTTTAATTGCTCTTCTGCAAGTTTTATTTTTACCAGATTATCGGGTGTTAAAACGGAAGCAGCATTCTTTAACCGCTTCACTACATATTTACCTCCATCACCATGAGCTATCCATTCGGTTAAAGGCGTGGCTTTTACCGGGCCAACGGCCTCCAACACGTAAAAACCGTTATTCTGCTTAAATATTATCCCGCAATGCGAATACTTGGAACGGGTAGCCAGCTGTATAGCAGCACTCAACCCTGTACTGTTGGTTTGAAAAATAATATCACCGCTTTGCAGGTCGGCATTTTGATTGTTTGATAGAAAGATACTTTTAGCCGGATTCCCGACATTATAGGAACTTAAGCCAATTGTAAGTGCAATGAGGGCTAAGGTTAATAATCGCTTCATAATTAAAGGTAATAATTGTTGAAGTAATAACGTAAACCAGAGAATTTTATGTTTCTGATTAAAGCCGCATCGGCAGTTCCATAGCATTCCTCTTGAGTACTCACCCCGACTACGCTTCGCTGGTCCACCCTCTCTGCTTCGCAAAGAGAATAAGAAAAAGCCCTTTTTTAAACTTGCGTAAAAGGGATGTCGAGCGAAGTATACAGGGTGAGGTTAAACATGCGCTATACGCTTCTGGTTATGCATTATAATTATACCTTTGTGAAATTTTTTTTAAGACTATGTTAAAAAGGGTTGTTGTAACCGGTATTGGCGCACTTACTCCGCTTGGAAATGATGTTAAAACTTTTTGGGATAATGCTGTAGCCGGCACCAGCGGTGCAGGTATTGTAACCCGTTTCGATGCATCACTGTTTCGCTCTCAGGTTGCCTGCGAGTTGAAAGGCTATAACGTTACTGATTTTCTGGACAGAGCCGATATCAAAAAAACAGACCCTTACACGCAATACGCTTTCATAGCGTCAGACGAAGCCATCAAAGATTCCGGATTTGATTTTAATGCCATGAATCCATTTGATGTAGGCGTAATTTGGGGTTCGGCCCAGGGCGGTATGGAAACATACGAGGGCCAGGTGCGTGAATACGCGCTGGGCGACGGGAATCCGCGTTTTAACCCTTACCTTATTCCTAAGTTTTTGATCAATATGGCATCCGGCTTAATATCTCTTCGCCATGGTTATATGGGCATTAATTACGCGCCTGTTTCAGCCTGTGCTACGTCAAATACGGCCATCATGGATGCCTTTAACTATATCCGATTAGGTAAAGCCAAAATTATTGTAACAGGTGGTTCCGAAGCGCCAATTTCGCCTGCGTCATTTGGTGGATTTAGTTCGATGAAGGCGATGTCTCACCGTAACGACGACCCAAAAACAGCATCTCGTCCGTTTGATGTTAACCGCGATGGTTTCGTAATGGGCGAAGGTGCAGGAGCTTTAGTTTTAGAAGAATACGAGCATGCCGTTAAACGCGGCGCTAATATTTATGCAGAAGTTTGCGGTGCTGCCATGACTGCCGATGCTTACCATATGACCAGCACCCATCCTGAGGGAAAAGGTGCTACTAAAGCAATGCAGCTGGCGTTAGAAGAGGCCGGCATAACCATTGGTCAATTAGATTACCTTAACATGCACGCCACGTCAACCCCGGTTGGCGATCTTTCAGAAACGCATGCGGTAGAGGGACTAACCGGCGGCAAAAAAAATAATATTCAAATAAACGCAACTAAATCAATGACCGGTCACCTATTAGGTGCTGCGGGTGCAATTGAAGGCATAATCAGTATACTGGCGATTAAAAACGGCATCATCCCGCCAACTATCAACACGCAAGAACTTGACCCGGCCATTCCTGAAACCATGAACATTGTTTTAGGTGAAGCTATTGAACACAAAGTGAGCTATGCCATGAGCAATACCTTTGGTTTTGGCGGCCATAATGGTACTGTGGTGTTTGGGGAGGTGTAAATAAAATTTCCTATTTATAAGCGCAAATCTTGTCAGGATACGTGGCAGGGAATGGCTGTATAGCAGCAGCAAACAGCCTTACTACTTAGCGATTCTTTGCTATCACAGCCTTTGCAAACTCATCCGTTCTGCCGAACGTATATCCTTTGCTTTGTGCCCAGACAATGAAGTCCTTTATACGTTTGGTAAAAGCATCGCCTGAATTTTTAGACACGTAGGCTGGGAAACCATATTTTTCGGGTTGTTTCAGGTCTGTAAATTCCCAGGGATGGAAATATAAATTTAAATATCCGTCTTTACGGTAAGCAGCTCCTGCCATAAAACGGATGACCGACATAGGCAGATTGTGAAAGCTCAACCAAAACAGCGGCCAACGCACTAATGGCGATACGGAAGCAGGTATTTGTAAAACTCCCTTATAAAAAAACCAGGTGCGTGGTTTATTAAAGTTGTTATACCGGCCGGGGATAAATGTTGGATTGATGGATGAATTATAAGTGTACCCTGCCTTTTGTATCTCCTCTTCATCCACAGGCATCATACGGGCCATGCGAAAGCCTGTGATATCCGCACCGGATATTTCTTCCAGTTTCAGCTTTGATTGGCGCAGGTGCTCAACTTTAAAATCAGAATGATAATAACCATGCGAAGCGAGTTCATGTCCGGCCTCAACAATCTGCTTTATTACTTCGGGTTTATGTATAGCATAGTTGGCGGTACAAAAAAAGGTTGCTTTGATGCCCGCATTAGCCAGCATTTTTAAAATTGTATTCGTGCCTTTGGTTGATACGGCCAACTGCTCGTCAAAAGCAAGTGTTTTGCCGTATTCTAACGGCATATCAAACTCTTCTACATCAAATCCTAATAGTATCATTATTACTTTGGCAGATTTGATGAACGGATAATATACGTAGGGCGTTGCTTGGTCTGCATAAATATCTTGCCCAGATATGAGCCGATTATACCCAAAACTAACAACTGCAAGCCGCCAAAAAATGCCACAGTAGCAATAAGCGATGCCCAGCCTGACACTACATCAAAACCGGAAAAATAGCTTACCAACACGTATGGTATGTAAAGCAATGCCGACATCGAAAAAAATAAACCTAAGCCAGTGGCAATATACAAGGGCCTTACGCTGAAAGCCATAATGCCACCTACAGCTAATTTAAACAACCTGAAGAACGAATAGCTGGCCTCCCCTGTGTGTCGTTCGGCAGGGGTATACGGGATGCCTTTTTGTTTAAAGCCAACCCATTTAACCATCCCACGGAAAAATATTTCGTACTCGTTTATTTGTTTTAGCTCATCTACAACTCGTTTATCCAACAAACGAAAATCAGATATACCATTCTCCAACTTAATGTCTGACAATGCATTAACAACCTTATAAAACATTTTGGAAGCAAAGCGCTGATAAGCGCTGGCGTGTTTATTTGATTCTGCCCGATAGGTGTAAACGATATCATAGCCCTCAACCCACTGTTTTAATAATTCGGGTAACAAATGCGGTGGATGTTGCAGGTCGGCATCCATTGTAATAATAGCATCGCCATTGGCGGCATCTATTCCAGCTTTTAGCGCATAATCTTTTCCGAAGTTACGTGAGAGGTCGATGTAAAACACATGTGGGTAAATCGCGGCCTGTTCTTCCAAGGCCTGTAAGGTGTTATCTCTGCTGCCATCATTAATGAAAACCAGCTCATAATCATATCCTGTGCTGCTGATGGATTTACTTAACTCAGCAATGAGATGAGCAATATTTTTTTCCTCATTATAAGCCGGAACCACTATGGACAATTTCTTTTTCATACCGTTGCAGTTGGCAAGTTTAAATCCTTTTGAGTGAATTTACGGAATAATGTTTCATAAATGATCTTTAACCAGATCAGGAAACAAGGGAGCGCTTTCAATGCGTACGGCTCAACGTAATTTTTTTTGATGAAGCGTGGAAAAAGATCTGACGGTGATAAGCTGGTTAAGATCAACGCAAAAACAAGTAGTGATATATCCAACCACGTAAGCGGCCGCTCGGCATTAATAAACCATATAGCCACGCCTACAAATGCTATAATATAGGTTGGCGACTCGGAGCCCGTACTAAATATCACCGGAAATATGAGCGTTGATGCTAGTATAAGTAATTGATAATTTAAATTTTTGAACGCTTTTATTCGCAGATAGGATAACCCAAACAAAATCACTCCCGGTATCAGCACCACTATGTTTGATAAATGTGGAACTGCAATTTTCCTGATCATACCCATCACCGAAACATCTACACGCGTTGAAGTTTCATTCTCGGCATTTTTGGCCACCAGGTCAATATACCAGTCATGATAGGTTTTCACAATAAATGATGGCGACGATATAAGCATTGGCAACACAAACAACACCACGCTCCAAAACAGCAAACTACCTATCAATTTAATTTTATCTTTTGAAAAGAAGAAAAATGCCAATCCCACTACTCCGTACAACTTAATGAATATCCCCAAAGCTATGGTTAATCCCGCCCAAAAATCTTTTCCGTTTCTAATAAAAACAAAAGTGAAGATGATGAGTGCGGCTACTAATGGATTGATCTGTACATTGGCTGTAGATGTCATTAACTCGTGAGCGCATAGCAATATCACTAACAGGTAATGCTTCTCAGATATAGGCAGTTGCTGAATAGATTTAAGCAATAGCAATGCTGTAAAAACCACCCAAAGCAAAACGCCCAACCAATCTGGCAACATAGCGAATGGCGCTATAATAAAGGAAAATATCGGCCCGTAATGATTATAGTCAAAATACTCTTTAGGATACGAAGCGTAGAGGTTTTGCTGACTAATTACATGCAGGAAATTGCCCTTGTAAACAAAGTAATTGTTGTGAATATGATCATGTCCCTCAATTACGCTTTTGATTACCGGAAACAAACAAAGCCCGAACCATAATGTAAGTACAAATGGTTTGCTGGTTAATACCCGGGTAACTTTATCCATTTAAAGGGGATTATTTTTGGAAGAGCGAAAATAGAAAAAAACAGATACAAATAAGAAAGGCTCCTTCTTAAAAGAGCCTTTCATTAACAGCAAATTGAGAGTGCCGTTATTTTGCCGAAACTAAGCTGACCCCCGTTAGCTGATCGGCAAAGGCAAGGAATGCCTTCTGATCAGATATACGTTGCTTATTGTCAATCAGTTTGCTCAGTTTTAATTTTCCGATAATATATTTATAACTACCTGAGTAATAGCGCTCTTTTATTTCAACAAATTCAAGCGCTTCTACTAATTCGTCATCCTCATAACGCAGATATACACACAGTTCTATGTCATTGGTAAATTTAAGCCCTTTGTTAGTGCGTAGTTTTTTGTATTCATACTGGTAATCATAACGCAAAGCCGCCACGTCTGACAATACTGCCGAACCTGTGGGATGCCCGCCCGCCCCCTTTCCAAAAAAGAACTGCTGATCTGCAAAAGCCGCCTGCACAATAACGCCATTGTATTCGTATTCTACATTATACAAAAACTCGTCAGGGGTAACCAATTTTGGCATAACAAACAAGGCCACGTGCTCATCATCCAACTCCTTTGCAACAGGCACCAGTTTTATTTTGAGTCCTTTTTCACGCGCATATTGTATATCATCGGCAG
Source organism: Mucilaginibacter auburnensis (assembly GCF_002797815.1). Taxonomy (NCBI): domain Bacteria; kingdom Pseudomonadati; phylum Bacteroidota; class Sphingobacteriia; order Sphingobacteriales; family Sphingobacteriaceae; genus Mucilaginibacter; species Mucilaginibacter auburnensis. The sequence goes on from NZ_PGFJ01000002.1 coordinate 450,426, forward strand.
CCAAATTCTCAATACCTAAATTTAGTACGGCTTCTGGTTCTACTACCACACCATATGCGTGGGCAGCAGCTATTATCAGCTTAAATTTAGCGTCATAACCGCCCACATCCATAGTCGGATCTGTTTCGGCAAAGCCCAGATCCTGCGCCTGCTTCAAGGCAGTAGCATAGTCCATTCCCTCTAAAAAACCTTTGGAAAGAATGTAGTTAGATGAACCGTTAAAAATACCACAAATAGAGTGCAGCAGTTCGTTATCATAATATTCTTCCAGGTTGCGGATGATTGGAATACTACCGCAAACGGCACCTTCATAAAGCAATGAAGTATCATACTGATCCTGCAGTTTTAATAGTTCCTCTAAATGAAGCGCAATCATTTTTTTACTGGCAGATACCACACTCTTACCTGAGCTAAGGGCGCGCGATGCTATTTCAAATGCAGCTTCAGTATCATTGATCAGCTCAATTATAGTGTTGATCTCCGGGTCGTTCAGCAACTCATCTTTATCTGTAGTAAAATATGATGCGGGCAACGATCTCTCTTTGCCGGCATCCTTAATAGCTATTTTTTTAATTTCGATGTTGAGGTTTTTGGTCTTGATGATGTCGTAAAGGCCTTGCCCTACTACACCAAAGCCAAAAAGCCCGATAGTTAGTTTTTTGCTCATTATAGTGTTTGCTGTAATTGGATGTTATTTCCTTTTACATCTTTTTGATAAAACGAAGTAATAATTTTGGTCAGCGCATCTGTCTCGATCAGGAAACCATCATGCCCGTAAAAAGAATCGAGTTCAACAAAAGAAGCTCCGGGTATGTGTTTTGCCAGATACTCCTGCTCGTTGATGGGAAACAGAACGTCTGACCGGATGCCGATAACCAGCGTACGAGATTTGATAACTTTTAAGGCATTCTCAACCCCACCGCGACCACGACCCACGTTGTGCGAATCCATCGCTTTAGATAAATACCAATAACTGTACGCATTAAAACGGTTAACCAGCTTATCGCCCTGGTAACATTGATAGCTTGAAGCGCGAAAGTCGTCGCATACGGCATCGCTTTCTTCCTGCTGACTGATATCGTAAGTTTTATAAGTACGGTAAGATAATAGCGCCATACTGCGCGCTGCCTTTAAACCCTTTCTGCCACCATCCGGGCTACCCGGCAAAAAGGTATCATCTGCCAGTAAAGCCAAGCGCTGCGACTCATTAAAAGCAATTCCCCATGGTGAATGGCGCGCGTTGGTAGCAATAGCGATTAGGTTTTTAATAAGATAAGGTTGTATAATAGCCCACTCCAAAGCCTGTTGGCCACCTAAAGAACCGCCTATGCATATTTCAATTTGCGTAACGCCCAAATGTGCTGCCAGTAAACAGTGCGCATTGGCCATGTCGCGTATGTTTACCTTCGGGAAACTTAAATAATACGGTTGGCCGGTTTGCGGGTTGATACTAAGCGGACTACTTGTACCGTAAGGCGAGCTCAATACATTGGCACAAACTATAAAATGATCGGCAGGATTGAAATAATCATTCTCGCCAAACAAACCCTTCCACCAATCCAATACATCAGAGTTAGCGGTAAGCGCGTGGCAAACCCAAATTACATTATCGCCTTTTTCGTTCAGCGTTCCGTAAGTGTGATAACCTATCTCTAATTCGTGCAGTATTTCGCCCGATTCAAGTGTAAAAGGTTGAGAATGTTTGTATAAATGTATACTCATTATTAAAAGTAAAGTGTAAAAGTGCTTAAGCACTTTTACACAATTTGTTGCGGCTTATTCGCTTTATGCTATTTTAGCCAAAGCCTGTTCAAAATCAGCTATAATGTCATCAATATGTTCAATACCAACTGCTACACGCAATAATCCGGGCGTAACGCCTGCAGATAACTGCTCTGCGTCTGATAACTGTTGATGCGTTGTAGCAGATGGTTGTATAATTAATGTTTTAGCATCGCCAACGTTAGCTAAGTGACTAACCAGTTGCAGGCTATCAATAACGCTACCTGCTTTTTCTTTACCGCCTTTAACTTCAAACGACAGTACCGCACCAAAGCCATTTTTTAGATATTTTTTAGCCAGTTCATGCGTTGGTGAAGATTCCAGTCCAGGATAGTTTACTTTTTCAATAGCCGGGTGTTGCTCCAGCCACTTAGCTAATGCCAAAGTATTATCAACATGGCGCTGAACGCGTAATGATAAAGTCTCCAGTCCTTGCAATAATAACCAGGCGTTAAACGGTGATTGAGCAGGGCCGAAATCTCTCAGCCCCTCAACACGTGCACGGATAATAAATTGAATATTACCAAACGGACCGTTAACGCCAAAAACGTCTGAAAACACCAATCCGTGATATCCTTCTGACGGCTCGCTAAAAGCAGGGAACTTGCCGTTACCCCAGTTGTAATTGCCGCCATCAACAATAACACCGCCGATGCTTGTACCGTGTCCGCCTATCCATTTTGTTGCCGATTCAACTACAACATTTGCACCATGCTCTAACGGACGAAACAAGTAACCACCAGCGCCAAAGGTGTTATCAACTATTAAAGGAAGGTCATGCTTTTTAGCTACAGCGCTTACCTTTTCAAAATCAGGCACGTTAAAGCCCGGGTTACCTATGGTTTCAAGGTAAATGGCTTTGGTATTACCGTCAATTAAAGCGTCGATGCTTTCGGCAGTATCATCTTTAGCAAAACGTGCTTCAATACCTAAACGTTTAAAAGCAACTTTAAATTGATTATAGGTACCACCGTATAAAAATGGCGAGGTTACAAAGTTATCGCCCGCCTGTAAAATATTGTTTAACGCGATAAACTGTGCTGCCTGGCCCGATGCTGTTGCCAAAGCGGCTACACCGCCTTCAAGAGCAGCAATACGCTTTTCAAAAACATCGGTAGTTGGGTTCATTATACGCGTGTAGATGTTGCCAAACTCTTTTAAGGCAAAAAGATTAGCGCCATGCTCGGCGTTTTTAAATGCATATGAGGTTGTTTGATAAAGTGGTACAGCACGAGAGCCTGTGGCGCTATCAACTTCCTGACCGGCGTGTAGTTGTAAGGTTTCGAATTTTAAATTGGTAGTAGACATAATATTATTTTTAGAATTGGTTGAAAAATTAACATGGTTTCTTGCAGTAGGCTTTGGGCTTAAACAAGCCTTCGGCATACACATTAAATGGAGGGGTGCGCATTAGCAGCAACAGCAACGCATGCAACAACAGAAATTGCTAACGCGTTTAAAAACTGATATACTAACTACGGGAAGGTTGTTTGTTAAATTTTCCATATTGTTAATTTATATTTCCCGGGATATTTACCGGGGCAGGAATTGGCACCTTCTTCGCATCTGCGGAGGGTTGCCAGCGGGTCGCGGAGCCTGATCTCTCGCCGCTTCTTTATAAACCAAATATGCCTGAAAGGTATATTGATCAATTACATTGCTATCGCAATGTGCTGCAAATATAGGTTTTGATTGCTTAAATGCAAATTTTTGGAAGGCAAAAGGTGAAAGCTAAAAGGTGAAAGGCGTCTTTTCATATTCAATATCAATCCTTTTACCTTTCGCCTTAAGAAAGAGCCTGATCCATATCGGCTATTAAATCATCAATATGTTCCAACCCTACTGATATCCGTAATAAATTAAATGGTGTTCTTGTATCGGGCCCTTCCATAGTGGCTCTATGCTCTATCAAGCTTTCAACACCGCCTAAACTGGTGGCGCGGGTAAATAACTGCAATTTATTAATTACCCGGTTGGCAGCTTCAGGTCCATCTTTTAATGTAAATGACAGCATACCGCCAAAATAATTCATTTGTCCTTTGGCTACCTCATGTCCGGGATGCGATGGCAAGCCCGGATATAAAACCTGTTCAACTGCCGGCTGCTGCTGTAAAAACTCCGCCAAAGCCTGCGCATTACTTACATGCCCACGAATACGATAAGGCAGTGTTTTTATGCTTCGCGTAAGCATGTAGCAATCCTGAGGAGATGGAACAGCGCCACCCATTACCTGCACATTACGTATTTTTTGCCACCACTCATCATCCTTTGCAGTTATTAAGGCCCCACCCATTACATCACTGTGCCCACCAAAATACTTAGTTGACGAGTGCATAACAATATCAACTCCAAGGTTTAAAGGCTGCTGACATATGGGTGAAGCGAATGTATTGTCGCAAGCTACTTTGATATTATGCTTTTTAGCTATGGCTACAACTTTACGTATATCTGTAATTTTTAATAAAGGGTTGGATGGTGTCTCAATCCATATTAACCCGGTGTTGGGTTTTATGTGAGCATTTAAAACTTCTGTATCGTCTATATTAGTAAAATCAAACTCTAATATACCTTCAAACAATTGCTTTAACTGATTGCGCAGACCATGATACATATCATCGGGCGCAATGATGTGTGTGCCGGGTGTTAATGATTGAAAAACCGCCATTCCAGCAGCATTTCCCGATGAAAAAGCAGCTGCATCAACACCATTCTCCAGCTTTGCCAATACGTTTTCTAACGATGCCCGGTTGGGGTTAGTTGCACGACTGTAGATGTGGCCCTCTCTAAAACTGCCGTCTGGCATACGCTCAAAGGTAGTTGATAGCGTAATGGGTTGCACAACTGCACCCGTAAACTCATCTGTTTTATTCCCTGCGTGTATGGCTATGGTTTCCTGTCTCATAAAAACAAACTTAGAAAATTATAGGGTTCATAGCACAAAAATTGCGCCTGCCCGACAGATGTTGCACTACCATTACATTAACATTTGCTATTTTTGCAAAAACACTTTTTAATGGGGGCTGAAGGCAAATTACAACTACTACTACAAGATGCCGGCCTTTCTGCTGAGCTAAAACACATTGCAGAAAAGGTACTGAATAACCAACGCATAACATTTGATGAGGGCGTTACGCTCTACGAAAAAGGCGAACTGGCTTATGTAGGCGTTTTGGCTAATTACGTACGCGAAAAGCGTCACGGCGATGTAACCTATTTTAACCGCAACTTTCATATTGAACCTACTAACTTATGCGTGTATGATTGCAAGTTTTGTTCGTATTCAAGATTGATAAAACAGCGTTCGGAAGGTTGGGAATACACTATGGAAGAGATGTTTGACATCGTAAAGAAGTATGACGGCGAACCTGTTACGGAAGTGCACATAGTTGGTGGTGTATTACCGCAATATGATGTACCTTTTTATGCAGAACTCTTCAGCAAGATAAGAGCGCATCGCCCTGAATTGCATGTTAAAGCCCTTACTCCGGTTGAGTATCATTACATCTTCAAAAAAGCCAAAATAGATTATGCTACCGGCATGAAAATGATGATGGATGCCGGTTTAGGCTCTATCCCCGGTGGTGGCGCGGAAATATTTGACGAAGGCATACGCGAACAGATAGCCAAAGATAAATGTACATCGCAGCAGTGGCTGGATATACACGAGGAATGGCATAAATTGGGTGGCCGCTCTAATGCCACTATGCTATATGGGCATATTGAGGAATTCAAACATCGGGTTGACCACATGGAGCGCTTGCGCCAACTGCAGGACAGAACCGGCGGTTTTCAAACCTTTATTCCATTGAAATTCCGCAATAAGGATAACCAGATGTCGCATGTGCCCGAGGTTAGCGTGATTGAGGACCTACGTAACTATGCCATAGCGCGTATTTATCTGGATAACTTTGATCATATTAAAGCCTACTGGGCTATGATCAGCAGAAACACCGCGCAATTATCGCTCAACTTTGGGGTAGATGATATTGATGGCACGTTGGACGATACCACCAAAATATATTCCATGGCCGGCGCGGAAGAGCAAACGCCAGCTATGAGTACCAAAGAACTGGTTGAGCTGATAAAACAGGTTGGCCGCCACCCAATTGAGCGTGACACCCTGTATAACGTAGTAACAGATTACCAAAACCATCAGTTTGCCGAAGAAGCCAAACCACAGTTTTATAAACTGCCTGTAATTAATTAGTCATTGGGCATTGGTCATTAGTCATTGGTTGCATCTTTTAACCTCATAAATGACAAGTGACCAATGACCAATGACCAGTGACTTAATGACTAATGACTAAAAAAACACTTTACATAGTACGCCACGGCCAAACTGAGTTGAACAGATTAGGCATTGTTCAAGGTCGCGGTAAGAATACTGATTTGAATGATGAAGGCAGATGGCAAGCCGACAGGTTTTACCAGGCTTACAAACATGTAGCTTTTGATAAAATTTACATCTCTGAGTTGAAGCGCACCCAGCAAAGTATCCAACAGTTTATTGATCTGGGCATTCCATATGAAAAACTGGCCGGATTGGATGAATTAGCCTGGGGTATTTTAGAAGGCCAGCCTGCCACACCTGAAACTAAATCTGCTTTTTTACAAATTGTGCGCGATTGGGTTGCCGGAAACTTAGACAGCAAGTTTGAAGGCGGTGAAAGCCCTAATGAGGTACAGGCACGCCAACGCGAGGCATTGGATGTGATCATGTCCCATCCGGAAGAAGAAACAGTTTTGATATGCATGCACGGCCGTGCCATGCGTTTGTTTTTGTGCCTGCTAACCGGTAAATCGGCAGTTGAGGCTGAGGATTTTCCGCATCAAAATCTGGTGCTTTATAAAGTAACTTTTGACGGCGAAAAATTCAGCATAGCTGATTTTAATAATGCCGACCATTTAAAGAAAGATTGAGAACGATACGTGAGTAACATTAAAATATCAGCGGTTAGCTATACCAATACCAAGCCCTTTATTTACGGGCTGCAACATTCAGATGTGTTAGATAAGATAGATCTGAGTCTGGATATTCCGGCTGAGTGCGCACAGAAACTGATAGATAACAAAGTAGATATCGGCCTAATACCCGTGGCTGCTACCCTTAACCTCTCCTATTGGGAAATTGTTGCCGACTATTGCATTGGTGCCGTTGGCGAGGTAAACTCTGTTTTTATATTCAGCAATTGCGAGATCAGTAAGGTAAAACACTTACAGCTCGATCCTGAATCGCGTTCATCCAACAATTTGGCAAGGGTACTGCTTAAACATTATTGGAAGTTGGCTCCTGAGTTGATTACCAACGCTTCTGATTATGGCAATTCAACGGATGAAGAAACCGCCTATGTTCAAATTGGCGACCGTACTTTTGGCAAAAAGGATAAATACAAATTTGCTTATGACCTTGCAGGTGAATGGCAAAAATTTACCGGACTGCCTTTTGTATTTGCTGCATGGATAGCCAACAAACCAATTCCACTTGAATTTGTAGCGGAGTTTAATGAAGCTTTAAAGTATGGCTTGCAACACCGTGACGAGTTATTTGCTGAAATACCCGCGCGCGCCGACTTTGATATTCATGATTACCTGATGAATAAAATAGATTTTGATCTGACGGAAGATAAACGAAAAGCGCTTCATTTATTTTTAGATTATTTGAAGGCATTGTAGTATGTATAAACAAGAAGAGCCTTTGCTTATTTCAGGCTCTTCTTGTTTGGAATCAGATATACACTTAAACCACTTTTATCTCTTTATTCCTTCTCAGTATGGCCATTAAGGTACCAATTACCATGATGATGGTTCCAGCCCATAACAGGTTAATGAATGGAAAATTAATAGCACGCATTACTATGTATTTGCGTTCGCCCGGTGGCAATTGATACATAGTTACCTCCACCTTGTTTTGTTCAGGAATGATCTTGCTGAAGCGGAACTTTATACCCAGATCTTCCACTTTAGCAGCAAAATCAAAAGCATTATTGTTTTTGATCAGATAGATAGGCTTAGCCTGGTAAGTTTTACCGTTAGATACTACATCTATAGCCAACTCAACGGCTACATCTTTATCATTCAGTTCAATACTTTTTACTTTGTTAATGCGTGTAACACTTTTAAGTAGAGCATAACCTTCTCTAAACGGAAGGGTATCGCCAACTGCAACCTCATAAACCAAAGGAGCCTCGTATTTGCTGTCGTCGTCCTCTCCCTCGTGTCCCTCTGCTTCAGCAGTTTCATCATAGGTAATAGAGTTGGCCATGTTTACGTGTGTGTAAATATCACTAAACAAATAGTGGCGCGTATCGGGAGATGAGATCAATCCCATTTTGCGATTAGCCTGCGCGTTAGGTTTCAGCATAAAATCTTCAACCACTTTTCCATTATCATCAAAGCGTTTGTATTGAACTTTGAAATAATGGTTAGGAGGAGCTATAGAATCACCCACATAGGTTACCTGGTACTTGCCCATGGTTACAGGCATATTTTTGTACATGGTAACATTCTCCATCGGATTGTTCTTTCCCTTAATGAAGTCTTCAGAATATTGCGTACCTGCCGTATTTTCAGATATCACTTTACTTGTACCTGCAGCAATTAAGGCTCCTACCAACATCAAGCCAAAGCCAATGTGCGCCACTGCTGATCCTGCCAGTTTAAATTTGCCCTTAACAGCATCGCCTAATATTTTACCATTGGCCAGTATAGAGTAAATGCTGCAAAGCATTACCAATGAAAATACAAAGTTGAGTTTATAAACGCCCGTTAGAAAAATAACCGCTCCTGTTATTAAGGCAGCAACACCTATGTAAACACCTGTTGTTATAAAAAAGCGGGTAACATCTGTCTTTTTGTATTTTAGAAATTGCGATACACCGGTAAGCAGGGTCACTACAATGGCAAATGAAGCCTGAATAATGTTATAATGCTTTACCGGATCTGTAGGTGGCGCCAGCTTTGTACCGAACATGGCATTCCAAACAGGAATAGACGATACCACAACCAGGTGGAAGCAAGAAAGACACATAAACACAGAACCTACAAACATCCAAAACTCGCGTGAATAAGTTTCTTCATCTTTTTGGGTGATAGGCAGATCTTTCCAGCGCAGCACCAATAGAATTATTGACACTACCAGGAAGATAATCACATCAATAGCGAGATGCCAGAACATCCCAGCATCAGTAAAAGAATGCACAGAAGTTTCGCCTAAAACACCACTGCGGGTTAGGAATGATGCATATAACACCAGCACAAAGCTCATCATCGTCATGATAGTGGCGGTTGCGTAGGAGTGTCCGGAGTTTTTATAAACAATAAGTACGTGAACGGCACCAACCAATATCAGCCAAGGTATGATAGAAGCATTTTCAACCGGGTCCCAGGCCCAAAAACCGCCAAACGTAAGTGACTCATAAGCCCAGAAGGCTCCCATTATAATACCTGTGCCTAATACCATCATGGCAAATAAACCGTATGGTATGGCAGGTTTTATCCATTCTGTATAGCGTTTTTGCCATAATCCTGCAATAGCATAAGCAAACGGAATGATCATTGAACCAAAGCCTAAAAACAAAGTGGGTGGGTGAATAACCATCCAGTAGTTTTGCAGTAATGGGTTCATACCGTTACCGTCTTTAATGTAGCTCAGGTAATTTTTATAAAGCTCCGGATTAGTAGCGAATATAGGCGCGGAGTCTTTTAGATTAACCGCTTCGCGCAGCAAAATAAATGGAGACGACCCTATACGGATGCCAAATATTTCAACTCCCAGCAAAAATGTAGCTAACATAGCCTGAGAAAAAGCGATAACCGTCATTACTGGTCTTTCCCACGTTTTTGCTTTCCATATCATGAAACTACCTAAAACAGATTGCCAGAAAGTCCACAGCCAAAAGCTACCCTCCTGTCCATCCCAAAAGCTGGAAATTATGTAATAAACCGGAAGCGCGCGTGAAGAGTGTTCATGTGCGTATTGGTACTCAAACAGGTGATTTACAATGATGTAAAACAGGCAAACACCAATACCAATTACAGAAACAGTGTTTATGATGAAACCAGCCCGTGCCAAAGTTTGCCATGAGTTATCAGTTTTATTGTTGGTGGCAAAATAATAGGCAATTGCCGCAAATAACGCCGAACCAAATGATAATACTATAAAAAACTGGCCTAAGCTACCCGGTATAAGGTGCTCGCCAACGAAAGCTGTATCCATTAAAATTGTTTATGTATTGGCCCGCGAAGGCTTGAATTCTGTAAATTCTGTTTAACGCGTTGAAGTTAAATCAGGTGATGGATATATTATAAAGCTGCCTGTTTAGCTTTAAATTCTGTCATCTCGACCTTATCGTCCTTATATTTAGACGGACACTTCATTAATATCTTTGATGCATGAAATTCATTGCCCTGCATTTTTCCGGTCAACACAATTTGCTCTGAACGTTCAAAATCTTGAGGCTTGCTACCTGTGAAAACTACCTTACGTTCCTGCCCGTTATCATCTTTCATATAAAAAGCAAAGTAATTGGCATCTTTGGTTGCATCGTAATACAAATCTTTTGTTTTGTTTAGTTGTCCTTTTACCTGCAACTCGCTCTCCGTATTTTCAGCATCTTTAAAAGAGCCGTAAGTACTTGAATTACTGTACACACTTATAATAACAGCAATAGCTATTGCAATAATAACCAAACCAAAAATTGAACTTTTTTTCATTATAGGTTTATCTCCGTTTAAATCGCGTTTGCAAAAATACAAAACGTTGAGGGAATAATTTTTATTACATGGGATATGTTTTATTTAGAATTGTTACAGATAAGCGCCGTTATTTAATGATACTAACATAGCCACCTTTGGTAACTTTAGTATGATAGTACTGATCAGTGCCTTCAAATAACCAGTAATACGTTCCAACAGGTAATGGTTTACCGTTCCAGTTACCATCCCATAGGTTACTTTGCTTATTAGTTTTGTATAAAAATTGCCCGCTGCGGCTATAAATACTTATCGTTCCAAACTCAATAAAACCCTCTAAGGTCAAACCAAAAGCATCATTAATACCATCACCATTTGGTGTGATTGCTTTGGGGGCTGAAATCACAAACGGAGCAGGTGGATCTATTGTAACATTCACAGACGCTATTTTCTCACAACCCGATTCACTTATTGCTTTGATGTAGTATTTGCCGCTTGCATTAATATTTTGAAAGTCAGCAAGAGGCACCGTCAATTTATTGTTGGAATAATAATAGTACTTATAGCCGGAGTGATGGGTGTAAGCTTTGCTTAAATCGGCAGTTGCCGGGTAAACAACCTTCAGATCAGATGTGGTAAGATCCACTTCATCATAATATCTTAATTCAACCTTTAAAGTGTTAGTACATCCTGCTGAATTAGTAGCTTTTATGTAGTAAGTGCCGGATTGAGAAATCTTGTCAGGATCGCGCAAATATTCTTCAGTTATAGGATTTATATAGTATTCCAGGCTAAATTTACCAACGCTGCCGCTTGTTACTAACGGCGATCTTAAATTAAATTTTGAGCCTTTGCAGAAATATAAAACCGGCTCTACCTTAAAAACAAATGATTCGTCTGACTTTATGATGGCTACATTGAGTGTATCTCTGCATCCCAGCCCGGGCAACGCGTCTACAACGAGGCTGTAACGAGTACCATTGGGCGGTGCTGGACTAATATTCAATGTTTGGGTGGTGTCTAACACTTTGGTCATGTCATCACTTTTATACCATTTGTAACTATTAAATCCGCGCGGACCTTTTAAAGAAACAAAATTTTGATTAGAACAGTAAGCGTTGCCCGTTATAGGATTATTGCACTGCTCATTTATATCAAAATACGCATAACCAAAATGACCACCTCGTGTACAATCATTAGCAGTAAAAATCAATTGGATTTTTTTCCCTGCATAACCTTGGAGGTTTATGGTTGTTGACGTCCAATCTTTATAATAAATAGACGAAAGATCAACTCCGCCGTTTGGTAAAGGATTATTGGTTACAATATCTGATATTTTAAAGCCGGGCAAATTCTGATTTGCTATAAAATCAAAAGCAGGACATTCAACCTCCTTATTATCAGTTTCATTAAAAACTCTTACGGCAAACCTCGGTTGCTCAACATCGCTGTGGCCCTCAGGATTTTGCAACACCACAGCGTAATTCAATATCAAAGCGTATTGAGGTGTATTAGGAACACTTAGCGCATAAATTAATCTGTCAACTCCCCTGCCTGTATTATCGTCACCTAAACGTACTGCAAATCCGCTACCATTAGGACTCACTGTAGGAAAGTTTCCGTAACGATCGAATTTCTCGTCGCTGGCTTTCATTAAAGTTAGCCTGGGCTCAACAGGTTGTGACGTTTCGCTCAAACTTAGCGCGCCGTTTCGCGCTATTTCTCCTGTAAACATTTGCCAGCCGCTAAAGTCTCCGCGCTCAAAACCAATATTGTCCGGGCACTGTGAAAAAACAGCTGGGCATGTGGATATCAACATCCAGAATAAGACATGGGCAAAACGGTTCATTTTTGGTTAAAGTAAATTTAACCTTTTAAAAATGACATTTGCAACAGGCTACCAATACTTTACAATTAAAAAGGCCGGCAAATTGCCGGCCTCGTCTCACATAATAAAGGTTAAATATTATTTACGGCCACACGCCCAGGTTTTGGTAGGATACTGCTATTTTATTGATCACCACAACAAGTGCTGCAGTACGCAATGTGTCTATCTTAGGGTTGTTTTTATAAACCTGTCTAAATTCGTGATATGAACGGATCATAGTATCTTCAAGACCCGAGTTAACCAATTCCAACTCAGATGCGCCTTTAACAATGGTTGCCCGTTGCAACGGTGTTAACGCAATGCCAGTTAAACCTTCAACCATATTCACCAGATTGAGATTTGAGTTTTCTTCAAACCGGCGATTAATGCGGCCAAACGCTACGTGCGATAGATTTTTTAACCATTCAAAGTAAGAAACGGTAACACCACCGGCGTTGGCAAACAGGTCGGGTATTATGATGCCGCCTTTGCTGTAAAATATCTTCTCCGCTTCAGGTGTAGTTGGGCCGTTAGCTCCTTCTACTATAATTTTAGCTTTAATGTTAGCCGCGTTAGCAGCTGTTATTTGATTCTCTAAAGCCGCAGGTACTAAAATATCGCAATCCTGCTCTAATCCTTCAGCCGAGTTTTTAAACTCTTTTTTAGCGCCACTAAAGCCTAATATAGATCCTGTTGATTTACGATGCTGGAACACCGCTTCAACATCAAGACCATCCTCATTGTAAATAGCACCTTCAAACTCGCATATTCCAACAATCAGTCCACCAAAATCTGCTAAAAACTTGGCCGAGTAATAGCCCACATTACCTAAACCCTGCACTATTACTCTTTTACCTTCTATACCGGGTGTAAGACCAAGCGCTGCCATATCTTCGGGTACACTAACACACTCTCGTGTGGCTATTGCTACCCCTCTGCCCGTAGCCTCGCGCCTGCCCTGTATGCCATGTAAGGCAATTGGTTTACCGGTAACACAGCCCATTGCATCTAACTGCCCTGGGTTCATGGTAGCATACGTATCGGCTATCCAACCCATTTCACGTTCGCCTGAGCCATAATCAGGTGCCGGTACGTCAATGCTTGGGCCAATAAAATTTTTCTTGATCAACTCAACCGTGTAACGACGGGTGATGTTTTCCAGCTCTTGCGTAGTATAATTTTTTGGATTGATTTTTATACCACCTTTAGCGCCGCCGAAGGGCACGTTTACAATGGCGCATTTGTAAGTCATTAGGGCGGCAAGCGCCATTACCTCATCCTCGTTAACCATCTCGCTGTAACGGATGCCACCTTTAGTTGGTGACTGGTGATGAGAGTGTTCAACCCGCCATGCATCTATTACCTCAAAATCATTGCCCTTACGTATGGGGAACTTAAAATGATAAACGCTGTTGCAGGCCTTTATTTGATTTAACAGGCCGGGATGATGTTGTGTAAACTGTGCGGCGTAGTCAAAATTTTTACTTACATCATCAAAAAAATGTGTATTGTTTTCGGCAGAAATTATAGTGCTCATAACGTGCTAATAATTATATTTTTCTTAAAATAGAATGCAAATGTGGTACAATTTTTATCAAAATTGCAAGCACTTAAGCACAACTATTTTTATACTATTATTAACAATGGTATAAAAACTATGTTTAAACAAATACGGCTTATTTTAGGCGATTATTTTTCTTTTTCGATTTTTTTTAAACGCCTGTCAATACTGAAAAGATATACCGATAAACCGGCAAAAATGATAACAATGGTTACAATAACAACGTAAATTTTTCCTTCTTTACGCATATCAAACGCCATATCAACAGCGGCGTTTTCCTGCGCAAAACAGGCAACGTAACTTAACAGAAACAAAAGCAATGCAGATAGCTTTTTCATTAATTTATTTGATTCTTTTTATATTCAATTAAACGGATACGATAGCGTAGCGTAGCTATCCAAACTGCAAACAAACTCCATGCTATAAATGCCGGATACAATACCATGCGCATCCTGTTATCCATATCCAGTTTACCAAATGCGGGGTTACCGCCATTGCCCGGATGCAGTGAATCTGTAAGGCGAGGTAATACCATTATCAGCACGATCATTATAGGAAAGGCAAATATGTTATATATGGCAGATATTTTGGCGCGTTTCTGTTCTTCGTCAATTGAGTTACGCAAAACAGAATAAGCGCAATACAGTAAGAAAGCTATGGCCGCGCTGTTCTGTTTGGGGTCATTGCTCCAATACTCCCCCCAGGTATATTTGGCCCACATCATACCCGTTATTAAGCCCAACACAAAAAAGAATATGCCGGTATTAGCACTTTCAACAGCTATGAGGTCAAACTCTTCTTTTCCGGTAGCCAGATATTTAACACTGTATACAACCGAAACAGTAAATACCGTGAACATGGCTATCCACATAGGTACATGGAAATAGGTATTTCTAATTGTCTCGTGTAAAATTGGTAAAGCAGGAACGCCTAACAAAAAGCCTGCAATAAGGGTGTAAAATATAATTACCACCGCAAGCACCTTCCACCAGGTTTGATAAATAAACTTCATAATTGATTAAACGGAACAAATGTAGCAATTATTTGAATTGCACATTTGTAATTTATTTAGCGCTTTTAAAGGGTTGTGCCGGAACGTAGTCAACGGGTAAAAGTTCAGATAGACGCTGTTTTGACCATGCCCCTTCCATCAAGGGGCTTTCACCCACTACTATGCCGTTACTGTCAAATATAGTGTATGGCGGGTTATTAAATAAAGTTAGCACACTTACCTCATAATTAGGCATATCAAGCGGGCGGTAAATATCCTTGAATGCTTCTGTTTCTTCGCGATTTTTGTAGATCACATACAAATAGTCAGGAAAAGTTAAAACATATAAACCCGGTTCAGGGCCTTCCCGCAACACTTCATTGCTAAACCACGGCATACTGGATATTTTTTGGTTGACATATTTAGGGCTTTGATAAATATTATACCAATACTGAAATGAATCTC
This sequence comes from Mucilaginibacter auburnensis, assembly GCF_002797815.1. Taxonomy (NCBI): domain Bacteria; kingdom Pseudomonadati; phylum Bacteroidota; class Sphingobacteriia; order Sphingobacteriales; family Sphingobacteriaceae; genus Mucilaginibacter; species Mucilaginibacter auburnensis. The sequence goes on from NZ_PGFJ01000002.1 coordinate 465,783, forward strand.
TTCTGATAGTACCGTTAAATTGATCAAGTTTTTTAAGTATGTAGCCTGCCGACGGACGCGCAGGATCCGTCATGCGTACCAGCCGGCGCATTTCAAAACCCTCCTGCTGTAATTTATTCTGATAAAGCGAGCGAAAAAAATGCATTGCAGAACCGTAGTAGGCTTCATCGCGTTTAGCTTGCCATTTCTTTTTCTGTGAAGCATTACCGGGTAATTCTTCAAACAAGCGTTTACCTTGGTAAGATATAGTACCCTCAATTTTATCTGAACTAAAAGCATTGAGCAAGAATTTTACGCGATATCCTAACGCCTTGTTTTCAACAACTAAAAACTCATCGCTGCTGGCCACTAAGGTTTGTTTTGATTTACGGTAGGTAAAGTCAAGCACTTTTGGATTTATCACAACACATTGTTTAGCGTTGGCATCTGTGCCTATAAAATCTTTTTTAAACATCTCATAGTTCCGGTTCCAATCGGCACGGCTGCTGCCCGATATGGTTACCTCCCGCAAAATAATGGGCTGCTGCTCCAGTTCAATTCTAAGGTCGTTAATATCAGTATTGACCATTACCGTTGTGTTGTATTCGGCATAGCCAACCGCTGTAACAACCAGTGTATATTGACCAGGGCGCAGGCGATTTAAAGTAAACGTACCCTCTGAAGTGGATGTGGTACCAAATGATGAATTACTTAAAAACACACTCGCACCGGCAATCAATGAGCCACTGCCTTTGTTAACTATTTTGCCGCTGATAGTAAAGCTTTGGGCAAAAAGCATTGACGGCCACAGGAAAAGGAAAAGTAAAAACTTTCTGAGAAGCATTGAACTCTTTTGATCTTTATAAATCAAGCCTAAGGTAAATATTTTAACTAAAGCTGTGAAATAGTTTAATCTCGCCAGAGGTATGGAAACAGTAACAATGCAGTTGTGATCACAATAGCGTTAATGGCAGCCAATACCCCAATATCACCATAACTAAGGCTACGGTCGAGGCCGTCCATAGCGCGCTTGCTTAACCTGATCAGCACCAAAATTACCGGTATAATTACCGGGAAACTTAAAATTGCCATCAATGTTCCATTATTACCTGCTTTTGATGCTATGGCCGATATCATAGTAAAAACCGTTGAAAAGCTAAATGCACCTAACACTACGGCCAAATAATAAAATAAAACATCGCCTATGGTGTTTTCAAAAAAAACAGAGTAAACTATTAACGCCAGCGTGCTCAGCAGCAACATCAGCGCCATATTATAAACAGTTTTGGAAAGAATAATAGCCTGCGGGCTGGCAATTGAATAATAATAAAGCAACCGACCCTTACTCTCCTGCATAAAGCTTTTCGCTATTGCATTAACTGAGGCAAACAGAATGATGATCCAAAAAAGTACGTTCCAGACTATTTTGTAGCCGGAGCTGCCTGAAAAACCGGCATTAAGATTAAACGAAATATAACAAATAAACACCGTTGAAACCACGTACAAAAGCACGCCGTTAAAGGCATATTTTGAGCGCCACTCCAGTAATATTTCTTTTTTTAGAAGGTACCAGGTTTGGTCAAGTAGTTTCATGGCGCAAATGTAGCGATTAGTTGATTTGATTTTCCGCCTTGTTTTTCTAAATTGTGCCTCTCAATTATCAGCCTTAATATGCATAGCGTTTATTACCAAACTCCTGTTGGAGTGGCCGAAGTTACCGAAGAGGATGGCTTTATTACTTCCATTCATATTTCGGATGAAGAGCATGAAATTAATGCTACAGATAATGAGCTGCTATTAAACGCAATTACCCAGCTTGACGAATATTTTGCAGGAAAGCGTTTACAATTTGACCTGCCATTTAAACAAAAAGGCACAGATTTTCAGCAAAGGGTTTGGCAATATCTTGAGCGTATTCCGTATGGCACCACTACCAGCTACGCAAAACTGGCTGACCAAATGGAGCAGCCATTAGCTATACGTGCCATAGCATCTGCAAATGGCAAAAATAATTTATGGATAGCTGTTCCCTGCCACCGCGTTATTGGGAGCGATGGCAGCTTAACCGGTTATGCAGGCGGCTTGTGGCGCAAACAATGGTTGTTACAGCACGAAGCCCGTACCATTGGTATAGGCCAAACCATGCTTAATTTATAGTTTAGCGCTCATTCACCAACTTCTCTATCATGCGGTGAAGCTGATCAGGTTGAAAAGGTTTGCCCAAAACATCATTCATACCCGAAGCTATTGCCTCCTGCTGTTCATGATCAAATGACGCTGCAGACAGTGAAATTATGGGAATGCTGCGTTTGGGTTCGTCAAAATCAAGCCTTATTTTCTTAGCGGTTTGATAGCCGTTCATCTCCGGCATATGCGTATCCATCAGAATAATATCGTAATTTTTTTCTGAGAGTTTCTCCAAAGCCCTCAAACCGTTACTAACAATATCAACATTTACCTGCCAATCCTTTAATATCTTTGACAACATAAACTGATTGATAAGATTATCCTCTGCAACCAGGATATTTAAATTGCTAAAGCCTGTCAGGTTTGCTGTAATTTCAACTTCATCCTTGGGCTTTGGCGCAAGTGTATACCAGTTGGTGAAAGTAAAAACACTGCCTTTATTAACCTGGCTGTTAACTATCAAATCGCCCCCTTTCAGCTCCGCCAGTTTTTTAACTATGGCTAAGCCTAACCCTGTACCGCCATATTTAGTGGCAGTGTCATCTTCAGCTTGTTCAAATGAATTGAATATAGCTCCTAACCGGTGCTGCGGAATACCTATACCGGTATCTTCAACATTAAATTTAAGCCTTACTTTATTATCCTGTTTTTCAATAACCGAGACATTTAACTTAACGTAACCGCGTTTGGTAAACTTTAAAGCGTTGCTCAATAAATTCATCAATATTTGATTCAGACGTAATGAATCAAAAATAATATACTCGGGAACCTGAGGGTCTATCTCTAAAAAAAACTCTATAAACTCTTCATCTGCCTTAAATTTAAGTAGCCGATAAACGGAGCGTATCAACTCGTGAAGGTTGCCCGGAGTGCGTACAATGCTGAATTTACCGGCATCAATCTTAGAGATATCTAACACATCGTTTATTACCCCCAACAGCGACTGAGATGAAACTTCAAGCAACTCAATCATGCTTCTTTGCTGCTCGGTAAGGTCGGTTTTACGTAGCAGATTACTTATTCCTATTATGCCGTTAACAGGTGTACGCAATTCATGACTCATGTTGGCCAGAAATGTTTCTTTTGCTTTTTTACCGTACTCAGCCAGTTCCTTTGATTTTACCAATTGTTCCTGATAGCTCTTTTGCGCTGAAATATCGCTTATGTTTAAAAACAACGTGCGGTTGCGATACGCTATGCGGCACTCCACCCAAATTACTGCTTTGCTAAACGTGTTGAATTGATATTCAAAAACAGATGATGCGATATTATCTTTTATGATCCTCCCTAAAGCTGTTCTAAAAGGAGCCCTTTCCGATTCAATGGTCAGATCAATTATGCTGGTACCTGTCAGTTTTTCCGGCGTAAAACCTAAAATGCGCTCAACAGCAGGATTTATTGATATTATACCAAAACTCTCTGCATTAACTACGCTAATTATATCTGCCGAATTTTTAACAATAAGCGAGAAATTATATAATTCCTCGTTCTTCTGAATGATATCAGCCTGGTAGCGTGCCAACTGAATAAACGAATCAACTTTTGCTGAAGTAATATAAGGATCAAGCGGTTTGTAAAGATAATCAACCGCGCCTGCACCTAAACCTTTAACAGCATACTTGGTTTCTTTTGAAATAGCTGTAACAAAAAGTATAAGAATATCTTTAGTACGCGGATTTGACTTTAACATTTCTGCAAACTCAAAGCCATCCATTTCGGGCATCTGCACGTCAATAAGCCCTATTGCTATATGATTTTCCCAGGCAATTCTGAGACCTTCGTTGGGTGATGTTGTTGAGAATATCTTAATATCATCGCGTGCCAACAGGGCCTCAAGGGCAATAATGTTTTCTTCCCTGTCGTCAACAATAAGAATATTTATAGGTGCAGGCATTGTAAGGGTCAGAGGTAGTTAAATTAAGTCTTGAAAAGTTCAAGTATATCGTTAGTTGTTAAAATATATTCAGCAGCGTTCAGATCAATAGCTGATTGCGGCATTTCAGGCATCTCTGCCTCTGTTGGGTCTTGAGCAATTGTTAATGATCCGCTATCTTTTAACGATAACAAGCCCCTTGCACCATCCTGATTAGCACCCGAAAAAAGCACAGCCGTACATTTGCTTTTAAACACCTCGGCAGCACATTCAAAACTTACATCAATTGAGGGCTTTGAGTACCATACAGCTTCTGATACATCCAAGCCAAAACTACTTTTGCTCTCAATAAGTGTATGATAATTAGGGGGCGCTATGTAGATGGTATTTCTGTTTATTGCATCCTTATCACTCACTTCACGCAGCAACATACGACTATTAGCAGCAAACAGTTTTTCAATTTCGCTGAAAAAGTTCTTTTTCCGGTGGATAACTATTAATACTGTTTTATTAAGATTAGCCGGAAAAGTGCGTACAGCGTTATAAATGTGTTTAAACGACCCTGCTGATCCGCCCAATAAAAGCAGTTCAGATGCTTGCCACCTGGCAATGATATGTGGATCAAGAGCCAATTTTCTGGTAGATGTTTTCTTTTTGATTGATCACCTTAAACCTTTTTCTAAACGCTTCCGAGCGTATGGTTTCTTTTGTGCCTAAACACAAAAAGCCCAGTGGCGCCAAACTGTTGTAAAACAATTCAAGTACGCGCTCCTGTAATGCATTTTCAAAGTAGATGAATACGTTCCGGCAGCAAATCAACTGAAATTCGTTAAAAACGCTGTCGGAAACAAGGTTGTGTACGGAAAATAAAGTATTTTGTTTCAATTCATTATGAATTGTTGCCGCATCATACAAAACTGTGAAATGATCTATAATAGATCCATTTAAGCCCGCCATCTGATAGTTTTCGGCATAGCTCTTAATTTTGCGTAAACTATAAATTCCCTTGCGGGCCTCGTTCAATACTATAGTGTTAATGTCGGTGCCGTATATAAAGGACTTTTTACGTAATCCTGCCTCATTCAACAATATCGCCAACGAATAGGCTTCTTCACCTGAAGAACATCCCGCGCACCAAATTTTTGAATGCTGATACGATGACAAATAGGGTATTACCTGGTTGTTGAGCGCCTGGTAAAAGCTCGGGTCGCGAAACATCTCGGTAACGTTAACCGTAATTTCCTCTAAAAAGGTTTGAAAAAACTCCGGATAATTAACCAGTTGATGCTTCAGATCATAAACACTCAGCTTTTTAAGCTGCATTACACGCATAATACGCCTGCGTAATGAAGCTTTAGAGTAATTATTAAAATCAAACCCATACAGCTTTTTAACTAAAGCAATGAGTTCTGTTATTTGATGAATGTTTATCTCTGTTGGCGCGTGCATATTATTTTTCGAGCCACAACTGCATTAATGATATCAGCCTGTCAATATCAACCGGTTTAGTAATATAATCATTAGCACCGGCCTCAATACATTTTTCCCGGTCATCTTTCATTGCCTTTGCGGTTAGCGCAATAACCGGCAACCTTGCCCACTTGTTTTGTTTACGAATGTGCCTTGTAGCCTCGTAACCATCCATCTTAGGCATCATTATGTCCATCAAAACGATGTCAATATCGGCCACGTCTTCCAACTTAGCTATCGCTTCTTCCCCGTCTCCGGCTATTTCAACGTTCATCTCGTAACTCTGTAAAGCGCTGCTCAAGGCAAATATATTGCGCATATCATCGTCAACTATAAGCACTTTTTTACCTTTAACGCCTGTTTTGCCCTGAACGGCAATAGCAGGTTTAGCCGGCTGCGACGCCGGTTGCGGCAAAGTACTGCTAATTTTATTGAGGAAGAGATTCACCTCATCAATCAATCTGTCTGACGATTTATTGGTTTTTACCACCATCGCGTTAGCATACTTCATTAGCCTGCTAACAGAGGTTTTATCCAATTCCATTGCTGTATTGACTATTACCGGCAGTGCTGCAAACTTCTCCTCTTCTTTGATCTTATCCAACAGGTCAAGCCCGGAAATATCAGGAAGATTGAGATCGAGAATTACGCACTGGTAATCATTTTCATGGAGCATACGGAAAGCCGAATCGCCATCGAAAGCCTGATCTACCGAGATACCGTTATTCTGCATCATCTCTTTCAAAGCCTGGCTTTGCGCACGATGATCTTCAACCAAAAGTATTTGCTTGAATTTAGTACCGGTGCTCACCATCATATCTCCAAACAGCTTATCCAACGCTGTGGTGTCTATAGGTTTTTTAAGGAAGCTGATGGCCCCTTCTCTGCGAACGCGATTAGCAGCAGCATCGCCTGCCGACATTAAATGCACCGGAATGTGCGCGATTTTCTCATCAGCTTTAATTTCTTTCAATATCTGCCAGCCGTCTTTCCCGGGCAGCATAATATCCAGAATTACGGCATCAGGTAAATGCTCGCGCACCACATTTACTGCATTGGTGCCTTCGTTAACCATTACAGATTTATAGCCATGGTCGGCAGCATAGGTTTGCAGTATGCCAGCAAAATTTTTATCGTCTTCAACAATAACAACCAATGGTTCCCGGTTTTCCAAACCAGCCGGGCGTTGCGGAGCGGGCTGCAATGGTGCAGACGCAACAAATGTTTGGGCGGTTGGGAACAGTTCTTCTTCGGGTTTAGCGTTCTTGGCCTCCAACGGTATGGTAAGTATAAATTCACTACCCTCGCCTTGTTTACTTTTAAGCGAAATATAACCACCCAATAGCACGGCCAGTTCCCTACTGATTGATAAACCCAGGCCGGTACCTCCATATTTACGACTGGTAGAGCCATCTGCTTGTTGAAACGCTTCAAATATTATTTTCTGTTTTTCCTCTGCAATGCCAATTCCGGAATCTTTAATGCAAAAACTAATAGCATCTGGCGTTTTGCCCGGAATAACATCAACACTTATATTTCCGTTTTCCGGTGTGAACTTGAATGCATTAGATAACAGGTTTTTAATGATCTGTTCAACGCGCACCTTATCCGTATATATAGTTGCCGGAACATTTGCTGCAGAAGTAGTGAATGTGATGCTTTTATTGCGTGCTACTTCGGCGAATAACATTTCCATATCACTCAGAATATCTCCCACCTTAATGGTTTCATTCTGCATATCCAGCTTGCCCGATTCTATCTTAGAAAGATCAAGTATGTCGTTGATCAGCGTTAACAGATCGTTACCCGCATTGAAAATAACACTGGCGTATTTTAGCTGGTCTTCTGACAGGTTATTAGGTTTATTATCTTTCAATATACGCGCCAACACCAGTATACTGTTAAGTGGTGTGCGCAACTCATGGCTCATGTTAGCCAAAAACTCCGATTTGTATTTACCGGTGGTTTCTAATTCCTTAACCTTGGCATTTATAGCTTGGCGCGCTTCCTCTATGGCTTGGTTTTTTTCTTCCAGTAAACTGGCTTTCTCTTCCAACTCGGCATTAGTGGTGCGTAATTCCTCCTGCTGTACGCGCAATTCTTCTTCTGAAGCTTCCAGCATTTCGGTTTTATTTAGCAACTCCTCGTTGGTAACACGCATTTCCTCCTGCTGAGCTGAAAGCTCTTCTGCCTGTTGCTGAGTTTCCTCATACAGATCATGCATGATGGTGCGTGCCTGAGCAGTGTTGACCGCAACGCCTATATCTTTGGTAACAGTATCAATGTAGCTTTTTATCCTGCCGGTAATTTCGCCGGTGTAAGCAATCTCCATTATACCTTTTAACTGCTTATCAAAATAAAAAGGCACGATAAAGGTTGATACTTTGGTTTCTTTCAGTAAAGACGATTCCAAGTGCAAGCCATCATTAAACTTGCCTTCTTTTATAAAGGTCTCTTTACTATCCAATACCAAGCCTAACCAGCCCTCTCCCGGTACAATTTTCTTTTTTACTGTTGATAGGTCCGGAAAAGCATAAGTGGCGTAAAGGTTAAGTTCTTTATCCTTGTCATCATAAAGATAAAATGTACCGGCAACAGCCTCGGTATACTTGCAAACCTTGAATATGATATTATTAGCCAGTTCATGCTCAGATTGCTGGCCCTGTATACGCTCGTTGAGTTTAGCAGTGCCCGTTAGTAACCAATTTTTCTCTTCGTTCTCACCAAGAACTTTTCCTAACTCGCGGTTGGTAATTGTTATTTCGTCTTCAATTTTCTTTTGCTTCGCGAAGGTTTCCTGGATATAGTAGAACAACCAAAGAATAATGGCGAGGAACACCGCCGAGCCTGTTACAATAAATATAATTGCGCGGTTTGAAGCAGCCTGAGAACTTGCTTTGCGTGCAGCCAGCAAGCGGTTTTCAGTGTCTATGATCTTGGTGATAACCTTACGGATCTGATCCATACTCTGTTTACCGTTCAAAAACATGTTGTTCTGAACCATAAACTCCAGCCCTTTGGTGTCGCGGGTCTCGATATTGGTTTTCAAAAGCTCCAACTGGTTGCTTACCAGAACATTCAGAGAATCTACCCTGTCAACTTGTTCCTGGTTATCGTCAACTAACCCTCTAAGATCGCGCAGATCCTGATTGATGCCTGGTAAAGCCTGACGGTAAGGCTGTAACAATGCCTTTTTTTGTGTAGCACCGTAACCACGCATTCCGGTTTCAGCATCTATAAGTCCTTGAAGCAGGCTGTTTGAGCTTTTTATTACCTGCTGGGTATGATCAACCATTACGGTATCATCTTCGAGCTGGTTAATGCTATTGTAAGACAATATGCCTACTAAAAAAACTAATAAAATGGATACAGCAAAACCTACAAGTACCTGACTACGAAAAGACAATTTAAACATTACAGAATAGGTTATATATTTTAGATAGATTAATGCTCATGCGTACATACGCACAAGGCTAACACTTGTTTTATAAAGTTATAACTTTTATAAAACTATGCTACTTTGTATTCCCAATTTGTTTATTTGCGAAACTTCCGCCCAAAGCAACCACCGCGCCGGCAAACAACAAATACCAACCCCATTTAAACTTAATTTGTTTGGTTAAAAACCCTGCAACTGATTTAAACGGCAAAAAGCTGAAGCTTGTATTTACTTTCATAATAGCGGCAAGTAAAAGCAAAGCTACAAGCGCTAATGATAACCAGGCAGTGAGTTTCACTAAACCATTACGGTTTAATACAGTGCCTAATATGCCCACAACAGCAACCAGTAATATTACCATTCCATATGGTTTGTTTAGGTCATAAACGTTCCAGCTTACCAGCCCGAACGGACGCAACAATGGGCAATAGGTACCGGCAATTAACAGCACGAAGCCGGCAAATGAGAAGAATGAACTTGTACGCATGTTTAGGTTGTAATTTTATTGTTTGATATCCATTTTATCAGCAAAATGGGCACAGTAATCGCGCAGGTCTTCTACAATGTTCTTTTCGCCGGTTGCACGTAAAAAGGTATCGCCCATGGTTTGCAGGGTTTCATAAAAAAAGCGTTTCATTTCATCAACCGGCATGTCTTTAGTCCACAGGTCAATCTTTAGCGTGTTTTTATAATGCTGATCCCATAACGACAGCATAAACGCGTTTACCGGTAACGCTTCTTTGTTGGCGGCATCGGTTGATTCCCAGGTTATACGTTCGGGTACATTATTGTCATCTAACTCAACTATCAGCTTTATTTCGGCTTTTTTCATTAATAATTTCTATTTAACAAGTAAAAAAATAACTACCGCCAAAGTTATAAAGCTTAGCTCTATTACCCACAACTTTTTGGTGTCGGTAAAGAAATTACGGAATATTATATCCAGAAATGACACAACGAAAGCAAACAGCAGAAATATAGCACCAATAGTGCCCGACATGTGCGCGAACTCAACACCGGTTATACTTGCACCATTTATAAAAACATAAACCGCCAGTATTAACAGGAAGGCAGTTGCAAAATTAAGCGGGGTAATTTTTAATTTCATTTAGTGTCTTTTCTTTGGCTTTGATCTTTTTGGCTGACCTACCCAACCTGTGCGTTTGGCTTTTTCGGCATCAAACTTTTTGCGTTGGGTTGCCGTCTTTTTCTCGTGGAAAGCGCCTTTGAAATCCGGATCTTCTTTGCGTTTTTGTAAATCTATCTCCTTCGCCTGATCTTGTCTCTCCTCGTAAGGAGTTTCCTCAACAAATACATCAGCCGGAATTGAGGCAACGGGAATGGTTTGCCGTATCAGCTTTTGTATCTTACGGATATAATATTCTTCTGCCGGATTACAAAAGGTAATGGCTACGCCGCTTTGTAACGCGCGACCCGTACGCCCTATGCGGTGCACGTAATCTTCAATTACTACCGGCACATCAAAGTTGATAACATGGCTTACATCGCTTACATCAATTCCGCGGGAGGCCACATCCGTTGCTACCAGTATTTTTACCTCATCATTTTTAAAGGCATTCATGGAATTGATACGCGTGTTTTGCCCTTTGTTAGCGTGCAGTACCTTTACCTGATCATCGCCAAACTTGCGCAACAGAAATTTATAAACATCTTCGGCTGCGGTGCGGGTTTTACAAAAAACCATCAGCTTTGTTATATCCCCTTCTTCATCCAAAAGCTTTTTAAGCAGATTTATTTTTGTACGCACATTAGGCACGTGAAATAACTTTTGCTCAACGGTTTGTGCCGGTGTAGCTTGTGGCGTAACCTCTATAACGGTTGGAAATTCTAAAAAATTGGCCGATAGCTGGTGCACTTTATCAGACATGGTTGCTGAGAACAGCAGGTTTTGGCGCTTGCGTGGCACCACCTCTAAAATGCGATTGATCTGTGGCATAAAACCCATATCCATCATTTTGTCGGCTTCGTCTAAAACCAGTACCTGCAAAGGTTTGGTCATGATGTGACCAGCCAGGTAAATGTCCATAAACCTGCCCGGAGTTGCTACAATTATATCAACGCCTTTGTTGATGGTTTCTATCTGCGTTTTAGGGCCAAGGCCGCCGTAAACGGTAACGACACGCAGATCTGTATACTTAGCGTAGGTTTTTATATTTTCTTCAATCTGCATAGCCAACTCGCGTGTTGGTGCAAGGATCAGTGCGCGGGCATGTTCGCCCTGCGCATATTTTAACCGCATTATTAAGGGCAACACGTAAGCTGCGGTTTTGCCTGTGCCGGTTTGCGCAATACCCATAACGTCCTGCCCATTCAGTATAGGCGGAATAGCTTTTTGCTGTATGGGAGTCGGCTCGGTGTAACCTGCATCGGCAATGGCATTTAAGGTTTGCCTGTTAAAATCAAAGTCTTCAAAAGTAGCTGACATGCAGCAAAGATAGTTTTTTTCGGAGGCTTTGAGGTAAAAGGCAAAAGGTGAAAGGTTTCCATGGGTGGCTCCGAGCCACCGTGAGCCACACCTGAGCCACCTGAACCACCCGCACAATTTTGTCACCAACATTTGCCTTTCAAGTTTTACCTTTGTTGCATGGCTACTATCCTCATCAAATCAGCAACTATAGTTAACGAAGGCAAACAAGTTAATGCAGATGTATTTATTAAAGACGGTTTTATTGAACGTATTGATTCCCATGTTGACGTAAACGCTGATGAAGTTATTAATGCTGAAGGCCTGCACCTTTTCCCCGGAGCCATTGATGACCAGGTGCATTTCCGGGAGCCGGGATTAACGCATAAAGCCGATATCTACACAGAATCTCGCGCGGCCGTAGCGGGTGGTATCACCTCTTTTATGGAAATGCCTAACACCGTGCCCAACACACTAACGCAACAATTATTACAGGATAAATACGATATAGCCTCGCGACGCTCATTGGCTAACTACTCCTTTTTTATGGGGGCATCTAATGACAATATTGACGAGGTGTTACGTACCGATGCTACGCGGGTTTGCGGAATTAAGGTATTTATGGGCTCATCAACCGGCAATATGCTGGTGGATAATCCCACTACGTTAGAGAATCTATTCTCCAGATCGCCAATGCTGATCGCTACGCATTGTGAGGATGAGGCTACCATCAAAGCTAACCTGGCGCATTACAAGCAGCTCTATGGTGAAGATATCCCCGTAACCTTGCACCCTAAAATACGCAGCGAAGAGGCTTGTTATTTATCATCTTCTATGGCGGTTGAACTGGCTAAGAAACATGGTGCCCGTTTACACATTCTGCATATCTCTACAGAGAAAGAAACGCATCTTTTTGACAATACCATTCCCCTTAAAGAAAAACGCATAACTGCCGAAGCTTGTGTACACCACCTATGGTTTAGCGATGAGGATTACCACACCAAAGGCAACTTAATAAAATGGAACCCTGCTGTTAAAACTGCGCAAGACCGGGAAGGTATTTTAAAAGCGGTGCTTGATGGCCGCATTGACGTAATTGCAACCGACCACGCCCCGCATACCATTGAAGAGAAAGCGCAAAGCTATTTACAAGCCCCTTCAGGCGGACCATTGGTGCAGCATGCCCTGCCTGCCATGTTAGAGCTTTACCACCATGGTAAAATTACTTTGGAACAGATAGCCGAGAAAATGGCGCATAACGTGGCTATCCTTTTCCAGATAGCTAAACGTGGATTTATACGGGAGGGCTACTATGCCGATCTGGCGTTGGTTGATCTTAACAAACCATGGCAGGTAAACAAAAGCAACATCCTGTATAAATGCGGTTGGAGCCCGTTTGAAGGCGCTACATTCCGTTCAACTATTGAGCATACAATCGTATCGGGCAAACTGGCCTGGAACAAAGGAGCTTTTGTGAGTAATGAAGTGGGAATGAGGATGGCTTTTGAAAGATAGAAACCATAACCCAACGTCATTGCGAAGTACGAAGCAATCTCTGAAGCGACAAGCAAAGCGACATGTAATCCGCTAAACTATCAGCGGGCTACTTATCTTTTTGGGATTGCTTCGTGCTTCGCAATAACGGTTTTTATTTATTTTACTTTCGGCCTTTCCAACAGCTCTTTCATTTTGCCAAAAACCATTTGCCAGTTTTGCTCTGAGTGCTGTTTGGCGGCTTCGTCTTTAATATTGTCTTGCGTTAGTTCTAAAGTAGTTATACCATTTACTTCATTTAGCCTGTAGCTAACGTTCTGGTAGTTTTCGGGCTTATCCTCTGTACCGCTCATACTGCTCCAATAGCTATATTTCACATAGCGCCCAGGATCGATCTCCAACACTTTGCCCTTATCCTGATAGGTTTTACCTTGCCATTCGCCTGTCCATACTATCGCGCTACCTTGCTTCCAATCTGTTTTAACATCGGTGCCAAAAAAGTACTGTTTAATAATCTCCGGATCTGTCAAAGCCTCCCACACCTCGGCGGCAGGCCTATGAATATCAATTTTGGTTATTAAGCTGATGTTTGACATAATTATCTCTTTATCAGCTTAACAACCCATCAATAAGTATTGTTGATGGAAATTTATTTTAACGCAGCAACTCTACAATTTTCCGCTTGTTGCCAACTATCCAAACAATATCTCCGGGCTTAAATACCCAGGTTGATTCGGGATTGAGCACACGGTTACCATCACGTTCAATACCGGCAATAAGGCCCTGAGCATTTTCCCGTATACCCGACTGCCTTATAGAGATACCACAAACCGGAGAGTTGGATGATATTACCACTTGTTGTAATTCCATACTCTTCTTTACGTTTTGATTGTCGTCATCAGGCGTAAACTCTTCAGCAAGTGCTTTTACTGCTGCAATTTCTTCGTCAGTACCAATTACGGTGAGTTTATCCATCGGGTATAATCGTTCATTGGGTCCGGGGGTTGGTATCACCAGCTTTCCTCGTTCTATCAACGCTATGTTTACGCCGTATTGCTCGCGTATGCCTAACTCCATCAGTGTTTTACCTATAAAACTTGATTGAGGCGATATCTCAAATTGGGCCAGGTGCGTGTCCCATGGCGCTATTTTATTTTTCGCATTTTGTTGCTCTTCCCGCTCGTTCAGGTTCCGTAAAAAGCGGGTTTCCAAACGATCGTAAAAAGATTGTAATCGTCTTGAAAATAGCAGCACGGCGCCGCCTATCGTCAGCAATATTAAAGTTATACCTAACCATTTATCAAAATACTGGATCAGCAGAAAGCCAACAAATAACAAGCCGAAGAGTATACGCAGTAATTCAAGTACAACAAGCGGCCCCCTGCTATCTTTTTTGTTTAACCATAAATGCGAGTAGGCTTTCTTTTCAATTCTCCGGAGGGTGAACGCCCATAAAAACGGAGCCATAACCACAAACGATATACCTATGGTTATCAGTGTGCCTTTTAATCCGTTAGTAATATTTTCGGTGATAAAAGGATGTAGGTATTTCATAGATGCCACAATAATACCCACCATTATAACACCGTGAATAAAGGAGTTATAGGCGTAAGCCTTCAACAGCTTCTTCCAGTCGCTCATTGTAGTAATATTCTGCGTATCCGAACTGTAACGGCTTAAACCCTTCACCCACCTTTGCGGGAGTTTTTGCTCTAAAAACTTATAAAAAGGCTCTGATAATTTAATGAGATAGGGCGTAGTGAAAGTTGTTACGGCAGACACTGCAACAGCTATTGGATAAAGGAAATCGCTGGTAACCTTGAGTGAAAGCCCCAGTGTTGCGATGATGAAAGAAAATTCTCCTATTTGCGCCAAACTCATCCCTGATTGAACGGAATTTTTTAATGATTGCCCTGAAAGCAACATACCCGACGCGCTGCTTATAAATTTGCCAAATACCGTTGCTACGGTAATGACAACAATAGGCAAAGCATAATCAACCAGTACACCTGGATCTATCAGCATACCAACCGACACGAAAAACACAGCCGCAAACAGGTCCTTAACAGATTTGGTTAAATGTTCAATACGCTCAGCCTGCGTGGTCTCTGCCAATATGGAACCCATAATGAAGGCTCCTAACGCGGGCGAAAAGCCTACCTG
This sequence comes from Mucilaginibacter auburnensis, assembly GCF_002797815.1. NCBI lineage: Bacteria > Pseudomonadati > Bacteroidota > Sphingobacteriia > Sphingobacteriales > Sphingobacteriaceae > Mucilaginibacter > Mucilaginibacter auburnensis. The sequence goes on from NZ_PGFJ01000002.1 coordinate 480,813, forward strand.
AACGGCCAGTATAACCATGGCTATACATAATGCAATTGATACGATGAGCATGGTCTCATCGGTCATTAAACTGCGGGTTCTTTTCAGAAAGGTTGGAATGAGGAAGATCCCGCCTAAGAACCAAAGCGTAAGGAAGAACACCAGTTTCAGCACAGACACCAACATTTCGGTGCCTGAGAATTGCTGACTAACAGCCAAAGTAGACAGTAATACCAAAAGCAATATGGCTACCAGATCTTCAACGATCAGTACGCCAAAAACCAATCCCGCAAACTTTTTATGCTTTACGTTGAGTTCTTCAAATGCCCTGATAATAATGGTGGTTGATGAGATGGATAGTATGCCGCCTAAAAATATGGCGTCCATTGTTTTCCAGCCCATGGCTACACCAGCCAAATAGCCAATGAACAACATAAATACCACCTCTACCACAGCAGTTACTGATGCGGTTCCACCCACGTTGGCCAGCTTCTTAAAGCTAAACTCCAAACCCAGGTTAAACAGCAGGAATATAACACCTATTTCGGCCCATATTTTTATGCTTTCATCATCGGCAACGGTGGGTAACAATGTAAAATGCGGACCAACCAATAAGCCCGCCAATATGTAACCCAATACAATGGGTTGTTTTATTTTTTTAAAGATTAAAGTAGTAAAACCGGCTGCGGCCAAAATAAGCCCAAGGTCGGTTATTAAATGAGGTAAATGGATCATCAGGAACAGAATAAATTAAAACACAATAGTATAAACTGAAAATTGCCGTAGCGAAACAATATACAGGAGTAACAGATCTTAGGTTTTAACTAAATTCGAGTTCGGGGAAAAGGTTTTTAAATAGATAAGAATAACTACCCGGTGAAAAAAATACTGTGTGCCGGCTATTGGTTTTAAAAGCGAATGGTACCAATGAAAGTAAAAATATCACAGCCAGGTTTTTCAACGGCGAACGGTAGTCAGCCCTTGAAAGCTGCGGAACATCGTTACTTACAAACGGAACTTCATGCTGAGCTGATGTAATAGCTTTTGAAAGACTCAAGGGAGCTTTATCAGAAACAGCGCTAACTTTTTTTGGAGCTCCGCCAAAAAACACAGCCGCAATGATCAATAACGGCAGCAAAGCGGAGAGAAGATATTTATGGTTTGCTTTGCTATGCATTCAACCAAATATACAAAAAAGCCCTAAACATGTTTTATTAAAGGCCGGATAGCTTTCGTCAAACTACCTGAACATCCTGATTGATGCGTATATAAATAGCCTCCAGTTTAGCTTTAACATACTCTTTTAAGTTTTCCGACTCTAAAATATCGGCGTACTCGCCAAACATCATATACCAACGTGCAAAACCTTCAACAGAGGTAGTTAAAAAGGTCATTTCAATGCTATCTCCCACCGTTCTTTCAGATACAAAGCCACTATAATACTTTTGATGCTCCAAATGCGAGTGTATTTTTCTGTCAACGCTGATCACCACACGCTCCAAGTTTTGCTCGCAGGCGGTTTTAGCTATATATTCCTTAAGCGTTGGATGCTCACTTTCAAATTGTTCATCTGTTATTGAAAGGTTTTTGATGCGGTCAACCCTGAAGTCGCGGTATGAGTTTCGCAGCCTGCACCATGCAATGAGGTGCCAGTAATTAGCTGAATAAAATATGCCCACCGGCTCAACAAAGCGCTTAGTTAACTCCTGACTATGCTGCGCAAAATAATTTAAAGACAAAACCTTTTTCTGCCCTATGCTTTGCAATATGGTTTGGATATGGTCTGTTGGGTTAACGTTGGCGCGCGCCATTCCTTGCAGTACTTCTATCCTGTCATCCATCCCTTCCAGCAGTTCCTTTTCATTATTTTTTAACACAGCCCTTACCTTGTACATAGCCGAGCGGTAGTTACTGCTGGTAGAGGCATCTGTTAAGGTCTCCACAAACTTTTCGGCTGTTAAAAAGGCGGTGGCTTCCTCCCGGGTAAACATTACAGGCGGTAGCCGGTAACCATCCATAATGGAGTAACCTACGCCGGCCTCACCTATCAAAGGGATACCTGCTTCTTCCAAAGTTTTCACGTCGCGATAAACTGTGCGTAAGCTGATGTTAAAACGTTCGGCAATGTCAGCAGCTTTTACTACCCTGCGCGATTGCAGTTGTATCAGGATGGCAGATATGCGGTCGATGCGATTCATGGCACACCAAATTAACAAAATGTATCGTTAAAAGAAAGCAACGGGCAGAATTAACTCTATCCTGTTTTTACCCAACCCGCCAAAATAATCCCTGTCCATCAAATAACTATAACGAACACCAAAAGTTAACGGATGCTGATTGAACCATTTAGTATCAAAATACAACTCGGCACCCGCTGTGCGGAAATCGGCCCGGAACAATGAACCATTACTGAAGGTATCATTAGCGTGCGTATAATCAAAAAACAAGTTGGCCCTAACACGTAAAAAATATACGGTTTGCGCAACCCCTGCATCTGGATAAAAAAGCGGAAAATGATAGTTCACACCGATCTTGTTTAATTGCTGTAAATTCTCCGCGTCATAACCACGTGAAAACGGAAAATTGTTAGAGAAATCAACCTGGCTTTGTTTGCCTTTTTCCTGATGAGCCGCGTTAATAACCAAATTGTGGTTACGTAAAATGCCGGGCAGGTATAAAGTACCATTTGCTAAAAATTGCGTAGCCTGCAGCCCATCAATGGCGTGCCTGTAACTTAACGTAATACTTTGACCAAAGCGAGGATAAATATGCTGCCTTGCCTGTTGTATGCGGTTGCTAAACGTTACTGAATGGCTAAGGTAGGTATAATTACGATCGCGGAACCGGGAGCGGAATGGATCCTGAATAGTGTTACTTGTGTAATACACATCACTGCCAAAGTTGAGCGAAGTAAGATGCCTGCCGTTACTTAAATTAAGCGGCACGTGCAGACCCAAGTAAATGTCTTTTTCATTGAAGTAAATGCGCTCTCCGTTAAACAGGCTGCGCCTGTCTAATGTGAAGTTAACACCGCCACGCACAAACGGGAACAAAGCCCCATACGTGGCATCAAAACCAAATTGCTTGTAGCCTTCATCCCTGTTATAATTGAATGATAGCTGCGACTGGAAAGTGTTCAGCACGTTCTCGCTAACTAAAGCCAGCTGGTAATTAGGGTCGCTAAAATCTGGTATCAGGCTATGAAAGTTAAACAGGCCATGTGCTTTGCTATATTTGGTTATGGGCAGCGTTTGCACTGATGTTCCCGCTGTTGCGTCTGTTGCAGAATTGTTTTCGAGCGATGTTACTTCAAAATCAGATAGCGATTTTGCTTGATGAGCAACCTCCCTCCATTTGGAAACATCGGTAACATCACTGCGCACTTTGAAACCGTAACCGGTGAATTCAACCCAGCTTATTTTATTGCCGGCAATTGCAGGCTGATATTGGTTGAGATCAGAAACATCAGCCTTCAATTCTGATAACTTTCCGCTTGAGGGATTCAACTTATATAGCCTGTCGTTTTTGCCGGAGGTGGCCGAAAAGTAGACCTCGTCATTATTTAAAGTAAGAAACGCGATGGGGTTGTAAGATAACGGCAGCAAGTACTTTACGCTACCTGTTTTTATTTGTACCAACCCTATTGTCATCTCCCCTTTTGGCGTCCTTATTGCCGAAATGAGATGATCGTCATCATAAAACTTGGGGTATGTGTAAAGCAACTTGCTGGGATTAGGTATTTCATTCAATAAGTTACCTGTAGCTGCATCTAAAATATGCAGCCAGCTTTGGCCGGCAACTGTTTTTACAGCCACTATCTGTGTTGCATCAGCATTAAAAGCAGGCCCAAAGTATTTGGTGGCGTGAGTGATCTGCTTTTCTTTGCCGGTGTTAATATCCAGTACGCGCAGTTCGCTGTAGTCAAGGTAGGTCCAACGGGCATCGGGGCGGTAAGCCGCATAAACTACCTTACCATTGCGGTAATTAAAATAGTTGTCTAAAGACCGCGACCGTATACTTATCTTGGTTTCTATGCCATTTTTACTCAGGGTGAATTGAGGCAGCTTGTTATACGTTGTGGTAACGTAAACAAGCGTACTGTCATTTACATAAGCCGGAAACTCCTGGTTAACTACAGAGGGGCTGGATGGCCGGGTGGCGGGTTTGTATTGATATTGCTGTTTAAAGAAGTTCAAGCCATCTGCTCTAAAATCTTTAAAGCTTTTACCGGTGTATTTTTTTATAGCACCCTGCATCGGGTAAAATAATCCGTTAAATGATGCAGCATCATGCGTTATGTTGCGCCAAACCTCGCTACCGTATTTTTCACGCCCGTAGGCTACCAGCATGTACCCCATAGGATACCAATCGGGTATGTAATCTTTTAGTGAGCCGTTGCGCAGCTTCATCCAACTATAGTTTTTATCAGCGGCCCATAATGCACGGTAGCCATTGTAGAAGTAAGGCAAACGCCCCCTGCCCTGCCTGCTCACTAAAGTCTCGTTATATACCGCATCCCCCTCAAAAAACCAATCGGGTACTGACAAGCTGTTAGCCACCGCCTGTCCGCCCTGTCCAAATATGATAGACATTGCCTTTGATAACCCAACATTGAAATTATTGTACTGCTGCACGTGGCGGTATTCGTGAATTGCCAACTGCTCTGCCCAGGGTAAACTTCCTAACTCAAAACTGTTCTGATCGGGTGTTAAATAAAATTCGCTCCTGAATGGTGCCAGTCCTACATAAGCATTAGTAATGGTGGTTTTATCCTGTAGTACAATACTTATCTGTTTTTGCTTTAGGCCGATGGTAGGTTTTATAGGTTGGTTAATATGCTCAATTGTGGCAGCAACCCGCATGGCAATAGAATCTAACCCTTGCGAGAAAATAACTTTAGCAGCCGGCGTATTTACCTGCTTCCATTTAACCGATGGTGGGTTGCCACCAAACTGCTGAGCAACAGCGGCAAATGTTGTAAGGAGTATCAGCAAAAAAAGCAGCGCGAATTTTAATAGCGTTTTAGCCATCATTGTCAGTTGAGTATTGCAAGTTAGGCCTTTTAAAGCAATTCACAATAACATGACACAGCAAAGGGTAAAACTGTATACCTTTGCCCATTGTTAAAATTACACCATGGCTAAAGTTTCTATCAACCTGGCGACAGGCTCTATACAAAAAGAAGAAATTATTGTAGGTATTGACCTGGGTACTACCAACTCTTTGGTGGCCTTTATCAATCCCGACAAAAACCCACAGGTGATAAACGACATGGGTAAAGGTGTATTGGTACCCTCAGTGGTTCATTTTGGTGAAGCCGGCGAAATTACCGTTGGTAATGAAGCTAAAAACTACCTGGTAACCGACCCGCAAAACACTATATTTTCTGTTAAGCGACTTTTAGGCCGTGCATACAAAGACATAGCTAACTACAAGAACTTCTTCTCTTATAAGGTAATTGATGATGATTCTGAAAGCCTGGTTAAAATAAACGTGGGCGACAAGTTCTACACCCCTATTGAACTTTCGTCGCTAATACTAAAAGAGCTAAAAGCACGTGCCGAACACGCTTTAAAAACGCCGGTTAACCGTGCTGTAATCACTGTTCCGGCATATTTTAATGATTCGCAGCGGCAGGCTACCCGCGATGCCGGCAAACTGGCCGGGTTAGACGTACTACGAATTGTTAATGAACCTACTGCCGCGAGTTTAGCTTACGGTATAGGCTTAAACCCCGAAGAGACCAAAACCATAGCCGTTTATGACTTAGGCGGCGGTACTTTTGACGTTTCCATACTACAGATACAGAACGGCATTTTTGAGGTATTATCTACCAATGGCGATACCTTTTTAGGTGGCGATGATTTTGACCGCGCCATTGTTGACCATTGGATTGCGCAAAACCAGCTGAATGCTGATGAGGTTAGCCATAACCGCGAACTAACCCAGGCCTTACGCTTAAAAGCGGAAGAAGCCAAAAAGGCATTTGCCCACCAAAGTCTGTTCAACGAAAAGATTGGCGATATATGGTGCACCTTAGACCGCGTTACATTTGAGCAGTTGATACTGCCAAAGGTTCAACAAACCATTAAAGCCTGCGAGAATGCCCTGAAAGATGCCAAATTGAACGTTAAGCAGATTGACGAGGTAGTTATGGTAGGTGGCTCTACCCGCACAGCACTTGTTAAGAAAATGGTATCCGACTTTTTTGGTCGCCCGGTGCATGATGATGTTAACCCTGATGAGGTTGTGGCGCTTGGCGCTGCTATTCAGGCGGATGTTTTGGCAGGTAACCGCAGGGATATTTTGTTACTGGATGTTACACCTCTGTCCTTAGGTATTGAGACCATGGGTGGGCTGATGGATGTGATCATCCCGCGTAACAGCAAGGTGCCAACTAAAGCAGGCCGACAGTACACCACATCAAAAGACGGGCAGGTAAATATGAAGATAGCTGTTTATCAGGGTGAACGTGACCTGATAGCCGAGAACCGTAAACTGGCTGAATTTGAATTAAAAGGCATACCTGCTATGCCGGCAGGCTTCCCTAAGGTGGACATTAACTTTTTGCTGAACGCCGATGGCATTTTAAAGATACAGGCTATTGAACTACGTTCGGGTGTGAAGCAGGAGGTGGAGGTTAAGCCTACTTACGGTATTACTGATGACCAGGTGGAGCAAATGCTAATGGACAGCATTACCCACGCTAAAGATGATGTAGCCCAACGCATGGTAATAGAAGCCCGTACAGAGGGTGAGCAGATGATATACACCGTTGAGCGCTTCCTGCAAAAGAACGGGGAACACGTTACTGAAGAGGAAACTACTGAAACTCATAAGCTATTAGCTGAGCTAAAACAGGAACTCACCGGTGGCGACAAAGACCGCATACACAAAGCCATTGATACTTTGAATGAATATACCCGCCCCTTTGCTGAGCGTTTAATGGATACTGCCATTGCTACAGCAATGAAGGGCAAGAAGGTAGATTAAGATAGACACGAAATCGTATCATATCGTTTCACTGAATATATGAGACGATGTGAGACGATTTTTTATTTAAAATTCTGATTATTATGATTTTACTATTTTATAGTGAGACGAAAATGAAACGGGTGAAACGATTTTTTGCTAACTTTTAAGTCAGGCTATTTACGTATAAATTTCTTTCAACTTGCTTATAAACAAAACATTACATCATATTACAGGTTATTAAAAACACCATAAACAACAATGCCACCCTTTTGGGTGGCATTGTTGTTTATGAAAATTCAGGGTAATCCTTAAATCTTAAAGATCAAGGTTAGTCCTCGTTGATAGCTTTAACACCGGGAAGTTCTTTACCTTCCATGTATTCTAATAAAGCGCCACCGCCGGTTGATACGTAGCTAACATCGGCAGTTAATCCAAATTTAGATACAGCTGCTGCCGAGTCACCACCACCTATCAGCGAGAACGCGCCTGCTGAAGTAGCCTTAACAACCGCATCAGCCACCGCTTTGGTGCCCACCATAAAGGTATCCATTTCAAACACACCCATCGGGCCGTTCCATAAAATGGTCTTTGAATTCTCTATCACTTCACTAAATAGTTTAACAGTTTCCGGACCAATATCTAATCCCATCCAGTTATCCGGTATCTCTCCTGTTTTAGCCACATCTGTTTTAGCATTGTTGTTGAAGTCGTCGGCTATAACGTTATCCAAAGGCAATAACAATTTAACGCCTTTATCTTTTGCTTTTTGTACCAGGTCAAGCGCCAGTTGCAGTTTCTCCAATTCAACCAGTGAGGTACCAATGTTTCCACCATTTGCCTTTGCAAAAGTGTAAGCCATACCACCTCCAATAATCAGGTTATCAACTTTATCTAATAAACGCTCAATCAATAATATCTTATCAGATACCTTTGAACCACCCATAATGGCCGTGAACGGGCGCTCCGGATTGTTCAATACTTTTTCGGCATTACTTAACTCGGCGCCCATCAGGTAACCAAAGTATTTTGCATCAGGAAAAAACTGTGCAATAACGGCAGTTGAGGCGTGTGCGCGATGCGCAGTACCAAATGCATCATTCACATAAACATCACCTAAAGCAGCTAATTTCTTCGCAAAATCAGCATCGCCTTTTTCTTCTTCTTTGTAAAAACGCAGGTTCTCTAAAAGTAATACCTGGCCGTCTTTAAGCGCTTGCGCTTTTTCTGTAGCTTGTTCGCCAATACAGTCATCAGCAAACTCAACCTGCACACCTAACAGATCAGATAAATGCTTTATAACGTGTTTTAATGAGTCTTTTTCGTTGGGTCCGTTTTTAGGGCGGCCCATGTGCGACATTAAGATCACGGCGCCACCATCTTTAATAATTTTTTTGATGGTAGGCAGGGCCGCGGTTATGCGGTTGTCATCTGTAATGTTTCCGTTCTCATCTAAAGGAACGTTAAAATCAACGCGTATTAGCGCTTTCTTTCCCGAAAAATTTATCTGGTCAATTGTTTTCATGCAAGTTGTGTTTTTTGCTAAGCGGATGCCAAATTGAGCATTTTAATTTTAATAGCCCAATGGTATTTTAAAAAAGGCAGGCAGTATATATTATAGTTTAGCATACATAGCGTAATGCGGACCAATACCCGGCACTTCAAACTGATCAGATACAATTTCAAAACCCAGGCGCTCATAAAACCTAACAGCCACCTGCCGGGCATTGCACCATACATAGCTGGCATTTATTTTTTGCAAATGGAGTTTAGCAAAATCAACCAGTTGGTATCCTATTGCTTTGCCGCGGTAACCATCGGCTGTGGCCATGCCTCGCAGTTGGTAGCCTAAACCAGTGTACTCGCCATAACTTTGAGGATGAAATGAAGCAATACAAATCAGTTGCTCGTTATCAAAATATCCTAAATGAAAATTGCCGGGCAGGTTGTCTGACGGGAAACGGCATTCATCAGGCGTGAGCTTTCCTTCTCTCAACACAACGTTGCGCAACGGAAGTGCTTCTTCAACTTTTATAAACTTTATCATACGTTATTAACATGGCAAATTTGTAGAAAATTTGGGGAAGCGTGGTATTAATTTCCCAACAAGCCTCTTCCTAAATTCTACTTCAACATTTAGAATTTTATGCTTTATGTAATATTTTGTACCACTTTGCGCATTACTATTTACCTATTTAATAGTAAAAGTTGTAAAATCTGCTTTTTTTATCAATTATTCCCTTTTGAAGTAATCGGTTAAGTTTTATGCGCATTTAATGGCCCGACTTTGGTAATTATCTTATCATCTATGAAAACAATAAAAGCTATTAAAATGAAAGTTACCCCTATTACTCAAAGATTATTAGTACCTGTTTTGGTTGTTTTTTTAGGCTTTTCAAGCTGTAAAAAAGATATCCGGGACGTTGAATGGAACAACACCGGCGTGAGCAACAACAATGGTACATCTGTTGGCCTTACCGAAGATGAAAAGTTGCGCCAGATAAACATTAGCATACCTGCACAAATTGTAAAAACAGCTGTAGATGGTAGCACACTTAAATTAGTTTACACTGAAGATCTAAGCGCATTGCTTGACCCCAAGGGCTATGATCTCTCTTACAGCATCCGCCTGAATGAGGACTTTTCTGCTTCGGCTTTAAACGGATTGCAATATACTACACCGGGTCCAAACGGAACTTACACTACCGGATGGCATGGTAATGACCTTAAAGTTTTAAGTGAGGTTACCAAAACAGATGCGGTAGTTAATGGCAAAACAATGGTTAAGTTACATTTGCTACGCACATTTACCTTCACCAAACAGTTTGCAAGCGCTCAGGAAGCTGTTAATCAGCAAAACACTTTGTTGAATACCAAAACTGATGCTGTTAAATTTACCAGCTATGTAGTTTTCGGGAAAGATTACCCGGCAAGTACTGCAACAGCTGCGTTAGTTTATACCAAATAAAGTTTGTTATTAAAGCTTATTTATTTTACCAACCAGATCAGCGAGGCGGCTACTATAGCCGCTTTCGTTGTCATACCACCCTACTACTTTAACCAGATCGCCAACAATTGAGGTAAGCTGCGCATCAAAAATGCAGCTGTGCGGGTTATCTAAAATATCTGCGGATACTATCGGATCTTCGGTGTATTCTAAAATTCCTTTTAACTCTCCTTCTGCTGCCAATTTAAAGGCCGCGTTTATCTCTGCAACACTGGGCTTACGTTTAAGCAGACAGGTAAAATCTGTAAGTGAGCCATTCAATACCGGCACCCTTATACCTGCCCCACCTAACTTACCGTCAAGATGTGGAAATATAGAAGTGATTGCTTTAGCGGCCCCGGTGGTTGTTGGAATTATAGAGGCGGATGCTGCACGCGCGCGGCGCAGGTCTTTATGGGGGGCATCGTGCAGGCTTTGGTCGCCGGTCATGGAGTGGACGGTGGTAATGTAACCATCAACTATTCCCCAATTCTCATCCAGTATCTTCACCATTGCCGCTACGTTATTAGTGGTACATGACGCATTGGATAATATGGGCGATGACAGGTTGATAGCATCATCATTAACACCTAACACAACGGTAGGAATGTCTTTATCAGCCGGTGGTGCCGAAAGTATAACTTGCCTGGCTCCTGCCGCGAGGTGCTTACCGGCTCCCTGTTTTGACAGAAACTTACCTGTAGCTTCTATCACCAGGTCAATACCCAGTTCGCCCCAGGGTAAAGTATCAGGGTCTTTTTGAGCAAATACCTTTATTTTTTGGTTATTGATATATAAGTGATCATCATCAAAGCTAACTTCGCCTTTGAAGCCCCGGTGAACAGAGTCATATTTAAACAGATGAGCAAGCGTTTGAGTGTCTGCAAGGTCATTAATAGCAACAACCTTAATATCATTATCTGTTAGAATACTGCGTAGAAATATTCTGCCTATTCTGCCAAATCCGTTTATAGCTATATTCATTTCACCCTTTTAAAGGCACAAAGTTATCAAAAGCTTTTTGACGTTAAGCCGCACGCATAAAAACAGACATTATGATTATTAAACAAACAAGTTGCGCAGCGCCAGATTTTCGCGCTCTTTTGAACGGATAAGAAAAGTAATTAGCCAGTTGAATAACATTGATATTAAAAATATCAGGATGATGAGTGTGTAGTTGCCGAGGGTGGAGAACAGCAGCGTAACAGCAATAGACAACACATTAATGGCTGCCAATATAAATGTGGTTTGCATATGGTTAAAGCCTAACCTTAGCATACGGTGATGGATGTGGTTACGGTCTGCCGTGAACGGCCCTACCCCTTTTACTATCCTGATGAAGAATATGCGCAGGGTATCAAATATAGGGCCTATTAAAATGGCAATTGCTAACGCAGGCGCAGAGTAGATCTCGTATGTATTGACTACCGAAACCTTGTTGCTTTCAATAAATTCAATAGCCATAATAACAGATATCAGCCCGATAAAGAGCGAGCCGGTATCGCCCATAAATATTTTAGCTGGTGTTAGGTTAAAACGTAAAAAACCTAAAATGGCCCCTACCATAATTATTGATATGAGGGCAAGGTTATAATGATGCGTGTAACTAAACAAGGCAGCGAAGGATACATGGGTAATAATACCTGTAACACCGGCCAGGCCGTCAATGCCATCAATCAGGTTAAAGGCGTTAATAACTAAAATTATCACCAATACTGATAATATGCAGCTTAAGGTATAAGGCAGTTCATAAACATCTAAAACGCCATACATGCTGGTTAACCTTATGTTTCCCCACAAAACCAAAATTAGTGCAGCAATTACCTGTATAAAAAGTTTGGTACTTGGGTTAACACCCGAAAGGTCATCCTTAAGACCCATTATAAACAGGATAATGGCGGCTGCCAGGATATAAGCTACCGGAAATTTATAATCAATGATGGAACAAAATAATGCCGACAGTGCAAAGCTGATAAAAATAGCCACTCCGCCAAGACGTGGTATGCCATGGTCATGCTGTTTTCTGAAATGCCCTATATCATCATATAAATGACGGGCTCGCGCAACATGCAATATAGATGGTATTACCGCCCACGAACATGCGAAAGCACATAAAAAAATGAAAACAAAATAATAAAAATGATTGTTCAGTAGAAGTTCAGGCATAAAAAACTTTATTGGAGTTGAATGGAGGTTATTTTTACCAACATATCAACACATTTAACTATTAGCATTTATAAATATTGAATCAATTTTCGCAGTGGTTTAAATATTACACATACCTGTGGAATTAAAACCCCATTTTTCCCCATTGCACTTAAATCAGACTTCCAGGCCTTAATACGATTTAGTAAAGTTTGATTACTTGCCCCACCTGTTTGCATATTAACCATTAAGCTATTCAAGTAATGAACTTGTAACTTATTCTTAAACATGAACCGCAACATCAACTCATAGTCGGCAGCGGTACCAAAATCAAGATCGTAAAGACCCAACTTATTAAAGAACAATCGTTTGCAGTAAAAGGTAGGATGCGGTGGCATCCATCCCCAATTAAACCGCCACGCTTTATAAGCCCCCGACACCCACCTGCGAACTACTCCACCATCCGGTTTTAAATAATTCAGATCACCGTATAAAGCATCAATTTCATTTTTGGCAAAAGCCTGTGCTACATTACTTAACACCTGCGGGCTTGCAAAAAAATCATCAGCGTTCAATATGCCAACTACATCACCGGTGGCAATTTTAATGCCCTTATTCATAGCGTCATATATACCTTTATCCGGTTCAGATACAAAGCGGGCTATGTCATTTATATGTTTGCGTATTATTTGGGCGGTGCCATCTGTTGAGTTACCGTCAATTATTATGTATTCAACATTGGCATAATCTTGGAATAAAACGGATTCAATACAGCGTTGTATTGTACTTTCAGCGTTTCGGGTAACGGTTATTAATGAGATTTTTAGAGCCTGCACTTGTTAAAAAATACGCTTGTTTGTTAATGCAATTGTGTAGTTTTGAATTAACCGCTAAACATGTTAAGTATTAAGCAAAACGTTTTGTTGATCAATCGCCTGCCTGTCATAATTTTTGTAGTAACCCTGTTGCTTTTTTCAGCATGTTCATACAAGCAAAATCAAGTACTTTTTGAACAAAACACCATAGTTCCTGATAGCGTCTATCAAAAAATTCGTGCCAACGTTAGTAACTACCGCATTAAGCCACAGGATGTATTGCAGATAAAAAATATACAAAGCAGTAAATCTCTTATAGACCTGTCAGCCGGCACAACAGGCAGTACCAATACAACAATTGCTGCGGATGCTGACACTTACGACGTGGACGATGACGGAACCATTGCATTAACCGGCCTTGGAAGAGTGCACGTAGCCGGACTAACCCGTATACAAGCCAGAAAGCTGATCGAAGAACTTTACAATAAAAAATATTTAAAGGATGCCTTATTCGATCTGAAAATAATTAACCTTAAAGTAACTGTTTTAGGCGAGGTTAAATCGCCGGGTAATTATTTACTTGCTAAAGACAACACCAGTCTTGTTGATGTTTTGGGCCAGGCAGGTGGTTTAACAGAATCTGCAAACGAGAAGAATATTAAAATAATAAGAAGCGAAAAAACTAATGCTGATGTTACCGTTGACCTGAGTAATGCAGCCGCTATTTACGACAGTAAAAATATTTTAAACAGCGACGATGTGATATACGTTGCGCAAAACAAAACCGCTATTCGCAATAAAAAGGTTCAAAACTTCTCGGTTGTAGCGCAACCTGTTTTACTGCTCATTAACACTGCGTTAATAGTATTTACCCTTGCCCGAAGATAGATGGAAGGGAAAGAGTATATACAGCCTAAACTGCCTAACCAGGAGCTTGACTATTTTAAAATTATTAAAATTTTAACCAGTCGCTGGTATTGGATTGCCGGAAGCGTGGTAGTGTTCTACATTGCTGCACTTGTTTACCTGTGGTATACCCCGCAAACCTTTGCTACTACAGCTACCATGAAGTTTGACGAAAAACGATCTGAAATATCAGATCTGGTAAGCGTTATAAACAACAGCGACAAAGGCCCATCACGAGTTCAAAGCGAACTGGCGGTACTGCAAAGCAGTAACCTGCTGTTAAATGCTATTAAAGACCTTGACTATAAAGTTAGCTTTTTTGTTGAAGGCAGGGTACGCACAAGTGAATTATACCCACATAAGCCCTTAAAGGTTAACCTGCTGAAATTTGACAGTTTGAATTTTTACAGCGGGGTAATCACTTTCAAACCCATAAACAAAACATCCTTCAATTTAACCTATAATGAAGGCGGCGTTGTAAAAAACAACAAGTACATCTATTTCAGTCCTATCACTATTGGTAATACTGTTTTCAACATAGCTTCCCCAGGCAGCGATAGCAGGGAAAATGCAGTATTCCTGTTTAAATTCAACATCCCCGAAAGTTTTTTAGGTCGTGTTAAAGGCGGTTTCAGCGCCGGCGAAACGGCCAAAAACTCCAATATAATTGCTTTAAGGGAAACAGATTCCAACCCGGTATTTGCTGCCGACGTGCTCAATGCCATTATGAACGAGTATTTGAAGTATGACCGCGGGCACAAAACCGAGTCGGCTACGCAAATGATCCAGTTCATTGATGATCAGTTGGATACCATGCGCAGCAGAGTCAAAGGGTCTGAAGGATCAATACAAAACTTTAAACAATCATCAAAAATATTGGATGTTAGCACTGCGTCCGACTCGGAATTAGGTAAAGCCAAAGATATTGACGCGCAGCGATCATTACTAAAAATTCAGCTTTTGGCGGTTAATCAGCTCAAACAACAAGTTGATCAGGACCGGAACAACGCCAATATCAACTTTAATTTTGAAGGTAATATTGACCCTATGCTGGCCGCATTGGTAAGCAGTTTAAATAATTTGATCACGGAGAAGCAGAGCCTTTTAAAAATATACAACACCGCCTCGCCGCAAATACAAAGCATCAACCAACAGATACTGGAGGTTAAAAACAGCGCTTATCAAAACATCAACACTACCATTGCCCGCCTGCGGAGAAACATTGAATATTTGGATGCGCAGCTTTCCGGGGTTAACCAACGTATTGAAAAACTGCCCATTGCGGAAAGAAACCTGGTAAGCTTAAAACGCGACTTTGAGGTAAATGATAAGGTTTATTCATTCCTTTCTGAGAAAAAGCTTGAGGCTCAGATAAGCCGGTCGGCAATATTGCCGGGTGCAAGTATAATTGAACCGGCTCAGCCTAATCATTCGCCGGTATCGCCAAATGTGGGCGGCGTTAAAAGGCAGGCTATTATTTATGGCTTGGTGCTTGGCCTTGGCGCAATTATTTTGATCAGGATTTTAAACCCATATATATACGATAAAGAGACCATTGAGAGCCTTACAACCGTACCTATTATTGGTGTTATACGTAAATTTCCTCATGACATTGACGAGAGCGGATCAAAGATATTAGCGCTCAGTAAGCCTAAATCAATTTTTGCCGAGTCGGTTAGATCTGTGCGTACCAACCTTAACTTTTTGGCTGCCGAAAAGAAGAGCAAGGTTATTTGTATAACTTCTGAAATTGCCGGCGAGGGAAAATCATTTGTAGCGGTTAACTTATCAAGCACGCTATCATTGATCGATAAAAAAGTGGTGATCATCGCAGCCGATCTCAGACGTTCCAAATTGCACAAAACATTGGGCATTAATAACAACATAGGCCTTAGCAACTACCTCATCAATCAAAACTCGTTAGAGGAAATAATACAACCTACAGAGCAGGAAAACCTCGATTTTATTTCTTCGGGCCCGGTGCCCCCCAATCCTTCGGAGTTATTGCATACCCGGAAAATGACAGACCTGATTGAAAAGTTACGCGAAAGATATGACATTATCATGGTTGATACGGCACCTGTAGGGCTGGTGTCAGACGCTATACCGTTGATAAGGCTAAGCGATATTAATGTATTTGTTATCCGTTCCGGCAAATCAAAATATTACTCAGCTACTATACCTCAAAAAATAGCCAGCGAGTACCATTTAAATAATACAGTTATCATTCTGAATGCTTTTAAAGAAGACATTCTACATTCAAGATACTACACCACCAAATTCACCGGCGAGAGCTATAATACCCGTTATTATTATTACTCTGATTATTCAGGGTATGATGCTGAGGGATATTACACCGACGATGAACAAAAAAACAAGTGGTGGAATATAAAGAGGTGGTTTAAATAGAATTGCTACTGTTAAATAATGGCTCAATCATTAAAAACAGAGGTATTTGAATGGTACCCGGTATGTACGTTGCCTCGCGCAGAGAAAAAAGCATACCAGGCACTTATCAATAAAGGTTTACAGGCCTATCTCCCGCTGCACAGGCAGCAAAAGCAGTGGAGTGACAGAAAAAAATGGGTAGAGGAACCGCTAATTAAATCATACCTGTTTGTAAGGGTAAGCGAGCGGCAAAAAACAGAGGTGTTGATGACCAAAGGCATTTCGCGGTTCATTTATTTTTCGGGCGCTATTGCCACCATGCCCGAGCGGCAAATTGAAGATCTGAAACTGATGTTAACCAGTTCTGCCGATATAGAGGTTACACAGGAAGATCTGCAACCAGGTGAAAAAATTGTAATAAAAGCCGGAGCGCTAAAGGGTTTAACCGGCGAGATCATTTCATACAGGTCGCAAAAACAACTGGCTCTGAGGCTTGAAAAATTAGGTTGCTCAATTATAGTTAATGTTGGAGCCGCTTTAATTGACAGAATTTAAACAAGTGCTGCCTTAAAAACAGCAGATTATACAAATCAGATAAGTATCTGAAAAATAATAAGTTACAAATTAATACTGTGACTTACGGGGCGAAGCTGTGTACAGCAACCAACAATGTGCAGAATAGCAGGAATAGTTAGCAAAAGCGGTGATAAAGCGCAGGCAATGCAAAGGGTTAAAGCCATGTGCCATGCTTTGCAGCATGGCGGGCCTGATGATGAAGGCTTTTTTGCTGACGAAAACGGATTGGTATTTGGCCACAGGCGCTTAGCAGTAATTGACCTTAGCCAAAACGGGCATCAGCCTATGGCAGATTTTAGCCGTAGGGTTTGGATAACATTTAACGGCGAGATCTATAACTATCTTGAATTGAAAGCTGAACTATTGGCATTAGGTGCTGTGTTCAACTCAAATACCGATACCGAAGTTATTATACAAAGCTATATTTATTGGGGAACGGGTTGCTTTGCAAAACTGAGGGGGATTTTCGCTTTCGGATTGTATGATGTTCAAAACTCCCGCACCTACCTTGTGCGCGATAGCATGGGCGTTAAACCCTTATATTATCACATACTTAACGGTACGCTAAGTTTCGCATCAGAGGTAAAAGCATTTAAGGCTGCCGGGATAGTAACAGAAGAGAACCCGGCATGGCGCATGCGTTTTTTAGCGTTTGGTCACGTTCCCGAACCTGAAACAACACTTAAAAATGTTTTAAGTCTCCGGAAGGGTACTGTACTGTGCTGGGATAATAACAAAGAAACTTTTAACATTAGCAGCTACAGCAACAACATAGTTTCTGATACCATAAACAATGCCACAGACGCGCGTGATGCGATAGGCGCTGCGTTACGCACGGCGGTGAAACGACAACTGTTAGCAGATGCGCCCATTGGCGTTTTTCTGAGCGGAGGCATTGATTCAAGTTTACTGACCTTACTTGCCGCAGAGCAAAAACACGAGCAACTTAAAACCGTATCAATCTTCTTTAATGACAAGGCGTATAATGAAGCTGCCTATCAGGAAAAGGTTAACAGCCTTATTGTAGGCCAAAAACACGCGCATTTAATTGAGCAGCACCATTTCAACCAGCATCTACCCGGTATTATTGAAAGTATGGATATGCCGACTACCGATGGCATCAACTCATGGTTTATTAGCAAATACGCGCAACAAGACGGCTTAAAAGCGGTATTATCCGGCTTAGGCGCTGATGAACTTTTTGGAGGCTATCCCTCCTTCAAGCGCATATCGCTCTTAAAAAGCTTGCAACAACTACCATCGGCTATGTTAAATGCAGCCGGGTATTTACTTGGCGACCGGTATAAAAAGATAACCTACCTGGCACATTCGGGTCCGCTTGCGTTGTATCTGGCCATGAGAGCCATATTCACATCAACCGAAGTGGCTAAACTTTTGAATGTTGATGAAAAACAGGTTAATCAAGTGCTTTATAACGCTGATAGTCTGCCGGATAAAATGCTTTCAGATAAGCAACTTGCATCGTGGCTGGAAACTAACCTGTACATGCAAAATCAGTTACTGAAAGATACGGACGTGATGAGCATGAGTCACGGACTTGAAGTGAGAGTACCATTTTTAGATGAAGATTTTCAGCAAGTGGTGCACAGCATATCGCCGCATCTGCTGTTTGATCAGCATCAGCCCAAAAAGCTGCTAATAGACAGTTTTAAGGATGTATTGCCGGAAGCTATATGGAACAGGCCAAAAATGGGCTTCTCTTTCCCTTTACAACAATGGATGAGTGCCCATACTCAAATATCAAATGAGGAATTTTACACCAACGGATATGCTAAAAGCGTGATCCGCAATTTCAGAAACAATAAAGTACACTGGTCAAAAGCATTTACTGTTTACTTAACCCGGCTGCATGCGTAATAAAATAGCGCTGTTTAGTTTACAAACGTTTAGCACCACTGGCGGCATCCAAAAAATGACCCGTACGCTAAGCTATTGCCTTAACAGAATATCAGAAGGTGCCTCATATGACTTTGCATTCTGGTCGGTTTATGATCGCGACCAGGACCTGATGGATAAATACTTACCCGCCGCAAAATTTAAAGGCTTTAAAGCAGATAAAGTAAAGTTCACAAGCGAAGCCATTGCCTTGGGTAAGCATTGCCACACTGTTATTTTGAGCCACATCAATTTAGCAAGCGTGGGAGTTGCCATTAAACTTATCAATCCCAAATGCAGGGTGGTGTTAATTGCGCACGGAATTGAGGTTTGGCGCCCGTTATCACTATTAAAAAATCTGCTATTAAAAAAGTGCGATACGGTGATGTGTGTGAGTGAGTACACCCGAAAAGAGGTTGTAAGGCTGCATGGCATACCTTTTAATAAATGCGTGGTTATTAACAACGCGTTAGACCCCTTTATGCCACTCCCCCATCAGCTTAATAAACCCGGTGCACTTTTGGATCGGTATGGTTTAACTCCGCAAAACAACGTCCTGTTTACCCTGGCCCGCCTTGCTAATACCGAACAATATAAGGGATACGATCAGGTAATAAAGGTAGCGGGCCGTTTGAAACAGCAGTTCCCACAGTTAAAATATGTGTTGGCAGGCCCGTATGATATTGATGAGCAGCAACGTATAAAGCAAATAATTGCTCAGAACAGTTTAGAAGATGTGGTGATTTTAACCGGATTTATAGAAGAAGCTGAGTTAACCAACCATTTTCTAATGGCCGATCTTTTTGTTTTACCCAGTAAAAAAGAAGGATTTGGCATTGTGTTCATTGAAGCAATGGCTTGCGGCTTACCGGTAATATGCGGCAATGCTGATGGAAGTATTGACGCTGTCAAAGGAGGAAAACTGGGTACCGCTATAAACCCCGACAATCCCGATGAACTGCGCGAGCAAATTTCGAAATACCTTCAAAACAGTTTCCCGGTTAATCAGCGGCTGGAGTTGCAGAAAGAGTGCTTTGGTTGCTTTAACACGGACACCTATAGTGAAAAACTTAAAAACCTATTATTGAATGACAGATCTTTCTGAAAAGGAATGGGATATTGAAATTAGTGCCAAAAGCCCGGTTTTAAATTTGGGGTTAAAGGATGTATGGCATTACCGCGACCTTTTGGTTTTACTTGTACGGCGTGATTTCGTATCATTTTATAAACAAACCATCTTGGGTCCTATTTGGTTTTTTGTTCAGCCCGCTATCACTATAATCATATATACAATAGTTTTTGGCAATCTGGCCGGCATACCTGTTGATGGCATTCCTAAACCGCTGTTTTACCTGGCCGGAACCGTTATATGGAACTACTTTGCCGAATGCATACTTAAAACCTCCACGGTTTTTAAAGATAATGCTTCCATGTTAGGTAAGGTTTATTTTCCCCGCTTAATAATGCCGCTAAGTATTGTGCTCTCTAACCTTATACGTTTTGGGGTTCAGCTTTTACTGTTTGTTTTAGTAATGCTGTGTTACGCCTTGTCGGGTTCGGTATTTCAACCTAACTTCTATCTGTTATTATTTCCGTTATTAATACTGATGGTGGCAGCCTTAGGATTGGGTTTAGGCATGCTTATTTCGGCAGTTACTACCAAATACCGCGACCTTGCATTTGTTGTAACTTTTGGTGTTCCCTTGTTAATGTATACCACAACGGTTATTTACCCCCTCTCGGTAGTAATGGAAAAATATCCCGCTTACAGCTGGTTAATAAAGTTCAATCCGGTTACGGCAGTTATAGAAACAGTGAGGTATGGCTTTTTTAGTAAAGGATCATTTAGCTGGGAGCTGTTAACTTACAGCAGCATTGTAACTGCCTGCATTTTATTATTAGGAATAGTAGTATTTAACAGAGTTGGAAAATCATTTGTTGACACGGTATGATGCCTACAGTAATTAAAGTTGAAAATTTATCAAAGGCCTATCAATTAGGCAATTTTGGTACCGGCACCATATCAAGAGATTTGGAACGTGCCTGGGCAAGGTTTAGAGGCAAGGAAGACCCGTTTACCAGAATTGGTGAAACCAATGACAGGTCTGTTAAAGGCACCAGCGATATAGTTTGGAGTTTAAAGGATATAAATTTTGACATAAAACAAGGAGACGCTGTTGGCATAATTGGCAGGAATGGTGCGGGGAAAAGCACATTGCTCAAGTTGTTAAGCAGGGTTACCTCTCCTACTACAGGTTCTATCAAAATAAAAGGGCGTATTGCCAGTTTACTTGAAGTTGGCACCGGTTTCCATCCCGAACTTACCGGAAGAGAGAATATTTATTTGAACGGCGCTATATTGGGTATGCGCAAAGCCGAGATCAAAAGAAAATTTGATGAGATAGTTGATTTTTCGGGCGTTGAGCGGTACATAGATACGCCGGTTAAACGTTACTCATCAGGAATGTATGTACGTTTGGCATTTGCCGTGGCGGCTCACCTCGAATCGGAAATATTAATAGTTGATGAGGTACTGGCAGTGGGCGATGCTGAATTTCAGAAAAAGTGCTTAGGTAAAATGGGCGATGTTAGCAAAGGCGAAGGTCGCACAGTGCTATTTGTCAGCCATAACATCGGGTCGGTAAAATCACTCTGCACGCACGGAATTGTTTTAAATAACGGAATGATCAATTGCTTTGAACCTATTAACAAAGCTATTCAGGCTTACAATAATCAGCTTAAGGCGACCGAAAATATCAAATCATTATTCAGAGGTAACATCAGCTACAAATTTCAATTTCATAAAGTTAAAATTAACAAAGGCCTGGATGAAAACTGTTTAATTGACATAAATGATCCGATAAGCATAGAAATTGATGGCACAGCAAATGAAATGATCAAACGGGTGGTATTTATGGTGGCAGTTTACCAGGATGGAACACGTTTATTTACCCTTAGAGAATATCCGGATGGCAGAATGGTAGAAAAGGGTGACTTTACAGCAGAATTTAAAATTAAACCCCGCGTTTTAAGGCCGGGAGAATATACCATTGCTGTAGGTTGCTGGGGGAACAATGAAGATGAATGGGTTTGGGGAACAGATGTTGCCTTGTTTACTGTAACCGGCCTATGGACCGAAAGCATAAGAAAGTCTGACGAGGGAATTATTAATGGCGAATTTTTGAGACTCGAATAAATGCCACTTTTTATAGCGATTTATTGGCAGAGAATTTTAGCTTTTACTTCAATAGATGGCTAAACCTTTGATTTCGGTTATAATACCTGTTTACAATGCTGCCCTGTATTTGCAGGAATGCATTGAATCAGTTATTGCGCAAACCTGGCCCAATTTGGAGATCATTATAATTGACGATGGCTCAACAGATGAATCGTTAAGCGTAGCTCAGCAATATCAGCACAAACAAATAAATGTAATAACACAGCCAAATGGCGGCGCATGCAAAGCCCGCAACCGGGGCTTAAAAGAGGCAAAAGGCGAATACATTCAATTTTTGGATGCCGATGATATTTTAAGTGCAGATAAAATTGAAATGCAGATGAACGATCTGCTAAACCTGCCGGGATGCGTAGGCATATCCAACACCGTTCACTTTTTCACCGGCGAAGAGCTAAACGGTAAAAAACCAATGCAGGAATGGTACAATCAGGCTGAAGTGATGGAATCGGTTGACTTTTTATTGAAATTATATGGCGGCGATTTGATGGGGCCGCGATATGGTGGCATGATCCAGCCTAACGCATGGCTAACTCCCCGAAATGTAATTGACGAAGCCGGCTTTTGGAATGAGGACTTAACTGTTGATGACGATGGCGAGTTTTTTTGCCGGATATTACTCCACAGTAAGGGTGTTAAGTACGCAGCAAACGGTATAAATTTTTACCGGAAGTTCAAGACCGAAACATCGCTTTCATCACATAAAAATGAACGATCTTTTATAAGCAGGATGCTTTCAACAGACCTAAAATACAGCCATTTAAAGGACCTTGTACCTAATCAACTGTTGGATAATATTTTTGCGCGCCAGTACTGGGACATAGGCATTAATGCTTACCCTCAGCATATTAAGCTATCAAAACAAGCTATAAACAAGGCTAAAAAACTTAAATACAGTGGGCCAAAATACAAATCGGGCAAACTGGCCACTACTCTTAGTAAAATTGTAGGTTGGAAATTAGTTAAACGCGTATCTGGCTTTATACACAGCAACAAGAAAACCATCTGATGAAATGAAAAACTTAACGGATGTAAGCTTAGTAATATTTACATGCGAAGGCAGAGAGTTTTTGCTGAACAGAACTGTTAAATCATTCAGGGAAAACTGCCCGTTTACTTTTAGTAAAACTATAATCGGTGTTGATGGGACGTTTTCTGCACATGCAATAGCAGCTATTTCTCCCGACATTGTTGTTCAGAGTACGGTAAGGAAAGGTTATGTTAACAACATTATAAATGCTTTAAAACTGGTAGATACCCCTTACTTTTTTTGGCTGGAAGATGACTGGTCGTTTAGTAAACCTGTTGATCTGGAGCGCTATTTGGAATTACTATATGCCAATAAGGAATGGGCGGAAATATTTCTAAGTAAATTTGGGCCGCTGAATGCGGAGCAAAAGGCAGTCAATTTAACAGCAAATCTGTATCAATCGCCGGAGTTTTCTGCCAATCCATGTATTTGTAACACGCAATATGTTAAACAAGCGTTTGCTGATCTGGTTAATGCGCCAAAAGGCGAAACGTTAGGTGCTGATGGGTTTGAAAATTTCTTAACCAAAACGTTCAAAGCCCAAGGGCTTAAATGTGTTATAGAAGACCCGGTAGATTATACGCCAATCAGCCATGAAGGTTATTTAGAGAGCACCCCACGCAGCTGGCACATGACAGGCTCTCTGGAGAAAAAAAGCGACAAACATTTGTTGACCATACCCGCCCCTTCAACAGCACGCAAATTGGCTATGATCATTAAGTTATTGTCTGCCACTGTAAAACTGGGTTTCCATCAGCTGTTCAGCAATAAAACCTATGAATATTGTTTCAGAATAATTGCCATGGCTAAAAGCATCAACAAAAATGAATAACCGTAACGTAGTTACATTAGCTACGGGGAAGCCGGTATATTTAGATTACGCAGTTAATTTAGCTTTTTCTTTTTTACACTGGCATCCGCAAAGCGATATCAAATTTTACCTGGTTACAGACATACCTGAATTGGTTCCGCAAGCTTTGGCTTCAAAAATATCAGTGATCAAGATCAACAAAGGCGAGCTTGGCACCGGCTTTTCGCCTAAACTACAGCTTGATAAATTTGCCCCGCCGGGGCAAACGCTTTTTATAGATAGTGATTGTTTGATATTTGGAAGTATTGAGGGTCTGTTCAAGAAATTTAGCGGTAATGCCGTTTCAGTAGTTGGCGGTTACATCAGCGCGGGCGAGTGGTTTGGAGACATTACCGCGATATTGAAAAAGTATGATCTTAAGCAAATGCCCAAATTTAATGGTGGCATCTACTACATAGAAAATGGCGACGACGCAAAAAAAGTATATGAAACCGCCCGTTCATTAGAAAAGCAATATGACGAGATAGGTTTTGTGAGGTTAAGGAATAGCCCTAATGATGAAGTATTAATGGCATTAGCCATGGAACTACACGGACAAAAACCCCTGACCGACGATGGCACCATTATGAGCGATCCTCAGGCTTGCCAGGGAGGCTATACCATTGACGTATTAAACGGCAAATGCACACTTATCAATCCACCTGCTCCTCACCCGCTCCACCAGGCGTGGTACCCGTTTGAAAAGGTATCGCCTTTGGTGATCCATTTCCTTGGGTATTACACGCAGCATTACCCATACCGACTGGAAGTGTTTAAGCTAAGGAAAAATGCGGAGGGCAAACTAAATGCATTAAACCGGTTAACAGCCAAATTTACTATTGCTTATCCCGAAATAATAAAAACAAGATTTAAAGGCCTGTTCAGGCCTTTGTACCGTTTGCTTTTTGGCGTGCGCAAACCAACAACATCACCGCGGGTATAGTCATGGATGTAAGTATTATTATACCAACTTATAACAGGTTATGGTCGCTTCCCAGAGCTGTAGACAGCTGCCGTAACACTATTTGTAAAACGGAAATAATTGTAGTAGATGATGGCAGTACCGATGGTACAAGCGATTGGCTTAAACAACAGCAGGATATTGTAGTGGTGAGCCAAAATAACCAGGGTCAAACTTACGCTATTAACAACGGTGTTAAATTGGCCAAAGGTAAATACATGAGGTTTCTGGATAGCGACGACTTTTTAAATCCGGAAGTTATAGACCTTCAATTCAACAAGGCCGAAAACGAAGCAGCCGACCTTGTATACTCGGGTGTTGGAAGTTATCTGGAAGAATCAAAAGTTAAAATACCACCGCCTGAGATCGCACCCTGGGGTGATTTTTTAGAAGTGCAGCTCAGCAACAGATACGGTAGTCATTTTTTAGGAATGCTATTTAAAACCGACATGGTGCACAAAGCACCAAGGCGACCGGAATTTGCCTTGCGTGAAGATCGTGCGTTTTTATTGGAGTATGGTTTGTTAAATCCCAAAATTGCGTTTGTAAATGTATGTGCCGGTTACTGGACCAAACACAGCACGCAAATGCAGGGCAATTATTCGGGTTTAAAAGCCCAGGTAGCCAACTGGCAGCAGCTTACTCTTTTTAAAAAGATCCTGTCGGCGCTTGAAAGCAGTGGAGAGTTAACTGATGCACGAAAAAAAGCAGCATGCACCGTTTTATGGCCGCTTGCCCATTGGATAGCTATCCACCATTTAACTGAAGCGGTTGAAGTTGTGAAATGGATACACCAGTTAGACCCCAACTTTCAGCCGCCGGAACAGGGAATGCTGGGAAAACTTTATAAGAAGCTCGGCTTTAAAAACGCGGAAAAAATACTTAAGTTGAGGCGTTCAGTAGTAAACATATTTCGTTGATCATACTAATTTGAAGATCTTTTTATCCTTCCTTCAATCCTCAAAAAAGCATACCATAGCGGCTTATGATTTTTGGCAATACTACCTTAAAAATGGTATTGAAGAAACCGGGCATGAATGGACAGAGCATCCTGATGTTGATTGGGCGCGTGGCTTGGTTCCGCAAAGCAAACCTGAATTAGCGGCATGGCGTAGCGATGCATGGGATAAAACACTTACCTATCTAAAAGCACAGCCCGCAGATCTGTTTCTGAGTTATTTATACCCCGAACAGATTGACGTTAACGCCATAAACGAAATAAAAAAAATGGGCATACCCTGCGTTAACTTTTATTGCGATAACGTAAGGCAGTTTACCACCGTTCCCAAACAATTCAAGGTATTTGACCTGAACTGGGTGCCTGAACACAAAGCGCTGCCCATGTATAAAAAAGCGGGATGTTCATTTATAAATTTGCCTATGCCTATGTGGATAACGCCGCAATATCGCGTAGGGAAAACCGAAAAAAACAACAAGCTGGTATTTATAGGATCAAAAGATGTGCAACGCGTATTATTATTCGAACAAATTGTAAAGCGTCAATCTGATATTGATCTGCATATATATGGTAATGGTTGGAAGGGCAATTGTTCACAACAGTTGCAACCTGCCGCTCAAACATCCGGCAAAACAATAGCCAACCAGATAAACTTTTTAAAAAAACACGGTTTAAGCGCCTACGCCCGTAAGTTAGCCCAACGAAATATGGGGCTTAACATAACTGAAGACCTTCAATCAAAAATATGCGGCAGTATTGACTTCAATACTTATAACAATCTCACTGCCGAAAGTATGGTAACTTTAGGGGTTAACAGATACCCGTCATTTCGTTTTCCTTTACAAAAGCCAGATACCTACTCCAGGTTACGAGACATTGAAGCGCCGATGCTTGGTGCCTGTTACCTCACGGAGTTTACACCGGGGTTAGACCAAATGTATAACATTGGTAATGAGATAGCCGCGTACCACAACGTAAGTGAGTTTATTGAGTTAGCTGCCCGATTAAGTGCTGATAAACAGCTGAGAAAAACGCTTAGAGAGAATGGCCAGAAACGTGCATTGAATGATCACAGTATTCCCAGGTCGTTAGAAAAGATAATTGATCGACTTAAATAATTGAAACCTGTTAACTTGTATTTCCGCGTGCCGCCCCAGGGATATAAGTTTATTCCCGGCGACAGGTATTTATTGAATTTATTGCGAAAACTCGCCGGGCTAAAAAAAGTTAGCGGTGTTGAGCGCGTTTTTGTTAATCTGTGTAAAAGTTTAGACGAGTTAAAAGTTAAATACACCGTAAATAAACCATTTAAATTACTCCAACCTGATGAGCCGGTTGTTGTGCTGGGTTCAGGGAAATACAGTTTGCAAGGGTATCAGCAACCCAATAAAATAATTGCCGGCATTGCCTTAATGACGCATCCTAACGAGTGGCCAACGCTATTTACCGAATATCCGGTAGCGCTATACTTACAACATTCCGATTGGACCAATAACCTGTACGCAAAGCATTTTGGCCAGGAACGTTGCGCCATATGGCCCGCCGGTATTGATACCAAAGCTTGGCAACCCAACACCACCGTTAAACAGTTTGACGTTTTGATATACAAAAAGATAATGTGGAACCGCGCTGAAGCGGAAAACGCTTTTTATCAACCTATTGTAGATCAACTCAACGCTTTAGGCTTTAGCTACCGGGAAGTGGTTTACGGCCATTATAATGCTACCGAATATAAACAGTTGTTGCAGGATTGCCGCGCCATGATATTTTTATGCGAGCATGAAAGTCAGGGGTTTGCATGCGGTGAGGCCATGGCTATGAACGTACCTGTGCTGGCCTGGGATCAGGGCTTTTGGCTGGACCCCAAACGTTTTGATTGGGGCGAAACAGAAGTGCAGGCGTCGTCAGTTCCTTACTTTGATGAGAAGTGCGGGCTTAAGTTTAATAATATCAATGCCTTTAAAACACAACTGCCCCTGTTTTGGGAAAAAGTAAAAAACAACTCGTTTGCACCGCGCGCCTTTGTTGAGCAGAACCTGTCACTTCAAAAAAGTGCGGAACGAATGCTGGAGATCATCAATACAATATACGTATGAACATTCTGCTTATAATGGATCCCGGCATACCTGTACCACCGCTGCAATATGGTGGGCATGAGCGACTTGTTTACATGTTTGCAGAAGAATATACGCGCTTGGGCCACCACGTTACGCTGCTGGCGGGCCCGGGCTCAAAAATAAGCGGCGAAGTGGTTGAATTTGGCGTGAATGATCTTGATCGTTCAAAAAAACAGCGGAACATGGAAATGCTGTTTGCATGGAAGTACCTGCGTAAAAATCACAGCAGATTTGACCTTATACATAATTTTGGCCGCCTGATGTACCTGTTGCCTGTACTTAACAAACCGGTAAAAAAAATCATGACCTACGGCAGGCCGGTCAGCAAAAAGGGCATCAAAATAGTAACCACATTACCCAACCGCAATCTGGTATTTACGGCCTGCAGCAATTACTGCGTATCAACCGGTAATGTGGCCGGTAAATGGCATACTGTTTATAACGCTATAGATTTTTCCCGGTATCATACTGCACAGCAAGTTCCTGATGATGCACCTTTAATGTTTTTAGGCCGGCTGGATAAAATAAAAGGAGCCCATACTGCTATTGCGGTAGCCAAAGCAACAGGTCACCAACTTATACTTGCCGGTAATATACCTCATACTCCTGATAACCTGGAGTATTTTAAAAACGAGGTTGAACCGCTAATTGACGGCGAGCAAATAAAATATGTAGGCGCCCTTAATGATGAAGAAAAAAATTACTGGCTAAAACAGGCGAAAGCGCTTTTGTTCCCTATTGAGTGGGATGAACCATTCGGTATTGTAATGATAGAAGCAATGGCATGCGGCACGCCGGTTATTGCTTTCAAAAGAGGATCGGTACCAGAAGTGGTGCAAAACGGCGTTAATGGATTTATTTGCAACACTACCGACGAAATGATAGATGCATTACAGCGCGTTGATAAGATTGATAGACAACAGGTTAGAGCATCCGCCGAAAAAAGGTTTGCGGTTAGCGTTATAGCGGATAATTATCTTCAACTTTAACATGGCTAAACCATTTAACATGGATGATATCACGCTCCAGATCAACATATCAGCAGGCGACGTAAACTACGCCCACCTTACCGTACCTGCCATTGTAAACCAGCATCCTCAAATAAAAAAGAGGCTGTTGATTATTGATTGCTGTAGGCCGCAAAAAACTAAAATACTTGACCCTGATGTAAGGTTTCCTAAAGAGCAGTTTGAGCAAGGAGTTGAAAAAATAAAAGTTATAGCTCAAAAGCTGTTGTCAGACAACATTGTTGATCAGCTTTATTTTGTTTATCCGGATGATGCGATGATAGACGAAATGAGCAAAAAGTATTTAGCCGGGCTATATAAAACCACTCACGGTGCCGGCGGAATGGTGAATATGAGCTATTGGATAGGTTTTAGCTTGCCTAAAACACGCTATGTATTGCATTATGATGGCGACATGATGCTCTATCAAAAACCAGGCTTTGACTGGGCGGAACATGCTGTTAAATTGATGGATGAACGGCAGGAAGCAGTAATGGCTGTTCCACGTCTGTGTCCTCCGGTAAAAAACAATTACAACCTGCCTTCATTGAATGAGGGTCGCCCATCTGAAAGCCATCAGGATTATTGGATAAACGATTGGTTCTCTACCCGTCATTTCCTTTGGGATAACGAGAAAATAAATACTTACCTGCCATTTGTGCGGGGCAAGGTTAAAATGGAGCTTTTGTTACGTAAATATGGAAACAGAGCATTTCCAATTGATCCGGAAATTTTAATGTTCAAATCAATGGCGCCCAGAGGCGCAAGGCGACTTGTTTTAAAAAGTGAAGATGCATGGATGGTTCATCCGGTAGATAAATCTGCCGACTATCTTAACAACTTACCTGCCTTTTTGAATTGTATTGCCGCCGGCAAATATCCAAAAGAACAAAGCGGTGTTGAAAATATGGACTTAAAAGCCTGGACTGCATTTATTAAAAATTAATGCCTTCGGTAGTACTCATATCATCCGGCCAACCATCACTTAACCCGCGCCTGGTAAAAGAAGCCGACGCGTTAGCCCAGGCCGGTTATAATGTTACCGTATTTTATGCCTATTGGAACGAGTGGGGAACCGAATATGACAGGCAATTATCACCAAGCCGTAAATGGAAGTCGGTAAGAGTTGGCGGATCTCCCGAAAACGGTCGTATAACTTTCATGCTCAGCAAAATAGTTCAAAAGCTCGGCAGAACCTTTAAAAGTAGTGCATGGGGTTTTATGGGTTTATCAAGGGCGAGTTTCCATCTGGCGAAGGAGGTAAAAAAACACAAGGCAGATCTTTACATAGCTCACAACTTGGGTGCGCTGCCTGCCGCCTGTATAGCCGCAGCAAAGCACAATAAACCATGTGGTTTTGATGCAGAAGATTTTCACAGAAACGAAACAAGTGACGATGCTGCCAATGCTGATGTGCTATTAAAATCGGCTATTGAAGATAAATATATTCCGCGGTTAAGCTACTTGACTGCAAGTAGTCCGCTAATAGCAGCGCAGTACAAAACTTTATATCCACTATTAAATCCCGTTGTGGTTTTGAATGTTTTTGATAAAGTTGATATAGAACCGGCTAAACATCAAAAGCCGCTTAAACTATTTTGGTTTTCCCAAACCATCGGTCGCGGGCGAGGAATTGAGGATGTTGTTAGTGCCTTATCCACCTTGAATGCTAAAAATTTTGAGTTGCATCTGTTAGGCCATATACCCGTTTACAGTCAGCAGTTTGTGGAGGAGATCATTGCAACAGGAATTAGTGTAAAATTTTATGCACCCATCCCGCCCGATGAAGTTATATCCTTTGCTGCACAGTTTGATCTGGGTTTAGCACTCGAACAAAGAAAACCTTTAAACAGAGATCTCTGCTTAACCAATAAAATATTCACCTATTTGCAGGCCGGATTGGGAGTTATAGCCACAGAAACCACCGCTCAGGCAACATTCATGAATTTGAATAAGGCAATAGGCAGCACATTTAAAAATAATGACAGCGCTGAGTTAGCGGGCTTACTATCAGACTATCAGCAAAACAGGGACAAACTTAACACCTGTAAACTGGCTTCGCTTAAACTGGCCGATACCACTTACAACTGGAAAATTGAAAGCAAAAAATTTCTGAAAGTAGTTGAAGAAACGATATGAAAAGAGTGCTCATCATATCGCCGTACTTCCCTCCCAGCAACGCTGCCGATATGCAACGCGTGAGAATGAGTTTACCCTATTTTAAAGAGTTTGGATGGGAAGCCGAGGTGGTTACCGTTGCGCCTGAATATTCAGATATGGTAAAAGATGAGCTTTTACTGCAAAGTTTACCATCATCTATTAAAATACATACAGTAAAAGCTTTTCCGCAAAAACTAACTTCAAAATTCGGCTTGGGTAGCCTGGCGCTCCGCTCACTTTGGTTTTATAAAATGAAAGTGAGTCAACTTTTAAAGCAAGGGAAATTTGACCTGGTATATTTTTCAACCACCCAATTCCCGGTTAGTATTTTAGGAAGGTATTGGAAAAAAAAGTTGGGTGTGCCTTATGTGATAGACATGCAGGACCCATGGCATTCTGATTACTATAAAGATAAGCCTAAAAGTCAGCAACCTAAAAAATATTGGTTTTCTTATCGCCTCAACAAATATCTGGAACCTATAGCCATGAAAGCTGTTGATGGCTTGATCAGTGTTTCTGAACAATATATAACCGACCTGCAGAATAGGTATCCAAATCTAAAAAATATCCTGGCGGCAACTATTACATTCGGCGCCTTTGAACCTGATAATGACATCGCGTTAAATAATGCCCACAGATTCCCTGCTTTATTGGACAAACAGACCAAAAACATGGTTTATATCGGTCGTGGCGGGGCGGATATGCACAAGGCGATCAAGCCGGTTTTTAAGGCTTTAGCCTGGTTTGTTAAAAATAATCCTGAGGTTAAGTTAAAACTATATTTTATTGGTACCTGTTATGCGGCATCAGGCAGCGGTACAGCAACCATAATGCCGCTGGCAGTTGAGCATGGTGTAGAAAATTATGTTGTTGAGATAACAGACAGGATAAGTTATTATCACACCCTCATCACTTTGCAACAGGCAGATGCATTGTTCATGCCCGGATCAGACGATCCAAAGTACACGGCATCGAAAATTTATCCCTACCTGTTTACAGGCAAACCGTTATTAACAATATTCAATTCGCAAAGCCCGGCAATGAAGGTGTTTGAATTATGCAAAGCTGAATACGCATATTCATATGATAACACCCCGTTGTTAGAAGAAAAAATACTTGCCTTTGTGGGCTTATTAGTAAATAATGCCCTTGAGCGGCCCGATTATGATAAAAACGCTTTGCAGCAGTACACCGCCTTACAGATGACGGAGAAACAGTGCAAGCTATTTGATAAAGTTATATAGTGAAAAAACTGGCCATTATAACAACCCATCCCATTCAGTACTACGCGCCGGTTTTTAAGCTGTTAGCGGAAAGAAAGAGTATTCAAATCAAGGTGTTTTACAGTTGGGGAACTGAGGCACAGCAAAAATTTGATCCGGGTTTTGGCAAAACAATTAGTTGGGATGTTCCGCTGCTTGATGGGTATGATTATGAGTGGCTGGAAAACACTGCTAAAAACGCTGGTTCCCATCATTTTAACGGTATAATAAACCCAGGCATAATTGACCGTATTAAACAATACCAACCGGATGCCATTTTGGTTTTTGGCTGGGCTTACAAAGCTCACTTAAAGGTATTGCGCTACTTTAAAGGAAAGATTCCCGTATGGTTCAGGGGAGATTCTGTTTTGCTCGCTAACAACAACACGGTGAAACGAATAATGCGGTATACACTGCTTAAATGGGTTTACCAATTTGTTGACCACGCTTTTTACGTTGGCACCAATAACAAAAACTATTTTTTGCGTTACGGTTTAAAAGAAAACCAACTCAGCTTTGCACCGCACGCCATTGATAACAACCGTTTTGAAACATCGCGATACGATGAGGTGCAAGCACTTAAAAACAAGCTGGGTATTGCAGAAACAGACGTCGTTCTGTTATTTGCAGGCAAACTTGAAGAAGTAAAAGCTCCGCTGCTTTTAGTGCAAACATTTGTCAACTTAAAAAACCCGGGTGCCCATCTCCTCATAGCCGGTGAAGGACCACTTAAACAACAGGCTAAAGCAATAGCTAACAACAACAAAAACATTCACTTTCTGGGCTTTCAAAACCAAACTGCTATGCCGGTAATTTACCAGGCTTGTGATCTGTTCTGTTTGCCTTCAGTAAGCGAAACATGGGGGCTTGCGGTAAATGAAGCCATGGCTTGCCGAAAGGCCGTACTGGTATCTGATAAGGTTGGATGCGCTGTAGATCTGGTACATCAAAACGTAAACGGCGCTATTTTCGCAAGTGGAAATGGCGAAGAACTGCAAGTAGCGCTTAAAAAGTTAACGAGTAGCAAAGAACTACTGGACAAATACGGCGAACAATCTAAACAAATTATAAAAACCTATAATTTTGACAGCATAGCTTTGGCTATAGAAAATAAATTAAATGCAGGTACTTAAGTTGGACGGTAACTTTAAAACAACTAAATAATGAGGGGTAACCGGCCGGTTGAACTTTATGCAATACTGTATCTTCCGTGGCTGCTTTCCATATTACTGGATTTTTCGCCTGTTCTCTCCTACTTAACCGCGTGGTTGGGTTCCTTTTTTATATTTTATGTTACACTCAGCGGAAACCTGAGGCAGTTACCGCAAGACCGCGAAATTGCAGATCAGTTAATGCGACCCATATTTTTGGTTCACATCATATTTGCAGGCTACATGTGCAGTACATCCATATTTTATTTTATGGAAGTTTTAGGCTACACTAACTTTAATGCGCCCGGCGCATTCTATCTGGTTGACGAACAAAAATTACAATTAACGGCACAATGCCAGCGCTATTACTGCTTAGGGCATGCCGCTTTCGTAACCGGCATTTTGGCATTTATGAAATATCCTATAAAGCAAAAGTATTATGTAGGAAAAGAAAAGATAGCCAACCTGCTTTTTGTTGTTGCCATTGTAACCTTGCCTTTATCAACCGTGTTTTTAATGATAAAAGGTCTGGCCCAGTTTTATTATCAGTTTAGCTCACTTAGTTTTATAGCTGGTACTTTGGCGCTTGCCTTTGCTATTCCGATGCGTAAAACCATGAACACTTTTGTATGCGTTTTGCTGTATGGATTCAACTTTTCACAGGCCCTTATCTCGGGTTTTAAGGAACCTATCATTATAAGCGTACTGGTTTTAGGCATATTCCTATATCCTAATTACAAAAGAGTGGTAGTCATAACTGTAGTTCCCACGCTGTTGGCTTTATTTTTATTGCTTCCTACCTATAACAGGGTATTCAGGGCCAACTCATGGGCCGGCGAAACTACTGATGATCAGGCAGCTCAACTGGCTTTACAGGCAGCATTAAATTCTGACGATAAAGAAGGCGACAGCAACTGGGGGTTTTACGCCTACCGCTTTAGCGAGATAGACATGTTCACCAACTTTGTGCAGTCAACACCCGAGAAAGTACCGTTTTACGGAACAAAGTTATTGGAACAATCGGCAATAGTATTAGTTCCGCGCGTGTTTTGGCCTTCAAAGCCGGTTACAGAGCAAATGGTAATGGAGCGTGTTTATGATGCCAATGTAATTAACCGGGGTTCTAACGTTTCGGCCAAACCTGCTTATATAGTTGATGCCTACCTGTGTTACGGTGGCTGGGGAGTTTTTCTCTTTTTATTTTTGTATGGTGTAGTTTGTCAGGTTATATCGCACCAGGCAGAGCAGCTGTTTGGGGGCTATGTGCTGGGTACCGCCCTGGTATTTTCCGGAATGTTCCAGATTTTGTGGCGCGGCCTGAGTTTTGAGTTTTTGATCAATTCCGTATTCTGGTCGTATGTAAGTATGCTTGTTTTATTCAGGATATTCCGGGCACTCAATATTTTAAAACCAGTTTGAAGATCCTACAGATAAATGCATCTTATAAGCCAGCTTACATTTACGGCGGGCCAACCATGTCTGTATCTGCCTTATCTGAACAGTTGGTTAAAGCAGGGCACACTGTTTCAGTTTTCACTACTACGGCAAATGGGAAACATGAACTTGATATAGAACCTGACGCTACAGTATTGGTAAATGGCGTTGAAGTTACCTATTTTGAACGCCGTACTAAAGATCATTCCCATTTTTCGCCTAAGCTTTTATCAGCGCTTGCTAAACGTGTAAATACATTTGATGTAGTACATATTCATGCATGGTGGAATTTGGTATCGGTTCTGTCTTGTGTTGTTGCGCTGTCAAAAGGTGCAAAAGTTGTTGTATCACCTCGCGGAACCTTAAGCAGCTATTCATTTCAACACAAAAGCAGTTTTGTAAAAAAAGCTTTTCATGCGCTTATAGGCAAAAAGCTGCTTAATAAATGCGCCGTTCACTTAACAGCGAATAGCGAGCAGGAAGAGCTTTACAGGCTCATTCATCCTAAACAGTTTTATAACATAGCCAACTTTATAGACCTGCCTGAGGCACAGTATGCAAGCGATACCTCAATACACAGCCCTGTAAAATTGCTTTTCCTTTCCCGTATTGACGAAAAGAAAGGCCTTGATCTATTGTTCGACGCTCTTGCTTTGTTAACTATTGACTGGAACCTAAGTATTGCCGGCGATGGCAACCCCAAATATATCGAACACTTACAAAGCCTCGCACAGGCAAGGCAAATACATCAGCATATTACATGGCTTGGCTTCAGGCAAAACGATAAGTTTGATATTTATCAGGAACATGATCTGTTTGTGCTGCCATCGCACAATGAAAACTTTGGCAATGTTGTTATTGAAAGCCTTAGCATGGGAACGCCGGTAATCATTAGTAAACATGTTGGCTTAGCCGCTTTTGTGGCAGAACAAGATGCCGGATGGGTATTTGATCTTGACCATTTAGCTTTAAAAGATGCAATTGAAACAGCTGTAAATCAGAAAGAAAAAATGGAGCGCATCAGAAAACACGGCAGAAAACTAATTGACCAACATTTTAGCAAGCAGGTTTTGATAAATAGCTACATCAAAATGTATAAACAAGTTACAGGGCATGACTGAGTACAAAGATTACGGATTTGCAAGCGATGCGCCGGCACATACATTTAATTATTTAACAGCGCCCATAATGGCGCTGTTGGGTAATGACAAGCAGCAAACTATTTTAGATGTTGGCTGCGGAAATGGCTACCTGGCCGGCTACCTTATTAGCCGGGGTTTTAATGCCTACGGAACGGATGCTTCTGAAGAAGGAATTGCTATAGCTAAGCGAACACACCCTACACGTTTTTACTTGCAGGATATTTCATCGGGTAAATTGCCACCGGATTTAAGCACAATTAAGTTCGACACCATTGTTTCAACCGAAGTGATTGAGCACTTGTATGATCCGGAAGGGTTTATTCATTTTTGTAAACAGATACTTGAACCATCCGGGCAGATCATTATCTCTACTCCCTACCATGGCTATTTGAAAAACCTGGTATTGAGTATTTTCAACAAATGGGACAGCCACATGGACCCGTTGTGGCATGGCGGACACATTAAAATGTGGTCGCGGAAAAAATTATCGGAGGTATTGAAAAAGGCTGGTTTTAGCGTAGTTGCATTTAAAGGATGCGGAAGGTTTCCTTATTTTTGGAAATCAATGGTTATCAAAGCTGTTTTAAATTGAGTCCACATTTCTCATTTATTATATTAACTTTTAATGAAGAAATGCACCTGCCCAGGCTGCTGGGATCAATAACAGACCTTAACGCGGCTGTGTTTGTATTGGACTCCGGCAGTACAGACCAAACGCTCCATATAGCGCAACAATATGGTGCACAAACCGCACAGAATACTTTTGTAAATCATCCGCAGCAATGGCACCATGCGCTCACTACATTGCCTGTTCAAACACCATGGGTAATTTGCCTTGATGCAGATCAGGTGGTTAGTGATGAGTTAAAACAAAAGTTAGCTATGTTCCGCGATGCTGACTACCAGAACATTAACGGTATCTACTTCAACCGTAAATATATATTTAAAGGGCAATGGATAAAGCATGGCGGCTATTATCCTTTCTACCTCCTTAAAATGTTCAGGTATAATGTTGGTTACTCAGATCTGAACGAAAATATGGATCACAGGATGATAGTACCGGGTAATACCGTAGTTTGGAACGACGGCGTTATTGTGGAGGAAAATTTTAAAGAGAATAACATCAGCTTCTGGCTAAACAAGCACAACCGTTACAGCGACCTGGTTGCGCAGGAAGAAGTGGAACGTATGCAGTTGATACGCCAGCAAACTATAAAACCCAACCTGTTTGGCTCTCCTGATGAGCGTACAGCATGGCGTAAACAGTTGTGGTGGAAAACACCGCGGTATGTGCGTCCGTTGTTGTATCTAACACACAGAATGATTTTTCAGTTAGGTGTGTTGGACGGCAGAACAGGAATCATCTTCCATTTTTTGCATAGCTTTTGGTTCAGGTTGGTGGTTGATATAAAAATTGACGAATTACTTAAACAGCGCGATAATGTTAAAAAGTAAAGCTGTACAGTTTGCCATTACCTTTGTTACGTTGTTTTTGGCCTTTTATTATTTCAACATAGGTTTCTTCAGCCTTACCAGTCCCGCATCAAAAAACTACAACAGCTTCCTTGCAGAAAATTTAAACTATATCAGTTTAATAAGGCATTTATTATTGGCGTGTACCTCTTTTTTGTTAAAATGCATGGGGTTTGCTACAGTAACTAATGAACACGAATTGTTGATAGCCGGTCGCGGCAGCATCCGTTTGGTTTACTCGTGTCTTGGCCTTGGTGTAATGAGCTTCTTTGCTGCTTTTGTAGTGGCGTATCCCAAAAGATGGAAAGAAAAGCTAACTTTCTTATTTTCAGGATTATTGGCAATTGAATTACTCAACGTTATACGGATAACTGTTGTAGCTTTATTTTGGAGCAAACAGGCGCAGCGCATTATTGACCATCATTTAATATTTAACAGTATTATATACCTCGCTATTTTGATAGCGCTTTATTTTTGGGTTACCGCCGGCGATAAACAACCACATGCAAAAAACTGATCTTTCTGCTTACAATAATTCGCCCTACCATCCCGGTGGCTCAACTTTAAAGCGGGTGCTTTGGTATTACGTGAACGTTCTGATCTTTAAAAGTAGCTGGTTCCCGTTTTACGGTTTAAAAAATGCACTTCTGCGTTTATTTGGCTCCAAAGTAGGGACAGGCGTAACCATAAAACCGTGTGTGAATATTAAATATCCCTGGCTGTTATCAATAGGTAACCATGTTTGGATAGGCGAAAATGTTTGGGTAGATAACCTGGTAATGATCACCATTGGCAACAACGTATGTATCTCTCAGGGGGCACTGCTGCTAACCGGCAGTCACAGTTACAAAAAAACCACCTTTAACCTGATAACAGGTGCCATCACCTTAGAAGACGGCTCATGGATAGGCGCACAGGCAATTGTAAACCAAGGCATTAACGTTGGCTCTCACGCTGTATTAACCAGCGGCTCTGTTG
The DNA here is from genome assembly GCF_002797815.1 of Mucilaginibacter auburnensis. Taxonomy (NCBI): domain Bacteria; kingdom Pseudomonadati; phylum Bacteroidota; class Sphingobacteriia; order Sphingobacteriales; family Sphingobacteriaceae; genus Mucilaginibacter; species Mucilaginibacter auburnensis. The sequence goes on from NZ_PGFJ01000002.1 coordinate 519,234, forward strand.
CAACAAAAAATTTGGCTTCGTATGGTATTTATCAGGGTAACCCTGCTGTAAAAGTAAGGCAAAGAGTAATTGAATAATGGGACTGCTAAAACAAACTCATTCAAAACAGCTTTAACTAAATTATACTAATATCTGCCTATGTCAGCCGGCCACGACCATTCTCATCACCACCACGATCACGCCCCAAAGCTTGACCACGTAAACAAAGCATTCATTTGGGGTATAGTGCTCAACATAACCTTTGTTATTATTGAAGCGGTTGCGGGTTTTGTCACCGGATCGCTCTCTCTTTTAACAGATGCGGGCCATAACTTAACAGACGTTACCAGCCTGGCGTTAGCACTGCTTGCTTTTAAAATGGCAAAAGTTGGTTCAAGCAAGTTGTATACCTATGGGTATAAAAGGGCAACTATCGTAGTATCGTTTTTTAACGCGGTGATATTGGTGGGTACAGTACTGGTTATTTTTTATGAGGCCTTTATTCGCTTTATTCACCCCCACCCGGTATCTGGCAGTACTGTGGCGTGGGTGGCCTTTGCAGGTATTTTGGTGAATGGCTTTACCGCATGGCTATTTATAAAAGACAAAGATAAGGATCTAAACATTAAAGGCGCTTACATGCACATGGCGGTTGACGCTTTGGTGTCGTTAGGTGTTGTAGTATCGGGCCTTGTAATACTATTCACTAAATTATGGTGGATAGATAGTTTAGTAAGCGTAATTATAGGGATTGTTATTTTACAAAGTACCTGGAGCTTATTTAAAGATAGCCTGAGATTAGAAATGGACGGCGTACCGCGGGAAATAGAGTTGGAGAAAATTAAAGCAGAGCTGGTAAAAAATCCATCGGTAGTAAGCGTGCATCATGTACATATCTGGGCCATAAGCACTACCGAGAATGCGCTTACCGCTCATATAGTTCTATCTACAGATAGCCTCAATGTCTTCAATGAAATAAAGACTGATCTTAAACACCGTCTTCAGCACATGAACGTTTCGCATTGCACATTCGAGCCGGAATTTGCAGATACCAAGTGTTTGGAAAAAGACTGTTAAACGCTTACAATATTCTCAAAAACAAAGAAAGCCTCCCGATGATCGAGAGGCTTTTTTTGTTAATCAAACTTAACTAGGCTTTTTTAACAGCCGCCTTTTTAGCTTTAGGCGCTTTCTCAGCTTCTTCAGCAGGCGTTTCGGCTTCTTCAGCTTTTGGTGCTTTTGCTTTTTTAGGAGTTTCAGTAACTATCTCTTGCGCAACCGGTGCTTCTTCAGTAACAGGCGCTTTGGCAGCAGTTTTTACTTCCTCGTTAAATAAAGGCAGGTCTTTTAAAATATTGAACCAGGTAATAATTTTTTTGATATCAGATGAATACACTTTCTCTTCATCATGCTCAGGAGCAACTTCTCTGAAAAAATTTCTCAACGCCTTACCATCAGCTTTTGCATCCGGAACGCTTGCAGCACTTTTCATACGCTCAAGTATGTCGGTTAATTTAATGTCTTCGTCTTCGCCAAAAACAGTAATCTCATCTAAAGCAGCCATTTTAGCTGTTGATAGATTTGCTACCATTTTAGTTTTTTGCGCATCAAGACTTTCTAAAATAAAACCGGTTTTATTTTGAACCAATGCTTTCCATAATCCCGGCTTGCCCGATACCGCTACTATTGCCTGTAAATTCATATTCGCAGAAATAATTAATCTTCTATAACTTCAATGCTTGTTATTCTGTCGCCTTGTCTGATGTCATCAACCACATCAACATTCTCTACCACTTTACCAAAGCAGGTATGGTTACGGTCTAAATGCGCTGTGTTGTTGCGGCTGTGGCAAATAAAGAACTGTGAACCACCAGTATTACGGCCCGCATGTGCCATTGAAAGCACACCACGGTCGTGGTGTTGCAACTCGCCTGTTAATTCACAATCAATGTGGTAACCCGGGCCGCCGCTACCTGCTTTGTACGCAGTCGCAGCATCTTTGGAGAAAGGGCAACCACCTTGTACCATAAAGTTAGGGATAACACGGTGGAAAGTTAATCCGTTGTAAAATCCTTCTTTGGCCAGTTTTTTAAAGTTAGCCACTGTATTTGGAGCGTCGGTGTCGTAAAACTCAACCGTCATGTCGCCTTTTTCAGTTTTTATAATCGCTTTGCTCATCGTCTTAACGTTATCTTTTTTAATGGGTAGCAAAGGTAGCAAAAATCGGCACTTGTAAAAAGGGAGGCATTGTCATAAAACAACTATATAATAATTGTCATGCTGAACTTTTTCAACACCCATCAAATTGCGAGCGTCTACCTATCCCATGAGGTGCCGAAATAAATTCGGCATGACGTAGCAATAATTAAATTGAAATCAAAAATTGGAAATCCGATATCCCTAAAAAATCCTATCTTTGCCCATGCAAGAAAAAATCCTCATTCTTGACTTCGGCTCTCAGTTTACACAGCTTATAGCACGCCGCGTCAGAGAACTCAATATTTACTGCGAGATTCATCCTTTCAACAAAATTCCCGAAATTGACGACAGCTTTAAAGGCATTATCCTTTCGGGCAGCCCCTACTCGGTGCGCCAGGAAGATGCTTTGCACTTTGACTTTGCCCGTTACCATGGCCAGTTGCCAATTTTAGCGGTATGTTATGGTGCACAGTATGTTGCGCACTTTAATGGTGGTGAGGTATTGCCATCAAGCACACGCGAGTATGGCCGTGCACACTTGCATTATATAGAAAAAGCTAATCCTTTATTTAAACAGATCTATCCGGGTTCACAGGTATGGATGTCGCACGGCGATACCATAGCCAGCATTGCTGATAATTTTGAGGTGATTGCCAGTACCGATAGCGTACGCGTGGCGGCTTACCAGATCAGCGGAACACATACTTATGGTATACAGTTTCACCCGGAAGTTACCCACAGCATTGACGGACGCCAGTTGTTAGAAAACTTTTTGGTTGACATTTGCGGCTGTTCGCAGGATTGGACTTCTGATTCGTTCATTGAAACTACTATTGCCGAGTTACGTGAGAAACTGGGCAATGATAAAGTAGTATTAGGTCTTTCAGGCGGTGTGGATTCATCTGTAGCTGCTGTTCTGTTACACCAGGCTATTGGCAAAAACCTCCACTGTATTTTTGTTGATAACGGTTTGTTGCGTAAAGATGAGTATCAATCTGTATTGGATTCGTACCAGCACATGGGCCTTAACATAAAAGGTATTGATGCCAAACAACGCTTTTATGATGCATTGGCCGGCATTAGCGACCCTGAAAAGAAACGCAAAGCCATTGGCCGTGTATTTATTGAGGTATTTGATGATGCCGCACATGAGGTACAGGATGTTAAATGGTTAGGCCAGGGCACTATTTATCCTGACGTAATTGAATCGCTATCGGTGAAAGGTCCGTCAGCTACCATTAAATCGCACCATAACGTAGGTGGCTTACCTGATTTTATGAAGCTTAAAGTGGTTGAACCACTTAACACATTATTTAAAGATGAAGTACGCCGCGTAGGTAAAGCATTAAATATTGATGATAATATTTTGGGGCGCCACCCTTTCCCGGGTCCGGGTTTGGCTATCAGGATATTAGGCGAGGTTACGCCTGAGAAAGTTGCCATTTTACAGGAAGCAGATGCAATTTATATAAACAATTTGCGTGCTGCGGGCCTTTATGATAAGGTATGGCAGGCGGGTACCATTTATTTGCCTGTACAGTCTGTTGGTGTAATGGGTGATGAGCGTACTTACGAAAATGTAGTGTGCTTACGTGCTGTTGAATCATTAGATGGTATGACCGCCGACTGGTGCCATTTGCCGTATGATGTTTTGGCCAAGATCTCAAACGAGATCATTAACAACGTAAAAGGAATTAACCGGGTTGTATATGATATCAGTTCAAAACCACCTGCTACAATTGAGTGGGAATAAATGGTTATGGTTGTTTTTATTAACAGTGGGGCTGGGTGCTTGTTCGCCTAAGGTACAGCCACCCGCGCCGGTTGTAAAAACAGAAACTGAAAAGAAACCCGAGATTATAAAAGACACAACTAAGCCGGTGGCACAGCCACCGGCCAAAACAAGTGTTGTATCGCTAATACTTCCCTTCGCTTTAAATAATTTAAACACGGGCTATAGTTCCGCCGGCCTTGCGCAGGCTAATATCGCTATTGATTTTTATCAGGGTTTTAAGCTGGGACTTGATTCGCTTACTTCTTACGGCTATAATTATGAGCTGCATGTTTTTGATTCGCAGGGACAAACCAGCCAATCGCATGCCTTGGCTTATAACTCACAGATCAGGGTGAGCGATCTGATAGTTGGTCCTATCTTTCCTGAAGATATGAAAGCCTTTGCGAGTGTTTTGCCAAGTCAGCGTAACCCTATTGTGTCGCCGCTGTCTGCTGCAGAGCCATCAACAATAAAAAATCAAAACCTTATTACCGTTACGCCTCCGCTGCAATACCATGCAGTTGCATCAGCCAAATATGCTACGGGTAAAATTGGCGCAAAACGAATATTTATCCTTAACTCGGGATACAGCGCTGATAAAGAATATACCAATTACTTTAAAAGAGCTGTAGATAGTTTAACCAGAAAAGGCGTACAGTTTACAGAGCTGACGGTATCAAAAGGTAATTTGACTGCAATACTACCAAAGCTTTCTGCAACCGGGCAAAACGTATTTTTTATCCCGGCAACTAATCAGCAGTTTTTGTTGGTTACTTTAAAAGCTTTGGATGATTTGAGCCTGAAATACCCTGTAACAGTTTTTGGTCACCCTAATTGGGAGAAGTTCACGTTTTTAAAGGCAGACCAGTTGCAACGTTTAAAAACGCACATCACAAATTCCGACAGGATAAATTACAAAGCTGTGGCAACTGTTACGTTCATGAAAGCTTACCGCAAAAAATATCAGGCAGAACCGTCAGAATATGCCATAAAAGGCTTTGACCAGGCCATGTACTTTGGTAAGCTGCTTGCCGGGAATACTACCGTGCGCATGGAAATTGAAAAAACGGGCTATACCGGCATCCACAATAAATTTAAGTTTAAATGGCTGCCCGGCTTAGGTTGGGTAAATACCAGTGTTGATGTGCTTACCTATGCTAATTACGAACTAAAACGGGTGGAATGAAAGCGATAAACCAGCTCAAAACATTTCAGCGAATTTTGGATGAGTATCCGGCCGAAACGCCTTTAGGTAAGTTTCTACCTGGCTTTTACCGCCAAAATAAACAAATGGGCTCCAACGACCGTAAGGTTGCCGGCCGACTGGTTTATAATTATTTCCGCCTGGGCAGGGCATTAAGTGCCTTACCTGCAGATGAGCGCGTGGTAGTTGCAGAGTTTTTATGCAATACACAGGTCAACTCCTTTTTACAACACTTCAAACCAGATTGGGCAGCTTGCGTGGGTTTCGAAATTAAGGAGAAGATCAGCATTGTTAAAAAGACTTATCCTGCTTTTGACATCAACGATGTATTTCCCTGGATAAATGAGGTTTCGGAAGAAATTGATAAAGAAGCTTTGCTTCTCTCCTTTTTCGTGCAGCCAGATCTGTTTATCAGAACCAACCCCAACTTCGATCATTTAGTTCGTGCTGATCTGAACAAAGCAGCCATCGTTTTTAAAGACGAAGGAAACGGTTGTCTGGCTTTACCCAACGGCACTAAGCTGGAAACGGTAATTACTAACCCCAACTGGTATGTAGTACAAGACAGGTCCTCGCAACAAACCGCCCAATATTTTAAGCCCCAAAAATGGGAAGCCTGGTGGGATGCCTGCGCGGCATCTGGCGGGAAATCATTACTGCTGCACGGTTTAGAGCCTACGATAAAACTGGTTGTATCAGATATCCGCGAATCTATTTTAGCCAATCTGGATGAACGTTTTCGCTCCGCCGGATTGTTGAAATACCAAAAGAAGCAACTGGACCTTACCGGCAACGTTGACCAGGAATTATACAATTATGCCTTTGATGGCATAATACTGGACGCCCCATGCAGTGGCTCGGGCACCTGGGGTCGAACTCCCGAAATGATAGCGCAGTTTGATACCCACAAAATTGAGTTCTTTCAGCGGCTGCAAAAAACCATAGCTGCTAACGTTATCAAATATCTGAAGCCTGGTCAGCCGCTTATTTACATTACTTGCTCGGCTTTTAAAGCGGAGAATGAGGATGTGGTTAAATATCTTGTTGAAGAAAAAGGCTTAGAACTGGAAGAAATGCAGGTTTTAAAGGGTTATGAGCACAAGGCGGACACCATGTTTGTGGCGAGGTTACACATCCCGGCCTCCTAAAAGCAAGTATTATCAAAGCATATCTTTCTTTGTGCTAACTGCTGCAATAATTCCGGTGACAATCAAACCTATCGGCAGTGTAACCTGACCTGGAATTAGGTATGAAGATATAACCGCTGCCAGTACCCCCAAACCAATCTTCATCCATGCAGAAATATAAAAAGGCTTTGCTGCATTATGTTTATCTATTACGTGTTGTATACCTAAATTTAACAGTACTTGTTTTATCAACTCCTCCGGAATTCCCATCTTCTCTAACCTGGCGGCAATTACCTCATCCTCGTATCCGGCATTTTTTAACCTTGACCCTTCTAAATAGGCTTTGTTCTTTAATCCTTCGTCCATAATCTGATCACAAGATACCCAAAGGTTAAATAATGTTAATGTTTTCATCTGCTGATTTCAAGGGTTTATTTTAGCTGATAAATCAACACGCCTTATGCTACAAAATTACATTACTGTTGCCTGGAGAAATATGTGGAAACATAAATTTTTCACACTCATTAATATTTTTGGCTTATCTATAGGTATATGTTTTACGCTTGTTATTGCTGTGTATGTGTGGCAGGAGTCGAGCGTTAACAGTCAGCTGAGAAACGCCGACAACCAGTACATTATTCAAAGCAAGTGGAAGAAACCCGGCTTGGGATATGAAATGACAACATTGGCAGGTTTGCCACAGGCCTTAAAGCAAAACTACCCTAACCTGGTGGCCAACGCTTACCATTGGGATGGTATCAACTCCATTGTTTCAAAGGGCGACAAACACTTCCAGGAAATTTTACAGGTTGGCGACAGCTCCTTTATCAATATGTACGGCTTTAAGCTGTTAGACGGTGACGGTGCAACCGCGCTGAAAGATCCTTTTTCGGTAGTGATAACAGAAGAAAAAGCCATTAAATACTTCGGCAAAACCAATTGCGTTGGGCAAACCCTTACCATAGAAAGCTTTAAAGGCGAAAAGCACGACTTTACCGTAACTGGCGTTTTAGCCAAATACCGTAAAAACTCGGTAACCAATCTTATTGAGCGAAGCAACAGCACATTCTTTCTTCCGGCTGAGGCAGTTAAGTTCTTGGGGCGTGATCTGGATAGTTGGAGCAATGTTGTGGTTGTAGGCTTGCTGGAATTAAAAGAAGGCATTAAGCCTGCCGACCTTGTTGGGCCAATGAAAACACTGATAAAGGTTAATGCCACACCTCAAATTGCGGCTAACCTTGACCCGTACCTGATTAACCTTCAATCCTATTACCAGGACAATCCGGTTGTTAAAAAAACAATATTCACACTAAGCTGCATAGCCTTATTTATACTGCTGATGGCGGTTGTTAATTTTGTGAATATCTGCATCAGCAGCTCATCTAAACGCATGAAGGAAATGGGGGTGCGCAAAGTTTTAGGTGGCTTAAGGCAGCAGCTCATTATTCAGTTTTTAACAGAATCTGTACTAATGGTTGCTATAGCAACCTTGTTATCTCCCGGAATATATGCGCTGTCCAAACCTTTCTTTGCTGATCTGCTATCTACAGAGATGACCGGCATATTATCTCTTCCTTACTATTTCTACCTCGGGTTGATCGCTTTCGCGCTGGTTATAGGGATTTTGGCGGGCTTATATCCTGCACTGATGCTATCCTCACTAAAGTCTGTTGATTCCCTTAAAGGCAAGCGCGACCGTGTAAAAGATAATGTGCTCTTCAGAAAGGTATTGATAGGCTTTCAATTCTCTACAGCGGCGGTGGCTTTAATTGCTGCCATAGTTATTTCCGCGCAGATAGACCTGTTCTTTGGCAAAAATCTGGGTTTTGATAAAGACTATTTGATATACGCTGCCTTGCCGAGGGACTGGTCAAAAACCGGCGTACAGAAAATGGAACGTGTTCGGTCCGAGCTATCTCAGTTGCCACAGGTTAAGTCGGCAACCTTATCGTGGGAAATTCCGGATGGCGGTGCTGTGGGCTACTTGCAAACCTACAAATTTGGGGCCGACGAACGTCAGTCTTTCGCTACCACACTAATGATAGCTGATAACCAGTATGCCAACACTTACAATATTCCATTAAAGGCGGGAGAGTTTTTTAAAAAGGATTACATACAATCTGATTCGGCTTTGGTTGTGATCAACGAGGCACAATCAAAAGCGCTGGGTTTTAAATCGCCCAAAGAAGCTATTGGTCGTCAGTTCAATGCACAATACAACCCTACATTTACCATATGCGGTGTAGTAGCCAATTTCCAGTTTGGCCCCATGACAGGACCTGTAACGCCTTTAATGTTTATGAATGTAAATCAAAACAACCTGTACCGGTACTTCTCCATCAAACTGAGGCCCGGTAACACCCAGGCCGATCTGGCGGCACTACAGGCAAAGTGGACCGAACTAATGCCCGGCGCGCCGTTTGAATATAATTTTATGGATGATGCGCTGGCTAAAATTTATAGAACAGAAATACAGTTAAAAAAAGCATCGTATCTGGCAACCGGTCTGGCAATAGTAATTGTGTTGTTGGGATTATTAGGTCTGATATCATTAAGCATTCAAAAACGTACGCGAGAGATAGGCATACGGAAGGTACTCGGTTCGTCAATCAACGGTATAGTAATGCTTTTCCTGAAAGATTTTGTAGTAGTTATAGCTATTGCCGGGTTAGTTGCCTGTCCGCTGGCATATTGGATGATGAATAGCTGGTTGAACGATTATGCTTATAAAACACCATTGAATGTTATGCCGTTCGGAGCATCGTTATTTTCGTTATTGGTTGTAGCCTCTGTATTAATAACGGCGCAGACCATAAAGGCAGCCTTAGCTAATCCGGTACAGAGCCTGAGAACGGAGTAAGATAGATGTTAGAGGTAAGAGGCGAGAGTCAAGAAATAAGAATTAAGACCTTATATTGCGTTTGTCTTGGCTCTCGACTCTTAATTCTTGTATCTATTTTTACCGCTCCTACAGCCCTGTATTATTCCTGAACAACTTTATAGCAATGGCCAGCAAAATAACCCCAAAAGCTTTGCGTAATATCTCAATACCACCCCTGCCCAATAGCTTTTCAATCCACTTAACGTTTTTGAGCACCATGTACACAAACAGGGTATTGATAACAATAGCGACTATGATGTTTTGCGTTGCATATTGAGATTTAAGCGATAGCAGCGTTGTCATAGTGCCGGCACCGGCTATGAGCGGAAAAGCAAGCGGAACAATAGATACAGTTGATGGCAGGCTTTCATCGGCTTTAAAAAGGTGTATGCCTAATATCTCCATAGCTATGATGAATATTACCAACGAGCCGGCAATAGCAAACGATGCCACATCTAAGCCAATGATGGAAAGGATATTTTCGCCTATCAGTAAGAAAGCTATCATGAGCCCCAGTACGGCAATACTTGCCTTTTCAGACTCCACATGCCCTGCCCTTCTGCGCATTTCAATAATTACCGGTACCGAACCAATAATATCAATAATGGCAAACAGGATCATGGTTACAGAAACTATCTCCCTGAAATTAAAAGTGAATGAGTGCATAGCAAAACGTTATTAAGACAAGAAAGGCTCCCGGTTTAGCAGGAGCCTTTATACTTTATGATTAAGCCATTGGCGGCTCCGGATCTTTCGGTACTGCTACCTTTCCGTTTCTTATCAACGAATGGTGTTTGCTGTACGCAAAGTAGATGATGAATCCTAAAGCCATCCAAACTGCTAAGCGTATCCAGGTATCAGCAGGTAGTGAAACCATCATAGATAAACAAATTATAATACCAGCAATTGGTACAAAAGGCACCCATGGTGCCCTGAACGGACGTGGTGTATTCGGATCACTTTTACGCATTACCATAACACCTATACATACTAACACAAACGCAAACAAAGTACCTATAGAAACCATTTCACCTACTACAGAAACCGGTACAAACGCAGCAAATAAACTCACAAACACCGCAAAGAACAGATTAGCTTTATAGGGCGTTTTGAATTTTTTATGTACATCTGAAAATACTTTAGGTAACAGCCCGTCTTTTGACATGGTATAGAATATACGCGACTGGCCCATTAACATCACCAAAATTACTGAGGTATAACCAGCTAAAATTGCTACAATGATACCCTCTTGCAACCATGCGTAAGGTGTTTTAGCAATAGCGATGGCTACAGGTGCTGCACTGTCTTTAAACTCGGTATAGTTAGCTAAACCGGTCATAACGTGCGAGAAAAGTACATATAAAACAGTACAAACCAGTAAGGAACCGATGATACCTATTGGCATACCGCGCTTAGGATCTTTCGCTTCCTGTGCTGCTGTTGATACAGCGTCAAAACCAATAAAAGCGAAGAATACTACCGCTGCACCACGGAAAATACCTGAAATACCAAAGTGACCGAATTCGCCGGTATTTTCAGGAATATATGGCGTATGATTTTCAGGTTTAATGAATTGCCATCCTACAGCGATAAATATTAGCACCACCGCTACTTTCAATACAACCAACAGGTTGTTAACAAAAGCTGATTCTTTTGAGCCTCTTATTAAAAGTAATGATAAACAGACGATGATAAAAACAGCCGGCAAATTGCAGTAGCCGCTTACCACGGTACCGTCGGCCAATGTAGCACTCTCCCATGGCGACATGGTGAACTGTGGGGGGATATGTAAATTAAAGTAATGGAGTAGCTTGACCAGGTACTGCGACCAGCTTATGGAAACCGTTGCCGCGCCCAAAGCATATTCCAAAACAAGGTCCCAACCAATTATCCAGGCTACAAACTCACCCATAGTAGCGTAAGAGTAAGTGTAAGCAGAGCCGGCAATAGGGATCATACTTGCAAATTCGGCATAGCACAGACCTGCAAATGCGCAGCCAATAGCACCAATTACAAATGCTATAGTAACAGCCGGACCGGCATTGTTAGCTGCCGCAAGGCCTGTTAATGAGAATAAACCGGCACCAATTATAGCCCCGATCCCCATGGTCACCAAATTAAAACTACTTAGCGTTCGTTTCAATGTGCCTTCGCCCGTTTCGGAAGCTTCCTGTAGTAAAATGTTTAGAGGCTTTTTAAATCGCATAAATTTAAATTAATGTATTCTATTAGATCAGTTAATGTTCAAACATAGCTATTTTTTGTGAAATAATCAGCTAACCCGCATACGAAGTGTTTAAAGGTGAAAAAGATCGATGTTTAAACTTAAAACACCTAAACTTTAAAACCAAAAAGAGGAATTCGTTATCAGAATTCCTCTTTTTTTCAGGTCTTATATCTTATTATCGACCTTGATCACATGTTCGGTTTGAACTGTGGTGTTGTGAAGCTTACTTTTCGCTGCAATTTCACCTGTCGGGCTACTCAAATGCGGCGCTATAACTAATGAAACGATAGACATCAGCTTGATCAAAATATTCATTGACGGACCTGAGGTGTCTTTAAACGGATCCCCTACGGTATCACCGGTTACAGATGCTTTGTGCGGCTCAGATTTTTTGTAGTAGATCTCGCCGTTTATTTCGCAGCCTTTTTCAAATGATTTTTTGGCGTTATCCCATGCGCCGCCTGCGTTGCTCTGGAAGATACCCATTAACACGCCCGATACGGTAACGCCAGCCAATAAACCGCCCAAAACTTCGGGGCCGAAAGCAAAGCCAATAATAATGGGTGTTATCAAAGCAATTAAGCCGGGAGCAACCATCTCGCGAATGGAAGCCTGTGTTGATATGGCAACGCATTTTTCATACTCAGGCTTGGCTTTGTATTCCATAATACCCGGTATCTCTCTAAACTGGCGGCGAACTTCTTCCACCATGGCCATGGCCGCACGACCTACTGCCGAGATACAAAGCGCCGAGAAGATGAACGGGATCATACCCCCTACAAATAAACCCGCTAATACATCGGCTTTATAAATATCAATGTGGCTAATGCCTGCAACACCCACAAAAGCTGCGAACAAAGCCAGCGAAGTTAATGCTGCAGAGGCGATAGCAAAACCTTTACCTGTTGCAGCAGTGGTGTTACCCACAGCATCGAGGTTATCTGTACGGTGACGAACCTCCGGCGGTAACTGGCTCATTTCGGCAATACCACCGGCGTTATCGGCAATAGGACCGAAAGCGTCAATAGCCAACTGCATAGCAGTAGTAGCCATCATCCCCGCTGCTGCGATGGCCACGCCATATAAACCGGCAAAGTAATATGAACCATAAATACCCGCAGCCAATACAATGATAGGCAATACGGTTGATTCCATACCGATAGCTAAACCACCGATGATATTAGTAGCGTGGCCGGTTGATGATTGTTTAATAATGCTTAGCACAGGGCGTTTACCCATTGCGGTATAATACTCGGTGATGATAGACATTAACGTACCTACAACCAATCCTACCACAATAGCACCGAAAACCCCGTTCTTGGTAAATTCAACTAAAGCGCCTTCTTTCTCGCGGTTAAGGTGCATGGCTTCTTCAGGTAGCATCCACTGTACAACAAAGTAGGTTGCAATGGCTGTTAACACGATGGATGCCCAGTTGCCAATATTTAAAGCGTTCTGAACGCTATCATTTTCGCTTTTAATGCGAACAAATGCAGCGCCTACAATTGAGAATATCAAACCCAAACCTGCAATCACCATTGGCAAAAGCACAGGGGCAATACCGCCCATATTATCATTTGATACAATTTCTCTGCCCAATACCATGGTAGCCAGCATGGTTGCCACGTACGAACCGAACAGGTCGGCGCCCATACCGGCAACGTCGCCTACGTTGTCGCCAACGTTATCAGCAATAGTGGCCGGATTGCGCACGTCGTCTTCAGGAATACCCGCTTCAACTTTACCTACCAGGTCGGCGCCTACGTCGGCCGCCTTAGTGTAAATACCGCCACCCACACGGGCAAACAAAGCGATTGATTCGGCGCCTAAAGAGAAACCTGCCAAAACCTCAAGGGCCTTTTCCATTTCGTGACCGTTAACGTTGCCGCCAACACTTTTTACGTACATGGTGTAAAATACAATGAATAGTGAGCCAAGGCCAATAATAGCTAAACCGGCCACACCTAAACCCATCACGGTGCCACCTGTAAATGATACTTTTAAGGCTTGTGCCAAACTTGTTTTAGCTGCCTGTGTGGTGCGCACGTTTGCTTTGGTGGCTATACGCATACCCAGGTATCCGGCGAAAGCCGAAAGGAAGGCACCTATCAAAAACGATACGGCAATGATCGGACTTGAATTTTCTACCGTGGTACCGCTCCATGCCAGTAAAATACCTGCAACTACCACAAAGTAGCCTAAAATTTTCCACTCGGCGCGCAAAAAAGCCATTGCCCCATCTGCAATGTAACCGGAAAGCTGGGCCATGTCGCCACTGCCTGCATCCTGCTTGCTAACCCAGGCCGATTTGGTGGCCATAAATAGTATTCCCACTAAACCAAATACGGGAATAAGGTAAATTAAGTAAGTGTTTAAAAACTCCATAAATAAAAAATCAGTTAGTTTGGTTCTCAGCTTATTAGGAGCTGAAGTTTATAATTGGTGTTGCAAAATAGAGAAAATTAATTTCTTTACAATAGTATGTCAATTTAAAGTTTTTTGATAGCTTAGGAACTTAAACAACCCTGTTAAATGGCTAAAACAACTGATCAACCTAAACTAAAACACTCCCTTGGCCTGCTTGATGGCACCATGCTGGTAGCCGGCTCCATGATCGGCTCGGGTATATTTATAGTTGCTGCAGATATCATTCGCTATGTTGGTTCGGCTGGTTGGCTCATAGCTGTTTGGCTCATTACCGGTTTCATGACCCTTACCGCTGCCGTTAGTTATGGCGAACTCAGCGCCATGTACCCCAAAGCCGGCGGACAATACACTTACCTTAAAGAGGCTTATAATAAGTTTGTTGCTTTTTTATACGGATGGAGTTTGTTTTCGGTTATACAAACCGGAACAATTGCCGCGGTTGGTGTAGCCTTTTCAAAATTTGCGGCTTATTTGATACCTGCCGTTAGCGAGGACCATATTTTATTTACCACCATGATAGGCTCATGGCAGTTTAAACTCAATGCCGCGCAGTGTGTATCTATTGTACTTATCATCTTCCTCACGTATATCAACACCCGCGGCGTTAAAAGCGGCAAACTCATTCAAAATACGTTTACGGTAACTAAACTGGCCAGCCTATTCGGTTTGATAATTTTTGGTTTTATAATGTTGAAAGGCGATGTATGGACCGCTAACTGGACCAATGCCTGGGATATACATCAGTTAAACAAAGACGGCTCAACCCTGCCCTATACTACTGCCGCCGCTTTAGGCGCTATTGCAGCAGCCATGGTGGGTTCTATTTTTAGCAGCGACGCCTGGAACAACGTAACCTTCATTGCCGGCGAGATGCGTAACCCGCAACGCAATGTTGGCTTAAGTTTGTTTTTCGGCACGCTGATAGTTACCGTTATTTATGTGAGCATAAACCTGGTGTATACCGGCGTGCTACCTTTAATAGACATAGCCAATGCGGAGAAAGACCGTGTTGCGGTTGAGGCATCAAAAGTAATATTTGGCAACGTGGGTACGCTTATTATCGCGCTGATGATCATGGTATCCACCTTTGGCTGTAATAACGGCTTGATCATGTCGGGTGCGCGGGTGTATTATACCATGGCTAAGGATGGTTTATTTTTTAAACGTACCGGCACTTTGAATGAGTTTGCAGTACCCAGCTTCGGCCTGTGGATACAATGTTTAATTGCCTGTATATTATGCCTGAGCGGTAAATATGGCGATCTGTTAGATATGATATCATTGGTAGCCGTGATTTTCTACATGCTTACCATCATAGGCATATTTATACTTCGCGCCAAGCAACCCAATGCAGAGCGCCCTTATAAAGCATTTGGATATCCCGTGTTACCGGCGCTTTATATTATATTGGGACTGGCGTTTTGTGTGTTATTGCTAATGTACAAACCGGAATATTCAAGAGGGGGATTAATAATAGTTTTAATTGGTGTGCCAATATACTTTTTGGCCAACCGTTACTTTACTCATGGAGAAGAAGAGGTTAGCAGCACTTAGTTTATTTTTATTGTTTGGATGCGCGGCATTGGGTCAGTCATCGCTGCAACAGGAAATATCATCGGCTTTTAATAAGCTACAGGCCGATGCGCAGGTAAAATATGGTACGGTATCATTAACCGTACTGGATGCCCAAACCGGCGAGCAGATCTTTGCCGGCAATGCTAATGCAGGTATGGCACCCGGTTCAACCATGAAAACGGTTACCACCATAACCGCCTATAACTTGTTGGGCAGCAGCTTTACCTATCAAACGCCTTTTGGCTATGCCGGAACTATTACAAATGGCACTTTGGATGGCGACATCATCATAAAAGGCAGCGGCGACCCTACGCTTGGCAGCTGGCGTTACGATAACACTAAAACCACCAACATATTAAATCAGTTGGTGGCCACCATCAAAAAGGCTGGCATTACCCGCATAAACGGCAGAATTATTGGCGATGACTCGCTTTATGATACGCAGGCCATTCCGGATGGTTGGATCTGGCAGGACATGGGCACCTATTACGGTGCAGGCGTTAACGCTCTTTGCTGGCACGAAAACCAGTTTGATATAAATTTACGCACAGGTGCTGTAGGTGCTCCGGTAAGCATTACAGGCTCCACCCCTGCAATGCCTTATCTTAATTTTAAAAGCGAATTAACTACAGGCGCCGCAGGCACTGGCGACCAGGCCTATCCTTATTTACCTGCGGGACTTAGCAACGTGATGTACCTGCGTGGCACCTACGCTACTGATAAAGCAGAAAAATCTGTAGCAACAGCTATTCCCGACCCGGCTTTTGATCTGGCTTACCGAATAGCCGATACACTGAAACGCGCAGGCATTACAGTTAACGGCGCTCCCGAATCAAGCTTAACCTTAACGGCTAAAAACCAGCCGGTTCGTCGCATTAGCAATACACTGCTCAATATCACCTCTCCAACTTTGGGGCAGATAGTTTACTGGACCAACCGCAAAAGCGTTAACCTGTATGCTGAAGAGTTATTAAAAGCGATTGCCTTTAAAGCCGGAAAAACAGCCTCCACCAACAATGGCGTAGAGGTACTAAAAAACTACTGGAAAACCCGCGGCTTTGACCCTAACGCTATGGACGTTGCCGACGGCAGCGGTCTTTCGCCCGCCAACCGCATTACCTCTGCCACCATAGCCGGTATTATGCAAAGCACCCGTAAAGAAACCTGGTACAAAGAGTTTTACGAGAGCCTGCCTATTTATAATGATATGCACATGAAAAGCGGCAGTATTTACCACGTGCTGGCCTATACCGGTTTCGTTACCAATAATGGGCGTGAACTGTGTTTTTCTATTATGGTTAATAATTATAACGGCAGTACCAGCGGGATCAAAACAAAGATGTTTAGGGTGCTGGATGTGTTGAAGTGATGTTAGTTGATTGGTGATTAGTTGACTGGTGATTACTCAAACATGGCCAATATAATGCCGCCCATTCAGGCATCTTGCTTGAATGCAAACAGGTTTAAGCGTCCCGCTTAAACAATATAAGCGAAACGCTTGCATGATTTTATGTTTCAGTGATGAGTAATGCCGCTTATATATTCGCTTGTTACGTTGGCTGCACTAAAGCTGCTTATCTTCATGTAAGCTGAAAGCTTACATTATTTTAGACGGGGGAGGTAGACAGGCGCTGGCATTTTTGAATTTGTGACTAACTCTTCAAAAGCGTAATTTCAAAGCACACTTTTTATTATGCCCGGAACTGCTAAAACCCTTAAATTGATCTATATTGAACGCCTGCGGGTAGTGCTAACGGTGTTGGTTATCCTTCACCATGCATTTATTACCTACGGCGCACCAGGTAGCTGGTATTTTGCGCAAAAGACTGAAATGGAAGCTGCAAAGATGCTGTTAACCTTATTTGTAGCAGTGAACCAGTCCTTTTTTATGGGATTCTTCTTTTTCCTCTCAGCGCTTTTCATACCCTCATCATATGATAAAAAGGGACCGGCCAAGTTTATGGCAGACCGGCTGGTGCGGTTGGGTATACCTTTGCTGTTTTACTCTTTTATCCTATCCCCTTTTCTCAGTTACATGCCATACCGTTTTGCGGAAGGCCATCAGGTAAGTTACATAGACTACCTGAAGGGATTTGATGGATGGATCAATTTTGGCGTATTGTGGTTTGTATTGGCATTATTGCTTTTTACAACCGTATATGTAATTATTCGTAAATGGATAAGTCCGGGTACACTTGCAAAAGTCCGCTCCATGCCGTCAGCGGGTTTAATTTTAGGTACTGCAACTGCGGTGGGCTTCATCAGCTACCTGGTACGGATCAACTTTCCGGTAGGTTGGGTATTGCAGCCTTTAGGGTTTCAGCTTGGTCACTTTCCGCAATATATTGCCATGTTCATTTTGGGGCTTGTGGCTTCGCGGCAACGCTGGTTAGAAACAGATGCTTACCGTACCGGTAAGGTAATGGCCCGGGTAGCGGTTGGTCTAGTGGTTTTAGGTTTTCCTGCATTCGTTATTGCGCGCAATATACTGGGCTATCCTGTATCAGATTATAATGTGGGCGGGCACTGGCCATCGCTTTGGTACGCAGTGTGGGAACAATTATTGGGTTTCAGTATCTGTGCCGCGCTGATCTGTATAGGCAAGGTGCGTTGGAACAATCCATCTTCCTGGGTTAGCCAACTCTCACGTACCACATTTGCCGTATATATTTTTCATCCGTTGGTACTCATCGCTTTATCTGTGGCAGTTAGCGGCTGGCCGGTGGAGCCTTTGATCAAACTGGCCATTGTAGCGCCGTTGTCGGTAATGATGAGTTTCGCTTTAGGAGCAGTGCTGGTTCGTATTCCGGGTATTAATAAAGTGGTTTGATGCCGTGCTAAGACACCTGAAATAGTTTTTGGACTGGCATTAAAAATTGACTTAGTGTACTCAAACCTGTCCCATCCGGTGGACCAAAAATGAGCTGAATACTCATTTTTTCGACTTAAAGGTGTCCCATCAGATTAATAAGACGAGAAATAATATTAACAAAAAGATAGTTAAACAGATCCAATCACTTCAAAAAACACCAATTCACACATCAACACGGGACAACTTAGTGTAATAAAAAATGATGACTTATAACTTCACCAGGGCCTGGTAAAGTTTCTCGGTAGGCAACCCTACCACATTGGTGTAAGAGCCGTTAATTTTAATAATGCCGGTTACTCCTACCCACTCCTGTATGCCATATGAGCCCGCTTTATCAAATGGTTTGTATTTGCTCACATAGTGGCGTATTTCCTCGTCACTCATATGGCGGAAGGTAACATCAGACACATCAAAAAATGTATGGTACTCCTGGTTGTAGAACAAACAGACGCCGGTTATAACCTGATGCGTATTGCCAGATAGCAGGTTGAGCATTTCAACGGCATGCTCTTCGTTTTCGGGCTTGCCTAAAATCTTGTCGCCTATGCTAACAATGGTATCAGCAGTAAGCACCACCTCATCAGTAACCATCTCATCAAAAGCCTCAGCTTTCTTTTTGGCAATGTAAACAGCAATCTGCTCGGGGGTAAGGTCTTCCGGATAAGACTCATCCACATCTTTCAGCACAATGCGAAAGTCAAGGTCCATGAGCTTTAATAACTCCTGCCTGCGGGGAGATTTGGATGCGAGGATGATTTTCTTGTTCATGGTTGCATTGTTTTAGTCGATAGACCATAGACCATGGTCGATAGTAAATTTCAAATTAAAGCCATGGACTATAGACCATCGTCCATGGACCAAAAATCACCAGCTAAATGATTCTTTGCTCATCCACTTGCCTTGTACCTTCAGCACTTTCTCTATCACATCCCGCACGCAGCCACGGCCACCAACCATTGGAGATACATATAAGCTGGCTTCTTTAATTTCTTCAGCAGCATCAGCCGGACAGGTAGGCAGACCTACCAGTTTCATAACATCAAGATCAGGAATATCATCGCCCATGTACAACACCTTTGAGCCAATTACATGCTTTTCTTCCATGTACAGCTTCAACTTGTCAACCTTAACCTGTGCGCCAACGTAAACGTCGGTTATACCCAGGCTATTTAAACGCATAATGGCAATTTTTGAGCGGCTGCCGGATATGGCGCAAACATTATATCCACACTTAACAGCAAGTTGTAAAGCGTATCCGTCTTTAATATTAAAGGCACGGGCCTGTTCGCCGGTATCTGTAAGCAATACAGAGCCATCAGTCAGTACACCGTCCACATCAAAAACAAATGTGGTAATATCCTTAAGTTTAGATAAAAATGATTCCATTTTTTAGTTTGCAGTAGGCAGTTATTAGTTGACAGTTAAAAATTATAGTTAAGAAAGGTGCGTGCTAACTGCCAACTGCACACTGCCAACCCAAATTACTGGTTATCGCGCCACTCGTAAACCCAGGCAGACTGGATCTGCTCCAGGTGCCCCTCACTGCTCTCTTCGCGGGTACCTGCAAAATTAGGTATGGACAATACCCACTCTAACAGATCGGTAAAGCGTATGCGGTAAATTTTTGATTCGGTAAAGTCATCGCCAAACTTTTCGTAAAGTCCCATGGCAATATCTTCGTAATCATTCCAATGAATAGGTAATGCAAATTTATCGTCTTTCATTTTTTATGCTTGTACAAACTAATTAGTGACCTAAAAACTGCGACTGGTCGGGCAGTGTAACTTCTATATCGCCATCAATAACAACGCTTTGGCAGCCCAGGCGTGAGTTGATGCGCGGGTTAACAGCGCGGTCAATAAAGTCTTCTTCCTTATCAGATATTTCCTGGATGTTATCCATGCCTTTGTTGATGTATACGTGGCAGGTACTGCAACCGCATACACCACCACAATTGTGCTGTAGCTCAATGCCATTGTCCATACAAACGTCAAGCACCGACTCGCCTTCGGCTATGGGCAACTCAACCGACTCATGGTCGGCCTCCTCAAAGTTTATCTTTATTTTAAAAATATTCATTTGGGCAAAAGTAACAAAATTACTTATGGGCAGGCGGGCTAAAATCCATTTTGATAATACCCTGACTTAGCAACCGGTAAATCTCCTGCAAATGAGGCTGTTCAGTTAATAGCTGTAAGTGGTTATTCATGGTTCCAACATCATTACGCACAGCCGGGCCGGTTTGTACCTGCGCAGGTAAACGTTCCTGCACTTTTTCGGCGGTTTCTAAAATGAGCGGACGTAACAGGTTAAAATCAAGCTGGTTGTTATTGAGTAATTGCCGGGCCACCTCATACAGGTAATTAGGAAAATTACAGGCAAACACCGCTGCTAAATGCAATATTTTACGCTGAGCGCTATCAACCCTGTAAACATTATTACTGATGCTTTGCGCCAGCTCTTCTATTTGTTTGGTGATGGCTTCATCAGCTCCCTCAATACAAAGCGGCACCTGCCTGAAGTTGACTTCTTTTACCTTACTAAAGGTTTGCAACGGATACAGCACTCCTGCCCTGTCAGTAAAAGCCAGCAAGGCGTACATATCTGTAGCGCCGGATGTATGCACAATTAGCTTATCATAAACAGCCAATTGCTCAGCTACTCGTCCAATGGCATCATCCTTAACAGCAATAATAAACAGGTCGGTTTCAGGGCTGATATTTTGCAGATCATTAATGGCATCGGCCTTTACATGGTAGGCCAGCAAAGCCGCGTTTTGCATATCCCGGCTATATACCTGCACAATGTTGTGCCCGGCATTTTTTAAAGCCGCCGCCATGTGGGTTGCCACGTTACCCGAACCTATGATACTTATACGCATTACTTAGCTGCCGGATACCACTCCTTCAACCTTACATCAATGTTTTTGTCGCCGGCGTTAACCATGCTTTTAAAAGCGTTAACATCCTGGCCACGGTAATGATACGGATAAACCACTTTAGGTTTAAAAGCCAGTACAGCCTGCGATGCCGCGTTAACATCCATGGTATAAGGCAGGTTCATGCAGATAAAAGCAATGTCAATGTTGTTCAACGCTTTCATTTCGGGGGTATCGGCAGTATCGCCTGATATGTATACGTTTTTACCTCCGATTGTTAAAATATAGCCATTGCCCCTACCCTTGGTGTGCATATTGGCACTGCTTGTGCCGGGCAGGTTATACATAGGTACCGCGGTAATTACAATATCGCCCTGTGTTGATTTTTGGTCGTTATTCAACACTATTATTTTTGATTTATCAATAGTTGCCGGCAATTTCTCAGCCACCGCCTGCGGAACAATTAAAGTAGTTTTAGCCGTGTTGATAGCCTCAATAGTTTTGGTATCAAAGTGGTCGCCATGGATATCAGTGATCAATATCATATCAGGCGCAGCCAAACCTTTAAAGGCATCGGCACCGCCGGTTGGGTCAACATAAATATTTTTGCCCTGGTAGCTTAGCACCAGCGTGGCATGGGTAATGGGCTGTATGGTAAGCTCGCCGCCTTTAACTTTCTCGTGATCGGCAGCAGGCATTTGTGCCTTTACGGTTAACAGGCTTGCGGCTAATAAAAAGGTAAATGCAATTTTTAGTTTCATGCTGATGTGCGTTTAATTTTACAAGGATAAAATTACGGGTATTAAGCTATAACACCGACAAATTTTAATGTAATTTGTTTGTATATTAGCTTACCATGCAAAAAACAATGGGTATTTTAGATCATAATGCTAAATAAACTTTGGAACAGACTGTTCTCTAAAACCGATAAAGCTTCCGAAGGCGTTTTTATAATTGCTCAATTGAATGACAAAATAATGCCGATTGATCGTGGAGAAGTTTATGAGGACCCATTAGACGAGCTTTTAAAACTTAAAGGTTATGGAGAGATTAGTGGTGGCGGTACTTTATTGGAGTTGAACAATGAGGTTTCGTACTGTGATGTTGAAATCAATTTAAATGTGGAGCCTTCTCCGGAAATCATTCATGAAATAGTAACAAAATTAGAATTATTAGGTGCACCTAAAGGCTCCAAACTAATTATTGAAAGCACAGGTCAAACCATTCCTTTTGGAAAGTTAGAGGGACTGGCTATTTATCTTGACGGTATAAATTTGTCTGACGAGGTTTATGCTAATTTAGACCTTGAAGCAATTGATACAAAACTCAAAGAGTTAACAAGCAACAAAAGCGAAGTTGTAAGGTATTGGCAGGGTAATACCGAAACAGCTTTGTATTTTTACAATGCATCCTTTTCACAGATGAAAGAAGCAATAGCTGAATTTGTTGATACCGATCCGGAATGTGAAAATGCGCGAATAGTGCAGATAGCGTAATGGCTAAACTATTCTAATTCCGATTTATTTTTCAACATTGCAACTTAAAATACTAATATTTTTAGCAATTTTACATCGTTAAAAGTTTAGTTTTTATGCCTTTGCTTAAAAATGCCGTCATCAGCCGCTTGCAAAAAGATATTTTGCAGTGGGAAGGCTACAGGCCACCCGAGGCCGGTAAGCATACCCCTATGGGTTTGGGCGTAATTGAGCAATCTTTCCCCAACAATATTTTCCCTACCGGTACGGTGCATGAGGTGCTTTGTGCCAATACCGAGCAGGCCACCGCAGGCAGCGCCTTTATAAGCGCCTTACTGGCTAAGCTGATGCAGCAGGGCGGCGTTTGTTTGTGGATAGGCCTTTCGGGTAATATCAATCCATCGGCGCTGAAAGCTTTTGGGGTGGATGCCGACAGGATCATTTTCATCAACGTACTTAATGATCAGGATGTGCTTTGGGCAACTGAAGAAGCCCTTAAATGCCCCGGACTGGTGATGACCATTGCCGAGGTGCGTGACCTTAACTTTAAACAGTCGCGTCGCTTGCAGCTGGCGGTTGAACAGAGTCGGGTTACAGGTTTTATTTTGCGGAATCAAGCAGAAAAATTAACGCCTACTGCCTGCGCTGCCCGCTGGCAAATATCACCATTACCAAGCACGCCAGAAGATGGCCTTCCGGGACTGGGCTTCCCGCGCTGGCGGGTAGAATTACTAAAAGTGCGTAACGGGCAGCCTGGTTGTTGGGAAATGGAATGGGCCAACGGTAAATTTAATGTGGTTGAACAAACAAGAGTTGAACAAAAGCCTGCTGAATACAGGCAGTTAATGGCGGGGTGACGGCTTATGCAAAAACGTTATATGTCTATATGGTTCAGGCATTTATTGACCGACTGGCTAACACTACGCCGACCGGAATTGAAGGATGTAGCCTTTGTGGTAGCCACTCCTATACGTAACCGTATAATTGTAACCGCGGCCAACAAAGCAGCCGAAGATGAAGGCGTTTACGCAGGCATGGCCGCTGCTGATGCCAAGGCCATTGCACCCTGTTTGCAGGTTTTAGACAATATGCCCGGCAGGCAGGAAAAGTTATTGCGTAAACTGGCACTTTGGTGCATACGCTATACCCCACTGGTAGCCATTGACCCGCCAGATGGATTGTTACTGGATATTACAGGCTGTACTCACCTTTGGGATGATGAGCGGGGCTATTTAAAAGAGTTGGTTTTAAAACTGCGCAACAACGGCTATGATGCACGCGCTGCCATAGCCGATTCCATGGGCGCTGCATGGGCAGTTGCCCGCTTCGGCAGGGTTAAGCCTATTATTACGCCGCAGGCGCAGGCGGCAGCCATAGCACAGCTCTCCCCTGCCGCCTTACGTTTGGAACAACCTGTTTTAGAGCAACTGCAAAAATTAGGTTTCCGCACCATTGGTAGTTTTATGAACCTGCCTGGCAGGGAGTTGCGTAAGCGTTTTGGCGATGATCTTTTAACCCGGCTTACACAGGCATTAGGACTTAAATCTGAGCTTTTTACACCTGTTGTTCCTCCTGTACCGTATGTGGAACGCCTGCCCTGCCTTGAACCTATAAAAACAGCAACAGGTATTGAAATAGCTATACAGCAGTTGTTGGAGCAACTATGTACCCGACTTGCATCTGAAGGTAAAGGACTACGCAAAGCTATGCTGAAATGCTACCGCATTGATGGCAAGCAGGTCCAGGTTAGCATCAGCACAACGCGTGGCTCGCACAGTGTATCGCATCTGCAAAAGTTATTTGGGTTACAAATTGATAAAATTGAGCCGGATTTGGGCATTGAGCTGTTTGTGATGGAGGTATCCCGAGTGGAAGAAATGAATGTAAAACAGGAAAACATCTGGATAAACCAACCCGACCTGAAAGATACCACCCTTGCCGAACTGTTAGATAAAATTGGCGGCAAACTGGGCGCGCATCGCATTCATCGTTACCTGCCTGCCGAGCACTACTGGCCCGAGCGATCAGTTAAAGAAGCGCAGACCTTGCAGGATGCGCCATCAACGTGCTGGCGTGCCGACAGACCACGCCCGCTGCGCATGTTGCGACAACCGGAGGATATTGCAGTAATGTCTAAGGAACCCGATTATCCGCCAAAACAATTTATTTACAAGGGAAAAAAACACGTAATAGCTAAAGCAGACGGCCCCGAACGTATTGAGCGCGAGTGGTGGCTGGAGCAAGGAGAGCATAGGGATTATTATGCGGTAGAAGATGTGGAAGGCAGGCGGTATTGGGTATTCCGGTCAGGGCACTATGATGGGGATGATGGTAAGTGGTTTATTCATGGATTTTTTGCTTAATGATGTATGCAATACGCAGAACTACAAATAACCAGCAACTTTTCGTTCCTACGAGGCGGCTCGCATCCGGATGAATTAGTTGAGCGGGCCATAGAGTTAGGCTATAGCCACATTGCTATAACCGATAGAAATACTATGGCTGGTGTGGTGCGTGCGCACATGGCGCTAAAAAAAGCCAAAGTATTGAATAAAACTATCTACCTAAAATTTATTCCGGCCTGCAGGTTAGACCTGATAGATGGCCCAAGCTTGTTGGCCTACCCTACCAATATTAAAGCCTGGAGCGGTTTATGCGGAGTGCTATCGCGCGGTAATCTGCGTACCGAAAAGGGTAAATGCGAATTGTATAAACAAGATGTTTTTGATAACGCCGAAGGCATCCTGTTTATCTTGATCCCACCTGCGCAGCTTAATGGTTTTTTTGATTTTGATGATGATTTTAAGGCTAGTGTCTCCGAATACAAAAAAAATCTTGGCAATCAGCTTTATATAGCCGCCAATTGCACTTATAATGGCGATGATGCCAAGCGATTTTACCGTTTAAAGCAAACCGGCATACCCATGGTGACTACTGGTAACATCTATTATCACACTTTTGAACGGCGCGAGCTGCAGGATATTGAAACCTGCGTGCGCGAGAAATGCACCATACATAACGCAGGTTATAAGCTGCATGCCAATGCAGAACGTTACCTCAAACCAATTAACGAGTTGGAACGCCTTTTTAGGGAATACCCGGATGCATTGGAACGCACTCAGGAAATTGCCAATGCCTGCAAGTTCTCATTAGAAGAATTAAAATACCTGGAACCTGAATGGATTAGTCCGGATGGGCGTACGGCCGATGAGCATTTGGCAGAGCATACCTGGAAAGGCGCAAAAAAAATGTTTGGGGATGATATAAAGCCCGAAACAATTGAGCAGATCAATTTTGAACTGGCTTTTTTTGCAGGTCGAAAACTCGCCCCTTATTTTTTAAGAGTTTTTGAATACACCCAAAAAGCTGATGAGTTAGGCATATTACATCAGGGCCGTGGTTCGGCAGCTAATTGTACAGTTTGCTTTTGTTTAGGAATAACACCGGTAAATCCACAAAAACAAAATCTTTTGTTTTCCCGATTTATGTCTGAAGCACGCGAGGAATGGCCAGATGTTGATTGCGATTTTGAGCATGAACGCCGGGAGGAGATCATCCAATGGATATATGAAACTTATGGTCGCGAGTATGCAGGTATTGTAGCCACAGTAACACAACAAAGGCACAAAGGCGCATTGCGGGATGTGGGCAAAGCCATGGGCTTGTCTGAAGATACCATTAAGCGTTTGGGAGGAGCAATATGGAGCTTTACAGACGAGGCATTTGACAGAGAAAGGATTATTAGTCAGGGTTTGAATCCGGATGACCCGTTGTTAATGAAAACTTTAGAGCTTACCATGCAGATGTACCTTTTTCCCCGACAGTTAGGGCAGCATACGGGTGGTTTTGTTATAATGCGATGCAAACTGTCTGACCTTTGCCCTGTACTGAATGCCCGTATGGAGAACCGCACCCAGTTGGAATGGAACAAAGATGATCTGGAAGATTTGGGCATTTTAAAGGTTGATGTTTTGGCTTTGGGTATGCTTACCTGTATTCGCAAAGCATTTGACTTAACCCAACTGCACTATAACCTGCCGCTAACTTTAGAGAGCGTACCTCAGGATGATCCGAAAGTTTATGATATGATCTGCAAGGCTGATACATTAGGCGTTTTTCAAATAGAAAGCCGGGCGCAAATGTCTATGCTTCCGCGTTTAAAGCCTAAGGAATTTTATGATCTGGTAATTGAAGTAGCCATTGTTCGTCCCGGACCTATTCAGGGCGACATGGTTCACCCCTATTTGCGGCGAAGAGATGGTATAGACCCCATTGTTTTCCCATCAAAAGAGTTAAAAGATGTATTGGGGCGTACCAAAGGTGTACCGCTTTTTCAGGAACAAGCAATGGAAATTGCCATTGTAGCAGCTGATTTTACACATGCCGAAGCCGACCAGTTACGCCGGAGTATGGCCACTTTTAAAGCCAAGGGCCAGGTAAGCGCATTCAGAGATAAATTGGTGGCCGGCATGGTCAAAAAAGGTTACGAAAAAGAATTTTCGGAACGTATTTTTAAACAGCTGGAAGGTTTTGGGAGCTATGGTTTTCCTGAGAGCCATGCGGCAGCATTCGCGCATCTGGTATACATATCCTGCTGGTTAAAGTATCATTACCCCGATGTTTTTTGTGTGGCCTTGCTGAACAGTCAGCCAATGGGCTTTTATCAACCTGCCGAAATTGTTGATGATGCAAGGGCACACGGTGTTACGGTTCGTCCGGTTGATATCAATCATTCTTACTGGGATAATATCCTGGAAGAAAAAGACGGTAAGTATTGCGCCGTGAGGTTAGGATTCCGGCAGGTAAAAGGATTAAAAGAAACCGACATGAACTTGCTTGTTAAGCAACGCGGGAATGGCTATACGGATATTATTGCCCTTAGCGATGCAGGCATACCTAAAGCGGCTATTGAACGGCTTACTGATGCGGATGCATTCCGCTCCATCGGGCTTGATCGCAGGCAGGCTTTGTGGGAAGTGCCTGCTATTGATACAAAGCCTGTAGGCTTATTTGCAGGTAAAAAAGAGACCGACAGCGCGCAGTTAAGCATGGACTTGCCCGTCATGAAACCCGCTGAACATGTGGTGCATGATTTTGAGTTTACCGGTCTTTCGCTAAAGGCTCACCCTGTTAGTTTTATCAGGCGGGAACTGGATGCACTGTACATCACCCCAACAGGAAAACTAAAAGAAATGAAAAACGGCGACCCGGTGAAAGTAGCTGGTCTCATTACCATACGCCAGCGGCCCGGCACCGCTAAAGGGGTATTATTTGTTACTATTAAAGACGAAACCGGCTTTGCCAACCTGGTGATATGGGAAAAGATATTTGAAAAATACCGCAAAGAAATACTACAGGCCAAGCTATTTATGGTTGAAGGTAATTTGCAAATTGAAGGCGATGTGATACACGTGGTAAGCACCCGCTGCTTCAACCTCAACAAAATGCTGCATAACCTAACCGCTGTTAATGATGATGATTTTCCTTTCCTGCCATCGCGGGGTGATGAAGTTACTTCACCTTTTCCTTATGATGCAAGGCAAATACCCAAAGAAAAGATACCTACGGAGGTGTTCCATAAGGGGCGGAATTTTCATTAAGGTTAATCTGTCCCATCCTACCCCTCAAATTGTCTTTTTTGCCCAACATATTGTTTTGTAGTCAATTGTAACTTGCGATAACAAAAATCTACAATTATGGAAACACTGCACTTTAAAATTCTGATCAACGCGACACGCGAAAAGGTTTGGAAAACAACACTTGATGATGCCACCTACCGTGAGTGGACCTCGGCATTTATGCCGGGCTCATATGCTGTAACAGATTGGCAAAAAGGAAGCAAAACCTTATTTCTGGGTCCGGATGGTTCGGGCATGGTATCTCGCATTGCCGAGAACATTCCTAATGAATTTTTATCAATAGAACACTTGGGCGAAATAAAAGACGGTGTGGAAGACACAACCAGCGAAAAGGTACAACAATGGAGCGGCGCCTTTGAAAATTACACACTTAAAGATGTTGACGGCCAAACCGAATTCTCGGTTGACTGCGATATGGCCGACGATTATGCAGACATGTTTAAAGATATATGGCCCAAAGCATTAGCTAAGTTAAAAGAAGTGGCAGAGCGTGAGTAATAAAAAAGCCGGTTAGCAAAACTAACCGGCTTCCTTCAATTACTTAGGTTCAATATCCCGCCTGTTCTCAAACTCATTGTCTAAGCCAAATCGTTCCCTGTCCCTTATATCAATAGGGCCTTCTTCGGCATTTTGATATTGGCCATCGTTATCTGCCGTACCTTCCTGGTGCATGTTATTACCGTCGGGCGTAAAGTTGCTGTTTTCCGGATGCTCTTCTGATGGTTCAGTACGTGCGAAATAAGCGTTAGAATAACCCGCGTTTTGCGATGGATTGTTTTTATCATCTCCCGATGGCGTTACATTACTTTTACCGAAACTATGGCCACCCATTGGTTGCCCTTCCCTAACCTCGTTCCTTTCGGCATCACCAAGGAAGCTTCTTGTCAGATCCTTTTCTGTAACCTCATCATCGCTATCAACTCTGTAAGCGTTGGCTGTAGCATTATTGATGTTATCCTGAACAGGGGTTTTATTTGTTTCTGCATTATCATCCCAATTTTGCAGAGACTCTTCGTCGTTATAATTCATATGTTTTTCAAATTGTAGGTTGCCTATGTATAGCAAATGTGCTGCCAATCATTGTCGGGGCAAACAAATACTTAATTTGTTCATTTACTTATGCATGATAACAGTAATTGGAATATTTGACGATAAGGCCCTTGCCGAGCAGGTAACAGAATACCTGATAGCCAACGAGTTTGACAACGAGAATGTAGATATACACGCTGATGAAGCTCAACCATCATCAACCGACCGTATAGCTGACTTCTTCAACCATGTTTACGATAATGGCGATGAGGCCGCGCACTATGCATCGCTCAGCAGAAACGGCACCATTGTTACCGTACATGCTGCCTCCACCCGCGAAGCCCAGGAAGCCGTTGATGCTTTCAACAACCATGGCGCTATTTCGGTAGATGCTAATGATACACGCAGCCTGCTGATTGAAAAAATAGTAGTTCCGGAATTGAGGCTACGTGGATAAAAACTGTCTGTTTGCATGAACAGGTATTTCCCGCAATAAACAAAGCGTAAGTTGCTTGGTTATATTGCTGCAAATACTTATCAATTGAAAACACAAAGCAGCAATTTAATAGCCATTATTGGCGGAGGTCCGGGCGGTTTGTTTATGTACAAACGCCTGGTAGAAACCGGCGCTCCCGGCCTGGAAGTTCACATTTACGAAAAGAACAATAACCTAGGTTGTGGCATGCCTTACAGCCAAGATGGCGCTGCCGACGAGCATATCACCAACGTATCCGGCAATGAGATACCTCAATTGGTCACCACCATACAGGAGTGGATAAAAACCGTACCTAAGGATACTTTAGACAAGTACAACATTGATCCTGAAAAATTTAATGAGTACAAAGTGCTACCCCGGCTGCTGTTTGGACAATATTTAAACGCGCAGTTTAAACTGTTACTCAAGCAGGCGCGTGAACATGGCATCAACACCAAAGTTTATTACAACACTACTGTACGCGATGTTGTTGACAAACCTGACCAAGATGAGGTTGTTGTAGTAACGGATAAAGGCGAAGAACGTTATGATCGCGTAGTAGTATGCAGCGGCCATATCTGGACCACAACCCACGAGGGTAAAGTTAAGGGGTGGTTTGATTCGCCGTATCCGCCGCAAAAAATTGCATTGCATGCTAACCACCCGGTTGCAGTAAGGGGCGCTTCCTTAACTGCAATTGATGCCATACGAACTTTGGCCAGGCACAATGGCCGCTTTGAAAAAGACGATAAAGGTATTCTGCACTTTTACGTTAACGAGGATAGTTCTGACTTTCGCATAGCTATGCATACGCGCAATGGTTTGCTGCCTGCGGTGCGCTTTCATCTGGAAGACAGCCATTTGGGTAAAGACACCGTATTGAGCGATGAAGAAGTTCTGGCTAACCGCGAACAGAACGATGGCTTTTTATCGCTGGATTATGTATTTGAAAAAAACTTTAAAGCCTACATCCGCAAAAACGATCCTGAGTTTTACCAAAAGATAGCCAACCTGAACATGGAAGGTTTTGTGGATCTGGTAATGACCTACCGCGAAAACCAGGACCCGTTCGATCTGCTTAAAGAAGAATATGTAGAGGCGCGCGAGTCCATTATCCGCAAGGAGTCTGTTTACTGGAAAGAGATGCTGGCCGTGTTGAGCTTCGCGATGAATTACCCGGCTAAGTATTTTTCGGCAGAAGATATGATCCGTCTGCAAAAAACACTGATGCCTTTAATATCCGTAGTAATAGCATTTGTACCGCAGAGCTCGGCAGAAACCTTAATGGCCCTGCATGATGCAGGCAGACTAAGTATGATAACTGTGGACCAGGACAGCGAGGTTATTCCGCATGAAGATGGCGGCGCTATATATAAATATGTAGATGAACAGGGCCGTAAACACCAAACGCATTATCAGCTTTTTGTGGATTGTATTGGTCAGCAACATTTGGCTTTCAATGATATCCCATTCAGAAGTTTGGTTGATAATCACACTGCCAGTCATGCTACTTTGCGTTTCCGCAACGCTAACGTTGGTGCCGAACTAATGAATGAAGGCGAAAAACCAGTGGTAAAAGGTGTTGATGGTGAGTACTATTTGATAGTGCCCGGCATGGCCATCAACGACCATTTTCAGCTATTGGATAAGTTTAACGCTTTGAACAACAGGATATACGTAATGGCTGTACCGCTAATAGGCGGCTACAACCCCGATTATTCCGGATTAGATTTTAGCGAAGCGGCATCAGCGGCTATTATTGAAGCCATGACTGGTAAACAATTAGCCGAAGCTTCCTAACTTAAGATTATGGCAGAACCAAAACTTTTTATGGTTTTATTAGGCTCAAAAGCAAAGCAACGCAATATTGAGCAGCACGATTTCTTTTTTGGCATTGCTTATAATTTGCAAGAGTTAATTCCCCGCATGCGCGATTTTTGGCCCGAAGCAGGCAGCAGCTTGCATATTGACGGATGGCGCGAGGTAAGGCATGTTGAGGGTTACAGCGTGAATATTATCCCTACATCGGCAAACCGACCAGACAATAACAAACGCCTGTTTTTTGTAAACCTTGGTGGTTATATAAGCGGACGTTTAGAAGAACAGCATTACACCCTACTTACCGTGCAAGACGACCGCAAATGGGCCGTTAAAGCAGCTACAGATACCGAGTTTTTTAAAACCAACACCATTAAAGCCGTTAAAAGTGCCGCCGCACATATTGACGAAAAGTACGGTATCGATGTAGATGAGATCTATCGCATTGAAGACCTGCTGAGTGACGACGATAAAACCAACTGGCATATACATCTTAAACCTGATATTGAAGGCCAGGCAGATAGCATACAGCTGGGTTATTTAAAGCTGGATAAAGTGCAGCTGTAAGCCAATTTTAAAATTCTTTACAACAAAAAAAGCTACCGGGGCGTTGATTATATAAGATTACTGAAATATGGATCAACTATCAAAAACGGTTTTATCAGGCGGTGCGGGCACCGTGGTAATGACTCTCGGCAGTGAATTAATGAGCAAGATCTGGGGCGAAAACTTTAGTGAGCCCAATCATCTGGAAACCATGATCAAACGCCTTGCGCCTATGTTATCCAAACAAGCTAAAGTAATAGCCGGTTGGGGTGCGCACTTCACCATGGGTTTCGTATTCGCTGCTATTTATGTTGAACTTTGGGAAAAGCATGAGATCAAACATAACATAACCAATGGCATCATACTCGGCATAGTAAGCGGTTTGATAGGCTTATTAATATGGAAAGGAACCTTTAAAGTACACCCACTACCACCGTGGTTAGATTATACCACTTTTTACCTGCAACGTATACCTGCACATGTGGTATTTGCTGTGGCAACTACCATAACTTACCGCTTGCTTAAAAAAACCGAAGAAGAAAAAGAAGTTAAACTTGTACCCGTTTGGAACAGCGGACAGGCAGGTACATTCAGGCGGGTTAGAGCGCTTGTATAAATAACGTCTGTCATGTTGAGCGACAGCGAAATATCTTATCCCACAACCTTACAAAGCGGATTTACCACAGGTCTGGGAAGCGCATAAGATATTTCGCTGTCGCTTAATATGACAAACCCTTCTGTGCTACTTCCCAAACGGCACCAACCCATTCAACTGCCTGTACAGCGGATAATCGGGCAACGGTGTTTTTGACTGGTGGAAATTTTTGCAATAGAAAACCTGCAAATGCTCTTCCACTACTCCCCCACGAATGATAGGGATATCGGGCAATTGTTCAATGCTATCAAAAAATGGGGTGGCGTCCTGGTAAATGGTTTCATCATAAGCGTTGGCCTCCCCTATCATTATAACGTCTTTACCTAACAAGGTATTGGGGTCAACTAAAAATGCCAGATTACGTGCATCGCGGTTAAAGCATACAATGGGCTTTTTACCTCTCAGCGCCCAATCTACCTTACCGGCCAGCCACCAGCGGGTACTTCCGGCAAAAATTTTATCGTTATTCAGCCAACCTTCTTTTTCAAAGCGGGTCATTATCTCATCAAAGTCAACACCCTGTATGGTAGGATCAACTTTGCCTCCACCTAAACTCGCTACCCATTTGGGACCATAATTCTGCCAAAAACCGGTAACCAAATGCAGGCCCAAAATAGTTATGGTAACAACCGTAAAATAAATAGAGAAGTTCAACCAGCGGCGTGTTAGTCGCCTTTTATACTCATCCGCGCCTGTTAATGCTTTATCAACAGCGAAGCCGAGGGGCATAAACAACATCATGTAACCCGGGGCCTGCCAATGGAAGTGATACTGCAGATCGGCCCAAAGGGTTAATACGGTAAAGAACACTATAGGTAACACAGCCATCCAAAAATTGAATCCATATTCCGCCTTGTGGCGCTCTCTCCAGCTTACAAATAGTTGCCTTACCGTTGGGAACCATATCCATGGCAGCAACCAGGCAGCCTGGCCTAAAATGCTCCGTAAAAACCAATCAATATGCCACTCAAAGGCCTTGTCTCGTGTGCCCGCGCGCGAGCCCTGCCACACAAACGATACCCAGTTATTATTGTAGTTCCACCATATTATGGGCGAAGCCATTAATATAGTTATTACAACAGCCAGATATGGGCCGGGGTGTGTTAGCCAATGGCGTTGGTCTTTACGCGTACTGACGTATAAAAACACACCGGCGAACATAAATAACACATGGTATTTGCTTAATGTGGCCAACCCAAGGCAAATACCGGTCATTATCCACAAGCGGTATATCTGGCCTTTATCTTTTTTCAGATCAAGTTGTGGCGAACCTATACCCAATATTTTGATGATGCACCAGGTTGCGGCCAGCCAAAAAAACATCAGCGGACCGTCGGGTTGGTACCAA
This sequence comes from Mucilaginibacter auburnensis, assembly GCF_002797815.1. Taxonomy (NCBI): domain Bacteria; kingdom Pseudomonadati; phylum Bacteroidota; class Sphingobacteriia; order Sphingobacteriales; family Sphingobacteriaceae; genus Mucilaginibacter; species Mucilaginibacter auburnensis. Next base: position 553,362 of record NZ_PGFJ01000002.1, read on the forward strand.
ACGGCAGTTGCAACTGTAAAAACGGCACTTAAATTTAACATCACCACTGCCCAAAAAGCCGATTTATTGTTAAACAACTTAGCAGCAATTAAGTATAACAGCCAGCTGGTACCTGCAAACAATAACACAGTTGGGAATCGTATGCCGAAATTATTAAGTCCAAAAAGTTTTATACTGAGGCCACCCAGCCAGAAAAACAGCGGCGGCTGGTCAAAGTAGCTCCAGTCAAAGCGTAATGCCCCTCTGAAATAATACGATTCACCATTACCCAAACCTGTATAAGCAGCTATCAGCAGACGTAAAAAAAAGGTAACTATAATCAGGACTACGGTAAAAGAGCGGGCATTAGCTTCCGTTAATTTTTTCATCAACAGCATAATATATTTGACGGTGCAAGGTCTTAATTTTTTTTAAGAAAACATTAATACAAATTAGCTGTGCTTATCGCTTCAACTACTCACCCCGACTACGCTTCGCTGGTCGACCCTCTCTACCGCAAGCGGTAAAGAGGGTTGTTGTGATTTGTGATAAATAATAAATTAAAAATATTCCACCCTCTTTACGCCAAAGGCGTAGAGAGGGTCGACCAGCGAAGCGTAGTCGGGGTGAGTCGTGCGGTGCTGGGTCAAACGTCAACCAATCTGACAATTTGACAACAAACACCCGTTTGGAACGACCATTGATAAGAAGCTTGCAGAAACTTAAACATTAACCGAAAGATTAATTTAAAATACTATGCAAGAAAAAGGAACGATCTCGATACACACCGAGAACATTTTCCCGATCATTAAGAAATTTTTATACTCAGATACTGAGATATTTTTACGCGAGCTGGTGTCAAACGCTGTTGATGCCACACAAAAAATAAAACGTCTGGCATCATTGGGCCAATACAACGGTGAACTGGGTGACCTTAAAGTGGAGGTGGCTTTTGATGAAGACGCAAAAACAATCACCATATCCGATCGCGGTATTGGTATGACCGCCGAGGAGATCAAAAAGTACATCAACCAGATAGCTTTTTCGGGCGCTACCGAGTTTATGGAGAAATTTAAAGAGGCTAAAGATGCAAATGAGATCATTGGTCGTTTTGGTTTAGGTTTCTATTCTGCCTTTATGGTGGCCGACAAGGTAGAGATCCAAACCCTTTCTTACCAGGAAGGCGCTGAGCCTGCTTATTGGGTTTGCGATGGCAGCACGGAGTTTGAAATTGGTAAAGGTATTTTAGAGGAACGTGGTACAGAGATCACCTTACATATCAATGCTGAATCTGAAGAGTTTTTAAAGAAGCACCGCCTTCAGGAAATATTGGATAAATATGCCCGCTTCCTGCCGGTGCCTATCAAATTTGGCACTAAAACCGAAAGCGTTGAAGATGGTGTTGATGAAGAAGGCAAACCAAAATATACTTCGGTAGAGGTTGATAACATTATTAACGACACCAACCCTATCTGGACAAAAGCGCCATCTGAACTGAAAGACGAGGATTATCTTGATTTCTACAAACAGTTATATCCTTTCAGTGAAGAACCACTATTCTGGATTCACCTGAATGTTGATTATCCTTTCAATTTAACAGGCGTACTGTACTTCCCGAAATTGAAGAACGATTTTGAGATGCAGCGCAACAAAATTAAGCTATTCTCTCGTCAGGTATTCATTACCGATGAGGTGAAAGACATCGTACCTGAGTTTTTAATGTTGCTGCACGGTGTTATCGATTCACCGGATATTCCGCTGAACGTATCACGCAGTTTCCTGCAAGCCGACAGCAACGTTAAAAAGATCAACAGTTACATCACAAAAAAGGTAGCTGATAAATTAGCTGAACTATTTAAAAACGACCGCAAAGCTTACGAAGAAAAATGGAGCGACATTGGCCTGTTTGTTAAATATGGCTTTATAAGCGACGACAAATTCTACGAAAAGGCAAAAGATTTTGTGTTACTAAGCAACACTAAAAAAGAAACTTTTACGCTTAACGAATACAAGGAAAAAGTAGCGCCTGAACAAACTGATAAAGATGAGCAACTGGTGTATTTATATACTAATGACGCCGCTAAACAGGATTCATTTATCCAATCTGCCAATAACAAAGGTTACGATGTGTTGTTAATGAACTCTCCTATTGACAATCACTTCATCAGTCATTTAGAGCAAAAGCTGGAAAAAACCCAATTAAAACGCGTTGACTCTGACGTTGCTGATAAACTGATCAAAAAAGACGATGCACCGGCCCATGTGTTGACAGAAGAGCAGTCAACCAAAGTGAAAACTGTTTTTGATAAAGCCATTGGCAAACCAACATACAAAGTTGAACTGGAAAGCTTAAGCCCTGATGAATTGCCGGTAACTGTTACCATGAACGAGTTTATGCGCCGCATGAAAGACATGGCAGCCATGGGCGGCGGCATGGGCTTTTATGGCAACATGCCTGACAACTATAATGTGGTAGTTAACGGTAACCATAAACTGATAACCCGCATAGCCCAGGAAGAAAGCGAAGAAGTACAGGCTGAATTGGCTAAACAGGCGTTTGACCTGGCTTTATTATCGCAAGGGCTACTAACCGGAGCCGAGCTGACCGAATTTGTGAAGCGCAGCGTTAACCTGATATAATTTTATTAAACTTTTTAGAGCGAAAGCTGTCCTATTAAAACAAGGACAGCTTTTTTTATTTGCGTTGTTTTTGTTTAATTTTAATAACCTGAATTTTATTTAAAACATCAGATCAACATCCCATGAAAAACACATTGAAAATATTTTTTGCTGTTGCTGTTTGCGTATTATTTGGTGAAAAGGCCATTTCGCAAACTACAGCGCCCGACAAAAAAGCAACGCAAATTGCCGAACTGAAACGCATAGTTGATGGCAAAAACTATATTTTTAAAGCTACTACAGCCATGCCTACAACTTCTGCCGGCGTACAGGTAAGCGGGAATATTGGTGGGCCAAACAGTGTTTTAAATCAGCTTAACAGCGGTATGATCAACCTTACAGGTTCATACGATGTTAGTTTGAAAAATGATTCGCTATCGGTTTTTCTTCCCTATTATGGTACAGCATTCAGCGCCCCCATCAACCCTACCGAAGGCGGCATTAAACTTAACACTACTAAGTTTGATTATAATGTAGCGCAAAAGAAGAAAGGCAGTTTACAAATAACATTTAAACCGCAAAAGTTAGAAACGCGCAGCCCTGCTGATGTTTACCGCATGATACTTAGCGTGAGTCCCGGCGGATATGCTACACTACAAGTAATTTCAGTCAACCGTATGCCGATAACATTTAACGGCATGGTGGAAGAAATCAAACCGCAAGAGGCCAAAAAGAGCTAAGGAAGTAGTAACTGATTATCTTTTAATGTGATACCGGTTTGTTTATATTTAAACGCCTCCTGTATAAGATAGAAGATCTTTTCTGCCGCTATTTTGCCGCTTAACCCTTGCGCATGGATATTAGATACGCAATTGCGACACTCATCTGTTAAGCCTGGCTTGGGTTGATAAGTAATGTAAACGCCCGCGCTATATCCTGAACTTAATCCGGGCCGTTCCCCTATAATGATTAATGATAGCCTGGCTCCTAAAGCAAGGCCTATTTCATCAGCAATGGCTACGCGGCCTTGCTTTACCAAAGTTAAAGGGGCCGTTTGAAAATTAGCGTCCTGCAACAAAGCAAGCAGCGATTTAACCAATTTAACCACCTGATTATTAACCGCCATAGCAGATAAGCCATCGGCTATAACGATGGCAACATCACATGGGGAATAGTACTTTTTGATCTCTTCTGCCGATTCTTCATTTAGCTTCCGCCCCAGATCGGGGCGTTGCAGATATTGTTCACGGTATGCCGCAGCGCTATGGAGGTGTATAACAGGCAAATCAAAAACGGAGAGTTTTTCATTGAGGCCGTCAATATCCAGTTCAGAGTACACAGCGTCGCGCGCGTGTGCATGCGCGAGTTTAAACGCCTGAAAAGCTTTTAGTGGAATACCCGTCCCCGCCCGTCCCAAGGCTATGCGTGCAGGAGTAAATGCCTTTAATGGCTCCAATATGTTGTGCTTTGCAAGGCCCTCTTTTTTCATTTTAGAAACGCATTAAGCAGCTGGTGTGTCTGGCTGATCTGTTTCAGGTCGCCTTTATTGTCAACAATACCTTGTTGTGTTAACCAGGTTTCAAATTCGGGCGCATGACGTAAACCTAAAACCTTGCGCAGGTAAGCCGCATCATGAAAAGAGGTGGATTGATAGTTAAGCATCACATCATCCGATCCCGGTATGCCCATCACAAAATTACAACCCGCTACGCCTAAAAGCGTAAGCAGGTTATCCATATCGTCCTGGTCAGCTTCAGCATGGTTGGTATAGCATACATCAACACCCATGGGTAAACCCAAAAGTTTTCCGCAAAAATGATCTTCCAACGCGGCACGGATAATTTGTTTACCATCATATAAATACTCAGGCCCGATAAACCCTACAACAGTATTAACCAGCAAGGGGTTAAACTTGCGGGCCACAGCATACGCCCTTGCCTCGCAGGTTTGCTGATCAAGGCCATGGTGCGCGTTGGCAGAAAGGCAGCTCCCCTGTCCTGTTTCAAAGTACATCACATTATTGCCAATGGTACCCCGCTTAAGCGAAAGTGTAGCATCATATGCCTCGCTTAATAGGTTAAGGTTGATGCCAAAGCTGTTGTTTGCTGCCTGGGTTCCTGTTATAGATTGAAAACACAGGTCAACGGGTGCCGCCTGCTCCAGCAATTGCATGGTGGTAGTAATGTGACTCAATACACAGGTTTGCGTGGGAATGGCAAACTGCTGCCTAACATTATCCATCATAATGAGTAGCGCAGAGGCCGTTGCGGGGCTATCAGTAGCCGGGTTAATGCCTATCACCGCGTCGCCGCTACCGAAAAGCAAACCATCAATTATACTGGCGGCAATGCCTTTTAAATCATCAGTTGGATGGTTGGGCTGCAGGCGGGTGGAGAAGCGCCCTTTTAATCCAATGGTATTTCTAAACTTGGTAACTACCTGTATTTTCTTCGCAACAGCAATCAGATCCTGATTGCGCATGAGCTTACAAACGGCCGCAGCCATTTCGGGCGTTATACCGGGCGATGCAGCGGCTATCAATTCACCATCCGTCTCATCATGCATTAGCCACTCATAAAATTCACCAACAGTTAAACTGCTAATAGCCAAAAAAGCCTCAGGCAGGTGACTATCAATAATTAACCGCGTTACTTCATCATCCTCATAAGGTATTAGCGCCTCATTTAAGAAATTCTTTAATGGCACATCGGCCAAAGTTATCTGCGCTGCAACCCTTTCTTCGTATGACGTAGCGCATACCCCCGCCAGCTCATCACCCGAGCGGTGGGGTGATGCCTTTGCCATTAGTGCTTTCAGGTCGGCAAAGCGGTATACCTTATTTTTGATGGTATGGCGGTACACGTTAGTCAGTTGTCATTAGTCATTGGTCATCCTGCTCAATCTTCGCCTATAGCTCATCCTTTAATTTCATTTTATGTTTTCCTATCAGCATAAAAATGGCCAGAATAACTGCCAACAAAACAAAAAACATAAGGCTTATTTTAGGATTGAAAACGATGATTGAAAAAAGACAAACGGCACATAGCGCCAACGCTATCCCCGGAAAAACCGGATAAAAAGGCGATCTGAAGGGTCGCTCCAAATCGGGTTCTTTTTTGCGGAGGATGAACAGGCTGATCATGCTCATCATATACATAACCACAGCGCCGAGTACCGATAATACGATGATCTGCGCAGTTGAACCGGTGAGTATAGCTATAAAACTAACTCCCCCGGTTGCTATAATGGCCCAGTGCGGCGTTTTAAACCGATGATTGATAGTGGCAAGTTCCGCAGGCAGATAACCGCTACGCGCCATGGCAAATATTTGGCGCGATGATGCCAGGATAATACCATGTAAAGATGCTATCAGACCAAACAAGCCTATACTGGCAAATATTTTGGTTAGTCCGTTGGTTTTACCCATTACCAAACCAATGGCTTCTGGCAGTGGGTAATCCAGGTTGGTAAGTTTGCGCCAGTCGGATACACCGCCGGTTAGTATCATTACCGCTAATGCCAGAAAAACTAAAGTAACTAATGCAGATATGTAGCCTTTAGGAATATTGCGTTTAGGCTCTTTAACTTCTTCGGCCACCTGAGCCATGCCCTCTATGGCCAGGTAAAACCAAACCGCGAAGGGTAAAGCTGCAAATACCCCGCCCCAACCGAAGGGCATGGGGTCAGTAAGGTAATTGCTCATCTTAAAATTCGGCGCTATTACGCCTATATACAGCAGTAATTCGCCTACTGCCAATATGGTAATGAACAATGAAAACATTGCCGACTCTTTAACACCAGATATATTCAGCAAAATAAAAACCAAGTTAAAAGCTAAAGCCGATTGAACAATAGGTATACCCGGATATAAAAAATGAATATAACTACCTAAAGAAACGGCTATTGCCGGAGTAGCCAACAAAAAATCAATAAGTGTGGCGTAACCTGCTATTAAACCGCCAAACGGCCCCATTGCCCGATAAGCATAAGCAAACGCACCGCCGGCATGTGGTATGGCCGAGGTGAGTTCGGTATAGCTGAAGATAAAGGTGATGTACATTACCGTAATGACCAATGTGGCAATGAGCATACCAATGGTGCCGGATACACCCCAACCATAGTTCCAGCCAAAATACTCACCCGAGATAACTAACCCTACCCCTATGGCCCACAAATGCACCGGCTTTAAAACGCGTTTTAATTGTTCGGTAGCGGGTTGTGCCATGCGCTTGAAGATGTGTGATTACCGGCTTTAAGATAAGGAAAAACAAGCGGCAAAACAAAATGGTTACTCAAACATATCTAAATGAATACTTAAAAGTCTCCCCTTTCAGGGGGAGATTTAGAGGGGGCTTCTACCCCCGCATAAACGGATTAAAATTCCTTGTGCCAATATTCATGCCTGCTGCACGGCAAATGGTTTTATCGCCGAATTTAAAGTTAATGTTATCCATAGCCTGGTACAATCTTATCTGCTCTTCATTATCTTCAAACAGATTAATTTGATAGCTGCCGCGGCAAAGGTTACTCATTCGCACACCTATCAATCGGATGGGTCTGTTTTGGTTCCATGCTTTTTTTAGGAGATTCTTTACGCCCGGTATTAAAATATGTTCTGCTGCGGTAAGCGGGATTTTTTCCTGAACAGTATGCGTTTCAAAATTGGCGTAACGCAGCTTAATGGCCAGGCAAGAGGTTACCAACCCTTCCCGACGAAGCTTCGATGCCAGTTCCTCCGTCATAGATACCAATGAGGTTTCCAGTGTTTTCAGGTCGGCTACATTAGTATGGAAAGTATTTTCGGTCGACATGGATTTGCGTTCATGCTCCGACACTACCTCGCCTTCGTCCAGTCCGTGCGCTTTGTTCCATATATCCCGCCCGTGCTTGCCGAATATGGTTTCCAGAAAACGCACATCCGTTTTTTGCAGATGGCTGATCTTTTCAATACCATACTGATACAATTTCTGACATGCCTTTTCACCTAACATAGGTATTTTGCGTATAGGCAACGGCGCCATAAAAGCGGCCTCACTGCCGTGTGGTATTAATAATTGTCCGTTAGGCTTGGCTTCGTTAGTGGCCATTTTAGCCACTGTTTTAGTAGATGCCATACCGAAAGAAATGGGCAACCCGGTTTCTCGTATCACCCGCTGCCGCAATTCGGTAGCCAGTTGGTAGCTATCGTGGTAGCGGTCAATTCCGGTTAGGTCAATATAAAACTCATCAACCGAAGTTTTTTGATATAGCGGCACACTGTCATGAATGATCTCAGTCACCTCCCGCGAAGCTTCAGAATACAGACCATGCGAACCGCGGATAACAGTAGCGTGGGGGCACAGGCGCATGGCCTGTTTCATGGGCATAGCCGAATGGATGCCAAACTTCCGCGCTTCATAACTGCATGATGCCACTACCCCGCGCTCGGCCGATCCACCTATTAAAACCGGTTTGCCTATCAGGTCGGGATTGAACTTGCGCTCAACAGAAACGAAGAACGAATCAAGGTCAATATGTACTATCCACCGCTTGTGTTCCATAACACAAATATGGAAAAATAAATTTCATAATACTAATATTTTTAGCAAAATTGCGACCATTATTTGCGCACTAAATGGAAAGCTATAAAGACTATTTAATGATCATTTCGCCGCCCGCCGAGGTGATCAAGCAGATAAGTAAATACAAGCGGGCAAGCGCCAATAAAATTGGCCAATTTAAAGGCATGCATTCAACAGCGCACATTAGCATTACGCATCAGCAACGTTGCAAGCCATTCATGGCTGAAGCTTTTATGTTACAAATGGAGAAGCGCTTAATGAGCATGCAGCCTGTTGAACTGCATATTAATGGCTTTGATTTTTTTAAACATGGCAACGTGGGTTTTACTATTTATGCCACCGTTACCCCCTCGCCATCCAACCCTGCCTGGTTTAAATTACTACGGAAGCAAATGGGCATAAAGCTGCCTAATTTTGTACCACATATTACAGTGGCTAAAAATATACCGCCATCGGCGTTCAAAAAGTTATGGCCCTATTTTGAGAACGACAAGTACAATGCCGTATTTAAAGCGAATACACTCACTATTTTACACCGCGAAACATTTGTAGAAGGCGCTGAGTGGCGGCCCTTTAAAGAGCTTTACTTTGGCAACAGGCTAATGCCTTTTTAACTATGATTTAAATGCAAATACTTAATTTTACCAAAACACAACAAAATCAATATCAATATGAAAAAACTTAGCCTTTTATTTTTTGTACTGGCCATGGCCTGTACAACAGCCTTCGCGCAAATTACCAAAGAGCAAAATATTGCCGAGTGGACCCGCGCCAAAGCTTACACCAAAGCGTATTTAGATGCCATGCCTGCCGATGGCTATGCTTTTAAAGCAACACCCGATGTGCGTTCTTTCGCGCAGCAAATGTTGCACTTGGCAGGCGCTAACTATATGTTTTCGGCGAGTGCGGCAGGCAAAACACCTCCGGCAGAAACTGCTAAATTAGATGAAACAGTTCCGCAAACTAAAGAGGCGGTAACCAAAGCTGTTTTGGCCAGCTACGATTATGTAATAGATATTATTAAAAGCATCCCTGCCGAGCAAATGAGCCAGGAGGTCACCTTCTTTAACATGAAGGCCACCAGAGGCCTGGTTTTGGCAAAAGCTTTTGAGCACCAAACACATCATCGCGGTCAGACAACGCCTTACCTGCGTTTAAAAGGTGTTACGCCACCGCAGGAAATGTTATTTTAAGAAAAAAAATCTCCTTCCGAAACCGGAAGGAGATTTTTTTAGTTCAATGCCTTACAAGCCAAATCCGTACGCCAGTCGCAGCCCAATAAAACCTGCGCTATTACTACCGGTTTTTGATAGGTTTTCATATCGTACCCCCAAATCCCATTTGTCACCTGCATAACCCACGCCCGGCGAAGCTATAAATTGCGAGCCGCCGCCGCCGTTATCAACCTGCAATGCCACCCCTATCTCTCCACTAAAATATACGTTTGAAGAAACAAAGGATTTAACACCTGCCTTTACCGGGATAAGGTCGAGCTTATTTTCCATAGTATTATACTGACCGGGTAAGCCAGACGGTATCCGTATTTCCTTGGTGAAAAAGTGGTATATACCTGTAGTAAAGGTAACTGCTACATTTTCTGACACTCCATATTGTAGTCTCGGCGTTAGGCCTAAACCAAAGTTGGCCGTATTGGTTAAATTGCCCACAGGTAAAATTCCATCCAACCCAATACCAAACTTTAGTTTGCTTTCGGGTAAAGATTGTGCTTTGGCGCTATTATTCACGAAAAACATAGCTAATACAGTTGCAGCTATTAGTTTTGTTGAAGTTATCTTCATATTGTGTTGATGGTTTATTGTTGACGGCAAAATTGAATAATAATTTCAGTTAACCTTCTGCTTGGCGCAAAATCTACCTTATAAGTCAGTATTTGCGTATTTATTCTTTAACAACAATACACCTTTAAGTTGTAAATTAGCTTTACTCTTCCAAACCAATTATAAACCTATTTTTATGGCTAATATTACTATTACAAAGGGCTCCGGCTTTTTTAACATTTACAATACCTATACAGGGCAGGAAACCACTACCGGAGACTACCCATTGAACTGCGCGCGCTTTATTTATTACACTAATACAGTTGTAATTAAAAACATCTACACCGATGCTGATATCGTTCCGGAACTGGCTTACACGGCTTATATTAACGGAAGTACAGGCCAGAATTTTGTTAATGCAGCTGCATTTAAATCCTATGTGCAGCAAGCCGCGTTCGCATCACCTTGCTGCGAAAAAACGCTTAGCGCTCCAATTTTAACTGCAGGCACAACCGGCACAAGCAATATTCCGTTAACTTTATCTGCTGTGCCACATGCTACCCAATATATTATCCAACGTGCTAATGATAGCAACTTTACCAGCGGCTTAACGCAAGTGTATGCAGGTTCGGCAACAACATTCAATGATACAGGGTTGCCAGCTAACAGTACTTTTTACTACCGTACCCAGGCATCTGCGCAAGGCGATGGCTATCTGAACAGCGAATGGAGCAATGCAGTTGCCGCTACAACACAGGAAAGTTATAGTCATATTTACAATGTAGGGGCAGGTAGCGGCAATCTCACTATTGATGGCAATTCGGCAACTTATATGGATAACGCATTAATAGTTATAGCCCCGGGCGTTTATGGCACCATCAATATTCAAAACCTTAATCCGGCTACCAGGATCACTATTAGAAATGGCAACGGCGTTGTGGCTATGGACGGTGGCAATTATCCGGGCGGAACTACCAATATTTACGCGGGCTTAAATTACAGCAATTGCAGTAACCTGCTCATCAGCGGCAGCGGCTCGGCAGATGCATTTGGGTTTTATATTCATGATAACAGCTACCGGCCAACTTCCATATCCGGCACCAATAAAAATGTAACGCTGCAATGTTTCAGCTACAAAAATATTGGCGATTACCCAATTATTATATACGGCAGCAGCGCCGTTTGGAACGGTACCGATGCTTCTATAAAAAACATGGGACTGAAGTTTTTGAATAATCAATTTGACAACTGCAACGGCACCATTCAATTAGGTGGGCAAGTAACCACTACACAGGTAACCGACCTTACTAAAAACATTGAGTTTGGTTTTAACAACTGGATGAACTGCGACTCGGGCAACCTGGTTTTTGCAGGGGCCACGGATGCCATGAAGATTCACGACAATACCTTCAACAATATTAATGCTACCAACAATAATGATAATGGCTTCTTCCTGCTGATAGGTAATGCCAATTATTATCGCAACTACGCCAACAGCTACCAGGGGCATGCCATAAGGTTGTGGTCAATTAGTTTTGGCAGTACGCCTGCCGAGTGTTTAATTTACGATAACATCAACATTGGCTCGCGCAAATATAGTCCGTTTGAATGGCAGTCAACCGAGGGCTTGAACGTTCCTGCAGCACCCAACACCACCTATGTTAACATTAAAATATGCAACAACACTGCCGGCGACCTCAACTATGAGCATAATTCCAGCTTTGGTGCCTGCCTAGTTGACAATTATGCCATGCCTGCAGGCTCAACCCAGGAAGTATATAATAATATGCTGTACAACACCTTTACATCAACGGGCATTAACCACCGCATATTCCAGTTCTCTGATTCGGCTTTAGAAGCGCAGGCTGTGGCAAATAAAAATATCTATTATGCCGATGAGGTGGCCGCCGGCTTTGATGAAGTAACCCTTATGTTAAGTAACGCCTCGCCCGCCAAAAACGCAGGGCTAAGCGGGCATTTGATAGATCCTTTAGATTATCATAAACTGCCGTTTAATCCGGCTTCTCCTTCTATTGGGGCAGTGCAGTAATTACAAACCATTTCAATTTCAACTTGTTAAACCTTTATAAACTCAAACAATTATGAAAACGATAGTAATTCCCGGCGACCCACACACCCTAACTGCAGTAATGGTAAATCAAACAGAAGAGTTTCATGACCATGAGGTGGTGCAGCTGCAATCATCAGACGGCTTGCATACGGTTGAGAAAACCATCTTCCGCGTGGTTGACGGCGGCGAAGACCAGTGGGAACTGCAGTTTGAATAACACGCTAAATAGCAAGAAATAAATACGAGGTGCCCATTGCACAAAGTGAACTATTGTTAGTCGGATAATTTATATCTTTAATTATGAACACACCGGCTAAAGTATTGGTTGCTTTTGTAGCTATTGAGCACCTTTTAATTTTATGGATAGAGATGTTTGCCTGGGAAACCGCAGGCAAAAAAGTATTTAAAAGCTTACCCGAAAATCTTTTTTCATCTACTAAAACATTGGCTGCCAATCAGGGCCTGTACAATGGCTTTCTTTCGGCCGGCCTTATCTGGAGTTTGATCATTGGCGATGCCATTTGGCAAAACAACGTAGCGCTGTTTTTTTTAGGATGTGTTATAGTGGCGGGGATTTACGGTGCGGCAACCTCATCCATCAAAATATTTTTTGTGCAGGCACTACCGGCTATAATTGCTTTGGCGGTGGTTTACTTGAGCCGGTAGTTTAATATGATTTATAATAAAATAGTTGAAAAAAATCGTTTCATCCGTCTCATTTTCGTTTCACTAAAAATAAGCAAATATCTTATTATTTGGTAGTTACGAAAAATATCGTTTCAAATCGTCTCACCCACACAATGAGACGATGAGACGCTATAAGTAGCTGTTTACAGCATCCCTCACCCTGCCTAAATAACCGGCACCAAACAAGTTAAGATGTACCAGCAGCGGGTACAGGTTCCAAAGATCGGTGCGTTGCTGCCAGCCTTTGCTCAACGGAAAGGCTTCGTGGTAGCTGAGATAGAACTCATTAGAGAATCCGCCAAACAAGGTGGTCATAGCCAGATCAGCCTCCCTGTTGCCGTAATATACAGCAGGGTCTATCAGGTAGGGCTCATCAGCCGGTGTGGTGAGGTAGTTGCCGCTCCAAAGGTCGCCGTGCAGTAATGCGGGCGCTTCTTCGTCAAACAGCTCGGGGAGTTTGGCATATAGTTTTTCAAAGTTACCGGCATCGGCATACTCTAAAAGTCGTTTATCAACCGCCATGCTCACCATGGGCTGCAGGCGTTCCTGCACAAAAAAATCGCTCCACTTGTTATGCTTACGGTTTGACTGCGGTAACGACCCCATGTAGTTATCATGGTCAAGCCCGAAACGCTCTGCAGTATTTCTGTGCATGTCTGCCAGCTGAGTTCCTAACAGCGTAGTCGCCTGTACTGAACCTCGCTTACTGTCTATCCACTCCAGCAATAAAAAGCTCTCATTGCCGGCGTCGCCTTGTAAAATAATGGAAGGCACCCTCACGGTTCCGGTTTGGGTCATGAGTTGAAGACCTTGTGCTTCGGCCTCAAACATGCCGGGATAAAGGGTTTTGTGGTTAACCTTCAAAAAATATTTACCCGTTGCCGTTTGCAACTCGTAAGCTATATTGATGCTGCCGCCGCTCACAAAACGTGATCCGGTAATGGCAGTTGACAGGTGTGCCTCTACTATTGCTAATATCCCTTTGGATGGTGTCATCGGTCCAAATTAGGTAAAACTAAAGTACCGTACAAATTTCAGGTAAAAAAGCTATTTTTGCCGCTGAATGAAGCACATACGCAATTTTTGTATTATAGCACATATTGACCACGGCAAGAGTACCCTTGCTGATAGGTTATTAGAATATACTAACACCATTACCCAGCGCGAGAGTCAGGCCCAACTGCTTGACGACATGGACCTTGAGCGTGAGCGGGGCATTACCATTAAAAGCCACGCCATACAAATGGACTACGTGCTGGATGGTCAGCAATACGTGTTGAACCTGATTGACACGCCGGGCCACGTTGACTTTAGTTACGAGGTATCGCGCTCAATAGCTGCGTGCGAGGGCGCACTGTTGATAGTAGATGCCGCACAGGGTATACAGGCGCAAACCATATCCAACCTTTACCTGGCTTTAGAAAACGACCTGGAGATAATCCCGGTATTGAATAAGATGGACCTTCCCGGCGCTATGCCCGAGGAAGTTAAAGACCAGATTGTTGACCTGATAGGCTGCAAACGTGAAGATATTTTAGCAGCATCAGGTAAAACAGGCTTGGGTGTGCATGATATTCTGCGTGCCATTGTAGAACGTGTACCCGCACCGGTTGGCGACCCAGAGGCACCACTGCAGGCCTTGATATTCGACTCGGTGTTTAACTCTTTCCGCGGCATTATAGCTTACTTTAAAGTTACCAACGGCGAGATACGCAAGGGCGACAAAGTAAAATTTGTGGCTACCGAGCGGGAATACATTGCTGACGAAATTGGCACACTGAAGCTTAAACCCCTGCCAAAGGATGTTGTAAAAACAGGTGACGTAGGCTACATTATCTCCGGCATTAAAGAGGCGCGCGAGGTAAAGGTTGGTGATACCATCACCACTATTGACCGCCCTTGCGAAGAAGGCATACAGGGTTTTGAAGAAGTGAAACCGATGGTATTTGCCGGTATTTATCCGGTTGATACAGAAGATTACGAAGAGCTGCGCGAGAGCATGGCCAAACTGCAACTGAATGATGCATCGCTGGTATTTGAACCGGAATCGTCAGCGGCTTTAGGTTTTGGTTTCCGTTGCGGTTTCCTGGGCATGCTTCATATGGAAATTATCCAGGAACGTTTGGAACGCGAGTTCAATATGACGGTGATCACCACTGTTCCCAACGTATCCTACCTGGCCTACAGCACCAAGCAGGATGAGATTGTGGTTAACAACCCATCAGACCTGCCCGACCCAAGTAAGATTGACCGCGTAGAAGAACCCTACATTAAAGCTACCATCATCACCAAGGCTGACTTTGTTGGCCCGGTAATGTCGCTTTGTATCCAAAAGCGTGGTATGATCGTTAACCAGTCGTACTTAACTTCTGACCGCGTGGAGCTGGTGTTTGAGATGCCAATGGGCGAAATTGTATTCGATTTTTATGATAAGCTTAAAACCATCTCAAAGGGTTATGCTTCGTTTGACTACCATCAGATAGGTTACCGCTCGTCTGACCTGGTACGTTTAGATATCCGTTTGAACGGTGAACCTGTGGATGCACTATCATCATTGATACACCGCAGCAACTCGTACGATTTTGGCAAGAAGATATGCGAGAAACTGAAAGAGCTATTGCCACGCCAGCAATTTGAAATTATTATACAGGCCTCAATTGGCGCTAAAATTATAGCCCGCGAAACCGTAAAAGCCATGCGTAAAGACGTTACAGCAAAGTGTTATGGTGGTGATATATCGCGTAAACGTAAACTCTTAGAAAAACAAAAGGCCGGTAAAAAACGAATGCGCCAGGTAGGTAACGTGGAGATACCGCAAAGCGCGTTTATGGCGGTGTTGAAATTGGATTGATAAACATAGAACCAAGAGGCAAGAATTAAGATGTAAGACACAAAAGTTCATCTTAATTCTTGCCTCTTAATTCTTAACTCTATAAGAAATGCAGTTATTAGACGGCAAATACGTATCAGAAAAATTAAAAGGTGAGATTGCCGATGAGGCAGCGGCCTTGTTAGCAGAAAGAGGCAGAAAACCACATTTGGTTGCTGTTTTGGTTGGGCACGATGGTGGCAGCGAAACCTATGTGGCCAGCAAAATGAAGAACTGCGAGAAGGTAGGCTTCAAATCATCCTTAGTTCGTTATGAAAGCGATGTTACCGAAGAGGAGCTGCTAAAAAAAGTTGAAGAACTAAATGCCGATGCGGACATTGATGGCATTATTGTTCAATTGCCTTTACCCAAGCATATCGACCCTGAAAAAGTAACTGAACGCATAGATCACCGGAAAGATGTTGACGGCTTCCACCCTGTCAACCTGGGTAGGATGCAGCGCAATTTACCATCATTTATACCAGCTACACCTTATGGCATTACTTTAATGCTTAAAGAATATGGCATTGAAACCGCAGGTAAGCATTGCGTGGTAGTGGGTCGCAGCAACATTGTGGGTTCGCCTATGAGCATACTGATGGCTCGTAATACTACACCGGGCAATTGCACCGTAACCATTTGCCATAGCCGTACACCTGATATAAAGAAATTTACGCTTGATGCCGATATATTGGTTGTAGCCATTGGTAAAAAGAACTTTGTCACCGCCGATATGGTAAAAGACGGTGCCGTGGTAATCGACGTAGGCATGAACCGCGAAACTTCAACCATAACCAAATCAGGCTTTAAACTTTATGGCGATGTTGATTTTGACAACGTAGCGCCTAAAGCATCATGGATCACGCCGGTACCCGGTGGTGTTGGATTAATGACCATTATTGGTCTGTTAAAGAACACTTTGGCTTCTGCTAAGAAGGAAGTGTATCAATAAAACCCTTGTCATCCTGAGCGATGCGAAGGATCTTGTAAACCTTGCTAAAGCCGTCGCTTAGCTAGCAAATCGTATAAGATCCTTCGCTATCGCTCAGGATGACAGTCTTCTTAAAGTAAATGCTTTGTCATTCTTTAATTCGTATTCAGTATGAGCCTTGGCTCATCGTAGTCAATCATACGGTTACGCTCATCTTCCGGTATTGGTATTGATTTTTTAGCTTTGTAATCATAGCATACGCAAACAGTTTTTCCGGTTGTGCATATCTCATGGCCGTTCACGGTTTCTTTTACCAAAACGTGCATCATATCAAAACTACTGTTACCTATGCGCACTACACGGGTATAGCAGGTAATTTTATCAAACAAGGTAACCTGTTTTAGGTAATTGATCTCTGAGCGACCTAAAATAATACCACATTTATCAAAGTCCCATCCTATTGCGTCTTTCCAATAGTGGAAACGGGTATCCTCAAAGTAAGTTAAATACATGGCGTTATTAACGTGACCCACGGCATCAATATCCGAGAAACGGATGGTTATAGGAAACTGAAATTTATATTCTGATAGTTTTTCAGGCATTTTATGTCAATATGTCGGCATGTATTTGTTTTAAAACGACAAAATGTCGTAAAAATTATAAAATCATGCTCTGGTACGGGAGTTGAACAATAGCTTACGAAAATAATAAAAAGAAAAAATTTAGGAGGATATAAAAATGACTTTAGTAAAATTTGGTAAAGAACAAAAAAACGGTTTGGTAAACCCATTTTTTAACGACGTATATTCGTTATTGAACGACTCGTTCCTGAACGAAAGACATGCTTCTACCGTACCTGCGGTTAACATTTCTGAAAGCGAAAATAGCTTTGAAGTAGCATTAGCCGTTCCGGGCTTGAAAAAAGAAGATATCAAGATCAATCTTGATAAAAACGTATTAAGCGTTTCTGCTGAAAAGAAAACTGAAACAACAGAAGAAAACAAGAAATACAGCAAACGCGAATACAACTTTAGCTCTTTCAGCAGATCGTTCACTTTACCGCAAAGTGCAGACAGCAGCAAAATTGAAGCAGCTTATGTTGATGGTATATTAACGCTTAGCATCGCTAAAAAAGAAGAAGCTAAGTTTCAGTCAAGAGAGATCACTTTAAAATAATATTTCGGACCAACCCCTATACCGGCAATGTGTTGATTGATTAGTGTGGCAAGTGCCGGGCCGGGTTACCGAAAAAAAATACAATAGTTTTCATAAGTAATGTTGGTTTAGTTTGAAGAGCCCCGGTTTTCCGGGGCTTTTCTTTTTATACAGTTTTCCTGAAAAATAACGTTACAACAATTCAACTTGGCTTAGGATATGTATTTTAGCTGCATGCACTTTTACGCTACAAAAGCACCTCGTTTTTTGGGTTTTTACTTACTGCTTTTAATCGCGGTAACATCATCATGTAAGTATGATAAACCAACCAACCGCAACCGCGTTTCATTTAAAAACGTAACCGGCATCAACTACATTGAAGTAAAACGCAGGTTTGGCGATGGCCTTTCTGTAAGTAAATATGGGTACGG
This sequence comes from Mucilaginibacter auburnensis, assembly GCF_002797815.1. Taxonomy (NCBI): domain Bacteria; kingdom Pseudomonadati; phylum Bacteroidota; class Sphingobacteriia; order Sphingobacteriales; family Sphingobacteriaceae; genus Mucilaginibacter; species Mucilaginibacter auburnensis. The sequence goes on from NZ_PGFJ01000002.1 coordinate 571,443, forward strand.
ACTTCGCCCATCATGGAAACTGTCATTCATCTCTGACGATTCTGCTAAGGTATTCAGTCCGGACTCAAACGCTATGCTGGGCTTTCATGTAACGCTTGACCACGATTCGCTTTTTCATGTGGCGCGCGCGTGGTTCAGAGCGAAAAAGATCACAAAGGATAGCTTGGTGGTTCAGGTAATGAAGGTTGAATCAAAAGTTATTTATCTCGATAAATCGCAGGTATTCTTAACTTTTTATTCAGATAAATACATTCGCGATGTACTGCACACCGTACCCGAGGCGCTGATGGGTAAAACAAAGGCCGACACGCTCTTTATGAAAAGTCGCGCCGCGGAGGTTAACAAAAATGCGGATAGCGCTTTTATTGCAACAAATTCGCCGGTATTTGAAAGTAAAACACCGTTGGCAACGGTAAAAAAAATTGAGGTAAAAGCCGACATAATGAACAACTACGACAATTACGATCTGCCTAAATACGATATCACCATAAAAAACAAGTACAACAACTTCAACTACCCTGAATTGGTGGTAGTGATAGATCATAAAGGCAAGATCAATTACATGTATTCTATGTGGGAACTACCGCCCGGAGGCAACGAAACCATAAAAGTACTTTTTGACAATTACGTAAAAACGTATTTTAACATAACACCAGGCAACACATTTGGCTTTCCGCATAATAGTTATGCTTATATAAATTTACGGGGAGTGTTGAATAGAGATTAGTTGAACAGAGATTAGTTGAACGGTAAATTAGTAATATTTAGCTGAGAGCAGAGATTATCGGACTGATATTATCTAAGCGCTAATCAACTAATCTCTGATCAACCAGTCAACAAATCAACTACTTAAACGCCTCCTCGCCGGTTATATCCATACCGGTTATCAGCAGATGTATATCGTGGGTGCCTTCGTAGGTTACTACAGATTCCAGGTTCATCATGTGACGCATAATAGGGTATTCGCCGGTTATCCCCATGCCACCGAGCATCTGCCTTGCCTCGCGTGCAACGTTTAACGCCATTGCCACACTGTTACGTTTGGCCATTGATATCTGCGCCGGTGTTGCACGATTATCGCTCTTCAACACCCCCAAACGCCAAACCAATAGTTGTGCTTTAGTTATTTCGGTTATCATTTCGGCCAGTTTTTTTTGTTGCAGCTGAAACGCGGCTATGGGTTTACCAAATTGCTTACGCTCTTTAGCGTAATTCAACGCGGTATCATAGCAATCCATCGCCGCACCTATAGCGCCCCAGGCTATACCATAACGTGCCTGGTTCAAACATCCTAACGGCCCTTTTAGTCCTATAGCGTTGGGTAGTAAATTTTCTTTAGGCACTTTAACATTATCAAAAACCAACTCGCCCGTTGATGAAGCCCTAAGCGACCATTTGTTATGCGTCTCCGGTGTTGAAAAACCTTCCATACCCCTTTCAACAATTAACCCTTGTATTTTACCTTCCGGATTTTTCGCCCACACAATAGCAATGTCAGCAAATGGCGCATTTGATATCCACATTTTTGCACCATTAAGTAGGTAGTGGTCGCCCTCTTCTTTGAAATTAGTGGTCATGCCGCCCGGGTCAGATCCATGATCGGGTTCTGTCAAACCAAAACAGCCCATCAGTTCGCCCGTAGCCAGTTTAGGCAGATACTTCACCTTTTGCTCTTCCGAACCATATGTATATATAGGATACATCACCAATGAGCCCTGCACAGATGCCGTTGACCTGATACCTGAGTCGCCCCGCTCTATCTCCTGCATAATAATTCCGTAGGCCGTGTAATCTAATCCTAAACCGCCATACTGTTCGGGTATGGTTGGCCCAAAGGCTCCTATTTCAGCAAGCCCTTTAAGCAGATGTTTAGGAAACTCGGCACGCTGGGCATAATCCTCAATGATGGGACTTACTTCCTTTTTAACCCATTCGCGTACGGTGCTGCGTATCAGCTTATGCTCATCGGTTAATAACTCATCCAGCAAATAATAATCGGGCGATTCAAATTGGTCTGTTTTAGCCATAAATCAAATATAAACAACTGCTAACTTTTATTAAATGTTTGCCAACCTTATTTAGCCAGCTACTAAAATTATAAATTTGAGGCATGATAGTAGCACTACGCGCAGCCGAGTTTTTTGCCTACCATGGCTTTTATCCGGAAGAACAACATACCGGCAATTGTTTTATTGTTGATATAGAAGTGGAGTTCACGCCAACTGCTAGCAGCGGTTTACACACCGACGACATTAACGATACCGTAAACTATGAAGAACTTTACGACATAGCCAACAAACATATGCAACAACCGCAAAAGCTGATTGAAACGTTAGCTACGCTAATTTTAGAAGATGTTAAAGCGAGATATGGCTTTCTTGATAGAATTAACATCAGCATAAAAAAACAAAACCCGCTGGCGGGAGCAAAAGTTAAATACACAGAAATTATCGTTGGCTACAACAAATAACATCCATGACGTACAATAAAATAACCGAAGATATACTCAACCAGATAATTGACATAGTTGGTACAGAAAACGTATTAACCGGCCAGACAGAACTGGAAAAATATAGCCATGATGAGACTGAGGACCTTGAATATTACCCGGAAGTAGTCGCTAAACCCGCCACTCCGCAAGAGGTTGCCGCATTACTGGTATTGTGTAATGAACACCAAATACCCGTTACCCCACGTGGTGCGGGTACAGGACTGGCTGGTGGCGCGCTGGCTATAATGGGAGGCTTAATGCTGGCCATGGAGCGTTTTAATAAGGTGTTGGAGGTTGACGAGCGCAACCTGCAGGCAACTGTTGAACCTGGTGTGATAACCGAAGTATTCATGAATCAGGTTGCTGAAATGGGATTGCTCTACCCTATTGATCCATCAAGCAAGGGCAGCTGCTTTTTAGGTGGAAATGTTGCACATGGCTCCGGTGGGCCAAGGGTAGTGAAATATGGCACCATACGCGAGTATATACTTAACCTTGAAGTTGTTTTAGCATCGGGAGAGATCATCTGGACGGGAGCTAATACCCTTAAATACGCTTCGGGATATAACCTTACCCAATTGTTTATTGGCTCGGAGGGTACGCTGGGCATTGTTACTAAAATTGTTGTGAAACTGATACCTGCCCCTACACGTGATGTATTGATGCTGGCTGCTTTCCCAGATCTGGAGACCGCTGCATCGGCCGTTTCTGCTATTTTCAGGGCAGGTATTGTACCATCGGCACTGGAGTTTATGGAGCGCAAGGGGATTGAGTGGGTTAAAGAGAAAGATGGTGTTTATTTTGACCTGAAAGATGATGCCGCTGCTTTCCTGATGATAGAGATAGACGGCACCGATACCGATGTTATTTTTGGTGAAGCCGAAAAAGTTAATGTGGTATTGGAGCAATTTGGATGCAACGACGTTTTGTTTGCCGAATCAACTACTCAAAAAGACGAGCTATGGCACATGCGCCGCACAATGGCGGTATCGGTAAAAGCCAACTCTATTTATAAAGAAGAAGATTGTGTTGTACCAAGAGCCGCTTTGCCGGTATTAATAAAGGGCATTAAAGATGCCGGTGCAAAATACGGCTTTGAATCTGTATGCTATGGACATGCCGGTGATGGGAACGTACACATAAACATCCTAAAAGGCGGCATGAGCGATGACGACTGGAACAATAAACTCAAAGACGGTATACGCGACATATTTGAGCTAACCACTCAGTTAGGAGGCACCATCTCCGGAGAGCATGGGATCGGGCTTGTTCAAAAAGAGTTTATGCCTATAAAATATTCAGCGGTACATTTCCAATTATGGAAAGGTATTAAACAGGTGTTCGATCCTAAAGGTATCTTAAATCCGGGTAAAATATTTTAAGCTAAAGAATATCTTTTTCTACCACAGCCATAACATTTGTAGCGCTTTATAGGTAAAAAAAACAGCAACGATTTTACTAAAAAGCCACGCGATACACGCGTGTCCATTTCTGTCTTGCACTTCGGGCATGCCGGGTACCTTTTCTTTTCTTTTGCGGGGGTCGTCATAATAAAATCGGGGGGTTTTTATTACAACCAAAAGTACTAAAAATAAAGGCGTTTACATATTAAATTTCTATTAAAATTTTACTAATAAGTAATTAGTTATAAGATTCTTCATGTAAGAAAAAAGTCTTATTTATCACAAAATATTATTTCAGTAATGGTATAATTTATGTTTATTTAAGATAAATTAACATAAAAATAATATTTGCAAGGTTTCTAAAATCTAACCTGAAAATTTAAAAATGCTCAAACACACTTTACTTTATAGGAAAAGCAATTTTTCTTACTATTTAAACATGTTTTTCAACGTCTCCGTAAACGAAACCAGGCCAATATAAACGCCATCTTCACGTATTTCAATCGGAAAAGTGTCTATGTAATCATTTTGGCCGGGGTCGCCTTTGCCGGTTTTAATATCATAAGCGTATCTGTGAAACGGACAAATAATTTTGCCGTCTTTACACCAGCCGCCACTCAGATCAGCCCCTGCATGCGGACAGGTGCTGCTTACCGCGAAGATATCTCCACCGTATCCAACAAGACAGATGTTTTTGCCTTTAACCTTGATCCGTTTCATAAAAGGTGGTTTATCTGTAATAGCGTCTGATGCTTTGTACCATTCCATGCCTAAAACTCAACGTTTAAATTCATCACGTTAGGGTCTTGTATCACGTCGTCCATAGTGGCGGATAAGGTAACTTGCTTTCTGTCGGGAGACAATACAGCATTAGGGTTATCCACTTTTTTAACAGGTTGGGCAAAGTTAAGCACAACTTTATAAGGCATATCAATCAACATGGCCTTAGCAGCGGAAAGCGCTGACTGCGTTTTCTTTAAAAATGCAGTGAATTTAACCTTGTCAATAATGCGGGTAAATTTGTTAGATGTTACTTTATAAGAATAATAATCTCTACCTGCCGACAAGGTGGGCTGCACTCCCATGCCGCCCGACAAACCCTGATGCCCGGCAACCTGGCCGAACTGGGAATCAAGCGACAGGTTAGACAGGTGGTTTAAATAATATTGCAGATCTTCAGGATCTTTTGCTAAATGACTGATACTGAATTTGACCTGACTTTTATTTAAATTCATATTAACGTTAAGGTCGCTGTTAATGGCCATGGCCGTTTCATTCACACTCAGCCTGCGGCGGGTACTGTCAGACAAGGCATTAAAAAAATTAAGCGTGGTATCTTTCACCAGCCCGAACTGAGGCGTTGCCTTTAATGAATCTGGCATCAGGTTCATAAAAACAGATACGGCGCGGCTCATGTCAAAATCATAAACCACGTTGCAGGAACCATCATCATTAAAATTGTAAACCTCTTCAATATCAACACATGAACTGAAGGCAAGCATTACAAAAAAAAGCAGGACGGTCAGGCGTTTTTTCATATCCAATCAAATATAACTTATTGAGGTGAAAGGATAAAGGATTTATTTAGTTGAAAGGTAAAAGGTTTTAGGGCGAAAGTAAAACAGCTTTTACCTTTAATCTTAAGCATTTCGCCTCAAAATCAGAAATATCCCCTTTTACCTTTCGTTTTTTACTTCAAAACTTTAAATCATTTCAATATCACCTTTTACCTTTCGCCTTTTACCTTTAACCCTAAAACCTTTTACCTTTAACCTCAAAAACATACCTTTGCACGCTATGGCACACCAGGTTCCGGAAGATGGCACATTGCTTCCTTTAATGGAAGAGTTTTATACGATACAGGGCGAGGGATTTAACACCGGCAAAGCTGCATATTTTATACGTTTAGGCGGCTGCGATGTGGGATGCCATTGGTGCGATGTAAAAGAGAGCTGGAATGCAGAACTACACCCCTTAACCTCTTCGGACACGATTGTTGAGCATGCGTCGCAATTTCCTTCAAAAGCGGTTGTAGTTACCGGTGGCGAGCCTTTGATCTATAACCTGGATTACCTGACCACGCGTTTACAGCAAAGCGGAATTCAAACGTTTATTGAAACATCTGGTGCTTACCCGCTATCCGGCAGTTGGGATTGGGTGTGTTTATCGCCCAAAAAATTTAAAGCCCCAATGCAACAGGTGGCTGATGTTGCCAATGAACTAAAGGTGATCATCTTCAATAAGTCGGACTTTGCTTTTGCCGAAGAAAATGCTTTACGTGTAAAACCAGGCTGCAAACTGTATTTACAGCCGGAGTGGTCGCGTAACAAGGAAATGACGCCACTTATTGTGGAGTATGTTATGAACAATCCTAAATGGGAAATATCACTTCAAACCCATAAATATCTTAATATCCCTTAATTGTTGTAACTTAGGTTAACAACAGTCGTATTAGTTAAGGGTTGAAAAAAGCTGCATCAATATTCTTGCTCCTGTTTGTTGCGTACTTCAGCTATGCACAGCAAAACTATTCTACGCGCAATAGAACCGCTATTAAGTATTTTGTTGAGGGCAACCACAATTTAGACAACCTTGCTTATGATGAAGCCATTGCCAATCTGCGTAAAGCTATAGAGGCAGATGCGCAATTTGCTGAAGCGCATGCTTTATTAGCCGATATTATGCGGCAGCGGCGGTTTGATCCGCTTAGCGTAATTGATGAGTACAAAAAGGTTTTGGCCATTAATCCTGATTTTAACAGGGCTATTTACATCAATTTGGCTGAACTGGAGGTTGGCCAGGCTAAATATCAGGAAGCTCTTCAATATCTGGAAAAATACCTTACTTACCCGGGCATACAACCCAAAGACAAATTAAGAGCTGAAAAACTGATAAAAGATTGCCGGTTTAGCATTAACGCTTTAAGCCGCCCTGTGGCATTTAACCCAATCAACGTTGGCAAGGCTATTAACACCCCTGCTGATGAGTATTCGCCGGTTATAACTGCTGATGAGAAAACCATAATTTTTACCCGCCAGATCAACGCTAACGAGGATTTTTACCAAAGCAATAAAATTGACACCAACTGGCAAAAGGCCTCTTACCTGAGCGAGCGTATCAATACACCCAACTTTAACGAAGGCTCTGAATCTATTTCTCCCGATGGCAAGTATCTGTTCTTTACCGGATGTAATCGGCCTGATGGTATGGGGCGTTGCGATATTTATGTAGTGCTGAAAAAAGGCAATGATTGGGACAAACCTTTTAATCTGGGCGCACCGATCAATACTTCAGGCTGGGAGTCTCAGCCATCCATCAGTTCAGACGGGCGCACGCTTTACTTTGTAAGTAACCGTGCCGGCGGCTATGGCGGCTACGATATATGGAAGTCAACGTTAACCAATAAAGGTTGGGGCACACCGGAAAATTTGGGACCTACAGTAAATACGCCCTACAACGAGCAATCGCCCTTTATACATCCGGATGACAGCACTCTTTATTTTTGCTCAGACGGATGGCCGGGCATGGGTGGGCAAGATCTGTTTGTAAGCAGGTTAGATAATAACGGCAAGTGGCAGGAACCGGAAAATCTGGGCTATCCAATCAATTCAAACGGTAACGAAACTGGCTTAAGTTTAACTGCGCGCGGAGATTTTGCCTTTTTTTCGTCAAACAAATTAAATGGAGCAGGTGGTTTTGACATCTACAGCTTCAAAATGCCTCCAAACTTCAAGCCGAAGCCTGTTACTTATGTTAAAGGAATTGTATTCGACGCAAAAAACAAAAAGCCGTTGGAGTCGCAGGTTGAAATTATTGCCTTGCGGGATAGTAAGCCCGTTTATCAAAATTACAGTTCAGAAACAGACGGTGACTTTTTAGCTACCTTAACTTCTGATAAAAATTACGGCCTTAATATATCCCGAAAGGGATATCTGTTTTATTCAGAAAACTTTTCGTTAGTGGGCTATAAATCTGATAAGCCATTTAATATACAGGTACCGCTGCAACCAATTGAGATAGGCAGTAAGGTAATATTAAAAAACATTTTCTTTGATACCAACAAATACGACCTGAAACCCGAATCGCGCGGGGAGCTACAGGAAATGGTTAATTTCTTAGCTTATAACCCAACTGTAAAAGTCGAAATATCAGGCCATACAGATAACGTTGGCAACGACGCATTGAATCAAACCCTCTCAGAGAATAGGGCTAAATCGGTTTACCAATTCCTCATTAGTAGTAAAGTAGATGCTTCACGCCTAGAGTATAAAGGCTACGGCAAAACACAACCGGTTGCTACCAACGAAAGTGAGGAAGGCCGCAGCCAAAACCGTCGGACAGAATTTAAAATTATCGGGAAGTAAATTTCATTTAGGGAAAGTAAATTTGCCCCAAAAATCCATAGAAGGTGTTAATTGCTGCGTATTATATTCAGCATTTACCGGGTTATCAGCATTACCAGCAGGATTTACACGCTTTGGTGTACCTCTTCCTCCCCTACTTGCAGAAGCTACGCTTGTTCCGGCAGGCACAGCAATAACTTCGGTTGTTATTAAATTTCGTTCAAGGAATGTCTTAATATACAAACCATTTACTTTAATATTAAAAGCCCATGGAGTTTGTTGAACACCATCAAAGCCAATAAGCTTTAGTGGGATACACTCTTCATAAATTAACTCACCGTCAGCGTTAAAACTTATTGCCGCTTGTATATTGTGATTGTTTTTTTGAGAAGGTATGTATTCAGGTAGCTGATCAAAACCATGTAGACGGATCTGCCTCATACCTGAGTTTTTAACTCTTTCCATCAGGCCTGCTGTCTCCAAATTTTTAAAATCACTTAAGTCATTACCATCCGGTGAGGGGAAAGTTGTACTAAAAGTAGCTTTTTTTTTACCTTTAGGATCTAAGCTAAATGTTAAACCTGCGCCTAAAATATTTTGTTGCTTTTTTTTGTCCTTAGTTTTTAAAACAAGGTACAAGTTGCTGGTATCAGATGATATTAAGTACGAAAGCTGAGATTTATCGTTTTGGATTTCCTCGTAACCTTGCCATTCAGTCGCGATTCCATCTATTTTAACTCCTGATGGTGCGTACTTTGCAATTACATCCTGTGCATGTAGTCCAGACACGACGAAAGAACAAATTAATAAGGCGACGTAGCTGTGATAAGATAGTTTGTACATTGGTTTGATAATTGATATTTAAAAATAGCCAATCAAAAGCCAACTTCCATACATTACAATACAGAATAAAATCGCAAACGATTAAGTAATGTGTAAGATAACCTTTTTCCAAATTATCTTAATCAAAAGTTTTAGGCGTGTTTGTTTAATTTCTCGGCAATTACGTCAATGCAATTACCAACATTGTACATTTTTTCGGCGGCATCAAAATCTATCTCAATGTCGTATTGAGCTTCGGCATCAATTATTATATCAACCAGATTGGCAGAATTTATTTTAAGATCTTTTATCAGATCGGTTTCTTCCGTTATTCCATCCACCATCGCTTTGTCTTCCGTATACGGAGTTAACACTTTCTTTAATTCATTCAGAATTTCTTTTCTGTCCATCAGTTAAATTTTGATAATATTAAGCAGGCATTTACATCGCCAAATCCAAAGTTAGCTTTCGCTATTACGTCAATCTGCGTGTTTACCTTAGTTACCGGCAAATTGTTTGCACCAATTGCATCTAAAATTTCCGGCATCGGATCTTCCAGGTTCAAATTTGGATGCGCAAAGTTATACTTTAACTGCAAAACTGCAGCAACAGTTTCAATTGAACCTGCAGCACTCAATGAATGCCCTACCATTGACTTAAGCGAATTAACCAGCGGGAAGTTATCTCCGCTCCTGCCTAAGGCTTGTATCCAGTTCTGTATCTCCCATTTATCGGCCATGGTAGCAGTTAAATGCCCACAAACCAGATCAATATCATCCGCGCTTATGCCGGAGTCTGTAATGGCCTCCCGGATGCATCTTATCACCCCTTCTGATGATGGCGCTGTCATGGTACCGCCGTTACGCTGCCCGCCCGAGTTGGTTGAACCACCCAACACCTCTCCATAAATTTTAGCGCCACGTGCCAGAGCATATTCCATCTCTTCCAACATTAGAGCACCTGCACCCGAGCCGGGAACAAAGCCACCTGCCGAAGCGCTCATGGGGCGCGACGCGCGCTCAGCCTGATCATTGTATTTGCGTGATAGCACGCGCATGGAGTCGAAGCCGCCAAAAACATACCTGTCAACAAACTCGCAACTACCTACCAACATACGTTTGGCCATGCCGTATTTAATATACTCATAACCCATAATTATGGATTGCGTGCCGGTAGCACAGGCGGCCGAGTTATTGATTACTTTGTTACCTAAACCTAACCTACCTGATATATAAGCCGTAACACCGCTATTCATGATCTGCTCAACTACGCGCGAGCCTAACTTTTTTGATTCGTGAGCATCAACGCGGTAGATGGCGTTTTTTATAACATCAGTATCGGCAACGCTGCTGCCAAAAACACAGCCGGTATCTAAAAGTACTTGTTCACTTACAATTTCATTACCGGCGTCTGTCCAGGCATCTAAAGCGGCCTTTATACCGAATGCGATGCCCTTGCCTTTTAATCCGTATAAGCTGGTTTCGCTTATGTAATTGCGCAAATCTTCCCATTCAAACTCCGGAAAACCTCCTACCTGGCAATTAAATTTCAGGTCTTCGTATTCCGGATAGTGTTTTATACCCGATACACCATTTTGTATGGCTTGCAGAAAATCAGGAATATTATTTCCGTTTGGCGCTACAACACCCAAACCCGTAATTACAACACGACGATCACTCATTTACTATTAACTGCAGCATTTTTAATAACCCCTGAAAATACACCTTTTGCTATCAATTCCGAATTTGCATCGTGCATTTCTACTGTACATTTCAATTTTCCGAACCGGAAATACTGTTTTTTTGATTTTACGATCACTTTTTCGCCGGGTAAAACCATTTTAAAAAAATCAACATTGGTTGACGTAAGCAGCGGAAACGAGTCCTCATGCATTTCAAAGCCCTCGTGTTCTTTTATATCGCCCAACATCAGGTGTATACCCAATACTACCAACCCTATCTGCGCCATTATCTCTGTAATAATAACGCCAGGCGTTACGGGGTTACCCGGAAAGTGATCTTCATAAAAAAACGACTCCGGCTTTAACGTGTATTCACCAATAACACCATCATCGTTCAATGATGTAATATCATCAACAAACAAGAAAGACGATTTGTAAGGAAGATAGTTTAATATGTTGTTAGTCATTTGTCAGTGGTCATTTGTCATTAGTATAGAAAATAGTCATTGTTTTATTATTGATTATTAGACCTTGACTACGAATGACTAATGACCAATGCCTGATGACTACCTACAATGTTCTCCCCCGTCTACATGTATAACCGATCCGTTTATCCATGCTGCTTCATCTGTGCAAAGCAGGTATATAACATTTGCAACGTCATCGGGTTTTGTTAATCTTTTAAAAGGATTACGCTGTGTAGCGCCCTCAATAAGGCGGTCGCTTTCGGGTATCCGTTTTAACGATGGTGTAGCTGTAACGCCCGCCTGTATTAAATTGGTTTTCAGTCCGTAAGGAGCCAATTCAACAGCCATGTAGGTATTTAAACTTTCTAATGATGCTTTGGCTATTGATACGGCAGCATACCCATCCCAATACTTATGGGAGCCCTCACTGGTTAAACCAATAACGCGGGCATCGGCGCAAAAAACTTCAGCGGTTAACAGATCACGCGCCCAATCCAGCATACTGGTTGCCATGGCGTAAGTAGTCAACTGGATATCATCAACAGATAATAACCCACCATCATCGCCAGCCAGGGGTTTTAAGTTACCGCGGGCTATGGAGTGCAGCAGCAATCTTACTTTATTTTTTTTGCCGGCAACAAAAGCAGATATGAAATTATTGCGAACTGTTTCATCAAGCGCATTAATATTATGCGCTTCAATTTCCACATTATTTGTAGTTGCTATATCAGTCAGTTTTTGCTTAACAATTTTATCTGATGCACCCATTTCGCGGTACAGCACAGCCACGTTCATGCCATGGCTGGCTAGTTTCTCGGCGGTGGCAAAACCGAAGCCGCTTGAGCCCCCCAAAATAACCGTCCATAAACCCGAAAACTGCTTAGTATTGTTCTGCACTTAAACCTAGTTAAAAATAAACCGTCTAAAATAAGCTTAATCCTGATATTTTCGTCAAAACCGGCGGATATTAGGCTGCCTTGCATAAATAGTTATATTTGCTCACCTTATAGTTGTAAAATGGTAAAAACTGTTAAGATGATATGTTTCTGCGTTTTAGCACTAATAGCTACTACCCTAAACGCTAAAACACTACCGCAAAAGTTTGATAAAGGCGCTTTTTACGAGGCAATGAAGTCTGGCGATTTAGACGTTATTGAGAAAGAACTGGAAGTAGTCAGGGCATCATCAACCCCCAATAAAGATGGCTATGAAGGCGCGCTTTTAATGCGTAAAGCAGGATTGGTAAAGAGACCAGCCGAAAAGTTAAAACACTTTAAAGCCGGTCGCATTAAGTTTGACACCGCTATAATGGCCGATAAAGACAACACAGAATACCATTTTTTGCGCTTAGCCATACAAGAACACGCGCCAAAAATTGTTAAATACAACAAAGACCTCGAAGCCGATAAAGAGTTTATCCTGAAAGAATATAAAAACCTACCGCAGGTAGTGCAGCAAGCCATTTTAGATTACACAAAAAACTCCAAGCTATTAAAGGCTCAGGACTTCAGCTAACATGAGTAAAAAAGTTTTAGCCATTTATTACTCGCAATCGGGCCAATTGGGCGAGATAGTTGAGAATTTCACAGCCCCATTGGTGGAAGCAGGTGTATCTGTAGAGTATGTTCGCGTGCGGTTGGTTAATGAACCTAATTTCCCGTGGACGGGCGACACTTTCTTTAGTGTGATGCCCAATTGCCAGTTAGATGTTCCTGCCGAATTGCAGCCCTTTGAGTTGAAGGAGGAGAAGTATGATCTGGTGGTATTAGGTTACCAGGCATGGTTCCTTTCGCCAAGCATTCCGTTCAACTCATTGATGCAAACACCGCAGTTAAAAGCAGTATTAAAAAACACGCCTGTTATTACCATAACCGGCGCCCGCAACATGTGGTTGAACGCTTTTGTAAGGGTGAAAAAACTTATTAATACTGCCGGTGCAAAACTGGTTGGCAACGTGGCATTGGTAGACAAACATCCCAACCCGGTGAGTTTTGTCACAATTTTCCATTGGATGCTACACGGAAAAAAAGATAAATATCTAAACATTTTCCCTCCTCCGGGTGTTTCTGATGCTGACATTAAAAATACCAAAGCATTTGGTGAAAGCGTTCTTGAACATTTGAACACTGACAGTTGGGCCGGTTTACAGGATAAACTGGACGCGCAAAAGGCGGTGGTTTTAAATTATAACCTGATGGTTATTGAAGGTGTGGCAGGAAAAATATTCAGGGTTTGGGCCAACTTCATTTCCAAAAGAAAAAACAAGCTACCATGGATAAGAGCTTTTAAATATTACTTATTAATTGCTTTTTTTGTTGGTGCCCCAATAGTAGTTACTATTGACGGCATATTATTCAGGTTTACATCGCCAAAACGCAAACGGGCCCGAAAGCAGTATTACTTAAATTTAAACTAACATAACAGGCATGCCCGTTTATATTACAGATACCTCTAAATTTTTTCCTAACCAGCCGGTTGCTAATGATGAAATGGAGCAATACTTAGGCTACATTAACGGGAAACCATCAAAATCAAAAAGTATAGTATTGCGTAATAACGCCATTACTAACAGATACTACGCTTTAGAAAAAGGCGGTAAATCAACTCATACCAACGCACAGATGACAGCACTGGCGGTTAAGGAACTGTTTAAAGACGATCCTGAGAAGATAAAGGAAGTTGAACTGCTGTCATGCGGTACTTCATCGCCAGATCAAATGATGCCATCGCACGGTGTAATGACGCATGGCTGGTTGCCCGAAATGGGCGCTACCGAAGTAGTGTCGCCGGCAGGCGTTTGCTGCGCGGGTATGCACTCGCTTAAATATGCTTACTTAGCCGTTAAAACCGGCGACGTGAAACAGGCTGTGGCTACAGGTTCAGAGCGTTTTTCGGGCTTGCTGGTATCAGATGTTTTTGAGGAAGAAGCTCAGAAATTAAAAGAATTGACCGCTAACCCGTTCATCGCTTTTCAAAAAGAGTTTTTACGTTGGATGCTATCGGATGGCGCTTCGGCTTTTATGCTGAAAGATGAACCGAATAAAGACGGCATCAGTCTTCGTATTGATTGGATTGAAGGTGTATCATACGCCAATGAAATGGATGCCTGTATGTACATGGGTGCTGAGAAAAATGCAGACGGCTCTTTGAAAGGGTTTATGGATTTTACGCCTGAAGAGGTAATGAACAAATCCATTTTCAGCATAAAACAGGATATTAACCTGCTTAGCGATAACATTGTACCGTTAGGCGGCAAAAAGATAAAGGAGATATTTGATAAAAAAGGCCTTACCGCTAAAGATATCGACTGGTTTTTACCGCATATATCCAGCAATTTCTTCAAGAGTAAAATTTACGATCTGGTTGAAATTTACGGCGGTGGCATTCCCTACGAAAAATGGTTCATTAACTTATATACTGTTGGTAACGTTGGTGCGGCATCTGTCTATTTAATGATAGACGAACTGTTCCATAGCGACAAACTAAAAAAGGGCGAGAAAATATTGCTATTGGTGCCTGAAAGCTCACGCTTCTCGTACATGTATGCAATGTTGACGGTGGTGTAGACTCACCCAACCCTCCCCTGAAGGGAGAGGGCTTAAAATTCTTTTAAAATAATATCATCAATGTAATCAATAAAAGTCTCCCCCTTTAGGGGAGATTTAGAGGGGGCTAATGAAAAAAGAACAAGTTCCGCAGGATATGAGCGCTTTGGGTAAAATAACCAAAGAGGTTTGCTATGCTACGGACGAAAACGGCAATTATACCACCCAGCTAAGTGATGGCTGGGATGTAAAAATTACCGCGCTGGACAAAGCCTGGGAAGAAATTGAGGACCGCGCGGAAGCGGCTCGTCAAAAAGTTTTGAATGGTGAGGCAAGTCCGCTATTGTATTTTATGGAAAAGGGGTTAATGGATATAAAATTGCTGGCCGGCTATACCGGATTTTGGCAATGGCAGGTAAAACGCCATTTAAAGCCCGACGTATTTAAAGCACTATCCGAAAAAAAGCTGCAGAAATATGCAGAAGTTTTTAATGTTACTATTGCCGATCTGCACAACTTAAAATTTAATGACGCTTGATTTTAACCACATACAAGCCGCCCATTGCGAAAATGGCGTTACTACAAGTTTACTAAAACACAATGGCGTTAAGCAAATTACCGAGCCATTGGCCTTTGGTATTGGCGCGGGTATATTTTTTACTTACATACCCTTTTTAAAAATAAACAACGGACCGGTAATTGCATTCCGCACTTTGCCCGGGTTAATTTTCAACCGCACCTGCAAGGCCCTGGATATTTCGGTTGTGCGCAAAAAGTTTTTTTCAAGGGAAGCGGCAGAAAAATATTTGAATGATGAACTGGCCAAAGGTAACCCTGTTGGCTGCCAGGTAGGCGTTTACTACCTGCCCTACTTCCCTAAAGAATACCGCTTTCACTTTAACGCGCATAACATTATAGTTTTTGGTAATGAGGATGGCAACTACCTGGTAAGCGACCCTGTTATGGAAGGCACCAACACCTTAAGCGCTTACGAGTTAGAGCGTGTGCGTTTTGCAAAAGGCGCTTTGGCTCCACGCGGGCAGCTCTATTATCCTAAAGAAAACAGACCGGTCACTGATGAGCAGATCAAGCGCGGCATTATAAGCGGTATAAAAAAGGGCGTACAAAATATGCTGCAAATACCGGGGCCAATAGCCGGAATAAGCGGTATCAAATTTACTGCGAACCGCATAAAAAAATGGCGCGATAAACTTGGACCGAAAGACGCAGGATTATATTTAGCCCAATTGGTGCGAATGCAGGAAGAAATAGGCACAGGCGGCGGCGGGTTTCGTTATATTTACGGAGCTTTTTTGCAGGAAGCGCACCCTTACACCAAACAGGATGGTTTGTTAAATATAGCCCAGGATTTTACTGCCGCCGGCGATTTATGGCGCGAGGCGGCGGTGCATGCTGCCGGTATTTACAAGGGCCGCTTGGGTAGTCAGCAAGATTACAATACCATGGGCGATTACCTGTTAGAGGTTGCTGAGGTGGAAAAAAAGGCATTCACCGCTTTAAAAAATATAAAATGGCAATAAATAACGGTCTGGCGGTGGCTATTGAAAACATGGGGTTCAGGTATCCGGGTAATGAAAAGATATCCTATTCCGGGCTTAACCTAAACATTACCAAAGGTGAACGCTTTGGCCTGTTTGGGCCCAATGGTGCAGGCAAAACAACACTAATGAACCTGATGACCGGCGTAATACTTGCTGATAGCGGCAGCATTACCTTATTGGGTGAACAGGTTGGTCGCAATAAAAAAGCCAATAGCTTATTTGGCTTTGTTCCGCAGGATTTTTCTTTTTACTATGAACTGTCTCCTGTGGAAAACCTGGAGTTTTTTGGAGCTTGGGCAGGGTTAAATAAACTACAGATACAACAACGCACAGACGAGTTGCTGCAAATATTAAGTCTGGAAGATGTAAGACACAAAGCCGTTGGCAAATTCTCGGGCGGAATGAAACGCAGGGTAAATTTGGCCATAGGGGTTATGCACAACCCGCAAATATTGTTCTTAGATGAGCCTACAGTAGGTGTTGACGTACACACCCGCCACGCTATTTTAGACTATCTGCAAACACTTAATAATGCGGGCACTACACTTATCTACACATCGCACCAGTTAAGTGAGGCAGAAGACCTGTGCACACATATTGCCTTTGTTGATAAAGGCAAAATTATAGCCGAAGGCGACATTGATGATGTACTGACAGCGCATAGACACGAGACCTTGGAAGAACTATTTATTAACTTAACCGGAAAGGCCCTGCGCGACTAATGTTTAAGCTCTGGATATCTATAAAAAAAGACGTAAAGGTGTTGCTGCGCGATAAAGTGGGACTGGCGCTGATGCTGGGTATGCCTATAGTTTTGGTGGTGGTGGTTACCAGCATTCAAAACAGCACCTTTCAACTCATCAATAAAAGCAAAATTGCGGTGGCGGTTTGCAATTTAGATACAGGCTTGGCAGGCAGGCAATTGATCAAAGACATTGATAATATTGGCTTATTCAAAGTGCTTAACCCTACAAGAAAAAACGCTGATAGCCTGCAGCAATACATGCATGATTCCGACGCTATGCTGGGCATAACCATACCCCAGAATTTTACCGAAAAGGTAAACGCGAAAGCATCCAATTCGGCAGATAAAGCCATGGCGGAGTTTAATGGCGGAGCAGATAGCACTGCCGCATCAGCGCCACCGGAGATCGATCCATTGCAGGTGTATTACAACCCTGTTTTGCAGGAATCGTTACGCTTTTCGGTACAGGGGGCGTTGCAAAGCGCTTTACAACTGGTGGAGAGCCGTCAAACCCTGCGCACCCTTTACTATAACACTAACGAAAAAGAAATGCCTTTAGAGCTGGAAAAACAAATGCTGAGTGCCAACAGTAAGGTAAATATGTTGCCTACATCAAAAGATGGCACCCGCAACACACCCAATGCGGCACAGCACAATGTACCGGCATGGACCATATTCGCTATGTTTTTTGTAGTGGTGTCGTTAGGAGGATCTGTAGTTCGAGAAAAAATAAGCGGTGGTTATATCCGTTTAAAAACATTGCCAACCAATTATATGGTAGGCATATTATCTAAACAGATCACCTACCTGGTGGTAACGCTTTTACAGGCCGCTATCATTTTTTCAATGGGCATATGGCTGTTCCCTGTTATAGGGCTGCCTCCGCTTAACATACCGCATGATGTTTTGGCATTGTTTGTAGTTACCTTAGTAACCGGCTGGTGCGCGGTTAGCTATGCTATTTGCGTGGGTGTATTTGCCGGCACACATGAGCAGGCCAACGGCTTTGGCGCCATATCCATTGTGATACTGGCTTGTATTGGTGGCTTAATGGTGCCAAGCTTTGCTATGCAGGGTTTGGCAAAAACGCTGGCTAACTTTTCGCCAATGCATTGGTGTTTACAGGCTTACTATAAAATATTTTTGGAAGGCGCATCGTTAACAGATGTGCTGACCAACCTGTTCTCCATATTGACCATAAGCCTTGTGCTATTATTTATAACACACGTGGGGCTTAAAAAGAAAAATTTAATATAATTACCGAATGGAAAAAGAAGCATTAAAAGAGCAACTTAAAGCACAAATAATACAATTTTTAAACTTAACAGATCTTACCCCTGCTGATATTAAAGACAATGACCCTTTGTTTGGTGATGGTTTAGGTCTGGATTCGATCGACTCGCTTGAATTAATTGTTCTGCTGAAAAAGGAATACGGCATCACTATTAATGACCCTAAAGAAGGCCGCAAGGCTTTGACAGACATCAGCACTATGGCTGATTATGTTGAGGCTAACCGCACAAAATAAATCCTTGAAAACAAAGCCTGTTTATTGAACAATAAACAGGCTTTCTTTAATAAGCAGTCGGGTATTCTACCATTTAACATGGATAAACCATCACCGGAACAGGAACTTGAACAGGCAAACGTTTTGGTAAAGCGTTGCCAAACAGTTGCCCAAAATGATACTGCCTGTTCATGCAAACCAGCATATCAGCTTTCATGGTATTAACCAACGTATCAACAACCTTTACCATATTGGCTTCTTTCACCTGGGTAAAAAGCAGATTGCATTTGTCTTTATATCGCCCCAAGGTATCATTGAATAATTGATTGCCGTATGACGGAACCAGATCCGGTAAACCCTGCATACAAATATGCGCTACCAGCAAGCTCACATCATTCATCTTTGACAGATTATTTACCACCGGCGATTGGCAATATCGCAGATCTGTAAGGTAAACCATACGCTTTACTTCATTTCGTTCCGGCTTTTCGGGCAGTAACATTAGCGGGCAATTGATCTGGTTCAATACGATCTGCAGGTCAAGGCGACTGCTTTTGGCAGTATTGATAACCAAGGCGTAATTTTGCTCACGGATATGCGCTATCATTTCGATCTCGTTAAAACCGGAAGCATCAATACGGGTAACACGCGGCATGTACACCTCGCTGCTAACATCTTCCAACGCATCCTCAAAACCGTCAAAAGGTGCGGAGAATTGCCTGTAGTGCAAGTGTTTATTAATAGGTACCAATTGCCTGCTTGTAGCGTGTACCGTTTTTTGTAATTGTGCTATGGTTATATCCTTGCCATTTTGCAAGGCGAACTGGTAGGCAAACTCATTTACATGCGTAGGGTCTGCTTGGTCTGTAATAATTAATAACTCGTTCATATATGGTAGATGGACTTAATGCTTTTTAACAAGCCGTAGTATTTAATAACACACTGTTAAGCTTGTAGTTTTGCCGGTAAATACCCGATTTACACACGTTGATTACGATTGTTACGCAAACACTTTTCGGTTGTTAGGCCCTTAAAAAGGGTAAAAACCGTTAACTTAAATGGTAATAATACGCGTGTTGTTTGAAAACCGACAATGTAATTTCGACGGAAATAAATACCCATGAAATTCCAATTATCTATACAACACCAAAACCACGAACTTGTTTTTACAGTTAGAAAAGCTGTTTACTTTAAAGATCTGGTTTATCAGATCTTTATTGAAGATCAAAACTTTATATTATATAAACGGAACGGTGTTTGGCGATCAAATATGAATAACACCAATGAGGACTTGGCACAGGAGATAGGAGCTGCTATTGCTGAGCATTGCGGCGAGTTGAATAGTTATATAACTAATATTTAGATTGGCGTGCTACGCCTCTCTAATGTGCCGAGGGAGGGATAAATAAACTATTTACATGTGATTTGAATTGGCTATTATTGGAATGCCTGATGATGAAGCAAACTTATATATCGGAATAATATTCGGAGTGCAAATAGTCCAATATACCCGCAAATAGATCATCTCGCCCAAGAGTTACAGGCAACCAACTAAAAGTATCACCATTTTGAGCGATGATGATAGCTATATAACCGTTGCATGAGGCAATATCTTGCACATATTTTTTTAGGATATCCACCAAGTCTGCTTTATAAGCATCTAATATTGACCGCTTTCGTTTTACTGGGGTCAAGGCACATTCCGGGTTGTTCTGTAAACTTCAACTTCCCCATATGTTCAAATATATCAAGATAATATATTCGAAATGAGCTTAAACAGAAGTACGGTACTTATCTATTTAGAGTAGCCCTGCATATTATTACCCACAAGAGTGGTATTAGCATCTACTTTAATTGTATTAATAAATCCCTCACAATGGAGGGATTTTATATAGCACCACTTCTCCTTCTCCAACATATCAATATTACAAGCGCTTCTGTAGCTCCAATAGTTGCTATTTTAATTACGCCAGCTTGTTGTACTGCCACTCGGCTTTCCAGCCTCGATCGCTAAACACCTGTTTTATAGAATGTTTATACAGGATTAGCTTTTTAAAAACAAAAGCTACTACCATTGGTTGGTATAGCTAAGCAATTATGGTTTTAACTGAAAATGATTTATTTAGCGCCCTTGGCAATAATGCCCGCGAGTGTTATTTTGCGTTTGATATTGCGCAAAAAAAGATAGTTTATATTGGCCCTGCTATTTATAATTTAACGGGATTAGACGATAACACTGTTATGCAAAATGTGGAGCCGCTATGGGAGATCATCCACCCTGAAGACCGCGACTATGTGCGTAAAGCCTTGATGGCATTGGTTAAAACACAACGCATACAGGCTGAATTCAGGATTGAGACCGGCGACAGGCATAAATATCTGCAATTGAATGCTTATCTGTTAAAAAACGGAATTGCTGCCGGTCACATAGCCAACATTACCGACCTGAAGAACAATATTATTTATGCCGATAAAATAAACGCTCGTAAAAATGCTATGCTGGCCGTTGTAGCACATGACTTGAAAGAACCTGTAGGTGTAATTAACATGATGGCGTCAGCTATAAAAAGAAACCCGGCTGTTACAGGCAATGAGGATATATTGGCCAACATAAAGGTAATACAAGAACTTTGCGCTCGCAATATTACGCTGATAAAGGACCTGATGAATAAAGAGTTTTTAGAAGCACCAGAAGTTGGTTTGCGTAAAGAACGCATCGACATGAGCAAAACCCTGGGCGACCTGGTAAAACAATACAAAGACAGCGAGCATGTTACCGGAAAACATTTTGAATTTATCCGGTCGGATGTACCTGTGTACGCGGTAGTGGATATGCTCAAAATTGCACAATGTGTTAATAATCTGATAGCTAATGCAATTAAGTTCACTCAGGTTGGTGGCAACATTGCGATTATCTTGAGTGAGCAAGCCAGCAGTGTTGAAATTTGTGTAAAAGACAATGGCATAGGCATTCCTGCCAATCTACAACCCTTTTTGTTTGATGAAAGAACCAGGGCACAAAGACCGGGCCTGCATGGAGAACAAGGTTACGGCATGGGCCTATCTATTATACATTTATTGGTTGAATTGCACGGCGGCAAGGTTTGGGTAGACAGCGTGGAAGGTGCGGGCAGCTCATTTTTTATTGATTTACCCAAAGGGTTTTAATCACTCCCGTAAATGCTTTAAGTCTAAAAAGGTGCTAACAGTATTTCTTTGTAACACTACATGCCTGGCAATTTAATTCCAGCATCTTTTACAGCTTGCAAAACGGCTTCCTGCACCGCAAGTTTTGTATCCTGAAAACCGTGGGAATTAACCCATACGTTAATGCTGAGTAAGTATCCGTCATTTTGTAGCTCACCAATACCAATTCTTCGTTCCGGAGTAGCCAACACGTGCGTATTCACATCAATTGCCTTGTTAATTACGGCTTTAATTTCTCTGATATCAATAGCGTTGGGTATTTTCATATTAATATCCAATCGGCGGCTGCCCTGGCGTGTGATATTGATGATCACCTCGTTGGATAGTTTGCTGTTGGGCACAATTACCAAACGGTTGTCAAACGTGGTTATCATGGTGTAAAACACCTGTATACTGGTAACGGTGCCTTCCTGCCCTTGGGTGATGATGTTATCGCCAACAGAAAAGGGCTTAAGCAGCAGGATTAAAATACCACTTGCAAAATTCTGTAAGGTGCCTGACAGCGCTAAACCCGCAGCTACACCAAAAGCACCTACTATGGCGGTGAATAGGGTAAGTTGTATACCCATGATCTGCATTACACCTATAACTAATAGTATGCGCAATGCCACGCCCAGCAAACTCAGCAGGAAAGGTTTCACGGAGGGGTCAACATCACGTTGGTGCATGCGCTGCTGCGAGCGGTTTACTATCCACGCTATAACCCGTAAGCCAATAAATAAAACAACTAAACCAATGAGTAGCCTCGGACCGTAGTTGAGCACCCAATCATATGCATGATCGTACAATTTATCTAATGTCCATGTTTCCTTTTTCTCTGCCATATTGCTTATCTGGTTTGCTATACAACAACAAAGTGTAAAAAAAGATTGATGATGAATTTACGTTAAATTAAAGTTTACGAAATTGGCTTTGTAATGTAACGTTTGCCACCGTTCTATCGTCTACTTAATAAACGGGCCAACCAGTTGAAAATAATTACATAAAACTGGCGTTTATTTTGCTGCTTACCCGTAATTTTGAATATAATTTTAAGCCGATGAAACGTAACCTCATCATTATCGCTCTTATTGCCGCAGGCATTGTTGGAAGCAAAGCTTTTGCACAGCAAGCCGCTTTGGCACCCGATCAAAACCCACGCTTTCACGAAAGCGCTAACAAATACCTGCATGTTGCCGACTCGGTAAACCGCTTGCAGGGAACTACCGCGCAAAACACCTACAAGGCATACGACTGGTACCAGGCCCGCGAGGAACGCCGTCAGCAAAGGCGCGAATGGCGTCATCAGGAACGCATGTACGGTGGCTATTACAGCTATTCACCCGGATGGAGTGTGTACGGCAGCTACTACCCATACAATAACTTTTATGGTAACTATGGTTGGGGTGGCTATGGTAACCGTTGGGGCGGTTGGGGTAATAACTGGGGCGTTGGCTTAGGTTACAGCTGGTAAGCACATTTATTCAATCTAAACATCAATTTACAATTCATATATATGAAATTCAATAATCTTTTGGTAGTTGCTGCTATCTCAGCATCTGCATTATTTGTAACTTCTTGCTCCCGTCAGGTAACCCGTGTAAGCACCGATGAAACCATTGATGTTAGCGGTTCTTGGAATAACAGCGATTCGCGCATGGTGGCACAGCAGCTTACCGACCAAATATTAACCGGCCCATGGTTAGCCAATTTTGCTCAGGCACATCCGGGTAAAAAACCAACCGTAATTGTTGGTTTGGTTAACAACAAAAGCCACGAACACATTGAGGCCGAAACTTTTATTAAGGACGTAGAAAGCGCATTCATTAACACACAGCGCGTGAGATTAGTTCAGGGTGGTAAAAAACGCGAAGAACTGCGCGCCGAAAAAGCTGATCAGCAAACTAATGCCAGCCTATCAACCATGAAAAAATTTGGTTTAGAGAACGGTGCTGACTACATACTGCAAGGCTCTATCAATTCAATTGTTGATGCGCACAAACGCCAGAAAGTGGTTTACTACCAGGTAAATCTGGAGTTGACCGATATTCAAAGCAACGAAGTGGTTTGGATAGGCGAAAAGAAAATTGCCAAATACGTTAAAAACTAATTGGCCCGCTACCCTGCCGCTTTGGGCAGTTTCACTATTGAAATGACATTTTTTAAAAAGTATTTTTGGGGAGCATCAGCGTATATAGCACTGATGCTCTTTTTATCAGGTTGCGCTACGTACAATGAGCAGGTTCTGCCCTATTATAAAAGCGTAAAGGCAGGCAATTATGCTGAGGCCGAGCAGCAGTTGGATAAAAACAGCCTCATAAAAAAACCGCGTAACCAGTTGCTTTTTTTAATGGAAAAGGGGCGCATTAGCCACCTCAACCATGAGTACGAAAAAAGCAACGGCTATTTTAACGCTGCCGATTCTTTACTGGAAGCCGGACTAACTAACGCAGGCGATGCCGCGGTTGGGGTGTTGGTTAACTCCATGTCGCAACGATACAAAGGCGAGGACGTAGAGAAATTTATGATCCACTACTACAAAGCGCTCAATTACATCTACCTTGGTAAAAAAGAGGATGCTATTGTTGAAGCACGCCGTATCACCTTACAAGCGCAAGAACAGAAGGATAAGTTTAATGATAAAGCCACCCGCTACAGTAATGATGCTTTTTCATTAATGTTGCAGGGTATGCTGTACGAAAGCGATGGCGATGTAAACAATGCTTTTATATCCTACCGCAACGCCGCCGAGATCTATTTAAAAAGCGACGATAAAATGTGGTATGGCACAGGTATGCCATCGGGCTTAAAGCTCGACTTGATACGCACCGCTAAATTGAACGGTTTTACATCCGAAGCTGATCAATACGAAAAAATGTTTGGCATTACTTACACCCCTGCCCCAAAACCTGAGGGTGGCGAGTTAATATTTTTCTGGGAGAATGGCCCGGCTCCTGTTAAAACACAGGTGGATATGTATTTTGGTTTAGTAAGGAATAGTAACGGCGATCTGTTTTTCAGTGATGCTACCGGCGGCTGGGTGATACCATTTAATTACACCGGCGATCGTGGGCGGGTAAACACAAAATCAATAGAGAGCTTAAGGGCTGCTTTTCCTAAATATATTCCTCAAAAGCCATACTACACAGGCGCTACCCTAACAGTTGATTCCACCAGAGTAATTGGATTGGAACGTGCAGAAGACGTGAACGAAATTGCCATCCGGACGCTACAACAACGTATGTTGAGTGAGGCAGGCAAGGTACTATCGCGTTTAGCTGTAAAAAAAATTGCTGAATACACCCTGCGTGAAAGCGCTAAACAAAGCAACGGGCAAACCAATACATTATTAGAGGGCTTAGGCTATGGCATGCAACTTTATAGCCTGCTTTCTGAAAAAGCCGATACCCGTAGCTGGCAATCATTACCGGGGAGTATTTCCTACGCGCGTATACCGCTGAAAAAAGGAGAAAATACAGTAAAGATCACCCTTAAAAACCCTCAGGGGGCAGATGAGGTTAAAACCTTTACAATAACCGGAAACGGGCGGCTGCAATTTTATAACTACGCCAGTTTAAGATAATTAATCCAGTCCCGGAGCCAGCAGATCAGGGTTTACATGCCCATCGTTGGCTTCAGTTATTTTGTGCAGGTTGTAGCGCAGATCACCATTTTCTTCGGTTGTTGAGGCCAGTAATCCCTTGGTATGCCATTCGGTTAAGGCATGATGCACACCGGCAATAACATCCTTTTCAGCATTTTCATCAGCCAGCAACTCTTTTACCTTAATAACCACTTCATCGGCTGTGGCGCTGCCTAACTGGGCCAAAGCATATAAAGTTTGATCTTCTATTGTTCCTTCAGCATCAAAGTGAGCGGGCACCTGCAAGGGTTTGTACTCTTCGCGAAATTCTTTGTCAGTCATAGGTTGTTAATTTATTATATCAACAGAGAAATTTTGCTTTTGTTGACCACTAAACCATTGGCGGCGCTTTTTTCTTTTTAAGTTTCAGGTTAAGTAGCTCCACCAATACCGAGAATGCCATAGCGAAATAGATGTATCCCTTTGGTATGTGCTGATCTAAAGCTTCGGCCAGTAAGGATACACCTATCAGCAAAAGGAAAGACAATGCCAGCATTTTTACCGTTGGGTGTTTATTCACAAAATCGGCAATGCCGCCGGCCGCCCAAAGCATTACCCCTACTGCTAAAACAACAGCTATGATCATGATCTCAATGTGGTCTGCCATACCCACCGCGGTAATTACAGAATCGAGCGAGAAAACAATATCTAATACAACAATTTGCGCAATGGTACCCCAAAACGAGCGCTTCTTAACTACGTCAGTGTTATCTTCATGGTCTTCCAGTTTGTGGTGTATCTCTGACGTACTTTTATAGATCAGGAACAAACCTCCAACCAATAAAATAATATCGCGACCTGAGATGGCCAGATTAGACACCCAGGTTGCATTGGTTACGCCAACCCAGTCGGCAACATTAAATAGTGTTCCGGTAAGTGTCATTACCCAACTGATGGACAGTAGTAATAATACCCTTGTAACCATAGCAACGGCCAAACCTATTGTACGGCCTTTCTTTTGCTGATCTTTAGGCAGTTTATCGGTAAGGATAGAGATGAATACAA
Source organism: Mucilaginibacter auburnensis (assembly GCF_002797815.1). NCBI lineage: Bacteria > Pseudomonadati > Bacteroidota > Sphingobacteriia > Sphingobacteriales > Sphingobacteriaceae > Mucilaginibacter > Mucilaginibacter auburnensis. The sequence goes on from NZ_PGFJ01000002.1 coordinate 597,843, forward strand.
TGTTGTCAATACCTAAAACAATTTCGAGTACGGTAAGGGTGAGTAGTGATATCCAGGAGTCGGCCTGCGCAAATATTTCCATGTGTGTAAGATACAAATCAAACCTAAAAGGCGTGAAACAGTTTTAGCTTAAACATTTACCCCTTCTAACTGTTTTGTTAGTGTAATATAATTATTGTGTTTGCACATTTAATTACTAACGTTGTAACTTACACCCATATTCCAAAAATCGACTTTATTTATGAGATCAAAGTTTTATAAGCCATTGATATTAAGCGCAGTTTTAATCTCAATGACAGCCACCGTAATGGCTCAAACCGGCGAACCGGTTGAAACTAAAAAAGCAAATACTGATTACAAACCCGCCTTTGCCGGCCAAACCCGCATAGGCAGCGTTAAAACAAAAACCCCATACACAGTTACCGTTATCAACTCGGAACTGAACGGGCCATGGGGTATTCATGTATTGCCAGACGGACGCTTGCTGATAAGCGGTAAACCCGGCAATATGCAAATAGTAAGTACCGAAGGTAAAATTTTAAAAACCATTACCGGCTTTCCGCCTGTGCAGTTTGCCAGTCAGGGTGGTTTGTTGGATGTAAGTATAGATCCTGATTTTACAAAGAACCGCATGGTTTATTGGACCTACGCTCAGCCTAACACAGAAACAGGAGCAACTTTGGCTGTTGCAAAAGGAAAACTATCTGCCGATGAAACCAAACTGGAAGATGTAAAAGTTATTTACGAAGCTACTCCACGCTATAAAGGAGCCGGTCAGTTTGGCTCACGCATAGTATGGGACAAACAAGGCAACCTGTTTGTTAGTGTGGGCGACCGTATGGCTAATGATATCCGTGTTAAAGCACAAGACCTGAATGCTACGGTAGGCAAGATCATACATGTCACTAAAGATGGTAAACCTGTTGCAGGCAATCCATTTATTGGCAAAGGCGATGCTAAACCTGAGATATATGCTTACGGTTTCCGTAACCCGGATGGTTTTGCAATCAACCCTGTTACAGGCGATCTTTGGGAGTCTGAGTTTGGTCCGCGTGGTGGTGATGAGCTGAATTTGATTAAAGCCGGTGGTAATTATGGCTGGCCTTATGTTACTTACGGCATTGAATATAGCGGGCAAAAAGTTTACGATGGTATTCAACAAAAAGAAGGCACCGTGCAACCAGTATACTACTGGGACCCGGTTATCTCTCCGGGTTGTATGATGTTTTACACCGGTAACATTGCCGAGTGGAAAAACAACGTATTTATTGGCGGCTTAAGCAGTCAGTTTATTACCCGTTTGGTTTTACAAAACAACAAAGTAGTTGGCGAAGAACGAATTGCTGCTGATAAAAATGAACGCTGGCGTTGCATTGCTACAGGTAAAGACGGCGCTATTTATGCCGGAACCGATAGCGGAAAATTATATAAGATAGCTAAGCAATAAAGCTTAACGTTTACCAGTAACAAAAACGCCCGATGAAGATGTCACCGGGCGTTTTTTATTGTTATTATTCTTCGTCTTTATTTTTCATCTTCATTAACAAAGAGTAAGCGCCCTTTACAACAATAGTGGCATTTTTAATAGCAGGCGATGGATAGATCAATTCGGTGTAACCATTTTCGCCTTCGCCTATGTTCACCTCCGTCATTTCGTAGCTGTTTTTACCAATTACTTTGTACAAGTATTGCTTGCCTTCAAACTCTACCAAAGCATCGTTAGGCACTGCCGCGGCCTGTACATTTTTAACCTGTACGTCTGCATTCATATAAGTACCGGGTACCAGGGTTTTATCATAGTCTTCAAAATGGCAATGCACCTCGGTGTTTCTATCCGGTGATAAGTCGCGGCCTATCAACAATATCTCCCCCTCATGCTTTTTATCAGGCTCATTGTTGGTGTAAGCAATTACCTTTTGGCCGATATAGAGCTTATTGATGTCTTTCTCGTACACCTTTAAACCCAGATGTATATCCGTAGGATTCACCAGTTCAAACATAACTTCTGTAGGCGAAACGTACTTACCTATATTCACATTTACTTTTGATACAAAACCGCTAATAGGCGAATAAATATTTACGCTGCGCGAGATGTTTGATTCGTTGATCCTTGAAACATTTATACCTACCAGTTGCAACTTTTCTGCCAGCGATGTTATTAGCACCTTTTGCGTATGATAATCTGCTTCAGCTTGCTGAAACACCTTATCGCTGGCGGCGCGGCTCTGGTTCAGGTCCTTCTGGCGTTTGTACTCGTTTTCCAGGTAACTGATGCGGGCTTTGGCCGTTAAATAATCCTGCTGTAACTGAATGTATTGCTGGTCTTCGACCGTTGCTATGGCCTCACCCTTGTTCACGTGCATCCCCGGCAAAAGCTTGGTTGCTTTGAGGTAACCACCCAACGGCACGCTGATAGACACCATATTTTGAGGTGGCACATCAATTTGTCCGTTTAACTTTAATACGGACGATATTTCCTTTTGCTCAATTTTACCTGTTACTATGCCAGCGTTTTTTTGCTGCACATCAGTTAGCGTAACAATGCTGCTTTCTGCAGCAGCAGGTTTTTCCTCCACCGCAGGCTTTTTGTCGCCGCAGGCAGATATGAACAACGTAAATGATAATAAATTTATGATAAGTTTCATGTTACTTGCTGTTGAAATAGTTTACTTGAATAATTGCTTCATTAAGGTTGCGTACAGCATCCACATATTCATTTTTGACAGACGTTGCCTGATTGATCAGCTGCACCCAATCAAGGTAATTAATGTTGCCTGCTGCCAGTTGCTGGTTAGCCGTGTTGGTTATAAGCGCGGCATTTTTTAATGCCCTTTCTTCATAATACTGCACGGCCTTTACATATCTTTCATGCCTTAAAACGGCTTCCCGGTAAGCGGCTGAAATATTTTGCAATTCCAGTTGATAATTGCCTTGAGCAATTTGCTTATTCAACTGCGCACTTTTAATTTGAGCTTTCTGCGCCCCTGCAAAAATGGGAACTCCTACGCCTATCTGTACAGAATTAAAACGATTGGAACCTGTATAAACTTTGTCATCAGCGCCTGTGCCACGGATGGACATATTATTATAACCAACCGATAAGCCCGGCAATAACTTGCTTTTTTCCAATTTCAAAGAGGCATCGGCGATCTGCTGCTGCTGCTCAGCTAACTGTAGTACAGGGTGACTTCTGAGTGCAGTTGTATCTGCCAATTGGGTCAAACCAAGTTTATAACCATTTGCTAATGGCGTGTAGGGAGTGGCCGAATTAAGCAACAACTGAAACTGCAGTTGCAAAATGGCAACATCCTCTTTCAGCGGATTAAGTTGTTGTTCAATTTGCCCTAACAACGTTTCTGCGCTGGTTTTCTCCAATATGTTAGCCTCGCCTTTTTCTAAACGCAATGCCGACTTTTGGTAGAAGTTGCGGTAAAGGCTATCATTGTACAACAGCAACTGTCGTTTTTGCTCCAGGAACAACAAAGTGTAAAAAACCTGCGCCACCTGCTTTTTAAGTAAGGCTTGATTCACCGCCACGTTTAACACGCTGCTCCTCCACTCCTGTTGCAATACGGCTTTTTGCCTGCTATACACCGTTGGGAAGCTGAATGACTGCGATATACCAATACGCGTATCGGTGTAAGCACTATTGAACTGACCAACCTCTGTTGAGATGTTAGCCTGCGATATATTGGCAGATGTACCGATCAAAGCTTCCCTGTACCTGCCCTTTAATTGTTCGTTTTTTACGGATAGGTTATTTTTTAGAGCGGTATCGATAGCCGCGTTCAATGTGATGGGCTGTTGCGCATTGGCTGTCTGGCTCAAACCGGTTAGCATCAGCATACCTATAACTGTGACAGCTGTTTTTGACAAACTTGCTTTAAAACCTTTTTCAAACACCATATATAAAACAGGTAATACAAACAAGGTAAGGAAGGTCGCTATCATCAAACCGCCTATTACTACGGTAGCTAACGGGCGCTGTACCTCAGCGCCGGCTCCGTTACTCATGGCCATAGGTAAAAAGCCCAATGAGGCTACAAAAGCTGTCATGAGTACGGGACGTAATCTTGATTGTGTGCCCGTAAGTACTATTTCTTTCAGATCGGTCATGCCCTCTTTTTTAAGATTATTAAATTCTGAGATCAATACAATGCCGTTCAACACAGCTACACCAAACAAGGCAATAAAACCAACGCCTGCGCTAATGCTAAAAGGCATTCCCCGCAAAGCCAGGAACAAAATGCCCCCAATGGCCGACAATGGAATGGCAGAATAAATAAGCAAGCCTTGTTTAATGGAATTGAACGCAAAGTACAATAACAGAAAGATTAGCAGCAAGGAAACCGGAACAGCAACCATTAAACGTTGTTTGGCAGCGTTTAGGTTTTCAAACGCGCCGCCATAGGTTACGTAATATCCGGTAGGTAGTTTAAGCTTTTGCTCAACCTTGCCCTGTAATTCATTCACAATTGATTCCACGTCGCGCCCGCGAACATTGAACCCTACAATAATGCGGCGCTTGGCATCTTCCCGCTGTATCTGGTTGGGGCCGTCTTTTATCTGAACGTCGGCTAACTGATAAAGCGGTATTTGCGTTCCCTGTGGGGTTGGAATTAAAAGGTTTCGAATGTCTTGCACATCCTTTTTTTGTTCGCCGCTTATGCGCACAACAATATCAAATCGCTTTTCGCCCTCAAACAGGGTGCCGGTGCTTTGCCCGGCCAAAGCTGTGTTAATTACCCTGTTTATATCTTCTATATTCAGTCCGTATTGCGCTATAGCGTTGCGGTTATAGTTGATGGTGATCTGTGGCAAGCCCGATACCGTTTCAACATACAGGTTCTTAGTGCCATCAACCGTATTTACTATTTTTCCCAGCTTGGCAGCATAACGTGCAAGTGTGTCCAGATCTTCACCGAAGATCTTACAGACCACATCCTGCCTTGCGCCGGTCATTAACTCATTAAAACGCATTTGAACAGGAAATTGAAAGCCTGCCGTAACACCCGGAACTGCTTGCAGGGCATTGCCCATTTTTTCGGCAAGCTCGTTAAAGCTTTTGGCAGATGTCCATTCGCTTTTGGGTTTTAGTATCACCATCATATCGCTGGCCTCCATCGGCATGGGGTCGGTGGGTACTTCGCCACTGCCTATTTTGGTTACCACTTTCTCTACCTCAGGGAAGCGCGTTTTTAAAATGTGCGCGGCCTTTTGTGTATTGGTGATGGTGGTATTCAGGTTGCTGCCGGTAAGCACGCGGGTGTCAACAGCAAAGTCGCCTTCCTCCAACGCAGGAATAAACTCGCCGCCCAAATTGGTTAACACAATTACCGCTATAATAAATAACCCGATAACGGTAGCCAATAAAGTTTTCGGAAAGGTTATCACCTTTTCGAGGGTATTGTGGTAGCTCACTACCAACCTTTCCATTATCCTATCGGACAAATTGGGTTTGTGCTTTATCTTCTTACTTAGGAATACCGAACTCATCATAGGGATATAGGTAAGCGATAAGATGAAAGCACCCAACAGCGCAAAGGCCACGGTCTGCGCCATAGGTTTGAACATTTTACCCTCTATGCCTTCCAAAGCGAAAATAGGCAGGTAAACCACGAGTATAATAACCTGACCAAACACCGCGCTGTTCATCATTCGTCCTGCGGCTGTAGATACTTCGCGGTCCATATTTTCCTGGTCAATGCTGTCTGCTTTGAGGTATTGTTTGCCATGACTCAGCCGATGCATTACAGCTTCCACAATAATAACCGCTCCATCTACTATCAATCCAAAATCAAGTGCGCCGAGGCTCATCAGGTTACCGCTAACCCCGAAGATGTTCATCATGATAATGGCAAACAGCATAGCCAGAGGGATAACCGATGCCACCAGCAAACCCGCCCTCAAATTACCAAGGAACACCACCAGCACAAATACCACAATCAGGGCACCTTCGGCTAAGTTGCGCTCAACCGTACTGATGGCATTATTTACCATTTTAGTACGGTCGAGGAACGGCTCAACCACCACGCCATCAGGCAAAGTTTTCTGAATTTGCGCTATACGGTCTTTTACGTTTTTGATCACCTTGCTGCTGTTAGCGCCTTTCAGCATCATAACAACGGCACCGGCAACTTCGCCTTCATCGTTGTAACACATAGCGCCGTAACGAGTAGCGAAGCCGGTTTTTACATTAGCCACATCCTTTATAAAAAGCGGCACACCGCCCTGGTTACCGCGGATAACGGTATTGTTGATATCATCAATGCTGCCTATCAAACCCTCACTCCGAATGTATAACACTGTTGGCCCTTTTTCAATGTATGCGCCACCGGTGTTTTGATTGTTACGCTCAAGCGCAGTGAATACATCGTTAATGGTAATGTTGTAGGCCAGCAGTTTATTTGGATCAACCTCGATGGAGTACTGCTTGAGCTTACCGCCAAAGCTGCTTACCTCGGCAACGCCCTCCACGCCTAACAGTTGCCTGCGCACTATCCAATCTTGAATGGTGCGGAGGTCTGTCTCATTGAATTTGTTCTCGAATCCTTTTTTGGGTCTTACCACATATTGGTAGATCTCGCCAAGGCCGGTACTAACCGGACCCAACTCGGGTGTGCCAATGCCTGCGGGTATCTGGGTTTGCACCTGTTGCAGGCGCTCAGCTACTTGCTGGCGTGCCCAATAAACATCGGTTTTATCATCAAACACAATGGTAACTAATGACAGGCCGAACCGGGAGAAACTCCTGATCTCCTTAATGCCGGGAATGTTGCTGTTGGCCTGCTCAATTGGGTAGGTAACCAGGCGTTCAATATCGGTAGCGCCGAATGAAGGCGCTATGGTGATCACCTGCACCTGGTTATCGGTAATATCGGGCACGGCATCAATGGGGAGCCGTGTTGCTTCATAAATACCAAAGCTTATAAGGGCAAACGTAAATAGCCCAATTATAAGCTTGTTCTTTACAGAAAAAGCTATAATTTGATTTAACATGAAATACTGTTGAAATAATTTACATTAAAACCACGCCACAGCACAGCATACTCAGGCCGGAAGCAGTTTACAGGAAAATAATAACGAAATTATTAACAGGCTTTAGGCGGTTGCCATATACGCGAGAGGTATAAGGACGGTATAAAATCATCCGTTAGCATAAAGCGCATTTGTTTTTTGAGCTTGACAGGCTGATGAACGGCTATTTTGATTTTTTGAGGAACTATTACCGGGATAGTGGTACTTAAACACTTATCAAACGACTTAAAGGGCAATTGCATATCCTCATCGTAGTCACCGTAATGCGGACTGCCGTGCATGTAGTGCATATCCAGAAAGTCGAGGAAAGAGATGCCGCTGTTCCAGGCTTTATGCTCTTTATAGTGCTGAAAAACTATAGGCAGTTTCAATAACTGGTGCAGCTCTGTTGTAGAGAACAGGTACGCAACAAGTATCAATATGGCCGTTAGCTTTTTCAATTGACCCTAAAGTTAAGCAACCTTATTAATTTAACCCAAGCTTAATTGTAATTTCTTTATGAGCACCATAGCTTTTGCTACCCTTAAACCGTTTCATCGTCTCACCGGGAAGGTGAGACGATGTGAGACGATATTTTTCATAAAAAACTCACTTACAATAATTTAACTAAAAATAGTGAAACGAAAATGAAACGGGTGAAACGATTTTTTTTTAAAATTCACTTATTGAGAAGTAGGTTTAGACAACGTTAATGCCTTTAATCTACTTATACAGACACACAAGTTAGTTGGGAGTTTTACAGAACGCTAATAAAAATCAAAAAATTAGCACTATTCCTTTAATTTCACGTTGTATAATAAACGCCGGCCTCATGATCAGGATCATATTAGCAGAAGACCATAACATAGTACGCAATGGCATCCGGAATCTTTTGGAGAAAGAAAAAGATTTGAAGGTGATTGGCGAAGCGTTGAACGGTCAGGAGGTTATAGATCTTTTAAACACAGGATTAAAAGCAGACATTATAATGGCTGATGTAAATATGCCATTAATGAGCGGTATAGAAATGAGCGAAAAAGTTAGCAACGAAGGTGCAAGGCCTAAAATTGTTATTTTGAGCATGCTTGATCATGAACGTTATGTTTTGGAGGCTTTTCAGGCTGGTGCCAGCGGGTATCTCCTAAAAAACATCAGTGCAGATGAGCTGATCTTCGCGCTCAGACATATTCATGTTGACGGGCGTTACATCTGCTCTGAACTCGCGCTTCGCTTTTTAGATAAACTCTTAAAAGAACCTGAACCTACAAAATCAGGCACCGAGTCTGCCGTTCAGCTCAGCACCCGCGAAATTGAAGTATTGATGCTGGTTGCTGATGGACTAACCAATCAGGAAATTGCAGACAAGCTATTTACCAGCAAACGTACTATTGAAGGCAACCGCCAAATTCTGTTAGAAAAAACAGGCACCCGAAATACCGCGGCCCTTATTCGCTACGCGCTGCAACGCGGTATAATCAATTAACATATAACTCCATTTATTATAGCGTAATAAAAATTGCGTACTTACCGCAGGCCTATTCGCGTATTTGTACCTGCCCTGTAAAAATAGTTGCAGCTACCTTTACATTATAATCACCTTTAAAAAACAGTATTATGGTAACGGTAGGCGAACACAAGAAAGTGCTCGTTATTGACAACGATAACAACATACTTGTTGTAATTAACCATGCGCTTGCCAAGCTATTTGATACGTACCAAGTTATTAATTGTATAAACTTCCTCACATCGGCCAAACAGCCAGCTAATCTATGTTAAGTCAATCAACCATTAATAAAGTTCTGCTTTTAGGCAAAATAATGAATGAACCGGTTTGGAGTCAGGATTCCGGTGAAAAAGCGCTGTGTTTTACCATTGCCACTACCGAAAAAGTTAAAAAGAATGCAGAACATGTACTGCATGAAGAATATCATGACATCCGCTTAGGCAGTCACCTTGCAAACGACCTTCAACTACGCCGCGGCGAACTGGTATATATACAGGGCAAAATACAAACCAGGCAGTTTGTTGATGAAGAGCAGATACGCCGGTATAAAACCGAGATAGTTGCGTTAAGTGTTGATATAATCACCGCGCCTCAGGCAGAACCACAGCTTAGTCAAGCACACCGTTTTTAAGCACGAATCTAATTAAAGCGGGGGTATTACGTACACCCGTTTTATTGATCATAGCCTGCCTGTGCCCCTCCACCGTTCGTTTACTGGTAAACAGCCGCTCGGCAATCTCTTTATTGGTGTAACCCTCCACCATTAGCTTAAGTATACTGATCTCGCGTTCGGAAAAAGTAATATTGGTGGTGGTATTGTTAACTTTTAAAGATGGTGAGGTCAACATCTCGTCAAGCAAACGCTCAGACAATTCATTACACAGATACCTGTTACCTGCAGCCACATGCCTTATAGCAAACACCAACTCTTCGGCGCTTATATTTTTGAACAGATAGGCTGATACCCCGGATTGGAATGCCTTTATGATATGGTTGCGGTGATCATGAACAGTAAGCAACATTACTTTAACCGTACTGCCCATGGCTTTTAACTTTTCGGCCAGTTCAATACCGCCAAGTTTGGGCATGTTCATGTCTGCCAGAATAATATCAGCCTGCGTACCGGTTTCCAAAAGTTTTAACACATGTTCACCGTCAAAAGCTTCACCAGCTATACGTATGCCACTTTCTTTTTCGAGTAAATTTTTAATACCGTTTCTAACGATGTTGTGATCGTCGGCCAGTATAATATTGATCATGATGGATTAAACAATTTTTAGCTACAGCCCGACATTTATTCGGGTTAATTCGAAATGTAAAAATTGATTAATAGATAAGTAATATCAATACGGCAAATACCTGAAAATTGATGTATTTGCCGAAACTTTTTGGTGAAAAGCCGCTAATGTTGATCGGTAGTGGGAATATCGATGGAAATGCTGGTACCATTGCCCGGTTTTGACTGAATATTTATCACTCCGTGCAATAAACTTACCTTGTTACGTATGGAAGCCAGACCAATGCCGCGCTGCTGGCTTTCATCTGCATTATTAATGCCCACGCCATTATCTCTCACTAAAATATTAATGCGGTTGCCTTGTTTTTTAATGTTTAGCAATGCAGTTGTGGCTTTGGAGTGTTTGATAATATTGGTCATCAACTCCTGTGTTATCCTGAATATGGCCAGCTCAAGGTAACGGTCAAATTTATTATTGCCGATATTGATGGAGCAGTTAATTTGCACGCTGTTTGAAAACTGTTTGCATACATCTTCTATAGCTGCGCTCAAACCAAAATCTTCTAAAACCGAAGGCATTAATTCGTGCGATATCCTTCTGCTTTCATGAATGGCCTGCGCCAATAACTTATCAGTATATTGTTTGTGCTTTTTATAAACTTCAGGATCAGCAATAGCAGCGTCATAGCTTAAGTTGGAAAGACTTATCATGATGCCGTAAAGTAATTGACCTAAGCCGTTATGTAAACTTTCTGAAACCCGTTTGCGTTCTTCCTCCTGGGTGGCAAGGGTGACCTTAAAAATTTCCTGTTGCTGGCCAGCTTCAAGGGCGCGCAGTCGTTCCTCGGTTTCTTTTCTGTGGGTTATATCAAGTGTGCTGGTAGCAACACCATCATCCAGTTTAACTACTGATTGGTAGAACCATCCATTAAACTGTTCGTGTACATACCGCTGCTCATATTGCAGGGGTATTCCGGTATCAATAACAGTTATAAACCGTTCTACTATACCTTCCTGTATAACCCCGGGGTTATTCTCTAACAGGCTTTTGCCTATAACATCTCCATAAACTGCCTCGGCCGATGCATTATTCAATACCCAGATAAAGTCAACAATTAGACCCTGATTATTGCGCACAGCCTTAAATACCTGTATCATTTCGGGGGAACTGTCCAAGGTTGCCTGTAGTAAACTGCGACTGTCCTTTAACTCAGCGGTACGCTCAAGCACTTCTTGTTCAAGCCGCTTACGTTTATTAGGTTCATTAGGAGTTTTATCAAAATCAACACTCTCCTCGTTGTAGTCGGATGGCTGTTGTATATTATTTGAGGTTGGATGGTGTTTAAGATCAGGATTTGTATTCATTGGTAGTTGTAGCCATTTATTGACTTAAAAATTCAATTGAAAAGCAACAGCAACTAAAAATGAGAGCCAAATGTAATGTTTAAATGGCTTAAGCTTTCAACAATATTGCTAATAGTTAAATGAGCGGGCAAATTTATCCCACAGTTGACAACTCCAGCAAGCCGTTTAACATGGCAAACTTTATTAGCTCGGGCGTATTACGCACCCCGGCTTTGTTGAGTAATGATTGCCTGTGCCCTTCTACCGTACGCCTGCTTGTGAATAAGCGATCTGCTATTTCTGTATTGGTAAAACCATCAGCTAATAAAGCCAGTATTTCCATTTCACGTCTGGATAGATCAACCGAGACCGGAGATTGCTGCCTGAACTCCCGTTCATTGGCCAAACGCTTGCTCAATCTGGAAGTTACTCCACTGCAAACAAACTGTTTATTTTGCCCTACCTTACGTATTCCGTAAAGTAATTCATCAAAGTCAGTCTCCTTCAGCACATAACCTGCTACGCCAGCCTTAAAAGCCTGCGATAGGTAGCGGTCGTCTGTTTCCATGGTTAAAATAACAACCTTTATATCAGGGTATTCTTGCTTGAGCGTTTTGGAGAGGGTTATGCCGCAACTGTCTTCCAGGTGCAGATCAGTCAGTATAACATCTGGCTCTAAACCGCCCTTAAGCAGGTCCAGCGCTTCGCCTGCACTTTCGGCATTTGCAATTATATGCAAGCCATCTTCCTTCGTCAGCAAACTGTTTATACCGGCGCGTACAATGCTGTGATTCTCAATCACCAAGATTTTAAGCATAAGTTAAAAATTATTGTTTTTAAATAACAAATTGTTGCATTCGCAAGTTTTAGCGGCTTTTACGCAATTTAACTTGCGGTTAACACGTTGAAAATGCGCACCGGGGTATTAATACGCAACTAATGGAGTATAGGAAACGGCTTTGTAAGGGGCTATAACAAGACAACCCATGGCAGGATTTGTTTTATGCATTAGGTCATTTAAATTGCAAGAGAGCCTTGCAATTTCATGTACGTAGTATCAGCACTGCTTAAGGTAGCAGCTAATTTAATTTGACTATCAGTTAGTTGATAGTTGACATTCAAATTAAGACCTTCAACTCCGGGCTGTACAAGTCCAAGAAATTTTATGTTATCTGCCTTCAACATTTTTGGTGACACCCTCAGGGTTTCTGACAGCAGGTCTTTAACCAACTGCAACATACACGCCCCCGGCACCACTGGGTGACCGGGAAAATGACCGTCAAAAATTTGACTGTCGGCATTTATAGCCAATGCTGCGCTTATGTTGTTTTCGCCTTGGGTAAGGGTAAGTATGTCAAAAACAGGTTTTATCATATCAACAAGCCGAAAGTAGCAATAATGAATGATATATATTTTGATAATGGTTGTAGATCAGCACATTTTTTGGCGGCGTACTGGCTTTCCCTTTCTGTTGAACGGTAGCTATAGGTACCTCACCGCGCTTTACAATATTAGCGCCCAGCCACATACTAAAAGCCGAGGCTGTTGAATATTCGCCGGTAAGGTGCTTGTAATTTGCTATATCGCTGTTTTCAAACATGGCAGGTATAACATCATAAACAGCATCATTTCGTATGTCTCCGTTACGGCCGGTTATTACTACGTCAACCTCATTTGTGGTTAAACCTTGTTCGTCCAAAAAATCGTTTATCATATTGGAAATTTGCACCTGTGGCTTAAACAGCGTTTTTAAGGCCACCAGTCGCGCTAAATTTTCCAATGAGGCTTCATCCGATAGCAACACAAAAGATGCTCCCTCGCCTCCTATACTACCTTTGGCGGTCGTTCTAAATAGATCAAGATTATTTACCGGCTTGCGGCGATACAAGCCCAATCGCTCTAACACAATGTAACTGGCATCGGTTAGTTCATCAATGCCGCCAACCAGTATGTCGTTTGCCTCGCCCTCCTTGAGGAGTAATATGGCATCTAACAACGCATTCTCAAACGATACGCCTTTATGTACAAACGTGTTGTTATAGGCGTGGCACTTCAGCATTAAAGCTACCTGCGCGCCTACCGTGTTGTGCGTAGATTGTATAAAGGCCGTTGGCGGAAGCATCTCTTCTTCCATCTCAATAATTCTGCTCAGAAAAACATAAGTATCTTCAAGGCAGCCCAGGGCCGTGCCTGTAACTATTGCGCCAGGCATTTGCAGCTGCGCATTGTTTAAACATTGCTGCGCAGCTGCTACTCCCATTTTAATAACATGGCTCATGCGCCGTATTAATTTAGGGTCTATGTACTGCTTGTAATCAGGATCTACCACAGGCACACGTGTGCCTGTGTATTCCATTGGGTTGGCCAAAAACTGTGTATTGTCCAGTGTGTTTTGGGCAGATACGCTTGCTGCCGAACGGATGTATATGCTCATATCAGCAGGCCGAAAAAATTAAAGATGTACAATTCCCCCCAAACCCAAACGAATTGGAAAGCACGTGTTGAATGTCAGCATTCTTTTCGAGTTGCGTTTGCGGCACCAGATCGAGGCCTTCCATTGGCGTTTCAAAACGCAGGTTAGGATATATTAAGCCGTGCTTTATGGCCAATACGGAATATACCGCCTCAATGCCACCGCTTGCACCCAATGTGTGCCCGGTAAAAGCCTTGGTTGAACTCATAGCCGGATAATGATTGCCGAATAAACGTTTGATGGCTGTACCTTCTGCACCGTCATTATTAGGTGTACCCGTGCCGTGCAAATTAATGTAGTCAATATCTGCCGGTTGCAATCCTGCTTTGTTCAAAGCTCCCTGCATGGCCATGTATGAACCCACCCCGTCAGGCGATGATGCGGTTTGATGATAAGCATCGTTACTGTTATTATAACCACTTAACTCACAATACACAGCCTTATTTAACTGTTGTTTTACTTTATCTGATATCAATACCACATAACCAGCGCCTTCGCCCAAATTGAGGCCCTCACGATGCTCATCAAAAGGCTTGCAAAAGTTCTTGTCCAGTATCATTAAAGTATTAAAACCATTCAGCGTGAATTTGGTGAGCGAATCTACACCTCCTGCAACAACAACGTCCAACAGGTCATTTTTTATCAAACGGGCACCGTAAAATATAGCGTTTGCCGATGATGAGCAAGCTGTACTAATGGTGGAGATGTGATCCGTAAGGCCCAGCTTTGCGGCAACCACTTCGGTTACGCTTCCACATTCATGGTCGAATATATAACGCAGCTTGCCTTTGTTGTGATCAGCAACAAACTCAACAAAAAAATCTTCGCTTTTGTCCATACCACCAACCGTGTTGGCAGAAACAAAACCTTTACGCAAACCGGCGATAGTGTCAAGCCCGGCATCTTTCAATGCCTCGCGTGCAGCCATCATGCTAATCATTTTTGTTCTGCTGGTGGTGGGAGGCAAACCGGCGAGTTCTGCTAACTCTTCATTGCTTAACTTTACTTCTGCTACCGGAAGCACACCTTTATGCCTTGTGTTTAGCAGCGTTATCTCAGCCTGCCCTGCCGCGCCGCGCTCAAAGGCAGCCAGGTTCTCCTCAACATTATTACCAATGGCCGATATTACTCCAACGCCTGCTATGTAAACCTTTGAACTCATTCTGTTATTTAACGGCATCAAATATACTATCCATATGGCTTGCTGAGAACAACACCGCGTTTTCTGTTTGTGTTTTTTCTACCAGGTATAAAACAGCTTTGTAGTCATCAGCTAAAATATCCACCCATCCGCAAATGCAGCACTTTAATTTGTTATTATTTAAAAGATTAGCTACGTACTGTTGAATAAAGGCTGCATCAAATTTTGAAGAGATAAAGAAACCTCCTTCACCTTTAAACTTATTTCGGATGCTGATCTCGGCTATCATAATATTAGGCAAAGTGTAAACAAACAGCGCCGGACTTGGAATATCTGCCACACTATTCATATACCTTATGTCGCTATCCAAACTCGAATTGGCGTTAGCTAATACAATTCCAACTTCATTGGATTGATAAGCTTCCCTATCAAAGCCATCCATCAAAAGCACCTCGCCGGCCAGCCATCCCAGTTTACTCAGCACATCCATTTTATAAAATTTTGGATAGCTTAAATTAAAATTCTGGTAAACGGAAAGCAGAAAATCTGATGGAGTTGATGCCTCATGAGCAAAAACCGACTCTCGGTTTTTCGCAACAGCCCCATTGCTTATGCTGCAACTTGATGTTATGTAATTGTTTATATCCAATATCTATAGTATCTGATTATTAATATTTTATTTTCCAAACACTGCCATCATGACAGTTAATTTTAATGGTATTGATCGCTCAATTATTCCCAAACCTTTCTGCCCGTGGAAACTCAATGACGCAAAATGATTGCGCTTTGTTTTACTTTTCATAAAACTCTATGGGTAGCCCATCAGGGTCGGCAAAGAAAGTAAAGCGCTTGCCGGTGTACTCATCTACCCTTACGTCCTCTACCGGTACACCATGCCATTTAACAGCGGCTACGGCATCATCTATATCATCAACCTCAAGGGCCAGATGGCGCAGCCCTGCCGCTTCCGGGCGGGACGGACGGGGCGGTGGTTGCGGAAACGAGAATAGCTCTATCTGATACAACTCCCCTACCTGCAGGTCCAATTTGTAGGATCGCTTTTCTTCACGATAAACTTCCTGTAAAACAACAAATCCAAGCACCTTTGTATAAAAGTGCCTGGATTTTTCATAGTCGGAGCAAATAATTGCGACGTGATGAATACGGTTTATCCGCGGTATCATTCTCCTAATATAGCGTGCAACACGTTGTTGTAAACCAGTTTCACGTCGGTTATATGACCGAACGATTGCTCGTCAACATGCATATAACCATTGCTAACAGTGCCTAATAAACTAAACTCAACCTCGCTGGTAGCCATCATTTCAACAAAGCGTTCCTGATCTGCCGGGGCTACGCTTACCACCACTCTGCCTTGTGCCTCACCAAACAGGAAGGCATCTTTACGGATGCTGCTGTCCGATGCGATATCAAAGCCCAAACCGTTAGGCAAGGCCGATTCTGTTAAAGCGATAAACAAGCCACCGTCTGCAACGTCGTGCGCTGATTGGATAACTTTATGCTGTATCAATTGCTTTACAACCTGGTGCATGGCATATTCTTTATCCAGATCAAAATATGGCGCCGGAGCAGCCAGAATTTTATGCCATGAAGCCAAATATTGTGAAGAAGCGATATCATTAACTGATTCGCCTATCAGATAGATCAGGTCATCAGGTTGTTTAAAGTCGGCGGTCATGATGTTGCTCACATCATCCATTACACCCAGCATACCAATGGTTGGCGTAGGGAACACCGGACCTTCATCAGATGACTGGTTGTAGAAACTTACGTTACCACCGGTTACCGGCGTTTCAAATTTGGTACAAGCCTCGCCCATACCTTTAATAGCGCCTACAAACTGCCAGTAAACTTCCGGATTATATGGATTACCAAAGTTTAAGCAGTTGGTAATAGCAACCGGCTCGCCGCCTGCGCAGGTAATGTTACGTGCAGCTTCAGCAACTGCAATGGCAGTACCTTTTTGCGGATCGGCATATACATAACGTGAATTACAATCAACCGTTAAAACGATAGCTTTGTTGGTATCTAACACGTTTACCACAGCAGCATCGCACGGGCGATTGGTAGTCATAGTAGCCACACCAACCATTGAATCATACTGGTCGGTCACCCAACGTTTAGATGCAATATTGGGGTGAGATATCAGATGCTCGGCCACATCAATTAAGTTTTCGGGCTCGGCAACGTCTTCAATTTTAAATTTCTGATTTTCGGCATAGTAAGCAGGCTCACGGTATTCGCGCTGATAAACCGGCGCACCACCACCTAATACTAAGTCGTCAGCCGGTACATCTGCAACTAATTCGCCTTTTGCATAATATTGCAGGCGTTTAGTGTCGGTCACCTCACCAATAATGGCGCAGTTCAAATCCCATTTATCAAATACAGCTTCTACCTCTTTCTCACGGCCTTTGTGTACCACAATTAGCATACGCTCCTGAGATTCTGATAACAGGATCTCAAAAGGTTTCATGTTTTCCTGACGGGTTGGTACCGCGTCAAGATTTATTTTCATACCGTGCTCGCCTTTGGCAGACATTTCTGAGTTAGAGCAGATAATACCTGCCGCGCCCATATCCTGCATACCTACAACAGCACCGGTTTTAATTACTTCAAGCGTTGCTTCCAATAATAATTTCTCCTGGAAAGGATCGCCTACCTGTACAGCCGGCAAATCATTTATAGAGTCTTCTGTAATATCTTTTGATGCGAAGGCCGCACCGTGTATACCGTCTTTACCGGTAGCCGAACCTACTATGTAAACCGGGTTACCTACACCATATGATGTTGCAGATACGGTTTCGCCAGCTTTTACAATACCGGCAGACATAGCATTAACCAGCGGATTTACGTTATAGCAATCGTCAAAAAACAACTCGCCGCCCACGGTAGCAATGCCAAAGGCGTTACCGTAGTGGCTAATGCCTTTTACAACGCCTTTTATTAACCACTTGGTTTTATCCAGCTGAATATCGCCAAAACGCAATGAATTTAACTGCGCTATAGGGCGTGCACCCATGGTAAAAATATCGCGATTAATACCACCTACACCGGTAGCAGCACCTTGATAGGGCTCTAAAGCTGAAGGGTGATTGTGCGATTCAATTTTAAAGGCGCAGCCAATGCCATCGCCCAGATCAACCAAACCAGCATTCTCTTCGCCCGCTTTAGCCAGCATACGCGGACCATCCTTCGGCAAAGTTTTTAACCAGGTGATAGAGTTTTTATAAGAGCAGTGCTCGCTCCACATTACCGAGAAGATAGACAATTCGGTAAAGTTAGGCGTGCGGCCCAATATTTCTTTTATACGATCAAATTCCTGGGGTAGTAAGCCTAATTGTTTGGCTGTTTCAACGGTGGTAAGTTCCTGAGTCTCCAATTTTACGTTTTTTTTGAAAGGAAGCCCAAAAGTAGGTAAATAAGGTGAAAGGTAAAAGGCAAAAGGTAAAAGGTGTGGGCCTGCGTTGCTAACAAAGGTAAAAGGAGAAAGGAGAAAGTTAAAAGGCAAAAGGTGCCGGCCTACCTTGCTAACAAAGGTAAAAGGAGAAAGGTAAAAGGTGCCGGCCTACCTTGCTAACAAAGGTAAAAGATATGGACCTACCTCGCTAAAAAAGGTAAAAGCAGAAAAGTAAAAGGCAAAAGATGTGGACCTACCTCACTAAAAATCCGCCCACACCCTGGTAAAACCTTTTGCCTTTTACCTTTCGCCTTTAACCTATATAAAGCCTTTTATCTTTTAAACTATTCCAATGCAAAATTGATAGGCAAGGTATATTGCACCCTAACAGGTTTGTTATGCTGTATGCCGGGTGTCCAGGCGGGTGCTTTTTTTAACACGCGCAGCGCTTCTTCATCCATACCAAAGCCGGGGCCGCGTACTACCTTTATATCGGTAAGTGTGCCATCCTTTTCAATAACAAAGCTAATCCAAACCTTGCCGCCTTTACCTTCCTCTACAGCCAAAGCAGGGTAACGTAGATTCTTTTTAAGGAACTTTGTCCAGACTTCATCACCGCCAACCGGAGCAGGCATAACGCTTAATACGGCAGTATTAACTGGCTCCGAACTTTCTGTTATATCCGTTCCAGTGCCTCCGCCCCCACTTGTTGTTGTTACAGGTTCAGGGTTCGCCCCTTGAGTAGTGCTGGGTCCGGCTATATCAACTTGTCCAACCGCAGCGTCTTTTAACTCATCTATAGTTGGCGGCTCGGTATCCACAGGTTCATTTGTTACTACAGGCGGCGGAAAACCTTTAGTTTTGACCGGCGTTGTAGCTTTTGCAGGTTGTTCCAATTCAGGCTTTACCGGCTCTTCCTTAGTTTGTGATGAAGGCGGCGGAGGCAATACTGGTAAATCAACTACTACGACTTTTTCGGCTGGTTCAACTTTAATAGCCGCCCCTACTGCAAGTGTCCCACCAACAATTGTTACTACTGCAATGAACAAGGCCTTGCTCAGGTTTTCTGCATAGTGCTGCCTTATGTTGTAAGCACCATATTCTTTGTTTCTTTTGTCGAATACAAGATCGAGCCACTCGCTCTTGTATAAATTGAAGTTTGAGATAAGCATAACGTTTAAATTTAGATTGATTGAATTTACTATTAAAACGCATCCAAAATTCAACTTGTTGCAACAAAATTGCATTTTAGTATTTTTGCAACATTGATAGCTCAACAATACATTTTAAACAATTAACTAAATATTTAGTTGTAAATATTGCAATAAAATGCAATATTGTTGCAGTTAAAAATTAGCAATTAAACTTGTTGTTTAATAATCAACCAAAAACATGCGCGTTGGCGGCGTATTTGGCGCTCATGCATGTTTCTTTTTCATCAGATCACCCATCTGCTACCGTTTTTTTAAACGAAAAAAGCCCGGTTTGACCGGGCTTTAGTTTTTGTTCTTTTTTATAAATATGCAATGCTACCAGTTGGTAGCAGGTATGGTTGTTTTCTTCACCTCTTGTTTCACCGGAGCTACCGGCGTTTTCATGTAAGTTTTTAATCGGTTACCTATATCTTTAACAGTAGCGAATAATTTTGCGGTATATCCGTCAAAATCTTTTTTTGAAAGCGATGACAATCCGTTTTCAAGCGGCGTGTTTTTACCGCTAACGGGTACAAAGTTGGCATAACGGTCGCGGGCATAAGGCACAATAATAAAATCAGTAAACCAATAACGATAACGGTTATCTTTTACCTCTATTACCATAGTATAATCAATGCGGGCATCTTCATGCAAACCAATGCTCGATTTTTTTGACACCAATACACCACCGGTAGCCCTTATTGTTCCTTTTTCGCTTTTCTTAAATTTCAGCTTACTATCAGCAAATGCTTTTTTTGCAAAGTAAACGGCACGGGCCTGTAAGCTATCTGCCGATGAACCCGGCTGCGCTACAACCTGGTAGTATATATATTTATTATTTTCATCTATCACCAAAGAATCTGCCTGCGCAAATACCGTAGTAACTTTGAAAACAACTATTGTTATAACTAAGATTATATTTTTCATATTGTAAATATAAAACAAAAGCCACCCTTTTGAGGTGGCCTTTGTAAACAATTTATAAACCTATCAAATATTAGAAGGCATATACAAATGCTAACAAAGCTTGTGCTGCTTTTTTAGTTGGCATTCCGCTTTTGTTCATCCAGGTGTTAGCTGAACCGTTATCAAACCTGAACTCAGGGATGATAGTTAAGCCACCAGATTTGATGTTAGCTGTAGCAGTTAAAGCAGTTACTGAAGTACCTGCCTGTACATAGCTGTATCCAGGGAAACCTGCAATATCAGTTGTTTTAACTTTGAAGTACTCACCTCTTAAACCCAAAGTTACCGCAGATGATACTGCTAACTGAGGATATAAAGCTACGCCTGAGAAACCACCCTTACCAGCTGATGAAGGCAAAGTGTAATCAGCAGCGTTCAAACCTAATTTGAAAGCGCTGGTTATTTGGTAAGCTGTAGTGAAGTCTAACTCTCTACCTGCAGACGGACCAGTTAATACGTTGAAGTAAGCATTCCAACCTTCAACAGGTGATACGAATAATTGCGCACCGAAGTTGTCAATTTTACCCATTGAAGTGTAAACGTTCCAGCCATCATTAAATACACCTGCCATTAAGCTTGCTTTAGATGAGAAAGCATAAGTAGCTTTGAAACCGGCATTTTGGAACGGACCGTTAGTGAACATGTAAGAAGTTGAGTAGTTAAAGTTACCGGCAGGACTTATAACTTCATAACCAACAAATGTACCCATATAACCCATTGTCAACGTTAACGCGTCGGTAGCAGCATAGTTAACGTATAAGTTTTGGATGTGAAATGAATTATTTGCGTTAAGCGCAACACCGTCTCCGTTAGGCACTGACTGGTACTGACCTCTTGGACCAAAAGCAATTTCACCAACAAACGAAGTTTTACCGGTTGTTTTCTTCAATGCAATATCAACCATACCAATTGAGAAAGAGTTGTGGTCTGTTGCAAAGCTGGTACCCAGCTGGCTTGATTTTGCAAAATCATATTTGTAATAACCATCAACCGATCCAGAGATGGTTAGCGGGGTATCGCCGGTATCTGCTACCATGGTTAACTCGCGGGTGCCGCCAATTTTGTCGGCTTTAACCGTTAGTGCCCCAAAAGCGATCATTGATAAAAGTAAGATTTTTTTCATGATGATAATTTGATAAGTGTTCTATTAATAAATTGATTTAACTGTTCTCTTTTTTTGTGTTCAACTTAAGTTTAAATTTTTCCGGTACCGATAAAGCATCTATTTAAATGATTTATTTAAAATTTAAGCTATTATTTTTAAATATTTTCTATTTAAAAGATTACTTTATTAAAATTTTCATAAAAGTATGGATGTGTTTTATTAAAAACAAGAAAAACGCCAAAAAATTTTAAAAAAGTTACATTCAATACTTAACTTTTATTCCATTTATATAAAATATAGCAAAATAAAACACCAAATTTTACCTAAAACGCCATACAAAAGATGTTTTTATCATATTTAAATTAAAAAACCAAGTTCAAGATGAGTAAAAGCAATAAAAAAGCACATCAAAGTATCATTAAACATAAGTTTTAGAAAAATCAATAAGCTTTAATTAAAAACAGGCAAGTTGAATGGCAGAAAAAGAAGGTTTTTGTTAGCAGAAAAATTTATTCATTTAAAATTTAGGTGATTATTTAAATCATAATCCTAATTTTGGTTTGAAAACCAATACGTAATAAAATATGCCCAATATTAGATTCCGCGCACTGGAAACCGTACTCACCCGTACAACGCCTGACGTAAAAGTGCCTTCTCAAAAAATATCAGATTATTATGGCACCAACGTTTTTGATATGCAAAAAATGAAAGATTATCTTTCAAAAGATGCTTATCAAAGCATCATCACAGCTATTGAAAAAGGTGAACCTATTCAGCGCGATATGGCAGAACATGTTGCTACTGCCATGAAATCATGGGCAATTAGTAAAGGTGCCACCCACTATACGCATTGGTTTCAACCATTAACAGGTACAACTGCTGAAAAGCACGACGCTTTTTTTGAACCAACTGCCGACGGCGGCGCCATTGAGGTTTTCTCAGGCGATGCTTTAGCACAACAAGAACCCGATGCTTCAAGTTTCCCAAGCGGCGGTATCCGTAATACTTTTGAGGCGCGTGGCTATACTGCCTGGGACCCATCTTCGCCGGCATTTTTAATGGCGCGTACTTTATGTATACCTACCGTGTTTGTATCATACACAGGCGAAGCATTAGATTATAAGGTACCTTTATTAAAGGCATTGAACGCGCTTGATAAAGCTGCTGTAGACGTTTGCCATTATTTTGACAAAAGCGTTGAAAAAGTAAATGCCTCTTTAGGTATTGAGCAGGAATATTTTCTGGTTGACAGCGCGCTGTTCAATGCCCGTCCGGATCTTTACTTAACTGGTCGCACTCTATTTGGGCACATGTCTGCAAAAAACCAGCAACTGGAAGATCATTACTTCGGTTCTATTCCAAGCCGTGTTTACGCCTTTATGCAAGACATGGAAACTGAAGCTTTATTATTAGGTATACCTTTAAAGACCCGTCATAATGAGGTTGCACCTTCGCAATTTGAATGCGCACCTATATATGAGGAAATAAACCTGGCCATTGATCATAACCAATTATTGATGGATATCATGGATCGTGTTGCTAAAAAACACAACTTCCAGGTTTTATTACATGAAAAGCCATACGCAGGCATTAACGGCTCGGGCAAGCACAACAACTGGTCAATGATCACTAACACCGGTAAAAACTTGTTATCGCCGGGAAAAACGCCTAAAAACAACCTGATGTTCCTTACCTTCTTTGTAAATACTATCAAAGCGGTTTACGAACATGCAGATCTGTTACGCGCATCAATTGCATCCGTAAACAACGATCATCGCCTGGGCGCTAATGAGGCTCCGCCTGCTATTATTTCTATTTTCCTGGGTTCGCAACTAACCGACCTGCTGGATGAGATTGAAACCTCACGCATCAGCAAAAAAATAAAAGACGATGCCTTGCTATGGCAGGGTATTCCTAAAATACCACAAATATTAAAAGACAATACTGACCGTAACCGCACCTCTCCTTTTGCCTTTACCGGCAATAAATTTGAGTTGCGCGCTGTAGGTTCGTCAGCTAACTCGGCCAGCCCGATGACGGTATTGAACACTATAGTGGCTGATCAGCTTAAAAAGTTCAAGTATGATGTAGATAAAATCCTTAAAAAAGGCGAGAAAAAGGATTTGGCTTTATTAATGGTGCTAAAAAAGTATATTAAAGAGTCAAAATCTATCCGCTTTGAGGGCAATGGTTACAGTGATGAATGGGAAAAAGAAGCCGAAGCACGCGGTTTAGCCAATATACGTACTACACCAAAGGCGCTTGACGCCATGGTTACAGAAAAATCTGAAATATTGTTTGCCGAAACCGGCGTATATACCCGTCGTGAAGCGCATGCGAGACATGAGATATTGCTGGAAAGCTTTTACAAAAAGCTGCAAATTGAAGCACGTGTAATTGGTGATATGGTTGTTAACATCATTATTCCAGCTGCTTTAGCGTACCAGTCAAAATTAATTGAAAATGCGCGTGGACTGAAGGACCTGGGCTTAGATGCTTCAACCTATAAAGTACAAATAGATATTATCAATCAACTTGCTGAACACATTAATTTCATCAAAACCAACGTTGAGCAAATGGTTGACGAGCGTAAAAAGGCTAACAAGATTGAGGATGTGCGCGAGAAAGCCATTGCTTATGACGAAAAAGTAAAAAGTTTCTTCCAGCCTATTCGCTACCATGTAGATAAACTGGAACAAATAGTTGACGATTCGATATGGCCACTGCCAAAATTCAGAGAGCTACTGTTTGTTAAATAAGAACAAAAAAACGCCCCTTTTTGGGGCGTTTTGCTTTTATATGTCAGCCGGCTTGGGTGGTGCAGCCACCGGCTCTTTAGGTTCTGCTTCTAACTCTCGTATGTACATATTCTTCATATGATCATAAAAGGAGTGTTTATCAATTAGCAATGACACTAAGCTTGCAACCATCCCGGCCAATATCAGGTGGAATATAACATTGTGGCGATCAGTCATTTCAAGCACCAATATGGCAGATGTAAAAGGCGACCTGGTTACACCTGTAAGAAAAGCAACCATACCCGCCAGTATAAGCAAGTTTGTATCTGGCCCGGCTAAAGTAAACCAACCCGACACCATTGCGCCGATGGCAGCCCCTGCACTAAGCGCCGGAGCAAAAACGCCACCAGCTCCGCCTGTGGTAAATGATAAAAGCGGCCCTATTATTCGCAATAAAGGCGTATACCATTCAACGTGCTTATCGGTAGTGAAAAGAGTACGTTCCATTAGCTCCTTACCAGAGCCCATGGTACCCCTGTCAATAAAATAAGCTAATGCTGCCAAAAGCAAAGCGCATACAGCGGCAAATGCTATCATTTGATAGGTAGTGCGCAGTTTGCGCTTCCATGCAAAAATTCCTAATATAATTTTGGTCATTGCGCTTCCACCCAAACCTGCAAGCAAGGCTACCAAAACAACATCTACTAAAATAAAGCCCGACAAACCACCTATAGCGGGATAACCTAGGTACAAGTACGGGCCAATTATGCCTTGCGCGGTTAAGCCTGCAATAATTACCGATGAAAATATAGCTGTTTTAAAATAGCTGAAATGCGTTTTGGTCAGTTCTTCAATCGCGAATACGATCCCACCTAAAGGGGTGTTAAATGCCGCCGCCAAACCTGCTGCAGCACCGGCTACTATAACATTACTTTTAGCAATTTTAGGCCACCATGCCGGTAAATTATTGTTGATCTTTCTGAAAACAGATGCCGCAATTTGTATGGTTGGGCCCTCCCTACCTACTGCCGCCCCGCCCATAGCCATAATTAAACTCGAAAATAGTTTAACAACAATTATACGGACACTTAAAAGCTTGTCAACCAATTTCTCATTTCGCGGGGTGCTCATTTCAAGCGCCGCCGCCACCTGTGGAATGCCGCTCCCCCGCGCATAAGGCGCGTATTTTTTCACCATCCACCATGCTATTACAAAACAAACAGGCGAAACAATAAATATCAGCCATGCATCATACGTAAAAATGAAGTGGGTTACCCCCTCAGCCATTGAAAACAATTTGGCATAAATAACAGCTATCAGACCGGTAATTACAGAGGCTATCCAAAAGGGCACAGCCTGTAAAATATTACGCCGGAGTTGCTCGTTGTTAAGCCTGTCGTACGACGCTTTTAAATGCGCCCTTACGCGGGCACCGCTGTTTTTAATAATGACGGGAAGTTCCATAGGAATTGCAAAACTACTTAATTTTTAAACGCGTAAACTATTTTTAGCAGTATATTTGCCCATGACTTCTTCGCAACGATACGATCAAAGAGGTGTCTCTGCCTCAAAAGATGATGTACACAACGCTATAAAAAATATTGACAAAGGCCTTTTCCCGAAAGCATTCTGTAAAATAGTTCCGGATATTTTAACCGGCGATGAGCAGTTTTGTAACATTATGCATGCTGACGGTGCCGGAACCAAATCATCATTGGCTTATACCTACTGGCGCGAAACCGGCGACATTTCTGTTTGGAAAGGAATTGCGCAAGATGCTATCATCATGAATCTTGACGATCTGCTTTGCGTTGGCGCTATTGATAACATATTGTTATCATCTACCATCGGCAGAAACAAAAACCTGATACCGGGTGAAGTTATTGCAGCCATTATTAACGGCACCGAAGAAATTTTGGCCGACCTGCGCGCAGCGGGTATAGGCATTTATTCAACCGGAGGAGAAACTGCTGATGTTGGCGATCTGGTACGCACCATTATTGTTGATTCAACCGTTACCTGCCGCATGAAACGTGAAGATGTGGTGAGCAACCATAACATACAGCCGGGCGATGTGATAGTAGGTTTGGCATCGTACGGACAGGCAACATATGAGCGTGAGTACAATGGCGGCATGGGCTCAAATGGACTAACATCTGCAAGACACGATGTATTCAATAAAACCATAGCTAATCAATACCCTGAAAGTTATGATCCGGCGGTTCCTTTTGATCTGATATTTTCTGGCAGTAAGCAACTAACCGATGTGGTTGATATTGGCAACGGCCAAAGCGTTACAGCAGGAAAGCTGGTATTATCGCCAACACGTACCTACGCCCCGGTTATCAAACAAATATTAGACAACTATCGCAGCCAGGTACATGGAATGGTGCATTGCAGCGGTGGGGCACAAACTAAGGTGCTACACTTTGTTGATAATGTACATGTTATTAAAGATAACCTGTTCCCTATTCCGCCATTATTCAGATTGATACAGGAAGAATCAAAAACCAGCTGGCAGGAAATGTACAAGGTATTTAATATGGGCCACCGCATGGAGCTTTACGTTCAACCCAACATTGCAGACGAACTTATAGCTATATCAAAAAGCTTTGGTATTGACGCGCAAATTATTGGTCGCGTTGAGGCTGCTGACAAAAAACAGGTTACGATAAATTCTGAGTTTGGCGAGTTTATATATAACTAAATAGCCTTATGCTTAATTTTCTGTCAGAGCAATCATCATTTACTTTACTGATGATTTTTCTGGCAGAAAATTTTATAGTAACAGGCATTGCGCTATTTGCAGGCTGGCTTACCATTAAGTTGTGCAAACATCCGGTTAAGCCGGCTTCATACAAAGAAATACTTACCTGCATTGTTACCAACTGCATTAACACGTTAATTACGTTTACGGGGTTTAAACTTTGGCAGCACGGTGTTATACAATTTGATTTTGATTTAAGCTGGTGGCTTATATTTGACACCATACTTCTTTTTCTGGCTATGGATTTAGCCATGTATATATTTCACCTGGCTATACATAGGTCTGTTGCCTATAAATATATCCACAGGTTCCATCACATTTATCACGATCCGATACCGATTGATCTCTTTGTACTTCATCCGTTAGAGACGGTTAGCTTTGGTTTATTGTGGCTAATTGTGATTTACGTGTACACATTCAACTTTTGGGCTGTAATACTGTACTTAACCTTAAATGTTGTATTTGGCATTGCCGGACATTTGGGTTTTGAACCCTTACCCTACAAATTCAGGAACAGCGCGTGGCTTAAATATATCGGCACACCAACATTTCATCATGATCATCATACCGATGTAAATTACAATTTCGGTTTTTACACCAACCTTTGGGATCGTTTATTCCATACTTATAAAGAGAGGTAACATATAAAACAATAAAGCCTCCCGGAAATCCGGGAGGCCTTCTTGTTTTATAGTATAACTTAAAGTTATATGGTTTTAAAGAATGAGGTTTGGCTTAAAACCGAAGTTTTACCATCTTCAGAATAAGCTGTAGCTCTAACAGAATAAGTTTTACCTGCTGTTAAACCAAGCAAACCTAATTTGATAAGCATGTTACCACCATACACCTGCGTTTTCTCATAAGTAGTTGATTGCAAAGTATAGTTAATGCTGTGGTTTAAAACCGGGGTAGGTTTTTTTGTTGGGTCAGAAGTGTCATCGTAACCGGTCCAGCTGCTAAATGTAACCGTTTTAACAGGTACAGCAGTTGCCGATATAGATGTGCCTTCAAAAAATTCAACTGTAAATTTACCTGACTTAACACCTGTAGTGGTAGCACCGAAATACAATTGTAAAACGGTAGCAACTGTAGCGGGAGTTGTTGGAGTTGCACTTGCAGCTGCAATAGTGAACGGACCAACCTGGTTATATCCTAAGCTGCTTAATTGAATGGCCGGGAGTTTTGCCTCTGTGCCGGCAACATCTGCATCTTTTTTACATGAAAACATCGCCGATGTTAACAATGTCATAAAAACGATGGTTATATATTTTTTCATTTTAGTTTCTTTTAATATTTCCAATTAAACACTTGTTATTAGAAGCTGTATCTGGCACCTAATAAAGCGCTCCATGTTGTACCTGTTGTATTAATATTCTGGAAAGGCGTATTAATTAACTGGCCGTTTAACTGACGCATGTTGTAAGCAGGGTTACCGGCTGCATCAACACCTACAAGCGCAAGTGGCTGCATGGTAGTGGTTTGTTTTTGTATGCCCCACGCGCTGTTTAAAAGGTTTGGCAGGTTAATTACAGTAGCACTGATCTGCAGGGTGTGTTTTTGACCACCTGCCATAATGTAAAACTCTTGTTTAACATCAGCATCAATACGGTTATACCATGGTAAGTAAGAACCATTTCTTTCTGCGTATTTACCTCTGCGATCTTTAAGGTAAGGCGTGTTGTTGATGAATTGCTCAAAAGCGGCTTGTTGCTGTTGTGCAGTGTAAGTGTATGCTACACCGTTAACTGTTTGAGTGTACGGCAGGAAAGTAATTTCGCTTGCTTTTCTTGGAATGTACATCAAATCTGTAGATGCGTTACCATCACCGTTCAGGTCACCTTGAATAGTGTAGCTGTAACCACCGTTAACTGAAGCTTGAGCAGATCCCTGGTAGAATAAACCTACTGAAGTTGAACCATGGTTAAGATAGTTGAACTTGTAAGATATCGAACCTACTATACGGTGAGGAATAACAAAGGCTGTGTTACCCAATTCTACGTCATTTGAAGTTCCAACGTTAGAAGTTGAGGTCCAAACGTTGGTTGCAGTAGTACCAACAGTTGAGAACGCTTCTTTAGCAACAGTGTAGGTATAAGCTACCGAAGCATTAAAGCCGTTTTCAAATGTTTTGTTTAATTGCGCAGTTAATGATGCAGCGTAACCTTGGTTAGTGTTCTCTAACGCTATTACAGACAGCGCCGGGTTGTTTGGATAAATGTTACGATCCTGAGCAGTTACAGAAACGCTTGTAAAGCCGTTAGCTGTTGTTGCAGAACCTGTACCTACGTAACGAGCACGGGTGTAATCGCCTTCCTGAATAGTACCTGTAGGGTTTTTCAGGTTAACGTTACGCATACGCACTGCATTGATGTCTTTGCTGTATAAAGCTTCAAATGTAGCAGAGTAACCATTACCTAAGTTTTTATCAATACCTAAGTTAACTCTGAATATTTGAGGGAATTTAAAGTTTTTGTCAATAACAACACTGGCCGACTGATAAGCAGTACCTGCTGATTGCGGGAACAGGTTGGCATAAGTGCTTGGATCTTGTACCAATTTAATGTTGGCAAGCTGAGCAGCTGTTGCCACACCACCAAAGTTGTACATACCGCTGTTTGAAGGCAGGTTGGTTAAGAACACGTAAGGTACGCGGCCGCTAAATATACCCATACCACCACGTAATACTAATGATTTGTCGCTTAACAAGCTTGCACGGAAACCTACACGAGGTGAAAGCATCCATACTGATTTAGGCCATTGGCCTGAATTGTAGGTCATTAAAGCACCTGTGTTTGAGTTAGGATCAGGAAACTGCAAAGCACTTAACTGAGGGTTCTCAACCGGATTTTCCAGATAAATAGACTTATCAGCACGTAAGCCGTAAGTAAATTTAAAGTTAGGGCTTACGTTATATTCATCCTGAGCATAAAGGCTGATGGTTCCGATGCGAAGGTTTGCAGAGAAAACTTTGTCCTGACCAGGAAGCAATGAATAGTTATAAGTAAACTGTACCGGAGCCCTGTCATTCAGGAAATCATCAAGGCTGTTGTAGATATATGAACCCGCAGCACCTGGCATAAAGGCATTACCCACTTTTTGATACTCATAGCTGATACCACCGGTTAAAGTGTGTTTACCTGCATAGTAGGTAAAGTTATCATACAAAGTAGTGGTGTTATCAATAACCTCGTTGTATTTGGTGTAAGGGTCAGAACCTGCAGTTATGTAGTTATCGCCCGCGCCATTGTAAATGTCAATTGTTGGAAAAGTAGTTCCTTTTGTAGTACGCGGATTGCCATACTTTTTAAAGGTTACCAGCAATTGGTTTGACATTTTTGAATTGATAGTACTGTTTAACTCGGCTGTACCGGTATGCACAGTATTTAAGAAACCGTAGTTAGAGTTCTCAAACGCGATAGACCTGTTGCTGTAACGGTTGTTAACCAAACCACCGCTTGCACGTGTAGATGGCGAGCCGTTAGCACCCGTAAAGGTATAAGCAGCGTTGTTAGGTGTGCTTGAGTTATTAACGGTTTGATCACTTGTAGCTTTTAAGTAGCTGTATTTAACTGTCAGCTTGTTTTTATCGTTAATGTTGTAGTCAAAACGAATTAAAGCTTTGGTGTTTTTTGGCTGGAAGGCCGGGAAGTTATCATAACCGCCGGTTTCGTAGCCAAATTTATTTTTAAGGTATTCTGAAACTTTTTGAAGATCGCCAACCGGAGTAGCCGCAACGGTACCTAAACCCGAACCACCAGTAGGTGAAAAGTTAATACCAGGAGTTGTAGCAACCTCGTGCTCGTAATTACCGAAGAAGAATAATTTGTTTTTAATTATTGGGCCGCCTAAGGTAACACCGTAAGTTTTAGAAGTTGCTTTAGCATTTTGTGAACTCAGATCAAAGTCGCCAACACGGGTACCGTTAAATGATTGGTCTCTGTAGAAACCGTAAACTGATCCGTGGAATGTGTTGGTACCGCTTTTTGTAGTTGCGTAGATACCCGCACCGGTAAAGCCCGACTGACGAACGTCAAACGGAGCAATGTTTACCGAGATTTCGTCATAAGCTTCTATTGAAACTGGTTGTGCGCCGCCACCTGGTAACAGGTCATTTGATGTACCGAAAGTGTTATTCAGGTTAGCACCGTCAACAGTAATACTGTTATAGCGTGCATCACGACCGGCGAAGCTACCACCGTTAGCCTGAGGCGTTAAACGGGTAAAATCTGTAACGCTACGCGAAAACGTAGGTAAAGTAGATAATTGTGTACGGTTAATGTTGGTACTTGCACCTAATTTAGCCGTAACAATTCTTTTTGTACCGGTAATGTTAACCGTTTTAAGTTCGGTACCGGTTTCAGATAGTTCAGCATTTAATATGTAAGACTGACCTAACTGTAAGGTGATACCTGTGTAAGTTTGCTTGGAAAAGCTAATGAAGGTAACCTCAACTGTGTAAGGACCTCCTACACGCATACCGGGAATATTGTAATAACCATCATTGTTGGTTGCAACCGCATAAACCGTTCCCGATGGCTCATGTATTGCTTTAATTGTAGCGCCCGGCAAAGCAACGCCTTTGTTGTCTTTAACCGTACCTGTCATACTACTGGTAGTAACCTGCGCAAAGGCTGCGGCAGTAGTAAAAACAGCGGCAATTAATAAAAGTAAAAATTTTCTCATGCTGTGTTTTTTGTTCTTTAATGAAAAATAATGAGATGACTAAACCGGCACAAAGATAAGTGCTTACATAATCCGTTATATTAAATCAATGTTAATTATTTTTAAAAATGATTATGTATTTATCAACATTTAACAACTAATGACGTAAGTCCCGAAAAAATATGACCTATATAATGAAATTCTCATACCAAAATCAACTTTTTTAACATTGAGTTAATCCATGTTACAGGTAGACATTATAGCGCTTTAATGATAAATTAATGATACAAGTGGTTTTTTGCTTTCAGGCCTTTTATTTAGCTTTGGCTTTCATAAATTTTAAAAAGAACATACGCTGATATGAACTACGATGTAATTGTTATAGGGAGCGGTCCCGGTGGTTATGTAGCTGCCATACGTGCTTCCCAACTTGGTTTAAAAACCGCTGTAGTTGAAAAAGAATCTCTGGGTGGCATTTGCCTTAACTGGGGTTGTATACCTACCAAAGCTTTATTAAAGAGCGCCCAGGTTTTTGAATACATCAATCATGCTGCCGATTACGGCATTAAAATAAATACACCAGGCGAAGTTGATTTTGAAGCTGTTGTTAAACGTAGCCGCTCTGTTGCTGATGGTATGAGCAAAGGTGTACAGTTTTTAATGAAGAAAAACAAAATTGACGTTATAAACGGCTTTGGCAAGCTCAAAGCAAAAGGCGTTATTGAAGTTAAAGGTACTGATGGCGCCGTTAAAGAATATACGGCTAAAAACATCATATTAGCTACCGGCGGCCGTTCGCGCGAGTTGCCCAACCTTAAACAAGACAACGTTAAGGTTATTGGCTACCGTCAGGCTATGGTATTGCCTAAACAACCTAAATCAATGGTAGTTGTTGGCTCGGGCGCTATAGGTATTGAGTTTGCTTATTTCTACAACTCAATAGGCACTAAAGTTACTGTTGTTGAATACCTTGATAATATAGTTCCTTTGGAGGACGAAGAGGTTTCAAAAGGCCTTGCACGTATATTAAAAAAGCAAGGTATTGAGATCATGACCGGCTCAAATGTTGAGTCTGTTGATACCAGCGGCGATCTTTGCAAAGTAAACGTAAAAACAGCTTCAGGCAACCAGGTTATTGAAGCCGAGATCGTGCTATCAGCAGTGGGTATCTCTACCAATATTGAGGGTATAGGCTTAGAAGAAGTTGGTGTTAAAACAGAAAAAGGTAAAGTTTTAGTTGACGATTTCTACAAAACCAATATTGAAGGCGTTTACGCCATTGGCGATATTGTAAAAGGTCAGGCATTGGCTCACGTAGCATCTGCAGAAGGTATAATCTGCGTTGAGAAAATTGCAGGCCATCATCCACAGCCGCTTGATTATAATAATATTCCGGGTTGTACGTATTGCAGCCCAGAGGTAGCATCAGTAGGTTACACCGAAAAGGCTGCTAAAGAAGCCGGATATGAAGTTAAGGTAGGCAAATTCCCATTCTCTGCATCAGGCAAAGCCAGCGCTGCCGGCGTAAAAGACGGTTTTGTTAAACTGGTATTTGATGCTAAATACGGCGAATTGTTAGGCGCTCACATGTTAGGCGCTAACGTTACCGAGATGATAGCCGAGATCGTATCAGCACGCAAACTGGAAACTACCGGTCATGAGTTGATCAAAACGGTACACCCGCACCCAACCATGAGCGAAGCCATAATGGAAGCCGCCGCCGAAGCATACGGCGAGTGTATACATTTGTAAGCTGCGCAGTCAATATTTTATAGTCGATGGTCCATAGTAGTTTGCTTTGGACCATCGACTTTTTTGTTTAAGTTTAACTCAACAACCATGGACTATCAACCATGGTCTATGGACAAAAAATGAACCCAAAGCTATACACAATAGACACCGGCACTTTTAAACTTGATGGCGGCGCTATGTTTGGTGTGGTGCCTAAAACCATCTGGAGCAAAACCAATCCGGCCGATGAGAATAACCTTTGCACGTGGGCTATGCGTTGTTTGCTGATTGAAGAAGGCAACAGATTGATACTGGTTGATACCGGCATGGGCAATAAGCAAAGCGATAAATTTTTCAGCTTTTATTATCCGGATAGGTCCAACACACTGGATAGCTCATTGGCCGCCCATGGTTTCCATCGAGATGATATTACCGATGTGTTTTTAACGCACCTGCATTTTGACCATGTGGGCGGCGCCGTTGAACGTATTGGCGAAACCCTCACTCCTACCTTTAAAAACGCTACCTACTGGAGTAACGCCCAACATTGGGATTGGGCCATAAATCCTAACGAACGCGAAAAAGCATCGTTTTTAAAAGAAAACATTTTGCCTATACAGGACAGCGGTCAGCTAAAGTTTATTGATGGCAAGGATGGAGTAACATTTACAGACCATGTTAAAGTGCGTTTTGTTTACGGCCACACCGAAGCGCAGATGCTGCCACAAATAAACTACAAAGGCCGGCAAATGTTATATATGGCCGATCTTATACCATCCATAGGGCATTTGCCGTTAGCTTATGTAATGGGATATGATATGTTCCCGATGAAAACACTCAATGAAAAGAAAGCAATTTTAAATGAGGCACTTGAAAACAATTATATTTTGTATTTTGAGCATGATTCGGTCAATGAATGCTGCACTTTAAAAAATACAGATAAAGGAATTCGTGCGGATGAGATTTTCAGGCTGAGCGAAGTATGATCTAAACCACAAAAATCATGCAATTATCACCTGATTATGAATAAAATGTAATATTTTATTTAGTAGCAAAAATAGGCTAAACTTTTCATACCTTTGCCCGTTCAATTCTAATAATAAAAGAATCGAGGTTTATAATAAATGAGACAACTCAAAATAACCCAATCCATTACCAACCGTGAGTCGCAATCGCTCGACAAATACTTACACGAAATTGGTAAAGTTGACCTGATAACTGCCGAAGAAGAAGTAATATTAGCACAAAAAATAAGGGAGGGCGATCAGGCTGCGCTTGAGCGTTTAACCAAAACCAACCTGCGTTTCGTGGTGTCGGTAGCCAAACAATATCAAAATCAGGGACTTACCCTTGGTGACCTTATTAACGAAGGTAACCTGGGCTTGATCAAAGCTGCAAAGCGTTTTGACGAAACCAAAGGTTTCAAATTCATTTCATACGCTGTATGGTGGATCCGCCAGTCTATTTTGCAAGCTATCGCTGAGCAATCACGTATCGTTCGTTTGCCGTTGAATCAGGTAGGTTCATTGAGCAAGATCAGCAAGGCTTTCTCTAAATTAGAGCAGGAGTACGAGCGTGAGCCGTCACCTGAAGAGCTGGCTGATATGCTGGAAACTACGGTTGACAAGATATCTGATACCTTAAGTAACTCAGGTCGCCATGTATCAATGGATGCTCCTTTTGTTCAGGGTGAAGAAAACACTTTGTTAGACGTATTAGAGAACGCTGAGCCGAATACCGACTCTATCCTGATCAATGAATCGTTATCAGAAGAAATTAAACGCTCCCTATCAACTTTAACAGAACGCGAGCGCGAGATAATCGTATTGTTTTTCGGTTTAGGCACTAACCATCCACTTTCTCTGGAAGAGATCGGTGAGAAATTTAACCTTACCCGCGAACGTGTACGCCAAATAAAAGATAAAGCGTTGCAACGTCTTCGTCATACTTCAAGAAGCAAGATCCTGAAATCATACCTTGGATAAGCTTTTTAAAACAAAGAGTTAAGAAGCAAGAATTTAGAGCCGTTCCAGTTTGGAGCGGCTTTTTTTGTTGGTACTAAAACAATGCGCCCAGCGTTTAGGTAATCAATACATGCATCCATCCGAATACGAACACCTCACTCCAGCCCAGGCCATTGCCTATCAGCACGAATTGAGGAAACAAATCAATATTTGTCCGCTTGAAAAGCAAATTACTAACATTGCCGGAGCAGATATTTCCTTCAATAAATATTCGGATGTTGTTTATGCTGGCATTGTTGTGTTTTCTTATCCTGATTTGAAAGTAATTGGCACTTCCACCGCCGTTGGTAAAACAAAATTCCCTTATATTTCAGGTTTGTTAGCATTTAGAGAAGTGCCGGCGTTACTGGAAGCCTGGCAAAATCTTAAAACCAAACCCGACTTGTTAGTGCTTGATGGTCAAGGTACAGCTCATGAACGCCGCACAGGCATTGCAACACATTTCGGGTTGATTGCGGATGTCCCAACCATAGGTAGCGCTAAAAGCCGCCTTTGGGGACGTTTCGAGGAACCGATCGATCAACCGTTTGCGCAAAGCCCCATGTTTGATAAAAGCGAGCTAGTAGGCATAGCGCTGCGCAGCAAACGCAATTGCAATCCAATATACATATCGCCTGGTCATAAGGTAAGCATGGAACAAAGCGTAGAAATTATTAAAAACTGTATACGCGGTTACCGAATACCCGAACCCACCCGCCAGGCACACAACCTGGTCAATAAAATTAGAGTTGAAGCCGGAGACAATAATTCACAAACAAATATGTTTGATTGAAAACCAATCAAATCACTTGCGACGCTTTATTTCTATCACGTTTCTGTTTTACAGGTCAATCATTATTTATAATTTAATATTTACTTGTACGGCCTTAGGCTTTATGGCATTGAACGGACTAACGCCAAATGCCGCCAGCTTCCTGTTAGCCAAAATTGTGGGAATATCATCAGCAATAGGGCTAAACAATTACCAATACAAGCAGAGTCATTTTTATTATCGCAATGCCGGATATCATATGCGACATGTAGCGATTGCAGCGTTAGCAGCAGACATTCTGATCTGCATCGCGATAACAATTTTAGGATCAATAATATCTAAAGTATGGCAGTTTTAAAAGTTGACAGTGTACAATTGGCGTTTGATCTGCGTAAAATATTGCAGGACGTTTACCTGGAATGCAAACAAGGCGAAGTGGTGGGCTTGCTGGGGCGAAACGGAAGTGGCAAGTCATCGCTGTTAAAAATAATTTTCGGTAGACTTACACCGGGATATAAGTATGTAAGTATCGACAACGAATTTGTTAAGAAAGGCTATATCAACAACAAAATAGCTTACCTGCCCCAACATAACTATTTACCACGTGGCATCAGCATAAAAACGCTGGCTACAAAAATAGTAAGCGAACAATATTGGGATGAGTTTAATAATCAAAGCATTTACAAAAACCACGCTCATAAAAAGCCCGAAGAACTTTCGGGCGGAGAATTGCGTCAGCTGGAGATGCTGATGATCCTTTACAGTAAAGCCGATTTTATTTTACTGGATGAACCGTTTACGCATGTTACACCTATTCAATGCGAGTACTTTAAAACCATAATTAAAACGGTTAGTAAAACTAAAGGCATCATCATTACCGATCATCAATATCAAAACGTTCTGGATGTAAGCGACCGCATTATTTTGTTAACCGAGGGCAGCACCAAACCCATTACAAACATTGACGAGTTAGCGGTTTATCGCTACATTAGTGGTACATAAGCTCAAAAATTATGACCATACCTATTTATCAGGCTGATGCTTTTACCGATAAGCTGTTTGGCGGCAACCCCGCGGCCGTTTGTCCGTTAACCGAATGGCTGCCCGATGAAACGATGCAGCAAATTGCTAAAGAGAATAACCTGGCCGAAACGGCATTCTTTGTAAAGAATAACACAGGCTATTTACTGCGTTGGTTTACCCCCGAGTATGAGATTGATCTATGTGGTCACGCTACACTTGCGGCTGCACATATATTGTTTACAGAATTGGCATATGGCGCGGACGTGATCAACTTTGAGACCGTTAAAGCCGGCACACTCACAGTAAAACGTGATGGCGATAAATACACCATGGATTTCCCATCGCGCCCGCCAATACCAATTGAAACGCCTAATGGTTTGATTGAGGCGTTAGGAGGCAGCGAACCTACAGCTATACTTCGTTCAAGAGATTATTTTGTGGTTTATGACAGCGAAGAGGAAATAGCTGAACTAACACCGGATATGTTTGCTTTATCTAAAATGGATACCGTTGGCATTATAGTTACGGCTCCCGGTAAAAATTCTGATTTTGTGTCACGCTTTTTTGCACCCGGCGCAGGCATTCCCGAAGACCCTGTTACTGGTTCGGCACATTGTAACCTCATCCCCTACTGGGCCAAAGTATTCGGAAAAGATAAGTTACACGCCTACCAGCTTTCGGCCCGCAAAGGCGAACTCTGGTGCGAATTAAAAGGCGAGCGCGTTTTAATGAGCGGAAAAGCGGTTACCTATTTGAGGGGGAGTATAGTAGTTGATTAGAGATTAGTTAAATTGAGATTAGTTAAATTGAGATTAGTTAAATTGAGATTAGTTAACTTGAGATTAGTTAAATTGAGATTAGTTAACTTGTGATTAGGATATTATCCATTGTTTTGTCATTTCTCTTTCGCGCCCTCGCACTACCTCCTCTTCGCTCCTCGAAATGACACAGGATTTAGAGATAGCACTAATTTCTAATCACCAGTCAACTAATCTCTAATCACCAGTCAACTAATCTCTAACTATCAAACTTCTCCAGCAACTTCAGCAGCGTTTCAAAATCCTTCGGGTATGGCGCATTAATAGTAACTTCTGTACCATTTACCACCTTAAAAGTAACCTGGTAGGCATGCAAGGCAAAACGTTTCATAATAGGCAGCTCCTCCTGCTCTTTACCTAAGTGGTATTTTCGCTTAATAGCCGATAAATAAACAGGCTTGCCTTTGTACATTTCATCGCCCGCTATTGACGCACGCTGTGTAGCTAAATGTATACGGATCTGGTGCATACGGCCTGTAACCGGCTTACACTCTACCAAAGTATAATGCTTAAAATATTTAAGCGACTGGAACCAGGTTTCGGCACGTTTACCCTCTTGTCTGCTAATAGTTACTGTGCCTTTACCTACGTTGAGTATAGGCAGATCAACCAGCAGGTTATCAAAAACATGGGTACCATCAATAACCGCATGATATACTTTATTAACCTGACGCTTCTCAAATTGCATGGATACCGAACGGTATGCCTCCGGATTTTTAGCGATGATCAACGCACCTGATGTTTCCTTATCCAGGCGGTGGCATATCTGTGCATCGTCGCTATAAGCCTTGGCCATACGCAAAATGCTAATGTCGCTACTGCCGTCGCCACGCTCATCTAACGAACTTATAAATGCCGGCTTGTTGATCACAATCAGGTCATCATCTTCAAACAAAATCAGGTCGGCAAACTTGGGTATCTTCATGCGTTTTTATAAGGCGGCAAAAATACGGTTATTTTATGAGTTTTTAATTATCGCTTGACCCGGCTTAGTGTATAACGCAGGGTTTTAAACACTTGTAAAACAAAACTTTGGCCCAATAGTTGTTATCTGCAATTATACCTATACATAAAAACATGAGTTATAAAGACGACAAACCTGAAGAAAAGGGATTTTTTGAGAAGGTTAAAGAAACAATTGAAAGCCTTTGGGAAGGCACAACAGATACAGCCGAAGACGTTAAAGAAGTTGTAGAAGAAAAGTTTGACGATGTTAAAAAAGCAGTTGCTCCTAAAAAACGAGCGGCAACCCGTAAAGCTACAACTGCTAAAGCATCTGTAAAAAAAGCGGCAGACAGCGTTGCTTCAAAAACTAAAAGTGTAACTAAAGCAACAAAAGCTAAGGTAGCTGTAATAAAAGCTAAAGCGGATGGCGAGATTAAGGAATTAAAAGCTAAAGCTGACGACAAAGCTAAAGCCGTGACAAGCAAGGCTAAAAAAACCGCCGATGATCTGAACAAGAAAGCCGATGCTAAATTAAAAGCTATTAAGGCCGAAACTGCACCTGCTAAAACCAGCACAGCAAAAAGCACAACGGCTAAAAAACCTGCGGCTAAACGCAAACCAATATTATAAGCAATTTGCTTATATAATAACAAAGGCTCCCGATAAACTGAGGAGCCTTTGTTGTTTTGTTATGCTTCAAATTTGTAGCCTACACCTTTAACGGTTGACACCACGTCGTCTCCCAGTTTTTCGCGTAGTTTTCTGATGTGCACGTCAATAGTACGATTGGTTACTACTACCGAGTCTTCCCAAATATTTTTCAGGATCACCTCGCGGGTATATACTTTACCGGGTTTTGAGGCCAGTAAATAAAGTAGCTCAAATTCTTTCTTGGCCAATACCACCTTTTCGCCACCTTTATAAACGAGGTAGGCTTCGCGATCGATCACCAACCCGCCAATTTCCAGTTTGTTATCAGCAACATCCTCAACAGGAGCGTTACGGCGTAATATAGCGTTAATACGGCTAACCAAAGCGCGTGGCTTAATGGGCTTAGCTATATAATCATCAGCGCCTACGTTAAAACCGGCAATTTCTGAATATTCTTCGCTGCGGGCAGTTAAGAATACCATAAAGGTATTTTTAAACTCCGGCATGGTGCGCATAATACGGCAGGCTTCAATACCATCCATCTTAGGCATCATAATATCCAAAACTATCAGATCGGGTAATGTACGTTTAGCTTCAGCAACGGCTTCCTGACCATTGTGAGCCAGATAAACCTGATAACCTTCTTTTTTGAGATTATATTCTATCAGCTCTAAAATATCCGGTTCGTCATCAACAATAAGTATCTTCTGTTTGGTAGTGTTGCTCATTAACTATTAATTTTTGAGTAAAAGTATAAGCTTAAAAGAAGATTATGGTTAATTCAATATTAACAAATTGTTAAATACTACCTTATTTTAACATTTTATTGAGCCTTGCTAAATGTTCTCTTTAAAAATTCTTCAAGATCACTGCCTGTAATATTTTTTGCGACTATAATTCCCTGAGGGTCAATTATAAAATTAGATGGTATAGCATATACGCGGTAAAGCGTTGGCGTGCTGCCTTCAAAGCTCTTTAATTCTGAAGCATGTTTCCATGTTAATTTATCAGCGTCAATGGCTTTTTTCCAAAGGTCTCTGTCTTCATCTAATGATATTCCCAGTATGTCAAAGCCCTTGTCCTTATACAAATTGTACTGCTTTACCACGTTCGGGTTTTCCTGGCGACAAGGAACGCACCATGAGGCCCAGAAATCAAGCATCACATATTTACCTTTATAATCTGATAATTTCACCGGTTTGTTATCCAGACCGTTTATTATAAACTCTGGCGCTTTTTGGCCTATAGATAGTGGCTTTGCTGCAGCCATTCTGCCTATAAAAGCTTGAACGCCGGGGTTGTCTGTAAAATATTTTTTCTCCTTTAATTGCTCTGAGTAAGCTATTAGCTCTTTTTCATAACGCATGCTATCTAAAGATACCATGGCATAGAAAGAAGCCAGTGAAGTTTCATTCTTATTCTTAAAATCAATCAATGCGTTGCTGTAGTCGGATATGTTTTTGTTGTACATTCCGAAGTATTTCTTTGATAACGCTTCGCTTTCTTTTCCTGCGGCTTCAACTTCAGCCTGGTACTGCTCATCAAGTTTGGTGTTGATCTCGCCGTAGTGGTTACTTATCTGATTGAACGCCTGTATTTTCTCCGAATTTTCAGAGCCTTTAACATCGTACTGGTGCTTTTCATCTTTCAGATCTGTACTAAACTCAATCTTATCGCCATTAGCAGCTATCAGGTCAAAAAAGAAACCACCTATACGCAATTTGTACAAATTGGCATAAGGCGTAAAATGTTTAAACTGAAACTTACCCTGCTCATCAAGACTCGCAGAATCGCTGATGGTTACACGGGTGGTACCGGCTTCCAGCAAATAGATCTTTTTTACATCGCCGGGATTTTTTATTTCGCCCGATATGGTAAAGTCGGCATTTTGCACGCAAGCCGAAAAGCCGCACGCTAAAGCCAACAGGCAAATAAAATGAGTTAACTTCATTTTTCTAATTCTTTTATCAGTAATTGATTGGTTTTCTGCGGATCGATCTTGCCTTTTGATAGCTTCATGATCTCGCCCATAAACAAGCCTACAACTCCTTTTTTCCCTTTTTTGTATTCGGTAACCTTATCAGGGAATTTAGCTATCGCCTTGCTGATGAACTCGCTCACATCATTACTATCGGCAGTTATCAGCAAATTCAACTCGGTAGCCAACTGCTCAGCTGTTTTATCAGGAGAGGCCAGCAAGGCCGGTAATAATTTATGCGATGCAACTGTATTATTGATGGATCCGGCATCAATCAGTTTGATCATACCAGCCAGGTTCTGCGGTTTTAAAGGCAGATCACTAATGTGTAAACCCGTTTCATTTAAATGAGATTTTACCGGCCCCATTAACAGGTGTACAGCAGCTTTATAGTTAGCAGTATGCTTTATCAGTTCTTCAAAATAAAAAGCCAGTTCTTTATCAGCGGTGATAACAGAGGCGTCGTACTCGTTTAAACCTAACTCATCAGTATACTTTTTATACAACTGATGCGGTAAGGCGGGTAATGATTGCCTGATGTGCTCTACGTATGCCTCATCCAATACCAAAGGCATCAGATCGGGCTCAGGGAAATAACGGTAATCGTTCGCCATCTCCTTGGTACGTAAAACTGATGTTTCGCCTGTATCGGCGTTAAAGTTCAATGTATTTTGCTCAATATAACCGCCCGCTTCCACTATAAGCACCTGGCGTTCAAATTCATGCTCAATAGCGCGTTGAACGTTGCGGATGGAGTTAAGGTTCTTTACCTCGCAACGGTTGCCGTATTCGGTAGCGCCTTTTAAACGTACAGAGATATTGGCATCGCAACGCATACTGCCTTCCTCCATGTTACCATCGCATACGTCAAGATAGCGGAGCAGTTTGCGGATCTCCGTAAGATACTGACCCGCTTCTTCTGCGCTGCGCATATCAGGCTGAGATACTATTTCTAACAAAGGTACACCTGCGCGATTGAGGTCAATGAACGAGTCATCGCAAACACTATCATGCATACTTTTACCCGCATCCTCTTCCATGTGGATGTGATGGATGGCAAGTTCTTTTGTACTACCGTCTGATAATTTCACAGTTACCGAACCACCCAGGCAAATAGGCTCCATATCCTGAGTTATCTGGTATCCTTTAGGCAGGTCGGCGTAAAAGTAATTTTTACGGGCAAAGTGATTATTAAGGTTGATGGTGCAATTGCAGGCCAAACCCATTTTTACAGCATACTCAACCATGCGCTTGTTAATGCGCGGGAGCGTACCGGGATGGCCCAATGATATGGCGCTTACGTGATGGTTAGGTTCTGCGCCAAATGCCGCCGAATCTGATGAAAATGCTTTACTTAAAGTAGATAACTGCGCGTGAACTTCTAACCCTACTACTAACTCGTACTTTTCGCTCACAGTTTTTTCCAGAACTGTCATATTGTAAAATTCGGATCAATAACTTAATTAATCCTGCCAAATATAAAGTAAATATTAAATAGACCAATATTTAACCGGTGCCAAATTGGTGGTAATTTATAGTAAAAAAGCGGTTTTTTGTGTAAAAAATTAGCGTTTTGAATACAAAACATACGTTTTTACCAGCTTTTAAAAATGTACATAGCAACCGCTAATCAATAAATTAAAAAAAAGTCACCAATATTGAACAATGTTCAATTATATTTGTAGTAAGTTAAATATGGGTACTGCCGAAAGAAAACTAAGGGAAAAAGAAACATTGCGCTCGCTGATATTGGAGAGCGCCAAGAAACTCTTTATTGAAAACGGCGTTGAACAGACCACCATACGCGCTATTGCTAAAAACATTGACTACAGCGTGGGTACTGTTTACTTTTATTTCAAGGATAAAAACGAGATACTTAATGCCTTACATACACAGGGTTTCTCTCAACTGGGTTTACAATTCAGCGTATTAAAAAACGTAAACCACCCAATGGAACGCCTTATGGCTATGGGGCGCTTATACATAGCTTTCGCCTTGGAAAACCCGGATATGTATGAGTTAATGTTCACCCTTAAAGAGCCAATGGAGGTTTTGGATTCAAAAGAGCATGAACAATGGGACGAAGGCATATCAGCTTTCCGCGCATTAAAAGACACCGTTAACGCTTGTATAAAAGCAGGGCATTTTAACGGCCACACTGCCGAGCCGCTTACTTATATGATATGGAGCGTGGTACATGGCATGTGCAGCTTGTACATAAGCAAACGGACTGGAAGCATATATGGTAACGAACCGGAAAACCTGGTTAATGCAGCTTTAGAAGAATTTTTAATGATGCTGAGAAAGCTATAATTTTTTTGAACAATAGTGAACATTGTTCAATATTAAAACAACGAT
Source organism: Mucilaginibacter auburnensis (assembly GCF_002797815.1). Taxonomy (NCBI): domain Bacteria; kingdom Pseudomonadati; phylum Bacteroidota; class Sphingobacteriia; order Sphingobacteriales; family Sphingobacteriaceae; genus Mucilaginibacter; species Mucilaginibacter auburnensis. The sequence goes on from NZ_PGFJ01000002.1 coordinate 641,690, forward strand.
TGATAAATCATAGATAACATAACATTTAACATCATGACCAACTTCATTAACACATTGGCTATGCGCAACGGTGCGCTATTTTACAGCGGATTGATATGTTTTATTATGGCAGCGCTGTTTTTCCTGATCTGCAGAAAATCACAGATCAAAGTAAATAACACCAATGCGTGGTATAAACCGTTAAAATTTGCCCTATCTATCGGCATTTTTTGCTGGACCATGGGATGGCTGCTTTTCTATTTAAAACCTGAAAAAACTGCGCTATACACCTGGGTAAGCATCGCTTTGTTAGCATTTGAGCTGTTTTATATTGCATTTCAGGCAGGCCGCGGCCAACTGTCACATTTTAACATTAGCACACCATTTTATAACATTATGTATGCTTTGATGGGTATTGCTATAAGCGTTGTAACCTTATGGACCGGGTATATAGGTTACCTGTTTTTTACGGAACCACTCCCCATGTTGCCAGCTAACTACATTTGGGGTATACGCATGGGCATTATTCTTTTTGTAATTTTTGCTTTTGAAGGCGGACTGATGGGCAGCCGCATGTCGCATACCGTCGGCGGGCCTGATGGTGAAGAAGGACTACCCTTTTTAAACTGGAGTAAAAAATATGGTGACACCCGTATTGCGCACTTTATTGGTATGCACGCGCTGCAAGTTCTCCCGCTCCTATCGTTTTACGTGCTGACAAGTGTTACAACTGTAATTGTGGTGAGTGCAATGTACGGTTTGCTGGCATTATTTGTATTGATACAAGCGTTAAAAGGAAAACCGCTTATAGCGCAACGCAAACCTAAAATTGTTTATCAACCGGGTGCTTAAAGTACTAACTTAAGAACGGTTTGACTTTGCTTATGGCAAATTCCAGCTGTTCTTCAGGTGTAAGATCAGTATTATCCAAAATTATAGCGTCATCAGCTCGTGTAAGTGGGCTTTCGGCGCGAGTGGTATCCTGGTAATCACGATGGGCCAGACTTTCAAAAACCTCCTCCAAAGTAATTTCGGGATTTTTAGGCGCCAGCTCCTTGTAGCGGCGTTCGGCACGGATCTTCGGATCAGCAGTCATGAAAATTTTAACCTGAGCATGTGGAAATACAACGGTTCCAATATCGCGGCCATCCATCACCACGTTTTTTGAGCGACCCATGCGTTGCTGCTGCTTTACCATTTCAACACGCACATCATGCAATGCTGCTACAGAGCTTACCATATCTGATACATGCATCTGCCTGATCTCTTCAGATACCTCTTCGTCATTCAGGGTAATGTGCGTCTGGTAATCCCGAGAGTGAAAATTAAGATGAACATTTTTTAACGCCTCTTTTACCTGATCTGCATTTTTCAGATCAACGTTGTTGCGCAAAAAATACAAGGCTACGGCCCTGTACATAGCCCCGCTATCAACATAAATAAAGTGAAGCGCTTTGGCTAATGCCTTAGCCATCGTGCTTTTACCGCATGAAGAATAGCCGTCAATGGCTACTACAATATTGTTGCTCATCTTGCTGCCAATATAGCAAATTTGTGCAACAGTAATGTTAAAAGTAACACCATTCTGCCTGTAAAATGCATAATAAGCTTTAAGGCAAACAACTATTATTAACTTTACACCAATATGAATTTTTCTAAACAGGCGCTCGCTAAAGAAGTGACCTACAAAACATCACGCAGCGGTGGCAAAGGCGGACAAAATGTAAATAAGGTATCTACAAAAGTTGAGTTACTTTTTAGTGTGGATGATTCTGTTTTGTTCAGCGATGAAGAAAAAATCCGCATTAAAGAAAAACTGCAATCGCGCTTTAATAAAGATGGGCACATACAGGTAGTTTGCGATGAAGAGCGCAGTCAGTTACTAAACAAAGAAATAGCGCTGGAGCGTTTAACAACACTACTTTCCGGTGCGCTGCACATGCCTAAAATAAGAAAGGCTACCAAAATTAGCAAGCAGGCTAAAGAAGCAAGGCTCACCGGCAAAAAAGTAATTTCTCAGAAAAAGGAAAGTCGCCGTAGAAACTTTGATGTTTAGTTAAACCTGTACATTAAGGTAATGCTGGCCCATTGCTGGCTGTAGCGCTGAGGGTTAACCACCTTTGTTGGGAAAGTGGCCGTGTAATCTATTACCCACCTTTTAGTAACATATGATGCGCCTAACTGGTTGCTGAATATGGTTCTTACAGGTTTTGCGGTGATCTCCAAAGAGCCGGGCTCCTTGTTACTGAACAAACCACCTTCAATAGTAGCATCATAGGCAACATAGTTAAACTGCGGCTTAAAATGAATAAAAAATTCGCCTTTATGATCCTTGTCGGCATTTTGTTTAGTTATGGCGGTACTTTGTGTACTCACAGAGTTGAACAATTTACCCAGCTTACCCAAGCGGAACAGCGGCCCCACTCCTGCCCCGGTAAAACCGGTACCCAGGTTGGCATAAGCGCTGCCTGAAACATCAAAACCTTCGTCATTACGATAAAGCAGGCGGTTATATTCTGCCGATAAGTTTAATTGAAACGCATTTTGGATCTGGTATTTCCAACCGTTTATACTGTAAAAGCCAAAGGTGTCGTGCACAAATTTCTGAGCCTGCTCGCCCTTAGCCGCCGGACCAATAACGCCGGTTTGTACACTTAATTTAAGATTACTCTCATTTTTATACAACAAGTTTAATGATGCGCCTGCATATAAATACCCGGCAAACGGCCTGTCAACCCCCGTAGCAGTTGGAATATTACCTGTTTGCGGGTTAAATATTTTTTGCCCTACCTCAAAGCCTAACACCTTGTTTTGTAGCTTGGCATTATTAGTTGTTGCTAAAGCATGCCTGTAAAATAGAAACAGTCCATCAGTATAATAACGGTCTGAACCTTGAAAAAGATAGGAATCGTTATCTGTTTGTAACCCTGCTTCGCTACTGTATGTTTGCGCATTTACAATAAGTGAACACACTACCAAACTTAGCGTGATGACTGATCTTTTTATTTTTAATTTCATGAAGGGGCAAAAATAAAAAAAAGCCGGAATGGTTTCCGGCTTATGCTTTTGTATAAATTATACTTAATTCAACTCTGCCTTAACGGGCTGTTTTATGGTGAGATCAAGCGGCTCATCAACTTTTTCGTTCAACAGCGCAAGCTCAATTACCTCGCGCATTTCGGTAACATAGTGAAATTGCAGGTCTTTGATGTAGCTCTCCTTTATCTCAAGTATATCTTTTTGATTTGACTTGCACAGGATGATCTCTTTAATATTAGCTCGCTTAGCTGCCAGTATTTTTTCCTTAATACCGCCAACCGGCAAAACACGTCCGCGCAGCGTGATTTCTCCTGTCATGGCTAAATTTTGCTTTACTTTACGTTGAGTAAAAGCAGACGTTAACGCGGTAAGCATGGTAATACCGGCCGAAGGCCCATCTTTTGGTGTAGCACCTGCAGGCACGTGAACATGCACATCCCACTGGTCAAACAGGCGGCCGTCAATATTAAAGCGTGCCGCATGAGCACGCAGGTAAGCCAAAGCTATAACCGCAGATTCTTTCATTACGTCGCCCAGGCTACCGGTAAGCGTAAGTTTACCCTTACCCGGACTTAAACTGGCTTCAATAAATAGAATATCGCCACCTACCGAGGTCCAGGCTAAACCTGTAACAACACCAGCGTTGTTATTATTTTCGTAAAGGTCTTTATCAAATATTGGTGCGCCTAAAATGCGCTCAACATCCTTTTTACTTACAGATGGATTATAAATCTCATCCAAAGCAATATTTTTAGCTACCCCGCGTACCACAGAACCTATCTTTTTCTCTAATCCACGCACACCTGATTCGCGCGTGTAATCTTCAATGATCTTTTCAATCACGTCCGGCTTTATGGCCACATCTCGTGTTTTAAGTCCGTGGGCCTCGCGTTGTTTAGGCAACAGGTGCTGTTTGGCTATTTCTACCTTTTCTTCAATGGTGTAACCGTTTACTTCAATGATCTCCATCCTATCCAACAAGGCAGGCTGAATACTACTTAATGAGTTAGCGGTTGCAATAAACATTACGTTAGATAGGTCAAAGTCCATTTCCACGTAATGGTCATAAAAAGAATTGTTCTGCTCCGGGTCAAGCACCTCTAATAATGCCGACGATGGATCGCCTCGGAAATCGCTGCCAACTTTATCAATCTCATCTAAAATAAAAACAGGATTAGCTGCTCCGGCCTTTTTTACCGACTGGATTATACGGCCCGGCATAGCGCCTATATAAGTTTTACGGTGGCCACGTATTTCGGCTTCGTCGCGAATACCACCTAAAGCCATACGTACGTATTTGCGGCCTAATGCTTTTGCAATTGATTTACCCAGTGAAGTTTTACCAACACCCGGAGGCCCAACCAAACAAAGTATAGGCGCTTTCATATCGTGCTTTAGCTTTAGCACGGCCAGGTACTCAATAATACGCTGTTTTACTTTATCTAAGCCAAAATGGTCTTTATCCAAAACCTTTTCGGCCCGCTTAAGGTCAAAATTATCTTTGGTGAACTCGTTCCATGGAAGGTCAAGTAACAGCTCCAGGTAATTGATCTGAACAGAATAATCAGCAGCTGCCGGATTAATACGCGCCAGTTTTTCCAGTTCCTTATTGAAATGTTTTTTTACCTCAACGTCCCATTTCTTTTTGGCGCCACGCTCACGCAGGTTTTCGAGCTCCAGATCAGGGGTATTACCTCCCAGTTCTTCCTGAATGGTTTTAAGTTGTTGGTTTAAAAAGTAATCGCGTTGCTGCTTATCCAGATCCACCCTCACGCGGGTTTGTATCTGATTTTTCAACTCCAGCATTTGCAGTTCTGTAGTTAAATGGCCCAACACCTGGTTGGCCATTTCCCTGCGGTTGGCAACTTCAAGCAATCCCTGCTTAACTGACATATCGGCGTTCATGTTTGACGATATGAAATTGATCAGGAAAGAATTACTCTCAATGTTACGGATAGCTATACCTGCCTCACTCGGAATATTCGGCGATAGCTGTATGATATTCATGGCCATGTCTTTAATTGACGATATCATGGCCTTGTATTCTTTATCCTCTTTAGGTTTAACTTCCTTAAAAGGCTCAATAGTTGCTTTTATGTAAGGCTCGGTTTGTACCTCTTCTTTTAAATAAAAACGCTTTTTGCCCTGTAAAATAACGGTAGTGTTACCATCAGGCATTTGCAGCATTTTTATAATAACAGCAACCGTTCCCACCTGGTGTAATTGCTCAAATGTAGGATCTTCAACAGCTACATCTTTTTGGGCGGCAACACCTATCATACGCGTACCTTTATTGGCATCGCGTATCAGCTTTATTGATTTGTCTCTGCCAACCGTTATAGGGATAACAACACCTGGAAACAAAACGGTATTGCGTAAAGGTAAGATGGGTAATGCATCAGGAACCTGCTCATTATTCATTTCCTCCTCATCTTCTGACGACATGAGCGGGAAAAACTCAGAATCTTCATTTATAACCGGCATCGCATTCTTAAAATCAAACGGATCAAAACTCATCAGGGGACCTTTCTGTTTAAACGTCATATTGTCAGTATTTCACGGCGCATAAACCGCCATAAACTACTGACATACGTAATTAAAATTATGTACACGTATGTTTCAACTAATATGCCAATATACCCAATATTAGATAATTGACATGTACTAAACTGAATACATGTTATTTACAACACAAAAACATTTTTTGCCGTTTTGGGTTCCATATGCAAAAAAGTCAGGCACGGTGTGAAAAACTTGTTATTAAAAAAAACAGTTGTTTTTAAATAAAATTGCACCATCTGATAATAATTTATACAATTGCAAGTTATTTGTATACTGTTGCTTACACCACAGTTGTTTGTAAATGAGGTTAGCGGTAATTACATCTTTTCTGATCTTCTCTTCAATTGAGCATGCAGCTGCGCAAAATGCCTATTTTAAGTTAGGTCAGCAAGCTTATATTGATGGTAACTTTAAAGCTGCCATAAGGCAATTGGAGAAGGGCTGTTTAATTGATTCAACCAACGCCAATGCTTTGTGGATGTTAGGGTATTCTTATTACCATAGCGATAATCTGGCAAAATCTATAGCAACATTTACCAAAGAGATTTCCATTACCCCTAATGATGCTTCGGCTTATTACTACCGTGCATTGGCAAAGTACCGCTCAGGCAAAGGGAGCCAGGTATTGGCCGACAAAGAAAAATTTTTACTGGGTGCAATAGTTGACTTTACGAAAGCTATCACATTAAGCCCAAGCGACGCTAAAATCGCCAGCTTTTATCAAAACAGGGCCATTGCATACCGCGATTACGGTGTATTTAAACTTGAAACGGCAGGAAAACAATTTGACAGAACACGCGGACTTAACTCATTAAGAGCAGCAATGGGCGATCTGCAAAAGGTTTTAGATTCTGATCCGGGTCGTTCTGATATTGCTTCGATAATGGAGTTTACCAAAGACAAGCTTTCAACTTCCACTGTCAGTACACTGCATCACTAAAACTTACCGGTAATTTTGTAGGTGTTTGCTCCCAGTAACTTTACCTTTTGGTATTTATTGATGGAATAAACGGAATCAGGATAATAGTTTAGTTCTTCGCGGGTATTGTATAGAGCATTGTTTACCTCGTTGTAAATAAAAATGTGTTGTATTTTTCCCTGCGAGGTTTTGTCAATTATAATCCTACGGGTTTTCAGGTCGAGGTCGGTTGCCGTATAAACTATAGCGCCAGCGCTATCCTTTTTTGTATAAATGCCACTCCAGGCAGGCTTATTAATGTCCGACTCAGTAAAAGCACCTAATTCCGCTTCCCAATTGTTTACTTCCACGTCCCGCGTCTCGCTCACGCCATTGTGTACAACAGTTTTACTTATTTTTTTATGCTGACCCTTGAGTTGCGCAATATTCTTTTCAAAATAGCCTTTTAGGTCAAAATATTCCTTTTGCGCGCCCTCTTTTAAGTTTTCGGGTTTGCAGGATGGTAGAAAGGCCAAAATTGCAACAATTGAAAAAAGCGCCACCGGTAGCGGTGCTTTTACTTTAGTATATTTATATAACGGTTGTTTAGTCATACTTCAATCACCAAATCTAATCATAACAATAATAATCGGGCGCATATTTTATGATTGAAGTACAGACCACATATAAAATCAGGTGATTCCCTCCCACCTTACCCGGAGAAGAGAATCACCAATTGATATACTATAATAAAACTTCCCGGGCTTGTTTAGCTGCGGCCACCATGTTAACGAGCGCTGATTTTGTTTCGGGCCATTTACGGGTTTTAAGGCCACAGTCAGGGTTAACCCACAGGTGCTGTGCAGGCAACAGCTCAGCCGCTTTTGTCAATAAGGCAGACATCTCTTCTGTTGAAGGCACACGTGGAGAGTGAATATCATATACCCCCGGACCAATCTCATTAGGATATTTAAAATGAGCAAAGGCCTGTAAAAGTTCCATTTGCGAGCGCGAAGTTTCAATAGTGATCACGTCAGCATCCATTGCGGCAATGTGCTCAATAATATCATTAAACTCGCTGTAGCACATGTGCGTGTGGATCTGTGTTTGGTTTTGCACACCGCCGGCGGTTAACCTGAAAGCGTTCACCGCCCAGGTTAAGTAGGCCGCGCGTTTAGCCTTGCGCAATGGTAAACCTTCGCGTATGGCGGCTTCGTCAATTTGAATAATACCCACTCCCGCTTTCTCTAAAGCTAAAACCTCATCCCGAATAGCAAGCGCTATCTGGTTGGTAGTAAGTTCGCGTGGTTGGTCATTCCGCACAAACGACCATTGCAGAATAGTTACCGGCCCGGTAAGCATGCCTTTCATTTGTTTTTTGGTTTGTTCGGCGGCAAACTTAGTCCAGCGTACAGTCATGTCGTTGGGGCGACTTACATCACCGTAAATAACAGGTGGCTTAACGCAACGACTGCCATAGCTTTGCACCCAACCATTTTTGGTGAACAAAAAGCCATCTAACTGTTCGCCGAAGTACTCAACCATATCGTTACGTTCAAACTCGCCATGAACCAAAACGTCAAGGTCAATCTCCTCCTGCCAGCGGATAACTTCAATGGTGGCTTTTTCTATTTGCTCTTCATATTCTTTAAGGCTGAGTTCCCCCTTTTTTAAACGCGCACGCAACAAGCGTATATCATCTGTTTGCGGGAAAGAGCCAATGGTAGTTGTAGGGAACAGCGGCAAATTAAAACGGTCTCGCTGCAATTGCTGGCGGGTAGAAAAATCAGCATCACGTGTAGCGTCTGTATCTGTAATAGCAGCCACCCTGTTTTGAACTTCTTGCCTGTGTACTTTTTGAGATGTACGGCGACCTGCAATTGCTATTTTATTAGCCTCCAACCTGCTTAAATCTCCTTGCGCAATATGCTTCAGATCCACCACCTCATGTAGCTTTTGACGAGCAAACGCCATCCAGTTTTTTATCTCAGGGTCTATATTGGTTTCCAGATCAAGGTCAATCGGGCTATGCAATAAAGAGCACGATGGAGCAATGATAACACGGTTGCTGCTTAACTTTTCAACCGCCTTGTTTATTAAATTCAACGATGCTTCGTAATCGTTCTTCCAAACATTACGGCCATCAACAATACCTAATGAAAGAACAAGATTATCAGGAATTAGCGCTAACACATCATCCAGTTGTTCCGGCGCGCGCACCAAATCAATATGTAATGCGGCAACAGGCAGGTTAACAGCTAATGCGGTATTATCAAGCACTGCTTCAAAATAAGTTGCAACCAAAAGTTTTACCCCGCTTACGCGGTTAGCAATGGCGCGATAGGCCCATTCAAAAGCTTCCTGCTCTTTTTTAGTAAGATCAAGTGCCAGACAGGGTTCATCTAACTGTATCCACTCAGCACCTTGCTTTTTTAAGCGATTAATGATCTCTATATAAACCGGTACCAGTTTTTTTATGAGGTCGATCCGCTCAAAGCCCGCTTCTTTTTCTTTACCCAATAACAAATAGCTCACAGGGCCAACCAAAACCGGTTTAGCTTTGTCGCCAACAATTTTATGCGCGTTTACATATTCGCCAATAACATTCTCGTTAAATAAAGTAAACTGCTGTTTGGCAGTAAACTCGGGCACAATATAATGGTAGTTGGTATCCAGCCATTTGGTCATTTCCATGGCGGTAATGTCCAGTCCGTTTTTTTGATAGCCGCGCGCCATAGCAAAATACAGGTCAACCTCATTATTGGTTTTAACCTGCGAAAGCACCGGTTGATAGCGTTGCGGAATAACGCCTAACATCAGGCTGGTATCCAGCACATGGTCGTAAAAGCTAAAATCGTTACATGGTATCAGGTCTATACCTGCGTCCAACTGCGTTTGCCAGTTATCTTCTTTTATCTTTCGGGCAACTTCTTTCAGGTCGCGTAGTTCAAGTTTGCCTGCCCAAAATTGTTCGCAGGCTTTTTTTAATTGTCGTTGGCTACCTATGCGTGGGTAACCCAAGTTTTGCGTAAGCATTTAAATTGGTAGTGTTTTTTGATCCTATATTATTTATCTTCGCAAAACTATTTATACAGATTTTAATGCTTTTATTTATTTTTATTTAGGCATTTAAATCTTTTTTTAAAAAAAATTACAGAATTATTTACTATAGTCAACTAAATAAATCTGCGTAAACAGAAAAATATTTCATGGAAGAATTAGACGAAACCGATAAAGCGCTGTTAAAATTATTAGGTAATGACTCCGAGATCACCATAAAAGAGATGGCTGCAAAGGTTAACCTGTCGCCTTCCCCAGTTTTTGAACGGGTGAAAAGATTAAAGGCAGGCGGCTACATTAAAAAATATATTGCTTTAATAGATGCCGAAAAACTCAACTACGGACTGATAATTTTTTGCAACATTAAACTCAAGCAGCACGACAAAAGCATTGGACATGATTTTGTGAGCGATATAATGAAACTGGACGAGGTAACGGAGTGCTATAACATATCTGGCGATTTTGATTTTCTGCTGAAAGTTTACGCCCGGGATATGAAACACTACCAGGATTTTGTTTTTAACAAATTAGGTTCGGTAACCAGCATTGGAAGCACGCACAGTACGTTTGTTATGTGCGAGAATAAGAATACGCACAATATTAATTTGTGAGGATCGGGTGCAAGGCCCAACCTGCGTTATTAAGCAAAAATAAATCCTCCGCTTAAACCTTCAGGATAATAAACGTCAAACCAGCACAACCACAACAAACCGTTTGCTATGAAAGCCTGCATCGCCATTATCCTGCTTTTCTTTACCGTAACTGTCAATGCTCAAAATATTGATGCTTCTGCAAGTGCATCAACCGCTTTTGACAATTATGTATGGAACTGCGCATTAGGCGAAGACAGTGAATACGCCAATATCAGCATAGGCACAAATATTTTTGGCGATCAGGTGAAAACCTACAGTAAACCGTCCGGTGGGGTGTTACTTTCTGTGAAAAGATCAAAAAACATATTCGGCGATAAAGTAACCACAGTTACCAACCGCCAGGGACTAACATTATTGGAGCTTCAAAAAACCAAAGATATTTTTGGTGCTGAAACTGTAAAAATAACTGGTACTAACGGGCAACTATTAGGTTCCATCACCCGGTCTGTAGACATTTTTGGCGCAAAAAAAACCGAGATAAGAGATGTTGCGCATAACACCACTACCGTTATTACTGCATCAACCGATATTTTTAACAACCGGCAAATCAATATAAGCGGACCAAAAAACAGCTACGAGAACATGCTTGCTGGTTTTGTAGCTGAGATGAAGTATTGAGGAAGAACCAATAAAGAAAGTTGGGGCAATTACATAGAGAATAAATAAGTTGGTCCGGCATTTTAAAACACCGGACCGACATTTTCTCTGTTCCCTCTATTGGCATAGGTTTATATAGAACTGTATATCAATTCAATTAAACGCCTTCCTGAACTCCAGCGGCGATAAATTGGTCTTTGTTTTAAACAGCTTACTGAATGATTGCGGATGCTCAAAGCCTAACGCGTAAGCTACTTCGCTTACGGATAAATTGGTGGTTGACAGTCGCTCCTTTGCCTTTTCTATCAATTTATTATGAATGTGCTGTTGCGCATTTTGGCCGGTATGGGTGCGCAGCATGTCGCTTAAATAGCTTGGCGACAGGTTGAGCTTTTCTGCCAGTTGCTGAACCGAAGGTATACCTGCGGTTAATGCAGCCTCGTTGTTAAAATGTTCATCTAACAGCTCCTCCATTTTTTGCAACAGGTTATTGTTTACCGATTTACGGGTGAGGAACTGTCGCTTGTAAAACCGGTTGGCATAGTTAAGCAGCAACTCAATTTGCGCTATCATTACATCCTGACTAAAATCATCTATCCTGCTCTCTATCTCGGCTTCAATGTTTTTGAAGATAGACATGATAATTTCCTTTTCACTTTCAGATATATGAAGCGCTTCGTTAGCCGAATACGAAAAGAAACCGTAATTTTTAATGTTCTTAGCCAGCGGATATCCTAAAAGGAAATCGGGGTGAATAATTAGCGTGTACTCAGAGCATACGGTTTCGTCATCAAAAGGGCCACCAATTATTTGTCCGGGTGATGCAAAGAGCAAGCCGCCTTCATCAAAGTCATAATAGCCTTGTCCGTACTTTATGCGCCCTTTTAGTTGTGGCTTGTAGGATATTTTATAAAAACCCAAAACATGCTGTTCAGGAATTTTAGAGATATCAATATGGGTGTGTTCACCGTTAAGCAAACTAATAAGCGGATGCTTAGGCTGCGGTAAACCAAAGGCGCGGTGCGCATCAGACAACGACTCAACTTTTAGAAGGCGGCTTTCTGCTTTTTTCATGTTTAAATGTACTTAATTTTTATTTGGTATTTCCCTGAGCCGATGCTGATACCTCGTCCCAGGCTTCCCATTCGGCTAAACGCTCGGCATAGGTTTTACGTGTAAGCGGCAGGTTATGGCTGCCCAGGTTAAACCTTAACGGCGGATTTTCGCTATCAACCATTTTAAACAAAGCCTGTGGTGTGGCAGCCGGGTCGCCTTGTTCCATCTCTCTCAAATGGCCAAAGAATTCTGTTTTAAAATCGGTATAAACATCCAGCGGAGAAGTAAATTTTAAAGAATCCTGGCTACCAAACTCTGTGGCATATGCACCCGGCTCAATAACAGTTACCTTAATATTAAACTGTTTAACTTCGGCTGCCAAACTTTCGTAAATAGCCTCAAATGCCCATTTTGACGAGCTGTAATAACCAATAACCGGTATGGTAACAATGCCCACATTGCTTGACGTACCCATTATATGCCCATAACCTTGTTGTCTTAAGAGCGGCAGCGCGGCTTGTATAACCGCAACAGGGCCTAAAACATTGGTTTCATAAAGCGCGCGGATCTCTTCGGCGCTGCCCTCTTCAATGGTGCCTACCAGTGAGTAACCCGCATTGTTCAAAATAATATCTAAGCGGCCAAAAAGCGCATGCGCTTTTTCAACCGCCTCTTTTACCTGTGCATGGTTGGTTACATCCAGTTCAAGTAATAATACATTGTCGCCATACTGGTCTTTTAAGGCCGATATGCTTTCTATTTTACGTGCGGTAGCTGCTACCTTGTCGCCACGTTGCAGGGCTGCTTCAGCCCAAACACGTCCAAAACCGCGAGATGCGCCGGTAATGAACCATACTTTATTTTGCTTTTCCATAATTGTTTTTTTTATAAAACAAAGGTGGGCAAGTTAGCGGCAGCGGATGTAGCCAGATTGAGGGTAAGCGTAGCCGAATTGAGGATTGTTATCTCACCCAGGCCCAAAACCTGCGTTTATGTAAATACTCAGGTTCTGCTTCATACTTGTAAGCTTCACGCTCAAACGGTATTTGTTTATATGCCTCGTAATGGTTGCGGAAACGACAGAGGTTATATAAATAGCATAACAGATAAACCACGTAAAAAGGAAGAATGAGCATTTCCTTTTGTTGCGCCAGATGTATCTGTTCATGCCGTATAACACTGGGGTTACTTGCAAGTTCGCGCCTCTTTAACAAGATGAAGGGATAAAGCGCCATGCCTTCATACCATAAAAAGGGAACGATGATTATCATGCTATTTTGACAATGGCGAGGGTTTTATGTTACATGCGCCACTATAAAATTGCACTTTTCACAACACATTGACAATGAATTACAAATACACAACCCACACATAAATTTACTTACTTAAAAGTTGTTGCATGGCGTTACAGGTCGAATTTTTAACTAACTGAAATTTAAATTCTTAACAGATAAACCTATTACGGCTGTTACAACATTACATCTATTTTTGTGTAACAGCGCCAACGCCACATTGACCAATCTTCGCGCTTTAATCACTAATCTTTATTAATTTAGTGAAATGCAAAAAGACGATAAAAGCAAGCCTAACGGCAGAATGAAGATTTTTGTGCTGGATACTTCTGTCATACTGTATGACCATAGCGCTTTTCAAAACTTTCAGGAGCATGATGTGGCCATTCCCATACAGGTGCTGGAGGAGCTGGATGACAAGAAGAGCGGCAATGATACCCGCAACTTTGAAGCCCGCAGCTTTATACGTTTAATTGACGAGTTGTTCCGCAAGGATCTGATCAACCACTGGCAACCGCTTGGCGGCCATAATAAAGGCAGTTTCAAGGTAGTGGTTGACCCACCGCATTTAACAGATGATGCCATCACCATTTTCGGCACAGACAAAGCCGACCACCGCATACTCAACGCCGCCCTTGGTTTGCAGCAGGAGTATCCCAACAAAAAGGTAGTATTGGTGTCAAAAGATATTTGTCTTAGGTTGAAAGCCAAATCACTCAACCTCAATGCAGAAGATTACGAGACCGGCAAGGTAAAGAACGTGGAAGAACTGTATAGCGGCAAAACCCGCGTGCAAGCCACCGACAACATCATCAACCAACTTAAAAAACAAAACACCCTCCATGCCGATGTGGTAGCGTTAGGTTACACAGGCAACCACTTTTATACATTGCAAAGTAAAAAGAGTGATGTGGCCGTATTTTACAACAGTAGGCTGCAACAGTTGGAGCGCATAACCGAGCAGCCTATTTTTAATATCTCCCCTAAAAACCCCGAGCAGTCTTTTGCCATACATGCGCTGCTTAATCCTGATATTAAACTGGTAACCATACAAGGTAACGCGGGCACGGGCAAAACCCTGCTGGCACTGGCCGGAGCACTGGAACAGCGTAAGTATTACCGCCAGATATTTATTACCCGCCCCATTGTTCCATTGAGCAATAAGGATATAGGCTTTTTACCTGGTGATGTAAAATCCAAAGTTGACCCTTACATGGCCCCCATTTGGGATAATCTCAAGTTTATAAAAGATCAGTTTGCTGATGATGAAAAAATGCAGGCCAAACTGGACGAGTTAGTGGCTAATGATAAAATATCTATCGCGCCGTTGGCATTTATCCGAGGTCGTACGTTGAGCAAAATATTTTTTATAGTTGACGAGGCGCAGAACCTTACCCCGCACGAGGTAAAAACCATTATATCCCGCGCAGGAGAGAACAGCAAATTTGTATTCACGGGCGATATTTACCAGATAGATACACCTTATCTGGATGCCGAGAGTAACGGCCTCTCCTACCTGATAGATAAGGCCAAGGGCCACCCGCTATATGCGCACATCACCCTGCAAAAAGGCGAGCGCAGCGAGTTGGCCAATCTTGCTAACGATCTGCTGTAGTTAAACGCCGTAAAACACCTCGTTGTCTGCTTCCAGATGCGACAGGTCAGGTTGTTGCTCAAATATACCAAATACGGATGCGCCACTGCCGCTCATGGCAGCGTAAAGCGCGCCGGCTTCGTATAGAGCCGCCTTCACACCACGTATGGTAACATGGTTTTTAAATATGTTAGCCTCAAAATCATTTTTGATATGTTTCCGCCAGTTAGCTACAGGCTCTGTAATCAAATCATATAACGATTCTTTAACCGGTGCAGGTTGCACCCCTCGGTAAGCCTCACCGGTTGATACATGCACAGGTGGCATCACCAATACAATATGGTAGGCAGACAGGTCCAGTTTTATGCTTTCAAACTCATCGCCCTTCTCAAACGCGAACACAGGTTTATTCTCTATGAAAAACGCGCAGTCGGCCCCTAAAATGCGGGCGTAGTTTTGTTGTTGTTCAATGCTGAGGCCCAGTTCAAATTTCTGGTTCATCAGCTTGATAAAAAAAGCTGCGTCAGATGACCCTCCACCCAAACCTGCGCCGATGGGTATATGTTTATGCAGATGGATGGCAACAGGCGGCAGGTCAAAGTCCTTTTTCAACAGATGGTAGCCCTTAACGCACAGGTTATCCTCCATATCGCCCGGAATGTCCAAGCCCGATGATGTAAAAGTTAGCTCGTCGCTTTCTACCACTTCCAGCGCATCATTTATTTTAATGGGGTAGAATATGGTTTCGAGGTTATGGTAACCATCCGGGCGGCGCTCTGTTATATTTAAGCCGATGTTAATTTTTGCGTTGGGGAATAATATCATAAATGACTAACACGGCTGTTATTTTTAAACATCCGTAGGATACCAAAAATAGTTTATTTTTATTTGCGTTTTATACGAGATGATAGGTAAAAGGTTAAAGGCGAAAGGCTTTCTTTCTAACCAGCTAAGCACCAATCACTAATTCACTCAATCACTAATTCACTAATTAAAAAATGAAACAGTATCTCGACCTGATGCGCCACGTTATGGAAAACGGAACGCAAAAACACGACCGTACCGGCACCGGCACCATAAGCGTGTTTGGTTATCAGATGCGTTTTAACCTGCAGGAAGGTTTTCCATTGGTTACCACTAAAAAGCTTCACCTCAAATCAATCATCCATGAGTTGATCTGGTTTTTGCAGGGCGATACCAATATCAAATATTTGAAGGATAACGGCGTTCGTATTTGGGATGAATGGGCCGATGCCGATGGAAATTTAGGTCCAGTATACGGCTATCAGTGGCGCTCATGGCCAACACCCGATGGCGGAAGCATTGATCAGATCAAACAGATCATTCACCAGATAAAAAACAATCCCGATTCCCGCCGCATCATTGTATCGGCCTGGAACGTGGCAGATGTGAATCAAATGGCTCTGCCGCCCTGCCATTCGCTATTTCAGTTTTATGTTGCCGATGGTAAATTATCTTGTCAGTTGTATCAGCGCAGTGCCGATATATTTTTAGGTGTACCATTTAATATAGCATCATATGCCTTGTTAACCATGATGGTAGCGCAGGTATGTAACCTGGAACCGGGCGATTTCATCCATACTTTTGGCGATGCACACCTATATAATAACCACTTGGACCAAACCCGCCTGCAACTAAGCCGTGCGCCACGCCCATTGCCAACCATGAGGATCAATCCGGATGTGAAAGATATCTTCGATTTTAAATTTGAAGATTTTACTTTGGAGAATTATGACCCGTGGCCGCATATTAAAGGCGCGGTGGCAGTGTAACTGTTTGAACATTGAATTTCAGGATTGAAAGAATGACATCAATGCAACTTCATTCTAAAACCTAACCACACAAGTCTTAGTTCAGACATTAATTATAATTATATATTTGCTTAATGACCATCACCATAGTTGTAGCTATTGCTCAAAACCATGCTATTGGCAAGGATAATAAGCTGTTATGGCACTTACCTAACGACCTTAAACATTTTAAAAACATCACAACAGGGGGCACCGTAATAATGGGCCGCAAAACTTATGATTCTGTTGGTAAACCGCTGCCTAATCGACGCAATATTATTATCACACGCCAAAAAATAAACATTGAAGGTTGCGAGGTGGTAAATTCGCTTGATGAGGCTGTGGACTTATGCAAAACCGAGCAGGAAGTGTTTATTGTTGGCGGAGCCGAAATTTACAAAATGGCAATGCCGGTTACAGATCGTATTTACCTCACCATTGTTCACCACGACTTTGATGCAGATACTTATTTTCCTGAAATAGAGGGAAATAATTGGACAGAAACCGAGCGTGAAGATCATCAATCTGATGAAAAACACAAGTATGCTTACTCCTTTATTACGCTTGAGCGCAGGTAACATCCATACAACTTATTTTGTTTCAATTTAAAATTTTACGGTAATAAAATTTTGTTAGATTTGCCGTCTTGTTAAAAACGCTATAAACTAATTAATTATATACAAATACCACAATGCAAGGAAAAGGGGTTATTAAATTTTTTGCTGTTATATTAGCTTTAGCCTGTATATACCAGCTTTCGTTTACGTGGGTAGCTCATAAGGTTGAAAACGATGCCCGTTTATATGCCAAAGGTGATACTGCCGTAGAAAAAGCCTATCTGGATTCTATTTCAACTCAACCTGTTTATCCGTTGCTTGGCCATACTTACCAATACTGTCTGGAAAACGAGCTTGCGCTTGGTCTGGATCTTAAAGGTGGTATGAACGTAACCATGCAGATCTCTCTGCAGGAAGTAGTTAAAGGATTGTCAAACAACAATCCTGACCCGGTATTCAATCAGGCGCTGGTTAATGCAACCAACGCTATGAAAACCAGCCAAACAGACTACATTACACTGTTTGTTAGCGAGTACGAAAAACTTAATCCTAACGGTAAGTTAGCTGCTATTTTCTCAACAAAAGACAACCAGGCTAACCTGAAATACAACGCTTCAAACAGCGAAGTTGAAAAATACCTGAAAGCAGAAGCTGAAACAGCTGTTCAACAGTCTTACACCGTATTAAATACACGTATTGACCAGTTCGGTGTAACTCAGCCTAACATCTCATTAGAGAAAAAAACTAACCGTATTTTGATCGAGCTTCCGGGTGTTAAAGATCCGGCACGTGTACGTAAGCTATTATCGGGTACTGCCAAACTGGAGTTCTACGAAACTTACCAGAGCCAGGAAGTATATCCATTGCTAACAAGCATTGATAATATATTAGCTGCTAAAACCAAAGCTACTACTAAAGATACTGCAAAAAGCGAAACCGCTGCAGCTGCAGATACAGCTAAGAAAGATGGTTTAGCATTGATCAATAAAGTTCAAAAAAACAGCAAAGATACTTCTGCAACTGCTTTAAGATCAAAACTTGCTAATGAGCACCCTTTAATGAGCGTGCTTAGTCCGCCGGTTTACTCTGATGCATCAGGTCAGCCGCAGTTAATGCCAGGCCCGCTTGCAGGTATTGCTTTACAAAAAGATACTGCTAAAGTAAACGCTTATTTACGCAGCCCCGAGGTTAAAAACAGTATTCCAAGAAACATGAAGTTTTTATGGAGCGTTAAGCCTCGCGAAAAAACCAAGCAGTTTGAGTTATACGCTATTAAACTTACCGGTGCAGAGAACGGCCCTGTTCTTTCCGGCGACGTGATCAACGATGCCAGAAACGTAACCGACCAGCGTGGTAACCCGGAAGTGGAAATGACCATGAACGCTGCCGGTGCGCAAAAATGGCGCATTATTACAGCCGATGCAGCTGCTGCAACTCCTAAAAAAGCAATAGCAATTGTTTTGGATGACAACGTATATTCTGCTCCAACTGTACAAAACGAAATTTCGGGCGGTATTTCTTCCATATCAGGAACCTTTACTGTTGATGACACCAAAGACTTAGCCAACGTATTAAAAGCTGGCCGTTTAGATGCTCCTGCCCGCATTGTTGGTGAAGACGTGGTAGGTCCATCATTAGGTCAGCAGTCTATCAATGATGGTTTAATGTCATGCGTGCTGGGCCTGGTTGTGGTGTTGGTGTTCATGATAGCTTACTACAACCGCGCAGGTACTGTAGCTGTAATGGCAGTGGTAGTTAACGTATTCTTCCTGATGGGTGTTTTAACCAGCTTACACGCGGTATTAACGTTGCCTGGTATTGCCGGTATCGTATTAACCTTGGGTATGGCGGTAGATGCTAACGTACTGATCTATGAGCGCGTTCGTGAAGAATTAGCATTAGGTAAATCATTACGTTTAGCGGTAAGCGATGGTTTTAAACACGCGCTTTCATCCATCCTTGACTCCAACATTAGTACCTTCTTAACCGGTTTAATACTGTTTGTGTTCGGTAGCGGTCCAATCCAGGGTTTCGCAACTACGTTAATGATCGGTATTATCACCTCATTGTTCTGCTCTTTATTGATATCCCGTATCATATTTGAGTGGTTGTTAGACAAAGGCAGCGATATCAAATTTTCAAACCCTTGGAGCGCGCATACATTTAAAAACGCCAATTTCGCGTTTGTTAAAAACCGTAGAAAATTCTACGCCGTTTCATTAATATTCATTGCTGCAGGTTTTGTATCAATGTTTACCCAGGGCTTTAACTATGGTGTTGACTTCCAGGGTGGCCGTACCTATGTTATCCACTTCCAGAATAAAAACGCAACTGTAGAAGACGTTCGTGAAACTGTTGAGGATGTGTTAGGTCGTGGTACGCAGGTTAAAACCTACGGTACTGATAAGATCAGCGTTACAACTAACTATCTGATCGAAGAAAACCTGCCGACTACTGATGCTAAGGTGGAGCAGACATTGATCTCTACTCTTAACAAAAAAGAAGTTACGCAGATGTCTAAAAAAGACATAGTGAGCTCTCAAAAAGTTGAAGCAACTATTGCTGACGGTCTGAAAAAATCAGCTGTATGGACAGTGGTATTTGCCATATTAGTAATTGCGGCTTATATATTGATCCGTTTCCGCAAATGGCAATACAGCTTAGGTGCATTAGTAGCAACTGCTCACGATGCCTTATTGGTATTATCATTTTTCTCATTGTTTAAAAACGTAATTCCGTTCCTTGAAATAGACCAGGCTTTCATAGCTGCAATATTGACAGTTATTGGTTACTCAATTAATGACACCGTGGTTGTGTTAGACCGTATCCGTGAGTTTATTGGCCTGCACCACTCTAAAGCTGATAACCCGGAAGAGGTGATCAATACAGCTATCAACAGCACATTAAGCCGTACTATTATTACAGCCTTGACCGTATTGTTCGTGTTGATCGTTCTGTTCTTATTCGGCGGAGACGTTATCCGTGGCTTCTCGTTTGCGTTATTGATAGGTATCATGTTCGGTACTTACTCGTCCATCTGCGTTGCTACACCGGTTATAGTTGACTTCGGAAAGAAAGATCTCAGATAAAACTGACGATCAATGAACATTAAAAAAGGCTCCGAAGAATATTTGGAGCCTTTTTTGTTATACTTAAATCACACACATCCTTACTATGGAAAACACATCAAAATTCCCGTTAGTAGTAATCATTGGCGGCGGCTTTGGCGGCCTGCAGGTAGCAAAGAACCTGGCCGATGCTCCTGTTGAAGTGCTTATGCTGGACAAGCACAATTATCACACATTTCAACCGCTGCTCTACCAGGTTGCTACCGGTAGTCTGGAAGCCGAATCAATAGCCTTCTCCTTACGTAAAAACTTTAGTGATCAGAAAAACTTCCGGTTCCGTATTGCTGAAGTTTCGGGCGTTGATACAGAATACAGTACACTTTTTACAACTATAGGTGATATTAAGTACGATTATTTGGTGATAGCCACCGGTTCAACCACCAATTTTTTCGGCAACAAAGAAATTGAGCGCTATGCTATGCCAATGAAATCAATACCCGAAGCGTTGAACCTTAGGTATTTGATGTTGCAGAACTTAGAGGAAGCCGTAAGAACAACTAATAAAGATGATAGGGAAGCGCTGTTATCATTTGTTCTGGTTGGTGCCGGCCCAACAGGTGTTGAGCTGGCAGGATCGCTTGCAGAGCTTAGAAACCATATTTTGACCAAGGACTACCCCGAGCTTCAAAAAGAGGAAATGAAGGTTTACCTGGTTGACTTTCTGCCAAAGGTATTAGGACCTTTCTCTGACGAGGGCTCAAGCGCTGCCAAAGATTTCCTGACCGGAATGGGTGTGGAAGTATTGTTAAATATGAAAGTGGAAAGCTACGATGGCAACGAGATCAAATTTGAGGGCGGTAAAATAATACGTACCAAAAACGTGATATGGTCTGCCGGCGTGATGGGGGTTGTGCCTGAAGGTGTGAATAAAGAACATTTAGAAAGAGGCAACAGAATACGTGTTGACGGCACGTTACGTATTAATGGCTATAATAACATTTTTGCCATTGGCGACGTTGCGGCTATGATAACCGAAAAAACTCCCAAGGGACATCCCGGAGTAGCTCAGGTAGCTATTCAGCAAGGTAAGCATGCTGCAAAAAACATTGTTCATATTTTAAGAGGCGAGCAAACAGAAATATTTGAGTATAATGATAAAGGCTCATTAGCTACAATCGGAAGGAATAAGGCAATAGCCGATTTAGGAAAGCTTAAGTTCCAGGGCTTTTTTGCCTGGCTGATCTGGATGTTTGTACACCTTATTTCATTGCTTGGCTTCCGCAATAAGGTAGTGGTATTTGTCAACTGGGTGGGTAGCTACTTTAGTAACAACGGCGGCACCAGGTTAATCATTCGCGGATTTAAACGGGAAGAATTGTCTAAGAAAGATGAGCAGGTATCGGTAGCTGATTAACTTAATCAAATATGTATTAACGTCATGCCGAATATATTCGGCATGACGTTTCTTTTTTTATTTTACCCTCTTGAATACGCTCGCCGCCAAGGGTGGTAATGTAATGTTTATACTGTTCTCTCTGCCATGCCAGTTTACGGCTTCGCTGCATGTAACGCCTTTGTTGTTCACACCACTGCCCCAAAAACCAATCTCGTCTGAATTGAAAATTTCCTGCCAGTTACCGGCGTCAGGCACTCCTACCCTGTAGTTTTCGCGCACAACAGGTGTCATGTTTAAAATAACTACCACATCATCTTCCGGGTTATTTCCTTTACGGGAGTAAACAACAATAGAGTCATTAACGTTACCACCATCAATCCATTCAAAGCCGTCACCGCTGAATTGCTTTTCATACAAAGCCGGCTCGTTTTTATAAAGCGTGTTCAGTGCCTTAACAGCTTCTTTTATACCTGCATGATTAGGATATTCCAATAAATGCCATGGTAAAGAGTGCTGATAGTTCCATTCATCTCCCTGACCAAATTCACTGCCCATAAATAACAGTTTCGCTCCCGGATGCGTAAACATATAGCTATAAACCAAACGGAGGTTGGCAAATTGCTGCCACTCATCGCCCGGCATTTTACGCAGCATGGAACCCTTACCATAAACCACTTCGTCATGCGAGAATGGCAGCATAAAGTTCTCAGTAAAAGCGTATATCAAACTAAACGTTAACTGGTTATGATGATATTTCCGGTTAATTGGATCTTCATGAAAGTACTTGATGGTATCGTGCATCCAGCCCATCATCCATTTCATGCCAAAACCCAAGCCTCCCAGAAACACCGGGCGACTAACACCATGGAAAGAGGTTGATTCTTCTGCTATGGTTTGCACATCAGGGAAGTGGCTGTAGCACGCTTCGTTGAAATCTTTCAGGAAAGAAATAGCTTCCAGGTTTTCGTTACCACCAAACATATTAGGCTCCCACTCACCGTGATTACGGGAATAATCAAGGTATAACATAGATGCAACTGCGTCTACACGCAAACCGTCAATATGATATCTGTCCAGCCAGAAAATAGCATTACTGATCAAAAATGAGCGCACCTCATTACGTCCGTAATTGAAGATGTACGATTTCCAATCAGGGTGGTAACCCTTGCGCGGATCGGCATGCTCATATAAATGTGTACCATCAAACCTGTACAATGCATGTATATCTCCCGGAAAATGCGATGGAACCCAATCCATTATCACACCAATGCCCTCGCGGTGAAAGGCTTCTATTAGTCGCATTAATTGCTGTGGCGTACCGTAGCGGGCAGAAGCCGCAAAATATCCGCTTACCTGGTAGCCCCAGCTTGGATAGTATGGGTGCTCTGCCAAAGGCATAAACTCTACGTGCGTAAAGCCAAGCTCTTTAACGTAAGGCACCAATTTATCAATTAACTGCTCATAAGTATAAAATTCATCAGGGCTTTCCCAATTACGCGCCCACGAACCCAAATGCACTTCATAAACCGAATATGGCTGCGCCAGGTTATTGTGCTTATGGCGGGTATACATCCATAATTCATCCTGCCATTCGTGGTAAGTATCTGCCACTATTGAGCCGGTAAGCGGTGGTACTTCCCAGCGTAAAGCAAACGGGTCGCTTTTTTCTAACTCCTCTCCGCTTGATGATTTGATGAAATACTTATAAACCTCGCCAACGCCAACATTCGGAATAAAGCCTTCCCATATACCCGAACCATCCCACCTTACATGCAGCGGATGCGAGCCTTTGTTCCAGCCATTAAAGTTGGCCATAACCGATATATATTGCGCGTTAGGCGCCCATACAGCGAAATACGTTCCAATAACGCCCTTATGCTCTACCACATGCGAACCAAATTTTTCGTATAGTTTGTAGTGTTTACCCGATTGAAAAAGTGAAACGTCAAAATCAGTAAAACGGCTGTAAGGCTCAACTGCTAAAAGCTGTTGCGGTTGTTGCTCCGGCAAGTTCTCACTAACTGGTTTAATAGCTTTAGTGGCTTTGGGTTTAGTTGTTTTAACAGGTTTTGATGCGGGAATTTCTGCGTCCTTTTTAACGGATCTTTTAGCCATATGAGTTGCCCTTACGGGAATTTAGGAAATTGAATAATGTCAAATATATCATTATTCAACATTTAAGGGTGATGCATGTTTATGATAAAAAAAATAACCCCGGTTTTGGCCGGGGTTATGACAGTTTACACTGCAATTTCTATCTTCTTAAACTTCTTATTCGTTTGAAATTCAAGCACCTTGTTTTCATTGATAGTAAACTCGGTTATTGGCTTATCATCAGCCATAATTTTGGTTGGCGTAAACGGCAAGCCAAATACGTTGAACTGATAGGTTTCATAACGCGGCGTGTATAAACCTTCCATGCTTTGCTCAATAACAAAATTGATCACACTGCCACGCACTGCAAATTTCTTTTCAGAATAAATATCCTGCTCATAGGCAAAAGTTTCGCCGTAATCTTCAAAGAAGAAGGAATTGGTCTCTATATCGTTAAAGTAAACGTTGAGTATTACTTCTTCAATTTCCTTTTCGCCCACATACTGCATTACCGGATATTCTGGCAATACAGCACCTGCTTTAACAAACAATGGTATAGTGTCTAAAGGCGTTTCCACTTCGATCTCTTTTCCACCTTCTACTATCTCATTTGTCCAGAAGTTATACCATTGGCCTTTGTGTAGGTACAGCTTGCGGCTTTTTTGTCCGGGTTCTAATACCGGGCATACTAACAGTTTATCGCCATACTTAAACTCATCCTGACGGTAGTGATTGCTATACTCTCCTTGCTCCTGCATAACTATAGGGCGCAATATAGGGAAACCATAACGGTGATGCTCCCAGAATGTTGAGTAGAAATAAGGCATTAAGCGATACCTCAACTCAATAAACTTACGGTTGATAGAAGTATACGGCTCGCCAAAGCTCCATGGCTCGCGTTCTTTAGTATCTCCGGCAGAGTGCGCGCGCATAAATGGTGCAAAAGTGCCTATTTGAATCCAACGCGTAAACAGTTCTCCGTCTGGTTCACCGCTAAAGCCACCAATATCAGTACCACAAAACGGTATGCCTGATATAGATAAACGCTGTAATTGTATGTTACCTAATTTTAGATGCTCCCAGGTGGCTACGTTATCGCCTGTCCAAACAGATGTGTAACGCTGCACACCAGAATAGCCTGCCCTTGTAATAGTGAACGGACGCTTATTTTTCATGATGTTGCGCAACCCCTCGTAAGTGGCGCGTACCATTTGCATACCATAAACATTGTGCGCCTTACGGTGCGATCCGCGGTGCCCGTCGTACTGATGACGAACGTCATCAGGGAAAGTACCGGTACCAAACACAGCAGGTTCGTTCATATCATTCCAAACACCCGCTACGCCGGCTTCAACTAAGCCCTGGAACAAACCGCCCCACCATTCACGTACCTCCGGGTTTGTAAAATCCGGAAACTGGCAACGGCCCGGCCACACATGGCCCTCCATAAAGTAATCATCGCTTCGGCGGCAGAAATAGTTTTTCTCTTTGCCTTCTTTAAATACCCAATAGTTATCATCTACGCGAATCCCAGGGTCAATAATAACTACCGTTTTAAATCCATCATCAGATAGTTCTTTTACCATCTTCTTCGGATCCGGGAAATACTTTTTGTTCCAGGTAAAGCAACGGTAGCCATCCATGTAATCTATATCTAAATAGATGGCGTCGCAAGGTATTTGCTGCTCACGGAAAGTTTTGGCAATTGCCCTCACCTTAGCTTCAGGATAGTAGCTCCAACGGCATTGGTGATAACCAAAGGCCCACATTGGCGGCATAGCATGGGTACCTGTAAGCAGGTGATAATTTTTAACCACATCCATCATATGCGGACCGTGGATATAGTAATATCTCAGCTCGCCACCATCCGCCCAAAAACTGGTATGGTCATTTTGTTCTTTACCAAAGTCAAAATGCGATTTGTAAGTATTGTCAAAGAAAATGCCGTGAGCAATATTCTCGTTTACGCTGATGTAAAATGGAATGGTGCGGTAAATAGGATCCTGGTTCCACTGAAATGAATAAGCATCAGTGTTCCAGTTAACAAAGCGCTTGCCGCGTAAGTTAAGTTCTGTAGCTTTATCTCCTAAACCAAAAAAGCTTTCCTGCGGAGCACATGTTTTGGTACAGAATACGTAATAACCTCCAAAAGATACGTTCTCTTCCCAGTGCATGGATACAGCATCCGAACTGGTAATATGATGCTCGGCATCAGAGAAGGAAATAAAGAAATCTGCTTTACGGATGTGGCAGTTTACCACATTGGTTGATACCCTGAACTCATTTTCATCTTCAAACAAGGCAAACTCAGTGGTTTTTTGTTCCAACTTCGGTACGGCGTATGAAAATTCATCCAAAAATACGCCATGCGGAGCAAGCCTCACCCGGATGATCTGATCGGTTACAACAACAACCTCAACTTTGGCATCGCCATCAGTAAAGTAAAATTTATTGGTTTGCTGCAGACAGCTATTGGCCGTACCGAGGTATTTTTTTTGTATAGGTTTTAAACCTATTACCGGGTTATTGACGTGCTTAAAATCTTCTTCTTCATCAGCTACAACGTTGGTTGGCTCAATTTCCGGATCTTTAGTGTTCTCTTCCATATAAAAATTAAAAAACTGATGATATAGCCCGTAAAAGTTAAAAACGGGTAATCAACAACCTGTTTCAACAGCTAATAAACGATTTTTATCGCACAAATAAGCTATCGCACAACTATAAATTGGATGAATTTTTAAAAATTAACAGGGTTTTAAAAATTACCGCTCATTTCTAAAATTTTCACATTCTTTTATATCTAAAAACGGTTAACAGCACGTTAAGGTTACATTATTTCAACTTTTTCGGCAACCTATCTTTCAACTATTGCTCAGCTTTTAATTTTACCTTTGCATCATGATGAAACCAGGTCTGGAAGAAATATTTTCAATAAGCAATGCGGTTCAATTTGAGCGAGCTGCTTTGCAGGTATTTAAATATCAGGCTAACCATTGTCAAGTTTACAGCGATTTTATTAGAGGCTTAAGCGTTGATTCTTCAAAAATTCAGCAGGTAGAACAGATACCATTTTTACCGATAAGCTTTTTCAAAAACCATACGGTAAAAAGCGACGATAAAGATGCCGATACTGTTTTCACCAGTTCGGGTACTACCGGCATGATAACCAGCAGGCATTATGTCAGCGATGTAAGCTGGTATGAAGAAAGTTTCAGAAATGCCTTTGAGTTATTCTATGGCAACATCAAAAACTACACTGTTCTGGCGCTGCTACCCTCCTATTTAGAGCGTGAAGGCTCGTCATTAATATATATGGCTGCTGATCTCATAAAAGGTTCTTGCAATCCCTATAGTGGTTTTTATTTATATAATCATGAAGAGTTATATCAACAATTGCTAAAGCAACAACGCGCTGGTAAGCCTACCTTGCTTATCGGCGTAACATTTGCGCTGCTTGATTTTGTTGAAGCCTATCAATTGAACTTTCCGGAATTGATTATAATGGAAACCGGCGGCATGAAAGGCCGCCGTAAAGAAATGATACGCGAAGAACTGCACAATATATTATGCAATGGTTTTGGTGTTGAACAAATCCATTCGGAATATGGGATGACTGAGCTGCTATCTCAGGCTTACTCTAAAGGAGATGGCCTATTTGCATGCCCGCCATGGATGAAGATACTGATAAGAGATACCAACGATCCGCTGAGTCTCATCCCTTCAAACAAAACAGGTGGCATCAATGTAATTGACCTTGCCAATATTAACTCATGCTCATTTATTGCTACGCAGGATCTGGGCAAACTGCATGCTGAAGGCGAGTTTGAAGTATTAGGCCGTTTTGACAACTCAGATATACGCGGTTGCAATTTGTTGATAGCTTAAAACTTAATGTACAACTAACAGATTTTATTTAATTTAGCCGCAAATACGTATCCTATTATGATGGAAAAATTTTTGAACGATGAACAAGATCCAAAAGCGGTTGAAAAAGTTTATCTGCGCCTTACCGACCTGTTAACCACCGGCGAGGAGATAATTTACATTGCAGTTCAAAAAAAACCTTTGGTTAATTTACTGCCTGATTGTATTGCTATAACCAATAAACGCGTTTTGTTCTTTACACCTGCCAACCTGGGTCTTTCCATAAAATTTGTTGATTTTGTTTGGAAGGATATAGTTGATGTGCACACCAAAGAAGAAATAATAGGTGCCATTTTTAGCGTACGCACCACCAACGGTGCTGAAATGGGCGTTGATTATTTGCCTAAAGTACAGGCGCGCAAATTGTATCAATATTCACAGGAGCGCAAAGAAGCAGAGCGCGAAGCACGCCGTTTACGCGAACTGGAAGAAAAACGTGCACAATCGGGTTCTGTGCAATTTGAAACGCCGTCGCAGCCTGTTGCCGCTACGGTTGTGCATGCCGCACCCGTTGTTGAGCAGCCGGCACCTGTTGCACCACCGCCCGCACCTGTTGAAACTTCTAAACCTGACGAGCTTACCGAGAAATTAAAAAAGCTAAAAGTTTTGTTTGAGAATGGTTTGATATCTCAGGAAGAATACAACGCTAAAAAGTTAGATCTCTTAAGCGATTTTTAGTTAATGAAAAATTACGAAAGCAAAGGGTTGGAAAAATTCCAACCCTTTGCTTTTATATCACCTTATCATTATTAGCAATAGCAAAGAATGTTTAAGATCAACTCAATAACCGCTCATCAAAGCTAAACGCTCGTTTACTTATAGTTTTAACAGATGATGCGTTAGGATGCATAGGGTTAAGCAAGTAATTAAACTCCTCACTAACCAAAGCCGAGGGTACCTGTAATAACAGGTGTTTAGCTTCTTTCAAAAAGTTATTACCGGTTTGTTTTAATATCTGTTTTTCAGGATACTCCCGCCAATCTTTTGGTAAGGTTTCAACATCGAGTATGGTGTAATCATCAGGCGCCTCTATGGTGAGCATACAAAAATCATCGGGCATATTGGTAGGGCTTAAATGAACCAATGCCTCCAAAACCGCTAATGACCTTGACGATGCCGTGTAAAGCATAGCCCTCCCCTCACTGTTCCACCGGCCACCATACAAGCGGGCACCGTTACCGCTAAGATCATCAGCGTAAACGCATTTACAAAGCCGGTAAAGTATCATTATTAAGCAAAAATACCGTGCTCAATACGGCCCAACTCTTTAAAAACCATATCAAAACCTATAGAGGTATCCAAAAGAGAAACCGGAGCCTCACCTTTAAAAGCATGCAGTGGGGTTTTCATCCAGGTTTTAAATTTATCTAAAGAGCCGAAAACTTCCTCACCACGGGTATACAGGCGCGCCAACTCAACTGCTTTCTCGGCGTATTCAACCTTGATGATGGCATCATCATCATAACGTTGCAGTGTACGCTCAGAAATGTGCATTATATTGGCAAACTCTTGAAGGGTAAGCGATATTTTTTTAGCCAAAGCCATTAAACCGCTTTTGGGTAAACCCTGCCTGCTTAAAGTAAGCATATCAAAACTACTTGCTCCAAAAGCATTTTTACCCGAGCCCCCAAAAACCGTTGCAAACAGATTTGGCTGTACAGCATAAGCCACCATTGGCTCCGCAACAGTTGTAGTTTGTGTTTCTTTTGAATACTTTTTCATATTAATTTCAGACATTCGTCCAAATTTAATACCAATTTGTCGCATTTCAAAATTATTCGGCAACTATTAAGAAATAATTTTTCTTTCCTTTTTGAACAACTAAAAACTTACCATTAATCAGGCTGTCAGCACTGTAGGTAGAATCAACAGATGCTATCTTGGCTTTATTAATAGCAGCACCACCACCCTGTATCATTTTTTTAGCCTCGCCTTTGGAAGGGAAAACAGCAGTGTTAGCAGCTAACAAGTCAACCACATTAATGCCTTCTTGCAGTTCGGTAAGCGATACATTGAAATTAGGTACTCCTTCAAATATGCCTAACACCTCGTCATCATTTAACTCATTTAAAAACTCAACACCGGTATTGCCAAACAAAAACTCTGATGATTTGATGGCCTTTTCGTATTCAGCTTCGCTATGCACGCGTATGGTAATATCTTTAGCTAAAGCCTTTTGTATAGCACGCTGATGCGGTGCTGCATCCTGCTCGGCCTCTAAAGCTTTTATAGTTTCTTCATCAAATAGGGTAAATATGCGGATGTATGATTTAGCATCATCGTCGCTGGTGTTTAACCAGAACTGGTAAAATTTATAAGGCGATGTTTTAGCCCGATCAAGCCAGATGTTACCACCCTCGCTTTTGCCAAATTTAGTACCATCAGCCTTTTTAATTAATTGCGTGGTAAGCGCGAAAGCTTCGCCAGCCCCTTTACGGCGTACCAGTTCGGTACCTGTAACAATGTTACCCCATTGGTCACTGCCACCCATTTGTAAAGCGCAGTTCTCATGCTTCCACAAATAATAAAAATCATAACCCTGAACCAACTGGTAGGTAAATTCCGTGAAAGACATACCCGTTTCACCCTCTAAACGCTTTTTTACCGAGTCTTTAGCCATCATGTAGTTAACAGTAATGTGCTTGCCTACATCGCGGATAAAATCAAGGAAAGTAAAATCCTTAAACCAGTCGTAATTGTTAACCATTTTAGCACTGTTGGCGCCGCCGTCAAAATTCAAAAACTTTTTAAGCTGCTCCTTAACGCCTTCGAGGTTTTTTTGAAGTACCTCTTCTGACAGTAAATTACGCTCGGCAGATTTGCCTGAGGGATCACCAACCATACCGGTAGCACCACCAACCAAAGCAAAAGGCCTGTGGCCCGCGCGTTGAAAATGGATCAGCGTCATGATCTGGGTTAAGTGTCCCACGTGCAGCGAATCGGCAGTTGGATCAAAACCAATATACCCGGAAACCATACCTTTATTTAACAATTCTTCGGTTCCGGGCATAATATCATGCAGCATGCCGCGCCAGCGTAGTTCTTCTACAAAATTCATTTCGTGTATCTTATTTACTTCCCGCATCTACCATCGGGACGCCAAAGATAACAGATTTATACATTCCCTTAAATGATTGAAATATATGTAACCATTTAGGGGTATACGGCATTTTTTTGTAGCTTTAAAGGCAAACCATCCCCCTGGGTTTTACTTATGAATTTTTTATCGCATTATTACTTTGACCGAAACGTTACCGACTGCTACTTTATATTAGGCACAGTTTTGCCTGATCTGTTAAAAAACGCGGACAAAACCATAGTACTTCACCCTGAAAAGCTCCAGCATCCCAATAATCAGAATGTAAACAGCCTGATAGCCGGATGGAACAAACACCTGGAGGTGGACAGACATTTTCATTCATCTGATTTTTTTAAAACCCACAGCCATCAATTAAAGAAGGAGCTGTTACCCGCCATACAGGGTTCGCCTGTAAAGCCGTTTTTTTTGGGACATATTGCGGTAGAGCTGATCCTTGATAATTTATTGATAACTACGGGCAAGTTATCTGTAGACAGTTTTTACGCGCACCTAAGCAGTTGCACCCACAGCGCGCTTGAACATTTTTTTGGTATGGCCGGATTGAAAGATCCATCGATATTTTTAAGGTATTTTGAAAAATTTAAAAAAGACCAATATTTACACACTTACGCTGAGCCTGGCCAGATAACCTATGCCCTTAAACGTATATGTATGCGGGTATGGCAAGATCCTTTCACCCCTCAACATGAAGCAGGCATGACCGAAATTATTGAAAATTACCGAACTACTTTACTCACAGACTTCATGCTGATTTTTAGTGAGATAACTAAGAAAATGGATACAATTTAGCAGCGTTTTGATACAGGTTAGTAATAAGCGGTTGTTAAATGGTTATTAACACGCAAAAAACCTTAAAAATCAGCCAATAAACTCAAATTAAATTTTTTTGGATTGAATTATAGTTCTACCTTTGCAGTCCCAATTAAGGTTGGGAAAAAGGAGAAAAATTATTTAATGGCAAAAAAACAAGAAGCAGAAAAAGAATTAAAAGCTAAAGAAGCAGAGCTGGGTACAGCAACTGCTAACGCAGAAAAAGAGACGATTGAATCAGAAGCTGATTTAATATCGATCGAAGACATCAAATCTCAAATCGCTACAGCACCAGACGCAGATTTTGACTGGGACGCTGACGACAAAAAATTTGGTAACTACAGCGACAGCGACCGTGAAAAATTTGAAAAACTTTATGATGGAACTTTCAGCTCTATCACTAAAGGCGAAATCATCACCGGTACTGTTGTAAGTGTTAACAACAAGGATGTAGTATTGAACGTTGGATTTAAATCTGACGGTTTAGTATCTGTTTCTGAATTCCGTGATACACCAGATCTTAAAGTTGGTGACAAAGTTGACGTTTTTGTAGAGTCGCAAGAAGATGCTAACGGTCAGTTAGTACTTTCTCGTAAACGCGCTAAAACTCAAAAATCATGGGAGAAAATTAATTCTGCACTGGATAACGACGAAATTATCACCGGTTTTGTTAAGAGCAGAACTAAAGGTGGTTTGATTGTTGATATAATGGGCGTAGAAGCCTTCTTACCAGGCTCTCAAATTGATATTAAGCCTATTCGTGATTACGATGTTTACGTAGGTAAAACTATGGAATTCAAAGTTGTTAAAATCAACCACGAATTCAAAAACGTTGTGGTATCTCACAAAGTGCTTATTGAAGACGACCTGGAAAATCAAAAAACTGAAATTGTTGCCAAACTTGAAAAAGGTCAGGTATTGGAAGGTACAGTTAAAAACATTACCGACTTTGGTGTATTCATTGACCTTGGTGGTGTTGACGGCTTACTTCACATTACTGATATTTCATGGGGCCGCATTGAGCATCCGCGCGAAGTTTTATCATTGGATCAAAAAATCAACGTTGTTGTACTTGACTTTGATGATGAGAAAAAACGTATCGCTCTTGGTTTAAAACAACTTACTCCACACCCTTGGCAATCGCTTGACGAGTCTATCCAAATTGGCTCTAAAGTTAAAGGCCGCATCGTAACAGTTGCTGATTACGGAGCGTTCTTAGAGATCATTCCGGGTGTTGAAGGTTTGATCCACGTATCAGAAATGTCATGGTCACAAAATCTGCGTAACCCTCAGGAATTCCTGAAAGTTGGTGACGAGATTGAAGCACAAGTGTTAACACTTGACCGCGACGAGCGCAAAATGTCATTAGGCATTAAGCAATTAACCCCTGATCCTTGGCAAAACGCAGGCGAGAAATACGCAGTAGGTACTCAGCACGTTGCTACAGTTAAAAACATGACTAACTTTGGTGTGTTTGTTGAACTGGAAGACGGAATTGACGGCCTGATCCATATCTCTGACCTTTCATGGTCTAAAAAAGTTAACCACCCTAACGAGTTCACTAAAGTTGGTGAAAAACTAAACGTGGTTGTTTTAGAGCTGGATATTGAAAACCGCAAATTAAGCTTAGGCCACAAACAATTAGAAGAAAACCCTTGGGATACTTTTGAAACTATCTTCACTCTTGATTCAATTCATGAAGGTACCGTATTAAAAGTAACTGATAAAGGTGCTATTGTTGCTTTACCTTATGGTGTTGAAGGCTTTGTGCCAACCAAGCACCTGGTTAAAGAAGACGGCAAAAGCGTTAAAGCTGATGACGTTGCTGAATTCAAGATCATTGAATTTAACAAAGACAGCAAACGTATTGTGATCTCTCACTCACGTATATGGGAAGAAGCTCGTGCTGAAGCCCGTGTTCAAGACTTTGAGAACCGCAAAAAAGAAGCTAAAGCTGCTACCAACGCTGTGAAAAAAGTGAAAGATTCTGTTGAGAAATCAACTTTAGGTGATCTGAGCGTATTAGCACAGTTGAAAGAGCAAATGGAAGGCGCTGAAACTAAAGCAGCAGCAAAAAAATCTGCTGACAAAAAATCAGAAGAAGAAGCTAACTAAGCTTTAACCATAGTTTTTACAAAGCCCTGCCGAGCAATTGGCAGGGCTTTTTTTATTGATGCCACGTCCTGAAAATTGACCAAAAACAGTTGTCAAGTTCTATGCTAATTGCCGTGTATTTGGTTTAGATTACAATAGTGAGCAATCCAATCACTAACTAATCTCTGATCACCATTCAACTAATCTCTAAAATTATTACCTTTGCCCAAATCCACCCATACGATGCAAAATCTAACACTGCTCGACGGTAAAAAATTTCAGATCACTATTCAGCGGCTGTGTCGTCAGTTAATTGAAAACCATAACGACTTTTCCGGCTCAGTTTTAATTGGTATTCAGCCACGGGGCATTTATTTAGCCAAACGTGTTGCCGAAGAGCTACGCAAAATACTCCCGGAAAGCACCATTTTACAAGGCGATCTCGACATCACCTTTTATCGTGATGACTTCCGTCGCCGTGAATCGCCATTGGTGCCTAATCAAACTAAAATTGATTTTATCATAGAAGGTAAAAAGGTAATCATGATGGACGATGTGTTGTGGACCGGCCGCACCATTCGCGCCGCCATGGATGCCATGCTGGCTTTTGGTCGCCCCGAAAAGGTGGAATTACTGACCTTGGTTGACCGCAGATACTCGCGACACATACCAGTGTCGGCAGATTATGTAGGCATTGAAGTTGACTCTATCGCATCACAGAAAGTGGTGGTAAGCTGGAAAGAAACAGATGGCGAAGACAAGATAGTACTTTTGTCGGAGCAGAAATAAAAATATCGGATTTCGGATGTTCGATTTCGGATTTCGAACAAGGCTGAATCTGATAACAAAACCAAGGTGCCGAAACAAATTAGGCATGACAACATACAACTTAATAATCCGAAATCGAACATCCAAAATTCGAAATAAAATATGGGACTAAGCACAAGGCACTTACTCGGTATTAAAGATTTAAACGAAGCAGATATTCAACTGATATTTGAAACTGCCGACACCTTTAAATCGGTTTTAAACCGACCGATAAAAAAAGTTCCTTCATTGCGCGATGTAACCATCGCCAACATATTTTTTGAAAACTCTACACGTACACGTTTATCATTCGAGTTAGCACAAAAGAGACTATCGGCCGATACCGTTAACTTTGCAGCTTCTTCATCATCAGTAAGCAAAGGCGAAACGTTGATTGATACCGTAAATAACATACTGGCCATGAAGGTGGATATGGTGGTAATGCGCCACCCCTACGCCGGTGCCGGCATCTTCCTTTCCAAACATGTAAAGGCACAAATTGTAAATGCAGGCGATGGCGCGCATGAGCACCCTACGCAGGCTTTGTTGGATGCTTTCTCTATCCGTGAAAAATATGGCGATGTAGCAGGAAAAAAAATAGTAATAGTAGGCGATATTCTTCATTCGCGTGTTGCCCTGTCAAACATACTTTGTCTTAAACAATTAGGCGCTGAGGTAATGGTTTGCGGACCTACTACTCTTATACCAAAATATATTGGCTCACTCGGCGTTAAAGTAGAACATAACCTGATGAAAGCGCTAAACTGGTGCGATGTAGCCAATATGTTACGCATACAGTTAGAACGCCAGGATATTAAATACTTTCCATCGCTGCGCGAGTACACCATGCTTTACGGTCTGAATAAACAGATATTAGATTCGCTGGATAAAGAGATCACCGTTATGCACCCCGGCCCTATTAACCGCGGTGTGGAAATAACCAGCGACGTGGCCGATAGCAAACAATCTATTATATTAGACCAGGTTGAAAACGGTGTGGCTGTGCGTATGGCAGTGCTTTACTTGCTGGCGGGACAAACACCTGCTTAAATACGCTCGAATTGAATGGACGCGTTTCTGCTATATGTAAAAAACAACTATCGGGCACTCATCCTATCATGTATCATCATTGCTTTCATTTGTGGCTATGATCAAAAGTTGCTGCTCCTTGCGGTTATCGCGTTTAATATTATAAGCGGATATAATAACTACAAGAAGGACATAGATTTTGAAACACGGCTAAAAGCTAAAGGACTTACCAGAGAAGATGCCGCAAACATCCAATTTGTTAAAGAGTGGGAAACAACCCGCCAAAAAGGTGTCTGGAATTACGCTATTAGCGACGGTGGAATTATATGCGGCGCAGGATTATCGGTATTAACAAGCATAGTTAGCATGTTTATAATGCAAAAATCTATAACCGCGCTTTTTGCAGAACCTGCCGACATGTTCAGATTTATTGGTTTAAATTATTTGGCTGGTGCTGCATTGGGTATAACCTTGTTCAGGTTTAGATGGAATGTTAACGAAAAAAGATTTTTCAGCCTGACAGACCCATTAAACCAACATTTTTCAACTGTAAAAGAGCTGCTGTAAATGGGTAAAAAATGGATCTTGACGCTTTTTATAGTAGCTGTAGTTAGCATTAAGTTAGCTGCCCAAAATCGTCAGCTTCAAAAAACAGATTCGGTACTTACGCTGGTAAAGCAAAACTTCGCATTAAAAAATGCAAACGGCATATATGCTTTAACTGGAGATAAATTCAGAGCGGCGCTTAGTCCGGTTGCGTTTCAGCAAGTATGTGTACAGCAGCTTTTTCCGTTGGGGAGTATCAAAACATCCACACTTATCAGTTTCCAAAACAATAGTTTGGCCACTTACAAACTACAATTTGAGGCTGTTACTTTGCAGTTGCTTTTAAGTCTTGATCAATTTGATAAAATTGAGGTTTTTCTTTTTCAACCCTACAAAGACAACTCCATAAAAAAAATTGACCACGCGGCTACTGACAATAAACTGGCTACCCTTGCAGATAAAAAAGTTGATACCGCCGCCCGCGAATACATCCAAAAAGCTAACACCGTTGGCTTGAGTATTGGTATAATAAAAGATGGCGTTCTGAATATTTACAATTATGGCGAAACTGCCAAAGGCAATAAAAAACTGCCTACCGGCAATACCATTTTTGAGATAGGGTCAATAACCAAAACCTTTACAGCTACTTTACTGGCCTGGTATGTAAATGAAGGTAAAGCAAAACTGACCGACCCGATAACTAAATACCTACCAGACTCGGTAGCTGCTAATCCGCAATTGAAAAATATTACGTTGCAAACTTTAAGCAACCATACTTCAGGCTTACCACGGCTACCCGAAAATTATGGTTCTCAAACGCCATATGACAGGGAGAATCCCTATAAAAATTACACAAAGCAATTACTCTACAGCTATTTAAAGCGATGCCGTTTAAATACCGATCCCGGTAAAACTTATGCTTACTCTAATTTGGGCGTGGGTTTATTAGGCATTGTATTAGAAAAGATAAGTGGTAAGCCTTATGAGCGGATGGCGCAGGAAGTTATCTGTACGCCCTTGCAGATGAAAAATACAGCTCAACACTTGTCCCGCATCCAAAACGACCGCTTCACTACTGTTTATGACGATAATGGTGAAATGACTGCCGCCTGGGATTTTGACGCATTAGCAGCCTGCGGAGCTTTACGCTCCTCGGTAAGCGACCTCGCAACCTACGTAAAGGCCAACATGGTAAAAGGTCAAGGCAAACTGTCAAAAGCTTTTGACCTTACACACCAAATAACCTACACAAGCACCGATACCAAAATTGGATTAGGCTGGCACATTATAAAAATTGGCGGTGTTGACTATACGTTTCATAACGGCGGCACTTATGGCAGCAGCAGCTTTATGGCTTTTAATAAAGAAAAGAATCTGGCGGTAATTGTATTAGCTAACGCGGCAGAAAGCACCGATGCGTTGGGTGCCGAATTGATCAAGAAGCTACAGTAGCCGTTTACAACGTTACGCTATCTCCAACTTTGTAAACGCCGTTAAACTGAATACCGCGTTGCTCAAAGTGTTTTTTATAGGCAGCGTAGCGTTGCTCAATAAAAAAGTCCTTTGCGTAGCCATCATGAACAGGCAATATCTGTTTGGGTTGAAGGCGGTCGGCAAAATCTGTAATACGCAATTCGTTGGTGAATGGCGCCATGGTCACCATCAGCAAAAGTTCAATTCCCTTATACTGCAACAAACTTTCCTCCATAGAATCAACCGGATGCAGCACTTTATCGTTAATGATAAAGCCTGTCATCTGCGGTAAAGGATTATCCAATATCAGCTCGTGCTTTACTGTGATGGCTTGTAGTTTAAAAGTGCCAAGCTGATAGAGACCATCGGTCCAAATAGTGTGCGATATTCCCGCTTTACTAAGCTCCCCACCTACGTGCGCGTTGGTATAAACAGGCGCATTACTCAGTTGGACAATCTGTTTTACGATTTCAATATCTAAATGGTCGAGGTGAATATGGGTAATGATGACAGCATCAACATCAGCAAACATTTCCGGCCTTACCAAACCTTCAGCAAAACTGAATTTGCCCGGGTCAAACAACAGTTTGTAACCGTCCAGCTCAAATATCAAACAGGAATGGAGATACTTAGATATTTTCATAATGAGTTATACCAGTTCTGTCAGATCACTCACCTGCGTAAGTGTTGCAACCTGCCCCTCTTCTACCTTGCCAAAACCATACGCAGCGAAAATAAAAGGCACACCGGCGCCAACAGCGGCGTTATAGTCACCCATGGTGTCGCCAACGTAAACGGGCGCTTTCAAACCGTGATCATTCACTATATCTTTTATATTCTCTGCTTTTGGCGCGTTTTTGGTGCCATAACACTGGTGACCCTGAAAATACTTTTTTAATCCGCTGGTTTTGAAGAAAACCTCAATGTAACCACTTTGGCAATTGCTCACAATGAACAGTTTGTACTTTTGAACAAGATATTGCAGCGTTTCTTCTAACCGTGGGTAAAGTTGTCCGCCTTTGGTGTGCAGAACCTCCAATTCGTATTTAGCGGCTATGGCTTTATATTCTTCGCGTTTTTCGTCGGTTAAGTAAGGGAAAAGCTTTTCAAAAATGGCTTTATAGGTCATACCGGTAATGCCTTTCACCATATCGGCAGTTATATCTTCGTTTATAAAATCAACCTCATTTTTAGCGGCCTG
Organism: Mucilaginibacter auburnensis; assembly: GCF_002797815.1. Classification (NCBI taxonomy): domain Bacteria; kingdom Pseudomonadati; phylum Bacteroidota; class Sphingobacteriia; order Sphingobacteriales; family Sphingobacteriaceae; genus Mucilaginibacter; species Mucilaginibacter auburnensis. Next base: position 680,330 of record NZ_PGFJ01000002.1, read on the forward strand.
CCATGCTTCGGCAACAACGCCGGTGCTATCCCAAAGGGTACCGTCAAGATCAAAAATTATGCTATCGTAAATATTTTTCAAAGATGTATTCATAGGCGGCAAAGGTAGGGTTTTATTTTTTTGCCACTGTCATTTAGGGGTTACTATCGCCACCTGCATTTCGGACAGTTCTTTATCCCGCGTTGCTTTATTCAAAAAAGACGGCTTCAGCCTGCTTATCCAATATTTTTCAAAGCTTTTAAGTGGTTTAACCTCGTAGCCCGTTGCAGCCAATTCGTCAATAATGGCCTTGTTGCCGTAAAGGATGTAAGGTTTGTTTTTGACCTGTTGCAGCTGATCTGTATTCAATGTGTTGGCTTCTCCATCAATATAGAACTCAAAGGGCGTAGTTATATCATCAGTAAGCTGTATAACCGACAATTTTTGAGGATTATTTTGATTAATCCACATGGCAGCCTCACTCCCGGCCTGATATTTTAAAAGCGATTTGTAGAACACTTGGTTAATATACAAGTTGATAACAAACGAGATCATTGCCGTGCGTATTACTACCTGCGCCATATCTCCTCTGCTCACCCGCTGCGGAAGCAAAAACGCTAACCCTAAAATAGCAAGCATAAATACCCCTGTAACCGCGTTAAAAGTTTCGGGCTGATAGAAATAGTGCAAGGCCGCTATCACCAACAGCATAAGAATTATGACGATGGTTTGGGTTACTTTAACCGTCTTAATGCTTTGGCGGTTATGTAGCTGATACAGGTATTGCGCGGTCAGGATAGCAAAAAACGGAAAAACGATATTTAAATAATGCGGAAGCTGAAAGCTGGACGCCGAGAAAAGCAAAAAAGTAAGCATGGCACCGCTCAGGCAATACCATTCCGTGCGAAAAGGTAGCCTGATGCCTTTTTTAATGACTTGGAAAATGGCTGCAAACAACAAAAGCGACCATGGCAAAAAGGCCCAAAGCGAAGTATGCACAAAAAAGAAGGGATCGCCATGACCCTTTATAGGACCGGTATTAAAAAACCTGCCGAACTGGCTATCCCAAAAAAAGAACCTGATACCTGAGACATGTGTTGTACCAAATACTACTTTCTCCGGATGCGCATCAAATTGCACGTACAGGCAATACAGCTCGGGTACAATAAAGACAAGTATCAATACAAAAGCCAATAACCATTTCAGGTTAAACAGCTGTTTCCATTGTCTTGTAATAAATAAATGCCCTGCAATGGCTCCGCAAATAGGCACGAGCGCAAACATACCTTTCGTCATCACCGCGCAGGCTGCAAACAAGCAGCCTAAAACTAATTGTAGGTAGTTTCCTTTTTGAGCCCGATAAAAATGATAAACGGATGCTATGATCAATCCGGTTAAGTACGGCTCGGCACGCACATCCATGTTAGATAAAACAATGTGCTGTGCAGTAAGCAATATCAACACCGCCCACAAAGCTATTTGCTCGTTATACAAACGCTTACCAAACAGATAAGTGTAAGCAGCTCCCATCAGCATAACAAGCAGAGCAGGCAGCTTGTAGGCAATTGTTGTAAACCCAAAAAGCTTGAAAGAAAACGCGGTTAACCAAAATGGGAAATGCGGCTTATCCAGCCAGTCGGTACCGTTGTAAAAAAGCTCGACATAATTATTACGCAACACCATGGTTTTGGCTATGGTGGCATACAGCGCACCGTCCGGACCCATTATGGGAATGAACATGCCTGTTAAATTGATAACAACCGCAACACCTATTAAAAGGTACAGCCATTGCTTATCAATTATGGGGTTTGCGCGGTTCATTGTTTAACCAAAGGTAAACAGTTTACGCTACTTTTTGGCAGTGTTGAGCAAACGGTAGCCTACCAGCTCATCCCAACGGGCACTTGGCGGGCGGTAATACACCAATACCTGGTATTCGTTCTGTGTTTCAAAATGGCTGCCTTCAACGGGTATATCGTCGGCTTTGCCAGCGTTGTCAACCCAGGTATATTCGTAATCGTAAACACCCTGTTTTAACAATAGTTTGATAAAATACCTGTTAACCGCGGCATCAAATTCGAGTTTGCTGCGTTCGTCAATACAGTAATCATTAAATTTCCCAATAATATGCACTGAACCCTGAGAAGGTAAACTCCCTGCAGCTAAATTAAAGTAAACGTACGTATAATCGCCATCACGACGGGCATCGTTACCATCCTGGTTAAGGATGTAAAACCTGCCATCATTATCAAACTGGAACAAGTAGTCAGGGCTGTTTCTAACAGGATCTATCAGTAAAACTACCGCGTATGAAGTGTCTCTGTAAATGCGACCGATGCGCTCCGAATTAACTTTAAGTGTACGGGTATCAAATCGCCTAAACTCGTTACGCCCGGCAAAGTTATTGAGGTTAATATCATTATAAATCAATTGTCCGTTACGTACATAGGTAGGCGGAATATTGATCTGTACCGTTTCAGGGCGTTCATTTTGCATCACCACCACCCGCATATCTGAGTTGGGATTTTGCACCACCAGGCCACCGTAATTGATCTGCACATTAACTTTTTGTCCGGTTTGCCTTAGCTGGGTTAAGTTAGGCGTAACCACATCGGCACCAACGCCAACCTTACTCCCTAAAATAAAAAAGCGACGGGTAAGTATCATTTTACTTTGATCGCCATCCTCATAAACCTTGAGGATGTAATTGCCTGATATTTTAGGCTTAATATTTTCGTTAGGAAATTTCACCTCATAATGCGTGTATTTACGCATGGTATTGGTGGAGTATTGATAATCAATAATGCGATCATCCTGATAACCCTGCATGTAAAAACCAACAGAAAGATTAGATGAGTTCCATTTATGGTCGCAGTGCTCCAAGGTGTAATAATAGTTATGGTAACTACCGCGCAGGTCATCAAAAGCAAGCAATAGCTGCTCTGCAGAATTAAGATCGATTACAGGGAACGCGCCGACCTGTGCAGTATTGTAAAACTCAACACTTTTTATAGCGGGGTTGAAAACATTGTTGATATAGGGTGTTTGGGCGAACGTATTACCAAACGAGAAAATTGAAATTATGCATCCCGTGAAACTAATCAGTATATAAAAATACTTATTCTTTAATTTTCCCAAACTCATAAACGTGATATTTGTCCTTGCCTGAATAGCTGTTGATGACCTCAAATGTCGCCGGATCTGCGCCTATAAGGATTTTATTTTTATTTATAACCTTCTTCTTTGTTTTACCCCAATCTTCATCAACAGGAATGAATTCTTCAATATCACCAACATGGATGGTATCATTTCCGTGTATTAAGATTTTACCTGATTTAGACCAAGGATACTTCAACAATGTAATTTTATTAGGTGACACTCCTTTGATAGCACATTCGTTTAAATCATTGTAAAAGCCAAAAAAGTAAACCGAATCTTTGTCCGCAAATGTGTAATTACCTATAAACTTAAACGAATTGGGGTCAATGTTCTCTATTTGCTTTCCATCTATGTATACTGACTTTTTATCCTTACCAAAGGTAAAACTACAGCCGCAATCAAAGTCAATCTTTTGAAATGTTCCTGCATCAGCTTTCTCTAAAAGTTTCTTGTTTTGCCCCGATACTTCGTTCCAATACTCATAAAATACATGACCGTTTTCAACAACATACCCCTGCCTACAACCAATCAAGAGGGATGTCAATAACAATCCGAAAAATATCGTATAGTTTTTCAAATATTGTAATAACAATAATGTCTAAATAATTTACTACCTAATATATAAATTTGGCTTCCAAATCCGGCATGACGCTTAGCTTACTTTTAATAGGCTCATCACCCGCTCAATCCTTTCTTCCACAGTCGTATCACCCTCAATCTTTAAAACAGGGCATGTTACTTTGCTTAACCAATCTAAATGTACACCAAGGTTACGTCCATTGGTTGTGTTATCATCATAACCTTTAGCCCAGGCTGTAAATTGCTGGTATTGCATTGCGCGATATGGATCGTTAAATATTTTGTCGCCGTAGCGCTCAACCTCGCGGGCATGAAGGCGGGCCATTCGGATATCATGAGGTAGGTAAAGAAACACCACGAGGTCAAATTTGCTAAACCAATCATCGCCCCAGCTTACCAATGAGCCGCCAACTATAACATTCTCATTCCCTTCAAAATCGGTCTTCATCATGGCAATGCGTTCGGTTGGTTCACGCTTTACGGAGAAAGGTATTTCCGAGGGCACAAAGTAATAAGCGTCAGTATCCAGGTAAGTATATCCCAACCTCTTAGCCAGCGTATTACCTAAAGTTGTTGAACCGGCGCATGATGCACCCATGATGTGAATTTTCATAATGGTAAGTTTAAAAAAATGTCATCCTGAACGCAGTGAAGGATCTTATAAAAGCGACTAACACAGCGTTTAGTTGCAATACTTATAAGATCCTTCACTGCGTTCAGGATGACAAAAAAAATCAGAAGTAAAACTACTACCCTTCCAGTTCCATTATCTGTTCTGCCAATGTTTCCCAGGCCTGCTGTTGTTGTTTCAGTTCGGCTTGTTTCTGGCTGTAGGCAGCATTAGTTTCTTTCAGTTTGGCGCTGTCATTGTATATTTTATCGTCGGCCAGCTTGGCTTCAAAGTCTTTTACCACCTTTTCAAGCTCAGCAATCTGCTGTTCCATTTTACCAAGATCCTGGTTCAGTTTTTTCAACTGCTGGTGCTTATTTTCAGTTGGCACCTGTTTAACAGGCTCCGGTTTTTTCTCTTCCTTTTTTTGTTGAGGTATTGCAGCTTTAGGCTCTAACTTACGTTTTGATGCCCATTCATCATACTCCTGATAAGTCCCCGGATATTGTTTTATTTTCTGATTTTCAATAAACCAGATCTTGTTAGCCACATTGTCAAGGAAATACCTGTCGTGCGAAACAACAATCACCGTACCTTCATACTGTTGCAAGGCTTGTATCAAAATGTTCACCGAAGCCATATCCAGGTGGTTGGTTGGCTCATCCAGTACTAAAAAGTTAGCATCGGCAGTTAAGGCCTTAGCTAAAGCCACACGCGATTTTTCACCACCCGATAATACTTTGATCTTTTTAAATACATCATCACCTGTAAAGAGGAACGATCCTAAAATAGAGCGAAGCTCCGTATCGGTATGTTTAGGCGCAAAGGCTTGCAGTTCTTGTAATATCTGGTTTTCCAGGTGCAATGATTCCAACTGGTGCTGCGCAAAGAAGGTTTGGGTTACGTTATGCCCGGTTATGGCGTTACCTGCAAAATCTTTATCGGCACCTGCAACAATACGTAATAATGTTGATTTACCTTTACCGTTGGCACCTATCAGCGCAATTTTGTCGCCTTTTTCAATAACCGCTTCGGCATCATCTAAAATGTCAATAGCAGGATATTTTTTGGTGATATGCTCTAATGTAACAACATGCCGGCCCGATTGCTTGCTGAATCTGAAGCTGAAGTTAACCTCGGGATTATCATCATCCACATCTTCCACACGCTCCATTTTGTCAAGCATTTTAATACGCGACTGCGCCATTTTTGCTTTGGAGGCCTTAGCGCGGAAACGCTCAATCAAGCGTTCTTCCTGCTTAATTTTTGATTGCTGGTTTTTAAATTCGCCACGTTGTATCTCTGCGCGCAGGGCTTTCTCTTCCAAATAAAAAGTATAGTTACCCGCGTAAACGGTTAACTTACCTTTGCGCGACTCCACCGTGCGGTTAATTACTTTATCCAGGAACCACCTATCGTGCGAAACAATAATAATGGCGCCCTGAAAAGCTTTCAAATAATCTTCCAGCCATTGAATAGATGGTAAGTCGAGGTGGTTGGTAGGCTCATCCAGCAATAAAATATCCGGTGCCTGTAAAAGTATCTTGGCCAACATTACCCGCATACGCCAACCACCCGAAAAGGTGCTTAGCTTGCGTTGGCAATCTTCATCGCTAAAGCCCAAACCTGCTAAGATCTCGCGGGCTTTGTACTCTATGTTATAGCCATCAAGCGCTTCAAACTCGCTTTGCTTGTCGCTTAGCTTATGTAAAATATCTTCGCTGTAATCTGTTTCCAGCTTTTTTAGCAAAGTTTCTATCTCATCATGCAACTGGTTCTGGCGCTCAAAAGCTTCCATGGCCACATGCACAATAGTTTTATCAGACGAGTACGATAACAGATCCTGGTTAAGGTAGCCCATGGTAAGGTCCTTAGCCATTGATACCGTGCCCGATGTTGGCTTATACTCGCCGGTAATTATTCTTAAAAGTGTGGTTTTTCCGGTTCCGTTAGCGCCGATCAATCCAATTTTCTCTCCGGGTTTGATGTGCCAGTTAGCCTCATCATACAACGCCCGCGCACCAATCTCGAACGTTAAATTATTTATAGCAATCATTTGGGCGCAAAGGTACTGTTTTTAAGCTTCGCTTAAAAACAGTAAGATTATATCTTTAATTGCTTAACCTACGCATTTTCATTACTAAAGGAGCATCAGACATAGCAAAAAAAACATCGCCATTTTTTTCTATGATCTCGAATGCCATTATTAAAGAATCATCATTTTTTGCTGTTTTTAACTCTACCTGGTTCTTCGTAGCGTTATACTTCCAGTAAGTAATCAGCGGCATTTCAGGCATTTTTACTGATGTAAAGCAATGGTAATCGGCCTTAAACTCAAAAGTTGCATTTGAGAAATATTTAACAAATTGATTATAAATTATTGCTTTTTCTTTTTGATTGGTTTTGGAGGCACCTTGGGCCATATTTAATGATTCGACCTTCCATTTACCAACCAAATCAGGTAAAGCCTGCTTTTCCTGTGGAAAAGAAATGATCATTAACAATAATATGATAACTCTATACATATTAATCTACTTAACAGCTTCCAGCCAGGTTTGTGCCATTAGGGCTGCACCGGCTACTGATGGATGTACGCCGTCGCCGGTCCAGTAAGCGGCAGGAGCCTGCTTAAGCGCAGCATCAAAGGCCGCCTGATAGGGTACAAACGGAGCATCGTACTCCACGGCAATATCGCGAGCCGCCTTACGGAAAAGATCAAAAGTTGGGTACCAGTTTTGCTCAACAAACCTTACGCCCAACACACCAAAAGGCTCACAGATAATGAACTTAACATTAGGTAAAGCAGCTTTTGTACGGTCGAGTAATTTTTTATAATCGGCTATATAAGTATCAATGGTTCCTTTATAACCGTTGGTAATGGTATGCCAGTAATCGTTTACCCCTATGTGGATGCTCAGGATGTTAGGTTTAAGGCTTAGCGCGTCGGCATCCCAGCGCTCGGCCAGTTGATACACTTTGTTACCGCTTATACCTTTGTTATATATCTTAAGGTCCTTTTCTGGATGTTTAAGCAACAGTTCGCCAGCTGCCATCAGAGCATAGCCATTGCCTAACGCTGATGCAGTGTTTGCGGTCATGGTAGTTTTATTACGACCCGAGTCGGTAATAGAATCGCCCTGGAATAGTATAACATCACCTTTTTGGATAGTTACTTTCTTGCCCTTTGGCGCTGTTGCCATAGCTGCTGATACAATTTGCGGGATGCTGATAGCACCAATGGCACCCACTGACGCTGTTTTTAAAAAGTTACGACGGCTACTGTTTTGGTTCATAATTTTTGGTTAATAGTAATTGGTTGTCTAATATAATGATTTGCCACTTTGCAAAAAACAAAATAACAAAGCGCCATGAACTACCAACCATGAACTATGAACCAGCAAAACTGCTAACTTTGCGGCCATGTACCAACTCATTAAACCCATCCTTTTTCAGTTTGACCCCGAGAATGTTCACTATTTTGTAACGCGCAACCTAAAACGCTTTAACCGCTTTCCCGGTGGCAGCAAGTTGAGTCGTGCATTGTGGGACCTGCGGGATGACCAATTAAAAAGAGAGGTTTTTGGCCTTACGTTTAACAACCCTGTAGGATTGGCGGCCGGATTTGATAAAAATGGCGAGGTGATCAGCGAAATGGCTAACCTTGGCTTCGGCTTTGTTGAGCTGGGTACAGTTACCCCGTTACCGCAACCGGGCAACCCTAAGCCGAGAATGTTTCGTAGTCCGAACGATAAGGCTATTATTAACCGAATGGGTTTCAACAACTTGGGGGTTGATGTGTTGGCCTCTCGCATTGCTACCTACCGTAAAAATCAACCTGAAGCACAAAAAGGTTTAATCATTGGTGGAAACATTGGTAAAAATAAAGACACCCCGAATGAAGAAGCTGTAAGCGATTACATAAAATGCTTTGACCGCTTGTTTGATGTGGTTGATTACTTTGTGGTGAATGTAAGCTCTCCTAATACCCCCGGTTTACGTGCCTTGCAGGAAAAAGAGCCGCTAATGAACATATTGAATACCCTTCAACAACGCAACAATAAAAACGGCATTAGCAGACCAATACTACTCAAAATTGCCCCTGACCTAACCAACGAACAACTGGACGATATTGTAGAAATTGTACAGGAAACTAAAATCGCCGGTATAATTGCCACCAATACTACTATTGATAAATCGGGCTTAACAAATGAAGATTTAAAAACCGAAGCCGGTGGTTTAAGTGGTGCTTTGTTAAACAGCCGCTCAACTGAAGTTATCCGCTACCTTGCTGATAAGTCTAACCGCTCCTTCCCTATCATTGGTGTAGGTGGTATACACTCAGGTGATGATGCTTTGGAGAAAATAAAAGCCGGTGCGTCATTGGTACAGTTATATACCGGTTTTATTTATGAAGGGCCAGGGTTGATCAAAGAGATCAATAAAAAAATACTGTCTGAACTATGATTGTCTGAACTAAGATTTATAAGATTATTATAATTTTAGGATTATTCCTTAAATCTTACACTCCTAGTTCACACAATGCCAACAAAAAAAGCCTCACCGTTTTCCGGTAAGGCTTTTAATCACAATCTTTTTAACAATTATTTACCTGCTGCAATAGCTAAGGCTTCATTGTTTTTTGCTATCTGGCTCTTTTTTGGCTCGAATGAACGGCTACCAAACTCCAGGTTAGTTGCATTTTTTAAGAATTGAACTTCCAGTCTTGAGAAAGTTTTATTTCTTCTGTCTTTTCTTTTTAAACGAGTTACGCCCATGACGATTCTTTAATTTATTGAATATTTTTAACCTTGAGGTCGGAAGCGGATTCGAACCGCTGTAGGAGGTTTTGCAGACCTCTGCCTAGCCACTCGGCCATCCGACCCTTTTAAAGGAGTGCAAAAATAGCAATTATTTATTGCCTGCCAATTTATTTCTGCTTATTTCTGAACAAAAAATTGCAGTAGCTATGGCTACATTCAATGATTCGGCCTCACCAACGCGTGGTATGGTAATAGCCTCGGTTACTAAACGCGTAATTTCAGGCCGTAAGCCATTACCTTCGTTACCCATAACAACCAGTCCTTCAGATGCAAAGGTGGTTGAGTATATATTTTCTCCATTAAGCAAAGCACCGTAAACCGGCATTTGGGCATCGGTTAAAACAGAGGCTAAATCAGTGTACCTTAAATTTATTCTCGAAAGCGAACCCATGGTAGCTTGCACCACTTTAGGGTTATAAACGTCAACAGTATCTTCTGAGCAAATAATATCCTGTATTCCATACCAATCTGCCGTGCGGATAATGGTACCCATGTTGCCCGGGTCCTGCACTCCATCCAATGCCAATGAAAATTTATTTTTTAGCGAAACCGGCTTTAAATTGTCCCAATCGGGTATTTTAACTACTGCCACAACATCTGGTGCTGTTTTTAAAGAACTTATTTTCTCCAGAATGGTTAATGATACTTCGGCGGTGTTTTTATTGTGCAATAATTTGCTCAATTTTGAGCCGCTTGCAGGTGAGTAGTAAATTGCCTCAATTTGATAGGCTGAATTAACAAATTCAATAACAGATTTATAGCCCTCAACCAAAAACACGCCATGCTGTTTGCGGAATTTTTTTTGTTGTAATGATTGTAATAAACTGATCCGGGACTTTGAAAGCATATATTATAAAAACAAACCTTTGTCGCTTTACAATATTAAGTATTCTTCTGCTCTTTATTGTTACCGGATGTAGTTTAACCCGAAAGCTTGGCCCTAACCAGTCCCTCGTACGTAAAATCACCATCAAGGGAATGGACAAGGAATTTAGCGAGGCTGCGGCTAATTACGTTGATAAACAGCAACAACCCAACAGCGTTGTAAACCTGCAGTTCTACTACTGGTTCAGTAAAAACGGAAAAAGAAAAATTGGCGAACCGCCGTCTATTTTAGACAGTAACCTGGTTGAATTTTCGCGCATGCAGATAGAAAAATTCATCCAAACCAAGGGTTATTTAAAAGCACAGGTAACAGACAGCATCGTTATAAAAAAGAAAAAAGCAGAACTGGTTTTTATCACCAACCAGGGACCGCTATTCAGAATACGCAAATTAAGCGACAGCATACCTGACGGAAAAGTCCGTTCTTTATTTCGCTCATCCTCACCCGAATTTTCCCACCTGCGCCCCGGCGGACGTTTTGATCTTGATAGTGTAGCCTATAACCGCGATGCTTTTTACCAGGTAATGAAGCGTAACGGGTATTATGACTTTTATCGCCAGTACATCAACTTTACTTATGACTCTACCTTTAACAACAGCGTAGTTGACTTAAAAATGATCATTGATAATCCGGCTGATAAAAACGAACATCCGGTTTATACCATCAATAATACCCTGATAACCATTCTTAACAGCAACCGCCAGCCCAGCGAAAACACAGACACCATACAGGTTGATTCACAATTCAGGTTTGTTGATCATTCGCGTAAGTTTAAGCCGCATACCGTTACCGACTATATTTTTCAGAAAAAGGGCGAGACCTACAACGTTGATATGCAGACCATCACAACATCCCGGTTATCAGAATTAAACGTTTTCCGTAACGTGCCCAACCCTACTTATACAAAAACCGCCGACAGCACTAACCGGCTGAATAGCCGCATAGACATTGTTCCGCTAAAAAAGATGTCAGACCGGGTTGAAGGCGAGTTTTTATTTGCCGGCGGCCGCTATGGGTACAACATAGGGAATACATTTACCGACCGGAACATATTTAAACAGGCTGCGATACTTCAGATTAAATTTAACTACAGTATTTTATATGCAACCGGCAATGATTTGGTAGGTTCCAGCGGCGTCACCAACCAGGATTTTAAGGTAGGGGTAAGTTTAAGCTACCCGCGTATTATATCGCCGTTTAATTTTGCCAAGCCTGGGAAATATGGGGTCCCCCATACCACGTTTGCCAGTAACTACTCGCTTTTCTTTCAGCGCGACCTTGTTACCCGTACAAGTTTTGTTAACTCCATCACTTATGATTTTGCAGAAACAGCTAATAAAGTACACAGTATAACAGCCGGCAACATAGAGTTTTCAAAGGGCTCAATTGATCCAACTGCGCGCCAGCAATTACTTGATCAAAACAGGTACTCATATGTGTATCTGATCGGGCGTACTGTATTTACAACCGGTAGTCAGTATACTTACCAGGTTAACGGCAACCAGTTAAACAGTTTAAAAAACTTCACCTATTTCCGCGGTTTGCTTGATGTTGGCGGCAATATGCTGTCATTGGTGAGCAACGTTTTTAACACGCCAAAGGATGCACAAGGCCAGCGCACCCTTTTTGGTTATACCTTTGCACAATATGCAAAAACGGAGATAGACTTTAGGGTTTACAAAGCTTTAGGTGGTAACAGACAGTTTATTTTGCGTTTGAACCCAGGGATTGGCGTTCCTTACGGAAACAGCACACAGTTAATTTTCGAGAAGAATTTTTATACCGGAGGGGCTAATGATATTCGCGCATGGCTGCCACGTACACTTGGCCCCGGCCAGTTTAACCGTGGCACAGCTTATGGGAGCGACAACGTTACACGAGCCCGTTTAAAATATATTGACCAGTTTGGCGAGGTAAAGCTGGTAATGAATGCCGAATACCGTTATAAATTGGCAAACAACTTTTTCGGAACGGTTTTAAAAGGTGCAGTATTTGTTGATGCCGGTAACATATGGCGCTTACGCCCCGAGGTGGAGAATCCGGGTGGTGAGTTTAAATTTAGCAACATTTTAGGATCATCAGCCATTGGCGTTGGTACCGGTTTGCGCTTTGATCTAAATTTCTTTGTGTTCCGCCTTGATGCCGCGTTTAAAGTAAAAGATCCTCAATTTAACGGATCAGACCAATGGGTGCTATTTAAACATACCAACGAGTTGTTCAAAAGCGGTGCATTCAAGGATAGCTATAGCAAAGCAAACGGCGGTGAAAGCTACAATTTTATGCAGCTGAACTTTGGTATTGGAATGCCGTTTTGATTTGAAGATTGGTTAGTAAAGATAAAGACTGGTGGAATCCGCTTACTATCACAACACACTAATCTTCAATCTTTAATTACTAATCTTTACCCACCAAACACCCCCTTCAATCCATTCACAATACTTTCCAAAAATGTAGAAATGCTTAAACCATTCTGATAGTTAAAAAACAAAAATATACAGAACACAATGAGTATAATGGCTATAAAGCGCTTAAACAAATAGCCCAATAACACCAATCCAAGCGGTATACCCAACAGCAGCGCCCAGCTTACTTTTATAGGTTTTAAGCCGCCGTCTTGTTTATATATATAATACAGCATAGCGTGGGTGCCGTTATCATTGATGTGCTTTACGTAGAAAAAACTGCTTTTATCTAACTTACGGTGGTAAAAGGCAGTACCTTTTTCAAAGCGCATTTGTTCTTCAAAGCCGTTTATGGTAAAACTGAATAAACCATCTACATCTTCGCGGATGTTCTCCAACGAGTCAACCGCTACTATGGCTACTTCCCTTTCGGCAAACGGATTCTCTTTAACAATAAAATGATCTATGTTGATAACATCGGCAAACAGCTTTGCATTTGCACTCAGAATTAACAAAAGAACAAAAAATATCTTTTTCATAAGTTTTGCTTAGGTATGGGTATTGTTGGCAATAAAAATAGCTATTATTCCTTTAGTTTGATATGATACTTAACAGTGCCGCGCTATTATTGTGCGGCAACAGCGTATATTTACAAAAACACCGCTTATGATTGCAAAAAAGCCCCAGGACTCTCTAACTATTATGAATGAATTGGTATTACCCAATGATACCAATATGCTGCACAATTTGATGGGTGGCAGGTTACTGCATTGGATGGATATTGCAGCGGCCATATCTGCGCAAAAGCATTGCAACAGTTTGGCGGTAACAGTGTCGGTTGATAGTGTATCATTTAAACATTCAATTAAACTGGGTGATGTTGTAACCATTGAAGCACGGGTATCCCGGGCGTTTACCACTTCTGTTGAGGTGAGGATGGATGTGTGGGCAGAGAATGTGCCGTCAGGCACGCGTGTAAAGAGTAACGAAGCTTATTATACATTTGTAGCCTTAGATGCCGCCGGAAACAAGCTACCTGTACCTGAACTGGTACCTGGCACACCTGCGGAACAAGTGCTTTATGATGGCGCACTTCGCCGCCGCCAGTTGCGACTCATCTTAGATGGCAAGTTAAAACCAAATGATGCTACAGAATTAAAGGCGCTTTTTGTGGAGAAGGAATAAAACTTTTCATAGCCTTTACAGCTTATTACATAAACTGCAAAAGCTATGAAAACTAAATTTTTTGCCTTGATCGTAGTCGCGTCACTATTAGCCGCTTGTTCAAGCAACCGCAACACTATACCGGAAAGTAGTACTGATACCACTACCAGCGCGCCGTTGCCCAAAACAACTACAGCCTTTGATGCGCAGCGCGACGGAAGTTCATTTGAACGAGCTATAGTTATCAACGAAAAAAATGAAACCAATGGCGTACAGGCTGAAAACCTGCAACTATCAACGCTATATCCTGGCTACAAACGCCTTTCACAACGTTATGAAGATTACAAAGGCAAGCAGCATGAAGTTGTGAGTATTACTGCGCAAGACGGGCGTGAAATAGCTGTTTACTTTGACGTATCCAACTATTTTGGCAAACAGTAGCTAAATATAACTATTGCTTTATTTAGTAAACACATATTCGCCTGAAAAATCAGTCGGGACGCTTATCCCCTCACTCAAACCAGGCCGAAAATCTGATTTTCTCACATCAATGGCCGTTATAGTGCCGTTGTCGCTACGCGTAACAGTTACGCCGGGCATGTCATCTAATTTTATCCCGTTAACAATTACCGTATAAAAAATACCATTGTTAGCATTAACGAAAGGACTTATAAGTTTTCGGGATATCGCAAGTTCATAGTTGTAGTTCCCATCCTTATCAAAAGCTGAAGCTATAGTGATGCCGGCGGTATTATACACTGACAACAAAGTATCTACATTAGTAAACCCTCGGGTTCTTAAAAACTTTCCGTTTGCAGTAAGCTGTTTATTATTTGCTGCTATAAAGTAATCAATACTATCAACTGGTTTAGATTTTATGGTAAACGTAATAGCAGGTTTATTTTTATAATTAAATAAAGGAAAGGTGATAGTTGCAGCTGTGGTATCGTTCTTTTTTGCGCTGCTGCTCACTTTAAAGGTTATACCATTACTGATAATTTTGCGCATTGAACTTTCATCAGCGGCTTTTATAACGAGGTAGATATTTTCGGCATCATGCGCAATGGTATAAAAAACATCTGTAGCAATATTGTAAGCTTTAAAGTTCCATTCGCTGGTTTTACCATCAATTTTAACGCTTGCAGGTGCCCGCAAACTTCCCTCCTGTTTAACAGGCAATTTTTGAGCGTAGCCGTTAAATGAAGTAATTATTAAAACAAGAGCAAATAACAGCTTATATGCTTTAATCTCGGGAAGGCTCATATTTAAAATGGTTTGGTCGGTTAAAACTAAGAATTTAATTTTAACCGACCAAACCACTAATACACGCCTCTTATCTTGTTGTAAATTTCGGCATCGTACAACTTGCGCAGATCGCTAAAAGTTTGTGCCGATAAAGGCGGCAATGTAGATGCTTCAATATTGCTTTCAACCTGAGAAACTTTAGAAGCTCCGGGTATAACCGTAGTTACCTGCGGGTGGTCTAATATCCACCTGATAGACCATTGTGCCATCCGTTCGTCAGGCAGCATAGCGCCTATTTGTTGAGAGAACTTAACCCCTTCGTTAAACTCAACACCAGAGAAAGTTTCGCCAACATTGAACTTCTCGCCATTGGCGTTATAGTTACGGTGATCATTCTCTGCAAAACGGGTTTGTTGATTAAAACGGCCGGTTAATAAACCGCTGGCCAAAGGCACGCGTGCAATAATAGCTACGCCCTTCTCGGCTGCTTTGGCAAATACCTGGTCAGCGACATGCTGACGGAACAGGTTAAAAATGATCTGTAATGAAGCCAGTCCCTCCTGCTCCAAACATATCAAAGCTTCTTCGGATGTTTCAACGCTGGCACCAAAGTTAGCTATCAATCCCTCCTCCTTAAACTTGCGTAAATAGTCAAACACCTTGCCCAAGCGCATTTCTTCCGTAGGTATGCAATGCAACTGCTCTAAAAACAATTGCGGCACATCCAGGTGGCGTAATGAATCTTCCACTTGACGGCGCATGGCATCGTAAGTAAAGTTTTGCGGCCAGCCATTAGGCTCGTCGCCTCTACGGCCCAATTTAGTAGCTACATAAATTGGCTCATCAACAGTTTTTAAAAAACGGCCTATCACCTGCTCGCTCACGCCCATGCCGTATACATCAGCTGTATCAATAAAATTGCCGCCGCCGTCAACGTAGGCATTTAAAATAGCAAACGCGTCATCATCGCTAACATTCCCCCAGTCGGCGCTACCTAACTGCCAGGTGCCTAAGCCTACTTCAGCAACAGCTACATCTTTAAATTTTCTGTAATTCATATCTTTTAAATAACCCTGTAAGTACAGCGGTGTTTTTATATTATTCGTTTCCTAATTGCAGTATGTGATCAAACTCTTCCGGCTTAATGCTCGCAACCGATAGGCGACTTAATTTAATAAGTTGAATATCCTTAAGCATCGGGTCGGCTTTTATCTGGGCCAAAGTAACCGGCTTTTTCAGCGCTTCAACGGGTTCCAGTTCAACCACTACCCAGTTAGTATCTTCGGTAGTTGGATCCTGATATGCTTCTTTAACTATTTTGGCAATGCCTACCACTTCTTTACCCTCGTTACTGTGGTAAAACAAGGCCAGGTCGCCCTCTTTCATTTCGCGCAGATTGTTGCGAGCCTGGTAATTTCGTACACCATCCCAAAAGGTGCGGCCATCCTCATTAAATTTTTCCCAACTGTATTTATGCGGTTCTGACTTAACTAACCAATATTTCATATTTATTGATGATTTGCGGTAAAGCTATTTAAAAAGCAGGCGCGGTCAAACACCAATAAAAAAATTAGTAGATAAACCGAAATCTATGTGGCAACGCCAGGCAATTTTGGGGAAGATTATACGCTTGCTAAATAACTCAACAGCACTTTTAAAAACCGTGCTGAGGCGAAGTAACTTTGTAACGATTATTGAGCATCAATCCCAAGAATATCTCGTGGGTGCCACGGCTAACTGTATTTAGGGCTGATGTGGTGATATCATAACTATATCCCACGTTGATAAGGGAGCTCAGGTTAAAGCCGGCTAACAGCGCTGCGGCATCATTATGACGGTAGGAACCACCTATCCAAAATTTGTCCTGAAAGTTAAATTTACCGTTTATGTCAAATGTAAGTGGTACCGGATCTGTTCTTTTTACCATTACAGATGGCATAAAGGTGATTTCATCCGTCATGAACAATTTAGCGCCAGCAGTAAAATAAAAATGCGGAACGGTTTGGCTACCGGTTTTAGGGGCCTTTGTATTATTAAAATAATAGGTTTGAGGTAATATCTGCTTAGCAGATAAGCCAACAAAGTAATTAGACGAATATAACCATACACCCACACCTACGTCCGGTTTCCATTGGCTGTTATTGAAGCCGTTGGTAATAGCCGGATCATTTTGGTCGGTAAGGGTAAGCCCTTGGGTATTTAGGTTTAGTCGATTGAACCCTGCCATTACACCAACAGAAAGGTTCATCCGCGCAGTTAAGCCCAAGTGGTAAGCATAAGTTGCGGCTACGTTAGTTTGAGTAAAAGGCCCCGCCTTGTCAGTCATCACAATCGCACCAATACCGTGGTGCGGTTCTGCTGCCTGGTAGTTTTGCGTAAATAATCTGCTTGACGGATTGATTCCACCTTCAGCTAAAAAGCTGGTGGCATCTCCTTCAATAAAATTACGACCTATTGGCGCATTGATAGAAAGATAACTTGTTACGGGCGCTCCTTCTAAACCAACCCACTGGTTACGGTGCCCAACCTTTACATCGGTATAATTTTCAATACCGGTTACTGCAGGATTGAGTAAGTAGCTGTTAAAAATGTATTGTGTAAACTGTGGGAGTTGCTGTGCCATACCGGCACGCGCGCTTAGGATGAAAACAAAGAGTAAAATTTTTTTCATTTAGGAATAACTCCGCACTTATAAAGCAATTTTTTGGCTATGGCGATTTAATTACTGTAACTTTTACTTATTACTTTAAATACACCGAAACAATTATCGACGAATATAGCTTTTCTGACTTAATCATACTATAACCAACATAACTTTTTATCATTTAATAATACTTACATATCCTGATGTGGTTTTGCGTCCGCTACCGGGATCAATAATATAATAGTAGGTTCCCATTGGCAAATTTCCGCCGCCGCGGGTACCATCCCACGGTATGCCGTACCCTCTTGAGGAGAAAACCTTTTCCCCGCTGCGACTAAATATATCCACCTTTACATTCGGATACATATCTAAATATTTGATCTCCCACCTGTCGTTTATCCCATCATTGTTAGGCGTAAATGCATTAGGGATAAGCGGCGTTTTTAAAACTTTTACAAAAAAAGATTTCACGGCTGTACATCCTTTATCGGATGTTACTGTCAACGTGTAGGTTATGTCTTCTTTAGGACTGGCATATGGTTTGGCAATAGTAGCATCGCTCAGCGTTGCATCCGGCGACCAGCTATATTTCAAGGTACCAGAACTTATACTCACATTTGGCTTTAATAACAATGTTTGCCCTTCCAACATGCCGTATTGCTCGTCATCCTGAATTACCGGTATTGGATTAACCACAATGTTAAAATTAGTTGTGTAAGTGCATGCGGTACCGTCAGCAGTGAAAACATACTTGATATTAAACGTACCGGTGCCAGATAACGACGGATCAAACTTGCCGGCAGATGTTATTCCGGTGCCGGTAAACGTACCCGAGCCCTGGTATATACCCTTATCCTCATGTATCGTAATATCTCCATTGTCGCTACAAAGTACAATATCGCTTGTTATAGGGGCGTTATTATAAACCAACGTTATCGTGGGGTTTGCATTGATGACAATGTTATCATCAAAAACATTTGTACATGATTGGCTATCGCCCGAGTAAGCAATCAATTTAACATGGAAGGTTTTACTGGCCGGCGTATTGAATAAGCCATAACTATGGTTATACAAACCATCGGCATGCATTGCACTTGAATTGAAGGTTTCAGATATCTCCGGATGGTTATCGTAATCAAAATACCAGGTAAGTTTAGTAATGTTTCCAAAACTCGGGGCAGAAAGATCTTTAAAAACAATATCACTTCCACTACAATTATTCAACACCTCAAATTTAGCTTTTGGTGTAGCGCCATTTACAGTAAACTGTTTCTGTATAACGGTTTTACAATTGTATTTTGATGTAACAGTCAGGGTCACTGTATAAATTCCGGACGCGCTGTATTTGTGCTGGGCATTTTTCAAATTAGAAGTATTATTTGCCGCAGATGAATTACTATCACCAAAATTCCACGCATAAGTAAACTCGGCCTCTGTGTGGTCGGCAATAGTACTCAGGTCATTAAACTTAGCCACATCATCAAGGCAGGCATCGGGCAGGGTAAAATCAACAACCGGCAACGGATGTATAGTGATGAGTTTTTGATAAGTGGCGGTGCATCCTTTATCAGTGGTAATTAAAAGCTTTACATTATAATCTTTAGCAATGGTAAAAGTATGCCCGAATGTTGCTGCAGTTGCATACTCTTCAACGGGCGTACCATCGTTAAAATCCCACTTCCAGCTAACAATGTTGCCATCAGCAGATACTGATGTACTGGTAAATGAAACACTATTACCAACACAATCAAACCCCGTAGCATTAAATGAAGCCACCGGAAGTTTACTGATGTGCACAGTGCGTGTTGAAGTAACAGAACTGCAGCCATTGTTATCAACTACTATCAATGTAATCGTGTAATCGCCCGGAGCGGTATAGGTGTGCTTGGGGTTTTGTTCTGTTGATGTGGTGTTGTCTCCAAAATTCCACAACCATGATTTAGCATACGAGCCATCCGCTAATACCGACGCGTCTTTAAACTGCACAATATCGCCCAAACAATTATTTACCGGAGCGTCAATGGCGCTAACAGGCTTAGCTGTACTTTCAAAAAAGAATTGTACTTCCTGGTCAGATCCGCAATCGTCTGCTACCGGGTTAAATACTGTTGCCGTAGCTACATAATTGCCTTGGGGGTAAATAACGCTGCCCGGGTACTCGTAATTATAAAGGGTTTTACCGGCTACCGTTGAAGTTGATTTAGCTATGGGGTTAGTTTGTAACATGGCCGGGCTGCCATTGTCCAGGTCCCAGCTTATGCGTGTAGTTTGATAGGGCAACGTTAACTGCAACTTATAAGCCGAACCGCTGCATGCCGCGGTTAATGTTTTAGTATCATTAGCTACATCTGTAAAAACAAGATGCGTGTTCAGGTCAACCTGATTGGTTCCTGCCGCGTAACCGTATGACTCGGTACTGCCAAAACCATAAGCTATTGCATTAAATGGCTTATCTGCTTTTAGTGTGTGTGTGCCCGAGGTAACAGAACCACCTCTGTTTGCCGACGGGCCCGATGATACTGAAATTTGTGCATAAGAATATTCGGGGCGGCCGGGAACAGTAATGAATGACGTATAAGGCGCGCCATCCAACGTAAACGAGTTTACGGCGCTGGTGGGTATAACTACGTTGATATAGCTGGATATGATATTGTAATACCCGGTTGAGTAAAGTGTAACCTTGTCCAGGCCTTGCTCAATGGGACTGAGGTAGATCATCTCTGGGTCTCCAACATCTCCCTGAACCCTGGTGCAATTAGGGCCCTGTCCCTGTGTAACTGCATATTGAACTACCTGTACAGGTTTATCTGCCGATACAAAATTTGTAGTGGTGGATGAAAACTCGTAATATAAGTTATTAGTAAATTGGTTTGCCGGTATCACTGCGCCGTTAAGCGTTACCTGCGTTGCAGGATCGCTTAGTATTATACGGTAAACATCATATGGGCGCGACTTTAAAGGTGCAGTGACATAATTTTTCCCCCAGGTAGTTGTAGCGTAAACCTGTTGAAATAAATTATCAGACGTAAGCTGTGCAGGCGCAGAACAGCCGATGCCTATTTTACTGCTGCCCGAAAATACAGCTATACGTTTACAACTTCCGGCAGCACTACTTACAGACTTTATACGGGTGCCGGTAAGATCAGTATTTGATAGTGCCTGATATACTTCCCCCTTTTTCAGATTAACGGTAAAGGTTACTCCTTTTGGCTCGCCGTTCAAAAGTTGCTCTGACGGGGTTATTTCAACGGAAGTGTTATCTTCTGTGGCTATTATAGCCATTGTGGAGTAAGCGGCCCCCTCTTGTACTTCGGCATTTGATAACTGCTTGTAATTAATAGACATGTAGTCTTTGCCTAACGCACTCACCGGTAAAAGCAACGTTGCGCCTGATACTGACGAAGCGTAAATGTGCCCATATACAGCAATTGGCTTTAATGATTTGATATGAATACCTTTTAAAAACTGACCCTGGCTACCCACAAACGCACCCGCCGGAATATTAACCATTGTTACAGCGTTGGCGGTTACAGAGAAATTTTCGGTGAATGACCCGTCTGCAACATCAACCGTTCCGGTAGTTGATAAGTCTGACGTTATGTACAGTATCATACTACTTGGACCCATATTGCCTCCGCCACCTGATGGCGGACGGATATGATCCATATACAGTGTCCAAAACTCTGTTCCTTTATTGCTTGTGCCCTGCGCAAGCCCATCTCCCCAACAAAACAGCAACAACGCTACGATGCAGGTACAATATACCGTCCTGAAGTTTATCAAGTACTTAAAATAATTTAGGGGACTTGTAAAAAGTCAGCTAAATATACATACTTAAAAAACACAATAACAATACTGTTACAATAACTTTTTTAGAGATTCAATTTCGGCAAGGGCTAACTTGAGTTTTGCGGTAAGGTCTTTATTTTCGCGGCGCAGCCTGTATATCTCCATGGCGTTACTGATGTACATTTTCAGCTCATCATTTTGCCATGGCTTAACTATATATTTATAAACCTGCCCACGATTAATGGCATCCATTACAGCATTAATATCTGCAAAGCCGGTCAGTAATATCCTGATGGTATCAGGATAAACGTTAAGTATTGATTCCAGGAATTCAATACCTGTCATAACCGGCATCCGGTGGTCAGTTATTATAACACCAATTTCATTTGCGTCTAATATCTTTCTTCCCTCTTTTGCTGATATTGCTGTAAAAACTTCAAAATCGCGTCTGAAAGATGCTTTAAAACTATTTAAGTTATTAATCTCGTCGTCAATATATAAAACTCCAACTGCCATAATTATTTACCAAGCACGGGTAATTATACATCATTAAAATTAATAGAAAGCACGACTAAGCGTTTTTTGTACACATTCTGCACCAAAAGTCAGTATTTAAGATTATTTATGCTAAATGCTGCAAATCAGCACTAACTAATTAATGAGTTAACTAACGCGTTTGTTATTTAGCAACAATCCCATTGCATCATCAAACGAGCCTGCCCGCACAACCTCTCCTCCGTTCACAAAAAATATCTCGTCGGCATTTTCTATGGTATTTAAACGGTGCGCTATAATAACCCGTGTGGTATGTTGCGGAAGGTTATTTAATATTTCGCTTAGCAGTTTTTCGGTGATAGTATCAATATTGGCAGTCGCCTCGTCCAGGATCAACAGATCGGGATTGCGTAAAACCGCCCGCATAAAAGCTATCAATTGCTTTTGCCCCAGACTAATGCTATTGCCGGCAGATAATACCTGGGTTTCTAAACCTGCATCAAACATTGCTAACAGTTTGCCTAATCCTGCATTCTTAATGGCTTCCTCTAATTGCACATCTGTGTATCCGGCATACGCTTCATTTCCGTATAGAATATTCTCGCGCACAGTTCCGGTGAACAGAAAAGGCTCCTGCAAAATAAACCCTATTTTTTTTGAGCGATCGGTAGGTTGGTAACTGCGTATATCTTTACCATTTAACAAAACATTACCGCTTGTTGGGTCATATAACCGGGCTATTAACGATGCTGTTGTTGTTTTGCCGCCGCCGGTAGGTCCAACCAAAGCGTAAGTTTTGCCGCGCTCCATTTTAAAATTGATGTTGTGCAGTATTTCGTTATCGCCATAGGCAAAATGCACATTTTTAAAATCAAGTAACGCAGTTGAATTATTCACGCTGTTATCAGTTACCGTAGCGAGGTCTGTTTCCATATCTAATATTTGCGATATTCGGTCCCACCCTGCCATAGCTACCTGGAAATTGGCCCATAGCGTAGCCAGCTGACGCAACGGATTATAAAAGTTGGTGGTGTACGAAAAATAACTTATCAGCAAGCCAACCGTGAACTCGCCCTCGCTTATCAGGTAAATACCATAGGTTAACACCGCAAGCTGCGCGAAACTGGCAAACAGCGTATAAACCGGCATAAATATATTATTGGCTAAGCCAGCACCAATAGCCGTTTTATAATTCTGCTGATTGGCAACATCAAATCGCTTTCTAAAGTAGTCGCGACGGTTAAACGCGATGATGACTTTAAAATTGTTCAGGCTTTCCTGTATTTCGGCACTCATGCCCCCCACACTTTTCAGGTTGCGGGCATTGGTACGCTTTACCCATGGCGACACAACAGTGGTGAACAGCAATATCAATAACCCCGGAGCCAGTGCAGCAGCGCCTAATTTTAAATTAATAGCCAACAAAAATATGCCCGCACCCACCATGGTGGCAATGCTACCAATAAACTGCATTAACGACTGCGAAAAGAACTGATTGATCTTATCGGTATCATTGTTTACACGTGAGATCAGATCGCCGGCTTTGTTTTGGTTGAAGAAAGCCACCGGCAACTGCTGTAACTTATTAAAGATGGCGTTTCGCAATGTAAACAACATGCGCTGCCCTACCCCGCCCATTAAACGTGTTTGCAAATAGCTGCTCACCAACGTAATCAGGTAAATGCCTAATAGCATGGCGCAGTTCATTAATACACCATGATACCGTTCTGCGGAGCTTATGTGTTCGTCAGCCTTAACCACATAGTTATCTAATGTATGGCCAATAATGTAAGGACCTAACAGGTTCAGCCCGGAGTTGACCAGAATAGCGCAAAGCGCGAACAAAAGATTTTTCCTCTCGTGTGCTATCAATTGCAGCAGCTTTTTTAAGCCGCTGTATATAGATGTTTTTTGCTGAGCGCCGGCAAGTTGATTAAGATCGTAGTTCATAGTTGCTGGTGCTTTGTTGTGAATTAAATATCTGTACGTACTCAGGGCTGCTGCTCATCAACTCAGCGTGTGTACCCTCTGCTACCATCTCGCCATCCATCAATACGATGATCTTATCATAATGCTCAATGGCCGCTATTTTTTGGGTAACTGATATAAGCGTAGTGCCCGGATAATTGAGCTGTACATTAGCCAGTATTTTCTGCTCGGTAGCGGTATCAACACGCGCTGTAAAATCATCCAGCAATAAAACCTTTGGATTAACAGCCAGTGCCCTTGCCAACATTATACGCTGCTTTTGTCCGCCAGACAGGCTCGAGCCACGCTCGGAAACAACAGTATTTAACTTATCAGGCAGGGTGTTTATAAAGTCGGCCAGTTCTGCGGTCTCAATAGCTTTTTGCAGCGATTCATCAGTAACCGTATCGCTAAAAGCGATATTCTCGCGCACGCTCATATTGAATATAATGCTATCCTGAAATACAAATCCAACCTGACGGTGGAAGGACTTGCTATTGTAAGTTTCGATGCTTTTCATATCAAATTCAACGGTACCTTCGGTAGCCGGTATTAGTCCGGTAAGCAGGTAAAGCAATTGCGTTTTGCCCGCTGCTGTAGGGCCAATAATGGCTATTTTGGCACCGGCCTTAATATCAAGAGATATATTTTTCAATGCTGGTTTCTCCCCGTAGATCACGCTTACATTATTTAGTGCAACGTTGCCTTGCAACTGTGCGGTATCCACTCCTTTCTCTTCGGTATCAGGCGCGTTTAACACAGCGCTAAGCCTTTGGAAAGATTCTGTTGCCTGGGCAATGATATTGCTCATAAAACCTATCACCAAAATGGGGAAAATGAGCATAATAAGGTAGCTGTTAAAGGCTGAGAAATCGCCCAGCGTCATGGTGCCGTTGATAACATAATGCCCTCCCAAGGCCAATATAATCAACATACTCATGTTGGCGGTGAACGTAATTACAGGCACCAGCCCTGCAAAAAGTTTAAGGATGCTCAGACCAAAATCGCGCGCCTTGCTGTTGGCTTCCAGAAACTTCATCGTCTCGAGGTTTTGCGAATTAATCACCCTGATGAGTGCTGCGCCCAGGATACTTTCGTTAATGATCTTATTCAGCCAGTCAATCACCTCGCGGCTTTGTTTGAACAGTACCTTTACCTTTTTCAGCACATAAAAAAAGGTGCCGCCAATGATTGGGATAATGGCTATTACGGTGAGCCCCAGTTGCCAGTTAATACTTAACAGCAATGCACTCGCACCGAAAATGATCACCAACGACGATACAATTGATACAATAGCCTGCGATACAAACAGCTTGATAGAATCTGCATCAGCAGTGAGGTTGGTAAGCAGCTTTGACGGGTTGGCCTGCTCAATAAAGGCGTGGCTCTGGCGGGAGATCTTATCGGCCAGGCGTGTGCGCAAATCGCGGGCTACACGTTCTGAGGCGTATGTTTGTATCACACTTTGCAGGTATCCGAATATAAACACCAGCACAACTGCTATGCTGAACTCGGTAAGCACCGAATTTAAATCAAATGTTTTATGGGTGTAGGCATCTATGCCATTGGCAATTATGCGGGGCAGCAGCAGGTTAATGCCGTTGCTGAGCAACCCCAGTACAATAAGCAATATTACCAAACCGCGATACGGTTTAAGCAAACTACCAATACCTGGTGGCTTGGGCGCGTTAGATGGGGGTATGTTAGGCATGGTGGTTTTTAATGAGCGGTCAAAAATACTAAAGCTTACTCTTACAGACGACTATCCTGCCAAAACATTTTAAATAGCCTTTAGATACATTCTGAATTACACAAAACACCAATAACCATAAGGGCCGCACGCTATCTTTGGCGCTCATATTAAAACTAAAACATGGCAACTAAACTAACCATTAACAATAACGGATCAGTAAAAATTGACGGCGATTTTGAAATTGTAGACATGCAGGGCAATGCATACGGTTTGCAGGGCCGTACGGTGGTATCTATCTGCCGTTGTGGCCTTTCAGCCAACAAACCATTTTGCGATGGCTCACACAAAGGGCACTTTGAGCATAACGCTGTAGCTTTTGATCTGCCACCGCGTAAGGTATAATTCCATCTCACAACAAATAGCCCCGCATCGTACTTACGACTGCGGGGCTATTTCAATTTTAATTGATCTGTTATTTGTACAAGTTAGGTATTGGGTTAAGTTTGGTGTTTTGACGCTGATGCCAGTACGGATAAACAGGGTCTCTGTTACTTGCGGCATCCAATTTTTTAAGCTGGTCAACTGTCAGGTTCCATCCTACCGCCCCTAAGTTTTGTTTTAACTGCTCCTCGTTACGGGCTCCTATTATCAGGTTTACTACGGTTGGCCTTTGCAGCAGCCAGTTCAAGGCTACTTGCGAAATACTTTTACCTGTTTCCTCTGCCACTTCATCCAGTGCATCAACAATAGTATACAAATGCTCAAAATCAGTAGCCGGGCCGTGACCGCCACCCTGTGTGATACGATTATCGGCAGGCAATTCTACACCGCGGCGATATTTGCCGGTTAACCTGCCTGATGATAACGGGCTCCAAACAATAGTGCTTACCTTTTGGTCAACGCCCAGCGGCATCAGTTCCCATTCAAACTCACGGTCAAGCAGCGAATAATAAGCCTGATGCGCCACATAACGCGCCCAGCCATAACGCTCAGAAACCGACAGCGATTTCATTAAATGCCAGCCCGAAAAGTTAGAGCAGGCAATGTAACGTATTTTACCAGCCGTGATGAGGTCTTGCAGGGCGTGTAGGGTTTCTTCAACCGGCGTATTACCGTCAAAGCCGTGCATATGGTAAACATCAATATGATCAACCCCCAGGCGTTTTAAACTGGCTTCGCACTCTCTAATTAGGTTATAGCGCGATGAACCTACATCATTTGGATTGTCGCTCATGGGGAAGGTAGCTTTGGTTGATATCAACACCTTATCATGCAGCCCTTTAATGGCCTGTCCCAGTATTTCTTCGGATAATCCCCGAGAGTAAACATTGGCTGTATCAAACAGGGTTACCCCGGCATCCAGGCACAGGTTAACCATTCGCGTCGCCTCGGTAACATCCGTACTGCCCCAGGCTTTAAAAAATTCATTACCGCCGCCAAAGGTTGCTGTGCCAAAGCTCAGCACCGGCACAAAAAACCCTGATGCACCTAATTGTCTGTATTCCATAGTATGTTGTTGTTAATGTTGTAACGTAAAGTTAGCAGCCTTAGGCATCGAGTGGTTTCATGGATTTGTAAATTTGTTGTATTGTGTGAACTAAGATTAGCAGGACTTTTACGATGGTAGGATTATACACACGACTCCCTCCCACAAACGGTAGATGTTGCAAGCTCGCATTATAAAAAAAGGCCGGTTTTCCGGCCTTTTACATTTGATTTTAGTCTTTCTTAGAAGCTTTAACACAATTGGGAACTGTTTTCCCGTTCTTTTTCTTGGTACCTTCTTTTTTGTAGCCGGACCAACATGGGTCTTTTTTCTGTTTAGTTGCCATAGGTAGTATGTTTTTATGTGAGTAAAACAATTGCTGTACCATACAACCTGTGGTGATAGATTTAGTAGTTTGAACTTACTATCTGGACCATGATTTATTGGATTGAAAGGGTTTCAGGATTGTCCGAACTAAGATTGAAGGGATTTTTAGGATGATAGGATTATATATAAAAATCCCAGCTCAACTGGTCCAAGTTTTTTAACTTCGACCCAAAATGCAGCAAGCATTCTGCTTGCATTAAGTTTCGAGCTTAAAATATTACAGGATTACTGTCCGAACAATGATTGCTGGATTATAGGATTGAATAATTTTTAAAAAGTACTAGTCAATCCCATCATCTTAAAAATCTTCTAATCTTAGTTCAGACAATTTGTTGCACTAACCATGCAAACACCTATATTGCCTTACCAAATTTACCTGTTATGAGTAACCGTTTTAAAGCAGCTTTTTGTGGCCTGCTGATGTTTTGTTGTTTAGGCGTTTATGCGCAAAGCGCTAAACTTTTCCCCGAGGCGCCTGGCCTTGTATCGTACACCTTCCGCAAGGAGTTTCAGAAAGATATGCCTGGCACATTGGATATGGTGAAAAAGAACGGCATTACAGATATGGAATTTTCTAACTTGTTTGGCCAAAAAGCGGAGTACATAAGGCAACTGTTAGATGAACGGGGTATAAAGTGCTCATCGTTTGGCGTGAGTTATGAAGATGCTGTTGGTAAACTGGATACAGTTGCGGTTAACGCAAAAAAGCTGGGTGCTAAATATGTACGCGTAGCCAGCATACCTCACAAAGGCACTTTTACTTTAGATGATGCTAAGAACGCTGTAACAACATTTAACGCCATTGGAAAGACGCTTAAAGAAAAATACGGCCTTACTTTTATTTACCACAACCACGGCTTTGAATTTGAACCTTATGAGGAAGGTACGCTGTATGACTACATTGTCAAAAACACCAACCCGCAATATGTAAGCTTTGAATTGGACATACTTTGGGCATTCTTCCCCGGCCATGATCCTGCCGAACTGCTGAAACGTTACCCTAAACGGTATAAAGCCATGCACTTAAAAGACCTAAACAAAGGCGTTAAAGGCGATATGACCGGCTGGACATCGCAGGAGAATGATGTGGTATTGGGTACAGGGCAGATCAACATTCCGGCAATTATTAAAGCTGCAAAAAAGGCTGGCATTGAGCATTATTATATTGAAGACGAAAGCAGCGCGTCGGTTACGCAAGTGCCGCAAAGCATCGCCTACCTGAACAGTTTGCCCAAATAGTTATACCAGGTATTCAAACAGCGTTTGCTCTTTGTTAAGCTCAATTATATCAAAGCGGTAATCTTTCATGCGTTGCAGTAGTCCGTTGTAGTCGACGCGGTTAGATAGCTCTATGCCTACCAGTGCCGGTCCCTGCTCCTTCTCAGTTTTCTTGATGAACTCAAAACGGGTAATATCATCCTGCGGACCAAGCACCTCGTTAACAAACAACTTCAAAGCACCGGGCCGCTGCGGAAAACGGACAATAAAGTAATGTTTCAACCCCTCGTATAATAACGACTTCTCCTTGATCTCGGCCATGCGGTCTATGTCATTATTACCTCCGCTGATTACACACACTACCTTTTTACCGATTATTTTATCACGGCACTCATCCAATACCGCAACAGATAATGCTCCGGCAGGTTCTACCACAATGGCATCTTCGTTATACAGGGTAAGTATGGTTGTACAGGCTTTACCTTCAGCAACGGTAAGCATATCGTCTAAAACGTTTTTGCAGATGTTGTAGGTAGCATCGCCTACGCGTTTAACGGCGGCGCCATCGACAAAACGGTTAATGATACCAAGGGTAACAGGTCCGCCGTTTTCCAGGGCTTCCAACATAGATGCTGCACCCTGCGGCTCCACGCCTATTATGCGGATGTTGGGATTTTGGCTTTTTAAATAAGTACCCACACCGGCAGAAAGTCCGCCGCCGCCAACGGGCATCACTACTACTTCAACACTCGGCAGATCTTCCAATATCTCCACGCCTACAGTGCCTTGTCCTTCAATAACGCTCAGGTTGTCAAAGGGCGGCACAAAGGTCATGTTGTTTTCGGCAGTATACTTTAGCGCTTCAGCAAGGCAATCATCAAAAGTATCTCCTACTAAAACTATTTGTACGTTACCATCGCCAAACATTTCGGTTTGTTTTACTTTTTGGCGAGGCGTGATCTCGGGCATAAATATTACACCCTTTATATTTAACTTTTTGCAGGAAAACGCCACGCCCTGCGCATGGTTGCCCGCGCTGGCACATACCACGCCACGGCTTAACTCATCAGCAGTTAGCTGACTGATCATGTTATAAGCGCCACGCAGTTTGTACGACCGCACCACCTGCATATCTTCGCGCTTTAAATAAACTTCGGCGTTGTATTTAGCAGATAGCTTTGGATGATAGATCAATGGTGTGTGCTTGGCTACACCTTTTAGCCGTTGTGCTGCTGCCTTTGAGTTTAATTGATCATCCATGGTGGTAAATATAGAAAAAATGAAAGTCATGCTGAACTTGTTTCAGCATCCCACATACTTAACAGGCCTTCACCTGTCAATGGGATGCCGAAATGAATTCGGCATGACTCACAACAATATTGGTAACTAATCTCTAATCACCAATTAACTAATCAACTATACATTAGCCGCCAGCCAATCACCAACTTCGCTGGTTTTGTAGGCTTTGTTTTTTCCGGCTAAGTCTTCGGTAACCACACCTTCAGCTAATGACTTGTTAACCACATCACGGATAGCAGCTGCTTCTGCAGTTAATCCAAATGCATCTTCAAACATCATAGCTGCTGAAAGCACAGTTGCCAGCGGGTTAGCAATATCCTTACCTGCTGCTTGCGGATACGAACCGTGTATTGGCTCATATAATGACGTGTGGATACCTTTTGATGCTGATGGCATTAAACCCATTGAACCTGAAATTACAGACGCCTCATCGGTTAAAATATCGCCAAACAGGTTTTCGGTGATCAATACGTCGTAGCTGTTAGGCCATTGTACCAAACGCATAGCAACCGCATCAACAAACTCGTAGCTTACGGTAACTTCCGGATAGTCTTTCTCCATAGCCTGTACCGTTTGTCTCCAAAGGCGTGATGTTTCCAACACGTTGGCTTTGTCAACGCAGCACAGTTTTTTACCACGGGTCATGGCCAGTTCAAAGCCTAATTTAGCTAAGCGGGTTACTTCTTCTTTGGTATAAGTACAAGTATCGTAAGCGGTATCGCCATCATCTCTGCGGCCACGCTCACCAAAATAAATACCACCTGTCAATTCGCGTAGAATGATCAAATCGGTACCTTCAATACGCTCGCGTTTAAGCGGAGAGTTATCGATCAATGATGGAAAAGTAAAAGTTGGACGCACGTTAGCGTACAGGCCCAACGCTTTACGCATTTTCAATAAACCTTGCTCAGGGCGCACTTTAGCGGTTGGATCGTTATCAAAACGTGGGTGACCAATAGCGCCGAACAATACAGCGTCAGCAGCCATACAAATTTCATGGGTTGCATCTGGGTAAGGCTCACCTACCGCGTCAATAGCGGCAGCGCCGGTTAAACCTGATGTCCATGCTATTTCGTGACCGAATTTTGCGGCCACAGCGTTTGATACTTTTACTGCCTGATCTATAACCTCAGGACCAATTCCGTCTCCTGCTAAAAGGGCGATGTTTAATTTCATTGTATGTTTTAGTGTAATGTTTATTTTAACTGTCATGCCGAACTTGTTTCGGCACCTCATCAGAAAAGTCCGCGACCTGTCTTATGGGATGCTGAAACAAGTTCAGCATGACGTGAACTATTTCTACTTCAAATTATATTCAGCATCTTTTCCGTAGCCTTAATAGCACATACTGTTTGATCTGAATCCAAACCGCGGGTTATAAATTTCCGTTGGTCTATCTCCCAGGTGATGATGGTCTCGCACAACGCATCGGTAGCACTACCGGGGGCAATGCGCACCACATAATCTATCAGTGTAGGGAGTCGCTTTTTCTTTTTGTTGTAAGCCTTGGTCAAAGCATTCATAAATGCGTCAAACTGGCCATCGCCCTGCGCATTCTCTTCAAACTTATCACCCTCAATATTCACCATAATTGTAGCTGATGGCCTTAAGCCTAAAGAGTGCATCAACACGTACGATTCGATTACAACCTTATTCTCATATAGACTGCTATCCAATACGTCGGATATAATATAAGGCAGATCCTCTTTGGTAACCGTCTCTTTTCTGTCGCCCAGCTCAATAACGCGTTGGGTTACTTTTTTCAGGTCGGCATCATTCAGTTTAAGGCCTAATTCCTGTAAGTTCTTTTCAATATTGGCTTTGCCTGATGTTTTGCCTAAAGCGTACTCTCGTTTACGACCGAAGCGCTCCGGAAGTAAGTCGTTAAAATAAAGGTTGTTCTTGTTGTCGCCATCGGCATGTATACCAGCAGTTTGGGTAAACACATTCTCGCCTACAATAGGTTTGTTAGCCGGGATACGTACCCCTGAGAATGTTTCCACCAGTTTACTTACCTGGTAAATAGAGGATTCTGCAATTTGTACCTCTACATCAGGCACAAAATCATGTAATACAGCAATAGCACTGGCTAATGGTGCGTTGCCCGCACGCTCACCCATACCGTTAACGGTTAGGTGCAAACCGTTAATACCTGCTTTTACCGCCTCTAAAACGTTGGCAGTACCCAGGTCATAATCATTATGTGCATGAAAATCAAAATGAAGCTTTGGATAGGTCTCTCTTATCTTGCTGATGAACAAAAAGGTTTCCAGCGGAGTAAGCACCCCCAAAGTATCAGGCAGCATAATACGTTTTACAGGCTGCGTGGCTAAAAAATCCAGATATTGGAACACATACTCCTGAGAATTACGCATGCCATTGCTCCAGTCTTCCAGGTAAACGTTGGTAGCTATGCCTTTAGCTGCGGCCTGCTCAATAACATTCTGTATATCGGCAAAGTGCTGCTCGGGTTTTTTTTTGAGCTGGTGCGTTAAATGGTTAAGCGAGCCCTTGGTTAACAGGTTTTGTACCTTAACACCGGCCTCCTGCATCCACCCAATTGAAACGCCATTGTCAACAAACGACAGTACTTCAATATTGCTTAAATAACCATGTTCGGCAGCCCAGTTGGTAATGGCTTTTACCGCCTGCAGTTCCCCGTCAGAAACACGGGCCGAGGCAACCTCCACGCGGTCAACCTTCAACTCTTCTAACAGCAGTTGTGCTATGGTTAATTTTTCTGATACTGAAAACGACACGCCCGAGGTTTGCTCACCATCGCGCAGTGTGGTATCCATTATCTCTATTTTTCTTCTTTCCATTGCTGGATATATATATAACGTAAAAGCGTTCCGTCAGGAAACGCTGTACATAACAGTCATGCCGAACCTGTTTCGGCACCTCACCCGAAAAGTCCGCGACCTGCCTGTGAGGTACTGAAACAAGTTCAGCATGACATGCATTTTTTCTTAAAACTCTTTCGCTTCGGCGAAAGCTTCAATATCAGGCTTAAGGCTTAACAGATAATCAATATCGTCAAAGCCGTTCAGCATGTTGTTCTTTTTGTATGAATTGATATCAAATGATTCTTTCTCGCCGGTAGGCACCAAAGTAATGGTTTGCTCCTGCAGGTTAACCTCTAATTCAGTTCTCGGATCTGAGTGGATAGCGGTAAATATCTTCTCCAAAAACTCCGGACTAACCTGTACGGGTAACACACCAATATTTAAGCTGTTTCCTTTAAAAATATCAGCGAAAAAACTGGATACTACGCAACGGAAGCCGTAATCATAAATTGCCCAGGCAGCATGCTCACGCGATGAACCTGAACCAAAGTTTTTACCGCCAACCAAAATTTTGCCGCTGTAAGTTGGGTTGTTCAGCACAAAATCCTGTTTAGGTGTATTGTCGCTGTTGTAACGCCAGTCGCGGAAAAGGTTGTCACCAAAACCAACACGCTCAGTAGCTTTCAAAAAGCGAGCAGGAATGATTTGGTCGGTATCTATATTTTCTATCGGAAGCGGCACTGCAGTGCTTCTCAATACTGTAAATTTATCGTATGCCATGTTTTTGTTAGATCATGGTTCATGGTTCATAGATCATGGTGTATGTAGCAAAAGAGCTATGAACCATGAACTACTAACTATGAACTACTATGCGTATTCCTCTGTTAATAATGTTCTTGGGTCGGTTACTACACCTGTTACGGCTGCTGCCGCTGCTACCAGCGGGCTGGCCAGCATGGTGCGCGCACCCGGACCCTGACGGCCTTCAAAGTTTCTGTTGGATGTACTTACCGCGTATTTACCTGCAGGAACCTTATCATCATTCATAGCCAAACAAGCTGAACAGCCTGGCTGACGCAGTGTAAAACCTGCTTCGGTTAAAATATCCAGTATACCTTCTTCTTTGATCTGGCTCTCTACAATGTGTGAACCGGGAACCAACCAAGCAGTAACATTATCCGCTTTATGGCGACCTTTTACCAAAGATGCGAATGCACGGAAATCTTCTATACGGCCATTGGTGCAGCTGCCTACAAATACGTAGTCAACCGGTTTACCAATCATATGGTCACCTTCATGGAAACCCATGTAATCTAATGATTTCTCATATGTAGCAACACCACCTTCTACCTGCTCAGCATCAGGGATATCGTTTGAGATACCGATACCCATACCAGGATTAGTACCGTAGGTGATCATTGGCTCAATTGCTGAACCATCAAAAGTATACTCTTTATCGAATACAGCGCCTTCGTCTGTTTTTAAAGTACGGTAGTATGCTTCTGCTTTTTCCCAAGCCTCGCCTTTAGGGCTAAACTCACGGCCTCTAACATAATTGATGGTAGTTTCATCAGGAGCAATCATGCCACCGCGTGCACCCATTTCAATGCTCAGGTTACAAACGGTCATACGGCCTTCCATTGTCATGTTCTCAAAAACTTCACCTGCGTACTCAACAAAGTAACCTGTTGCGCCTGATGTGGTTAACTGAGATATAATGAATAAGGCGACATCCTTAGGCGTAACGCCTTTACCTAATTTACCGGTAACGTTAATGCGCATTTTTTTAGGCTTAGGCTGCATAATACATTGCGAAGCCAAAACCATTTCAACTTCTGATGTACCAATACCGAAAGCAATGGCACCAAAAGCACCGTGCGTTGATGTATGCGAGTCGCCGCAAACAATGGTTGCGCCGGGCTGGGTAATACCATACTCAGGACCAACTACGTGAACAATACCATTTTTTTGATGACCTAAACCCCAGTGGCTAATACCATACTCGGCAGTGTTTGACTCAAGGGCTTTTAGCTGGTTAGCTGATAGCGGATCCTGAACCGGTAAGTGCTGGTTAATAGTTGGCGTGTTATGATCTGCTGTAGCGAACGTGCGCTCAGGATATAAAACTTTAACACCACGGCTTTTTAAACCTAAAAAGGCAACCGGACTGGTAACCTCATGAATAAGATGACGGTCGATGAAAACCACGTCAGGACCGCCTTCTATCTTGCGGATCACGTGGCTGTCCCACACCTTGTCAAATAATGTACTGCTCATTTTATGTTAGTTAATTTGTGATTGGTGATTAGTTTTGCTTTTTCACCTATCGCTTGTGTTTTTATTCAAATTAATTGCTCACTTTTTCACCAGTCATCAAGCCTACCAGATCATCATCGTTAATGTCCAGTTTGCTATCTGCCAGAACAAGGAAACGCTGATAAGCGTCGGCTAATTCTTCTTTGCTTAAGCTATAACCTAAACGCTCTAAGTGATATTTCAGCGCGTGGCGACCGCTGCGGGCGGTCAACACGATTGTCGCGCTTGGGAAACCAACATCTTCCGGACGGATGATCTCGTAATTTTCCCTGTTTTTCAAGAAACCGTCCTGATGTATACCAGAGCTATGCGCAAATGCATTGGCGCCTACTATAGCTTTATTAGGCTGCACAGGCATACGCATTTGCGTACTAACCATACGGCTTATTTCGTAAAAATTTTTGCTGTTGATATTGGTATGCAAACCTAATGACTGGTGCGTTTTCAGGATCATTACCACTTCTTCAATAGAAGTGTTACCGGCGCGTTCGCCAATACCATTAATGGTACCTTCAATTTGACGGGCACCATTCTGCAAACCCGCTACCGAGTTGGCAGTAGCCAAACCAAGGTCATTATGACAATGTACCGAGATGATGGCTTTATCAATATTTTTAACGTTCTCTTTCAGGAACTTTATTTTTTGGCCGTATTGATCGGGCAGGCAATAGCCATTCGTATCCGGAATGTTAACTACTGTAGCTCCTGCTGCAATAACAGCTTCAACCATTTGCGCCAGGAAGTAAATATCGGCTCGGCCGGCATCTTCGGCGTAAAATTCAATGTCTTCTACAGATTTTTTGGCGTATTTAACAGCTTCAACGGCACGCTCCAAAATCTCCTCGCGGGTACTGTTAAATTTATGCTTGATGTGCATGTCTGATGAGCCTATGCCGGTGTGTATGCGGGGATGTTTAGCATACTGCAAGGCTGCAACGGCGGCGTCAATGTCGCCTTTATTAGCGCGGGTAAGTGCGCATACGGTTGGGTGAGTTACAGCTTTTGATATTTCTACCACGCTCTGAAAATCGCCCGGGCTTGATATAGGGAAGCCTGCTTCTATAATGTCCACGCCCAGCGCCTCCAGTTCTCGGGCAATTTCAATCTTTTCGGGGGTTGTTAACTGGCAACCCGGTACCTGTTCGCCATCACGTAGCGTGGTATCAAAAACGTAGACTCGGTTGGGATCGTGCAACATGCTTTGTTAGATTTGAGATTTGAGACATGAGATTTGAGACTCAAGTCGCCATCGATTATTTTCTTCTTTGCTAAATACTGAAATGTAGATATGAGATGGTCTCACATCTCATATCTCACATCTCATATCTGAAACTACGCTTCTACAGCTTGGTTTTCAGGACGTAAGCTACGTACTGTTTTACCTGCCTGCCATAATTCGCTATCGCGTAGTTCTGCTAATTCAGCATCCAGTTTCTCGCGGTAATCAGGCTTGCTGTTTGAGTCGATTGAACGTTGAGACTCTTTACCGGTAGCAACGCTGTTATACAACTCTTCAAATACAGGTTTAGTAGCGTCACGGAAAGGTTTCCACCAATCTAAAGCGCCACGTTGTGCAGTAGTTGAGCAATTAGCATACATCCAGTCCATACCATTTTCTGCAACTAATGGCATTAATGATTGAGTAAGCTCTTCAACAGTTTCGTTGAATGACTCAGATGGAGAGTGACCGTTGCTGCGTAATACTTCATATTGAGCAGCGAAGATACCCTGGATACAACCCATTAAAGTACCACGCTCGCCGGTTAAGTCGCTGAATACTTCTTTACGGAAGTCGGTTTCAAATAAGTAACCGCTACCTACAGCAATACCTAAAGCGATAACGCGATCAAATGCTTTACCTGTAGCATCCTGGAAGATAGCGTAGCTTGAGTTCAAACCACGGCCTTGCAGGAACATACGACGCAATGAAGTGCCTGAACCTTTTGGAGCTACCAGGAACACGTCAACATCAGCAGGAGGAATGATACCGGTTTGCTCGTTGAAAGTAATACCGAAACCATGAGAGAAATATAATGCTTTACCAGGAGTTAAGTGTTTCTTAACAGTTGGCCATAAAGCAATCTGAGCAGCGTCGCTCAATAAGTAGCAAATAATAGTTCCTCTTTCTAAAGCTTCTTCAATTTCAAAAAGGGTTTCTCCCGGAACAAAACCGTCAGCTACGGCTTTATCCCATGTTTTTGAATTTTTACGCTGACCAACAATTACGTTGATACCGTTGTCTTTTTGGTTAAGCGCCTGACCAGGACCTTGAACACCGTAACCTATTACCGCTACAGTTTCGTTTTTTAGGATGTCCTGAGCTTTCGCTAAAGGGAACTCCTCGCGGGTTACTACGTTTTCTTCAACTCCGCCGAAATTTAATTTTGCCATTGTTTTGTTTTGTTTATTGTGATTTCACTGATTAGCAATGATTTCACCGATTTTGGTTTAATTATTATTAATTGTGTTTTGTGATTCTAATTGTTCAGCTTCAGCTAAAACAGCTCTGCGTAATGATAGCGCATATCCAAAATGCAAATTATCGTGCGTTACAAAGTAGGCTATAGCATCGTTAACGTTGTTTAATGTTACGCCAAACATGGTAGTTACGGCTTCATAATTATTGAATATACCTGCATCAACATCCGCCTTTAGTGTTTCCAGTAAAGTAAAAGCCTGCTCCTTGTAATACGCCAACTCCTCTTCGCTAATAAACTCATCCGGGCTTGTGCCTCGTTGATACTTGGTAATCTTATCTAAAGGAATGCGCGTATCAACATGGCCGCGTACATAACAAAGTATTTGTTGTGCCGCTACAATGTGGTTAAAGTTCCATGCAATGTTATTGTTAAATCCCTGCGGAATAACATTCAACTGCTCAATGGTTAAACCGTCCATCAGGTTGATAAAGTTCAACCGGGTATGTTTTGCTATGTCAAGTAAAAACTCCATCGCTAAAAATTACATGGTAAATACTTTCTGTCCTTTGTTCAGGTATTCGTTTTCCATCACTTCTTCCCCCGGTTGAAGTTGTTCAAACTCGCGCAGTTTTGTATTAAAGCCTTCGCTGTTTTTAATGATGGCTACACGTGCACTGCGTACAAACTCAATAAGGCCATAAGGCTGTAATATGCTGATGAGATTGTCTGTCTCTTCGCGATGACCTGTTGTTTCAAACACGGTGTAATCTTTACGGATCACCACCGCGCGGGCTCCATTCTCGCGCAGCAAACGCTCAACACTTACCTTCTCAGCAATTACATCTGTTGACACTTTATACAGCGCCAACTCCTGCCAGATGATATCCTCATTGGTATTGTAGTACACTTTTAATACCTCAACCTGTTTTTCAATCTGGCGGGTAAGCTTGCGTACAACCTCTTCCGATTCGGTTATTACAATATTGAAGCGGTGAATACTGTCAACCTCTGAAGGTGAAGTATTTAAACTATCAATATTGATCTTACGGCGCGTAAATATTATAGCTATACGGTTTAATAAACCCACCTGATTTTCGGTGTAGATGGTTATGTTAAACTCTTTTTTTTCTATATCCTGGCTCATTGTCTTCTTAATTAATCATTGGTCATCAGTTAAAAACCTTTTACCTTTCGTCTTTAAACTTTTACCTATTTTAATCTGATCTCTGATACACTGCAACCCTGAGGCACCATCGGGAACACATTGTTCTCTTTAGTAACATTAACCTCTAACAGGAACGAGCCTTCGGTTGATAACATTTCTTTCAAGGCACCTTGCAGATCTGTACGCTCTGATATGCTTTTACCCGGTATACGGTAAGCAGCAGCCAGGGCCACAAAATCCGGACTTTCAATATCTACAAACGAGTAGCGGCGCTGGTTAAACAACTCCTGCCACTGGCGCACCATACCCAAAAAGTGATTATTAAGAATGATGATCTTTACATCAACACCACTTTGCATTATAGTACCTAACTCCTGGCAGGTCATCTGGAAACCACCATCGCCAATAATGGCAACAACTGTTCTATCCTGAGCGCCATATTTAGCGCCAATGGCTGCAGGCAACGCGAAGCCCATGGTACCCAAACCACCGCTGGTAACATTACTGCGAGTTTGGTTGAACCTGGCATAACGGCAGGCCACCATTTGGTGCTGACCAACGTCTGTTACTATTACGGCATCGCCGTTGGTTAGGGCGTTTAACTCTTTAAGCACCTCACCCATCGTCATTTCATCGGTGGTCGGGTTCAGTTCATTATGAATAACTGCTTCAACTTCCTGACGGGTATAGTCGTTAAAACGTGCCAACCATTCGATGTGCTGTTTTTCCTCTACCAAAGCAGTTAACAATGGAAGGGTTTCTTTACAATCGCCCCATACAGGAACGGTTGATTTTACGTTCTTGTCTATCTCGGCAGGGTCAATATCCAAATGGATAACCTTAGCCTGTTTAGCGTATTTATCTAAACGCCCGGTTACACGGTCGTCAAAACGCATACCTATGGCAATTAATACATCGCACTCGTTGGTTAAAACGTTAGGGCCATAGTTACCGTGC
This sequence comes from Mucilaginibacter auburnensis, assembly GCF_002797815.1. Classification (NCBI taxonomy): domain Bacteria; kingdom Pseudomonadati; phylum Bacteroidota; class Sphingobacteriia; order Sphingobacteriales; family Sphingobacteriaceae; genus Mucilaginibacter; species Mucilaginibacter auburnensis. The sequence continues at coordinate 719,797 of NZ_PGFJ01000002.1, forward strand.
ATACCCAACATACCCACGTTAAGCGGATGCTCGGTTGGAATAGCACCGGCACCTAAAATTGTCCATGCCGACGGGACGCCTGCTTTTTCAACAAAAGCTTTGAACTCAGCCTCAGCTTTACCCAAAAGCACCCCCTGACCAAATAATACGAAAGGTTTTTCGGCCTTATTGATCAGATCAGCCGCTTCCTGAATATATTGCGGCCTAACTATTGGTTTTGGCCTGTAGCTACGTATGTGGTTACAAGGCGTATAACCTTTGTAATCAAACAACTGTATCTGGGCGTTTTTGGTAATGTCTATCAATACAGGGCCTGGTCTGCCACTTTTTGCAATGTAAAAAGCTTTGGCCATTACCTCAGGTATCTCGTTAGCATCAGTTACCTGGTAGTTCCATTTGGTTACCGGGGTTGTGATGTTGATCACGTCAGTTTCCTGAAAAGCATCAGTACCTAACAGGTGCGCAAACACTTGTCCGGTTACGCAAACTAACGGTGTGCTGTCTATCTGGGCATCTGCTAAACCTGTTATAAGGTTGGTAGCACCCGGACCACTGGTAGCGAATACCACACCCACTTTACCTGATGTACGCGCATAACCCTGACCGGCATGTATACCGCCCTGCTCATGGCGAACCAGTATGTGATTCAGCCTGTCATTATAATCATACAATGCATCATATATAGGCATAATAGCGCCGCCCGGATAGCCAAAAATGGTATCTGTTCCCTCAGCAATTAATGCCTCTAATACCGCCGCCGAACCTGTGATGTTTACAGTTTCCTGAGCGGGTTTTGTTTCGATTTCTTGTTGTGCAACTTCCATAAAGCCCCCTAACCCCCTAAAGGGGGAATTTTTAAAGGTTTATATTAATATTCTCACTCTCTTTATTCGTTTAACCACCATACTCCCCCTTTAGGGGAACGGGGGGCTAAAACTCATCCGTAACGCAACCTTCTGCTGCTGATTTTACGGTTTTGGCGTATCTGTAAAGTAAGCCCTTGCTTACTTTTAGCTCCGGTTGCTGCCATGCAGCTTTACGGGCGGCTAATTCTTCCTCAGATAGTATCACATTGATCTTGTTTGTAGTAGCGTCAATAATGATCTTGTCTTCGTCTTTAATAAGTCCTATTGCCCCACCGTCATACGCCTCGGGGGTGATGTGGCCTACCACAAACCCGTGTGTTCCGCCACTAAAACGCCCGTCGGTAATTAATGCTACCGAGCTACCTAAGCCTGCGCCAAAAATGGCTGATGTTGGTTTAAGCATTTCGGGCATTCCCGGTGCGCCTTTAGGGCCTACGTTGCGGATAACCACCACATCACCGGGTTTGACTCGACCGCTTTGTATACCTGCAATCAGTTCAAACTCGCCATCAAATACGCGGGCAGGGCCTTCAAAATGAGTTCCTTCTTTGCCGCTTATTTTGGCTACGCTACCACCTTCTGCAATATTTCCGTAGAGTATCTGCAAGTGACCGGTAGCTTTGATCGGGTTTTCTTTAGGGAAGATGATCTTTTGCTCATCAAAGCTCATTTCAGGAACTTCCGCAAGGTTCTCAGCAATGGTTTTACCGGTTACGGTCATACAATCGCCGTTTAACCAGCCTTGAGCAAGGCAGTATTTCATTACCGCCGGCACACCTCCTACATCGTGTAGGTCCTCCATCATATATTTACCGCTTGGCTTCATATCTGCCAATACAGGTATGCGGTTACTTACCGCCTGGAAATCATCCTGCGTTAATTTTATGCCAATGGCTTTTGCCATGGCTATCATGTGCAGTACCGCGTTCGTACTACCGCCCAACACCATAATTATTACCATAGCATTCTCAAATGCTTCGCGGGTCATGATGTCGCTTGGTTTAATATCTTTTTCTAAGAGTACTCTTATCGCTTTACCCGCTGCAAGGCACTCCTGTTTCTTCTCTTCACTTAAAGCAGGGTTGCTTGATGAGTAAGGCAGGCTCATACCTAAGGCCTCAATAGCAGCAGCCATGGTATTAGCGGTGTATACACCACCACAGGCACCGGCACTCGGACAAGCATTTTTAATTACACCCATAAAATCCTCAGGAGTAATTGTACCTGCCAGTTTTTTACCTAAAGCCTCAAAAGCCGATACAATGTTCAGGTCCTCACCTTTCCAGTGACCGGGTTTAATGGTACCACCGTAAACCATTATAGATGGGCGGTTTAAACGCGCCATAGCCATAATAGAGCCCGGCATATTTTTATCGCAACCAGGCAGGGTAATTAAACCATCATAATACTGCGCGCCGGTAACCGCTTCAATAGAATCGGCAATAACATCACGACTAACCAATGAGTAGCGCATACCTTCGGTACCGTTGCTCATGCCATCGCTCACGCCAATGGTGTGAAATATCAAGCCTACCAGATCCTGATCCCAAATGCCTTGTTTAACCAGTTTGGCCAGATCATTCAAGTGCATATTACAGGTGTTACCGTCATAACCCATACTGGCTACGCCTACCTGTGCTTTTTGCATATCTTCATCAGTCAAACCAATACCATAAAGCATGGCCTGAGCCGCAGGTTGTGTTGGGTCCTGCGTAAAGGTTTTGCTGTACTTGTTTAATTCTACTCCGGTATTGGTGTTAGATGAACTCATTTTTTATTAAATTTTATTCTCTTTAGGTTTGGGGTTAAATCCCTTAAATTCTATTTCTTTAAGATAGAGATAGCATTAGGAACGGACAATAGGTAAAAATAAAATTTTCATTTTAAAATATAATTCTGTATATAAACATAATACATATATTTAATATCTATAATATTTCCAAAATCAGAATTAAAAATTTAACAAACTATACCAAAGTGCAAAACGGTATTCGGTATAAAATTTATGCATGCATAGCAAGTAGTTGAAATTCCGTCAGAAAATTGGAGATTGCCGGTGAAAGTTGGTAGTTTAATCGCGATAATGAGGGGTGGCTCACAGGGGCTCACAGGGGCTCACAGAGGCTCACAGGGCTCTGAGCCACCTTCTTTGTTTTAGGATATTCAGATAAGACTTGAAACTCGATCAAACAAAAATAACGCTACTGCATGAAGAAGATATTTCATAGAATAATCATAACTCTTTTATTAACTGTTACCATTTTGACTTGTACAAATCCGAATTTGCAGGATTTTACTACATATGAAAAAAAGGTACACGGTTCCAATAAGGCATCTAATGAAACTATCAAAAGAGAAAGCTATTTTATCTTCAATACTTACCGGCAATCGGGAGGCGGCGCGATTGATAAAAACATTTCAAGGTTACACCTACAAGTATATTGGGCTATTAGGCCATTTTTATAATTACTCGTCTATTATTATAAACTGATTTTGGCTATCACAAAAATGCCCGGACCAGCCGGGCATTTTGTTTATAAATAGAAATACTACTGCAACTTATAAGCCGCTATTGAGTTAGCCGAAAAAGTTGGCACATAAATAGTTTTTGTCGCAGGGTCATAACCAATATCAGCAGTTTTCTCTGTGGCATGTTTATCTAATATCAGCTCTTTTGTTCCTTTGGCTGTGTTTACGTAATACATGTAACCTGCCCATGCGGTTACAATAAAATCGCCGTTGCCAACAGGTTCAATGCCGTCTCCGCCTTGCTCAAGGGCAACAACGGTAGTTTTGTTTTTAGACGCGTCGGTAACAAACATTTCCTTTCCGCTCAAAACATACAATTTATCATCAATGGCTTTGATACCGTTTATACCGCGTATGTTATCCATAAACAGGGTGGCAGTTTTGCCTTCAACTTTATAGATGGCACCTTTTTGCGAATCGGTTACCCAAACTACCCCTTTTTTATCGGCCGAAACATCGTTAAATCCGCCTGCTTCGTTAACTGTTATTTTATGGTCTATTTTACCCTTGCTGATGCTGATGGCAACAATATCCTTTATATCGGCCACATAAAGCAGATCGCCTACTATAGCCATTCCTTTAGGCGCGCTTAAGCCGGTTACCCAATCAGCATTAATAATTTTGCCGTTGGTACCAACTTTGGCTATAGCGCCTTTGCCGTCGGCCTCCCAGGGCTGCCCGTCAATTATTGAAGCGTAAATAAGATCCTTAGCAAATAAAGCAGACTCAGGCACTTTTAACAGTGGCTCTGTTTCCCATAACTTTTCAACTTTGTGTTGCGCGTTTGCTGCCGCAGCTGCCAGTACTAATAATGCCGATGCGCATAGCTTTGATAAGTGTTTCATAATTAGATTGTATTGGTTTAATGGCTGCTAAGGTAGAGCATGGCGGTCAATTACAAAAATTACAAATGGAGTTGTTACAGGTGAGCAAGGGCTATTAAATAGATTAGCAAACAAACATGCACTAACGTAAAGGTTTATTTTGAAACAAAAATGCCCCGCTTCCGCGAGGCATTTGCTTTGTTATTTCTTCCAAACATTGTTTGCCGGATTATAATCGGGCAATTGTTTATCAGGGTTATAAGTTACTGATTCGATCTCTTCTGTTGAAGGATACCTGAACTGCCAGCTGGTGTTACGCTCCCATATCTCTACAGGTAGTTTAACCCTATCGGTTTTACCACTTTTGGTTTTTATATCTATCACCACAGGCATTGCCATTTTTTCCAGGTTGTCTATAATGATGATGGCACCTTTAGCAGGGTCGTTATCAATGTATTTCACCTCGCGCACGCCAACATCTAAACGCCAGTTATTCATAAACCAGCCTCTCCAGAACCACTGCAGGTTTTCGCCGGCTGCATTTTCTATCGTACGGAAAAAGTCATCAGGAGTTGGATGTTTAAATGCCCAACGCTGAATGTAGGTTTTGAAAGCAAAATCAAAACGCTCCGGACCTAAGATCTGCTCACGCAATAAAGTAAGACCTGCACCCGGTTTGCTGTACAACAAGGTTCCGGTGTTGGGTTCCTTCAGGTTAGCAGGCTGGCTCATTATAGGCTCCAAACCAACGCGTGTGTAGGTTTGTGCGGTGCGCTCAAAATCAGGTGCAGCGCCTTTGTACTCGCCGTTGTTAAAATTGGTGGTTGAAAGCGTATTGATAAAGGTATTGAAACCTTCATCCATCCAACCGTACATACGCTCGTTTGAACCTACTATCATAGGGAACCAGGTGTGACCAAATTCATGATCATGTACGCTCCATAAACTACGACCGGCAGAACGCGCGCTGCAAAATACAATACCCGGATACTCCATACCGCCTACAATACCTGCAACCGCGGTAGCATTAGGGTAAGGATACTCAAACCATTTTGCTGAGTTGTACTCAACAGATTTTTTTACATACTCGGTTGAGCGGCCCCATGCACCTACGCCATCGCTTTCAACAGGATAAGCAGAGATTGCCATTCCTTTTTTACCGCTTGGCATGTTCATTTTAGCAGCGTCAATTATAAATGATGCTGATGCGCCCCAGGCCACATCGCGTGCATTGTCAATTTTATATTTCCAGGTAAGGGTTGATTTGCCTGCCGGGCGTGATGACGGATCAGTAACCTCAGCAGCCGAACGGATGATAATGGTTTTATCGCTTGTTGATGCCTGCGCCCAGCGTTTTTGCTGTTCTACTGTCCAAACCTCTGTTGGGTTTTGTAACTGGCCTGAACAAACTACAATTACTTTAGCAGGTGCAGTAATGTTTACGTTGAAGCTACCATACTCCAGGTAAAACTCACCGGGGCCGCTGTAAGGCAAGGTGTTCCATCCCATTACATCATCAAACACGCACATGCGCGGGTACCATTGCGCTACGTTAAATATTTTACCGTTTTTGGTGTTCATCATACCCATACGGTCTGATCCATATTCAGGCGAAATGAACGAGTATTCTATTTTCACTTTCAATTTACCGCCGGCCGGCGCTACCGCTGTTGGCAGGAAAACCTGCATACGGGTATCATCTATCAGGTATTTGGCATCTACAGCTTTCTCGTCTTTAGCCCCGCTTAATATTTTTACTGATTTGATCTTATAACCTGCATCAAAAGCCTGGCCCCTACCCCAGTTACGGCTAACCGGTACTCCGTTTTGCAAGGTTACAATAGCAGTACCGCGCGAATCTTGCTTAAACAAGTTCTGGTCTAACTGCATCCATATAAAACCCAACTTTTGCTGACTATTATTGGTATAGGTTAATATTTCGCTACCGCTTATTTCGTTTTTTTCTTCATCCAGTTTTACGTCTAACTGGTAATCGGCGCGGTTTTGCCAGTATCTGGGTCCCGGTTCGCCGGTAGCAGCACGGTATTCGTTGCCGTTTTTGGTGTAAAAGTTAGGCCCGAAAGTTTCGTGGTAATCATACTTTGTTGCGGGAGCATTGGGGTCTGTTTGCAGCGTTGGGCGCTGAGCAGTGGCGGTAGTAACGCCAATAATAACCAGGCTTAACCCGGTAAACATTTTTAATCTCATCAGTTAATGTTTTATTGAAGTTATAAAATTATAAATTATAGCTAAAAATCAGCAGCTATTAAATAAAAAAGACACCTTCCGGTGTCTTTCATTGCATAATTTTTATTTTCTATAAGAAATGTTCCTGATAAACCTTCTCATCAAACCCAAATGTAAGGAAGTCGTCATCCTCAATAACCGGGCGTTTTATCATGCTGGTTTTTTCCATTAATAACTGCAATGCCGAAACATTATCAACCACACTGTTTTTGGTAGCATCATCCAATTCGCGCCAGGTAGCACTTTGCTTGTTCAGAAAACGCTCGTAACCCACTTTAGCATCCCACTCACTTAACTTTTCAGCACTGATGCCCAGTTTTCTTAAGTCATGAAATTCATACATCACATTGTTGGCCCTAAACCAGTTAAGCGCTTTTTTTACTGTATCGCAGTTAGGTATTCCGTAAACTTTCATAGTAAAACAAAGTTAGCAAATAATGCGCTTAACTAACATCAATACACGGTAAAAACCTTACTGCGCTCTGCTTCCGCTGCTGGTATCGTCATTACTTATACCACGTTGATTTTTCTTGATGGATGCGTTCAATCCGCCAAATTTGTAGTTTATACCAAAGTTGAATGAGCGGTAAAAGTTCATGTTGATGTTAGTGGTTTGGAAATCGGGGGTTCTGGTTGCAAAATCCAATCTGATAAATTTAGAAAAGGGACTGTTCGCCGCAAAAGATACGTTCATCTTTCCTTTGAAAAATTCTTTCTGCGCACTTAATGAATAGCTTACCCAATAGTTATCAGTACCTTGCAGCAATACGTAACGACTATCAAATCCTAAGTTGGTACCCAGCCTCAGGCCATTGTCAAACTTATAACTGGTATAAGTGAAGATATACCCCTGATAACCGCTGTTACTATAAAAATTGCCGTTGTATGTACCTCTTAACCACACTCTGAATATCTGCGCATTAACGTTAATGTTCATTTTCTTAGTTATGGGATAGTTAAGATCTGCGTTTATACCTAAACGTTTGTTTTGACCAACGTTAGCATAGGTACTTTCAATCCTGTTATTGCCCAACGGTCTGTTTACATTCTCAATGGTGTTGTTGGCAAAAGTATAGTTAAGCGTAACGTTTAATGATCCTTTACCCGTGTTTGAAAAAGACATTTCAAAGCTGTTATTTACCGCCGGGCGCAAATTAGGGTTACCCGTAAATACATACTGCTGATTAGAATTATCAACAAACGGATTTAATTGATAAATGCCCGGGCGCTGGATACGTTGTGTAAACCCAAACGTTAAACTGTTTAAGCTATCCAACGGGCGCTGTACCGAAAAGGTGGGTACTACGTTGTTATAAGCCTGGTCAAGCGTAGTGCCATCAGCTTTAACATTGGTACGCTCAAAACGTAAACCACCTTTAAATGTCCATTTTGTTAACTTAAGCAAATACGAATTATACACACCATAAACATCCTGATGATAAACAAAATCATTAGCCGCTTGCAGAGGCGTAGCAATTGAGTTACTAAAGCTGTTGCGTAAAATCATTTTACCACCACCCTCAATGGTCAACTTTTTCATAGGATGAACATAATCTAACTGGGTAGTATACTCTTTTGTACCATTATCATTAAACTGCCTGTAGTTGGTTGCCGTGCCTTGATTGGTAGTGATAAAATTTTCTTGCGTACTTGGTGAGTTACTGAATTTGTACGATAGTGTTAACAACTGCTCTTTATTACGCTTAAAGGTATGCTGATAGTTTATACCCGCATCTAAACCCTTCCAGGTACTGTTACCTATGTTGTTGGTAAAAAAGTTACTTTGTGTATTTGTAGCAAAATTATTGATAGCGGTATTTTGAATATTGCTGTTATTGCCTCCACCACTGTAAAGGTTAAATGTACCGGTAAACAGGTTCAAGGTATCCAGTTCAAAACTTAATTCGTTACCTGTGTAAGTGTTATGATTACTGTTGGTACGTGTACCTGTTTGACGCTGGATCGAGGTAATGTTCTCCGATCCGGATGGGCTGAAAAAGCTTGTAGCATTTTCGAAATCTGATGTGCGCGGGTCGCGTTTATTGAAACCAACATAGCCGGTGTACCCAAACTTGCCCTGCTTAACAGTCAAGTTTAAATTAGCACGATAGCCCCAAACCGTATTATAACCGGTGTTTACCGAGCCATTATATCCCTGGTCTGCATCTTTCTTGGTTATGATGTTGATGATACCGGCCAAACCTTCTGCATCATACTTAGCGGGCGGCGTAGTGATCACCTCAATACGAAGAATGTTACTTGCAGGCATAGCTTTCAAAATATCAGCCGGATTACGGGCCATTAAAGCCGACTCCTTATTGTTGATCAATATTTTATAGCTGCCGCTTCCGCGTAATTTTATATTATCGTTAGCATCAACCGAAAGCATGGGCACCTTACGCATCATATCCAATGCGGTTATGGCTTTACTCTCAGGGTCAGACTGTACGTTGTATGAAAGGCGGTCCACCTCGCGCTTTACCAAGGGTTTTAACCCGGTAATTGAAACCTCATTCAATGCATTTACTGTAGCTGCCATCAATATTCTACCTAAATCAATAGTGCCGGTAGTTTTGGTTAGTGTGATAGTTTTGGAGGTATATCCCACAAAAGCTAAAGCAACCTGGTAAGTTTTACCTTCAGGCGCGGTAAGTTCAAAGCTGCCATCCTCGTTGGTAAGCATGCTTTTACCATTTTTTGTTTGCGGGTCAATCAATCCTACAGTAACAAAATCAAGCGCTTTGTTAGTAGTTGAATCAATGGTTATGCCTTTAACAGTAATTTTATTTGACGCGGTTTGAGCGAATAAAGAAACAGAAAAACCAAGGGCGATAAGGATCAGTATAATTTTCTTCATATGTATATGTTCAGACATATAGACGTAAATATGCCTAAACCGTTACAGGAAAAAAGAAATTTAACAGTTATATAATGTTGTTTAACATCATTTAACTTTTTAAGGGGGGCTATTTGTTAAATTTGGTCATGGTAAGCTCCGCGCCTATAGTGCAAAAACTCTTTATCATGTCAATGGAGCGGTCAATCAAAGCAGGAAGCTCGGGCTGTTCGTCGTCATCAAAGCCACTTAAAACATAATCAACCTGGCGGCCTTTAGGGTAGTTATCGCCAATACCAAAACGCAGCCGTGCGTACTTATTGTGCCCCAACACAGCTTCAATGTTTTTCAGTCCGTTATGCCCGGCGGCGCTCCCCTGCGGCTTAAGGCGCAGCGTTCCTAAGGGTAAAGCCAAGTCATCAACTAATACCAGTACATTTTCTACAGGTATTTTCAGATCCTTCATCCAATGATTGAGGGCCTTACCGCTTAAATTCATGTAGGTAGTGGGTTTGATCAAACACAGCGTACGGCCCTTGTGCGACACCTCGGTGTAGTAAGCCAGGCGCATGTTGCTGAATTTAGCGCCTTCGCGCTTAACCAGCTCATCCAATATCATAAAGCCTATGTTATGCCTTGTATCGGCATACTCCGGACCAATGTTTCCTAAACCTACTATCAGATATTTCATACCCCCTCCGCCCCCTAAAGGGGGAACTTTTTTTATTTTCTGCGAAAATAGTAAAAAGCATCAAGTGATACCAGAAAACAAAAAAGCGATGGTAAATGCCATCGCTTTTAGTTCCTCTTGTTCCCCCTTCAGGGGTTAGGGGGTGGAATTATTTTTTGTTAGCTTCTTGCTCAGCCTGACGTAACGCACGTGAAGTAGTTACAGATACGATAGTATCTTCGGCAGCGCTTACAATTTGCAGGTTAGGCAAGTTGATCTCGCGAACACGAACTGATTTACCAACTTCTAAACCTTCAATGCTAACATCTACAGTATCTACGTGATCTTTTGGTAAACCTTTAACTTTCAGTTTTCTTAATTTCTGTACCAGTTTACCACCCATTTTAACACCTGGAGAAGTACCGGTTAATTTTACAGGAATGTCGATAGCGATAGGTTTATTTTGATCTAAAGCCAAAAAGTCAACGTGAATAATTTTTTCAGTTAACGGGTGGAACTGAATGTCTTGAATAACAGCTTGTGATTTAACACCGGCAATTTCAAGGTCGATGAAATGAACATCCGGTGTATAAACAACGGGTTTCAAATCAGCTGCGGACACTGAAAAGTGGGTTTGAGTAGCCCCACCATAAAGTACTGCAGGCACTTTGCCGTCATAACGCAGTTCTTTAGCGTCGCGTTTCCCTACGTTCTCTCTTGGAGAACCGCTAATAGCAATTGATTTCATTTTTTATTTATTTAATTTATTGTTTGTTATAGACCATAGTCAATAGACCATAGACCATAGTTTTATTTTTCCTGTTTAAACCCATCACCATGGACTATCGACCATGGACCATGGACCAAAACCTACACCTTAAACAACTGACTTATTGAGCCATACTCATTAACATTAATAATGGCTTTGGCAAATAGGTCGGCTGTTGAAAGCACTCTTATTTTATCGCTCGGGCGTTTTAACGGAATCGTATCTGTTACGATCAATTCTGTTAAAGCCGAGTTCTCTACTGTTTCGTAAGCATCTCCTGATAAAACAGGGTGCGTACAAACTGCTCTAACGCTGCGTGCACCACGCTCCATAATTAAAGCTGCCGCTTTAGCCAGGGTACGGGCGGTATCGCAAATATCATCTATCAAAACAATATCCTGATCGGTAACATCACCAATAATGGTCATTGATTCTATCTCGTTAGCTCGTTTACGGCGCTTATCGCAAATAACAACTTCGGCGTTAAAAAACTTAGCGAAGCTGCGTGCGCGGTATGAGCCTCCCATATCTGGCGAAGCAATAGTTAAATTACCTAAGCCAAGGCTTTTTATGTAAGGCACAAATATGATAGAAGCATCAAGGTGATCAACCGGCACATCAAAAAAGCCCTGTATCTGCGCTGCGTGCAGATCCATGGTCATGATGCGGTTAATACCCGCTGCTACCAACAAGTTAGCAACCAGTTTGGCCCCTATTGCCACACGTGGCTGATCTTTCCTGTCCTGACGCGCCAACCCAAAATATGGTATAACGGCGTTTACATAATGTGCCGAAGCTCTGCGAGAGGCATCAACCATCATTAGCAACTCCATTAAATTATCTGTAGGCTGATGGGTAGACTGGATCAGAAAAACATCGCATCCGCGTACCGATTCATTGAAGTGAGGCTGAAACTCGCCATCGCTGAAACGTGAAAGCGAATAATCGCCAAGGTCTTTGCCATAGGCATCGGCAATCTTTTCGGCTAAGGCTGTTGATCCTGAACCTGAAAATAATTTAACCGGATTAGACTGTAAAGGCATTTTCTTTGTTTCGGATTTCGGATGTCCGATTTCGGATTTACTATTTTTTTTCGCTATAAAACACAATTCGGATTTCAAATTTCTATCAGATAAAACATCCGAAATCAAAAATTCGAAATCCGAAATTGAATTGTTGCCCGACCTGGATTCGAACCAAGACAAACGGTACCAAAAACCGTCGTACTACCATTATACTATCAGGCAATCTCCTGCTCGCAACTGTCGTTCCGAAAAGGTTTGCAAATATAAGACGAAAATTTCCAATTCAAAATGAATTTTTATAAAATTTAAACATAATGTTAAGCCATTAACACGTTGGCCTGCCTAACATTTTATTTACCAACTAAATGCGTAAAAAACACCCGACTTAATTACACTAAAAATTATTGCAGCAAACGCTCATATGCGTTAAATTGTGTTAAATGATATTGGTTTATTGCGGTTCATGCTAATTGTTTTACTATTTTCGGCTCGTTAAATCGTCATCACTTGTAATTTCCAGTAATGAATTATAATAAAATCAACAACATTTTTGGCTGGCTGGCATTTGCTGTGGCTGCTATTACCTACACCTTAACTTTAGAGCCATCAACCAGTTTTTGGGATTGCGGCGAGTTTATTGCCTGTATTTACCGTTTGCAGGTGGCCCACCAGCCGGGAGCGCCGCTATTCACCATAATTGGTAAAGTGTTCTCCCTCCTCTCATTGGGCGATAATACCAAAGTTGCTTACTGGACCAACATGGGTTCGGCACTGGCCAGCGCGGTAACTATATTGTTTTTATTTTGGAGCATAACGGCCCTGGCTAAAAAAATACTGGTAAAAAAAGGCGAAGAAATGAGCCTTGCCAGCTTGATCAGCATTATAGGTGCAGGCCTGGTAGGTTCATTAGCTTATACTTTTTCTGATACTTTTTGGTTCTCGGCAGTTGAGTCTGAGGTCTACGCCTTATCATCATTGTGTACAGCAGTTGTATTCTGGGCCATTTTAAAATGGGATGCACATGCTGATGAAGAAGGTGCCGATAAATGGATAGTATTTATTGCCTATGTAATGGGCCTTTCAATAGGTATACACTTATTAAACTTGCTGGTTATACCTGCCATAGCGTTGGTTATCTATTTCCGCCGCTCGCAAAAGGTTACTACAAAAGGTACAATATGGGCATTTTTATTAGGTGTTGTTGTGGTGGGTACCGTATTATGGGGTATTATACAATTCACTGTAAAAGGCGCTGCTTTTTCAGATCTGTTCTTTGTAAACACGCTTGGAATGGGCTTTGGCAGCGGAGCTGTTGTATTCTTCCTGTTAGTAATAGGCACAATTGTAGCCGGCATTTACTATACGGTTAAACCGTCTAAACCCGCAATCATCGCTGCTGCAGTTTGTTTTATACTGGCATTAGCGGTAAGCGCGAGCATTATTGGTTTGGTAGTAGGCATAGCCGTTGTAGCCGCCCTTGAGTATGTTATTAAAATACGTGAAAAACGCTTCGCACTGAATACTTTCCTGCTTTGTACCGCTTTTATCTTGTTCGGTTACAGTTCGTTTGTAATGATCGTTATCAGAGCTAAAGCCGGCACTAACCTTAACAACAGCGATCCGCAGGATGCTTTCGCGCTGAACAGCTACCTTAACCGCGATCAATACGGTGATACGCCTTTATTATACGGTCAGTTTTTTGATGCTCAGCCTATTGATCAGCAGGAAGGCGCTACGCTTTACCGCCGCGGCTTAACCAAATATGAGCCTGCCGGAAAGAAATTAAAAACAGAATACGACCGTAATACCATCTTCCCGCGCATGTTTAGCGATAAAGCCGGTCACCCGGAGTTTTACCGCAGCTGGTCTGGTCTGGCGCAAGAGGAGCATCCAACCTTTAGCACCAACCTGGGTTTCTTCCTTACGTGGCAGGTAAACCAAATGTACACCCGCTACTTTTTGTGGAACTTTGTGGGCCGCACCAACGAAATGGATGGTCAGCAGGGCGGCATTGACGGCGACTGGATAAGCGGATGGAACTTTGGTAAGGACCTGCCCTACTCTGTTACCAAAAGTTTATCATACAACCGCCTGTTCTTTTTACCGCTTATTTTAGGCTTGCTGGGCGCTTACTTCCACTTTAAGCGTAATCAACGCGATGCCGGTGTTGTAGGTGTGCTGTTCTTCTTTACAGGTTTTGCCATTTTGCTTTACCTTAACCAGGACCCATTGCAGCCACGTGAGCGTGATTATGCATACGCAGGTTCGTTTTATGCGTTTGCCATATGGATAGGCCTGGCGGTACCGGCTATTGTTGAACTGGTAAGCCGAAAAGCAGCTAACAAAAACGCGGCTATTTTGGCCACAACAGTTTGTTTAGCCGTGGGACCTATATTAATGGCAAACCAGGAATGGGATGACCACGACCGTTCAACCAAGCTTACCCCGCATGACATGGCTTATAACTACCTTAACTCATGCGCGCCAAATGCTATTTTATTTACTTATGGCGATAACGACACTTACCCCCTATGGTATATACAGGAAGTGGAAAATGTGCGTCCGGATGTGCGTATAGTTAACCTGAGCTTATTGGGTACCGACTGGTACATCAGGCAGATGAAGACCAAAATGAATGAGTCTGCACCACTGCCGATCACCATGAAAGACGATCAGTTTAAAATGGGTGTACGCGATGTATTGTACTACAGCGATCAAAAAATTCAGGGTGCTATTGAGCTGAAAGAGGTATTTGACTTTATGCTATCAGACAATGAAGCAGCCAAAGTACAATACCAAAGCGGCGAAACAAGCAACTTTTTACCTACTAAAAACTTTAAGATCACGGTTAATAAAGATGATGTTTTAAAGAATAACGTTGTACCTGCCGACTTGCAGAGCCGCATTACTGATACCGTTAAGTTTACTTATCCGGGTAACTATGTAGCTAAAGACAACTTAGCTTTAATGGACATTATTTCGCACAACAACTGGAAAAGGCCAATTTACTTTACAGTTACCGCTCCTGGCAGCGTAATGATGGGATTGGATAAATACCTGTATAACGAAGGTTTTGCCATGAGGTTATTACCGCTAACCCCTGATACCGCTGCAAGCGCGCAGAATAATGTAAATCCAACTGTGATGTACAATAACGTTACTACTAAGTTTAAGTGGGGTAACTTTAAAACGGCTAAATACCTTGACCACGAATCATTAACCATGTTCTACCCACTTTTAAGCCGTGTTTACATAGACATGATTGAGGGATTGATGAAAGAAGGCAAAACGGCGGAGGCTAAATTAGCTTTGAACAAATACATGGACGAGCTGCCAAACTTTATCCCGGTGCAGGAAGCGGCTATCAGGAAATATTATCTTGCTGAATCTGCCTATGCCTTAGGCGAAAGCGCAATAGGCGATAAGCTGTTGAATTTGATAGATGACTATCTGGTAAACTCGCTTAATTACAACTACACGCTATATAAAAATGGCAAAACAGATCTGGGTAATAACGAAATACAATTAGGCTTATCGTTAATACGCGGTATGGCCGGCACGGCAAAACAAAGCAATAACAAGGCGCTCTCTGCCAAGTTCAGCGCGCAACTAAAAGATTACGCAGGCAAATTTGGTTTCCCAACCGAATAAACAAGTAACTTTAAACTAAAAAAGCGGCTATCCTTAAACAAGGGTGGCCGCTTTTGTTTTATATTAACTTAGTGTATTGAAACCTGTCCCAAACGGTGGACCAAAATTGGAGTAGCGACAGTCTAATTTCAATCAACTGTAATTTAGATAGTTAACCAATTTTTAAGCGTAATGCTACTGACTTAAAAGTTATCCCAGAAAACAATCATAAAACATCAAACAGTTGATTAACAAGCGATTAAATCAACTGTCGACACCAAAAAAAAACCTTAGGACGCATATCAACGTGGTACAACTAAGTGTGTTAAAACATAAAAGGCGACCGGTATAAACCAATCGCCTCAATTTTTGATCTTCAATCTTCGGGTTTATCCGTCAATCACAACACCCATTGAGCAGAATTTCTCAATGCGCTCTGCTACCAGTTCGTTTATGTCGCGCTCTTTTAACGTTTTCAGTTCTTTTATCAATTGCTTTTTAACAATGGCTGCCATAGCCACCGGGTCTTGATGCGCGCCACCCAGCGGTTCTTTGATCACACCGTCGATCAATTTGTTTTTCAGCATCTCGGTTGAGGTAAGCTTCAACATTTCTGCAGCCCGTTCCTTATGCTCCCAAGTTTTAAACAAAATGGTTGAGCAGTTCTCGGGCGATATAACTGAATACCAAGAGTTATCCAACATTAAAACCCTGTCGCCAACACCAATACCCAAAGCACCACCAGATGCACCTTCACCAATAATAACGCAAATGATAGGTACCTTCAATACAGACATTTCCAAAATGTTACGGGCAATAGCCTCACCTTGTCCACGCTCTTCCGCTTCCAAACCAGGGTAAGCACCCGGCGTATCAATTAAGGTAACTACCGGCTTATTGAACTTCTCGGCCAGTTTCATCAACCTTAAAGCCTTGCGGTAACCCTCTGGGTTGGCCATACCGAAATTACGGTACTGGCGCTCTTTGGTGTTACGCCCTTTCTGGTGGCCAATAAACATTACGGTTTGCCCATTCAAGGTACCAAAGCCGCCAATAATGGCTTTGTCATCACCCACGGTACGGTCGCCGTGCAGTTCAATAAAATCATCACACATCAGCTCCAGATACTGCAAGGTATATGGACGCTCAGGGTGACGAGAAATTTGCACTTTTTGCCAGCCGTTAAGGTTGGAGTATATTTGAGTACGCGCTTCGTCGAGTTTGCCTTGAAGTTCGTTAATAGTGGCAGACATATCCAGCTTATTCTTCTCTTCCATCTGCTTCACTTTTTCAATCTGCTGCTCCAGCTCGGCTAAAGGCTTTTCGAAATCAAACGATATTTTCATATATATTAATGAGGCCGCTAAATTAAACAAAACCAATCGCAATTTGCATGTTAATAATCACGCAATGTTTAAGTAACACTAACTACTTTTTTTGAAGCGCTTCAAATTTAGCGATCTGCTGCTGCGACAGCAATTTCTCGGTAGCCAAACAAGCCTGTAAAATGGCGTTTTTCAGTTCGCCCTGGTATAAACCATGCCTGTTTGTATAAAAGATCAGGTTACCGTCGCTCATCTTTCGGGTTCTGAACAGGCTATCCAACATTTTCTCATTAGCAATTACCGAACCGCCTATTTGTACGCGGCGGCGCTGCATCTGTGTGTTGATGTCAGTTATCTTTTTTATCTGAACAGGACTCAGGTTTAGCTGGTTGCTTAGTTTCAACACCTTATCCGGCATGGGGTAATGGTTCATTTCGGCTACCATGGCCATATCTGTTGACGCCTGGCCTTTTAAATAAGCATTATATTCCTGGTAAGATAAAGTACGTACCGGAGATTTACCGGTAGTGTCTGTTTGAGCCTGAGCAAACGCACCGCACAAGAGAGCAGAGGAAAAAAGTAAAGTTTTCAGCATCATATAAATGGTTTTTCTAAACTCTTTAACCATTTTAGGTATGTAAAGTTCGATTAAATTTTACATACTTGTATTCACATACTATGGAAGCGTCAGATATTATAGAGCTGTTAAAGCAATCATCCTCCCCTGCTTATCGCGAAGGCATGCTTCGCTTTGGCATTGATAACAGCAATGCACTTGGTGTACGCATACCCGATCTGCGTAAGCTGGCTAAGGTAATTAAGATTGACCACTCGCTGGCGCAGCAGCTTTGGGATACCAACGTACACGAAGCAAAATTGCTGGCTACCATGATAGACGACCCTAAGTTGGTAACCGGGCAACAAATAGACGAATGGACACTTAGTTTTGATAGCTGGGATATTTGCGACCAGGCGTGCAGTAATTTATTCGCGCGTACCCCCTTTGCCATTGAGAAAGCTATTGAGTACTGCAATCGGGAAGAGGAATTTGTAAAGCGGGCCGGATTTGTAATAATGGCGGCCTTCTCCGTCCATGATAAAAAGGCCGATGACATGGTGTTTATTAAGTTTATGCCAATAATAGAGCGTGAGGCTAATGACGAGCGTAATTTTGTTAAGAAAGCAGTTAACTGGGCGCTGCGGCAAATTGGCAAACGCAATGGCGCGCTGAAACAGGTAGCCATAGCCACAGGCGAACGCATTTTGCAACAAAATAATAAAGCCGCCAAATGGATAGCTAACGATGCTTTGCGCGAATTGCGCAGTAGATGAAGAAATATTTATCCGTTCTGCAACGTTAATGCAATAGAAGCTATACATTAGCCCGTTGATATCCCCTTTGAAAATACCTATGTTAACTGAAAAAATAAAAGCGACGACCTTACAATATCATCAGGAAACGGAAAAGATATTGGTTGGTAAAATGAAAAGCATGCGGTCGGTGGCCGATTACGCGCATATACTTGAACTGTTTTATGGTTATTTTGGAGGACTGGAGCTACTAATAGACAAACACATCAATACCCAAAACCTGCCTGACTATACTGATCGCCGCAAAACAGCTGCACTGGCAAATGATCTGACTAACCTCAAAGGTAATTTGCCACCAAAGGCAGAAGATACTGAATTGCCCCAGATCAACAATTTACTACAGGCGTTTGGTGCCTTATATGTTATTGAGGGGTCAACACTGGGCGGAAAGATCATCAGTAAAATGGTACAGCAACATTTGGGAATAACAGATGGACAGGGACTATCCTTCTTTAACGGCTACGGTGAAGACACCGGCAACAAGTGGGTTCAATTTCAGCAGAAACTCAATGCCATAGCTCCCACTGAAGCACAACAAACCGAAGTAATTGCTGCCGCTAATAATACCTTTGAAAAATTCAGGGATTGGATGGTGAAATTTAGTGATTAGTTGACTGGAGATCAGTGATTAGTTAGCTATCGTCTAATCGCCGCTCCGCTAATCTCTAATATCTAAATCAAAGTATGGTTGATTAGTTCGCTTATCTGCCTAATCGCTATTCAACCAATCTCTGATCACTAAATCACACCCCTTTCTTAAACGACACAAAAAAAGTTGAGCCTTTACCAAGCTGGCTATCTACCCAAATTTTGCCGTTGTGCTTTTCAACAATACGTTTTACAATAGCCAAGCCTACCCCGCTGCCTTCTATATGCTGCACGTTATCCATACGTTTAAACAACTCAAATATTCGCGGTAGCTGTTTTATTTCAATACCTACGCCATTGTCTTTTATGCTGTAAGTAATTTCTAACTCGTCTTCTTTGCCTTCAACATGAATAGTTGGCTGGGGTTGTTCCATGCTGTATTTTATGGCATTGCTCAATAAGTTGGCAAACACCTGCGACAACATAACCGGATCGCCATACGCCACAGGCGTATTTCCCAGTACAACTTTCAAATTATCAGTATTAAAGGCAATTTTGAGATCTTTAATTTGATCTGCAATGATTGTTCCGAGGTCAACCTCAACAGGCTTTATATCCTGCCTGCCAATGCGTGAATATTCTAACACCTCGTTGATCATGAGGTTCATTTTATCAACTTTATCATTAATGCGCACAAGCGTATCTTTCACCCGTGGTTGCAAACTGGCATCGCGGGTTAGCAGTTGGGCATAACCTTTAATAGTTGATAAAGGGTTTTTCAGATCGTGCGATATGGTGAAGCTGAATGTATCCAGCTCTTCATAAGCTTGCTTTAGTCGCTCATTGAGCATCCTTATAGCGCCTGCTTTTTGATTAATGGCATAGGTAACTTCGGCCTTTAATCGCATAGCCGATTTGATTTCCTCATCTTGCCATTCCTGCGATTTGCCTGCAACCTGCTGCGACCATGCTTCAAATGATCTGCGTGGCGATAAGATCATGCTACCATCGCTATTTAATTCAAATGGTTTATCGGGATTACCTGCCCAGGTAATGGTTTCAATATGCTCCGGCTTAAACCAAATAATATACTCAGCTAATTCGCGCGACAAGGTGATCACCATTATTCCGCTGGCAATGTGCTTATATGCTACCGACTCCGAGTAGATTTCGGGCAGTTCATTAGTATAATAAAAAGTTTCGCTTACGTTATTACCAACCCATTCAATTAATTGCGCTATCTGCTTATCATCAGGGGTTTTACCCAGCTTGGTGATATTGTTTTCATAAGCCAGTAACGCCCCCGTAGCTTCAACAGCATCCAAAAGGGTAACATACTGTTC
The DNA here is from genome assembly GCF_002797815.1 of Mucilaginibacter auburnensis. NCBI lineage: Bacteria > Pseudomonadati > Bacteroidota > Sphingobacteriia > Sphingobacteriales > Sphingobacteriaceae > Mucilaginibacter > Mucilaginibacter auburnensis. The sequence continues at coordinate 739,820 of NZ_PGFJ01000002.1, forward strand.
GGTAAGCGCTTCCTCAATACTATTATCTTTTAGCATCAGCTTTGAAAGCGCGTCAACGTTAGCATTTAATTTACTCAGCAAGTATTTATTAGCCTCATCCTGCCTGAACTCCAGAGCCGATGAAAGTATCTGACCGATGAGTTTTGCAGAATCACGCGCTTTGTAATCAATAAAACGTGGTGAATAATTATGACACGCGATCAATCCCCAAAGTTCGCCTTTATAAATAAGCGATATACTGAAACTTGAATGCACACCCATATTTTTCAAATACTCAATATGCATAGGCGACACCGCACGCAGTTGCGAATTGGTTAGATCCAAAGGCTGTTCTGCAAACTGACGCGTAGATAAAATCTTTGATGGCGTTGTAAAAACGTTCGCTATTAAACGTGTTAAGTTAAGCTTATAAAGCTCGCGTGCTTGTTTAGGAATATCAGATGCCGGGTAATGTAGTCCCAACCAGCTCTCCAGATTCTCGTTCTTAGCTTCAGCTACTACCTCACCATGCCCGTCAGATGCAAAGCGATAGACCATCACCCTGTCATAACCAATAACAGTTTTTACCTGATATGTGGTATTATTCAACAGGGTGGTAATATCCTTGTCGGCCAGCATTTCAGCTATGGAACGACCGATCATTTTCTGTATATCTGTTTTCAGATCAGACAATACAGGTTCGAACTCAAGCAAATAAGCAGACCCAGACCGGGAAATGATCAGATTATAGCTTTCACCCTGAATATCGGTATGAAATGGGTTGGTTTGATCGAAGCCGTTTATTTTTCCAAATGAAATGAGCTGATTGATAAAATCAGGCGGTTCATTTTGGCCTATAATACTTTCAATATCCCTAATGGATATGCCCAGCAAAACATCCGGTATGCCTTTTAAAAAAGCATGAACGTTCTCGCTGTGGTAAGTTATGTTTAAATTTTGATCTATTACAATAAGAAACCCATGAGACTGAATTTGACCAGGTATATGAATTGGTTCTGTATCGCAATTGGTTAGATCAATTGGCGTTTTGTGCATATATTATTGTGAGTATCTATCAAATATGGATAATATTTTCTATAAGTTACAATTTTAAATTAAAATTTAACATACTACTTAAAGCGCTAAGCGTTTACCTAAATATAATTAAAAAAAGCCTCAGTTACTAATGGCAAAAAGTTGACATTTATTTAGAACAATATGCTTGCTTACGCCTTATATTTGCTAACAAACATTAAACTTTAAAATTACTTTTATGGCATTTACACTACCGGCGTTATCCTACGCAACCGATGCTTTGGAACCGCACATTGATAAGGCAACCATGGAAATTCACCATGGCAAGCACCACCAGGCTTATGTTACTAACTTAAACAAAGCTTTAGAAGGCAAGCCTGAGGCTGATGCAAACATTGACGATATCATTAAAAACATATCAAAATATCCTGCTGCTGTACGTAACAACGGCGGCGGTCACTATAACCACACACTATTCTGGACCTTGCTATCGCCAAACGGTGGCGGCGAGCCAACAGGTGCTTTAGCTGATGCTATTAAAAGCACTTTCGGTTCATTTGCTGAATTAAAAACCAAAATTTCTGACGCTGGTGCTACCCGTTTCGGTTCAGGATGGGCATGGTTAGTTGTTACTGCTGATAAAAAACTGGCTGTAACCTCAACACCTAACCAGGATAACCCATTAATGGACGTTGCCGAAGTTAAAGGCACTCCAATTTTAGGTATTGACGTTTGGGAGCATGCTTACTACCTGAAATATCAAAACCGTCGTCCGGATTATTTAGCTGCCATCTGGAACGTAGTGAACTGGAACCACGTTGCTGAATTATACGCTAAAGCGATAGCTTAATTTCGGAAGTTCAGTTTCGGATTTTTAAGACAATTAGAACGGCGGCTTTAGGCCGCCGTTTTTATTATAACCAACACCATTTATGAAAGCCAACGTATTAGAAGCCCCTGATCAACCCATTGTTTGGAAAGAGGTTGAAACCCCTATTCCCGGACCGGGCGAAGTTGTAGTTAAAATTAAAGCCGCAGCGCTTAACCGCCGCGATTACTGGATCAGCATTGGTAAATATGCCGGTTTAAAATACCCGGCCATTTTGGGTTCAGACGGTGCGGGCATTGTTACCGAGTTTGGCGAAGGGGTTGACCCTAACTGGCTGAACAAGGAGGTAGTGATCAACGCTGCCTTTAACTGGGGAGAGAACGATAATGCACAGGGCAAGGATTTCAAAATTTTAGGGTTGCCTGATGACGGCACATTGGCCGAATATGTCAAGGTGACTGCAGAAAACCTTTTTGACAAACCGGCTTACTTAACCTGGGAGCAGGCGGCGGCATTTCCGTTAGCAGGCGTTACCGCATTTAGAGCACTTACTGTTAAGGCTAAAGCTAAAAAAGGCGACACCGTTCTTATATCCGGCGTAGGCAGTGGCACAGGTACGTTCGCTTTGCAATTTGCCTTAGCTATGGGATGCAGGGTATTTGTAACAAGCGGTTCAGGAGAGAAACTGGATAGCGCCATACAGATGGGCGCATTAGCAGGTGTAAACTACAAGGCGCAGGATTGGGCCGAAGAATTGCAGCACCTCTCGGGCGGCTTTGATATTATTATTGACAGCGCCCTTGGCGAAGGCTTCGCTAAATTCCCGGACCTGTGTAAACCCGGCGGCCGTATTGTGTTTTTTGGTGGTACAGCAGGTGATATTCCGTCAATAAACGGTCGGAAAGTGTTTTGGAAACAGTTGCAATTATTAGGCAGTACTATGGGCAACGCTGCCGACTTTAAGGCGATGTTGGAATTTATGCACACACACCAGATTATACCGGTAATTGATGAAGTATACCCAATGAACACCGCCGGTGATGTGATCAAAAAAATGGGAACGTCTGCGCAATTTGGCAAGCTGGTATTAACTATATAATTATGCTGCAACTGCGTGTTGAAGATATTAGGCAAGAAACTGCTGACACAGCTACATTTTTATTAGCCGAGGCAAACGGTGCAAAAGTTCCTTATGCTGCCGGGCAGTTTATCACACTTGTTTTAAATCATCACGGTAATGAGATACGTCGTTCCTACTCGTTAAGTTCGTCGCCGGATGAAGCTCTGCTTGCCATTACAGTAAAACGTGTAAGCAATGGCGAGATATCCCGCTTTATGTTGTCCAAGGTTAAAAAAGGCGACCTGATCAACGCCGTATCTCCCGCGGGTAAATTCACTTTAAGCAAAACAACAGGTATAAAAAACATAATGTATTTAGCAGCCGGGAGCGGTATTGTACCCGTATTCTCGCATATAAAATACCTGTTAGCAAGGCCTGAGGATATCAACATTGTTTTGTTCTACAGCAACAACAAAGCTGATGATATACTTTTTAATGAAGCGTTATCAAAATTACAAACCCATAATACGCGGCGTTTCACCATAGTAAGTTTATTGAGCAGCGAGGGTAAACGCCTCAGTAACGATTATCTGGAACAATTACTGCATCAGCACTTAGGAAATAACTTTACAAACACCCTTTTTTACATCTGCGGCCCCTTTGCCTATATGCGTATGATCAGGCTGACGCTGCTTTTTATGGGCGTTGAGCAGGAAAATATACGCAAGGAAAACTTTGTTATAGAAACAGTACCCGTAGCAGAAAGCACAGCTGTTTATCCGCCGCAAAATATAAAACTTCAAATAAATAACGAGGTTTACAGCATTGCCGTAGGCGAAAACCAATCTATACTGCAAGCGGCATTGCAAAATAATATTGCCTTGCCCTACAGCTGCCGCGGAGGCATGTGTTCTACATGCATTGCCAAATGCGTGTCAGGGAAAGTTGAAATGTCTGTAAATGATGTATTGATGGAAGCAGATCTTGCTGAAGGATGGGTACTAACCTGTACCGGCCATCCGGTAACAGATAATGTTATACTGCAGCTATGAAAGCATCTGCTTGTTCTGCAACAGGTAATGTAAAGCAGAAAACGGAACCTATTCCCTCATTGCTGTTAACAGTTATTGAGCCTTTATGATCAGCAATAATTTTTGAGGCAATGTATAAACCCATGCCTAAGCCATTATACTTCTTCAACACCTGTTCGCTTCTATAAAATTTCTTGAATACCTGGTGAAGTGTTTCATCAGACATGCCTATCCCTTCGTCTTCAACAGTTACAGATACTACCCCGTTTTTAACTTTTGTTCTGATGGTAATTGAGCTGCCCGATTTGGAGTATTTGGCAGCATTACCAACGATATTATTAACCACCTGTTCAATCCGTAAACGATCCAGCATAACGGTTGCATCGTTACCTAATTGAAGCGATACATTATTATTCGGAATGATCATACTCACCAGATCAACAGCGTTGGTTAAAAAGGTATTGATAGAGACATGTTCCATCTGGTAATCCGCAGTGCCGGCATCAATCTTTGTAATATCCAACAATTGCTGTATCAAAGAGTTAAGCTTAGCAGATTGTGTTTCAATTTTCTTTAAATAGAGTTGCAGTTGCGCGTTGTTTCCGCCTTCGGTCTTAATAGCCAATTGGGCAAAAGACCGTAAAATAGTTAACGGAGTTTTTAACTCATGACTGGCAACTGATAGAAATTCATCTTTTTGCTCATTTAAATAATTAGCGGCCAGCAAAGCGCTCTCCCGTTCTTCATTTAACTTAAATAACTCATAATTGCGCTGCTTAACTTCTTCGTAAGCACTGACGGGTTCGGCTACCTCAAAATGCAGCTTTACGGCAGATATTTTAGCCCGGTCAACTTTTGCCGAGCGCGGTACCGGCATTTTCAACATTACGGTAACCCAGTCATTAGCCACAGAAACTTCTAAGGCGGGAACCAGGCGGCGGGCGTAGTCTAAACCATCGTTAACTTTGCCAAAATTATCGTCTTTCCTGAAAGTTATGCGTGCTGATAATGAATAACGTTCGCCTTCAGTTAATACCCCAATGCTTAGTTGCCCATCAAAGGTTTTGTCTATTACTTCCCTGCATACTTCTGATACGGCTGTAGCGAAGGCAGTTTGAGTAGAAATGGTTAGTCCCAGCATTTCGGCGGTCCTGATTGACTTTTTATAAGCCAATATAAGGTCCATTTCATTTTCAAGTGATATTGATACAATTGCCGTCATGCTCTATTACTTAACCCTTGCTATAATAACCGACATATCATCTGTTTGCCGGGAAAAATCTTTATAAATAGCCGCAGCGAGAATGGTGTTATCGCAACGGTTAATACCTGCGTGTTTAATGGTTTCCCACCTGCTTTTAATACCATCAGAACATAAAACCAACTGCTGATAGTCTGCAAAATGCATTAAATGGTCATTCATAGTGGTTGGAATGTTATGACCAATTATTCCGTTATACGCCAATAAAGTTTTATTGTTTACCCCTCCCGATAAACGGGAAGAAATATTACCAACACCTGCTATTCTAACAGCTTTAGCATTCATATCAAAAATAGCTACCGTACCCACTATGCCACGTGTTTTCCTGATATCCCGATGAATGTATCTGATAATATCTGCAGGAGAATTATACGGGCATGATTTAAACGACTTAACCGCTTCGTTCACAGCCAAATTAGCTTCCGGACCATGACCCAAACCATCGGCAACCAGTAATTTGATCATGCCATCTGTAGCCTTTACATAATGTCCGTCTCCACTTGTGGTCTCTCCAGGTTTTTTTATAACGATAGGCCTTATCTGCACATATGTTTTCAACCTGCTTTTTGAAGGCTGTTTTGTTTTATAAATACGACTTAATACGATGGTTCCCCAGCCTTTAAGTGAGTAAATGTCAAACTCGTCTGAAAAACGCTTAATGCTACCCAAACCATGGCCCATTGAATTAGCGGTAGAGTAACCGTCTACCAGCGCTTTCTGTAATTCGGCTATTCCGGGACCGTTATCAATGCTTATCAGTTCAATGTACTCCTCACCCGGCTTATCAAAGTAGGCTACCAACAACTCTCCACCCATAGCATACTTGTGGAGGTTAGAGGTCATTTCGGCTACAATAATATCAAGTTCATTTAGCTTTTTATCCGCAATTCCTGCCTGTACTGCAATAGCATGTATTTCCTTTTTCAGGATGGCATAGTAACTCCTGTCGGAAGCATTAAAGCTGGTATGTGTAGCGTCAACCATTGGCCCACTTTATTATCATCACCCTTGTACCTTTGCCAGGTTCGCTTTTTATATCAAATTCGTTTACCAATCTTTTGGTACCGGGCAAACCCAAACCCAAACTTTTGCCTGTGGAAAAACCATCTTTCATGGCAAGGCTGATATCTGCTATTCCGGGGCCTTTATCACTAAACGTTAATCGAATACCATTATCTCGTCCGCGCGATACCACTTCGATCAATACCTCTCCGCCGTTCGCGTAACGCAACATGTTTCTTACCAGTTCACTGGCTGCGGTGATCAGTTTTGTTTGGTTAACCAAACCCATTTTAATTTTTACAGCATACTCTTTTACCCGATTGCGAAAAAGCACTACATCCTGTTCCCGCTGAACAGGCATGTTGTCTTTATTCAGCGATATTATCGTCATCGTCGTCGGTATCTGCTGTATCTACATCATCCTGAATAATTGACCTTAACAGATCCATGCCTTTATCTACGTTTAAAGCTGTGTACACACCCTTAAGCGGTAAACCTAATTCAACAAGAGTAATGGCTACAGCGGGTTGCATACCCACAACAACAGTTTCGGCATCTAATAATTTTGACATAACCCCTATGTTGCCTATAATACGCCCCATAAATGAATCAACTATACTTACAGCAGATATATCTATCAATACGCCACGCGCACCGGTTTTATTCACCATTTTAACAATATCGGCTTCCAGATCAAGGGCAAGCCTGTCATAAAGGTCTACCTGGATGGTTACCAGTAAAAACTGCCCCATCCTTAGAATAGGAATTCTATCCATGCGTATTCTTAATTTTTAACAGCAAACCTGTTACCATCATTAACTTTTCTAACTTCTAACTTCAGCGATCTGAAAGCGTACAGTAAAGCGCTTGCAAGTGAAGCTTTTGTAATTATCTGCGAAAGATCAATGCCCAAATGCACTATAGTTTGTGCTATCTCCGGGCGTATGCCGCTGATAATACAATCGGCGCCCATTAGGCGGGTGGCGCTAACCGTTTTAAGTAAATGTTGAGCGACCAATGAGTCAACAGTGGGAACGCCTGATATATCTAAAATGGCAATGCTGCTACCGGTTTCTACAATCTCTGTAAGTAAGCTTTCCATTACTACCTGAGTGCGGGCGCTATCTAAGGTGCCTATAATAGGAAGCGCCAAAATGCCGTCCCAAACACGTATTACCGGGGTAGAAATTTCGGTTATCTCGTCCGTTTGTCTCAGTATAACTTCTTCACGCCCTTTTATAAATGTTTCGAACGTGGCAATAGAGAAATGATCTATTAAACGGCCAACCCTGTTGCTTAAAGTATAAAGTTCTTTTGCATCTTTAACTTCCTGTTGAAGTAAATTCAACAAGGCATCTTTCAGGCTCATTACAAACAGTCCGGTCTCTTTAGGGCTAAAGCCCTGACGCGCACGCGAAATTGAAATGCCACCCAGTATTTCCAATACCTGGTCAAAATCGCCCGATTCTGCATTGTCAAGGTTTGAATAGCTGATGGCAGAGACCAGTGAATTCACTAATTCTTCTGATTCTACGCGAAGATCTTCATTGCTCATCAGGTCGTCGCGTAAGCCTGCATCTGCCAGTTGGTTGGTCATCCACTTTTCAAGAAGAGCAGACTGATTTTTTTTAAGAACTTTTGTGATGTCTATTGCCATGGATTGGGTTGTTGTGGAATTTAAAGTAATAGTACAAATAATTTATAGGATGTTTTTACGCAAAAAAATAAATAGCGCCTTAAAGTATGCCTTTGAAAAGTGCAGATATTATTAGTGCAGTATTTTGAACATCAGCTCCTTTAGTAACTCGCCATGATCTGCTACAGAATCAACACCTTTGCTTTTCAGGTCATATTCGCGAAGGTAGCCAATTATTTGTATGGACTTGGCGTAGTTATAGCTACGGGCGGCCTGTTCATAATCTTTCACAAAGTAAGGATTCACCCCTATTTCCTTTGCAACGTTTTGTGGCGTTTTATCGCGCACGTAGTGGTACATAAGCACCTTTGTAAAATAATTATTAAGATTGCCTAACACCAAAACAATTGGATTGTTTTTAGGATTTGAGGCAAAATAATTAACTATTTGATTGGCTTTAACAACATCCTTTTTTGCCAGCGCGGTTTGCAGTTCAAATACGTTGTACTCTTTACTGATACCAATGTTATCCTGCACATGCTTAAGCGTAATTTCCTGCCCTTTGGCCACGTTAAGCATCAACTTATCCAGCTCATTAGCTATTTTAGAAAGGTCGTTACCCAAATATTCGGCTACCATTAAAGCTGCCTGTTGCCCTATTTTGTAACCGGCATCATTCAGATAACTCTCAACCCAGGCCGGTATCTTATTATCGTAAAGCGAGGTTGACTCAAACACCAAACCATTCTTCTCAATGGCTTTGTAAGTTTTTTTACGCTTATCAAACTTACCATACTTGTAGCAAAACACCAGTATGGTGCTGGGCAACGGGCTTTCCAGGTAACTTAAAAACGGATTGATACCTTTCTTTTCGTCGCTGTCATTACCCCATTTCATATCTTGCGCTTCTTTAACCAAAACCACCTGGTAATCAGCCATCATGGGGTAGCGTTTGGCAGCGTTAAGCACGGTCATTATATCGGTATCTTTACCGTAAAGCACCGTTTGGTTAAAGCCTCGTTCGGCTTCGGGCAACAATTCACGCTCAACAAAATTGCCTATCAGATCAACAAAATACGGTTCTTCGCCATGAAGTAAGTATACCGGCTTATACTTACGGTTTTTAAGATCTTTAAGGATATCAGCGGCAGTCATGAGTTTTCAAAAATAGTGATTAACGATTGGAGATTAGTGATTAGTTGAATAAAATGTGGTTGATGAAACCGAACATTGGATTTTACATTTACGAACTAATTTCTGGTCACTAATTAACTAATCACTAAATTCGCCCATGCATCAGCTACAGCCGCTTAATTTACCACCTTACCCCTTTAAAATAACCGAGGTTAACGGCCAACTGACACTGTTTGACGAACTAAGGAAAAAGACCATCGTTATTACGCCTGAAGAATGGGTGCGTCAGCATTTTGTGCAGTATCTCATCAAACAAAAAAACTATCCCAAAACACTTATTAAACTGGAGGGCGGACATAAATTACACGGTAAGCCAAAACGGTCTGACATTGTTGTTTATAACAAAACGGCTCAAAAAGTCCTGCTTGTAGAATGTAAAGCACCTGGTGTGCCCATTACGCAAAAAGTATTTGAACAAATTGCGCGCTATAACATGGTGCACAAAATTGACCTGTTAGCAGTTACCAATGGCATTGATCATTACTATTGCGTAATTGATTTTGTGAATGGCAGCTACCGCTTTATTGCTGATTTACCGGAATATGCGGATATTTAGCATCTGGTGCGAGGTTGACCAGATTCTGTATTTTTTCAAAAAGCTCTGTAGGTTTAAACGGTTTTGAAACATAATCGTTCATGCCCGAATTGTAAACCCGCTCCTTAATATCAAATAAAGCCGACGCTGTTAAAGCAATGATAGGAATGTTAGACTTTTGCGGGTCGGCCATTTTGCGTATTTCAACAGCGGCATCAAAGCCATTCATTACCGGCATCTGCAGGTCCATTAAAATAACATCAAAGTTGCCATATTGAACGAATTCTACAGCGCGCTCACCATTCTCTGCAATAAAGGGTGTAATGTTCCACTTTGACAACAACTTTTTCATCAACATCACGTTAACCGGGTTATCTTCGGCTATCAAAACCCGCAATGATGCAAAATTATTTCCTTCATTCTGTTGTTCAACTACAACCTTATTGCTTGCTGGTATAAATTTTTCAGTAGCTACGGGGAACTCCATATTGAAGGAAAACTCAGAACCCTCGTTAACCGTACTGTTTACGTTGATCTTTATTCCTTGCAATTCAAGCAATCTTTTAACTATGGCCAGCCCTAAGCCCGTACCACCATACTGCCTAGTTGTACTTACAGATTCCTGCGTAAAAGGCTCAAAAATAACATCGAGCCGGTTTTGCTGAATGCCTATACCTGAATCTTTCACCTTGAAATTCACTGTTAACCGGTCGTGCCTGTCTTCAATACATTTTACTTTTACCAAAATATCACCCTGTGTTGTAAACTTTATGGCATTGTTTACCAGGTTAAATACAATTTGGGTAATGCGGGTCGGGTCGCCAAACAGGGCTTTGTCCTGAAGGGCCTTGTCAACGTTTAAAGTAAAATTCAGGCCCTTTTGACGGGCTGTTATAGCCAAACCGCCGCAGATGTTGTTCATCAGTTCGTGCAGGTTAAGGCGTATTTTTTCGAAGATGAGCTTACCCGACTCTATCTTATTAAAGTCGAGCACATCATTAACGATGGAGAGCAGGTTTCCTGCTGAAAACTTTAACACTTCAAGGTTCTCCTTTTGGTCAGGTCTTGGGCCGCCCATCATGAGCAGATCAGTCATGCCAATAACCGCATTAAGTGGAGTGCGGATCTCGTGCGACATGGTAGACAGAAACTCCGATTTTGCTTCCGACGATTTATTAGCCTTCTCTATAGCTTGTTCAAAATCGGCTGTAATTTGATCGCGCATGGTGCCGGTTTGGCTCAACTCATAAATAGCCCTGTTAAAAGCTGCATAAAAATGACTGTAAACAAACAGGATGAGCATTAAACACGAAGAAAGACTGATAATAAAAGTAGCATCATCAATCTTTTCGGGCTTAAGAGTGATAAGAAAACTGTTGTTATGTTGCAGAATAAGCAGCGCTAAAGTTGGAACAATATTTAATGCCGAATAAACAAATCCGGCCTTTTGCCCAAGCATATTAAAGCTAAATAGCGTTATCAGTATAATAACACCTACCGTAACAGCATCAGCATTTTGCTTGGCTATGTAAATATTTACAATGTTTGCCAACGTAGCAACCACCAATATTATATGAGAAATAACGCGATAACGCGGCCGATAAGTTAAATACTTGAATAATATGGCCGAAATAAGCGTAAGACTGCCTATAATAATACTTATTATGAAGTGTTCTTTATAAAGTACCTCAAAAAATAATAATAGCGATGTAAAAAAAGAAAGCGCTAAGCCATAATACAAAAGCCTTACACGAGCGGCATCTAATGCAGATTGTCCGCTATGTAGTATTTTATTTATAGAAAAGTTAAAAAAACCTGCGTTACTGGTCATTATAAAGGGCTTAGCTTATGCTATAAATATTGTTTCTAAAATTAATAATATTTACCAGAAACACTAATAATTTTTAACAATATTAAAAGCTAAGCCCTTGCAATTAGTTTGCCAAGAGTTTTAGATTTTCTAACACAATAATCAGTTTTGCTTCAGCATCGGCTTTTTTCTTTTGTTCGTTCTCAACAATATCACGTTTGGCATTGGCCATAAAACGCTCATTTTGCAGTTTGGCGTTTACAGATTTTAGGAATCCCTCCAGATAAGCTTTTTCTTTCTCTAATCTTTCCAGTTCAGCCGCGGCATCAACTGTTTCCTGCATCGGAATAAAAAACTCGTCTGTTGATACTAAAAATGCTACAGCGTCGGCTACTTTGTCATTAACAAAAGTTAACTCATTTAAATTAGCAAGCTTAGTTATAACGTAGGAATATGCTTTATAATCAACACCCGAATTAGCTTTCACCGCAAGTTGTAAGGTTTCTTTAGGCGAGATCTGTTTTGACTGACGGATATTCCTTATTTGTGTAATTATTTGCTTAACCAGCTCAACATCATTTATAAGCAGGGAATTAATTTCCCCAATTGTTGGTAATTGAGCAACAATACAACAGTCCTTTTCTGAGCGTTCGCCAAAAATCTCGTCGTGCCATAATTCTTCAGTAATAAAAGGCATAAACGAATGCAGGATCTTCAGAATGTTTTCAAAGAAACCGATGGTTTTATTAAACGTCTCCCTGTCAATAGGTTGCTGATAGACCGGCTTGATCATTTCCAGGTACCATGCGCAGAAATCATCCCAAACCAATTTATAAGTAGCCATTAAAGCTTCCGATAAACGGGATTGGCTAAAGTTGTCTTCAATTTCCTGTAAGCCTTGGTTAAAGCGGCTTTCAAACCAGGCTATTGTAGTTGCGTTTACGTTCGGTAAGCTATCATCAACCTGCCAGCCTTTAATTAACAGGAAAGCATTCCAAACCTTGTTAAAGAAGTTACGGCCCTGTAAGCAGTCCTTTTCATCAAACATGATATCGTTGCCTGCAGGCGACCCAAGCAACATACCTACGCGTACACCATCGGCACCATATTGTTCAATGAGATCAAGCGGGTCTGGCGAGTTGCCCAGTGATTTAGACATTTTGCGGCCCTGTTTATCTCTAACTATACCGGTAAGGTATACGTTTTTGAAAGGTACGTCTCCACGGAATTCATGTCCGGCCATGATCATCCGGGCAACCCAGAAAAATAATATCTCCGGAGCGGTTACCAGGTCATTGGTTGGATAATAGTATTTTATATCGGCATTTTCCGGATCTTTAAATCCATCAAAAACACTCATTGGCCATAACCATGATGAGAACCAGGTATCAACAACATCCGGGTCCTGCACCAGATCATCCAGATTAATTTGCGCGTTTTTAGCTTTTGCTTCTTGAAAAGCCTCTTCGCGGGTTTTGGCAATTACATACTCGCCGTTTGGTAAAAACCAGGCTGGTATTTGCTGTCCCCACCATAACTGGCGACTAATACACCAGTCCTGAACGTTCTCCATCCAGTGGCGGTAGGTGTTTATGAATTTTTCGGGTATCAGCTTAACCTCACCATTCAAAACATAATCTAAGGCAGGTTTAGCCATCTCGCCCATTTTGCAGAACCATTGCATAGAAAGCTTAGGCTCAATAACCGCATTGGTACGTTCAGAGAAACCAACCTGCGATTTATATTCTTCCACTTTTTCCAAAGCGCCTGCTTCCTCCAGCATTACCGCTATCTTTTTACGTGCGGCAAAGCGGTCCTCGCCTACCAGTATCTGCGCTTTTTCGTTCAGACTGCCATCATCGTTTAAAATATCAATAACGGGCAGTTTGTGCTTTTGGCCCAATTCGTAGTCGTTCAGATCGTGTGCAGGGGTAACTTTCAGACAACCAGTACCGAAATCCATCTCTACATACTCATCTAATATGATAGGTATTTCTCGGTTAATAAGCGGAATAAAAACAGACAATCCGTGTAAATGCAAATAGCGCTCATCATTAGGGTTGATGCAAATTGCAGCATCAGCCATGATGGTTTCGGGTCTTGTAGTAGCGATAGTTAAAGTAGATGGTAAAAGATCAAGGGCCAAAGGATCGCCTGCAGCACTTGCTTTTTCGCCTTCACCTGCAACTTCATACTTTATATAGTAAAGCTTCTGATTAACTTCTTTGCGAATTACTTCCTCATCGCTAACGGCGGTTTTACCCTGCGGGTCCCAGTTCACCATGCGTATACCACGATAGATCCATCCTTTTTTATACAGGTGGATAAAGGTATCTAACACTGCATCGCTCAGGTCGGGGTCCATGGTAAAACGGGTACGGTCCCAATCGCATGAGGCACCCAGTTTTTTTAACTGTTCAAGGATAATGCCACCGTATTTTTCTTTCCATTCCCATGCATAACTTAAAAACTCTTCGCGGGTAAGGTCTTCTTTTTTTATGCCTTTTTCTTTAAGCATAGCTACAACTTTAGCTTCAGTAGCTATACTGGCATGGTCAGTTCCAGGCACCCAGCAGGCATTTTTACCTTTCATACGCGCACGGCGTATCAATACATCCTGAATAGTATTGTTCAACATGTGGCCCATGTGCAACACCCCGGTAACGTTTGGCGGAGGTATTACAATAGTGTAAGGTTCGCGCTCATCTGGCACGGACTTAAAAAATTTATGTTGCAGCCAGTAGCTGTACCATTTTTCTTCGGCTTGCTTAGGCGAATAAGTTTTAGCAGTACTCATAAGGCTGCAAAAATACGGTTTTTGGGGCAAAAATTGGCGGGCTATTTTACTCACCCGACCTCGCTACGCTGGTCTGCCCTCTCTTCGCCTGCGGTGGAAAGAGGGCTATCAAATATGTTGTTCTGACACTCCCCTCTTTGCGAAGCAGAGAGGGGCCGGGGATGAGTTGACTGTCTATTTGCTCACCCGACCTCGCTACGCTGGTCTGCCCTCTCTTCGCCTGCAGCGGAAAGAGGGCTTTGAAAACTTACATAGTTTCACTCTCCCCTCTTTGCCAAGCAGAGAGGGGTTGGGGGTGAGTCAACTAACGCCGCGATGCTTCTTGCAAAAATTCCATAACCTGTTGAAGCACCATAGCAGTATCATTCATAATCTGTTCATTGCCAAATCGCATAATTGTCAATCCCGAAGCTTGCAAAACTTCGTCACGATTTTTGTCGTAATCTCTTTTTAACAAATGAATAGGACCGTCAGCCTCAATAACCAGTTTTGCGTTGTGACAATAAAAATCGGGTATATAATAAAGTTTCTTTCCGAAAGCATTTTGAGCACAAATTGGATGTTGTCTTAAAAACTTTTCATTAACAATTGATCTGTTTCTTAAGTGTTGCCACAATATTTTTTCGGCCGGTGTTTGTCTCTGCCGTAATTCTCGGCATAAGGTGATAATGGAAGGCATAGTCAAATATAAATAGATATTACTCACATGTTGAGTCAGCGGGCTATTTTACTCACCCGACCTTGCTACGCTGGCCTGCCCTCTCTTCGCTTGCGGCGGAAAAAGGGCTGTTCCAAACTTAATTATCTTCTTTCTCCCCTCTTTGCGTAGCAGAGAGGGGTTGGGGGTGAGTCGATGGACTATTTTACTCACCCGACCTCGCTACGCTGGTCTGCCCTCTCTTCGCCTGCGGCGGAAAAAGGGCTGTTCCAAACTTAATTATCTTCTTTCTCCCCTCTTTGCGTAGCAGAGAGGGGTTGGGGGTGAGTCGATGGACTATTTTACTCACCCGACCTCGCTACGCTGGTCTGCCCTCTCTTCGCCTGCGGCGGAAAGAGGGCTATTTCAAACTTACACAATTTCACTCTCCCCTCTTTGCGAAGCAGAGAGGGGCTGGGGGTAAGTTGACGCGAAGCAGAGAGGCACCGGGGTGAGTCGACACCAAATCCAAACAAAATCCGTTATATTCGCAGCAACTGATTTTATTATTCAATGAAAGTAAAGTACACGCACTTATTTGCGGGAGGCATGATATGCCTTGCCGCGTCGGCATTTGTTATTGACCGACAAGAACCCGATCCACCGGCAAAATACATTGACCCGGCCAACATGGATATGTCTGTTAAGCCCGGCGATGATTTTTATAATTATGCCAATGGTGGATGGATAAAAAACAATGTTATTCCGGCTAAGCAAAGCGCCTGGGGTGGTTTCTATGTTTTAGCGCAGGACAATACCGACCGCTTAATTGCCCTTGTTAACGAAGTGAGCAAAGTTAAAGGTGCCCCGGCAGGCAGCCTGAAACAACGCGTTGGCGATCTGTACGCCAGCGGTATGGATAGCATTGCTATTGAAAAACTCGGTTATACACCTATTAAGCCGGCTTTGGCCCGTGTTGCCAAGATCAATGACATTAAAGGCGTAATAGCTGAAATTGCGTATGCTCGCACGCATGGCGAAGGTGGTACTTTGTTCAGCTTTGGCGTTGGCAGAGATTCTAAAAATCCGGAGCATTATATGATCGATATTGATCAGGGCGGCACCACGCTTTCTGATCGCGATTATTATTTAAAAGACGATGCCCGCTCAAAAACCATTCGCGAGGCTTACAAAAAATACATTATTGCATTGTTTACGTTGACCGGCACACCGCAAACTACTGCCGCAGCCAATGCCGATATTATTTTGGCAATGGAAACCAAGCTGGCTAAAGCGCAAATGAGCCGCGTTGACCGCAGGGATCCTAACCTTACTTACCACAAAGTTAAGGTAAGCGATTTCAGCAAAACCACTCCTAATTTAAACTGGGCACAGATCATCCCGATGATGAAAGCTACTCCACAAGACAGTATGCTGGTTGACGACCCTAACTTTTTTAAAACGGCTGATGAAATGATAGCTGCCACGCCGGTAGATCAATGGAAAGTTTATTTAACCTGGAACATCCTAAAAAACAATACAGGCTCGTTAAGTTCACCTTTTGTTGACGCGCGTTTCGCCTTTAACAAAGTACTTACCGGCCAGGTAGTTCAGGCTCCGCGTAATGAGCGTATGGCCAGCCTGGTTGACGGCAGCATTGGCGAATTGTTGGGTCAGCTTTATGTAGAGAAATATTTTACGCCGGCTGCAAAAGCACGTATGCTGGCATTGGTAAACAACCTTAAAGTTACTTTAGGCGAACGCATACAGGGATTAGATTGGATGAGTCCGGAGACAAAAACCAAAGCGCTTAAAAAATTAAACTCCTTCACAGTTAAAATTGGCTACCCTGATAAATGGGAAAATTACACCGGACTTGTGATCAATCGTAATGATTATGCCGGCAACGTTAAACGTATTGCAGAATGGCGCTACAATTTCAATGTTACCCGCTTAGGCAAACCGGTTGATAAAGGTCGCTGGAGCATGACACCGCCTACCGTTAACGCTTATTATAATTCGCAGAATAACGAGATAGTTTTCCCGGCGGGTATTTTACAGTTTCCGTTCTTCTCCGAGGGTGCTGACGATGCTATAAACTACGGCGGTATTGGCGCTGTAATTGGCCACGAAATGACCCATGGTTTTGATGACAAAGGTCGTTTATATGATGCTGATGGCACCCTGCGCGATTGGTGGACCAAGGATGATAACGACAAATTCACCAAACGTGCTGACCAGGTTGTTGGTCAATATAATGCTTTAACGGTTTTA
Source organism: Mucilaginibacter auburnensis (assembly GCF_002797815.1). NCBI lineage: Bacteria > Pseudomonadati > Bacteroidota > Sphingobacteriia > Sphingobacteriales > Sphingobacteriaceae > Mucilaginibacter > Mucilaginibacter auburnensis. The sequence continues at coordinate 756,900 of NZ_PGFJ01000002.1, forward strand.
GATACCCTACACGTAAACGGCAGACTAACTTTGGGCGAAAATATTGCCGACTTAGGTGGTGTGAATGTAGCTTATCAGGCTTTCAAAAAAACCAAACAGGGCCAGTCTACCGAGAAGATTGACGGCTTTACGCCAGATCAGCGTTTCTTTTTATCGTATGCGCAAATTTGGCGTAGCATTATGCGCGATGAAACAACCGCGCAACGAATTTTAACAGACTCGCACTCGCCTAACAAGCACCGTGTAAACGCGCCTATAACCAACATTGATGCATGGTATGCTGCATTTGATGTTAAACCAGGCGATAAAATGTACAAAGCCCCTGCCGACAGGATAAGGGTTTGGTAATTTTTAAAAGGAATATAAATAGAAAGCCCCGCTCAATTCAGTCGAGCGGGGCTTTCTATTTTTTTTGTCATTCTAACCGTGAGGAAAGTTTAATACCTGCTCGCGTCCGTTAATTTATCCATCGCTTCAATACTTAACTCTAGTTTAGCGGCCTGTAAAATTTCATTCAATTGTTGTACAGAAGTTGCACTGGCAATAGGCGCGGTTATACCAACCCTTGCCATTACCCACGCTATTGATACGGCAGCAGGCGTAGCGTTGTATCGAGCAGCCACTTCATCCAGGGCGGCTAATGTGCGGAAGCCACGGTCGTTTAAATATTTTTTAACACCACCGCCGCGCGCACTTTTTTGAAGATCGGCTTCAGAACGGTACTTCCCTGTTAAAAAACCGCTGGCCAAAGAGTAAAAGGTAATAACGCCAATATTATTCTCCAGGCAAATACGCTCATATTCGGTTTCATATTGCTCCCTGTCATACAAGTTATACTCCGGCTGAAGGGTTTCATAACGGGCCAAATTATTTTCCATGCTCACTTTAAGGGCCTCCTTAAATCTGTCGGCACTATAATTAGAAGCTCCCACGGCCCGAACCTTGCCTTCTTTTATCAGATCTGTAAAGGCCTGCATGGTTTCTTCCAAAGGTGTGTCCTTGTCATCATCATGCGATTGATAAAGATCTATATAATCGGTTTGCAACCTTTTTAGAGATGCTTCAACAGCTTTATAGATGTAAGCGCGTGATAGCCCTTTCATATCATCGCCCATAGGCTTACCCACTTTAGTGGCGATAATTACCTTATCGCGCTTGCCTGATCGTTTGAGCCAATTGCCTATAATAGTTTCGCTTTCGCCACCTTTATTACCAGGCGCCCAACGCGAGTAAACATCTGCTGTGTCTATCAGATCAAAACCTTCATTAACAAAGGCATCTAATAATTCAAAAGATCGCTTTTCATCGGCTGTCCAGCCAAACACATTGCCGCCAAATGCAAATGGCTTAACCATTATACCCGATCTGCCAAGTTCCCTGTTTTCCATGCACTAAATTAAATTAATGTTTAGCTTTTACTTATCTGCTCTGCCAACTCATCTGCCCAGCCTGAAAAGTAAGGTTCTGTACCGTCTATGCGTTTCCAGTTACCTTCTTCATCTTTAGCAATAGTGATGTGCAAAGTATCGTCAATTGAAATAAAGTGGTACGCGCCATTAGGCAAGCGTTTTACCACACCATTAACCGGCCCATCTGATCCGGTTAACATAGCGTCAAATTCTGTAGTTATCATGTACTTACAACAGCGGCTTTTAAGTTGTGTTTTATTGATTGAAAAATGCTAATTACGCTTTATCAAAACATCGAAGCGAAAAATAAAAAGAAGTATTTGATTGTGATATATAGCTAAAATTAACGCATTTTGTGGATAAATAAATTGTTAATAACCTTAAATTGCTATCATTTAAGATATTGATATACATATGTTTAAATATAAATTATCTATGTTGATAACCGAGAGTAACCTGTTAATTGACTGTTTATAAAAACGATAAAAAAAATTTGTAAAAAAGTAAAAATGTCACGAACTTGGATTTATCAAGAACGACGTACATTGACAGCCTCACAGGACAACGGAAAGTGAATCGGGCGAATTTTAGGAAGAGCTAAAGATCACGGGAAAGCCTGAACTGGTACAAAAAGACAAGCCCAAGGGGGTATGACGGAAAGTACAGTTAGCGGGGTATTATTTATAAATGCGATTACTCTATGGAGGAAAGCAGGTTAAATAATGACCTTTGAAGCAATTGGAGTTGAACCACCGCCAACTATTAAAAATCCGGATCGGATAAAAGGATAGACCGGCGAGGTGCAGGAAAAATGGTTGGTTGGCTTAGGCCAGCGTTAAACGCATAAAGTAGCGCACCGTTGATCGCCAAATTATCTATATCCATCGGGTTGTAGGTAAACGGAACATGGGAAGACGAAGATGAAATCGGGTCGGTAATGTTACACAAAACTTGATGCTTTATGAAAAACTACGGTGAGTCATAAAGTTAAAAACGGGAGATCCACTTGAAAGAGACGGACTCCCGTTTTGCTTTTAAGGGATTTTTGCTACCTTATCTTCTGTAATATCTCTCAATAACTAATGCGTTTAATATTTGCCCTAATTATCTTCCTATTTTCCGTTGCAAGCTATGGTCAAGGAAATGGACTATACGCTTTTGTTGGAAAGAATAACAAATATGGGTTTATCGATAAGTATGGAAATGTAAAGGTAAAACCCGATTACTTACATGTTACAGATTTCAACGATGGATTGTGTTTTGTATCCAAAGAGGTTACTAATAAAGGACGCAAATGGATATGTATAGATACGATTGGGAACTTCGTTTTTGATATAAGTGATAACTTCCCTGAAACTGGATTTAGTGAAGGCTTTGCAAGAATAAGCAGTTTTACAGAACAATGGTTTGTAAATAAAAAAGGGACAAGGGTTTTCAATAAGACATGGCAAGATGGACAAGGCAACTTCAAAAATGGAGTCGCTTTTGTTAGCGATAAAAAGTTTACTGATTTCTATCCTATTGACGTACATGGAAACAGGTTGGAAAATTCGGTTTATACCCGAATCGAAGTTAATAGTAAGCTGGCCGATCATCCTTTATCACATAAAGACGCACTTATAAAATTTCAACAAGACAACCTATGGGGATTTAAAAACTTGAAAGGGGACATAGTTATACAACCTAAGTTTTATGTAGTTGATAAATTCGAAAATGGTTTGTGTGGAGTGAGAATACATTACGCACCCTTTGTAACAATAAATGATTACTATTTAGACGCATTGATTAATACAAAGGGCCAGGTTGTTAACGAAATACCAATGCATTGTTATTTGGGTTTTCAAGGTGATCTGATTGTATATTACGGCGGCTTTCACTTTTCTGGAGGCGTATTTTATCTTGATAAAAACGGAAAGAGAGTAACTCCTAAGGAATAGATTTTACAGAGCCAAATTCTATAATTTGGAGATGCCCGTTTTGCTTTTAAGAGATTTTTACTTCCAAACCACATCCAGATTTATCAATTATCTCTTTAAGGTCCAATAACCTTCCTTGCTATAAAACATCCTATTTGAAAAAATTTAAATTTTTCTGAAACATTATTCAGCCTTTTGATATTAGTATATTATCAAGAACGACGTACATTGACAGCCTTACAGGACTAAAGAAAGTGAATCGGGCGAATCTCAGGAGGAGCTAAAGATCACGGGAAAGCCTGAACTGGTACAAAAAGACAAGCCCGAGAGGGTATGACGGAAGGTACAGTTAACGGGGTATTATTTATTAAATGCGATTACTCTACGGAGGAAAGCAGTTTAAATAATGACCTTTGAAGGAATTGGAGTTGAACCACCGCCAACTATTAAAAATTCGGTAACGGATAACAGATAGACCGGCGAGGTGCAGGAAAAATGGTTGGTTGGCTTAGGCCAGCGTTATACGCATAAGTAGCGCACCGTTGATCGCCAAATTATCTATATCCATCGGGTTGTAGGTAAACGGAACATGGGAAAACGAAGATGAGATCGGGTCAGTAATGTTACAGAAAACTTGATGCTTTATGAAAAACTACGGTGAGTCATAAAGTTAAAAACGGGAGATCCACTTGAAAAAGACGGACTCCCGTTTTGCTTTTAAGAGGACTTAGATCCCAAATGATGGAAATCAAATTTAGAGGAACGGCTCTATAACTTCATACCCCCATTACTTCTATCAAACAAAGAATTTCGCTTATCTACAAGCAAATGGAAATCAATATTTAGCGTATTTACCTTTCTTTTCCGCTCATATACCTCGTTCAGTTCTATCATAAACTTGTCCATTTCAAGCGCTACGGGATGCAGCTGGCGCGCAAAATGCAGCACCTCTTCCACATCCAGATCTCCCTCATTGATGAGCGTAGTAAGCGCAAGCATTGACGAAACCGGGCGTCTGAGAACGTGCGAAATATCAAACAGTATCTGTTCGGCAGAGGCAATATAATCTACCAGATCGGTGATATCGCGCGTAGCGCCATACCAGATCATTTTCCCGTCTTTGCCTTCCTCGGGTGTGGCCTGCAGCCAGCGCCATCTTATCGCGTCGTTTACAATAACACGGTATTGAAAGCTAATTCGCCCAGTTGTAAGACGTGCTTCCTTCATTTTTTCAGTAAATAACGCCCGGTCATCCGGGTGCCAAACTTCCAGGATCTTTGCAGCGTCGGCCGAAATATCATTCAGATCAGCCCTGAAATTGAATTCCTCTGCTCCCCTGTTAACAAATAATATATTTGGCATGCCGCTTTCCTCTATTTCAAACATATAGGTATTGCCCGGCACTTGGCTGGTGATCTTTTTTATCAATTGTTCTGTTTCCCTTATTTTATCGTCGGCCTTTACCCGTTCCGTAATATTGGTATGGGTGCCTAAACAGATATTGGTAATGTTGCCGTCTTTATCAAGCAGCCGTTTAGCACGTGAAAGGATCCATACCCAGTCGCCATTTTTGTGACGCATACGGAAAATGTTCTCGTAAATATCCTTGTCGTTTCCTTTCATAAAGTCATCGAAAACCTCAACGGCCCGTTCTTTATCTTCAGGATGTAACTGAGTTACCCATGACAAGCTATCCGGACCTTCCCAAACGCCTTGCGGCTCATCATAACCCAACATGGAGAAATATTGCGCGCTATGCCATACTTTATTTGTTTCGTGGTCGTACTCCCATGCGCCGGTGTTAGACACGGCGATAATGGATTTATACCGTTCTTTGTTGGCTCTGAGCTGTTCTTCTGCTTCCTTTTTTTCCGTAATATCCCGGTTGATGGAAATGAACTGATAAACCTCGCCTTTATCATCCAGAAACGGAACCACAGTGGAGTCAACCCAATATAAAGAACCATCCTTTGCCCTGTTACAAAACTCACCACGAAAAGGCTTTCCGGCCAGCATAGCATTACCCATCTCAATAAAGTATTCAGGTGGATGTACGCCGGACAAGAGTATGGTATGTGGCTTACCTATCAGTTCCTCCGACGTATACTTACTCACTTTACAAAAATTCTCATTAACGTAAGTGAAAGTGCCCTCCACATTTGAAATGGCCACAATTGACGAAATATCCAGGGCATATTTGTAATCTTGCAGTTCTTGTTCGCGCACGGAGAGCTCCCGCGATGTGTCATCTTTGGCTGCTTCGGCATTTCTTCGTTTTACCATTTCCCTTTGCATAGAGGTTAGGCTTTTTCTTAGATGATCAATTGCGTAATATTGTAAAACCATTACGGTACCGAAAGGAATAATAGCACTGATCCAACGGCTGAAAGGATCATGCAAAACAACCGTTTCAGGTAAGTGTCCGTTTAATTCCAGCCAGGCGAGCAAAAAGTCGGCAACAATGGTTAATAGCCCTATGGCCAGGCCACCACGGCGGCCCAATAAAAATCCTGCTGTAAGAATAATAGCCGTTTGCGAGAGAATGCCCGGGGCAAAAATACCTCCTGCCGTAATACATGGAATGGTAATGTAAAACCAAAGCATGGTGCAAAGTAACCAGCTGGCCGTGCGCGTATGGCCGTAATAGTTTAAGGCGAGATTAGATACAGCTATAACAATTGCAATGGTTAATAAAAGTACCCACCGTGACCATAGTAACGGAAAATAGAAAAACCCCACAACAACAACCAAACTCGTTGCCAAAGACCAAATAATGGTCAGTGCAAATACCATATAGCTTTGATAGTTCTTTTCCTTGTCGGGCGTTAGCAATAGGTTTTCCATATAGGTAATCAGGTTTATTGGCTTTAGCGCGGCAGGTTTATCCGTGGCTATTTATAAATGTAAGCAACTTGTGCCAATAATCACAAATGGATTAATAGCATTTAGCTCCTGGTATAATCTTAACTGCCAATTATTTAATTAAATGTACTTTTCCTTCAGTTCCTATATAAAAAAGTCAGGCTTTCACTCAAAAAGCTCTCAAAGTGTTGATATTTTTTGTGTTGACAACCCAAATTACAATGACCATGAAAATACTAACGCGTTTTTGCTCCTACCTGTTAACTAATACTTTACAATCAATATTGAACTGTCGGTATTATGTTAATAACCTACCCTCTATTGTTAATATCCTGTTTGTAAAAACGGGTAAAAAAATTTGCATTGAATGCCTTACTCACCGATATTAGAATTATCGGAAACGACGTACTTTAACAGCCTTACAGGATAACGGGAAGTGAATCGGGCACGGTTTTTCGGAACAAGCTAAAGATCACGGTACTGCCTGAATTACACAAAACAAAAACGGCGACAGCCGCGGCAACTGCAATGTAATTACAATAAGGTATTATTAGCCCTGCCAGTTTTTACGGAGATTGGCACCCGGCATAATAGCTTAGCCCGCAGGTATCCTTTTAAAGGGAAGACCTATTATAGGCAAGCCGGTTAACATACGAAACACCGATAGCTTTACGAATAACTACGGTTGAGCGAAAAGTTAAAAAACAGGAGACACATCGCAAGATGCCGTCTCCTGTTTTGCTTTATAGGTATGCTAATCCTCCCACCTCTCTTCAATCTAACCAAAATCTGTTTTTTACTATAATCTACAAAATAGGTAGATTTTATAGATTTTTCTTGTTTTTAATAAAAATGCCTTTTACATTTGTTGCGTCTGCAATACAGACCAAGCAAAATAAAATGTCAGTTAAAGATATTATAGTTAATTTTTTGATGCGAATGCGCATGGCTCAACACAGCATGTGTTGCTGCTGTTGCTGCTAATTCTCTGCGGGGCTCCTCGCCTAACAACATCAATAAATACTTAATATCAATTTTCAATGTTCACATTCTCGCATCAGCGCGCAGTTTTTGTTAAACCCGGCATAACTGCAATAATCTTAGTACTTATATTAAGCTCATGGGCTACAACCAACGGCTTGGTAACACCAGTAACCGGTCATAACCAAATTTCAATTGGCAATAACACGTATAACTACAATGCTACTGCTGCGCATCTGCCGGTAAAAAACAATAACGATAAGGTAGTCGCCGATATATTTTACACAGCTTATACGCTCAATACTACTTCTACCCGCCCGGTAACGTTTGTATTTAACGGTGGCCCGGGCTCTGCTTCGGTATGGCTGCACATGGGTGCATTAGCGCCTGTAAGGGTACAAACAGGTAACGCAAATTATAGCGGCAATCCGCAAACATGGTTACAATTTACAGATCTGGTTTTTATTGATCCGGTAGGCACAGGCTATAGCCGCGCGGCTGAAGGCTTTGACGAAAAGCAATTTTACGGATATAAGGAAGATGTTGAGGTGATTGCGCAATTTGTAGCTCAATATTTAAAAAATGCTAACAATAAACTTTCAGGCATTTATTTGGCCGGTGAGAGCTATGGCGGAGCCCGCGCGGCAGGTTTGGCTGCACAGCTGCAAAACAATTACAATATTAAAATAGCCGGACTAACGCTTATTTCGCCGGCATTGAATTATAAAACGGTTACGTTCAAAACCGGTAATGATGCCGCTTACCCGCTCTATATGCCTACTTACGCGCTTATAGCACAGTATCATAAACAGTTAGCTCCTGAGTTGCTGGCTTTGCCACCGCAACAATTAGCCGCACTTGTTAAGACCTTTGCTAACATTGAGTACAGCCAGTTATTAAATGGAGATACTACCAATGTCAATAGCACTTTAAACAAACTCAGCTATTACACAGGCATTAATAAAAACTGGCTAAAACAACATAACTACCGCATAACTGACCATGAATTTGCACAACTGATTTTGAACGAGGATGGCAACCGCACAGGCATATTTGATGCACGGGTGGCCGGCATCAGTAAAAAAGGCGATCCAAGCGAGGCCGCATTACGCACTACTTATCCAAAGGCTTTGGCAAATTATTTTCAAAACGAGCTTGGCTTTAAAACAGATCTGGATTACAAAGCTACCATTACCATAAGCGATTGGAACTTTGGCTCACGCCGGGCAGGTTACTACCTCGATGTGATCCCTCAGCTAAAACAACTTTTAAAAGAAAACCCGTTATTAAGAGTGCATGTGGTTGGTGGCTATTATGATCTGGCTACGCCCGTTGAAACCATAAAGCAAGCGGTAAGTGAGTTAAACACAGCGCAGGTTAGCAGTAACTATTATAATGCCGGTCACATGATCTACACAGACAACAATGTTAACGCTCAGTTTTATGCCGATAGCAAGGCCTTTTATACAAACATAAACTAACAAAAAACAAGGCGGAGTGACCGAGCGGTTCAGGTGGGAGTCTGCAAAACTCTTTACAATGGTTCGAATCCATTCTCACGCCTCTCTTCTCATATATGGTTTATAAATTGGTTAAGTAAAGGCCCCTGCCCATCAGGGGCTTTACTTTTTTAACTGCACACCTAAAAATTGTTGTTTATTAAATAACAATGACATACCGGCAGGCGTTTATACCGTATATTTGATAAACAACTATTTGCCATGGCCACTAAAGAAACTATCAAAAAAGCATTTATTGATTACGTGCTAACCGAAGGCAAAAGGCCTAACTCGGTTTATGTGTTTGCTAAAAAGCAAAAAATGAGCGAGGCCGATTTTTATGACCTGTATGCCTCTTTCGATGCGATAGAGGAAGGTATATGGACAGACATAGGGCAAACTGTTATCAGTGAAGTTAAAGCGCAGGATGTTTGGGCCGGTTATGCCGCCCGCGAAAAAGCCCTGTCGTTTTTCTACAGCTTTTTTGAACTGCTAAAACGCGACCGCAGCTTTGCCGTTTATAGTTTAAAACACGCGCCTAAGGGTCTGCAAACCCCTAAAGTTTTTGAGGGATTAAAAAACTTGTTCTTAAACTTCAGCGATGAAATATTGAATGAAGGCCTGGAAAGTGGCGAATTATCTGACCGTAAGTTTTTTGCTAAACGTTACAAAGACGCGCTTTGGGCTCAGCTGGTATTTGTGCTGCATTTCTGGATAAAAGACAGCTCAGCAGGTTTTGAAAAAACGGACGAAGCTATTGAAAAAGGCATTAATGTAGCCTTTGATCTTTTCCAGCGCTCACCAATTGATAACCTGTTAGATTATGGCAAGTTTTTAATGCAGAACGGCTCGTTAAAAGAGTTTGTTAGCTAATAGTGGTTTAAGGATACAGTGTGAATGGCAGAACAGGCATCAGAACAAAATAGCATCCCTACAAGTAAGTTGCAACGCTCGGGCAAGTTTGTAAAAACCGGTCTGAAAGTTAGCGGCAACTATATAAAGCATTACTCTAAAAAACTTTTCAACCCTGATCTTGACCGTACAGAGTTAGACGAGGATAACGCTGGAGATATCTACCAATCGTTAAGCGAGCTGAAAGGAAGCGCGTTAAAGGTAGCGCAAATGCTCAGCATGGATAAAAACCTGCTGCCACAGGCTTATGTAAATAAGTTCTCTCAATCGCAGTATAATGCCCCTCCCCTTTCGGGTCCGCTTATTTACCAAACCTTTAGAAAGTATTTAGGTAAATCGCCGGATAAGATCTATGATAAGTTTGAACTGAAATCATCTAACGCTGCCTCCATCGGCCAGGTACATAAAGCCGAATTGAACGACAAACAACTGGCGATTAAGATACAGTATCCTGGTGTTGGCGATTCCATATCATCCGACCTAAAACTCGTAAAACCCTTCGCGCTTCGGCTAATAGGCATGAGTGGCAAAGAGCTGGACGTTTACATGAACGAGGTAGAAGAACGCCTGCTGGAAGAAACCGATTACGAACTGGAGGTGCGCCGCTCTATTGAATTTTCAAAAGCTTGTGCTGATCTTGATAATGTGGTGTTCCCGAAATACTATCCGGAGTTATCGGGTAAACGCATCATCACCATGGATTGGCTGGATGGCATGCACCTGCGTGAGTTTTTAAACACCAACCCATCACAGCAACTACGCGACCAGGTGGGGCAAGCTTTGTGGGATTTTTATAATTTTCAGCAGCATGAGCTGAAAGCCGTACACGCCGACCCACATCCCGGTAATTTCCTTATCACACCTGAAGGCAAGCTTGGTGTTATTGATTTTGGCTGCATCAAAGAAATGCCTGATGATTTTTATTATCCATTCTACTCTTTAATTTATACCCAAACGCTTAATAATAAAGAAGAAACCATAGCAGCGTTCCGCAGACTGGAAATGATATTGCCTAATGATACCGAACAGCAGATCAACTTCTATTACACCATGTACAAGCAAATGATAGGCTTGTTTGCGCGTCCGTATATTGACCCGGTTGTTGATTTTGGCCAGGCCGACTTTTTTAATGAGTTGTATGCTTTTGGTGATAAAATTTCAAAGATGCCGGAGTTTAAACAGCCGCGTGGTGTTAAACATTTCATCTACATCAATCGCACTAATTTCGGGCTGTACAGCATTTTGCATGACCTAAAGGCTCGTGTTAAAACAGATACCTATAAGCCGCATTTTGCTTTAATTTTGGCGTAAAAACAAACAGCGACACCTATCGAAATGTATATTTTACTATACATTTTAAAGTTTGTTACTTAATCGTTATAGCTACGTTTGACACTGGCATGATATTTACACCTATCGTAATCACAAACCACTAATGATTATGAAAAAAGTAAACGTAACTCCAACTGATTTGTTATTAAAAGCTTTAGATCTGGAATTAAAAGCTATGTTAAAAGCCGACCTTAAGGCATTCCGCGCAAAACAAGCCAACAGCAACAAACTGGCAGCTTAATTCATATATTCTATATAATTATCTAACTGTTGGAAAAGCGCCCTTAGCGGCGCTTTTCTTTGATGCCATCCATCTTGACCAATAAAACTACTAACCGATCTTTCTTCTGGGCAAAAGCAGCGCTTATTGTGGGAATGTGTGTATTGGTGGGCGTTGAAGCATATTTTGGCTACCGGCTTAAGCAATTATCCGCTCAACAGGAGGTAGTTAAGGCTGATTATTCTGAGATCAACAACATTGCCTACGGCCTCCTGTCTGTTGAGCAGTGGCAGGATGAGGTGGCCAGCATTGTTAATAAGCAGATCCGTAATCTTAAATTTACTTCCAAACAAAAACGCCTGATGCAGGAAGAGGTGGAAGAGGTTTTAAACGCACTGATAGATAAAGCTGAGGCTATGGTGGATAAAAAGCCTAAAAGCCTCATCGGTAAGATCAGGAAATTTGCCATAAAGACCTTTGTTAAAACGGATAAGATACGAGCACAAGTACCATCGCTTGCGCGTAAAATTATTGCCAAAGCCGACAATCCCAACCAAAAAGCCAAACTGAGCGATCTGGTTATGGATGAGTTTCAGGATCTGAAACAAAGCAAAACGGTTGATAGCACACTTAAGGCCAACCACAAGCTGTTTAACACCATGTACCGCAAATATGGTGTAAGCTCAACTCCGCAGCTAAATTCCAAGCTTAATCAATTATTAGGTTATTTAAAAACAGAAATGTACCGCGATTGCTTTGTTATGCTGGCCTGTATTTTAGTAGTGCTAAGTTTATGGTGGATACTGCGTAAAGAAACGCAATTACATACCACGCTTTTTATGCTGTCGCTGGTGTGCGCGTTTGTATTGTTAGGGGTTGGTTTAAGCGCCTCCATGATAGAGGTGGATTGCCGCATCAAAACGCTTGACTTTACTTTATTGGGCGAACACGTAATTTTCACAGACCAGGTGCTGTTTTATGAGAGTAAAAGCATTTTAGGCGTGGTAAAAGTACTGATAGAGCAATCAGGAGCTGAATCTATTGCCGTTGGGGTGCTTATACTTTGCTTCAGTGTTATTTTTCCGGTGATGAAGTTGAGCTCAACAGGCATTCATTTGTTAGGCAAAAAAAGCATTGCCGAGAGCAAATTCATCAAATACTTCGCTTTTCAGTCTGGCAAATGGAGCATGGCCGACGTTATTGTGATCGCCATCCTGATGACCTATATTGGTTTGAATGGCTTGCTGGAAAGTCAGTTGGCCGGACTTAATGTAAGCAGTAAAGACCTTACCATTATTACTACCAACAATACCGCCCTGCAGCCGGGTTATATCATATTCATCAGTTTTGTGCTGTTCGGGCTTATTCTGTCCACCATCCTTAAAAATATCACGCCGCACCATGCCCACTAAGAAATTAAAATATACCATTTTTAATATCATCTTGCTGGCGGGGTTAAGTGTACTACTGGCGGGTGCAGCTTTTTGCGGCTACAAGTTGCAGCAAATTTCGGCTGAACGCGTGCAAGTGAAAGAGGACTATGCGCTGTCGAACAGTGTTACTTTCGGGTTGTTTTCGGTAGATGAATGGAGTGACAGGATATCAGGCCTCATCAGCGGAAAAATTGACGATTATCATATCACTCCAAAACAGCGTAAAGATATACGTAAAGCGGTGTCCAATGAACTGCATACGCTGATTGCTAAAACCATCAGGGAATTTAACAAACCCAAAAAAGGGTTGGGCAATAAGCTCAAAAAGATCGCTTTTAACATCCTGGTTGATTCGGCAGAACTACAGGCACAGGTGCCACCATTTACCAACCTCATTGTAGCCAAAATTACCAGCAGAAAAAGCGAGGAACGTTTAAAAACCATTGCCGGCAGCAAGGTTGACCAATTGGTTGATCAGATCTATGACAGTACCCGAGTGGCCAACTATGCCGTAACCCAATACGTTTATAAAAAATACAAGGTGTCTGACCCGGAGAACTTCAATAAACAAATACGCCTGCGTGAACTGGAACTCACCAACATGCTGATAAGATATGTATGTGTAATGTTGGGTTGTGTAACGTTGGCTTTGTTACTTTGGCTGGCTATGCGCAAGCATGTGGAGCTGCAGGTAGCGTTGTTTGTATTTTCGCTGGCATTTGCATTTGTGCTGCTTTTCGTTGGAACCACGCTGCCCCTGATAGAGGTTGACGCGCGCATTGACTCCATGAAACTACTAATAATGGACAATACACTGGAGTTTAAAAACCAGGTGTTATTTTACCAGAGTAAAAGCATTGTGGGTATAGTTAACACATTAATGAGTCAGCGAAAACCGGATACCATTGTTGTGGGAGCGCTCATTATGCTTTTTGTACTGGCCCTGCCCCTGCTCAGGTTAATTGCGCAAGGCATCTATGTTTTGAGCACCAAAAAAATTGCCCGCCACCCCGTAATACGTTACATGACCTTTGAACTGGGTAAATGGGATATGGCCGACGTTATGGTGGTTGGCGTATTGATGACCTATATGGGCTTGAACGGCATATTGAAAAGTCAGCTTTCCAGTCTTAATATCCGCACAGAGGGTTTACAGATCTTTACCGATAACGGAACGTCGCTGCAACCGGGCTATTTTATTTTTGCAGGCTATGTAGGTTTTGCCGCATTGCTTGCTTTTATTTTGAAAAGGGTGTCGCCACATGATAATTTCAAGTAATTGTAAAAACACCTGTCATTCCAACCTAAGGAGGAATTTTTTCGAAGCGACAACCCATTTTAGGTTTGTTGCAATAACACAATAAAAGCGTAGCATTGGTTCAATTTCTTATTTTTACAGCAACCATTCCTCTAACATTGGTATTATGGACAATGCTACATATTTAGAAATACAACAAAAATCCAAAAAGAGATTTCCTTTATTAATCGGCATCGTTATATTGTTGGTTGCTGGTATGTATTGGCTGGTACCTGTTGGTGTGTACCACAGCATGGGTAACGTATTGATTGTACCGGTTTGTTTGGCAATTTGTATATTGTCTGTATTTGCTGCGAGTTACGCTTTAAATGCTATTAACCCGGCTAAAGGGCCGAGTAATAGCGCCGGTTTTATAGCTTTTGCAGTTATTGTTATTTCGCTTTTGGGAGTGCGTGCCTGTTTATTTTCAGATCCATAGAATTAGAAAAAAAGGAGCTACAGCAATATGGAGAAATTACCACGGCCGTAATAGCAGATGGCAGCTCATTTTCAACCAGAAAACTGGATCTCTCCAACATAACCTTAAAATTCACCAAAAAAAATGGGGAGGACTGGACTGTGCGCCACAGCATTTCAAAAACCGAATTTGCCCGGCTTTATCAAGGCGAGACTTTACCGATTGTTTATTCTACCCGAAACCCATCCATTATGCGGATCATTCATAACGAAAAGGAATTTTTAGAATATAAATAAAAGTATAATTTCAAGTCATTACCTTACTTAACCGCCTGTTTCGCAATTTCACTTTTTGCGCGCTCCAGCTCTTTATCTACTCCGCTTAAATACTCATTGATGGAGTAAGAAATTGCAATGTCGGGCATCACTCCTCTGCCTTCAGTATTGTCAGGAACCGGTGATTCCATTTGAACGGTGCGCAACTGTAATATCATGCCCGAATGTGGTGTCGTCACGTCTTTTGTTAAACCACCCATTAGCGCGTTACGGCCTCCGCCGGTTTCTTCGCCTATAATCACGGCATTGCCTAATCCCTGCAAATTTGCTGCTAACAAACTTGCAGCAGAAAACGTACAACCATTGACCAATACAAACAATTTTCCTCTAAAATTCGCTGATTGAGGAGTAACAGGTATTGCGCTTCCATATTTTACACGCTCATCTGGCGTTTTAGTTTTGTCGTTTAACACGTTATTATCTACTTTGGCAAAAAGGGATGGCCGACTGATCAGGTAAGAAAACAGGTTTGTAACCGCAATAAAATCTCCACCATGGTTGTTACGCAGGTCAAGAATGAGTGACGTAGTTCTGGTATTTGACAGTCTCCAAAAAACTGAAGCGTATGGTGACAGTAAATCTCCCATCACACCAGATTGGATTTGACCGGGCATCCCATCAAATGGCATCCTCGGGAATGACCCTATCTTTAAATAACCCGTCCCATTTGGTAATAATTTAAAATCTGAGGTTACCTCGCCGATCGGCTGTGGAGGGGTTTTGCGTGGCAAAGCTTTAACTTCAACTAACCGTTCAGTATCATTAAACTTAACTTTAAATAAAATATTCTTTTTAAGGCCGTATAACTGGGTAAAAAGGTCGGGAATCAAACCCATATTTAATGCCTGGGATTTAAAAGTTTGGTTATATCCGTCGGATGGGATAACAGAAAAAAAATCAGCTAACATTTTAGCGGCCGCAATGCCATTAATAGACAATACTTCCGCTCCTGACGGAATTACAACATTCGTTTCAGAAGCACCAGTGATATACAATCTACCCTGTAAAACCCTGTATTTAAATTGCTCAATGGGGTAGATATTTATAGCGGCTGCTTTTGCCGCCTCAACTTCGGTGTTGCTAAGGTTGATACGTATAGAAAGATGACCGTCGCCGATTGATGATAGCACACTTGCTATGCCAAGTCGCAGCGCTATATTCGTTACAGGCCGTTTGAGGCTGCTTTTAAGGCTGTCAATCTTGTTGTCAAATGCCTGCTTGCTAATGTATCGATATAAGTTTGGATGCTCTTTTTCTAAAGAGTTCCTGATGAAATCAATATCCGCCCGGGCATCCTTAACAGAATTTATTTTATCATAAGAAGGGCAATGCAATTGCGCTTGCAATTGGCCGGAAAAGCATGTTAAAAAAACAAATATGGAGAGCGCCCAATATTTCATTTACGGATTTTGTTTGGTGAGCTATAGGTGGTAGCTTTTTTGAACTGCGTTGGCATATCGGCTCAATTTTCAGGAAATATTTGACTCAATTTTTTTGACAATTCTTCGCCGAGTAAATTGATCGCGATTATTTTCCCATCAGGATCTATCAAAAAGTTTGAAGGTACAGCATTTATATTATACAAAACCGCTGCCTCGTTACCCTGACCTTTAAGATCACTTATTTGCGGCCAGGTCAAATTGTCATTTTTGATCGTATTAATCCATGTTTGTCTATTAACATCCGTAGATACGCCAATAATTTCAAATCCTGATTTGGAAAATTTTTTATATATTTTCACAAGCTGCGGGTTTTCTTCACGGCACGGTCCGCACCATGATGCCCAAAATTCCAGTAAAACAAATTTGCCCCTGTAATCAGATAGCGCTACATTTTTGTTATTCTTGTCTGATTGAACAAAATCAGGCGCTAATTTTCCTATACCGAGCGCCGAAGAATTTTTTTGAATCCCTTTTACGGAACGTGTATACTGCGAATCTTTTAATTTACCATCAAACATATTCAATAAATGTTCAACTTCTGACGGATTTAACAATTTGGTCAACGCCAGATGGTTAAGCAATATCATACCGTAAACATTATTAAGATTGCGCAATATTTCTGTTTTATAAAGTTCTGTAATTACACGTCTTATACTATCGGCTTCTGTAAATTTAGAGGCAACTAAAAACTGCGTTCTTTCCTCTTTTAGCGGCGTTACCAATGTTTGTATCTGATGAAGCTTAACGTTTATTTCAGATCCTGATACTTCCATTGACGTAATTTCTTCCACCTTTCCTGTTATTACAACATCACTATTATCCACCCAAAAAGCCGGCGAACAAAAACTTTTTCCGTCGCCTCCGTTGTCTTTAGTTGATGCTATGAGAAGGCCGGCAGGTTCACCAAAATAATTGAATACAAGCGCACCATTTTTTGCATTGCACGAATCAATACCGCTCTGACTTGTGCTGTTTATGTAATAGCGCCCATTCGTTAATCCTTTTATATGAGCTGTTATTTTAATGTGTTTTTTTAACAGCGTTTGAGCGTGCGTTGAGGTAATAAATAATAGCGATACCGCGGCTATGAAAAGAGCCTTACGGCGGTAAATGATAGAAAGTATATATACCATAAGTTTAGGTTTTGATAAATGTAGTGATTTTGCAAATAATAGCAAATTGAGATAGCTTTCCAAATTTCTATTTATAAACAAAGACGGCCGAAGCACAACCCTAAAAAGGGTGCGCTCCGGCCGCTTCACTAAAACAGATACCTCTAACTGAATTAAGGTTTTAAAACATCATCAATAAGGTGTACCACACCGTTGGTAGCTACCATATCGGTAGCTGTGATGTTTGCAGCAGTTGTGTTACTGTTACCTTTAACTTTTGCACCGCCCGATAGCGTAATTTTAACTTTAGCGCCGTTTAAAGTGGTTGGTTCGGCACCTTCAGTAAGGTTACTTGACAATACACGTGCAGCAATTACATGGTAGGTTAAAATAGAAGCTAATGTGTTAGGATCAGCAGTTTGAATAGAAGCAATTGAGCTGAAACCTGCTTTTATAAAAGCTGCGTTGGTTGGCGCAAACACAGTGTACGGACCATTACCGCTTAACACCTGTGCAACATTGGTACTACCTGTACTGGCACGAACTATAGCAGCAACCAAAAAGGTTAAATTAGTATTGCCCTGAGCCATTGCCACAATGTTAGCCGATGGCGGCATAATAACTTTGTTGATTATATGCACAATACCGTTTGATGCCTGTATATCTGCTTGTTTAACAACTGCGCCATTAATAGACACTGCACTGCCATTTTTAACCACATAAGCTTTGGCGGTGTTTACCGTAGTAACTTCGGTGGTACCGGCAGCTATGCTGGCTGCTGTATATTGCTGACCAAGCACATGGTATAGCAATACTGCTCTTAACTGATCAACCGGCATAGCATTGATCTTTTCAACAGTACCAAGGTCGGCCGCTATAAATGCATCATTGTCGGGAGCAAAAACGGTGAATGTGCCTGACCCGGCTAATGTTTCAGCAAGACCGGCGCGAACTACAGCTGCGCGCAATAATGATAAATTCGCATTTGCTGATACTAACGCTGTGATGTTAGCATTGGCATTAGGATCAATGTTGTCGTTGTTTTTTGTGCAAGAAGAAAATAGACCGGCTGTAACCAGTAAAGCCGCTGCAAAAAGTTTAAGTTTTCTCATAGTGATTCGTATTAGTTAATATTTAAATCATAGGAGTTAAACACATTTCTAAAAACGTTGTTTTTAATTGTCTAAATATTTAATGTATTTTATTAGACAAAATTTACCACTTTTAGTGCTATGAGTTTTAAAACGAGTTTATCAGAGTACAAAAATCGTTTCACCCGTCTCATTTTCGTTTCACAGAAAAACGTTATTGAATTAAAAATCAGATTCTTACGATAAAAATCGTCTCACATCGTTTCATATCTTCAGTGAGACGATGGAACGGCTAATCATTATTTGCGTTAGCTATATAATGCCGTCTGTCGCAATCGTATGAGCAGAAATACAGGCTAATTTGTTGTGGGTTAAGGGTCAAAGTTTGTATTTTTAAATCGGAGTCGTTATGTATATCCCATGCAGCGAAGCCGGAACCCAATTATAACCCACATTAACTAAATTACTTATACAGATGGAAGAATCACGTCGTAAATTTTTGAAGCAGGCATCAATTGCTGCCGGTGGAATGCTGGTGAGCAACACCGCATGGAGCGCAGCCAGTTATAAACGCATAATAGGCGCTAATGACCGCGTGCGCGTAGGCGTTGTAGGCTACTCAGACCGCCATAAAGGCGCACACATGCCTTGTTTTCTGAACCATTACAAGGAACTGAATTTTGATATTGTAGCCGTATCAGACATATGGAACAAACGCCGTGAAGAAGGTGCCGCCACATGGAAACAAAAATTGGGGCATGACATTGTAGCCTGCCGTAACAACGAAGAAATGTACAGCAAAAAACTGGTTGATGCCGTATTTGTAAGCACTGCTGATTTCCAGCACGCTAATCATGCCATTGAAGCGGTAAAAGCGGGATGTGATGTTTATTGTGAGAAACCCTTCGCCGAAAGCATGGCAGACAACCGTGAGGCCCTAAAGGTGATCAAGGCATCTGATCGGATTGTGCAGATAGGCTCACAGCGTCGTAGCGGCACTAATTACCATGCTGCTAATGACTTCATTAAATCAGGCAAGTTCGGCAACATCACCATGGTGGAGCTGGCCTGGAACGTAAACCAGCCTGGCCGCTGGCGCAGACCCGATATTGTAGCCCAATTAAAAGAGGAAGACACCGACTGGAAGAGATTTTTAGGTAACCGTCCCTTTGAGAAATTTGACCCGAGGATATATTTAGAGTACCGCTTGTTCTGGCCATACTCATCAGGCTTACCGGGCCAGTGGATGAGCCACCAGATTGACACGGTACACTGGTTTACCGGCTTGAAGCATCCGCGCAGCGTAACCGCCAACGGTGGTATCTACCAATGGAAAGACGGTCGCCGTAACTGGGATACCATTACCGCGGTATTCGACTACGGTCCTGCTGACGACCTGACAAGCGGCTTCCAGGTATCATTCCAGTCGCGTATGCACAATGGTACGGAGAACCCTACAGAGATCTATTACTCAAACGGTGGCGAGTTAAATCTCGACACTAATAAGATATCGCCTAAAGGCGGCCTAACACAACGCTTTGCAGCGGCTATGGGCATGCAACCGTTCTTGCTGCCTGAGCAAACCCTTGCAAGTACGGAACGTGTTGTGGCAAGCGCCAACACCGGCGGCGATGCGCTAACATCTGCCCACGTGCGCAACTGGATGGAATGCGTACGTAGTCGTAAAACGCCAAACGCACCTGTTGAAGCAGGGTATGCGCATTCTATTGCCAACATCATGACCACCGCTGCTGCACATACAGGCGGCCGCGCAACCTTCGATGAGAAAACGCAGGAGGTAATGGTTAACGGCAAAGTATTTAAGGGTTAGTAAGAAGAATTCTGAATATCAAACGCCGAATATCGAATACTTCACTATTCGGCGTTCGATATTCAGTGTTCATTATTAAAACGTATGAATAAGTTCCTATCTACTACATTGGCGCTGGCTGCCTTTTCTTCCGTAGCCATTGCACAGCAACAGGTTAAGGTTGTACCATCTGCAAAAGACAAAAAGATTGAGGTGCTGATAGGTGGCAAGCCGTTCACCACCTTTTTGTATCCTGATACGCTGGAGAAATCGGTATTGTATCCATTGATCGCTGCTAACGGAACAAAAGTTACCCGCGGCTTTCCGCTTGAACCGCAACCCGGAGACCCTACTGACCACCCGCATCACATTGGACTATGGTTCAATTTTGAGAACTTGAACGGTCTGGATTTCTGGAATAACAGTTACGCTATTCCACCGGCTAAAAAGAACCAATATGGTTGGATACGTACCGATAAGATACTTGAAACCAAAAGCGGCACCACTGGCGTAATTGCCTACCACGCCAACTGGACCAATCAAGCCAAAGAAGTTATACTGGAAGAAACCACACGTTATGAGTTTAGTGGCAATGCCAATCAACGCATCATTGACCGGATAACCACGCTTACCGCGCAACGGGAAGCTAAATTTACAGATGCTAAAGATGGCATGTTGGGCATCCGCCTGGCCCATGCGTTGGAAATACCCAGTAAAACCGACCAAAAGTTTACTGATGATAAGGGCATAGTAACAATTGTTAAAGCCGGTACTGATAAGATACCGAATGGCAACTACTTAACCAGCGCCGGTAAATTGGGCGATGATGCCTGGAGTACCCGTGGCGAGTGGTGCAAGGTATTCGGTAAAATGGGTAACGACTCTATCAGCGTGTCCATCATCGATCATCCTAAGAATATTAACTACCCTACGTTTTGGCATGCGCGTGGCTATGGTTTATTTGCCGCAAACCCCTTAGGCGAAAAGATATTTACCAACGGCAAATCGGCTAAAAACTTAACGCTACAAAAAGGAGAATCGGTAACTTTTAAGTACAGGATTGTGATAACGAATGGCAATACTACACCAGCAGCAAAAGAGTTAAATGCGATTGCTGCGAATTTCGCTAATAAGTAAACACAAATTCTCATCCTGAACGCAGTGAAGGATCTTGTAAAAGCGGCTAACTAAGCGCTCTGTCACCCAAGATTACAAGACCCTTCGCTATCGCTCAGAATGAAAGGAAAATAAGAAAGCCTCTCCAATTAGAGAGGCTTTCCTCGTTTATGAAAATCCCAAATCGAAATTCCGAAATCCGGAATTATATATGTATCGCTCTGTTAGCAGTAGCTGCTAAACATGCTTCGCGCATAGCTTCGGTATAAGTTGGGTGAGCATGGCTCATGCGGGTAACATCCTCAGCACTTGCACGGAACTCCATAGCACAAACAGCCTCGGCAATCATATCAGCCGCACGCGGACCTATCATGTGTACGCCTAAAATCTCGTCGGTATTAGCATCAGCCAGTACTTTAACAAAACCATCCATATCTCCGCTGGCTACTGCCCTGCCGCTTGCACGGAACGGGAATGAACCTGTTTTATATTTAACACCCGCTGCTTTCAATTGCTCTTCGGTTTGGCCAACTGCCGCAACCTCAGGCCAGGTATAAACAACGCCCGGAATCAGGTTATAATTAATGTGTGGTTTTTGGCCCGCAATAGTTTCAGCAACATAAGTACCCTCGTCTTCAGCTTTGTGAGCCAGCATAGCGCCGCGCACAACATCGCCAATAGCATAAACGCCTTTTACGCTGGTTTCCATGTGGTCGTTAACAGTAATTTTTCTGCCGCGTTCTTCAACGGTAATGCCAAGCTTATCTAAACCTAATTTATCAGTATAAGCTACACGGCCAACCGCAACCAGGCAGTAATCGCCTTTCAGTTCTTTCTTTTCGCCTTGCGGAGAATCAAAAGTTACGGTTACTTCTTCGCCTTTAACGGTAGCTCCGGTTACTTTATGACCCAGGTAAAACTCCATGCCTTGTTTAGACAATACTTTTTGTAATTCTTTACCTAAAGCTTTGTCCATGGTTGGGATAATGCCATCCATAAACTCAATTACAGATACTTTGGCACCCAAACGCGCGTAAACCGAACCCAACTCCAAGCCGATAACACCGCCACCTATTAATACAAGGTGTTTAGGTATTTCGGTAAGCGTTAAAGCCTCCGTTGAAGTAATGATGCGTTTTTTGTCTATCTGGATAAAAGGAAGACTTGACGGTTTTGAACCGGTAGCGATGATTACATTCTTGCCGGTTATTTCTTTAGTGCTACCGTCAGCAGCGGTAATAATAATAGTGTTTTTATCTTTAAAAGAACCTACGCCCTGATAAGGATCAATTTTATTCTTTTTGAACAGGAAGGCAATACCGGCAGTGTTCTTTTGAACTACTTCGGTTTTACGCTTCATCATTTGAGCTATGTCAACCTTCAGATCTTTAAGGTTAATGCCATGCGTTTGAAAAGTGTGGGCTGCATTGTGGTAATGTTCAGACGAATCTAACAACGCCTTTGAAGGAATACAACCAACATTTAAACAGGTACCACCGTAGGTAGCATATTTTTCAATAACGGCAGTTTTTAAACCCAGCTGGGCGCAGCGTATAGCGGCCACGTAGCCACCCGGCCCCGAGCCGATTACGATAACATCATATTGCATAGTAGTTTGTTTTGGAGCCCAAAGGTAAGTATTTTGAACATTAGTGATTAGTTAATTGGCGATTAGTTACCATTGTTGTGCAAAATGTTACGATACTATTATACGCCTGTCAAATTATACTAAAATTGTATATTTGGTTTCATTAACTGCTTATTATGAAATTTGTTAAAATCCTCCTTGTCCTGTTAGGGCTTACTCCTGCTTTTGCCCAGGCGCAACTCATGACCACCAAGCAAAAATACACACGGGCAGATACATTGCGCGGTATGCTTACGCCGTTACGCACCTGTTATGATATTAACTATTATCACCTCGATGTTAAGTTTGATATAGCTAAAAAGTACATCAGCGGCAGCAACCAGTTTAAGTTTACAGCTACTGAAGATTTTAACAAACTGCAGTTTGACCTTTTTGATAACCTGAAAGTAGAAAAAGTAGTCTACAAAGGCACCGAAGTGCCTTTTACCCGGGAGTTCAACGCTGTTTTTGTAACCTTTCCGCAAACCATCAAAAAAGGCGCTAAAGATGAATTTACTGTTTACTATTCCGGCAACCCTATTACAGCTAAGAACGCGCCTTGGGATGGCGGCGTAGTTTATACAACAGACTCGTTAGGCAGACCATTTGTTGCCACAGCCTGCCAGGGTTTAGGTGCCAGCGTTTGGTGGCCTAACAAAGACCATCAAGCTGATGAGGTAGACAGCATGCTCATCAGCATCAGCGTTCCAAAAGGCCTAACCAATGTTTCAAACGGTCGTTTACGCAAAACAACCGACCTGAAAGATGGCTATACTAAATTTGACTGGTTTTTGGGTAGTCCAATTAATAATTATGGTGTTGCTGTCAACATTGGCAATTACGCGCACCTAACTGACAGCTACGCCGGCGAAAAAGGCAAATTAAGCATTGATTACTGGGTATTGAATTACAATGCGGTTAAAGCCAAAAAACAGTTTGATGCCAACGTTAAACCCATGCTAAAAGCCTTTGAGCACTGGTTTGGCCCCTACCCATGGTATGAAGATGGTTACAAGTTAGTTGAAACGCCATTTTTAGGTATGGAACATCAAAGCGCGGTGGCGTATGGCAACGCTTATGGAAACGGCTATCTGGGTCAGGATCTTTCAGGCACGGGCTGGGGATTAAAATGGGATTATATTGTGGTGCACGAAAGTGGGCACGAGTGGTTTGGCAATAATATCACATCAAAAGATATTGCAGACATGTGGATACATGAAAGCTTTACTGATTATTCCGAATCGCTGTTTATTGAGCAACAGTATGGCAAACAAGCCGGGCTTGAATACAACTTTGGTTTACGTAAAGGTATTGACAATGATGCGCCCATTGTTGGCCCGTACAACGTTAATAAAGAAGGTTCTGGCGATATGTATCCGAAGGGTTCGGTATTGCTGAGCATGATACGTACCATTATTAATAATGATGCCAAATGGCGCGATATTTTACGCGGATTGAACCAAACTTTTGGCCGGAAAACAGTTACTTATGAAGATATCACCGGCTACATCGCCAAACAATCAGGCATAAATTTATTGCCTGTATTTGACCAATACCTGCATTACAAAAGTTTGCCTATTTTGAATATTGAAAGCATTAACGGTAAGTTATATTGCCGTTGGATAGCCGATGCACAGGGCTTTACAATACCTGTTAAGATAAGGGTTAAAGGAGGCGAGTGGAAATTTGTAAGCCCTACTGCCAGGTTAAAGCCGCTGGAGGTTGCTGGCCTTACCAAGGATAATATAGAAGTAGATACCTTTAATTATTACATAGGTACGCTGATAGAATAAATGGCAACAACTTTGCTTTAACAAAAGAGCTCTGCACATGCAGGGCTCTTTTACTATGAAAAAGGGAGATGAAGTAACCTGGAAATGGGGCAAAGGCAAAGCCGAAGGCGAAATTGTTGAAAAGCATAACAAACCGGTAAGTAAAACAATTAAAGGCAGCAAGATTAAACGCAACGCCAGCAAAGACGAACCCGCCTATGAAATTAAGCAGGAAGATGGCGGAAAGGTAATCAAATCAGAAAGTGAGTTGAAAAAAGCCTGACACCTTATAGCGGTGGTTTAAACCATCGCTATACAAACTATCCTCGGCGGTTTCCTTTCCACATTTACCGACATTTACCCCCCGTTTACCTAAAAACCATGTGTAATGATGCCAATTAGCGCCAATTTTGATTCGTTAATCATCACTTACAACAATGGAAAAATTACTAAGCGCCCCCATTCTTATCATCTTAGTGAAGTTTATTGCGCACGTTGCACTGGCTATTGAGTTAATAGGTCATTTAGTTAAGTAATCACATCAAAAAAATATTAAAAACTATGGCCGCCTCTTGCATCGTAGTTTTTTGTGCAGCACCTTTACAATATGTTAAAACAACCCATCATCACAGTAAAAAACCTGGTAAAAAACTATGGCGATTTTAAGGCTGTGCAGGATATTAGCTTCGAGGTTTTTGAAGGCGAAATTTTTGGCTTGCTTGGCCCTAATGGTGCCGGTAAAACCACTACTCTTGAGATCATAGAAACCCTGCGCGATAAAACATCCGGAACGGTTACAGTTGATGGGTTTGATATTGACACCCAGGCCGGCGAAATTAAAAAACGCATCGGTGTACAGTTGCAGGCTGCCGGTTATTACCCAAGCCTGAACCTGAGTGAACTGATAGTTTTATTTTGCGGATTATACGGCGTAGAAAAATCAGCAGAGGAAATGCTGGCTAAAGTGGCGCTAACCGATAAGGCCAAAGCTAAATACAAAGACCTTTCCGGAGGGCAGAAGCAGCGTTTTTCAATCGCTACTACGCTGATAAACGATCCGCGCATTGTTTTTTTAGATGAGCCTACAACTGGCCTTGACCCGCAGGCGCGCCGTAACCTATGGGACCTGATCAAAGAGATACGTGATAACGGAACCACTGTGGTAATAACCACTCATTATATGGATGAAGCCGAAGTACTATGCGACCGCGTAGCGTTCGTGGACGGTGGTAAAATTATAGGCATTGACACACCCGACCAGTTTATTGATAATCTGGTAGCTACCGGCTTTGAACGCCCAAAACAGGTTAAAGCTGCTAACCTGGAAGATGTATTTATTAACCTTACCGGGAAGGAATGGCGCGGATAAGCCCCCTAGCCCCCTAAAGGGGGAACATTTATAGATTTCGGATTTCACCAATGACTATTGACTAATGACCAATGACTGATAACAACAAACCTTACAGCAATTTAAAAGCTACGCTTGCTATAGCTAAAGCGGCCTTCCGTTCCATAACCCGCAGCCCTTCGGCAGTGGTGTTTAGCCTGGCTTTTCCGCTGATATTTATATTGGTGTTTGGCTTTATCGGCGGAGGTGGTGTAAGTGTTGATGTTGGGGTCGCGCCAAATTCTGACACCTCTAACGTTATTTATAAGGCATTAGCTAAAATGCCTATTGTTAAGTTGTATACAGATCTGAAAGAAGACGATCTTAACGGCAATTTATCCAAAGGTAGTTTAGACGCAGTAATAGATATAAAAGTTCAAAATAAAGGTTGGCAAGTGACTCCCGCTATTACAGATACCAATTTGTTGAGCAAATCACCATTTGTCGTTAACGTTCAATATACCAACGCCTCTTCAAAGGGCAGCATAGTTAAATCTGTGTTAACAAATATCTTAACCGAAGTAAATACAGCCACCTATAAACGCATAACCGGCAACCCACAATTACTAACATACGCAGAAGTTAAAGAAACCACGATAAAAGGCAGAGCATACAAAACCATTGACTTTATTCTACCAGGCCAGTTAGGCTTTTCATTGTTGAGTACAGGCGTTTTTGGTACTGCCTTTGTGTTTTTGAGCTTACGCGTTACGTTGGTCATCAAACGGTTCTTTGCAACGCCAGTGCAACGTTACAGCATTGTATTAGGCGAAGCTATTGCCCGTATATCGTTCTCATTAATTGGCGCGTTGTTCATCATTTTAGTTGGACACTTTGCCTTTGGTTTTACGCTGATACATGGGGCAGTTACGGTAGTTAATATGCTGCTGCTCTCCATATTAGGCATTATTGTTTTTATGGGATTCGGTTTTGTGGTATCAAGTATTGCTAAAAATGAAAGCTCTGTACCCCCAATTGCCAATATCATTACGCTTCCGCAATTTCTTTTATCGGGTACCTTCTTTTCCATTACTGCTTTTCCAACATGGTTACAACCTATAAGCCGTGCTTTACCCTTAACTTATTTAAACGATGCACTACGCAAAGTGGCCTTTGAAGGGGCGGGATTATTTGATGTTGGGCACCAGATCTTAATTATGTTAATATGGGGCGTAGTTGTATATGGTGTAGCCGTTAAGACTTTTAAATGGGAGTAGTGTTAACATAAACTTAACACTCAACAACAAAACCTTAATATTGAGATAATATTAAGAAAATAGATTTGCACTTAAAATTTACACAAATTTAACATGGTAAAGTTTAAGTCGCAGTTAGCGCTCATCATTTTCATCATTTCGGCATGTGCATTTTCTGCAAAGGCACAAAACAACAAAACAGGTATTTTCGGTGTAGCTACAATAACCTTGCCCGGCGATAGTTTAAGCCGTTGGGGCGGTTACATTGAGCTGCAATCGCGCTCCAATAAGTTTTTTAACCAGTTTTTTTATTACGAAACCAAAGGTGGTATCAGCTATGATATTGCCAATAATTACACCGCCTTATTAGGTACCGGCAGGTATGTTACTGATGAGAACGACCTGGGTTTAACACCTAATACCGAGTTCAGGATGTGGGAACAAATGACCGTTAACAGCTTTTTAGACCGTGTTAAGTTTGAACACCGCTACCGTGCCGAGCAGCGCTGGGTAAATGGCATCTATCGTAACCGTTTCCGTTACCGCCTCAACATGGTTATCCCTTTAAACAATAAAAAAGTTGTGCCGGGCACTTTCTTCATCGGCATATTCGACGAGGTGTTCTTTAACAACAAGGCTCCTCATTTTGAGCGGAATCGTTTTTCGGCAGGACTTGGTTATCAGTTTGATAAATCATTCAGCTTACAGTTGGGTTGGTTGAACCAGTATAACTACAACCTGTCAAATGCCGGGGCTAAAAACAACCTTGCTATAAACATTAACTATCGCATACACCGCGATCACGCCAAGTCAAAAGAGCATATCCCAACTTCGGCCGATTAATACCGGTATTAAGCCATTGTTAATATTTAAAGTTTTTGTTCATATTTATAAGAGATTTGTATCTTTGACTTACCAAAGTGTACAGGATACACTTTGAAACTTGTAAATTAATCCTAAATAAGAAAATGAGTTTAATAATTGATGTTCACGCCCGCCAGATACTTGACTCGCGTGGTAATCCTACTATCGAAGTTGATGTGTTAACCGAAAATGGCTTTATGGGTCGTGCTGCTGTGCCATCTGGTGCATCAACCGGTGCACATGAGGCAGTTGAACTTCGCGATGGCGATAAATCAAAATACCTGGGTAAAGGTGTTTTAAAAGCTGTTGATAACGTTAATAACATTATAGCTAAAGAATTGCAGGGCGTTGATGTGTTTGATCAAAACAGCATCGACAAAATAATGATCGATCTTGACGGCACACCTAACAAAGCTAAATTAGGTGCTAACGCTATTTTAGGTGTATCATTAGCTGCGGCTAAAGCTGCTGCTCAGGAAAGCCGCCAGCCTTTATACCGTTACATTGGTGGTGTAAACGCCAACACTTTACCTATACCAATGATGAACATTGTTAACGGTGGTTCACACTCTGATGCGCCTATCGCGTTCCAGGAGTTTATGATCATGCCGGTTGGCGCGCCATCATTCTCTGAGGCTTTACGTTGGGGCGCTGAAGTGTTCCACACTTTGAAAAAAATATTACATGACCGTGGTTTGTCAACCGCTGTTGGCGACGAAGGCGGCTTTGCTCCTACGTTTGGAGGTACTGAAGATGGTGTTGAAACCATTTTGCAGGCTATTGAAAAAGCAGGCTACAAACCGGGAGAAGACATTTGCCTGGCATTTGACTGTGCTGCATCTGAGTTTTACAAAGACGGTAAATACGATTACACTAAATTTGAAGGCGAAAAAGGTGCTATCCGCACCAGCGCTGAGCAAGCAGACTACCTGGCTTCATTAACAGAAAAATACCCTATCATCTCTATTGAAGACGGTATGGCTGAAGATGACTGGGATGGCTGGAAAATGCTTACCGACAAAATTGGCAGCAAAGTACAATTAGTAGGTGATGATTTGTTTGTAACTAACGTTGTACGTTTACAACAAGGTATTGACAATGCTACCGCTAACTCAATCTTAGTAAAAGTAAACCAGATAGGTTCATTAACCGAAACCATCAACGCGGTATCATTAGCGCAAACCAGCAGCTACACATCAGTAATGAGCCACCGTTCTGGCGAAACTGAGGATGCCACTATTGCCGACTTAGCTGTAGCTTTAAACTGTGGTCAGATCAAAACCGGTTCAGCATCACGTTCAGACAGGATCGCTAAATACAACCAGTTACTGCGCATTGAAGAAGAATTAGGCGAGAACGCAAAATTCATCGGCAAAAATTTTAAATACGCTTACAAAAAATAAGGTAAAAGCTGAAAGGCTAAAGGTAAAAGGCTCTCTTGAATAAAGAGAGCCTTTTTATTTTATATCACTCTACCTAATTTCAAACAGGCAAAAACAACAAACATTATAGTACCTAAGGTAAGAATGTAACGCCCTTGTTTGCGAACATCATCAGTGTGGGTAAAAACAATTTCGCCGTTAGGTAGTGTTTTTCTGTGACCAGCCAGATACTGCCCGATAAATATGCCGATCAATCCGCCTAAAACGGCAAATACATAACCCGCAGTGATCAATTTTTTAGTGCGTTCGTCATCAGCGTTTACCTGCTGAATTGCTTCCGGCTTTATCTCTTCCATTTGTTTTGTGTTTGCTAATACAATAGTTGGTTCAAAATACAGCAATATTATTGTATTAACAAATATCAATTACTCAAACAACTCCTGCTCATCTGTATAATATGTCTTGCGCGCGTTAAGCTCCTTTTGATAAATAGTTGCACCTGTTGCAGTTTGCTTTTGCCGCGGCAGGTGCACTTTTAAAAAATCGCGCACCTCACCGCTTATCAGGTCCGGGTTGCTTTTGATTATCTGCTTTTCTGCATCCTCAAGTACTTCTTTGATTGACTTAATAAGTTTAGAAACAACCTCTTCGGGCAGCTTATTGGATATAGAGAACG
Organism: Mucilaginibacter auburnensis; assembly: GCF_002797815.1. Lineage (NCBI taxonomy): Bacteria > Pseudomonadati > Bacteroidota > Sphingobacteriia > Sphingobacteriales > Sphingobacteriaceae > Mucilaginibacter > Mucilaginibacter auburnensis. The sequence goes on from NZ_PGFJ01000002.1 coordinate 786,989, forward strand.
GTGATATTTTAGCGTCCCAAAGTATCTCGTCTGCATAAGCGTTACCAATGCCGCGTAAAACTTTTTGATCCATCAACACTGTTTTAACCGGCTTTTTGGTCTTAGCTAATTTGCCCATCAGATATTCCTTTTCAACATCCAATGCATCAGGTGCATCTTTCTCTTCAGGGTCAAGCGTTGGCGTTGCGGCTCCCTGAAAATCGGTTATTGCTAATCCCTGCTCCCCTTTAAAATGCAATTCAATAATTGTTGACTTATGCTTGTTCTCTCCATCAAACAACCTGAATTCGCCATGCAGCATCAGGTGCTGGCCCAATACATGTTTATTGTTGAACGCAAAGTGCAGTTCTTTACCTACACGCCTAACATCATGGAGTTTTGCTCCTTCAAGCGCATCTTTTAACTGTTCTATTGACACATTTAACTTTTTAGAATGAGGCACTTCAACTTTTTCAAGGGTTTTACCTTTAAAAAGTTTGTTAAGGTTACGGGCAAAAACTTGCAGATCGGGTAATTCGGGCATGGTGGTGATGTTTAATGAAAGAACGACCAATTTATCCATTGGTTTGAACAATTCCCAACATCCAATCAAAAACCGTATCTTTGCCGCAAATACCCGTTAGTTTAGGGCTTTGAAATTCTACAAATAAGGGAGACTCTTCAATCCGCTATGCAATCGCGTTAGCAAATAAGATACAATAATGTCATTTGAAAATTTAAAACTGATTGAGCCTATACTTAAGGCTTTAAAAACAGAAGGATACACCACGCCCACGCCTATACAGCAACAAGCCATACCCATTATTTTACAACACCGCGACCTGCTGGGCTGCGCTCAGACAGGCACAGGCAAAACTGCTGCCTTTGCTATACCTACCCTGCAATTGCTACATCAGTACAGGCAGCAACACAAGGAACAAAAAAGCATCAAGGCGTTGATACTTACGCCAACCCGCGAATTGGCCATACAAATAGATCAGAGCTTTGCGGCTTACGGTCGCCATACCGGCTTGAAGCATACTGTTATTTTTGGTGGTGTATCGCAAAACCCACAGGTAGATATTCTGCGTAGAGGTGTTGATATATTAACAGCTACGCCTGGCCGTCTTATTGATTTAATGAGTCAGGGTTTTATTAAACTTGACCAGATCAAAATATTAATATTAGATGAAGCCGATCGTATGCTGGATATGGGTTTTGTGAACGATGTTAAAAAAGTAATAGCCAAAGTGCCCGCCAAAAGGCAAACACTTTTCTTTTCGGCCACCATGCCCAAAGAAATTCAAACCCTGGCTGATAGCATTTTAACTAACCCGGAAAAAGTTGAGGTTACCCCGGTATCTTCTACCGCAGACACCATAACACAGGAACTATACTATGTTGAGAAGAATGACAAGCGTTCCCTGTTAGCGCACATCCTGAAAAATAAGGATCTGAAAAGCGTATTGGTTTTTACCCGCACCAAGCACGGTGCCGATAAGGTGGTTAAAGATCTGCACAAACTCAACATAACTGCGGAAGCCATTCACGGTAATAAATCACAAAATGCAAGACAGCGCGCGTTAAATAACTTTAAGGACAAAACCACACGTGTTTTAATTGCGACCGACATTGCCGCGCGTGGTATTGATATTGATGAACTGGCCTACGTTATCAACTACGAGATACCTAACATACCTGAAACCTATGTCCATCGCATTGGCCGTACAGGGCGCGCAGGTGCTAATGGTATGGCCTTATCTTTTTGCGACAGAGAAGAAATTGGCTACATCAAGGATATCCATAAATTAATAGGCAAGCAAATACCTGTTAATGAAGAACATCCCTACCCTATGAGCGCGGCATCACTTGCGTCTCCACTTGCTCCACCGCCTCAAGGTGGTAACAAAGGTGGCAGCAGAGGCAACCCACGTGGTGGCGAGAAACGTGGCAGAGGCTTTGGTAAGGCAGATAAAAAGAAAACCAAAAACCGTGAAGATGGCAACATGGGTGGCAAACCAAGGCGCGCTAAATAATTATTTTGCTTTTATAAACTTATTGGATAAACCGATATTTTAGTTGCATGAAAGGTATTGGCAAACTTGTTTGGCGCTTTGTTAAATTATTTGTTATTGCATTTTTCGCCATTAGCATTTTAGGCGTTATTGCTTACCGTTTTATTAATCCGCCTTTCACCTGGTTGATGATAGGCCGAGGCTTTGAACGCAAAGCTGATGGTAAAGACTGGAAAATTGATAAAGAGTGGCGCGACCTTGATGAGATGTCGCCTTTCATGCCTCGCGCAGCAGTTGCGGCAGAGGATGCAACCTTTTTAAACAACGTTGGCTTTGATTTTAAAGCTATTGAACGCGCAGCCAAAAAAAATCAAAAAGGTAAAAAAGTGGTAGGCGGCAGTACAATTACGCAGCAAACGGCAAAAAACGTGTTTCTGTGGTCGGGGCGCTCATGGCTGCGCAAAGGGCTTGAGGCTTATTTTACCGTATTGATCCAAATTTTCTGGAGCAAAGAGCGGGTAATGGAAGTTTACCTTAACGTAATTGAAATGGGCGACGGTATATACGGAACACAAGCAGCTGCGCAAGTTTATTTCCATAAAGATGCCAAGGACCTTACCCGCTCACAATGCGCGGCTATAGCATCTATATTTCCAAGTCCGCTTAAGTGGTCGCCAACCAACCCGAGTAAATATGTAAGGCACAAACAGTACCTTATTAAGCGTAACATGAAAATAATTGGGCCGTTGGAGTTTGATTGAGCCCCCTAACCCCCTAAAGGGGGAACAATTGATCTCTTACTCCCCCTTTAGGGGGCTGGGGGGCTAAGCCTTTCACATATCTCCCTCACCGTTACACTTATCGGCTTAAATTCAATTCCAATGGCTTGTTTTATTTTCCTGTTATCAAAGTTGCGTACCTGACTTGCAGCCTTGGCGGCTATCTTATCTAAAAACGGAGGTTTGCCGGTTATGGTAGATACCACGCGCGCCAAGCGCCAGCCGGTTTCCATCATCCAGGGTTTAGCGTATAAGGTTGGTGCTGCCACGCCAAAGCAAGAGGCAATTTCGGTAGTTAACTCACGGTAGTTACGGTTTTCCGCGCTAATGATATAACGCTCCCCACTAATTTCGCTCTCCATCAAAGCAATCATGCTTTTAGCAACATCCTGCACATCAACAAAACCGGCAATACCTTCGGTATAAAACTTTAAGCCTTTGCGCACGGCTTCAAATAATTGCCCGCTGCCTTTAGTGCCGGCATTGGGGCCAATTATTAATGAAGGATTAACAATCGCTGCGCTTAACCCTTCGGCAATGCCTCGCCAAACTTCCATTTCGCTTTCCAGTTTTGAGATGGCGTAACCATCGTCTTCAGCGTTTACGTCTAACTGGTGTTCCTCATTGGTTAACTCGCCGGGTTTAGCGTAACCTACCGCGGCAATAGAACTTACATGGATCAACCTCGCATCGTTCAGCAAACAGAGATTTACCACATTGGCGGTACCATTAACGTTAGCGTTGATCATGGGCCTTTTTTCGGCTTGCTTAAGCGACACCCAGGCAGCGCAATGATAAACCTGCCCAACATCTTCAAAAGCATCTTCTAAAGCGGCTATGTCCAACATATCTGCATCTACCCATTCAATAGCTGTATATGGCTGTAAAAGCTGAGGTATTGCAGAACTTGCCCTTTTGGTGCAACGCAGAGCAAGACCCTTTTCGGCTAATTGTTTGGCAACTTCGGCCCCTAAAAAACCAGTAGCACCGGTAACAAGTATCATTATTCTGATATGCAAATGTGTGGATGTGCAAATGTGCGCATTATTTTTGATGTGGGAATATACTGATGTGCAAATGTGCTTATTGATATCAGAATACGTAGATCTGCATGTTACAGTTGAGTGGTCTGTCATGTCTCGTAAAAACTTTCTCGCAGTAAACATCTGCACATTTGCATATCTTCGCATCTGCACATTTACTAAGTTTGCACATACATATGTCTTTGTCCGATTTTTTTTCTCCTATTGATCTCAAAAAAATTCAACCTAAAAACGGTTATTACACCAGCCATTTAGGTAGTAAGATAGAGCATTTTTCTGTTGATTTTCCTGATCTGGAACAAAAGTTTGACCTTGCCATTATTGGCGTGCAGGAAGACAGGAATGCTGTTAATAATTCCGGCTGTGCTTTGGGGCCTGATTATGTTCGCGAAAAACTTTACCTGTTGAACGAAGGCGCTTACAACACCAAAATTGCAGACCTCGGCAACATTATCCATGGTGAAACGGTAATTGATACTTACTTCGCGCTTAAAACGGTGGTAAATGAGCTCATCAAAAAAGACATTCTACCCGTTATAATTGGTGGCGGACAAGACCTTACCTACGCCCAGTATCTCGCTTATGAAACATTAGAACAAAAGGTCGACCTGGTAGTGATCGACCCACGTTTTGACCTGGATGATGATGAACATATTGATTCGATAGAAACAACATCAACATCGTTTTTACAAAAAATATTATTGCACCAGCCTAACTACCTGTTTAACTATAGCAATCTGGGTTATCAAACTTATTATACCAGTCAGGATAGTTTGCGGGTAATGGAGAAACTCTACTTTGATACCCATCGCCTTGGTGAGTTGAGCGGACAAGTTACCGTTACCGAACCTATCATTCGTAATGCTAACATGATCAGTTTTGATATAGGTGCTGTACGCTCGTCTGACGGTGGCGGCAATGCCAATGCGGGCCCTAACGGTTTTTATGGTGAAGAGGCCTGCCAGATCTGTCGCTATGCAGGCATGAACGATAAACTAACCTCGATAGGCTTTTACGAGTTCAATCCGGCCTATGACAACAACGGCCAAACCGCTACCCTACTGGCGCAAATGATATGGTATTTTATTGATGGCTTTTATAACCGTAAGCGCGATTTTCCGCTTAACCCAAAATCGCAGTACCTTATTTACAAAACCAGTTTAAAGCATGACGACCACGAACTGGTGTTTGTAAAAAGCAAAAAGACCGACCGGTGGTGGATGCAGGTACCCTACCCTACAGCCGGCTCGTTAAATGAACGCTTCCATTTGGTACCTTGCCGTTACGAAGATTACCGTACCGCGGTAGACGGCGAAATGCCCGATCTGTGGTGGCGCACATACCAAAAATTATCTTAACAGGCAATTGCAAGAACGTTTGCACGTTATGTACACAAATATTTATTAGATGAAGAAATGGTTATTTGCCCTTGCGGCATTTCCCTTACTGGCCAACGCGCAAAGCGGCGCGGCTAAATTTACCGTTACCGGCAAAATAGGCAGCCTTAATGCGCCTGCCAAAGCATATCTTATTTATAAAGTTGGAGCTAATCAAAACGTAGACTCATCAGCAATTGAGAATGGCGTTTTCAATATTACGGGAGATGTTTTGGAGCCGGAAATGGCGCAACTGGCTATTGATCATAAAGGCGTAGGCCTGCAAAAATTAGGAGATCAACAAAATGTCGATGTGCTGGCCTTCTTCTTATCTAACGAGAACATCAAAATAAACAGCGTTACTGATTCAGTAAAAAATGCCACCGTTAGTGATCTGCTCAATAACGAAAGCAAAGAGCTGAGAGCACAGCTAAGCCAGGTGGAAGATGAAGCAAAAAAGCTACAGGCAGAATTTGCCGCTGCCGGTCCTGACAAGCAAAATTCGCTGGCGTTTAAAAATGCGTTACAGGCTAAAGCGGTTATATTACAGAACCGGCAAAAGCAAATTTTAAAAAGCTTTATTACAGGCCACACCAATAGCTTTTTGAGCATTATTGCGCTGAGCATGTTGGGTAGCCATGCTGGAGATATGGCTGAAATGGAAAACCTTTACAGTTTGCTATCAACCCAATTAAAAAACACACAAACTGCCAAAACTTTTCGGGCGAGTATTGATGTGGCCAAAGCAACTGCCGTTGGCTCCATCGCGCCGGATTTTACACAGAATGATGTTAACGGCAAGCCGGTATCACTGTCCTCTTTCCGTGGAAAATATGTACTGATAGATTTTTGGGCATCGTGGTGCGGACCATGCAGACAAGAGAACCCTAACGTAGTAAAGGCATATAATAAATATAAAGGCAAAAAGTTCACCATTTTGGGTGTGTCATTAGATAAACCTGAAGCACGCAATAGCTGGTTGGCCGCTATAAAGAACGACGGTTTGACCTGGACACAGGTATCCGATCTTAAATATTGGAACAATGAAGTGGCGCAGCTTTACAATATCTCGTCCATACCGGCTAACTTCCTGCTTGACCCACAAGGCCGCATCATAGCCCGCGACTTGCGTGGTGAGGATCTGGATAAGAAACTGGCGGAGGTATTGTAAATGCCCCTCCCAGCCTCCCCTAAAGGGGAGGCTGGGAGAGATTGCTACTGCAAATACTTCCCAACTATAGGCATCCTTCTGCCCATACCAAAAGCTTTAGGCGATACGCGTAAAATTGGTGGCGTTTGATAGCGTTTATGCTCGGCAATATTGATCAATCTTAACGTACGGCGCACTGTGGCCTCGTCATAACCCATTTTAATGATCTCGGCAGATGAGCGGCGCTGCTCTACGTATTCAAAAATAATTTTATCCAATATATCATACTCAGGTAGCGAGTCCGAGTCTTTTTGGCCAGGACGCAGCTCTGCTGATGGCGGTTTAACAATAGAGTTGATCGGGATGATCTCCTTATCCTTATTAACATACCGCGCCAGTTCAAATACCTGCGTTTTGTAAACATCGCCAATAACAGATATACCACCGCACATATCGCCATATAGAGTGCCATAACCTACGGCCGCCTCGCTTTTGTTGGAGGTATTTAGCAATATATAGCCAAACTTATTGCACATAGCCATGAGCAACACAGCACGACTGCGTGATTGTATATTTTCTTCGGCTATGTTAAATGGCAGATCTTTAAACTGCGGGTGCAGGGCTGTTTCGAAAGCATCAGTAATGTGTTCAATGGCGATGGTCTGGCTCATGCAACCCAAATTATCCACCAGATCCTGCGCGTCTTTTAAGGAATGATCGCTGGAAAATTTGGATGGCAGTAATACTGCCATTACATTCTGCGGACCTAAAGCCTCGGCGGCCAAAGCGCATACAACAGCCGAATCAATTCCACCGGATAAACCTAAAATGGCCTGCTTAAAGCCTGACTTTTTAAAGTAATCCTGTATGCCTAATATCAGTGCATCATGTATCTGTGATATATCACTGTCGCGCTCAGCTTTAAGTGTTGTTGGGTGGTCAAAAGTGATAGCTCCGTCTTCACCTAAAGTGTAATAAGCAATGTTTTCGGTGAAGTAAGGCATCTCGTCTACCACTTTACCTGTTTTATCAAATACCAACGAGCCGCCGTCAAATATCAGCTCGGTTTGAGCGCCAACATGGTTAACATAAAATAACGGCAATTTATAGCGACTAATGTTATCCTTTAAAATAGCAATACGCTCCTCGTCGTGATTATAAGCAAAAGGTGACGCCGCGATGTTGATCATTACATCAGGCTGTTGCTCAATCAACTTATCCATAGGACGGGTAACGTACAGCGGATTTTCGATGTCGTTCCACAGGTCCTCGCAAATAGTTAAGGCTATGCGCTTGCCTTTAAAGTCAATACAGTTAAACTGGGTTGATGGTTCAAAATAACGATACTCGTCAAACACATCATAGTTAGGCAGCAAAGCTTTTTCAACCACGGCTTTTACTTCGCCATTCTCAATAAACCAGGCAGCATTGCTCAGGTCTTTTCCCTCAGGCTTTAAGTTAGGAATAGGCAGGCCTATTATGCAGGCTATGTCTTTGCAGGCAGCAGCTACAGTACGGGCAGATTCATCGCACATGGCAATAAATTCGTTCAATTCCAGGAAATCGCGTGCCGGATATCCACTTATACAAAGCTCGGCAAAAACCACCAGATCGGCACCGTTTTGCTTTGCTTCTTCTACTGATTGTATGATTTTGGCGGTATTCGATTCAAAATTACCAACATGATAATTAAGCTGGGCTAAGGCAATTTTCATAAGTAGTATTGATTGTTATTGCACACTAAATGCAAATAATAAACTAATTTTGCTGAAAGTATAAAAATGCCTTTATCCATCAGCAAAATCAAACAAATTTATTTAATTTTTTGCATCGGTATATTGTTTGCCTCATGTGACGACAACAAAGATATCGACGTTAGCAACATACCTGTTGATGTTAAGATTGAACGGTTTGACCGCGATTTCGACGCCATGAGCCGTAAACCTATGCCGCAACAGGCTTATTTGCTGCAACAAAAATATGGCAACTTTTATGCCGACTATGTGCAGCAAATACTGGAAGTTGGCAACGTGCAGGATACCAGCTATTTTAATTTATTAAGGCAGATTTTTGCCGCGCAGGCCTATAAAGATCTAAAGCATGATATTGACGCTGTTTTCCCCGGCAATATGGAAAAACAGAACGAGGAGCTTACCGATGCTTTCCGCCGCATTAAATATTATTATCCTGAAAAAAAATTACCTAAGGTATACGCCTACTTCTCTGGCTTTAAAGCGCAAACTTCTATAGGAGATGGTTATTTCGCAATAGGATTAGATCTATTTTTAGGTGCCGATTCGCGTTTTTATCCGGCATTGCGCGAAACTTTTCCATTCTATCTGTCGCGCAGGTTTACCCCGGATTATATTGCACCACGAGTTGTTGAAGGAATAGCGCGTGAGGATATGTTCCCAGAAAATGATCCTGATAAAACCCTATTATCAAAAATGGTTTACGCCGGCAAAATATTGTACTTTATGGACAAGGTGTTACCCAACGCTGCCGACTCTGTTAAGATAGGTTACACTAACAAACAACTTGACTGGTGCAAGGCAATGGAAAGCAATATTTGGGCTTACTTTTTGGAAGAGAACCTGCTGTATGAAACCGACTACCAACGCTTACAAACCTATCTTAATGAAGCGCCCTTTACGCCGGGCTTAGGTGAGCACAATGATTCGGCACCAAAACTGGGCATTTGGACGGGCTGGCAAATTGTACGTAAATACATGGCCGAACATACAGATGTTACCCTGCAGCAGTTAATGGAAGAGCGAGATGCCCAGAAGATATTGAATGAGGCTAAATATCGCCCTAAATAAAAATAGCGTCCCGATAATTTATCAGGACGCTATTTCTTTATAGCTGATTATATAAACCTACTTTATAATAGCAAATACTGCTTTTAATGCAATACCTGTACCTATCACCAATAGTACGTTAGCAATAGCTGATGCAAATTTAAAATCGAAAAAGCGAAGGTAAACACCCGCTATACCTATAACTATAGCAACTACTAACAACATGTAATGACGTGGTGAATTTGCTTCTTGTGGTGATATCATGATATTGATTTTATTTACTGGCACAAAAATAAAAATGTTTGCCGAATAAACTAATGCGTATTCAAAATTTTATCAATGCTTCAAGTACACAGCACAAAAAAAGCCATGCTGATGCATGGCCTTTGTGTTGTAACCGGCAAAAAGCCTGGGTATATTATTATTGATAGCTAACACCTAAAGTAATAGGCACGCTCAATGCTTTTGATATAATGCAGTTGGCTTTAGCACCTTCGGCAATTTCTTTGAATTGTTCTTCAGAAACACCTTCAATAGCTGAGCCTTTCATTTCAAGATGAATACCAGTAACTGAAAGGGCAACCATATCCAGCTCTAAAATTGCTTCGGTATCCAGATCGCCAGGTGTAAAACCTGCCTGAGTTAAAGCAGCACCAACGGCCATGGTAAAGCAACCTGCATGAGCAGCCGCTAATAATTCTTCAGGATTGGTACCTACACCATCAGCAAAACGGGTTTTAAATGAATATTGTGTATTATTTAAGGTAGTACTTTGAGTAGTAAGCGTACCGGCTCCTTCTTTTAATGTGCCGTTCCAATGGGCTTTTGCTGTTCTTTTCATAATGTTGTGTGTTTAATGTTGTTTGGTAAATTTAGTTATTGAAGATTAAAGTTGGGTTATCAAAGATTGGTTTTACTATTAAATGATAATAAACGGTTAATTAACATGTTGCCGACGTTAATGTTCGACACGGCTTGTTTAAAACTTTATACCCGCTCTTAAAAACACCGCGCTGCCTACTTCAACAGTACCAAAGTAGTCTTTAAACTTTATAAAGTAGCTTGCTTTTGGGTAGATATTTCTCAGCATTCTCTCCGTAGCAGTATCGTCGGCGTAAAAGGTATCATTAACACGGTTGTAGCCAAAGGTTGTGCCCAGGTATCCGCGTATGCCATGTTGAAAGTCGGTATTGTTTTGATTGTGAAACAATACTTCGGTAGTTAAACCCATGCTGAACAGGTTGGTTCTTGGGTCTACATAATAACCTGGCTGATTAACCAAAGTCTGCCTGAAATTGGCATAATCTCCAAACTCATGACTATAAGCAGCTTCCACCCCAATAAAACGAAAATCAACCCTGTCGCTATTTACATAAAAGTTAGCCGAGAAACGCCCGCCTACAGCGCCAAAATATTTGCTGCGAAAGTAGTTGGGTTTACTTTTGTCGTCTTCTCCGTTCTGGTAATCGCCAATAGCGCCAAAAGCGCCATAGGCTACGTTAAAGTTTTGAAAGGTGTGCGCACGGCTCAGGTTAAGCTGCCCGCTTATCAGCACATCATTATAAGTACTTGTGCTGTGCATATTCAAGCCTGCCGATACATAGTTGGCAGTGCTTTCTTTATCAAAAGATGCCGGCTTAGGCATGTATGCAATATCCTGATGGTACAGCGCCGGTGTGTATACCTGCGAGCATGAACTCAACAATAAAACCGCGCCTAAAATAATTACAGGTAGTTGTATTTTCATATGGATAGTAACGAAGTTAAACAGAAAAAAGTCTGTTAGTTAATAGCATACATCTATGTCACCAGCTCATCAAAGAACTCCCCGGTAAAATCGTCTGCAAAATGTATCACATTAGGCAGTTCATCAAATTCATGTTTTTGGTGGGTAGTGGTTAATATAACTGCCTGCATTCCGGCATTCAGCGCGGCTTCGGCGCCTTTAGGTACATCTTCAAAAACCACACAATCAGACGGTTCTACCTCTAACAATTTTGCCAGGCTCAAATACGTTTCGGGATGAGGTTTACTGATGGTAACATCATCAGCACTTACAATGGCCTTAAAGTAGTGACGTATGTTCAAATTATCCAGCACAAAGTCAATATTGAAAGGTATCGCGGCAGATCCAATTCCCATTACAATACCTGCCTTATGCGCTTTTTCTAAAAACTCATGCAAGCCTGGCAAAAGGGCAAGATGCGGCAAAAATTCCTGTTGATAGCGGCGTTCCTTCTCAAAAGATAATTCTTTCATTTCACGTTCAGTGAACCTATCGGCCCCAAACATGCGCACCAATACCTCTGGATTTTTGCCATACATCTGCGCCTTCACTTCATCCCATGTAAAATTGCCGCCAAGATCGTTGTTCATTAAATGCATCCATGCGCGGGTATGAAATTCCATATCATGTATCATGGTGCCGTTTAAGTCGAATAGAAAAGCTCGCATATATTGTTTGTTTGCGGCAAAAGTATTCAATTGAATATGAACTTAGGATGAAAAGAACAGTAAAAACGCCCAAATACTTTCCTTTCGGTTAATTTCTAACTATAGAACAACATTTGTATTTTAATATTTACAGTACAATTGATGTTAAAACACGAACTTTAAAACTGTGCGTGTGTTTTAAACGTACCTTAACATATTTTTACCCGAATAACACACAATACTCAACCGTGAACATATGCACGAGATAGACCGCCTTAACGCCGTAAGCAGGTTTACTACGCTTGAAGCGAGTGTTACCGCTGATCTGAATAATATTATTGATCTGGCAGCGCAAATTTGCAATACACCTGTTGCCCTGGTAACACTGGTTGATGAGCATGTTCAATGGTTTAAAGCGGCTAAGGGTGTGAATATGGAAAGTACCGACCGCAGTATTGCTTTTTGCCACCATACCATACAGCAGTCCGGAGTTATGGAAATTCCCAACATGTTGGCCGATGAGCGTTTTATTGGTAATCCATTGGTAACAGAAGCGCCTAATGTGAGGTTTTATGCCGGTGCAACCCTTACCACCAACGACGGGCAAAACATAGGTACACTATGCGTAGTGGATATGGAAGCGCGCCAGCTCAATGACATGCAACGAACCGCGTTAAAAACGCTGTCAAAACAGGTGATGCACTTAATGGAAGCCAGCTGGACCATGCGGATGCTGCAAGAACGCCATGAACAAACAGAACTGCAAAAGAAGATCATAGAAGAATCTGAATTGAAATTGCGCGCTGTTTTTGACAGTTCAAAAGACACGCACATGCTGATAGACAAAAAAATGGAGATATTGGCTTTTAATAAAGCCGCTAATGATTTTTTTGTTCAGCACACAGGTAAGCCGCTTCAAGCCGGGGAACACGTTAACCAAATTGTAAGCGCCAGAACCTTTGCAGAACTCCTTCCCTATTTTGAAAAGGCATTTAATGGCGGTACGATCAAAATTGAATGGAAGATTGCAAATGCAGCGATTGAAAGCTGGCGGGAAATTGAATTTACGCCAATTAACGGTGCTAACGGAGATGTTATTGGCGTAGCAGCCAACTCTACTGACATTACAGAACGTAAATTGCAGGAAGACCAGATCAACATACAGAACGCTGCCCTAACACGCATAGCCATCATACAATCACACGAGTTGCGCCGACCGGTTGCCTCTCTGTTAGGCATAATGGCTTTACTAAAACTGGAGCAAGCCAAAGCAGAGAATGAGTATATGGAAATGCTGGAGTATACGGTTAAAGAGCTGGATGAAAAGATCAGGGAGATAGTAAAAGACTCAGAGAATACGATTAATAACTTCCTATCTGTTGTGGCATAAGCCTGACGTCATTTATATAAAGTTTTGGTTACTTTTGCAGCGCTAAATTGCACTGTTTAAATGAAGAAATATCTATCTCTGGTAACCTTCTCGCACACCATATTTGCTATGCCTTTTGCCTTTATAGGCTTTTTTCTGGCAGTAACTACAACCAACCATCCCTTTGTGTGGCAAAAACTGGTTATGATGGTGCTTTGTATGGTGTTTGCCCGCAACTCGGCAATGGCCTTTAACCGCTGGCTGGACAGGGATATTGATGCCCAAAACCCCCGCACCAAAGTGCGCGATATTCCGGCGGGACGCATTACTCCGGCTTCGGCACTTACTTTTACCCTTATTAATTGCGCTTTATTTATTGCCACTACCTGGTTTATTAATCGGTTGTGTTTTTATTTATCGCCGGTGGCTTTACTGGTGGTTTTAGGTTACAGCGCTACCAAACGCTTTACTGCTTTGTGCCATTTGGTACTGGGCCTGGGGCTTTCCCTCGCTCCTATCGGCGCTTATCTGGTGGTAACTGGTGAGTTTGCTTTGTTACCCATATTTTTCTCGTTGGCAGTACTTTGCTGGGTAAGTGGTTTTGATATTATTTATGCCCTGCAAGATGAAGACTTTGATCGCAGCCAGCACCTGCATTCTATACCGGCCTATCTGGGTAAGGTAAATGCGTTGAGGCTGTCAACATTTTTACATGTGCTATCGGCTTTGTTTATTGTGATGCCTGTGTTCTATACAAACGTTGGCGTTTTATACTATATCGGCATTGTATTTTTCTGCGCTATGCTCATTTATCAGCATTTGTTGGTTAAACCTAATGATCTGAGCCGGGTAAACTTTGCTTTCATGACCACCAACGGCATTGCCAGCGTGGTGTTCGCGGTGTTGTTTTTGTTGGATAGGATGTTTTGATAGTCCGAAGTCCGCGGAAGTCGGGAAGTCCGAAAGACAATTGCTTGACCGACTTCAGACAGTCCAACTTAAGTACTTCTTTCGGACTTTCGGACTTTCGGACTTCCCGACGTGCGGACTACCTGCAAAATACAGTCAATTCCTGATAAAATACCGAAAGAAATAGGCCTCATATTTATATTGTTTTTTAAACCCGAACAAAACACCCACTTAACCCATTAACTAAATGAAGCGATTATTATCACTTTTGATTGCGTGTGTCTTATTTGGAGGCACCGCAGCTATGGCGCAATCTAATTTCAGCAGTAAGCTGATAGGCGTTGGCGTTGTTGTATCCGACATTGAGAAGTCGGTTGATTTTTATGTGAACGGCATTGGCATGGTAAAAACCGGTGGTTTTAATATTGCCGAAGATTTTGCCAAACGTTCGGGCCTGTCTAACGGTGTGCCTTTCGCAGTAACCGTTTTGAAGCTGGAGAACAGCCCCGATGCCAACGAGTGGAAGCTCATTAGCATCAAAGGCGCTAAAGCAACGCATCCTAAGCAAAACTACATTCAGGATGATGTGAGGCCGCAGTACATTACCATCAATGTAAAATCGTTAAAGCAAGTAATTGACAGGCTGACCAAAATGAACGTAAAACTATTGGGCAGCACACCAACTACCCTTAACGCGCAAAGCCAGTTTGCGTTTGTCCAAGACCCTGATGGCAACTTTATTGAACTGATTGGCCCGATGTAGGGATTTTGGGGTTAACCTCATCAACTCAAATTCCTAGTATGAAGGCAGTAGTATTTTACCGCTACTGCCTTTATAGTTATCCATTCAAGCTTCCAGGAAATATAACTGCAAGCTCTGTCTCAATAAGCTCAGTTATGCGGTTCGGCCTATATTTATATACGGCAAACAGGGTTCCAACATTTTTTCCTTTACCGGCAACAGACATTTTGAGTCCGGCAGTAGAGCCGTCAGGAGATATAACTGTACCTTTGTTAGTCCCAACAACCCTCATCCAATTTTGCGTAGTAAACAACTCAGGAATCGGAGCATACACGTATTTAATTCCACATGTTTTCTTACCCCCGCTTGATTTGCTGGTACAACTATTCCTTACTGCCAGTTCGATACTCTTTGATTCGTATTCCGCTTTTCTTGATGCTTTGTACTGATCTCTAAGTTTGTTCATTTCAGATTGAAACAGCGCAAGTCTTTGTTCTATATTCAAATCAGTTCGACTTTCCACGTATTTTTTTATAATTTCCTCTTTACCTCTGTATTCAGAAAAGAAATTGTTTACAGGCGTAACCAAATACGATTGGGCATCAGCTCTTTGCGTTAAAATCACCATACATAGAATGACAGCAAACGCCATTTGCGGAAGATTAAGATTTAGTTTCATGGATTTTTTTTCTCAAATTTAGGTCACTTGCTCGTTTATAAGAACGTGTTTTAACGGTTCTTTAATGATGAAAAGACCTATTTTAGACTGAATCAATCTACTTATGCAAAACTGGCAAACCTACGCTGAAAAACACGGCATTAAATTGCTTGATAAAGGCCCTTGTCAGTTTTGCGGCGCTCCTGTTTTAAATGGAGTTGCCGAATGCCATCAAAACGTACATCACATTGCAGAAATACTTGACTATAATGACCCTGCCAACTATATCACCCGCTTTTTAAGTGTTGATGCCATGGCCTTACACCATTATGAGGTGCACGGGCCTTGGAACAATTACATCCATTTTGCGCGACTCGTGTTGATATTTGAAAATAAAGTCGACTGGAATTACAGCCTCACTCCTGTACTTAGCGATGTTGTTAATGATTTCAAAAGAACTCATAAACCCATTACTACTCCGCCAACTGTCGGTCAAAGGGGCAGCATAACTACCGTTGATCTGTTAACTGCCAATACTCCCAATCCTTGCCAGCAAATTGTAAAAGATTGGGCATACAGTGTTTACAAAGCTTTTTACAATTATAAGCCAGCGGTTGAGCCAATTGTGGCTGCGTTTATGTTGAATAGATAATTGTATATATTAATTTAAAGCTTTTTGCGTTGAGTTAGTATGAATAATAAAACTTTAGGCTCGGCATTATCAATAATAGCTTGGTTTATATTGCTCTGCTTAAACGGCATGGGGCAAACCAAAGAATACAAACAAACCACTTTTCAGCAAAATACAGATGTTTGCTTTACTAAAACATTGGTCTTTCTGCATGAAAACAACTACTTTATAGAATCTACCGATAAAGCGAGCGGCTTTATAAAGGCAAAAACATTTTCCAAAAACTCCAAATTACTGTCGGCAAAAGCAGGCGAACGCACATTTATTAGTTTTTTGTTTGTTCCTGATGGCAGCAAAACGCGATTGCTCTTAAACATTTATGCCGAAGATCTGAACTGGGGCGGAAGCACGCAGAACAGGGTGATCTCTGTGGAAGACAAAGGTGTAATTGACGATCCGGCTCCGTATCAAAAACTAATAAGCGACCTAACCAGCCAATTACAATAAATAAACTTTTCGCCTTAAAACCTGTACAAAAATTACTGGCAAACATACGCCTTATTAAGATGTTAAATACCTTATTTAACCCAAATATGTCATAGCTGCATTAAGTGTGATTTGGCAAGATTTATGCTATCAGCATCGTTAACAACACAACAACATCATGAAAAGGATATTTCAACTAACATTTACCGTTTTAGCCGTTGCAATTATTTTACAGGCTTGCTCAACTACCAAAAGTGTAGTAGGTACTAACAATGGTCCGCTGCGCGGCACCTGGACATTAACCAACGTAAGCTACGAAGGGCTTGTACCGGGAGCGGTACAAAACGTATTTGATCAGGCTTCGCCTGCATCGTTTGTAAACAGCACATGGGAGCTGCCAAATAACGGGAACGGCAAGTACACGCTAAGTAATGGCACATCACAAAGCATATTCTGGAGCTATAACAATGCTGATAAAGCCAACCCTATTTTTCAGTTCAAAAAAATCTACGAGGGTGAAAAGGCGAACAAGATAGCCGAAGGTTACCAGCTTAACGTTGCCCAGGTTGATGATACGTCAATGACCTTAAAATCGCCCGTTGCTAATGGCAGCAAAACGGCCTACATTGTTTACACCTTCCGTAAACAGTAAAACATTTTAAACTCTTTTTTAAAAGCAGCCGGACAATATCCGGCTGCTTTTTTCATTTATGAGGTTCGGAACGGCTCACAAACTTGCTAATATTATTAGCAAACACTAACTTTGACAAAAGTTTTAACAATGCCGTTAACTAAAGTAAAGCAATATTTAACAGCCGAAGCCAGGGCATGGCTAAGTCGCCCAAATGGCAGCGGCGAAGTTATTCGCGTGGTTCCCTCCTACGCGCCTGTCGGGCAGCAATGCTATGAGTTGTACACATCTTACGAACAGGTTACCGAGAATTTAGGGCGTATTTTATTTGACGCTGAGGGCTACTGGATATATGATGGATACCATTTACAGGTAGCAGATCAGGAACAGATCGCCTCCTTCATCATTAACTACATGGAGCGCTTGTAATGGAACAACTGGCGTTATTTGCAGAAGCAGGGCAAAGCAAAGGGCTGCCCAAGCATTTATTGGAATATCGCCCTGCTTTGCTTAGCGCAACTGAAAGTGATCTGCTTTTAACAAAGTTGATTACAGAAACACCGTGGAAACAAACTACGCAAAAACTTTGGGACAAAGAATTTTTAACGCCACGCCTAACCTGCTGGTACGGTGAGACCAACCGCATTGAAGGCACACTGCCCTGGACACCCGATCTGCAAGCCATAAGGGATTTGGTAGAGCCATTAGCAGGAATACATTTTAACAGCGTTTTGCTCAATTATTACCGCGATGGGAACGACTCGGTTGCCTGGCATAGTGATAAGGAAAGCATTATGGGCAGCCAGCCGGTAATTGCATCGGTAAGTTTTGGCCAGGTGCGCAGCTTTGACATCCGAAATAAAGACGACCACAAAGAGCACTACTCGGTAAAACTCGAGCACGGCTCATTTTTATTGATGAAAAGCGGCTTGCAGGAGCAGTGGCAGCACCGTATTGCCAAATCTGCCAAGCCCATGAAAGCGCGAATTAATTTAACTTTCAGGCAGATACTATAACCGGGCATTCTAAGTATAAGTACGTTTTTTGTAAACAGGTGTAACGATAGGGCAGCGCATCTCGTCTTACCGCACAATTACAATTAAATATATACTTGTTATGCGTTTAAAAACCACCTTGTTAGCAATAATAACCCTTTTGTTCTGCTTTACTGCCTGCAAAAAAGACGAAAAAAAAGAACCCACACCACCACCAACTACCGGTACAATCAGTATTAACGGGAAAGACTATAAAACTGTTCAAATAGGCAACCAAACATGGACAAGCGAGAGCTATGCCGGTGACGGCGGTTTGGCTTACGGACCAACAGTCAAACCCGAGTATGGCAAGTACTACACTTACACAGAAGTGAAAGCCATTGCCCTACCTGCAGGCTGGCGACTGCCAACTATTGATGATTACAAAACCATGGGCCAGGCTGTAGGTATTAATTTCACTGCCGGAGCGCAAAATACCGAAGCAGCCAAAAAACTGATATCAAAAACCGGTTGGAAAAACGCTACCGGAAGCAATGCTTCTGGTTTAAATCTGTTTCCGAGTAACATGATCTATAATGGCCAGCCTGCTATAGATGGCGACGTAGCCGAGTTCTGGACGGCCAGCGGCAGTACCTTCAGTATTATGGAGGCCGGCACAAACGGCAGCTTACTGAATGTGCAGTTTTTCAGCAACAGCAATTTGCCAGAGTACCGCTTCCCGGTAAGGTTTGTGAGAGATTAAGTTCTCTATCACATTGTAACATAAAAGCGAAGCTTTAAGATAAGCGAGCTTTTATGTTATTGATCGGGTCAATGTATTGCAGGCTGTGTTGATCAGTGCATACATCCAACATAAATTTTTGACTTGAGCTTAAAAGAACGGCTGTCAACCTTCTTCATTGCAATTAGAGCACTATCCGCGCTGGTTTCATTTTCATAAATGCCTGTAACCAAAGCAATGGTTTTATCCTTAGCCGTTGGCTGATAAACCGACAGATATTCAAGACTCAAATTACCGGATGGATATCGGCGGGGGAAATAATCTCCCGCATAAATTTCGTCATCGGCATCGTCCGGAAGCGCTATCAAATTCTTTTTAGCATTATAATAACGCCCGATGGTATCAATAGGAATATCAAACTGCTTGTTTATTTTCAGCATCTTACCTCGGAGGGTATAATAGTTAGCGCCGGTATCGGCAACAACAACATAATAGGTTGCGTATTCATCATCTACATTTAAGGTGCTATCAAGCTTTTCTTTTAAATCACTTTTTACCAATGTAGTAAGAGTATCCTTCCGTCCTTCGGGTTGCTCAGATATTTCCTGCGTTTGCTTGTGCCCGCAAGCCGTAACCAAAACGATAAGTATAAAGTAAATACATAACACCTCTTTAGCACGTTTTTGAGTCATATTGATATAAAAGTACAAGTCGGAAATGATATAGTGAAGTTTGACAGCATTTATAATTCAGCCCAAGTATTTCATCTATTTTCGTGTACCAAACACAACTCCCGGACTTGCCGACTTTCCGAACTTCCTGACAAAACGAAAAATGTTTACATCTTTCAGACGTACACGCTTCCGCACTTGCCGACTAATCTGCACATTTGCATATCTACATATTTACGCATCAACAAACATGATCCATAAAAAAACACGCAAATACATCCCTGCTGATCTGGATATCAAATGGGAAAACCTTGAACCACTTTATACTGACTTGGTTAACCGCCATATCAACAACGTAGGCGATCTGGAGCTTTGGCTACGCGACCGCAGCGAACTGGAAGCTGCTTTAGAGGAAGACTTTGCCTGGCGCTATATCCGCATGACCTGCGATACCAATAGTGAGGAAAAGCTGGCCGCTTTCCAATACTTCGCTACCGAGATTGAGCCTAAAACAGCGCCTTACAGTAACGAACTTAACAAAAAACTGGTTGCCAGCGATTTTTTTGACGAACTGGACCACGACAAATATTTTGTTTACCTCCGCGGTGTTAAAAAAGCGTTGGAACTGTTCAGGGAAGAAAACATCCCGATACAAACACAGATACAGGTGGAGCAGCAAAAGTACCAGCAGATAAGCGGTGCTATGTCTGTTACCATTGGCGATAAGGAATATACCTTAGAACAAGCAGCAGTTTTGCTGAAAGATACTGATCGCGCCAAACGCGAGGAAGCCTGGAAAGCAATAACCTCCCGCCGCCTGCAGGAAAAAGAGAAATTGGATGAGTTGTACGATCACCTGCGCGGCCTGCGCCACCAGGTAGCTGTAAACGCCGGTTTTGAAAACTACCGCGACTATATGTTCCAGGCCTTAGGCAGATTTGACTACACCCCGCAGGATTGCTATGCCTTCCATGAAGCCATTGAGCGCGAGGTGGTACCTATTTTGCAGGAGCAGGCACATCAGCGCAAAGAGGCATTAGGCCTGGAAGAACTTCGTCCCTGGGATATGGATGTAAATACTTCAGGCAAACCACCGCTTAAACCATTTAACAACGGCGAGGAACTTATAGATAAAACCATCCAGTGCTTTACCAACATCAGCAAGTACCTGGGTGAGCGTTTGGAAATAATGAAGGTTAACAACCTGTTTGATGTGGAGAGCCGCAAAGGTAAGGCTCCGGGTGGTTACAACTATCCCCTATCAGAAACCGGCGCGCCTTTCATCTTTATGAACTCGGCTAATACCTTCCGCGATCTGACCACCATGGTACACGAGGGTGGGCATGCTGTACATACTTTCCTTACTGCTGATCTGGAACTGAACGACTTTAAACATTGCCCGTCTGAAGTGGCGGAGTTGGCGTCTATGTCAATGGAGCTGCTCTCTATGGATAACTGGAATGTGTACTTTACTAATGAGGACGACCTGCGCCGCGCCAAACGCGACCAATTGGTGGATGTGTTGAAAACCCTGCCATGGGTAGCCGTGGTTGACCAGTTCCAGCACTGGATCTACACCAACCCTGGCCACACTGCAGACGAGCGTCGCGACGCCTGGAAGCAGATCTATGAGCGCTTTGGTGCCGGCTTTGCCGATTGGAGCGGTTTTGAAGATGCAGAGCTTAACCTATGGCAAAAACAGCTGCATATATTTGAGATACCGTTCTACTATATTGAATATGGCATGGCTCAGTTAGGTGCTATCGCGGTATGGAAAAACTATAAAGAAAATCCTACAAAAGCACTTGAGCAATACCTGGATGCTTTGAAGTTAGGCTACACCAAAACCATTAAAGAGATATACGAGACAGCAGGCATCAAATTTGATTTCAGCGCTGATTATGTAGCCGAACTGGCACAATTTGTTAAGGCAGAGATAGAGAAATTGTAGTTAGAGATTAGTTGAGTTGTGATTAGCAATTAGTCTTTTTTAACTTAAACTATACCTAATTTAACATTAATTAACAATTCTCTGACTGCCATATACCCCACTTGGTACGGTTTTAGGGGCACTTAACACATGAGGAAAATGATGTTAAGTGCCGCCTTGCTGTTTTTTACCGCAGCAGGATTTGCACAACAACTGGAACCGGTAAAAATTGATAGTCTGGTAACTGTGTCGTTACCGGCCAGCTATAATAAAGTTGATACCCTTGACCAGCAGGTTTATTCTGCCAATAGCGATCTGGGTTATATGGTGGTAGTTAAAGCTACCGAAGACAATAACAAACCTTTGGAAAAAGAGAATGACCTCAACAAGGTGATGGATAACTATGTAGATAACTTTAAGCACCAATACAAAGATGCCAGCGCCCAAAACGTGCGCGACACCACTGTTGGCCCGCTTAAAGCAAAAGCTTTTACATTAGAGTATCGCGCCGACGACAGCAGTGTTCAGTTTAAAAACTTTGTTTTGCTTTACACTACAGGGGCAAGCTACTTTTTTCAATACGCGTACCCAAGTATGCGATCAGATGTGGTAGGTAACGAATTAAAAACCTTCCTGTCGTCAATAAAGGTTTCGCCGCAACTATCAAGAACTGACCAATACTTATCTAATGATAAAGGCATGTCTCCTGTAGTAAAAACAGGGCTAATAGCAGGCGGCTCTTTACTGGTAGTAGCCTTAGTTGTTGTTTGGATGAACAAACGTAAACAAGCTATTGCATAATATAACAACCTGATTTAAGAATAAAGGGATGGCAAATTTGCCATCCCTTTTATTTTTTTATAAGTCCCCGGCTCCATTTTCCGGAGTGCAGGAATTTCCAGTTGTCGGCAAAATATAACCAGATGGCGCTGATCATCACACCAATGGCCGAACCTGCGGTTACATCCTCAAAAAAATGCTGACTAAGGTACATCCTTGAATAACCTACCAGGGCAGCTAGCAGGAATAAAGGTAATCCCCACTGCTTTTTACGGCATAAATAAGTAATCACAATAGCGGTGCTAAAGGCACTCACGGTATGCCCCGACGGAAAACTATGCAGGCTCAATTGTTCAGTGCCAATTACAAAATGTATTCGGTCCAGCTGGTCTTTAAAATACAGTTGTGGTCGTGGGGCATCAAAATATCGCTTTAATACCTGTGCTACCAACGCACTTACAATGTTGGCGGTAGACACTAAAAACGCAAAACGATAATTATACAGGATGAGCGCTAAACCTAATACTACCACCGTCCAACCACTACCCATATTGGTAATATAGGGCGCGGCATTATCTGCCCAAGGGCTGTAAAGTGCATTTACGTAGAAATAAATTTCTTCACGGGTGTAGGTTAGCTTTATTATCAAACAAATGGCAAGCACAATTAAAAAGGGGATCAAAAACCATCTTACCTGATATAAAATGTGCCTCATGCTTATATTCATGCTGCAAAGTAACGCATATACTTATACTCAGCAAAAAAATGATTATGTTTGATTTCCATTGACGCATCTTATTAAATCAAATGTCGAAAAGTATATTTCGAAAAAAGTCTATTAGCAAAATTTTAGCCGACGTTGCAAGCGGCTTCAGCGACTCAGAACACTCAGGCGTTCATCTCCAAAAAGAATTAAAAGTTAAGGACCTTACCTTGATGGGTATAGCCGCAGTTGTAGGCGCAGGTATATTCTCCACCATCGGCGAAGCATCGTTTTATGGCGGACCGGGGGTAAGTATATTATTCGTATTAACTGCCATTACCTGTGGGTTCTCCGCACTTTGTTATGCCGAATTTGCTTCCCGCATACCGGTTGCAGGTAGCGCTTATACCTATGCTTATGCATCATTTGGTGAGCTGATAGCATGGATAATTGGCTGGGACCTGTTGATGGAATATGCCATTGGTAATATTGCCGTGGCCATATCATGGAGCGGCTATTTTGTGAACCTGTTAGAAGGGTTTAACATCCATATGCCCGCTTACCTCACCATGGATTATTTAACAGCATTTAAAGCGCACGAAAAAATACAGGAACTCACCGCAGCTGGTCAGCTTTCAACTATTACCGATGACCTTAAAAACGCTGCTGAAGCTTGGGCTACAGCTCCTGGTTCAGGCGATTTCAGAATAATAGCCAACATACCGGCACTGCTTATTGTGGTGATCATAACTTATTTGGTCTACATAGGTATACGCGAAACTAAAAAGGCAACCAATGCTATGGTTATGCTTAAAATAGCGGTGGTTATTGCAGTAATTATTATTGGTTTTTTCTATGTTACTCCGGCCAACTGGCACCCGTTTTTACCTAATGGTTTTGGTGGGGTAATGAAGGGCGTATCGGGTGTATTCTTTGCCTACATTGGCTTTGATGCCATATCAACCACTGCTGAAGAATGCGAGAACCCCCGGCGTGACTTGCCGCGCGGCATGATCTACTCATTGGTTATTTGCACCGTTTTATACGTGTTGGTTGCATTGGTACTCACAGGAATGGTTAGTTACAAAGACCTGCAAGTTGCCGACCCGTTGGCATTTGTTTTTGGCAAGATCGGTCTTAATAAAATTAGCTATGTAATATCTGTAAGCGCGGTTATCGCTACAGCCAGCGTGTTGCTTATTTTCCAATTGGGACAACCACGCATATGGATGAGCATGAGTCGTGATGGTTTATTACCCAAAGCGTTTTCGCGTATTCATCCAAAATATCGCACACCATCATTCTCAACCATTGTAACAGGTTTTGTGGTAGCTATACCCGCATTGTTTATGAACCTTACTGAGGTAACCGACCTAACAAGCATAGGCACCCTGTTTGCATTTGTGCTGGTTTGCGGCGGCGTGTTGCTTTTACCTAAAGAAGATGCTACCCGCGGGCGTTTCAAAATGCCTTACATCAACGCCAGGTTTATAATGCCCGCTTTGTTTGTAGTTGGGATCGTTGTTTTCAGATCGCAGCTCAGCGGCTTATTTTCAGGTGATGATCTGCACCAGAACTTCCCCTACTTCCTGTTTGTAATTTTAGCTGCGGGCTTGGCGGTGGCATCGTTCATAAAAAATCTGTCGCTAATTCCTGTTTTGGGTTTATTGAGCTGTTTTTATTTAATGTCGTCTCTAAACTATCAAAGCTGGATAAGGTTCCTCATCTGGCTGGTTATTGGTTTAGTTATATACGCTACCTATAGCTATAAAAACAGCGCGCTTGCTAAAGAAGTTAATTGATTTGTTCTGAACTAAGATTGTCTGAACTAAGATTAGTTGGATTGATATTATTATAGGATTATACCATCCGGTTGTTTAAATCTTAAACTCAAATAAATCCTGCAAATCTTAGTTCAGACAAATCATCCTTAAGACATTCTTTTCAACACCGCTGTTCTGCCATTACTTTTTTAATAAATTTGTATACTACCGATTTGGGGAGAAAGATATAGCGAGTTTATCATGCCGGAATTTTCACACTTACACGTACACACCCAGTTTTCACTATTAGACGGTGCTGCCGATATATCCAAGCTTTATAAAAAAGCTGCTGCGGATGGCATGAAAGCGCTGGCTATTACTGACCATGGTAACATGTTTGGGGTGTTTAAATTTGTGGCCGAGGCCGGTAAACACAATGTTAAACCCATTGTAGGCTGCGAGTTTTATGTGGTTGAGGATCGCCATAAAAAACAATTCACCAAAGAGAAAAAAGATGTACGCCGGCACCAGCTTTTCTTAGCTAAAAACCCCGAAGGTTATAAAAACCTGGTTAAGCTGTGCTCTTACGGCTACATGGAAGGCCTTTACAGCAAATGGCCCCGTATTGATAAAGAACTTATATTAAAGCACCATAAAGGGCTTATTGCCACTACTTGCTGTATTGGCGCATCGGTACCGCAAACTATTTTAAAAGGTACACCGGAGGAAGCGGAGGCCGAATTTAAATGGTGGCTCGACCTGTTTGGCGAAGACTATTACATAGAATTACAACGACATGAAATTCCAGAGCAGGAGATCATCAACCAGCAACTGCTCAAATACGCCAAAAAATATAATGTAAAGGTGATCTGCTCTAATGATTCGCACTACGTGGATCAGCAGGACAGTAACGCGCACGATATTTTGCTTTGTGTGAACACCGGCGATATGCAAAGCACTCCTATTGCTACCGATGAGGAAGGCGGCAAGGGATACAGGTTTGGTTTCCCTAACGACCAATTCTATTTTAAAACACAGGCCGAAATGGGACAACTGTTCCATGACCTGCCGGAATCATTAGACAACACAGGCGAGATCGTGGACAAGGTGGAGGTATTGAAGCTGAAACGCGACATATTGCTACCTAACTTTGTTATCCCCAACGAGTTTAAAATACACAGCGAAAGCACGCCGGATTCGGATACGCTAAACCAGTGGGAATACCTTAAACACTTAACGTTTAAGGGTGCTGCCGAGCGTTACAGTGACCTCACCGCCGAAATTGAAGAACGCATCAACTTTGAGTTGTTCACCATACGCACCATGGGCTTTGCGGGCTACTTCCTTATCGTGGCCGACTTTATTAAAGCCGGGCGAGATATGGGTGTATTTATTGGCCCGGGGCGTGGTTCGGCAGCGGGTTCGGTGGTGGCTTATTGTATAGGCATCACCAACATAGACCCTGTAAAATATAACCTGCTGTTTGAAAGATTCCTGAACCCCGACCGTAAGTCGATGCCCGATATTGATACGGACTTTGACGATGCCGGCAGGCAGCGTGTAATTGATTACGTAGTTGATAAGTACGGCAAAAATCAGGTGGCGCAGATCATCACCTACGGTTCAATGGCTGCGCGTACCAGTATTCAGGATGTTGGCCGCGTACTGGATATGCCATTATCAGATGTTAGCGCACTGAAAAAGCTGGTGCCTGAAACCTTGGGTATCAACCTGAAAACCGCTATCGAGCAGGTGCCTGAACTACAGGATATCTACAAATCAAACGACCTGAAAGGTGTGGTACTTCGCGAGGCTGAAAAGCTGGAGGGTTCTGTACGTAATACAGGTGTACACGCTGCAGGTATCATTATCGCCCCATATGACCTTACCGACATTGTACCGGTAGCAACAGCAAAGGATTCTGACCTGTTGGTTACCCAATATGATGGCCGTGTTATTGAGGATGCAGGCGTTATCAAGATGGACTTTTTGGGGCTAAAAACGCTTACTATTTTAAAGGACGCCCTTCGCCTCATCAAGCAAAATCATGGTGTTGAGATAGATATAGATTACATCCCGCTTGACGACCAGAAAACTTTTGAGCTATACCAACGCGGCGATACCAACGGCACGTTCCAGTTTGAAAGTGATGGTATGCAAATGTACCTGCGCGAACTAAAACCCGATAAGTTTGAGGACTTGATAGCCATGAACGCCCTTTATCGTCCGGGGCCGATAGAGTATATACCCAACTTTATTAACCGTAAGCATGGCCGTGAACCCATAACGTTTGACTTGCCGGATATGGAAGAATACCTGGGTGAAACCTACGGTATTACGGTGTATCAGGAGCAGGTGATGCTTCTATCGCAGAAACTGGCTGGCTTTAGTAAAGGTGATGCCGACGTTCTGCGTAAAGCCATGGGTAAAAAGCAGATTGAGGTATTGAACAAAATGGAGGCGCAGTTTATGGATGGCGCTTCGGCTAAAGGGCATCCAAAAGATAAGCTGACAAAGATATGGAACGATTGGAAAGCATTTGCCCAATACGCGTTCAACAAATCGCACTCCACCTGTTATGCATTTGTGGCCTATCAAACGGCTTATTTAAAAGCGCATTATCCTTCTGAATACATGGCCGCGGTTTTAAACAACCAGAATAGTATTGAGAAGATCACCTTCTTTATGGAGGAGTGCCGCCGCATGGGTATTGAGGTTTTGGGCCCTGATATTAACGAAAGTTATATGGCCTTTACCGCTAATAAAAACGGCGTTATCCGCTTTGGTTTGGCCGGTGTTAAAGGCGTTGGCGAAAAGGCGGTTGAAAGCATTATTGATGAGCGCATTGAGCGCGGCCCTTATAAGGATGTTTACGATTTTGCAAGGCGCTCTAACACACGTAGCGTTAACCGCAAGGCTTATGAAAATTTAGTTTATGGCGGCGCGTTTGATAATTTCGGTTATCACCGGGCGCAGTTTTTCGCTAAATCAGAGAATGTACCGCTTACCGGGGTAGAACGTTTGATCAAGTACTCAAATGATTACCAAAATACACAAAACAGCTCACAGTCTTCCCTATTTGGCGGGTCGGTAGCCTCATTTGTTCCGGAACCGCCTATGCCTGAGTGCGAAGAGTGGGGTTTGATAGAAAAATTAAAGTGTGAGAAAGACGTAATTGGTATATACCTTACCGGACACCCGCTTGACAATTATAAATTGGAGCTGGAAAAGTATTGTAATAGTACCATTGCCGATTTAAAGAATATGCAAAAAGCCCGCTCGGGCGAAGGTGGCGAAGAAGTAATGGCTGCTTTTGCCGCGCTTAGAAGAAAGGGCGAGGTATGCATTGGCGGACTGGTGGGTAACGCTCAGCATAAAATGACAAAAACGGGCAGGCCTTTCGGCACCTTTGTTTTGGAAGATTACTATGAATCGTACGAGTTTGCCCTTTTTGGCGATGACTACGTGAAGTTTAAGGATCTCATGGTTAATGGTTACTTTCTTCATATTAAAGGTACAATTGAAGAAAAATTCAGACAGAAAGATAACTGGGACCTGCGCATAACTACTATGAGCCTGCTCACAGAAATGCGCGACAAGTTAACCCGCTCTTTAACCGTAGCGCTTGACCTGAGTGCCATTAACTCACAACTGATGCAGGATATTCAAAAGGTAGTAAATATCAACAACGAAAAATATCCGGTAAAAAACTGCTCGCTGCGTTTCATTATAAAAGACCGCGAAGATTCTTTATTGGTTGATATGGCCTCAAAAACGTACAAGGTAAACCCAAGTGATGACCTAATGGCAGATATAGCATCGCTTACCCGCACACAGCCTATTTTAAATTAACAGCTGAATTGCTATCTTATTGTAAACAAAACTCCCTTGTTAGGGTTGTTTATATTACTCCTGCAATATAATACCGCTAAATCCAGCCGATACTTTTCATCGTAATTACACCTCTATCTTAACATTACTTACAATTTCTGTTATGGAAAAACCGTATTTACGTTGTCATAAATGCAAACAACCCTTTCACTACCGGGTTAAAACACCTTTATGGCTTTCATCCATTTTGTTCTTTTTACCAATAAAAAGTTTCTTCTGCGCGCGGTGTTTAAAAGTGAGGCACCTCCTTTTATCAGACAAAGATTTTGAAAAATATCATGATCCGTTATAGCCGTTGATCACCAATTTGTCAAAGTGGATAATTATGCAGTTTGTTAGTAATTTCTTTGTCAGAATGTCAGTACCGTACTTGTGGCAAGCAATTTGAATACTCATATTTGTTTAACAATAAAATTTATATATCATGGCTTTAGAAATAACCGACGCAAACTTTGAGGAGCTTGTGCTTAAATCAGATAAACCCGTATTAGTTGACTTTTGGGCTGAATGGTGCGGTCCTTGTAGAATGGTTGGCCCGGTAGTAGAAGAAATATCAAAAGATTATGCAGATAAGGCTGTAGTTGGAAAAGTGAATGTTGACCATAACCCAGGTATCTCTGTAAAATACGGCATCCGTAATATACCTGCGTTATTATACTTCAAAAACGGCGAGATAGTTGACAAACAAATCGGCGCTGTTCCTAAATCAGTATTAGCTGGTAAATTAGACAAGCAACTGGCATAATTGTCCGTATCAAATAATTCGTTTAAAAAGCGTTACAATTGATTTGTAACGCTTTTTTTGTTTTATTTTAGTTTTTATATGTCGCAACTCAACGAAGATCAGCACGTAAGGCAATTAGCCAACCTTGAATTATTGGCCCGGCAAGTGGTTGAAGGTTTTATTACCGGCCTGCACCAAAGTCCGTTTCATGGCTTTTCGGTTGAGTTTGCCGAACACCGCTTATATAACAATGGCGAGTCGGTTAAGAATATAGATTGGAAGTTGTTTGCCAAAACAGATAAGCTGTTTGTTAAGCAGTTTGAAGAAGAAACCAACCTGCGCTGTTATCTGGTTTTAGATACATCCTCGTCTATGAACTTCCCCGAGCAGGGTTTGAATAAGCTGCAGTTCTCCATATATGGTATTGCATCGTTAATGTACCTCTTCAAAAAGCAGCGCGATGCTTTCGGTTTGTGTACGTTCTCTGATAAAATTGATAAGTTAACACCGGCCAAATCGGCGTCAACCCATTTATTTTATTTGTATGCCGAACTGGAAAAACTGTACCAGCAACCCAACACCAATACAACTACTAACATTGCCGATGTATTGCATCATGTAGCAGATCAGGTACACCAACGGTCGCTTATCATTATATTCAGTGATATGTTGGAGAATAATATGGACAATGCCAAACTGCAAGCGCTTTTTGCAGCTATACAACACTTAAAATATAACAAGCACGAGGTTATTATTTTTAACGTGAATGATAAGCAAAAAGAAATGGAATTTAGTTTTGATAACCGTCCGCATCATTTTATTGATATGGAGAGCGGGGAAGAAATTAAGGTGCATCCGGGTAAAATACGTAACGCTTACCAAACCTCGTTAATGCATTACCGGCGCGAGCTCGAACTAAAATGCGCACAATACAATATTGATATTGTTGACGCTGCTGTACAGGATGGTTATTACCAGATACTGCGCTCCTATCTTATTAAAAGGAACAGCATGATCTAACAAGATTGATCAATCAGGTATGTGATTGCGCCTGTGTCCGTTAATATAATATAGGAAATCGCGGTTAGGCTCGTAGTGATTGTTGGCTGTGTAAGGGGCTTCGAAATGATCTGCTATCAGGTCTTCTCTTACAAAAAAAGCATTGCTGCCTGTAAACACACACCCCACCAACACATAACCCTTCTCTCTACCCAGTTGTTCCAAAGCTAATAACGATGCACCGAAAAAGCTGGTACCATCATATGTGCGTTGGGCATTGTATTTTACAACGAAGTGAGTATCAGGTCTAAAATTGGAGTTATATTCAATCACCACCACCCTTGGGCGGTATTTGGTAATAGCCTGCCAAATGTAATAGTCGTTATAGTCAATATCTATCGACAGCATATCAGGCTCGGCGGGTACACCGGCACCATCAAAAATCGATTCAATATTTTCGGCAGTGATAAAGTTATTTCTAACGGTAAGCCTTTTATCGCCAATAAAATCGCTAAAGCGGGTATTGATCTTTTTTATATACTCGGGGTCGCCGTCTATCCATAAGCCCTGCCACTGTTTGTAAAGCAGATTTAAACTGTTACACTCCAGGCCCTCGGTTACACCAAATTCAATAAAGTATTTGTTAGTTAAACCAATACGGTTAAATATCTCAGCAATAATGCCATCCTCTCCGTTTTGCGAAAACACCTGGTATTCGTGCTTATTTAAACGTTTGTTGCTGGCGTATTTAGGGTTGTTGTATAAGTTGTCTGCTAAAAACTGGGCTACCTGTAAACCTCTGTGGATATTGTTTTGCGCGATTGCACTTGTAAAAATATTGCGTATTTGTGTTATCCGCTTAATGAAGTTTAGTCCCATGTATAGCTTACGGTAGTGTTGCGCGAAAGTCGTTAAAAAACGCTTAACCAATAAGCAATACAGCCAAAAACATACACATTAGTCAGTATTATCGCATACAAGTTACACAGCAAGCAATGGGTAAATATGTAACTGTAACAACAAGGCTTGCCTTTCGTCTTACTTAAAAAAATACTACTATGCGTTTCTTTTTATGTATCATATGTCCGCCATTAGCCGTGTTAACTACCGGCCGCATTGGTGCCTTTATATTAAGTATTATATTAACCATTTGCTTTTGGATACCCGGCGTTATACATGCCATATTGGTTACCAATGATTATTATTCGGCACGCCGCCACAGGCAACTGGTTAGGGTGATGCGCAGAGCATAGCAGCTGCTAATTATTAGCAAAGCATAACGGTTATTTAATTGGTTATTTATATTTGTTACAACCAATTATTTCGAAATGAAATTCATATCAATACTGGCGGCATTAATCCTGTTCAACATAACAGCTGTTTTTTCGCAAGACGCCAAACAAATACCACTATATCCTAACGGCGTTCCCAACTCCAAAAAAGGACCGGATACTTATGTTGAGCAGGATATGAACGGCCGGGTATCAAAAGTAATCGAGCCCACACTCATCCCATTTTTACCCGAAAAAGGCACCGCTAACGGCACCGCGGTAATTATTTGCCCCGGCGGCGGTTATGGATTTTTGGCCATGACCGGTGAGGGTTACCCTGCTGCTAAAGAATTTAATAAGATAGGCGTTACGGCCTTTGTGTTAAAATACCGTTTACCAAGCGATGACATCATGACTGATAAAAGCATCGGTCCGCTGCAGGATGCACAGGCTGCTATGGCTTTGGTACGCTCGCGCGCTGCCGAATGGGGTATTAACCCTAACCGCATAGGCATTATGGGCTTTTCTGCCGGTGGTCACCTGGCATCAACCGCGGGCACGCACTTCAACACGCCGGTAATTGAAAACAAAGCAAACGTTAGTCTACGGGCCGATTTTATGATATTGATCTACCCTGTTATAACCTTTGGCGAATTAACGCACGGCGGTTCAAAAAGAGGGTTGATTGGCACAACGCCTACGCAGGACAAAGTGGATCTTTACTCTAACGAAAAACAGGTTACGGCTAATACACCTCCTACCTTCATCATTCATGCGCAAGACGATACAACCGTGCCTGTACAAAACACGCTGATGTTTTATGATGCACTGGTAAAAAACAAAGTACCCTCAGAAATGCATATTTATCCTGCCGGCGGGCACGGCTTTGGTATAAACAACCGGAAAAGCAAAGAAAACTGGTTTGATTGGTGTAAAGGCTGGATGGACACTAACGGCTGGCTTACTGCCGCCAAATAAGCGAGATCAACTTTTGAAGTACCGATGGAACAAATCGTCAATTTTGGTTTGTAATATTTCAATCAATTCCTCATCCATAAACTCATATTCATCCGGAACGTGAAGCACTTCAACCAGTGCGTTGGTGGTTGCGGCGTATGTTTGTTTTAAACGGGAACGGTGCTCTGTTTCCATAACCAGGATAAGGTCGGCCCAGATCAGGTCGTTTTCGGTTAATCGCCTATCGCTCTTGGGGCTTAAACCTGCAGAACGGATATTGAAGCGATCATCATTTTTAAAAATGAACTCGGCGGTACGGCTTCGTCGCTTATTTTTGCCACATATTACAAGTATATTCGGTCTGTCCATGTTTGTGCAAATATGTGTATTAACGGTTATTAACACAAAGTATATAACCTCGCTTTGGAAAATTATCGTCTAAAATAAGATAAGTACTGACAAAATTTTGCGAGTGGCTCACAGTGGCTCACAGTGGCTCACGTGGCTCAGAGCCACCCACTTTTAATAATAAACGTATTTTTACTGTAACTAATTTGTACTATCCAACGTCATAAATAAAAACTCAGCCGTCATGAAAATAAATTTCAAAGTGTTATTAGCCGCCGTGTTGCTTACAAGCGCTACACAATCTTTTGCCAACCCGCTTAAACCTGTTCACACAATTGTTGCAGATGTTGAAGACCGCAAGGTATCCGACTTTAAAGGGATCAATTTATCGGGTTCTTACGACTATTACGTAAAACAGGGAAATACCAATGCAGTGCGCGTTGAGGCACCGGCCAAAGTGCTGCCGTATATTATTACCGAGGTTAAAAACGGTGTACTGAACGTTTACACAAAAAACCACACCAACTGGGGCAATTTGTTCAATAACGAAAAAATAGCTGTTTACATTACTGCTAAAGACATTAACAGTATTAAGCTTTCAGGATCGGGCGATGTATTCTTCAAAGAAGGCATAAACAGCACTGACATGGCTGTTACGCTTAGCGGATCGGGCGATGTTGTGGGCAAAATAAACGCTAGTTCTGTTGAATGCACATTAACAGGTTCGGGCGACCTAAAAATTAGCGGTCGTGCCGAGAATGCCAGGATAAAACTGACCGGTTCGGGCGATCTTTCTGCCCGCGACTTGCAAACCGTTAATACTTACGTTGAGTTGGTAGGTTCGGGCGATGTTGATGTAAATGTTAGCGGAAGTTTGAACGCTAAATTAGCCGGCTCCGGCGACATACGTTACAGCGGAAATCCTAAAAGCGTTTCTAAATCAAAATCAGGCAGCGGAAGTATTGAGAGAGGATAAAACATATAAATAGTCATGCCGACTTTATTTAGGCATGACTATTTACCATACCGTCCTTATTTAAACCTTGCTAAAACTTTCCTTCCCAGATCATAAGTTACGCGGAAAGCCTGTTGATTGTCGTTATTATAACCCGGCGAGAAATGGAAGCTAAATATAAACTGCCCTTTTATACGGTTGAACAAAAAAGGCGTGTAGATAATATCCAAACGGTTATACCTCGACTTTGAATAGTACGAATCTCCGTAAACAATGCGGCTCCCCTGCCCTGCATAAAATTCATCATACAAAGCAAAACGTTTATAGCTAATGTATGCACTGGCCACAAAGCCTTTAGGCGTACGCAACCCATCTATACCACGCTCTCGCTCTAAAGACATCATTCCACCGGCCTCTACCGTAAGCGAATCGAACATGGTTTTGTGGCTCAGGTCAAGTCCTAATCTTATCTGCGCCGCGCCGTTATCATTAATGTGGTCATTAGGTACAGAAATTTCAGCGCCGGCATCGTGCATTAGCATAAAATAATGCGAAACATAGAATGCACCGTTCACAGCCGGTTTGTACTTACCTGCTAAACCAAATAAAAACTGTTCGCGGTCTGTTTGTGTTTGGCGGCTCACCCAGTCAATCCAGCCCGTCTCGGTAAAATACTCATTGCTTACACGCGCCAGCAAACCTTGTACATTGGGGCGAAAATATCTTAAAGTGTCATTCAAAATCGCCCTCGGATAATTGCTCAACAGCCCCTCGCGCGGAAACATACCCGCGTTAAATAACCAGTTTTTGCCGGTGTAGCTATAGTAAGCTACCGGGTCAACTTTGCCATAAAACTGCCGGGCACCAAACTCGTGCAATGCATTGGCTCCTACAATAAAATGGTTATTGCTATCTAAGTTCAAACCGAGGTCAATAGCGATACGTGTACCCGAATAGGTTCGCGAACGCGGAATGAATGCCTTGTACTCGCGGTTATCTAAAAAACCCAAACCGTTAAAATGAATGTCAAGGCTTTGCTGCGCTACGGCCGATGCTGATGTGGCTACAAATAAAAATACTACAAGGTATAGTTTTCTGAACATAATGTATGTCTATTCTACTGTGAGTTTAATTGTCCTGCTGTTGGTACTGCCTGCAAAAGGAGTTGTTTTCACCGAAAAAATCAACTGGTAAGTACCTTTTTGTTTAGGCGGAATCAGGTTAAATGTATAGAGTTTGCTTTCCCCAGGCTGTAAAGTGATCTGATTAAAAGCATCGTCGCTTTTTTGGGCGCGTACCAGTTTATCTCCTTTAAAAAATGCTGCACCTAACAAAACATGTTGCATACGATCAACATTGCTAAAGTTGATAGCGGTTTTGTATGGGTTAGTGATCATCAGGTCAACTTTAACGCTATCGCCCTGCTTAACGTTTATCGCATTTACTTTTGTTTCGATTTTAACCTTTTGATAAGTACGGAAATCATCTATCCATTGTATGTACCAGGTCCAGTGTGCAGTTTTTATGGAATCTGTGGTCAAACGGTTTTTATAATCATTTAAATAAAGCACGCGTTGCCTCTGCATTTTTTCTTCAATGGGCCAGATATCAAACTGGGTACGATGATAAAAACGCGAATCGTACGAGAACCCTTTCAGACTGTTTGTGTAATAATTGTATTTAGACGGGTTTTGAAAGCCATCTGCCATAACCACATAAGCGTTGCCTGCCTTTTGTTTGACCACGTTGGCCCAGTCTTTAAAACCGAAATAGCTTTTGATTTGCCCTAACTGCTTTACAAACGGAACTCCAAACACCAGGCACAACCTTACAGTAACAATAAGTACTATGTTTACAACGGCAAGCAGATAAAACCAACGCGACACTCCACCAACTTGCTTAAAGCCTATAAGCGCCAGCATAGCAAGCGGCGCAAAGGCTATCAGCGTCCAGTGTGGCTGCGCCTCGCCCCTGAATGTTGTAATAAAAAAGAAGATCAGCGTACCAACGCAGTTTACCAATAAACAGCGTATAAAGGCATCTTTAATTTTTATGGTGAAAGCGCGATAAAATAAAAACCAGCCAATTAGCGGTCCGGCCATTAACAACTGTCCGGGTAAGTACGAATAACTGTTACTTGAATTATAGATACTTGCGGCCCGCTCATACAAATGGTAATTAAGTGATGGGTAACCATGCTGCACCTGCCATAAAATATGCGGTAGGTAAAGCGCCACAGCCAACGCGGCTATGAGGTAAAACGACGGACGCCTGAACAAATTAATATTAGAAGCCACGGTAAAAAAAACCAACAGCACCGCATGGTATTTGCTATACAACATGCAGGCAATGAGCACACCTAACAGCAAGGCTAACAACCAGCTGTCGTCATCTATATATTTTTGGTAAACGTAGTAAAATAGTATAGCGAAGAAATACAATGGCGCATCGGGCGTGGTGGTGAATCCGTATATACTAAAAATGAATATGCCTGCGGTAATCAACACAAACTGCCATACATCAACCGAATATTTCTTTAAGATCAGCCACAGTACGTAAATAGACAAGCTGCTGGTTATAATGGTAACCAACCTCAGTCCGAACTCATTGTGCACCAACGAATCGCCAATTTTAATAAAAACAGCCACCATTGGCGGATGATCAAAATAACCCCAGTCTAAAAACTTGGAATACATCCAGTAATAAGCTTCATCGGCGTGTATCTCAAGGGTAAAAGCTTGTATGATGTTAAGGAGTGTCCAACCTGCCAGAAACCAGCCTAAAATAAGATTGGTCTTAATGGTGTTCTGTTCTGTTGGAGATGGCATTTATAGCTAAACTAAGCTGCAAATGTAGATAAATTAAGTTTAAGCCTTAAATTGCAGTCTTATTTTACGTAATCATGAACAAAGGTCTCGACTTTATACGCAAGGCACGTTTGGTGCAAGTTAATACTATCAAAGAGCTAAGCATTGAACAACTCAATCAAATACCAAAAGGTTTTAACAACAACATTATCTGGAACATGGCACACCTCATAGCCACGCAGCAGATAGTTTGCTACCGCCGGGCTGGCGTTGAACCTATATTAGATGCTGACTTTATTAATGCATATGCGCCGGGAAGCAAACCAGAAGGACCTGTTAAATCTGAAGAAATAGCGCGCATACAGGAACTGTTTTTCAGTACGTTAGATCAATTTGAGCAGGACCTGCAAGCAGGTTTATTTAACAATTACACGGCCTGGACCACCCGTGCTGGCGTTGACATTAACACCATTGATGATGTTTTAGCCTTTTTGCCTTACCATGAAGGTATACATATGGGTTATATTCAGGCGCAAAAAAGGGTGTTGAGCCCCTAAACTCCGACGAGATGATAAAAAGATTTTTTCCGATTTTGTTGATCACCATTTTCTCCTGCAAGTTTAAGGAGCCGTTTAATAAAGTTTTATGGGACACAAAAGAAGATATCGAATGGCCTTACAGAGACTCCATGCTGGAAGATTTGACTAAAAACCACCAGCTTGTTGGATTAAAATATAAAAATGCTATTGATCTATTAGGCGACTCAAACTATCATGAAAGCGATATTTCTTTAAGCTACGACATAATTACTGATTACGGAAGTGATATAGATCCAGTTTACATCAAAACTTTAGAACTTAAATTTGATAAAGACTCGGTATTATCATCCTTCCAGGTGAAAGAATGGAGAAATGATTAAAGGCTGATCCACTACTGTATCAAACCCGAACTAAAAGCGTACGTTTTCGAACAGTAACGGCATTCAGTAAACGGTAAAAATCTAAAAATCAGATCCTTATATAACAGGTCTGATTATTGGCATAGCTTAGATCCAAACCTTTTAAGATATGTTTAAGCACTACTTAAAAACCGCCTTCAGGCATTTTTCCAGGCATAAGCTAACAGCCGCTATCAATGTCTTAGGGCTATCAGTGGGTATCAGCGCAGCCCTCGTTATATTTATCATTGTAAAGTACGATTACAGCTTTGATAAATACCAGCCGGATAACGACCGTATATACAGGGTGGTTACAGATGGTGATGGCTGGAAGAATTCAGGCGTGCCGGTGCCTTTCGTTCAGGCCTTTAAACAAAATTCGGGCGGCGTTTCGGCCATAGCGCCCATTTTTGATTACGGGTGGAACACGCCAGTAAGCATCCCCGAAGGCAGCAATAAAGTAGACAAGCTATTTAAAAATCAGCAAGGTATTGTTTTTACCGATGCAGGGTATTTTGACATCTTCCCATATACGTGGATAGCCGGAAATGCTTCATCAGCGTTAAAGCAACCTTATGGATTAGTACTTTCAGACGAGCGCGCGAAGCTATATTTCCCCGATGTAGCACCCGAACACCTTGTTGGCAGAACGGTCATCTTTAATGATACCGT
Organism: Mucilaginibacter auburnensis; assembly: GCF_002797815.1. NCBI lineage: Bacteria > Pseudomonadati > Bacteroidota > Sphingobacteriia > Sphingobacteriales > Sphingobacteriaceae > Mucilaginibacter > Mucilaginibacter auburnensis. The sequence continues at coordinate 825,115 of NZ_PGFJ01000002.1, forward strand.
TAAAACAACCATTACCGGAATTGTTGCCGCAAACAAAGCCCTTAGCGATTTCAAATATGATGCATTTGTTTCATTAAGCACTGTTTACAATACCGGTTTAAAAACTTACTACCAAACAGATGTGTGGGGCAGTACCAATTCATCTAACCAGATTTTTGTAAAGCTGGCCCCTAATGTATCTGAAGCCCGTATTAATAAACAGATAGCCAACATTTTTGACAGATTTGGCGAAAAGAACAATAACGGTATAAAAACCATTCATCGGTTACAGGCTTTATCAAATATACACACCAACCCAAGTTATGATGGGCAGGTAAATCCGGAAACGTTACGTAACCTTACCATTTTGGCTATCTTCCTGTTGGCTTTAGGTGCCATTAACTTTGTAAACCTTTCTACAGCACAGGCAAGCGAAAGAGCCAAGGATATAGGCATACGCAAAACTTTAGGCAGTTTAAAAACGCAATTAATAGCGCAATTCCTCACCGAAACTTTCCTGCTCACCACATTTACCGCCATAGTATCTTTGGCATTATTACCACTACTGCTGATGGTATTTGGCAGCTTTATTCCGGAAGGGTTAACTGCCGTTTATATTTTACGCGAACCTATGGTTTGGGTATTCCTCTTGTTATTGATCATTACTGTAAGTTTAATAGCTGGTTTGTACCCGGCCTTTGTGCTTACACGTTTCAAACCTGTTTCGGTTCTGAAAAATACGGTAGTTAGCAGCTCGGGCGCATCGCGTAGTTCGTGGTTGCGCAGTACGCTCATTGTATCGCAGTTTGTAATCGCACAAGTGTTTGTCATAGCTGTAATGGTGGTAAACAAGCAGGTGCAATTTGCCATGCAAAAAGACATGGGATTCCGTAAAAATGCGGTGATCAATTTTATCATTCCCCGCAACTTTGCAAAACCTGATGATAAAGGCTTTATATTAAAAAATAAATTGAACGCATTGCCCGGTGTTGAGGCTGTAAGTTTAGGCAACCAAACACCGGCTTTTGCAGGCTCTATGGAAACAAGCATTTCTTATAAGGAAAAGGGGAAAGATGTGACCCTCTCAGTAGCTTCCCGAAATGGTGACACCTCGTATTTAAAGGTTTACCAGATACCATTGATAGCCGGTAGAAATATTGTAGCTTCTGATACAGCTAATGAACTTTTGATAAATGAGACACTGGCCAAACAACTGGGCTTTATGCAGCCGGCAAAAGCCGTTGGCCATACGCTTGACTTTGGCGGACCAAAACCAATAGTGGGTGTTATGCGTGATTTTAACCAGGCTTCTGTTAGACGTGCTGTAGCACCACTTGTTTATTTCGCAGCGCCTAAGTTCGGCTATGTAATGCATATTGCATTGGTGGCTGACCACACCACATGGCAAAAAACAATTGCTCAGATACAATCAGCATGGAAAGGCGTGTATCCTGATGTTGATTTTGAATACCATTTTCTCGACGAAAAGATGGAGAACTTTTATCAAAATGAAAGACAACTCTCTTCATTGCTCACCTGGTCTGCCGGCGTTTCAATACTCATTAGCTGTCTGGGAATGTTGGGGCTGGTTATCTTCATGACCAACAAACGTGTTAAAGAAATTGGTATAAGGCGGGTATTAGGCGCAACTATAACAGAAATAGTTACCTTGCTCTCGGCAGATTTTGCAAAACTTTTGCTCTTGGCTTTCGCTATAGCCGCGCCTATTGCATGGTGGCAGATGAACAAATGGTTGCAAAGCTTCGCTTACCATGCACCACTAAGTTGGTGGTTGTTCCTGTTAAGCGGTTTACTAATGGTTACCATTGCACTTATTATAGTAGGTTTAAGAGCCGGAAAAGCAGCATTAGCCAATCCGGTACAAAGTTTAAGAACTGACTAATTGCTCATAAAAGTTCGGTAAGGGTGTTCGGCCAGCAATGGTTCGGACACCTAATTTTTGAGCTGTTTTCTCTGCAGCCTCATCCGGTAACAATTCATGGCGGTGTCGCCTAATTGTGCTACCAGTTTATAATTAACTATCGCTCCTACCGCAGCACCAATAACCGGCAGCAATTGGGCCATTTTAGCCAGATCTATATAGTCGCGGTACTCTTGTTGAAAGGTGAGCCAGTTAAAGTGCTCCACATATTCAGGTAGTGCAACGCTATATGCCTCCCAATCGGCAACTATTTTATATACTTCATTTCGTTTTTGCTGGCTGCTAAAAGCCAACTGAAATATGTAAAGTATGTATAAGCGCTCTTTATAGTCGTCAACATCATAGCCATAAAGCGCAGCAATCTCAAATAGCAACTTAAGCTTTAGAGCTATTAGAATAGGAAAGTCTGCCAGTCCCATCAAAAAACCACCTGCACCGGTTACAGCACCTTCTATGGATGCTGTTTTCTGGTAAAACGCTATTCTATTTTTTACACTTACCTCCGTCATTTGAAACGATATTTCAATTTTGGGTGAGCTGGTAGTATGCTGTGCTCCAAATAAAACGCCTTTAACCATTTTCTCAATGGCAACAGTTATGGCAGCATGTATTTTCTCAGGGATGATGTCGTTGATCTTATCCTGCAGGCCCTTGGCAATGCGGTCTCCTAAAGAAGGTTTCTTCTGCATTTTATGCTGCCAGAACTGCAATTGGATGGCGGCTTGTTCTTCGTAGGTCATAACCTCATCATACAGATAGTATTACAGACTGCAAATCTTCTATTTTTTCAAATCCTTTATCCATTGTGAAAAGTGGAATATCAAAATATATTGCCGTGGCGGCAATAACAGAATCCGGTAACTTGATTTTGCGCTGGGCTCGCAAATTTATTGTGATATCCTTTATGGCAGGTTCTATGTCAATTATGTAGCAGTGAGATAAAAAATCTTTTATTAGCTTTTTATCGTCATCAGATAATTGAGGAAAACTTAATACTTCGATTTCAGAAATTACAGATACAAATAAAGTGCGGCCTTTTATTAATTCAACAACCTCATCGGAGCCATTGAACAAATTAATTATTAATGAAGTATCTATAACAATATTATCTCCACTCATCTCTGACTTTTAGTTGGTACTTCAAACCTTCAATCCCAAATTTCACCTTGCCAGCATACTTGATTAAGTCAATTGACGACTTATTCTTAGCATTATTGTTTAACGCATCATCCAATTGCTTTCTGCTGGTGGTTTTATCAATCTCAATTACCTTTGCCATACTCAAATATAATTAATACTATTTAACAAAAAAAAGCGATGAGGTTACTCATCGCTTTTCAAAATATTAAGAGTTTTTTCTTATACGCCTAATAACAATCTTGCGGGATCTTCCAGTAATTGTTTAACCCTTACCAGGAAGCTTACCGACTCACGACCGTCAATTATACGGTGATCGTATGACAAAGCCAAGTACATCATCGGACGAATAACTACCTGACCATTAACCGCTACCGGACGCTCAACAATGTTGTGCATGCCTAAAATAGCCGATTGTGGTGAGTTAATAATAGGTGTTGACATCATTGAACCGAAAACACCACCATTGGTAATGGTGAAAGTACCGCCTGTCATTTCCTCCAGCGTCAATTTGCTTTCACGGGCTTTACCTGCTAAGGTGATAATAGCTTTCTCAATTTCAGCCAGGCTCATGCTATCAGCATTGCGGATAACCGGAACCACCAAACCTTTAGGTGCAGATACAGCTATAGAGATATCAGCAAAGTTGCTGTATATCACTTCTTCACCTTCAATACGGGCACCAACTGCAGGCCAGTCTTTCAACGCCTCAGTTACTGCTTTGGTGAAGAACGACATAAAGCCTAAGCCAACGCCATGTTTCTCTTTGAATTTATCTTTGTATTTACCACGCAACTCCATAATTGGCGACATATCAACTTCGTTGAATGTGGTCAGCATGGCTGTTTCGTTTTTAACGGCAACTAAACGCTTAGCTACTGTTTTACGTAAAGGCGACATTTTTTCGCGACGCTCACCACGCTCACCAGCTTTTGCAGGAGCAGCAGCCGGAGCTGACGCAGCCGGTTTGGCAGCTGGGGTTGGTGCAGGAGCAGCAGCCTTAGCCTGCACAGCATCTTCTTTAGTGATACGGCCATTAACACCTGTACCGCTAACGGCAGAAGCGTCAATACCTTTTTCAGCTAATATTTTACCTGCAGCAGGCGATGGTGTGCCCGACGCATAATTTTTATCAGTAATAACAGGAGCGCTTGGAACAGCAGCGGCCGGAGCAGCAGCCTGTTGTGCAGGAGCAGCAGCACCGCTTCCTGATATACTTGCCACTTCGGCACCAATAGCTAATACGTCTCCTTCGTTGGCAATGGTGGTTAAAACGCCTGCTTTATCGGCAGTTAATTCAAAAGTGGCTTTGTCTGATTCCAGTTCGGCAATGGCTTCATCCATTGCAACGGTTTCACCATTCTTTTTCAACCAACGGGATAATGTAACCTCGGTAATTGATTCGCCTACCGGCGGAACTTTAATGGCTGATGCAGCGCCACCTTGTGCAGGAGCAGCAGCGGCAGGTGCCGGAGCAGCTTCAGCTTGTGGAGCAGGTGCAGCTTCCTGTGCAGGAGCAGCAGCAGCCGGAGCGCCACCATCTTCAATACTGGCAACAGCAGTGCCTATAGCAATGGTATCGCCAACGTTGGCTAAGGTTTTCAAAACACCTGCTTTTTCGGCAGTTAATTCAAAAGTAGCTTTATCTGATTCCAGCTCGGCAATAACTTCATCCATTGCTACCGTGTCGCCATCTTTTTTAATCCAGTTAGCTATGGTAACTTCAGTGATTGATTCGCCTACCGGCGGAACTTTGATCTCTAAACTCATAAAATTTTTATTGTAGTTTTATTGTGAGTGATGAGTAGTGAATATTTTTTCAACATTCACTACTCCTGGTTATCTTGTTGATTAATCTGCTCCGGCTACGGCCATTTTTTGCGTAGTTTCTTTAACTACTTTTTTAACCTTTTTACCCGCAGGAGATTCAAACGCTTTTGAAACTATTTGCAATTGCTGTACAGCATGTTGTTTTGAGTAACCGGCAGCAGGGCTGCTGGCTTCTAAACGTGCTATAACATCATCAAATTTCAAAGCATCCTCAGTACGAGATTTACGCCATAAGTATGGCCATGCTCCGCTGTTTTCAGGTTCTTCCTGTACCCAGATAAAATCTTCAGCTTTGCTGTATGATTCGCGTATCTTAGCTAATTGCTCAACCGGAGTTGGATACAGTTGCTCTAAACGAACGATGGCTACGTCTTTACGGTTATCTGCCTGTTGTTTCTCTAACAGATCATAGTAGATCTTGCCTGAGCAGAACAACACGCGTTTAACTTTTTTCTTATCTGCAAAGTTATCATCAATTACCTCACGGAAACCGGCATCTGTAAAGTCAGCCAATGGCGATACACATTTAGGGTTACGCAACAAGCTCTTAGGTGTAAAAACTACCAACGGTTTACGGAAGTTACGGTATAACTGACGGCGTAATATGTGGAAGAAGTTAGCAGGCGTAGAGCAGTTAGCCACCTGAATATTATTATCTGCACAAAGCTCCATAAAGCGCTCAATACGTGCTGATGAGTGTTCCGGACCCTGGCCTTCATAACCGTGCGGCAACAACATTACCAAACCATTACCACGCTGCCATTTGGTTTCGGCGCTTACAATGTATTGGTCAACTATAGTTTGCGCACCGTTAAAGAAGTCGCCAAACTGAGCTTCCCAGATAGTTAAGGCATGGGGGTTAGCTAAAGCGTAGCCGTATTCAAAACCTAAAACGCCATACTCAGATAGTAATGAATTATATATATGGAAACGGTTGTTCTCATCTAATTTTGAAAGCGGTGTGTATTCCTCCTCAGTATCAGGTAGCGTTATAACCGCGTGACGGTGAGAGAAAGTACCACGTTTAACGTCTTCACCACTTAAACGAACTCTGCGTCCTTCGCTTAACAAACTACCATAAGCCATTAACTCGCCCATGGCCCAGTCAAAGGTTTGGGTTTCGTTAACCATTTTGGCACGGTCCTCAAACAGTTTTTCAATCTTTTTGAAAAACTCTCTGTCTTTAGGCAATTCGGTTAACTTTTTACCAATCTCTAATAATTTCTCTTTTGGAACAGTTGTGTCAGTTGACTGGATCACCTCTTCGTCTTCTGCCAAGTGTAAGCCCTGCCATGCACCGGCAAACATTTCAACAGATTGGTTAACGCGAGTTTCGGCTTTCACCTCATCCAGCATTCCTTGCAAAAGGTCTCTGAACTCTTTCTCCATCTGTTTAACCGTAGCATCATCAATGCTGCCTTCGGCTAATAGTTTTGATAAGTATACCTGACGTGGGTTTGGATGTGCGTCTATAGCTTTATACAATACTGGCTGGGTGAATTTAGGCTCATCCGCCTCATTGTGACCGTAACGACGGTAGCATAATATATCAATGAACACATCCTCGTGGAATATCTGACGGTACTCCATAGCCATGTTAATTACGTATGCTAAAGCCTCAACATCATCACCATTTACGTGGAAAACAGGCGATTGAACTGTTTTAGCAATATCAGTACAATAAGTACTTGAACGCGCGTCTTTAAAGTTAGTGGTGAAACCTATCTGGTTGTTAATAACCAGGTGAATAGTACCACCTGTACGGTAGCCATCCAGTTTCTCCATTTGTAATACTTCATAAACAATACCCTGGCCTGCAACTGATGCATCACCATGGATCAATATAGGTGCTATCTGGGTATGATCACCACCATATTTAAAGTCGATTTTTGAGCGGGTAATACCTTCAACAACCGGGTCAACAGCCTCAAGGTGTGAAGGGTTAGGGCAAAGGCTCAAGTGAACCTTGTTACCATTTTCAGCGTCAACGTCGGTTGAGTAACCTAAGTGGTACTTAACGTCGCCGCCAAAAGGCGAATCCATATCATAGTTTTTGCCTTCAAATTCAGAGAAGATCTCTTTATAGCTTTTCTTCATGATATTGGCCAACACGTTCAAACGACCGCGGTGAGCCATACCAATAATGAACTCTTTGATACCGATGGTTGCACCCTTCTGAATAACAGAATCCAGCGCAGGTATCAACGCTTCGGCACCTTCTAATGAGAAACGTTTTTGTCCCAAAAACTTGGTACCCAAAAAGTTCTCAAATATTACAGCCTCGCTTACTTTTTTAAGCATCAGCTTTTTATCTTCTTTATCAAATGATGGTTTGTTGCGAATGCTTTCCATCCGGTCTTCAAACCATTTTACTTTAACGGGATGACGGATGTATTTATACTCAACGCCTATTGCACCGCAATAGGTTTCTTCCAGCATTTGCAAAATATCGCGCAGTTTGGCAGGGCCCAACTTTACCTCAACACCGGCATTAAATACGGTATCCAGGTCGGCTTCGCTTAAACCAAAAGTTTCCAGCTCTTTACCCGGAAAGTACTTACGACGCTCGCGTACGGGGTTTGTTTTTGCAAACAGGTGCCCGCGGCCGCGATAGCCGTCTATCATGTTGAGTACGTTAATTTCCTTTAAAATGTGCTGAGGTGTTTCTGCACTTGCAGTTGCTGCTGCCGGAGCTTCAGAATTTCTTCCGAAATCAAATCCTTCAAAAAACTTTTGCCATCCAAAATCAACCGATTGCGGGTCTTGTTGGTAATTTTCGTATAAAGAATCTATAAATGCTGCGTTTCCTTGATTAATATAATTGAGGCTATTCATGGTGGACCATTCTAAACAATGTTACAAAAGTAATGATAACGTGCAATAAACCTTACATTAAATTGTAAATGATTTAATACTTTTTGTATTGCTGAAATAATATTCTATAGCGCTTTTAAACAGATACAAATGATTCAACTAAATCCTTTTCGTAAATGCGCTGCTTAATACGGTTAGCTAAAACCAAACGAACGTATATCAGACGGTAAAAACAACGAACAAGAGACGTATAACAACTGGGATTGTTTGACGAAATTTCAAATAAATTATTGATATAAAGAGACCAACTAAAAGTGTCTGAATTTTACTAAATCGCAGCTGCTAACGAAGAGCTATCTGCCGAAGCTTCAGGTAGCCATTTGGTAATGAAATCCCCGTCGGTAGCCAGGTCAGCATGGTTTTTAACGCTATTAAAGTAACGATCATCGCGCGTGCTGCGGCCAATTCCTGCAACGTAGCCCCAGTTGCCCCAATTACTTGCCGGCGAATAGTCGATAAGTTTCTCTTCAAAATAGGCAGCACCACGGCGCCAGTCAACCTCCAGTTCATTAACCAGGTAAGATGCTACCATTTGCCTGCTGAAATTACTGATAAAGCCTGTGGCGTTAAGCTTATGCATGCTGGCGTCAATAAACGGAACGCTGGTATGGCCGTTTTTCCATTTATCAAAAAGCTCATCGGTAATGTCGTTCTCCACTGAGCTATCGCCCGCTTTAAAATATTTTGTACCGTGTTTTTTAAACATGAACCTGAAATAATCCCGCCAAAGCAGTTCCATCTCTAATGCATCAGTGTGTTGTTGCTTAGCCGCCCAATAAACCTGCCGCATAGAAAGACACCCTAACGATAGCCAAGGCGACAATTTAGATGATTGCACATTACGCCCGCCTTTTGCCGCCAGTAAAGCTTCGGGAGAAGCAAGGTATTGCTCCAATTTTACAAGGCCACTGGTTTCTCCGCCTATAAATTTAGTACTTGTCCGCTGGTCGTCCACCGGTTGATCTAAACCCAAATCGCTTAAGTTTGGCATTTCGCCGGCATCAGTTATAGTTGGCGTGTTAATCGTCACGGGTGTATCCAACACCGGCCTGACAGTACTTTCCCGTTCTGTTTTTTTGCGGAAGACAGCAAAGCTATCCGGAATATCTTTTATAGGAAAGGGAAGATCTTCCTTATGATAGAGCGTGTGGCCTATAAAGTGTTTAAGATTTAGTTTGATCTTCCAAAGCGCGGCCTCAACCTGTTCAGAAATGTCGGTTTCCTCATGTGCTACTTCGCGGTGGTGATAAACCTCGTTAACACCATATTCCAAACATAACTGCGGTAAAATTTCGGCAGGAGCGCCTATGCGAACTATCAATTCGCTGTTTAACAAACGCAGATTATTGCGCAGATCAGCAACAGATTCTAAAAGAAACTTAGCTCTTAAACTTCCTGTTTTGGGCGCGCCTGAAGCGTTTTTAGTAAAGTAAAACGGATCAAAACAATACACCGGCAGCACCTTATCTGCTTTACGCACCGCCTCCAACAATATCTCATTGTCGTGGATACGCAAATCATTTCGGAACCAAACCAATATTGTTCTATCGCTCATACCAACAGTTTCGGGGCATTAAATTAACATCAAATTTGCAATTTATTTAGAATAATTATTGCTTTATCTCCAATATTTGACACCGGGGTAACATTTTGGTGGCATAGTTTGATGTTAACGTAGCTGAAATATATGCTCTTCGTTTTAAAAAAAGTTCAGCGTAATTTTTGACCCACACGCAAAAGCGACAACGCTTTCAATTAGCGGCTATACTTTATATATTAGCGGCACATCTAAAATAAACAACAATGATAACAGACGCTTTTGTACATAACGTATTTTTCTGGTTGAAAAATCCTGCTGATACCGCCACTTTTGTTGAAGGCGTGAAAGGCCTGGCCAATATTAAACACCTGCGCGATGTGCATGTGGGTGTACCTGTTCCAAGCGACAAGCCTATTATAGAAAGCTCCTACCATGTATCGTTATTGACGATATTTAACAGTGTGGAAGATCACGACCTGTACCAGGTTGACCCTATACATGAAGACTTTTTAGCCAACTACGTTAAACAATATGTTGAACGTGTAATGGTGACGGATAGCGTGGATGCGTAATTTAGTTGATCAGTGATTGGTTAATTAGAGATTAGTTGCAATCCACTGATCAAATTTAATTAAGCACCTTCCCGTTAATGTCTACCTTGCGGGCAAAGGGACTAAGATACTGGTTGGCCAGTATGGCAAACTCACGACGGGTGACAGGTTTATTCAGGTCAAAATCCGACTTAAACTTATATTCAGTTTTCCAAGCCTTTTGAACTTTCAGTTTAAAGTCGGCTGGTTCTGCTAATGTTATTTCACTTATCAGTGATAGCAAATTACCAACTGTAAATTGTTCACCGGGTTTTTCCCTGTTCATCCACAAAAACACCCGTGAGTAAATCTCGGTTAAAATTGGTTTTATCTCCGCAGTCCTTACCTCTAATTCCGGCATAAAATGAAAGTCGCCGTTTGGATTTTCTGAGTCAGGTACGATGTAGTATCCTTTTAATAAACCAGTTGCTGCAATTTGTTGAACGGCGCGGTAATAAGGGTCCTTTCTATCCACATCGGTAAAATACAATAGCGACGATTTAAAATCCAATATTTCAATTTGGATAACCCTCGGGTCTAACTTTTGCGTGGTTGTTTTAAAAAAGGCGCAGTATGCTGCTGTTGCTCCTACTCCCTGCCCTACTGCTATTTTGGCTGTAAGATTATAAGCACCGTTCGGAAAAAGTGTTTTATTAATGGTTAGCAAATTGTCAACACCTTTTATGGTAACCGCGCTCAACGGAATATAATAAACGGCTCCGCCGGGATAATTAATAGCGCCTTGTTTATCAGCGGTGAGGTAAGTACCCGAAGCTATTGAGGTGCGGTACAAGTCGGCAGCGCCTTTGCTTAACCAGGTTATAATATCTGGGGGCAGTGTTGCGCCGGCTTTTTTTATCATCTCGCCATCTTCGGTGCCATCAATCAGCACCTTAGCCTTAATGGTTACTTTCTCCCCTTTTATCATCACCTCCAGTTTCCAGCCGGTGCCATCTTTCTCAATTGAGTTATAAATAACATTGAGTTTAGCGGTTAGCTGCTTAGTTGAATCGGCCATGCGTTTTAGCGCGCCGGCCGCCGCATAAGGTTCAAACATCAATGCTTTTGCAAGCGTATCATAACCCGATGTTTTTTTATAGAACTGGCGCAGCTCTTTATCCAGTTCCTCCCAAATACCAGACGGAGCGTAAGTGGGATCGTTGAGGGCGGTCATTTTCTGAAGGGATAATTCTTCAAGCCACGGTCCATTTAACAATAATAGGGTTTTAACGTTACTGCGGCCGCTTTGTATGGCGGCTGCTATGGCGGCAGTACCATTACCTATAACTACAACATCGGTTTTTATGGTTTCGGCATGGGCAGCACCTCCCAAAAAAACCAATAGTGCTACAAGTAACTTTTTTACCATCCTTTGAAATAAGCGCGTTTGCAAAACGCTAAATTAGCAGAAAGCTTGCATAACCACTAAATAATATATCATCCGCATGACCGAAGAACAACTACGCTATCCGATAGGAAATTTTATAGTACCAGAAACTTATACCAAAGAAAATATCGCGCAATGGAAAGCCGATATTAAGGAATTGCCGATACTGATCAAAAACGCCGTGAGCAACCTGACTGACGTGGAGTTAGAAACGCCTTACCGTCCCGGCGGCTGGACCATACGGCAGGTTGTTCATCACCTTGCTGATAGCCACACTAATTCTATTCTTCGTTTCAAGTGGGCAATGACTGAAGAAAATCCCACCATCAAAGCATATCATGAAGATCTTTGGGCGGAGTTGGCAGATTACAAGTTACCGTTAGCACCTTCGTTAAACATGCTGGATGGTATACACGCGCGCTTAATAGCATTGTTTGATAGCTTTACTGATGCCGATTGGGATCGTACGTTCATCCATCCGCAAACGGGCGCTACCATATCGTTGAAAAGAAACTTAGCATTATACTCCTGGCATGGCCGCCATCATTTGGCGCATATTGAGCAAGCTAAAGCCAATATAAATGCTTAATCACTCTTTTTAAAATTGGCTTAACACGGAAGCATTAACTTTAACAGTATGAACAGTCGCAGAAAATTTATACAAACAGGCATGGCCCTTGGAGGCCTGAGCCTGCTGCCATCAATTGATTTATTTGCAGGAGAGAAAAAACTGCTTGTAAAGCCCGCCGCCGACCTCAAACTGCGTTTCGTGGTAGCATCCGACGGTCACTACGCTCAGCCAGGCACCGACGGCGATAAATTTTACGGCGATCTCATCACCTGGTTAAAAAAAGAGCATAAGGATAACCATTTGGACATGGTGATCATTAATGGCGACCTGGTACATGACCGCCCCGACCTGCTACCAAAGCTAAAAAAAACTTACCTTGACAAACTGCCTGTACCTTGCTATGCTGTACCTGGTAACCACGACCACGTAGACGCCGCCATGTGGAAAGCGATATTTGGCTACGAGGACAATTTTATTGTTGATAAAGGCGATGTAGGCTTTGTGTTGGCAAACACTACAGACAAAACAGGCAAATACGTTTGCCCGGATGACGCCTTTTTAAAACGCTCTTTAGATGCGTTTAAGAATAAACCCGTGGTTTTTGTAGTGCTACATGTTCCGCCGCACCTGTGGCTGCCCGAGGAGAAAGGTAATTTTATTGAGTGCCCGGAAATCATTGAGTTGCTCCACAGCTACCCAAATGTAAAGGCTGTACTGCATGGACATGACCACTCCTTAGATGTTATTCGTTATACCGGCAAACTGCCGCATATTTTCGATGCCCACTTTGGCGGTAACTGGGGGACAGCTTATAAAGGGTACAGAATTTTTGAAATAGGTAAGGATAACTCTATTAACACGTATCAGGTTAATGCAAGCCAAAATCCCGTTATTAATAGCGCAAAGTTTTAATCCGCACCTCATGCCGAACTTGTTTCAGCATTACCTATTTTTCTTATAAACAACAACGGCCCCGAAAATTCGGGGCCGTTGTTGTTTATAAGGGATGATGTTTTATGATTACATCATAGTAACCGTCTTTTTAACAATATTACCGGTGGTAACGTTCTTTTCATCAGGCTGCGAGCCACCTACACTTACAGTAAACTTACCTTTAAGCGGAGTGATTTTGCCGTTAGCATCAGGTAGGGAAAGATCAGATGGAGAAACGGTAAAGGTTACCATTTTGCGCTCCCCTGCTTTAAGCGATATACGGTTAAAGCCTTTTAACGCTTTTATTGGTGTTTTCTGCGCATTGTTGTTGTAAGTTAAGTAAAGCTGCGCAACCTCTTCGCCGGCCATTTTGCCGGTGTTGGTAACTGTTACAGTAACTACCATTTTATTACCTTTTTTAACTATGGATGGAGCTGTAACTGCATCATATTTAAATGTAGTGTAGCTTAAGCCGTAACCGAAGCCATATAATGGGGTACCGGTAAAGTAACGGTAGGTGCGGTTGGTCATGGTGTAGTCGTTAAAATCAGGTAGGTCGCTGTCACCTTTATAGAAGGTAACAGGTAAACGACCGGCAGGGTTATAATCGCCAAATAACACATCAGCAACTGCAGTACCTGCAGACTGGCCGGCATACCATGCGTTAACTATAGCTGGCACATTTTCGGCCTCCCATGGAATAGCAACCGCGCTACCTGTCATCATTACAAAAACTACCGGTTTTCCTGTGCCTTTAAAGGCCTTCATCAGTTCAGTTTGAACTTTAGGCAGCATAATAGACGTTCTGTCGCCGCCGTCAAAGCCAGGATAAGGCACTTTCATTTCTTCACCTTCCAATTGCGGAGATATACCGCCTACGTAAACAATAGCATCAGCATCTTTGATACGCTCGGTCAATGCAGCAAAGTCGGTTTTTTTGTAAGTACCTGCACTCATGCGGATGTTGGCCTTGCCATCACCTTGCCAATACTCTAATTCTAATTTATAGCTTTTGCCAGGCTCAGTAACCAGTTTATACTGCTGCGCACCCCAACGGTTACGGGTCCAGATGTTTAACACCTCTTTACCGTCAACCAAAAAGCGCCAGCCATCATCGCCATCAATTTCAAAAGTAATGAAGCCTTCGTTACCTGCTTTGTAATTGGTAGAGTAACGTGCAGAGAAGTTGGTGGCTTTAATGCCGTTGCCAATAGCTTCGCCCTCTTGCCAGAAATGGTTTACTTCAGCTTCTGTTTTCACAACCGGGGTACCTTTTAACTCAACATTATTGAAGTATTCGGCTTTAAAACCAGGGTGACCGTCAATGCTGTACTGGCCGCTCACATCGCGGTAATCCAATAAGGTATCATTGGTAAAGTTGATGGCTTTCTCATAGATAATTTCGGCATTAGGCAATTTTGCTTTAATACCTTGCAATACAGTTACCCTATCCGTTGGCGTACCATTGTAGTTACCTAAAATAGCAATGCCATTATCAGCATTGGGGCCAATTACGGCTATCTTTTTTATAGTTTTTTTAAGGGGAAGAGTATTTCCTTGATTCTTCAACATGGTGATTGACTGGCGCGCCATTTTCAAAGCATGCGCTTTGTGCTCTGCACTTTCTAATACTGATGCAGGAGTTTGCGCATATTTCACCATCGAAACCGGATCAAACATGCCCAGTTTAAAACGCGTCATGAATAAGCGTGTTACAGAAGCGTCAATGTCTTTTTCAGACAAACGGCCATTTTTAACTGCTGCTACTAATGATAAATAAGCGTCAGTTCCGCACTCTACGTCTGTACCGTGCAATACAGCATCAGCAGACGCAGTTTCGGCATTAGTGTGGGTTTTGTGATTTTTAAAGAAGTCATCAATACCCCAGCAATCTGAAGTAACGTAACCTTTAAAGCCCCACTGGTTACGTAAAATATCAACCATCAACACGTCGCTGCCGCAGCATGGTTGGGTGCGGAAAGCATTGTAAGCACACATTACGCCTTCAACATTACTTTCGGTAACCAGTTTTTTAAAGGCAGGCAGGTAAGTATCCCACAGGTCGTAGTTGCTTACATCGGTATTAAATACGTGTCTTAAAGGCTCTGGACCGCTATGCACGGCATAGTGCTTGGCGCAGGCAGCAGCTTTTAAATATTTAGGATCATCACCTTGCAAACCACGTACAAAGCTATTACCCATAATGGCGGTTAAGTAAGGGTCTTCACCGTAAGTTTCCTGGCCACGGCCCCAACGCGGATCGCGGAAAATGTTGATGTTAGGTGTCCAGTATGTTAGGCCCATATAACGCTCATTGGCGCGGCCTTGTTGTACAGCTTTATTATGCACCGCTCTACCCTCTAAAGCAGAATAATCTGCCATAGTGAATAGTGAGCTACGGTCAAAAGTGGCAGCCATAGCTATGGCCTGCGGATACACAGTTACTTTATAAGGCGTACGTGCAACACCGTGCAGCACCTCATTCCACCAGTCATAAGCAGGTATGCCCAGGCGTGGTATAGCCGGTGATGAGTTTAACATCTGGCTAACTTTTTCTTCCAGCGTCATGCGTTTTACCAGATCGGCAACACGCGTTTTAAAGGTAAGTTTAGTGTTTTGGTAAGGGTACTTTACCGCCTGTGCGCTAACCACAGCCGGCAGTAACAATAATGCAACTAACAATTGCCTAAAACGGAATTTCATATTAGTATGGGATTGGTTTTATGTTGAAAATTGGCTGGTTGCGCGGCATATGCAAACCAAAAATACACACAGCAACAACCGCTGGCTAAGTTAGCGTTTACAGCCTAACCATGCAATTTTATTTGGGACGGCGATTGTAAGAGTTATGCGATAAAGAGGCGATTGTCTGAACCCGGATTTCTGGCTCTTTAAGATTGGGTGTAAGTTAGAAAACTCTATAAGCAATTTCAATTAGCTCCAAAACGATAAGCCAGCGCAATGGCGCCATACTGCTGGCCGGTGGCAGTGCTTTTTACTTCCTTTCCCCTTATAAAAGCAGTATATGACGCAGACCACCGCTGCGATGAAAATTGCAGGCCTAAAATCTGAGTAAATACCAAAGGCTCCACATCAAAATGGACCGGGCCTTTATCTTTAACAAACATGCCACCTTGTATAGTAGCATTATAAGCTACATAGCTTAACTGAGGTATGGCAAAAAAGTAGAACTCTGTTTTTTGATGATCGCCTCCCATGCTTACCCTGCTATTAGTACCTGCAGATTGATAAAGCTTATCTATACTGCCTATCCGCAACTGCACAGCAGCATTGGCATTGCTGAAAGTATTACCTAAACGCAAAGCCGGGGTTGCGGCTACATCAAGCCACTCACTTTCATTGCGGTAAAGCAAATGAGTGTACTGCGCTTCAAGATTAATGCCCGGCTCATTGTTTAGCTGGTACTGCCAGCCTTCGGGCTCTTTCAAACCAAAAGCATGATGAAAGGCCTTTTGCACCCGTTCCGCCTGCGACGCACGGCCAATAGTTCCAATTTGGGCAGTAATTTTAAGAGCGCTTTCGTTGTTATACAACCAATTAAGCGAAGCACCTGCGTAGAGATAACCAGTGTATGGGCGGTCTTGTATAAAATCGTAACGGGCCCAGGTAGCAAAGGGGCCGTATATTTGCTGGCCAATTTCCAGTTCGAGCGTTTTTTTTACCAATCCGCCGCTTAATAAATTAGCACAATCTTTATTGCTGTTTAGTACGGTGGTAAAATTCAACAAATGCCCGGCCATGTAATAGCGGTCATTGTATGGGTCAACGTATTGGTCGTTATCTAAACGGTTACCTATCTGGTTGCGGTAAGTGTTTTGCGCCGAAGCTGCTAAACTTATCAGGCAACAAAAAAATACTTTAGAAATTAAGGGGATAGGGCGCGTAACGTTGTTCAATTGTGCGGGTGATGAAGTTTAATTAACAGCACCCAAAAATATTTATTATTTTCTGATTAACAGTACAATTTACTAAGCACTTAATAAATATTAGAAAAATTTAATAAGCAGGCATTATAAAAAGAAAACCCCCGTCGTACCTATTAACGCGAGTTAGGTACAGCGAAGGTTTTCGGATAGATGTGTTAGTGTTTAGGTTTTGCCCTGTTTTACACTACGGGCTAAAAAATTAATATTCGTTATAGCTGTTAACTAATACGGCAATTTCAATTGTATTGGTTTTGAATACAACGCATCATTTATGTTGGTAGTTTTAACGGCTACAGTAGCATACACGGTAGTATTGTTACCAAAGGCCTTTAGAAATTGTTTTTCGCCGGTAGTAAGTGCATTCAGATCAACTTTAATTGTAACTGTACCACCAGTACTTGAGCCAGCAGGAACTACAATACCTCCAGAATTAAAACCGGCAATCCAGTTTTTAGCTACACCTTGAGTTGAAGACTGGACATCAGGCAAATTAGTTGGAGAAAGGAATATATATACCCTCTCTAAGGTTCTTGCAGTATTTGCAGATGGTTTAGTAAGATTAAAGTTAGCTGTAAATACACCTGCTGTGTAGTCGGTTTGAAGGCCATTCATCCACCAGTAAGGTACAACCTCAATATTGCCAAGATCAGTATCACCACTAACCGTAACAGCCCTGTTGGTAAAATCTTCAAAAGGACTTCTACTTGTCTGAGTTCTCATAAGGTATTTACCGTCAAAAAACTTACTGGTAAAACTACCATCATTCTTGGCGTAAATACGTACCTCTCCCGCACCATAAACTTCCTGAGCACCGCTTGTTTGTTGCAAAAGCAAGGTAGCGGTATTGGCCGATCCGATAATATCAGGGTTAGATGGTATTAATCCAACAGGTTGGCCCTGGTAAGTTAACCGTCCCGACAATGTTGATGATGGGTATTTCAGGTTGTCTTTACCGCATGACTGCATAAGCACGCTTGCTGCAATCACTAACATTATTAAAAGTGTTATTCTATTTATCTTTTTCATAACATGTTTTTTATGATTTAATTATTCACCCGGATTTCTTTCCCAGTTTGGATTCCATGTTCTCCAAGAATCATCCGTACTTGAATAATAACTTGACCTTTGAAAGAATTGAGGATTAGCTCTTTTTCTGAAAGCTTTCTTCCTTTCAAATACATATTTACCGTTGTTAGGGTTGCCGGCGCCAAGATTTACAGTATAACCATATAATTGATATGGATAAGACGTACCATTTGGATATTCCACTCTTTTTGAGTCGGTTGGACCATCCCAGTATTGGTCTGCCAGTCTCCATCTGTTCATATCCCACAAACGGTGATCTTCCATAAAGAATTCAATACGCAATTCTCTTCTTAACTGGTCAAAGGTAAATTGACCGGCTGTAAGATCCGGAAGCAGACCACGTCTTCTTAAAAAATTGATATAAGTAACACCTACACCCGGCCCGCCTAACGGCCCACTCAGTAAAGCAGACTCAGCACATATAGCATAAGCTTCAGCCAAACGGAAACGTATCATCCAGATATCGCTGTAGTTAGGCGAAAGCGAAGCACCAGGTTTTTCGTCAAGCCATTTGCGTGGAATAAAACCGGTTTTGTTTACAATATTGCTGGTATTCTCAGCAGGTCCGTTTATACTGGTAAGGAAAGTACCTTGAGTTCCTTTAGCCGGAGGTGCAGAAGTGTAAACCTTAAGCGTACCGTCAGCGTTATACTCACCGCGCCACTCGCCGGCACGCAGATCTACCGGAGTACCTTTCCAAACAGCTTGAGGCCAAATAACAGATCCCCATAAACGGGCATCTTTTTGCATAAATGGATTGTCGGCCGGATTTGACAAATCGTACATGATTGGCGGGTTAGTTGAACCAGCAATCATCTCGTTTAAAAGACTGGTTGGAAGAGTTCTGGTTCTAATACCCTGAGCACCGGTTAATCTATCCTCAAAGGTATCAACAAAATCAGCAGGGGCTCCCAATTGGTTACCTGTTGGGCCTTCTGTATGAGTTACAGGGCCTACCCATGAAGTCCATTGTGTATTTATATTAGGCGATTGACGATCTGCTGCCCATATCACTTCTGTATTACCGTCTTTTACGTTAAATACCTTATTAAAGGCTTGTTGTGCAGATGCAAGATCACCACCTGTCATTAATTGGTAAGCACCACCGTCAATAACTTCTTTAGCAGCATCAAAAGCGGCTTTATAATAAGCATCAGCTTTGCTTGCAGGTATACCATGGGTCTGCGTGCCGAACCTATCCTTTTTTTCCAAAAGCGCGTCGCCTGGCGTGTTAAATTTAGCAATTGATGCCGCAGTTAAAGCAGCACGTGCTTTAAGCATTTTGGCTGCCCACCTGTTAGCCAAGGCAGCATTTTTGTTCTGCGTTGCCGGAATAGTTGCTATACCACTGCTGGTGAGTTTTGCAGCAGCAAGATCGCATTGCGCCAAAATGTAATCATAACATTCTTCTTCTGAGTTGCGTTTTAATTGCAGTGGCGTAGCATCTGTACCACCGTTAAATTCAAACACCTGGTCGCCTACAATGGTCATACCACCCAAAGTTTTTACCATGTGGAAAAAAGTCCAGGCACGTAAAAATAAAGCTTGTCCTTCAAACGACGAATTATCAAACGCGGACATACTCTTTTTTGATTCTTCAGAACGTATGCCTTGTAAAAAGATATTTATTCTACGTATCAAACCGTAATCAAAAGCACGGTACCTGTTCTTGGTAAAAAGAACTTGTTGAGCAGATGCCCCGCCCCTGTTATTTTGTGCATCATCCGGATCTTGTTGATAGCTATCATCAGTAGCGTTACTTGCGCCCCAGCCAGCACCTGCGTTTCCACCGTTAATTTGCGAATAAAAACGTGCCAGTACTGAAGTGATCAGATTCTTATCAGTATACACAGATGCGTCTGATACAACTGAGTTTGGAACAACCGTTAGGTCTCTTTTACACCCAATAAACACCGTGTTTATCAAAAAGAGTGCAAATAGACTATATAAAAATTTCTTTTTCATGTTCGTATTTTTTAGAATTTAACTTGAACGCCTGCTGTTAAAACTCTTGGGCTTGGCAATCCGCCGCCGGCACCTGTTACAAGCTCCGGATCAATTTTACCCGGCATATTTGAGAAAGTATACAAGTTTTGCGCAGCTAAGTATACCCTTAAGTTAGTTACACCCACACTTTTCAAAACAGAATACGGTATGGTATAACCTAATTGTAAATTACGTACTCTAATATAGGTTATGTTGGTTTGCCATCCTCCGTGATTAAAATTGGTATTAGGAGCAGGGTTGGTTTGTAAAAGCAATGGGTACTTACCAACTATTATAGGGCTGTTCCTGTCAAATATGTCAGAATAATAGCTTGAGTTGTCAAATAAATACTGTGACGTATTGCGGTTAGGTAACCACTCACGCATATAAGCACCTGTAGCACTGCTAAAACCTGAAGACGTTTGTTCAAACGTAAACAATGAACCACCTGTAAAATCAGCTCTTATATCAAACCCTTTGTAATTTGCATTAAAACCAAAGCCAAAGTTTAGTGGCGGAAGACCACCATTTATTTGATAAGTTTCTCTGGTTTGATCAAGTGAATTTATAACACCATCGCCATTTGTGTCTCTGAATATGAAATCACCAGGTTTTTGAGTTACGTTACCTTTACCGTCTTGATCAATACCGTAGTTCTGTATCTGCTCCCAGCTTTGAAACTGTCCTATAACTGTATATTGAAAAGGTCCGCCGTTTAATCTGTCTACGCCATATTGGGTTCCGGTAACTCCCGGAATGCTACCTATAAATCTGTTATAGTCACTCGGGAAAATACGGTTGTAACGGAAACCAACTATGCTTCTGCCGTAACTAAAGCTGGCGTTAAGGCCGTAGCTGAATTCACCTACGCGGTCGCGCCATGAAATGCTACCATCAACACCGCGGTTTTTATCGGTATTTATGTTTTCATTACCCGGCTGAAAGCCTACCAGATCAGGCAACGTTAACCCTCTGTTTGCCGGAAGTCCGGTTTGGGTACGGTTGAAATAGTCTAACGCTATATTTAAGCGGTTGTTTAACAAGGTCATGTCAATACCAACATCACTTGAATAGGTGCGTCCCCATGTTAGTGCAAGAGACGGAGGATTTAAAACTTGTGTACCGGTAATTACACTACCGTTTAACACTGCAGACCCTTGATTAAATTGATAGCCAGGCAAGTAGTTTTCTTGAGGAGATCCGAAGTTAGCTCCCAAAATACCGTATGATGCTTTGATCTTAAAGTCGTCAAAAATACTTAGCACCGGGCTGTTTTTCCAGAAATCTTCCTGAGAGATACGGTAAGCTATAGCACCGCCTGGGAAGAATCCCCATCTGCGTTCAGGTCTGTAGTTAGATGATCCATCGTAACGTCCAAAAGCCTCAACAATGTATTTTCCTGCAAAGTCGTAATTTAACCTTATCTGATAACCCTGCTGTGGTGAATAATTACTAATGTTATCCTCGAAAGAGGTAAGATAGGTAAGACCGGTATTTGGTATATAAGGAATATTATTAGCCGGAGGTATACCCGTTACCCTTACAGATGGAGCATAGTTAAGTGTACTCTCCTGATTGACATTCACCTGGAAGTTATGCTGGCCAATAGATTTTTTATACTCTAACTGAAATTGCAGTGAAGAGTTATCGGTATTGGTAAAAGTGTGCTCATTATTACGTTGTTGCACAAATGATCCATCTGCTACTATTGCACCTGTAGAGTTCAACAGATACAAACTTGGCGCCATACGTCGTGAATCAAACTGGTTACTCAAAAATGAGTAGTTAGCCAGCATACGGCCTTTTAAGCCAGGTAAAATGTCAACTTCTAAGGTACCGGTTATTGAAACGTTTCTTCTGGTGGTTGATTCAACTCCTGATAGCTCAGGGCTTACCAAACCGTAGCTGTATGCCTGATTGGATGGAGATGTACCTCTTGGATATAAAGGGTTGCCATTAACATACGGCCCTGATTCAGGATTAGCGTACGGAGAAGCTCCTGACCCTGGTAGGATTGGTAGGTTACGATATGGGGCTTCGGCCTGCCAGTCAAAATCATTACCTTCAACATTGGTATTTGATTGTTTTGACCAATATCCGTTCATTTGCATACCAAACTTAACACGTTTGCTAATGTTGGCGTTAAAATTGGCTTGTATGTTTTGACGTTTAAAACCGTCACCAAAGTCGCGTAAACCTACGCCTTGAGTTAAGGTAGTTCCACTAATATAATAATCTGTATTTTCTGTACCACCAGAAACTGACAGCTTAGCCTGGTATTGTGGTGCGCTTTTGTAGATATAATTATACCAATCAAAACCTTCATAACCTGGCGCGCCACTCATAACCTTGTCGTAAATTTCGCGGGTTATGGTTCTGGTAGGAACACTTTGCCTTCCGTCACCATAAGTTTCGGTTTGTACTATACCTTTAACATAGCTTTTTATGTCGCCGGGCTTATTAAAATTAGCATAAGTTTGGGTACCATAATAGCTATCAAAAGCAAACGTTGGTTTTTGGCCTCTTTTTCCTTTTTTTGTTACCACAACTATTACACCGTCTTGTCCTGCAAACCCGTAAATAGCGGCTGAACCGTCCTTTAATACGTTTAATGATTCAACATCATTAAAATCAAGGGCGTTAAAAGCGTCAATGTTACGTCTTGTACCATCAATAATAATTAGTGGGTCGCCGCCAAAGTTACGAATACGTATATCCGGATTTGCACCTGGTCTGCCTGTTGACTGCCTGAAGTTAACACCGGCAACTTTACCTACCATTGCACCTGAAGCTGAAGTTGCCCTTGATTGTGATAATTCTTCGCCGCTAAGTTGTGAAACCGCACCGGCAAGTGTAGCTTTCTTGGTGGTTAAACCAAAGCCGGTTATTACAACCTCCTCAAGGTTTTGAGTCACTTTTGACATCTTTATATCCAAGATAGATTTACCTCCAATGGGCACCTCCAGATCGGTATAACCGACAAATTTAATTACCAAAGTTGAGTTGGCGCTTGGCGCCTCTATGGTAAATTTACCGGCTACGTCAACAGCTACGGCCGTTGTTGTTCCTTTTACGGCTACTGTAGCGCCAATCAGGGTCTCACCGGTCCTTTCATCAGTAACCAAACCTGTTACTTTAAAACGTTGTTGTTGTTGTTCGGCCAGGTATTCATTAAGCTTACCTGCAGGAGCTATCACTACCAAATGATTATCAAGTTCTCTAAAATCCAGGTTTAGATCAGCTAACACTTTACCAAGTACTGCAGTTACATCCTGATTATCGGCTTTTACAGTAACTTTTTTATCGGTTGGAGTTTTTCTGTTGCTGAATACAAAGCGATAGCTTGTATTGCGTTCAATGGTATTAATTAATGTGCTTAGATCGGTATCTTTCAAATCAACTGAGATTTTTGTTTGAGAAAACACGTTGGCAAAAGCACTAAGATTAAGAACCATTACTAAGATTACGGTCAGTTTCATTATTAACAGACGCTTAAATAGATAATATTTATCCGGTACACTCCTCGAGTGCATAGAAATTTTCATAACTTTAAAAATTAAGGTGAAGAACAACAGGTAGCCGTGCCAACAACATCTGCTGTTACATTATAATATGGTCATCTTATTGGAGCGGGATTAACCAGAAAGGTTATCCCGTTTTTTATGTCATTATGTTATCATAGGCCCTTTCCTTTTGAAATGTAAAACATAGTACCATCTTTTTTAAAATGAAAATCTTCGGTTAAACGCAATGATTGAAGCGCTTCAATAGCAGATTCGTGTTCAAACGTTGCCGTGAACCTAAGTTTCTTTAGTTCCTGGCTTTTAAATATGATCTGAATGCCATACCACCTATTCATATCGGCTGCGATGGATTCAAAGTCTTCATTTTTAAATACCAGTTTGTTTTTTAACCACAGGGTTTCAACAGCCGCGCTGTCAATATTAGGGAGATAGGTTAAATTGGTGAGGGAATATTGCGTCCCCTCTTCTTCGGCATCCTCCATTTTCAGTTTGGTTGCCGTTTTCAATTGGTTATTTACGGGTGAGTTATTTTCTATTATTAATTTCTCTTTAGGCTTTAAAATAATCCTGTCAGATTTACGATCATTAAGCGTTACTTCAATAGAACCATGTATAAGTGATGTTTCACTTTTAGGCTCATAGTCATATGATTTAACGTTAAAGGCTGTTCCTAAAACCTTAACATTCATTTCTTTTGTGTGAATAATGAATGGGTGTTTTTTATCTTTGTGAACCTCAAAAAAAGCTTCACCATTTAAATACACTTCCCTATTGCCCTTGCCAAACGCCACCGGATATTTGAAAGTAGTGCCCGAGTTAAGCGTAACTATAGTACTGTCTGACAAGATCAGTCTTGATTTCATTCTTGGGGCAGTAATCTTTGTCTCAAATTTTGTTGAAAGATATTTTCCGGATGAGGTGCTTTCATGATAAAACCACAAGCATAAAGTTGTTGCCAGAAGTAATATAGCTGCAGCATATCTAAAAGCTGGCCTCAGTTTAAAAACTTTGGTTGCTTTAACGGTTTGCGTTGCTTGTTCTGTCGCCTGCTCTGCAACATATACCGCATCCATAACTTTTTTGAAACCTTCAGCGGTTGCCTTGTATTCAACCTTATCGTTACTCCAGTAGTCTTTTATAATGGTTCTTTGCTTTTTAAATTCAGCACGCTGCTGCAATAGCAGGTTCAACTCCTGTTTTTCGGCAAGAGTTAAGCCTTCTACAAGCTCCTTGGTAAGCAGTTCAACAAAACGCGTTTGCTCCATTAATGAATTGGAATATTATTGGTTTTAATGTAAGGACAACAAAAAAGGAAGAATTGCCTACAGCTTAGAAAAATATTTTTGAAAAAATTAACAGCAACACTGTATTTATAAATGTTGCAATACTCACGCCGGTTGCAGAGGGTTGTGCTGCGTACGCTGACAAAGAGATACTTAGTTTTTGCATAGCCCTAACCAATTGTGTTTGAACCGTGCGTGGTGAAATATTTAATATTTCTGCAACCTCTTTATATTTTAAGCCGTCCTCTTTTATCAGTTTAAAAATAATACGGCATTGTTGAGGAAGCGCATTGATGCACTGATCAAGGTAAACCTGTAACTCCTTTTTTTCCAATTGTATTTGAGGATTTGTTGTGTCAATTAAATTTACATCGTTTTCGTAATCGTCAACAACAACATGCAGAGTGGAGTATTTTTTAAGATGATTTAATGATTGGTTTTTAACAGCAACAAACAAATAGGTGTCTATTCGTTGTACATGTTGCATATTATCTCTTCCCATCCAGGTTTTAACAAACACATCGCCGACAATCTCTTCAGCCACTTCCCGGTGGTTGACATACATCATGCCAAATTTTACCAGCGCATCGTATAACAGATAGTATAATGACTCAAACGCCTTAACGTCATTGTCAAAACATATCTGCTGCCAGAGCAATGGAATACGATCCTTTTTCTGATCCAAAACCTTTTAAAAAATTGGGGATTGCTCCGGGTTTAAAATAGTTAGCAATTGGTGTGTAACAAATATGTGTATACTGATTGACTTTTTTTTATCAAAAACTGACTGTTTTTTATCATCAAACTAACTTAGAAGTACAATTTTAACCGAATCTAACTAATTTTTAAAATAGTACTTTATACACCAAAAAATAAACAATTACTTGATTTACAACCACATACAACACTTCTTGTTTAAAAAAGATCATTCAATACAGATATCGCTATAAATCAATTTTATTATCCTTTTGCAACCGCTTTGTTACAAAGGCGTGTAATAGCAATGCTATTCAATCGGCAAGAAGCAATTTCAATTGTAAATGCAGCACAGTGAGGTTTATTTTTAATAATTTATTTCAACCCGACAGGATCTCTAAGTTTAAAAATATCGGCGTCATAGACTTCCCTTTATCCGTGAGCGTGTATTCTATATGAAGTGGTTTCAATTTTATAACTTCTTTGTGCAGTATGCCGGCCTCTTCAAGTTCCTTAAGAGCAATAGATAAAGATTGTTTATTGCTGCCTTCAAGTTGCTTTAATAGTGTATTAAACCGCAACGGAGCGCGCGTTGCAAGTTTAAATAACTCCGGCTTCCATTTACCTGCTAATAGCTTTAGCAGGGTTTGGGCAGGGCAATTATTATCCGTTGTGTCTGAGCTTATAGTGGTCATATTTTTTTGACTTATTGACGGTTAACACTATGTTTTCGAGCTTTGCAATAGCTCATTAGGTTAGCGTAGTCCCCTAAAGTTATCACTTTAAAACTGTACCAGTACCTGATAATTAAGTTTAGAGAGATTATGACAATAAAAACAACGAATAACCCGATGATCTGCGATCCTGAAAGCGGGATCTGCGAAATTCCTGAACAAAAAATTTCCGACCAAAAGAATATAATGAATACAGGCTCCACGCCTTTGAAAGTTCTTTATTTTACTGATCCTATATGCTCATCCTGTTGGGGCATAGAACCACAATTGCGTAAGCTTAAACTTGCTTACGGCGACATCATTGAAATTGAATACCACATGGGGGGCCTGTTGCCAGACTGGAGCTACAATAGCGGCGGCATAAGTAAACCGTCAGACGTAGCACACCATTGGGACGAGGTAAGCATGTATTACAACATGCCTATTGATGGTGATGTATGGTTAGAAGATCCGCTTGATTCATCCTACCCGCCGTCAATAGCGTTTAAAGCAGCCCAACTACAAAATGAAAATAAAGCTATAAACATGCTGCGAGTTATGCGCGAAATGGTTTTTCTGAAGAAAATGAATATAGCCAAGGTGGAGGTAATTATTGAGGCTGCTACTAAAGCCGGCCTTGATATAAACAGATTTGGGGCAGATTTAAATGGTATAGCAAAAGACGAATTTTCAAAGGACCTGGCATTGGCGCGGAGTATGCATGTAAGAGGATTTCCTACCATTTTTTTTAATGACATGGAAGGCAATACTGAAATGGTATATGGCTATAAAGCTTTTAACGCTTATGAGGAAGCCATCACTAAGCTTGTACCAGCAGCAGCTAAACGAGATTACCCTAAAGACTGGAAAAATTTATTTCAAACCTATAACACGTTAACTACAAGAGAATTTGCCGAACTAAGTGCGTTAACCTCTGAAGACGCAGATAAGAAATTAAATATATTACTTGAAGCCGGATCGATATGGCGGTACAATGCCAAAAACGGTGCGCTATGGATTAGTAAACCTTAAAACCATGTATGTTTGCATCATTGATATATTAAAATAGTGTACTAATTAAAAAAGCGTTATCTGCTATAAATGAGTATTTTCAACATGATGGCACAAATGACACTTGAAACAAAAAAAACCTCTCAGATTTCTCTAAGAGGCTTTCGTTTGTGGTACCAACTGGGATCGAACCAGTGACACATGGATTTTCAGTCCATTGCTCTACCATCTGAGCTATGGTACCCCTTGTTTCGGGACTGCAAATGTAGTGTGTTTTTTCATTTATGAAAACTTTATTTTAATTTTTTTTCGCGCTTTTTTCTATACAAATCTAAATCAGCTACTTGCATCAAAAACATTTTTTATGCGGATTGTATTTTCTACTTTAGTTGATCAAGTATGATAGGCCAAATCGTTTTTCTTATTGTTTTAGCTACCGCTATCTATCTTTTTAGCCGCAATGTTGGCCGCATACGGCGCAATATTTTATTGGGAAAAGATACAGACAGAAGCGACCGCCCTGCCGAGCGCTGGAAAACCATGGCCCGTGTAGCCTTAGGGCAAAGCAAAATGGGTAAACGCCCTGTAGCCGCCGTAATGCATTTGTTTATCTACGTCGGCTTTGTTATCATTAACATTGAGGTGTTAGAGATAGTGCTTGACGGACTGTTTGGCACGCACCGCATATTTTCGCGGGCATTAGGCGGCTTATATAGCCTGTTTATAGGTTCATTTGAAATACTAGCTGTTTTAGTGCTAACTGCGTGTGTTGTTTTCCTTGCGCGCAGAAACCTGTTGAAGTTAAAACGCTTCAGCGGTATGGAGATGAAAGAATGGCCAAAGTCAGATGCCAACTACATACTCATTATTGAGATATGTTTAATGACGGCTTTTCTGTTAATGAACGCTGCCGATTACAAGTTGCAAACTTTGCAATACAACCACTATATCAAAGCAGGCAGTTTCCCTGTAAGCAGTTTACTGACTTCATTTTTAGCTGGTCAAACATCCACACTTGTTGCGATAGAGCGTGCCTGCTGGTGGTTTCACATTGTTGGCATACTGGCGTTTTTAAACTACTTGCCCTACTCAAAACACTTCCATATATTGCTGGCTTTCCCAAACACATACTATTCTAAACTGGAGCCAAAAGGAGAATTTAGCAACATGGCATCCGTAACCAATGAGGTGAAGGCCATGCTTGATCCATCGTTTGTTCCCACAGCAGAAGCCCCAGGCCGTTTCGGCGCCAAAGATGCTACAGACCTCACCTGGAAAAATCTGATGGATGCATATACCTGCACCGAGTGCGGGCGTTGCACTTCGGTTTGCCCGGCAAATATTACGGGTAAACTACTATCGCCACGTAAGATCATGATGGATACACGCGATCGTATTACGGAGATAGGCAAAAACATGGATCAACAC
Source organism: Mucilaginibacter auburnensis (assembly GCF_002797815.1). NCBI lineage: Bacteria > Pseudomonadati > Bacteroidota > Sphingobacteriia > Sphingobacteriales > Sphingobacteriaceae > Mucilaginibacter > Mucilaginibacter auburnensis. Next base: position 853,572 of record NZ_PGFJ01000002.1, read on the forward strand.
GGTAATGACCACCACGATAACAAGGCCTTATTAGATGATTACATAACCCGGGAAGAACTTTGGGCATGTACTACCTGCAACGCCTGCACAGAGGCTTGTCCGGTAAATATTGACCCATTGAATATTATTGTTCAGATGCGCCAATACATTGTAATGGAAGAGTCGGCAGCGCCGGCCAGCCTTAATAACATGTTTGGCAATGTTGAAAATAATGGAGCGCCGTGGAAGTACAGTAATGCCGATAGGTTTAACTGGGCAGATAAGTAGATAGTTCAGTTGGAAGTTAGCAGATAGTTATGGACGAATTAAACAAATCTGAAATCAAAAATCCGAATTTCGAAATTCCAACCATGGCTCAAATGGCCGCCGAGGGTAAACAACCCGAGATTTTATTCTGGGTAGGATGCGCCGGTAGTTTTGATGAGCGCGCCCAGAAAATTACGCGCGATATTTGCAAAATATTGCACCACGTTAGCATAAGCTATGCTGTTTTAGGCACGGAAGAAGCCTGTACCGGCGACCCAGCCAAGCGCGCAGGCAATGAATTTTTGTTCCAGATGCAGGCTATGATGAATATCCAGCTGCTTGATGGTTACAACATCAAAAAAATAGTTACCGGCTGCCCGCATTGCTTCAATACCATAAAAAACGAATACCCTAACCTGGGTGGCAATTATGAGGTGATCCATCATTCGCAACTGATACAACAATTAATTGACGAGGGCAAGCTGAAAGCAGAAGGTGGAGAAAGTTTTAAAGGTAAACGCATTACTTATCATGATGCCTGTTATTTAGGCAGAGGGAATGAAGTATACGAAGCTCCCCGCAAAGCTTTAGAAATTTTGGATGCCGAACTGGTTGAAATGAAACGTTGCCGCAGCAATGGCTTATGCTGTGGTGCGGGAGGCGCTCAAATGTTTAAAGAACCTGAGCCGGGAAACAAAGACATCAATATGGAGCGCGTTGACGAAGTTGTTGCTATTAATGCACAGGTAATTGCATCAGCCTGTCCGTTTTGCATGACCATGCTAAGCGATGGTATTAAACATCGCGATAAGGACCAGGAAATTAAAGTATTGGATATTGCGGAGATAACAGCAAGAGCGAATAGGTTATGAGGTAATTAATATGAAGTCTGCCTTTACTAAAAGCTTTCTAATTCTATGGCTTCCTCAAAATACGCTTTAAATTTACCAGACAGTTGCGCGTCTCTAAACTTTACAATAGTATAGCCACTGTCAAAACAAACTATTTCAATTAAAGCGTTAGTATGTTGAATGTTACCGTTTTTCCATATCAGTTCGTTTCCTTCAGCATAAGGCAGATTTTCCTCGTCTACGTCAATTAATTGCTCGTTAGAAAATCCAAGTAATACTCCCCAAATAATCTGTGGATCTGCAGTAACCAACTGTTGAAACTGTTCCGGAGAAAGGATAAAATAGTCGTGATCAAAGTTGATTGGCAATATTGTGCCATTGGAAAGAAAGTCCAGATCAGAAATAAACCAACTCCACTTCTCTATATCTTTAAAAATTGGTTGAATTAACCCCTTCAGGTGCGTATGAGACAATAATTTATTGCTTCTTCTGATAATCCAATTCACAGCCCTTTAGCTTTAAGGAAATTAATAGCCTGTTGCAAACTATCTAAACGCTCGGGCTCCATGTTTTTCAATGGGATGTCCAGCACAGTTGCCATAGTATCGATGTTGCCTTTGCGGTCGTTGTAGGTTTGAACAATAATGTCATCTTCTTTGGTTTTTAATCGTAGCGTACCCTTATAGTTGTTACCCAGATAATTGAGGTCATCTAACTGTTGCAGTTGCAAAGAGAAATATTCCTGTTTACCGTTCTGATAGGTTTTACGCAACCGCAAAAACGCTTCCTGATTGAGGCTGATCTCAAACTTTTTCAGCTTTGTATCTGCCGTGGCGTCATATGATGCGGTAAGACATTGATTGCTCCAGTTCAGCCAGTCCTGCTCAACAACAAAGCACAAACCCGCCAGCCCGGTGAGCACGAATGAAAATACAAGAAACCGTTTTTTTCTTTTTAGGATAATTGATCTTATCATTACAATAAAACGCAAAGTCGAAGTTAATAATTTATAAATTTGCAATATGCAATTTTCTGAAAATTCAAGAGTGTGGATATATCAGTCAGACAGACAGCTATCTGACGAGGAAACCAATCAAATACAACAGCACTTAAATACATTTGCCGCGCAATGGACGGCCCACAACAACCAGCTGAAAGCAACTGGTGAGGTGCGTTATAATCGCTTTCTGATTTTAATAGTTGATGAAACACAAACAGGCGCAAGCGGATGTTCTATTGATAAATCCGTTCATTTTATGAAACAAATAGAACAGGCTTTTGGTGTTAATTTATTTGACCGTTTTAACCTGGCCTATCGCGAAGGGACTAAAGTACTTTCACTACCCCGCAACGCATTTGAAGAAAAACTGGCAAACGGTGAGATCAACAAGGATACTGTGGTTTTTAATAACCTTATTCCAACTTTTAAAGACCTGCAAAACAAATGGGAAGTTCCGTTTAAGGATAGCTGGCACATGCAGCTGTTTGGCAGTTTGGTGAAATAAATACCAATACCTTTTCTCTAAAATTTCCTAACTTGTACTATGGAAAAGTACGATCCCCGCATTGACGCCTATATTGAAAAAGCTGCAGATTTTGCCAAACCCGTTTTAATACACCTTAGGCACCTAATGCATGCTGCGGCACCTCAAATTACCGAAACCATAAAATGGGGAATGCCGTTTTTTGACTACAAAGGGCCGGTTTGTAATATGGCCTCGTTCAAACAGCATTGCGCCTTCGGTTTCTGGAAAGCAACCTCTTTGAACGATCCGCACGGATTGATCAACGCAGGCGAAGCGGCTATGGGCAGCTTTGGCAGGCTTACTTCATTGGTCGATCTTCCGTCAGACGAAATATTAATTGATTTTATTGAGCAGGCTGTAAAGCTAAATGAGGCAGGCGTAAAAGGCAACGTAAAAAAATCGCCAGGTGCGCCAAAGCCCGAGATACCTATGCCTGATTATTTCGCCAAAGTACTATCGCAAGAACCTAAAGCACTGGCCACTTTTGAGGACTTCAGCGCATCGCATAAGCGCGAATACCTGGAGTGGATAACTGAAGCAAAAACCGAAGCCACCCGCGAAAAGCGAATGGCCACGGCTATTGAATGGCTTAATGAAGGAAAATCAAGGAACTGGAAGTATAAGTAGAATATTACTCTATAAAACTTTCCAGCATTTTAAAGCCCGAAGTTGTTTCCAACTCTACTTTATCAATTGTTTTTGGCAGTAGCATGCACTCACCCATTTTAACCGGGTATGCTTCGCCGTTGTGTTTGATGGTATAAGCGCCTTCAACACAAACATGTATTACAAACGAGTCTAAGCTGCTGTAATCTTTTGTAGTGCTTTTGGTAAAATCTAAAACGTTGGTGGTAAAGTAAGGGCATTTAACCAATCTTACCGTTTCGTTCTTCGCCGGCTGATATTTGGTTTTGTATTCAGGATAAAACTTATAGTCAATTGCAGCTAATGCTTCCTCTACATGCAATTCGCGTTTATTGCCTTTATCGTCAACACGATCAAAATCATAAATACGGTAAGTAATATCTGATGTTTGCTGTATCTCCGCGATCAGCAGGCCTTTGCCTATCGTGTGTACCCTTCCGGCAGGTAAAAAGAAAACGTCCCCCGCTTTAACGTCTTCCTTGTTCAGTACATCAGTTAAACGCCCGCTGTTAAATACTTTCAGATATTTCTCTTGTGTAAGTTCCTGGTTAAAGCCCGCAATAAGCGTTGAACCCGGGTCTGCCTCAATAACATACCACATCTCGGTTTTACCAAAAGAGTTATGACGTTCTTTAGCCAGTTTATCATCAGGGTGCACCTGTATAGAAAGATCCTCGTTTGCATCAATAAATTTCACCAGTAACGGAAACTCATTGCCAAAATGCTGATACACCTTCTCTCCCACCAGTTCGGCACCATATTGTACCAACAGATCTGCCAATGACTCCCCATTCAGCGCGCCGCCATCAACAACAGATACATCACTTTTTACGCCCGATATTTCCCAGGTTTCGCCGCAGTTGGGTAGATCACCAAAATCTTTATGCAGATAAGTTTTTATTTTTTGCCCACCCCATATTTTGTCTTTATAGATGGTTTTGAACTTTAACGGATATAGTGCTTCAGACATAGATTGATTGTTTTTCGTGCAATTTATCAGTAAATGACGAAAACAGTAACGGTGAAATGAAATATTAGTTTTGAGTTATGGTGATTTAAGCCAAACAACAAATATTAAATACTGAGAATAACACAAGCAGCGTAACAGGAGTATCAATTGAGTAATCTGCTTTTTAAGTATAAATACAGCAAACTTTTAACCCGGAATTTGTTTATTAGTGTGTACAATTTTACTTAACCTTACAAATAGCCACAAAATTGGGACGATTTGGACGCATAGCTTTAAAAACACTTCTTTGGATAATTGGAGGCATTATAACACTACTATTGCTTGTTGTTGTTTTGATACAGGTACCTGCTGTTCAGAACTTTGTAAAAAACAAGGCCGTTACCTTCCTGCAAAATAAAATTCACACCAAGGTTGAAATAGGACACATTAGTTTGGGCCTTCCCAAATTATTAGTGCTGGAAAACGTTTATTTTGAAGATCAACAAAAAGATACACTGATAGCCGGCGACAAGCTGAAAGTTGATATCAGCATGTTGAAGCTGCTTAAAAATCAGGTTGAGGTTAATGAGATCAACCTGCAAGGCATCACCACTAAAATATACCGCGGTAAAGACAGCGTTTTTAACTTCGATTATATTATCAAAGCTTTCGCCGGTGAGCAGAAGAAAGAACCTAAGCCCGAAGATACCACCTCAACCATGAAATTTTCGGTTGATAAGGTGATATTAGACAGGATCAATGTAGCCTACAAAGACCTTACCACCGGTAATGATGTAAAGTTTTATCTGGGTCATTTTGATACCCGCATCAAAGATTTTGATCTGGATAAAATGAAGTTTACCATTCCTCGCATCAACTTGTCTGACGTAAACGCACGCATCATTCAGACGCCTGCCGGTTCTACCATTGCGCAAACTGCTGCGGTTGATACAGCAGTAACGCCGCTAAACCTCGACCTGAGTTTGGGCACCATAGATTTTTCAAAAATAAAGCTTGACTACCGCAGCAACGAGATGGACGCCAGTGTTGACCTGGGCAAGTTTTTGGTGGAGATGGATAAGATAGACCTTAAAAACCAAAACGTAGTTGTAAACAATATAGAACTGAACAACACCAGCGCAGCCCTGCGTTTTGCCAAGCCTACTACTGTTGCAAAAGCTGCTGAAAAAGCGGTGAAAAAGCTGGATACGCTTGCGTCAAATCCTAATAAGTCGGCTTGGCGGGCATCTTTAAACAGAATAAAACTGACTGGTAACGATATTAAATTTGATAACGATGCACAGGCTCCGCTACGCAAAGGGATGGACTTTGCACACATGCACCTGCGCGATCTGAACATTGATCTGAGCGATCTGGCTTACAGTCCGGATACTATTGCCGGTAAAGTTAACCAGGTTACTTTCAATGAAAAGAGCGGACTTGTTATTAAGAACTTTCGTACCCAATTTTTATACGGACCCAAAAGCGCTTACCTGAACGACCTGTTATTAGAAACCCCGCAAACCGTTATACAAAAAGAACTGCAGGTGAGCTACCCTTCTATTGATGCCATCAGCAAAAACATAGGCGACTTATACCTTAAAGCCAACTTAAATGGCTCTAAACTTGGCCTGCGCGATGTATTGCTGTTGATGCCAACCATGAGCAGCATGGAGCCCTTTAAAAGCTCGCCTAACTCTGTTATTCGCATTAATGGCCAGGTAACAGGTAAGGTGAATAATCTCAACATTCCAAATCTGGAAGTAAGCGGCTTTGGCAGTACCCGCATAGCTGCTTCGGCTAAGCTGCGCGGTCTGCCTGATATGAATAAGGCTTATTTTGATATTAACATCAGGGATTTCAGAACCACCAGTTCAGACATAGCACGCCTTGTACCTAAAGGCACCATACCACCAAACGTTAGCATACCACCATCAATGGCGCTAAAGGGCAACTTTAAAGGCAGCATGAACAGCTTCAACACCCGGCTTAACCTGCGCTCAAGCTATGGCGCTGCGGATCTGGTTGCGGCTGTCAGAAATTTAAACAATAAAAAAGCTGCAACCTACACGGCCGACCTTAAAGCCAACCAGTTAAATATTGGCGCGCTTACTAAACAGCCGCAAACGGTTGGCATGGTTACCATGACCGCTAAAGTAAAAGGAAGTGGCATTGACCCGAAAACTGCGAGTTTAGTACTGGATGGTAACGTTGCATCGGCGTATGTAAAGGGCTATACCTATAAAAACCTTAACCTAAAAGCTACCGGCACCAATGGAAGCTATTCAGCTAAAGCCACCATGCGCGATCCGAATATCACCTTCTCGCTGGATGCCAAAGCTAACATGAACAAAAAATATCCGGCGGTAAGCGGCACTTTTATGCTGGATAGTATTGACTTGCAAAAGCTGGGCTTTACCAAAGATGTAATGCGCATCCACGGAAAAATTGTGGCTGATGTGCCAACCGCTAATCCGGACTATCTGAATGCAACCATTAAAGCCTCTGATCTGCTAATAGTCAACAAAGACCAACGCATAAGGATGGATACCATCAGCCTGATATCAACAGCTACTGCCGACAGCAGCACACTGGCGCTGAAATCATCTATCCTTACTGCTAACATGAGCGGTAAATATCAGCTTACGCAAATAGGCACCGCTTTGCAGGATGTGATCAATAAATATTTTGATACCGGCCTGGCCACTACGGGCAAAGCAACCGTTGTAGCTAACAAACCCGGCTATCAGCCTCAACAAATGCGGTTTGCCATGCGTGTGGTTAAAACACCTTTGCTGCAACAATTTGCACCCGACCTGAAACAGCTTGATCCTATAGCCCTAACCGGCAGGTTTGACAGCAGTACGGGCGAACTGATTGTTAACGGCAGCATACCTAAAGTAGTTTACGGTACCAGCATAATTAATAACACCAAGCTCAACATAAATACTGCCAACAACGCGCTTAATTATAGTTTAACTGCCGATGAAATAAAGCCTTCGCCATCAATTGATCTGCTGAACACAAGTGTTACCGGTTCGGCACAAAACAATAAGCTGAACGTTAATTTACAGGTGCGTGATGTAAATAAAAAAGAACGCTACAGAATAGCGGGCGCATTGAGTATTCTACCTAACGAATATCAATTCAGCTTTGCTAATGATGGCGTATTGCTTAACTACGTAGCATGGACCGTAAACCCTGATAATGCGTTGCTATTTGGTAATCAGGGTTTGAATGCGCGTAATTTAAATTTAACTAATTCAGATCAGGTTTTGAGTGTTAACAGCAGTTCTACCGAGATGAACTCGCCTATTACCGTTAACTTTCGCAACTTCCATATAGAAACGCTTACCACTATAGCACAACAGGATTCGTTACAGGTGGGCGGTGTAATAAACGGACAGGCCCGCGTGAGCGACTTTAACGCATCGCAGCAATTTACCGCTGATATGAACATTGCCGACTTTAGCTTTAAAGGCGATACCGTTGGCAACATTGCTATAAAAGCCAATAACCAAAGCGCCAATGCCATTGCAACTAATGTAAGCATAACCGGTAAAGGCAACCAGGTTGACCTGAACGGTTTGTATTATACCGAACCAAGCGGCAACCTGGACATGACGCTAACCATTGTAAAGCTGAATATGAAAAGTATTGAAGGCTTTAGCTTTGGGTCCATACGCAATGCCAGTGGAGATATTACCGGTACCCTGCGCATAACAGGTAATACCAGTGCCCCGGCTGTACGCGGCGATGTAAACTTTAACAATGTTGGGTTCAATGTATCTATGCTCAACTCGTATTTCAGAATGCCGCGCGAGCGCATAACCTTTAACGAAGAAGGCATAGCTTTTAACGATTTCACGCTGATAGATTCTACCAACAATAAGGCGGTTATAAGGGGTAGCCTTTTTACCAAAACATTTACCGATTACAGGTTTGGCCTGGATATATCTGCTAAAAATTTCAGGGTGATGAACTCAACCCGTGCAGATAACAAACTTTACTATGGTAAACTATTTTTAGATACCGAGATCAAAATTCGTGGAACGCAGGCATTGCCGGTCGTAGACGCTAACTTAACGGTAAACGAACAAACAGACCTTACCGTGGTATTACCTTCCAGCGACCCCGGCATTGAAGACAGAAAAGGTGTTGTTGAGTTCTTTGACGAAAGTAACCAGAAGTTAGATTCCATATTGGCGGCTCGCCAGCTGGATTCATTAAAACAATCTGAACTTACGGGTATGGATGTTTCGGCAACCATCGTCATCAAAAAAGAAGCTAACTTTAATATTGTTATTGATGAGCGCAACGGCGACGTAGTTCGTTTACGCGGATCAGCTAACTTAAATGGCGGTATTGACAAGAGCGGTAAAACCAGCTTAACAGGAACCTACGAAGTTGAAGAGGGATCATACAACCTTTCATATGCTACCGTAAAACGTACATTCATTTTCAAAAAAGGCAGTACCATTACATGGACCGGCGACCCAACCAGTGCTAATGTTGACCTTACCGCTACCTATGTTGCCAATGTTCCGCCAATTGACCTGGTGGCCGACCAATTAGGCGGATCTGAAAACCAGATCCAATACAAACAGAAGCTGCCTTTCAACGTGAACCTGAGCATGCGGAACGAATTAATGAAACCAACTATTGGTTTTGACATTGTTCTACCTGACAGTACTTACACGGTATCGCAAACGGTTGTGAATACGGTAAACGCGCGGCTGGCCCAAATAAGGCAAGAGCCAAGCGAAATGAATAAACAGGTATTGGGCGTATTGGTACTGGGCCACTTTATTGGAGAGAATCCGCTGGCCAGTAAGGGCGGTAGTACCGGTGTAAATGGTATGATCAGAAACAGCGTGAGCGGTTTATTGTCTGACCAGTTGAACCGTTTAGCAGGCGACCTGATACAAGGGGTTGATCTGGATTTCGGTCTTAACTCCGGGGCTGATTATTCATCGGGTGTTGAAACCAACCGTACCGACCTGAATGTGGGCCTATCAAAACGCTTCCTTGATGACAGGCTAACGGTATCTGTGGGTAACAATTTTAACCTGGAAGGTGCACAGCAGGGCGAAAAAACCACTAACATCGCAGGTAATCTTTCGGTAAACTATAAGTTGAGTAAGGATGGTAGATATACCCTCCGCGCCTACCGTCGTGAACAATACGTGGTTATACAAGGACAAATTATTGAAACAGGTGTTGGCTTTACCCTAACGGTTGATTATAACCGCTTTGCTCAGATCTTTAGACGCAGCAGGGAAGACAGGGAAGCACGCAAACGATACAAAGAAGAAAAAAAAGAGCGTGAAGCCAAAGAGGAGCGCACAGAAGAAGCTCAGAAAAGAGAAGCTGTTAAAGCAGATTCCGTAAGAAGCGGGCAACAATAATGCGGTAGGCTGAGTGAGGAGTTTACATGCCCTCATCTTCACAATCGCGTTTAAGTGAATTTTGATCTATGACAAAAAATTTAAAATACCTTTTAATTTTAGCGCTGGCCTTACATGCCTGCAGCAATACCAAATACCTGCCTAAAAATGAGAAATTGTATACAGGCGCAAAGGTGGAGATTGCTGCAGATAGTAATACCACAAAAAATGAGCGCACGGTTTTAACCGATGACCTGAAAGCGTTGGTAAGGCCCAAACCCAACTCTTCTATATTAGGTTTGCGCGTAAAACTATGGATCTATAACAAAACCCGCACCACTAAAACCAAAGGCATTAAACATTGGCTGAACACAAAATTTGGCGAACCACCTGTTTTGGTGAGCACGGTTGACCTGGAAAAGAACAGCACCATTATGCAAAATCGTTTGCAAAATGTAAGCTATTTTCAATCGCAGGTAAGTGGCGATACAGTTAGTAAAGGTCAATCTGCAAAGGCGGTATTTACGGCTGTGCCTGGCCCGGGGTATAAGATAAGAAAGGTTATTTTCCCTCAGGATGGAGGCGTATTAGATACCGCCGTTGCTGTTACAGCCGACGAGACCCTGCTAAAACCAGGCGATAAATATAACCTTGATGTGATCAAAAATGAACGCCTGCGTATTGATACACGTTTAAAAGAAAAAGGGTTCTTTTATTTTTCTGATGATGACCTGATATTACGTGTTGACAGCACGGTAGCCAATCATCAGGTAGATATGTATGTTAGGGTGAAGAACACAACCGCCGACAGAGCCCGCCGTGTTTACACAATTAACAACCTGTTTGTTTATCCAAGCTATTCGTTGGCTGATACCGCCCGTAAAAAAGATTCGGTCATTAACTATGCCTGGTATAAAGTAATCGATCCGCGCAAGTCAATTACCCCTTATGTATTTAAAAACACGGTATTGATGCACCCGGGAGAGCCTTACAACCGCACCAAACACACCAACAGCCTTAACCGTTTTATTAACCTTGGGCCGTTCAGGTATGTTAAAAATCAGTTTGAAGATGTATCTGCTGATTCTTCCAAGCTGGACGTTTATTATTTCCTTACCAAGTATCCTAAAAAGTCGTTACAGTTTGATGTATTGGGACGTACCACATCAGCTAACTTTACCGGTACGCAGGTAAGCATCAACTGGAAAAACCGGAACGCTTTCAGGGCGGCAGAAACGTTAACCATATCTTTATTTGGTAGTTCAGACGTACAGATCTCCGGGCAGAACAGTGGCTATAACGTGTATCAGTTAGGTGGTACAGCAACGCTATCATGGCCCCGCTTTATCAGCCCGATAGAACCTAAAAATGATAACGCCTACATCCCTCGTACTAACCTTACGTTAGGCTACACGTTGATCAACCGTACCAAGTTGTATACGTTAAGTTCTTTCAACGGATCATTTGGTTATTCATGGAAATCAGATCCTTACCGCCAGCACGACCTTAACGTGATCAACATTAATTACGTAAGGCCGGAGAATGTAAGTAAGGAGTATCGCGATAGCATTACCAGCACCGGCAATCCAACATTACTGCATGTTATTGACCCGCAACTTACATTTGGCCCAAGCTATAGTTACACCTATACCAACACAATGGAAACCAACCGTACTAACACCTGGTACTTTAATACCAAGGTTAGCATGTCGGCAAATTTACTGGGCTTAGTTACAGGGGCAGACACCCTGGCGGGCAAGGTGCGTACCATTTTCGGCACGCCATTCAATCAGTATGTGAAACTGGAAAATGAGTTCAGGTACTACCACAAATTAGGACCAAAAAGCACCATTGCCGCACGGTTAATTGGCGGATTGGGCCTTCCTTACGGCAACTCCACCATTATGCCGTACAGTCAGCAATTCTTTATTGCAGGAACCAACAGCTTACGCGGTTTCAGGGCACGTTCATTCGGTCCGGGTACTTATTATTTCCCTAACGAGTTGCGCGGTAAAACCGGCTTTTTGCCTGATGCCTCCGGTGATATTAAACTGGAAGCTAACGTAGAGTGGCGCCCTAAACTGTTCAGCATAGTATATGGTGCTGTGTTTATGGATGCAGGTAACATCTGGAACCTTAACTCGCAGGCCGGCTTACCGGGCGGTGCATTCAGTAAAAACTTTTTTAAAGAGTTTGCAGTAGATGCCGGCGTGGGTTTACGTTTTGATGCAAGTGTATTGGTACTGCGTACCGACCTGGGTTTCCCACTTCGTAAACCATGGCTGCCTGATGGTCAGCGTTGGGTAATCAACCAAATAGATTTTGGCAACAGCGCGTGGCGCAGCCAAAACCTGGTGTTCAATTTGGCTATAGGTTATCCATTCTAAAAGCTAAGTGTTACAGCAACAAAGATGTAATACTTGAACAGGTTTACTTGATAAACACTTTAATTCAAGTATTTATCAAAACGCCATGTAACAATATGCAATAACTTCAGGGTCAGTATTTCTAAGTTCAAATTACTATTAACGCACTGACCTTAAGAGATTAAAAAAAATACATTTTGTGTAACATGCAATGGAACCTATTTCAGCATTTATTCACCCCAGAGTTGAGACGATGAGCGTTCACAATGCCAATGTGTTCAGCTTTTTCTCGACCAAAACCCTACAAGCTTTTATGTAACTGTAATTCACTATAGCTAAAAATATCAAAATTGCTGCCATAGCTACCGGGCTAAGACTTTTTATACTGGCGAATTCTTTATGCCCGTTAGCTTCGTCAATTAAGTTAGGCACGTACATAAACACCTGCAACAGCATGAGCGGAACAACGGTTTGATTAATAATATGAACCTTAAAAAGCGAGCTTTTACCTTTACTAACTTTTAAGTTATCTGCAATAAAGCATAAGCGTAAATAACAGGCGATACAGCCAAAACAAAAACAGAGAGACCAAAAGCCAAATGCAATGTTTTACTATTTACAATTGTTGATGCAGCCATTAAAACTATAACCGCTATTATTAATGTCCTCCAATTAAAAGCACCTTTCAGGTATTTAAAAAATATGTCGCGGACATAGTTACGATGTAGTTTTTCCTGGTTTTTGGCCAGATCTTCAATACCACTGCAACCTCCGAAATGATTATCAACTACCTGCTGAAACAATTTATCTGTTGATAACGTGTTGCCCTCCGCTCGTCTATTTTCTATTGCAGTGAGTATGTGATCTAATAACTCATCATATATCTCCTGGTACTTCAGATCGTATATATTCATTCGCTCTGCTACCCATGCGCGTTCATCTTGTGTAATGTTCATTTGGTTGCCGGTTTAAGGTTTAAAATATTTTGTAACTGATCAATAAACGCACGGGCTTCATCCAGCTTATTGTTTACCTGGATACCACCCTCTTCGGTAAGTTTGTAGTACTTTCGTGCTCGTCCATCAACAATTTGCGTAAAAGTTTCTAAAAAACCCTCTGCCTCCATTTTATGCAAAGCCGGATACAAAGCTCCCTCAGTGAGCATAATTTCTCCGGCAGTTAACTCCTTAACTTTTTGCGTTATTTCATAACCATACATTTGGTTATTACCTTCCAGTAATTTTAAAATAATGGTCTGCAAAGTTCCTTTTAACAGCATATTTGAATTCATAAAACAAATATATTATTTTTTATATACATAAGTAAATTATATATATAAAAAAATGTACAAAAAAAGCTACTTCCATATTAAGAAGCAGCTTTCGTATTTGAGTTTCACCCGGAAAATCTTTTAACAAGTATTTTATACGCAGAAACCATTTTTAATAATAATGTTCAGGCATTGAATACAACGCTGCCGGCCAGCTCAATTTCTTCCTGCCAGATGCTGTGCGGCTTATCAGGATATACTTTTAAGGTAACATTAGCGCCCAGCCCTTCCAGCACTTCAACCGACTCCTCTACTCTTTTTAACGGCACATGCGCGTCATGGTCTCCGGTAGTGATCAGTATAGGTGTACCACTAAAATCACCTTTGTACCTGTCCGTCACTAACCGCTCTCCTATCAGTCCGCCTGTGTAAGCAATAGCACCACCGTAGCGCTTTGCATTACGTGCCACATACTCCAGTGTTAAACATGCCCCCTGCGAGAATCCCGCGAAGTAAATATGCTCTGACGCTATGCCTTCTTGCTCTATCTTTTCAACCAAAGCGCCTATCTGCTCTAAAGCAGAATCAAGTGCGGGTTGGTTTTGTTGCTCGGGTGCCATAAAGCTGTATGGGTACCAGCTGTTGTTAGTAGCTTCGGGTGCATATATGGCGGTATCTTTCAAGTTGAATACATTAGCCAACCTTATAATGTCGGCAGCAGAACCGCCCCTGCCATGTAGCATAACGAGGGCGGCTTTTGCCTGAGCTGCCGGCGTACCGGCAGCTGTATAGTTATTTTGATGTGTGTACATTATTAGTCTAATTTAGGTAAAACAGCTTCTATCTCGTCTCTGCGGCTTTCATATTGAGCTGGCAGTTTTAAGTGGCTACCCAATTCTGCCACTGGTTCGTCAACATCAAAGCCCGGGTTATCAGTAGCTATCTCAAACAACACGCCACCCGGTTCGCGGAAGTACAATGAGTAGAAATAGTTACGGTCTATTTTCTCGGTGATGTGCAAGCCATGGGCAAGTACCTTATCTCTAAACTGCATCAAAATTTCTTCATTCTCCACCCTGAAGGCTACGTGATGTACGCTGCCACCGGCTACATGTCCGGCTACTTCGCCAGCCACTTCAACCAGGTCAACAATGTTGGCGGTGTCTGCTGCATCGGTTACAAAGCGGTAACGGTTAACATTTTGTTCCAGTAAACGGTAGCCAAACACCTTGGTTAATACGTCAGCAGTAGGCTGCATTTTGTTGGTAGTAATAGTAATGCTATGGAAACCTTTTACCGCGTTCTCAGCTTTTATCTCATCAGTTTCCCATCCTTTGCGGTTATCTTGGTTTTTAGATTCTATCAACTCAAATTTAAGTCCGTCCGGATCTAAAAAGGTAAGGTACCTTTCACCAAATTTCTCAGCTACTTTGTTATAGATGACATTGTTGTCTTCCAAACGTTTTTGCCAGAAATCTAAACTTCCTGCAGGCACAGAGTAACCTATCTCGGTAGCTTGTCTTGCGCCTCTTCTGCCCTGCATTATATTGGCCCAAGGGAAGAAGGTAAGTATGGTGCCCGGTGTACCGTATTCATCGCCATAGTAAAAGTGGTAGGTTTCAGGGTCGTCAAAGTTTACGGTTTTTTTAACCATACGTAAGCCCAAAACTTTACTATAAAAATCAAAATTGCGTTTGGCATTGCCTGCTATTGCAGTGATATGGTGTATGCCGTTGATTGTATTTTTCATGATCTTTTTTATTTTAAATAGTGATTGTTTAATTATTACACTACAAAGGTATAGCTGCTAATAACCCTGCCACTTGATGTACATCAAGAAATAAAAACATCGCTAATTTTAATATCTTTGCCTCCAAACTGCTCCCGTAGTTCAATGGATAGAATTATGGTTTCCGGTACCATCGATATGAGTTCGAATCTCGTCGGGAGCACAAAAAGCCACCTTCAAAAAGTGGCTTTTCCTTTTTTACCCTCACCCGAACCGAACTAAAAATTCTTATTCATAATTAGATTTAAAAGTTAAAATCTCAAATTAAACCCATTTCTCTAATCACTTTTTAATAAAATTTTAACATAGCAGGTCTTTTACCAAATAAAATATTTCCAAACAGTCATTTTTTCATACGATTTGCATGTTTTAACATATTTTTAAAACACAAAACAGCATTATTGGTTATATTTGCCGCTGTGACAATGTTCAACTATTTTAGAAAAGGATATCTGAGGTCGGTATTGCAGATCATGCTGATAGCATTATTCGCTATCAAGTCATGCGATCTGCTGATCAGCTACTATTCTGCTCAAAATAAAGCTGCAATGATAGAAAATATTGCAGATGACGACAGCAATGATGTTAGCGAGGATAGCTTTGAAAAAATAGACAAAAAACTATATTCAGGTTTTGAAACCAGCTTTTCTTTCTCGTCACTCCAGTGGGTAAAGCATCTCCCTGCCCCTAAATGCCTATATAGTTTCAGCATATTTAAAGAGCCGTTACGCGTGGTTCTCACCCCTCCACCAAATTCTGTATCTTAGTATACACCTAATTAGCCCGATACTATCGGAGCTGCATTTAATGTGATACTTAGTTGATTTGAACAATGCAAGGTTTTATGCTTATGCATTACTAACAACACATTACAACCAATTTATAACTGTTTTTAAACTGTTTTATGAAAAAAAACCAGCATGCAAATGCGCTAACGCCCTGGCAACGCCTGGCGCGTTTACTACACTACGAGCGTTCTACCATTAACTACATTTTTATTTACGCCATGCTTATTGGCCTTATTGGTTTAACGTTGCCGTTAGGCACCACCGCGGTGTTCAACCTGCTTTCAAACGGGGCCATGTACAGTTCAACTTATATACTTATTGCGGTAGTTTTAATAGGTATAGTAATTGGCGGTACGTTACTGATAGGACAGTTTACACTGGTTGAATTCTTAGAGCAAAAAATATTCACTAAAGCTTCAATGGAGTTTGCCTACCGCCTGCCCCGCATTAAAAAAGATGAATTGAAAGGCGAACATCCACCCGAATTGGTAAACCGTTTTTTTGAGGTACTCACCATTCAAAAAGGCCTAACCAAACTACTGATAGACATTGTAGCTGCATCAGTGCAGATCTTTTTCAGTGCAATATTATTATCATTCTATCACCCGGTATTTATGGCTGTTGGCTTTTTGGCGATTGTGAGCATTGTTGGGGTAATTGTGCTCTATTATAAGCAGGGTGTAGATACCAGTTTAGATGAATCAGCACATAAATACGAACTGGTAGCACGCCTGGAGGAAGTTGCCGGCGACCTGGACGCCTACAGAGGCAACCCTGAAAAAATGGATAGCATCATCAAAACAACCGATGAAATTACAGCTCAATACCTTAGTGCACGTAATGCACACTTTAGTGTTTTAAGAAAACTTATAGTAGGTTCAGTAGCGCTGCGTACCGTGCTGATGGGCGCGTTACTTTTATTAGGCTCATTTTTCGTTGTAGAACGCGAAATGACTTTTGGACAGTTTGTGGCTGCCGAAGTAATTATTGTACAAATCAGCTATGCAGTTGAAAAATTACTGACCAACATGAATACCGTTTTTGATATGGTTACGGGCAGTGAAAAGCTGGCGGCCGTAACAGACCTTGAGTTATGGGAGGAAAAGCAACATGAGTAAAATGTCAAAAAGCAGAATGCATAATATGCATATGGAAAGCCTGGCATCACTTTCCAACCGCGAAATAATGGATGTAAAAGGCTCGCATTTGCTGGGCCGTATCATGACCATATTTTTGGTTGTATTCATCATTATACTTTTGCTGCCATGGCGCCAAACCATACCTGGGCGCGGTACGGTTACAGCCTTGAGTCCGGAAGACAGGCCTCAAACTGTTCAAAACCAAATTGGCGGCCGCATCGAGCGCTGGGCCGTAAAAGACGGACAAGAGGTTAAGAAAGGTGACACTATTTTAGTAATTTCTGAAACCAGTCAATCTTACTTTGACCCCGAACTGCCAGAACGTTTAAACGAACAGTTAGATGCAAAAAAAGGCAGTGAAGAAGCGGCCATTCAAAAAATGGAAGCCACAAACGCCCAGATAAGCGCGCTTACAGCCGGGTTACGTTTCCAACTTTCGGCAGCCGAAAACAAAGTAAAGCAGGCGGAGAACTATGTTGGTATAGATAGTGCGGAGCTTGTAGCTGTTGAGAATTTTTATGAAACATCAAAAGCGCGGTTACAACGTTATGAGGCAGGTTATAAAAATGGCCTGTTCTCGCTTACGGATATTGAGACCCGCCGCCTTAAATTGCAGGAAGACAAAGCCAAGGTTGTTACTCAACAAAATAAGCTTAACAACTCCAAACAAGGCCTGCTTAATGCCCGCATAGACTTGGATAACATCAGGGCCAAATATCAGGAATCATTGGCTAAAGCACAGTCAGATATGAGTTCGGCTTTGTCAAGCCGCGCAAGCGCACGGGGAGATATTGCCAAGCTGCGTAATGACATATCTAATATTTCGGTCCGTCGCGGGCTATATGTTGTGCGCGCGCCACAGGATGGCTTTGTTGTAAAAACCCTAAAAGCGGGTATAGGCGAGAATATCAAAGAGGGTGAATCAGTAGTTACATTACAGCCTAAAGATCCACAGGTGGCGGCAGAACTTTACGTAGATGCGATGGATGTACCGCTTATTTTAGATACAAGCGATGTACGCCTGCAGTTTGAGGGCTGGCCATCATTACAGTTTTCGGGCTGGCCATCTGTAGCTGTTGGCACCTTTGCAGGCAAAATATGGGCCATTGACCGTGTGAGCAGCAACGGAGGTAAGTACCGCGTGTTAGTAAAGCCAACAGAACCTATTCCGGCAAAAGATGAGCCATGGCCGCACCAGCTTAGGCAAGGTTCGGGCGTGTACGGTCGTATTATATTACGCTCTGTGCCGCTGTGGTATGAAATATGGCGCCAGTTAAATGGTTTCCCGCCAAGTTTAGAAAAAGAGCCGTCTGATAAAATTACTGATGGTAAAAAATAAGATTTAACAATGAGCATGATGTTGAGATGGAAAGGGTATATAGCCGCACTGTTATTAGGGCTGGCAGCTTGTTTAAACAGCGCCTCGGCCCAAACAACCGCACCTGCTGATACCGATAAAGTATTTTCGCTTGAGGACCTTGAAGGAATTGTGTTCAGGGGCCACCCTATAGTCAAACAAGCCGCGCTTTTAAGCGAAGCGGCAAAGGCCAACGTAATGCAATCATTAGGATATTTTGATCCGGCATTAAAAAGCAGCTTTGCCCGCAAGTTATTTGGCGGCACCGAATACTACAACAACTGGAGCAATGAACTTAAAGTTCCTTTGTATATAGCGGGCGCTGACCTGAAAGTTGGCTATGACCGTAACGTAGGTACATACACCGGCAGGGAGAACCGAACCGGCACAGACGGCCTTGCAGCCGTAGGCTTAAGTATTCCGCTTGGCCAGGGTTTGCTGATAGATGCGCGAAGAAGCACACTTTGGCAGGCACAAGCCATGCTTACCTATGCCGAAGCCGATAAGGTGAAACAAATTAACAGCGTTTGGTATACCGCTGTTAAAGATTATTGGACCTGGTATTATTCGTATCGTGAATACGCACTGGTAAAAGAAGGGGTTGATTTGGCAAGTAAACGCTTTAAGGCGTTAAGCGCGCAAACGCTTTTAGGAGATAAACCACCTATTGATTCGGTTGAGGCACAGATAACCTTGCAGGAACGGCAGATACAGTTAGCAAAAAGCGCCATAGAAATGCAAAACGCTATGCTGGTGCTCTCCAATCATTTGTGGAACGAGCAGAGCCAACCGCTCGAATTGCCAAAAAATGCGGTACCGCAAACGGTAAACGAGAACGTGATGCTTCCCGGTGCTATGGTGCTTGATACCTTGCTCGGGCAAGCCGGAAGACAACACCCGGAACTGGTAAAATTAAGAGCTAAAGGCACGCAGTTAGACATAGAGCGCCGCTACCGCCAGGAAATGCTTAAGCCTAAAATAAACGTAACCGGTTCATTAATATCAACGCGCAGAGACTTTACACAATACGTACCGAGTTATTATGATTTTAACTGGAGCAACTACAAGTTTGGAGTGGAGTTTGCCTTTCCATTGTTTTTGCGGGCTGAGCGCGGTAAGTTAAGGGAAGTAAAAATTAAACAACAACAACTGAGTTACGATCTTCAACAATCCGGACGCGAGATCAACAACGAAATTGTAACATCATACAACAGTCTAAGCGCCTACAAATCTCAATTGAGCGTTCAGGTACAAAGCATCAATAATCAACAATTTTTATTAACCGGCGAAATGCAAAAATTTGAGTTAGGTGAGAGCACGCTCTTCCTCATCAACAGCAGGGAAAGTAAGCTTATCGACATGAAAATTAAACGCGAAAGCATGATAGCAGGCTACCAAAAAACACTTGCCGAGCTATACTACAAAGCTGGAACCCGACAAGCGCAGGCAGATTTGCAGTAATAACTTCGGAAAACACCTGTTTGCTTTCTTTTTATAAAAGAGAAAAACTTAAATTGATTTGAAACTGTTCATATTAAAAAATTAACACTATGAACATTATCAAATTTGCCTTGGTAGGCGCAGCAGTAGCCTACGGCGTGAACTATATCACCAAAAAAAGAGAAGACGGTACATCTATCTTAGATGAGTTTTTAGACAACCCACCAAGTTGGATGAATGATGCAAAAGAGTTTGCAACACAAACCATCAATGATGTTAAGCAAAACTTTAACGATAACCAGCCGCGATGAATAAGTTTTTCAGAGTATTAATTGCCGGTTGGGGCGCCAAAAAGTTGGGAGGTGGCTGCCTCTCAACTATTGTAATTTTCATTATTATTTACACTTTATTAGGCAAGTGTGGTAATGATTCAAAAGCAGCAGCGAATAACGCTTCGGTAAAAACGCCGGTAGCCATTTGCAATACAAAATAAAGGGCTGGCTTTAACTTGTCTGCCCTTTATTTTCCCAATGATCTTTCATGGTACCGTCTGATAGCTTTTTTAGCGTTCTGGCAAAGCGCTCACCTTTAATTTGCCCATCGGCATTTTTCCTGCCAACAAATAGTAAAACAGGCCTGCCCTCTCCATCGGTTTTAAAAACCACGTCGGTACGGTCCAGTTGAAATTCCATCTTTGCATCCGGCGGATAAATCTTATCTAACAGTTTTTGTAATCTTACTCCTATTTTCATATTCCCTTTTTCTGTAATCAACAAAAAAGTATGCCAATGAAATTAGTTGCGTGAAAATTCCTGTTAAAACCGTATTAACATCGTACTGACTTCGTTAAACCACAGTTTGATACTGCGTTAAAACTACCCCCGAACTGAATTTTCGGACCTGAACGAGTTGCATATTAACCACATCATTCATCTTACTAAAAAGCGGCTTTCCTTTCCCTAATACAACCGGGTGTACCCAAAGTGCAAAATGGTCTATCAACCCCAATTTTATCAATCCAATCATTAATTTACTGCTGCCATATACCATAATATCCCTCCCGGGCGTTTGCTTCAATTTAAATATTTCCCGATCCAACTTCCCACTTATTTTATAAGAATTAGGCCAAACTAACGCATCAATAGTGTTAGAGAACACCGCTTTTTGGCGGCTATTCATCAAATCAGCAAAAGCGAGATCCTGGCGTGGAAAAGAAACATTTGAACTTACATTGGGCCAGTAAGCTGCCATAGCATTATAGGTAACACGGCCCAATAATATTGTATCAGCATTACTGAGCAGGCTGGTTTGCACATCGGCCATTTCTGTGGTCCAGCGGCTAAAGTGCCAATCCAGTTCGCAATTAGGGCCGGCTATAAAACCA
This sequence comes from Mucilaginibacter auburnensis, assembly GCF_002797815.1. Classification (NCBI taxonomy): domain Bacteria; kingdom Pseudomonadati; phylum Bacteroidota; class Sphingobacteriia; order Sphingobacteriales; family Sphingobacteriaceae; genus Mucilaginibacter; species Mucilaginibacter auburnensis. The sequence goes on from NZ_PGFJ01000002.1 coordinate 874,709, forward strand.
TCTAACGTTATGTTTACCGATGCTACCAGTTTGCGCATAATGCAGAGCTTTTAAACAGCAGTAGCCTTTAACTTTTTATGATAAAAAATATACGACGACGCTCCTAATGCCAATGGTAACAGGTTAAAATACCAGGCAGCATCAGGATTGGGGATGCACATTAAGGAATAGGTAGCAGCAATCAGATCAAACATTAGCCCGGCGTAGGCCCACTCTTTTATACGGGGATAGCCGGGTATTAAAATAGCTATGGCACCCAAGGCTTTGGCAACGCCTATAAAAGGGATAAAATAAAGTGGGTAGCCCAGTTTACCGTGTATACCTTCAACAGCAGCAGGCATTGAAATAATATCGGGAATGGCCGAACCCAGCATCATAAAGGCGAACAGGGCCGTAAATACCCAGTATAAAATTTTAACGGTTTTAGTTTTCATATCAGTTTTGGTTTGATGATACAAATTTAGCTTCAGCAGTAACCGCTAACGGTGTGTAAACTGGACATTTTTGGGGCTGTTATGCGACTTATTGCCCCACAGCGACCTCATTTGTAAAAACATATTTATTAAATTTGATAAGAAACACAAATAAACCTGTATGAAACATGTTTCCATATTAGTGCCTTACGAAGCGGTTCCGGCAGCAATTGTTGACCCACGTTATATGTTTACGACGGTAAACCAATTTTTGAAAAACGCCGGACGTGAGCCTGCATTTAACGTTCAACTGGTTGGCTTGGATAAGCATGTACCTTTAACCGATGGGGTATTTTCTGTTAACACAAACGCCCTGTGCAACGAGGTTAATAAAACAGATATCATTATTATACCTGCACTTTCGGGCAATGTAAAGGCTGCCGTTGAGTTGAATAAGAGTTTTATTCCGTGGATAGTTGAGCAACACCATAAAGGAGCCGAGGTGGTTTCATTGTGCATTGGCGCATTTTTATTGGCAGCCACCGGTTTATTAAACGGTAAAGAATGTTCTACACACTGGCTATTTGCTAACGATTTCAGAGAAATGTTTCCGGATGTTACCTTAACTGATGGCAGTATTATAACTGAAGTTGATGGCTTGTATTCAAGCGGTGGAGCTTCTTCCTACTGGAACCTCTTACTACATTTAATTGAAAAGTACACCGGCCGCGAAATGTCTATTATGGCCAGTAAATTCTTTGCAATCGAAATTGACCGTAAAAGCCAATCACCATTTGTGATGTTTAACGGCCAGAAAAAGCACGAAGATGAGCCTATTAGAAAAGCTCAGGAGTTTATTGAGCAGAATGTAACCGAAAAGATATCGGTTGATGAGCTGGCCTCCCGCTTTGCCATTGGCACCAGGCACTTTGCCCGCAGATTTAAAAAAGCTACTAACAACACCCCTGCCGAATACATTCAGCGTGTAAAAATAGAAGCTGCAAAAAAACAGTTGGAAAACACCCGCAAAAATGTAAATGAGGTAATGTATGATATAGGATATATGGATGTAAAAACTTTCCGTACCGTATTTAAAAAGATCACCGGTTTATCGCCAATTGAATATCGGCACAAATACAACCGTAGCGCCGCGGTTTAGCCGGACAATCAATACAAATATTGTTTAAAAACAACAAGGCCTGCTCAATTGAACAGGCCTTGTTTTATTATATCAAACTTTAAGTTCAGATTACTTTACAGCACCTGGAGTGGTGTAAGGCAACGCTTGTGGGTTATATGATGCCCAACCAGCTGACCAATCAGTTGCTCCAAATGCACCTCTGAAAGTACCAGTTTTATCAAAAAATGCATCATTAAGTTTAGCGCTTGTCCAAACTGCTCCGGTTAAAGCTGTTGAACCGCTTACCTGAGTAAAGTTAGGAATACCTTGTCTGTTTAAAGAAGCTGTATTAGAAGCTATATCGGCAGAGAATTTGTAAGGATCTGTATAGATAGCGCCTGCATACAAACTGTTGTTTATAGTGTTATTGTTAGCCACGCTGTTGATAAACGGAGTGATAACATCTAAAATTGCAGTGGTAGTAGCTTTGATCACGTTTGATCCTGTTCCGATAATGATATTGTTAGCGAATACTGCTTTACCACTGGTTAAATTAACTGATGAAGAGTTAGCATCGCCAGCACCAGGAGCCTGATCATCAAAGAATATACCTTGAACATAACCTGAGAAAACAGAGTTAAGAATGCTGATAGAAGAATTACGACGTATTTGAGCCGCGTGCTGGAAGTTAGCATTAATGCTTGGATTGCCAGAAGCTGCCTCACGTGGGCCTAAAATGGTCATGTTAGAAAATACAGCAGCTGTTTGAGGTGCTTTGTTATCGCCAGCGCTGTTGTTATCAGATTCAAAACCGTTTGAACCAGATACGTCGGCGGTAGCAGCTAAACGCTGAGCTAAACCAAACTGAACGTTACCAGAGAAACCATAATCTGTATCAAAATCATCATCCCAGCTGTCAATAGCCAATAAGTGTTTACAGTTTACAGTACCGCCAAACCATTCAAAAGCGTCGTCGCCAGAGCGGTAAACTTCTACATAATCAATAGTAGTACCAGAACCAACGCTACCAAAAGTTAAGCCGTTGATCTCGTTATCCGGGCTAAGTGCAATACCTGCATACTCAATACGCACATATTTCATAGTACCTGAGTTATCCGCAGCGTCTGTACCGCCATATTTACCTTTATCAGTAGCATCAGAAATACCTTCAATTGAAATGCTTGGGCCTTGGTTGTTTGGCGCTTTACCTAAAAGGATAACACCACCCCAATCACCTTGAGCACGACCACCTGAAGCAACATTTGAAGTGAAAACAATTGGCTTATCAACAGTACCTACTGCCATAATTTTTGCGCCGCGGGTAATAATTAAAGCGCCTTTAGAAGCTTTGTCGCCTTTAATGATTGTACCAGGCTCAATAGTTAAAGTTGCATTGTTGGTTACAAAAATGTTACCTTTTAAAAGGTATATTTTGTCTGCAGTCCATGTTGTATTAGCTGTTACGTCAGCAGAAACGGTTACTGTAGATTCTGCCGCAGGTGGATTAACAATCACACTGTCATCGTTTGATTTTGAGCAGCTTGCTAAAAGCAACCCAACACCCACAACTGTCATTAATAAAAAGTTTTTCATGTTACGTTATTCTTTTTTTTCTGTTTACTTGTCGCCAAAGTAAGGCAAGGCAATTGAACTGAATGTTATAGATAATTTAAATAAATATTAAATAGTTGAATGTTTAGTTAACATTTGATTAACACTAAAGCGTGTAGCTAAACGTAAACGAGTAGTTGCTGCCTGGTTTGTAGCTGCTTTGTGTAAAGTCGCCATTTTGAGGATCGTACTTTTTGTTTTTGTTTATATCATAGTAAAAAGTAGCGTTCTGATTCAATATATCGCCTGCATTTAGTTTTAGTTCACCTTTGTTCTTAAATACCTTTATACCTAATTGCATATCCAACACGTTTCTTGGAGCTTCCCAAATGCCTTCATATTGCGCGCCAGCAGCAACAGAAAGCCTGCGGCCTACACGGTTAAAAAGGGCGTTGAACGTAAACTTATTGTCAAGGAATGTGTGCTGCAAACCAGCGTTTATTACATAAGGGGCCTGACCAACCAACGGACGCTCTTTCTCTTTAAATGTTAAACCAACATTAGGGTTAACCGCGTTTGATTTAATTATGGCCACATTGGTATAAGCTGTAGTATTCTTAAAGAAATCGTTCTCAATTATAAAATCAAGAGATTTTCTAACTTCCATCTCAATACCGTATACATCCGCTTTGCTTGAGTTAAAGTATCTGATCTGACGGGTTGATGAAGCAGCATCATCATTATACGTTTCTATAGCGTTTTTGAACTTTTTGTAAAAACCGGATACTGACAGCACCTGTCCTGCCGATGGATAAAATTCCAATCGTAAGTCAATATTGTCAATTGATGACCTTTTCAGATTAGGATCACCCACTATAGTAGCCAATATCTCATAATCATAATATTGAGATCTTGCCAACTCCCTGAATTCTGGTCTGGCCAGTGTGCGGGAATATGAAGCTCTGATGTTGGTTTTCTCAGTTAAGCTATAGGTTAAGTTAGCAGATGGTAATACATCCACATAATTTTGCTTAGCCTTACCTGCCGGATCATTATCTTTTGTAGCCAGGTTCAGATTAAATTGCTCAACACGTGCACCCCAAACTAAACGTAGGTTTTTGCCTATCTTATTATCTAACATAGCGTAGCCCGCATTAGTGGTTGAATTAGCAGTGTAAGAGTCAATTGATGAAGCGATTTCGTCTAACCTGTAAGCTCCTTTATTGATCAGATCTGGCGAAAATAACTGATCTAAAGGCAGTTGCCTAACATCATTAGGCTCAATGTTCGGATTGCTGGTGTTAAGTACCGCACCTAAAAAACGCGCGTTAAATGTTCTGTTACGATACAGTGAAGTTAAACCTGTTTTGAATGATGCATTTTGTTTGAACATTTTAACAGGTAAGGTAAAGTTCAATGCCCCGGAAAAATCATTCTCGTTAAGCCTTGAGAAAAGCGTTGTATTATCTTTACCTAAAGTGGTTACGTTGGCATAGAAAGGACCATTACCGTGAAAAGGACCATTGTAGCTTATCTTACGCTGATTTGGCTGATCATTAAGTACATTATTGTAACTTACATTCCAGTTAATTTTTGCGCCTTTCTCGCTCACCGGGTGGTTACCTTCAAGTGTAGATTTGAATAGTGCTTTTTGAAGAAGATCAAATGCAAAATATCTTATGTCAGCGGTCGCGTTGTCATTTGTACCTGCCCTTTGCAAAAACTGATCATCATATATACGGTTGTATACGTTTTTAAAAGTGATTTTGCTTTTACCGAATGAATAACCTAAATTAAACAAGGCACCTACGTTGGTTGAGAACTTGTAAACGTTATCGCGGTAATGGTTGTTATAGTCGTCGCGTAATACTTCGTTCTGAATATTCTGAGAGTTTCTGTAGGTTAAAGCAAATATAGCACCCAACCTGTTACCGCTATTTGCAAAATCTTTAACCTTACCTATTGTAAACTGGTAGTTCTGGGTAGGTAAAGCTGTACCGTTGTATATGGTAAAATTACGCTTAGGTAAAAATCTCAATAACGCAACTCTGTTTTGCTCAGGACTTAAGCCATTAGCAATTTGTGCTGAACTTGGTATTCCCGAAGCCAATTTTTTATCGCCATTATCAAAACCAAAGTAGTCTGTAACGTTACGTGGGCCACTTTTAAAATTTTTAAAAGTTGAAGCAGTATTATAACCGCCACCAATACTAAATGACAGGAAATTTTGATCAGGGATATCTTTAGTAGCTATATTTATCAAGCCACCTGCAAAATCGCCAGGCATATCCGGCGATGCTGTTTTAGTTATGGTTAATGCCTCAACAAGATTAGATGGCACAATATCAAATGAGAACGCCTTGCGGTTAGGCTCTGTACTTGGCAACCATGCACCATCAAGCGTGGCCGTGTTATATCTGTCGCTCAAACCACGTACAACAACAAATTTGTTATCCTGTACGGTTGCACCGCTAACGCGTTTCAAAACATCGGCAGTATTCCTGTCCGGTGAACGCCTGATGGCTTCTGATGATACACCATCTGATATAGAAACCGCATTTTTTTGCTGTGCATATAAAGATGCAACTGATGCCTGGCGGAAAGTTGCTTTAACCACAACTTCATTAAGGGCCTGCGTAGCCGCTTCTGACATGATGACGTCAAGGTTGGTAACCTGGCCGGCTTTCACCTCCACATCCGATATTGATTTACTTTGATAACCAATGTACTTTACCGTTAAGGTATACCTTCCCGGTGTTAAGCCGGAAAGAATGTACTTGCCATCAACATCGGCAGCAGCCCCTTTTGAGGTTCCGTCAATACTTACGGTAGCCCCAATTAACGTTTCACCTGTTTTTTGGTCGGTTATTTTACCAGATATCTTCCCGGCTTCCTGAGCGAAAAGACTTAAGTTGACTATAAGAGTTGTTAAAACTGTTAGTAGTAGATTTTTTGCTTTCAACATAATACTTAATGATGGTGGCAAAATTACCGGCACACCATTAAGCCAATGTTAAGCGCAGATTATCAAATATGAAGTTTTAGCGCAGTTTCAGCATTATTACAGAGCGGATTTTTGACTGAATTTAGCAGGTCAATTAAATAGATAAATATTTTATTTTCAGCAAATTAACTACAAATACATACCTATGTTTATATTAATTTTTAGAAAGAGATTATACAAACCGGTTAATAATTTGCGTATTAGGAAAATGTAACATTTTATTAATTGTAGTCATTTTATCCTAACTTTTAATTAACACATTTTCTTCTTTACTGATCAGGTAAAACCATCAGTGAAGGCTGTAATGTTTTATAAAAATAATTTATAACCAATTAAACCGTTTTGCATTTCATAGTCTATAGTATATGGCAGCTTTGCTGCCGGCTTTGAAATTTTTAAACAATTATGAAAAGGATATCTCAATATGTAGCAATGGCCGTTTTTAGCGGCTTGTTGTGTGTGGCATTGGCTCAACCTGCAGATGCTCAACGCCGTGGTGTTGGTGGTGGTGGCGGCGGTGGCGGCTTCTCACGTGGCGGTGGAGGGGGCGGCGGCGGCTTTAGCCGTGGCGGTGGTTTTTCGGCACCCGCACCTCGATCAAACGGTGGCGATTTCTCAGGGGGACGCAGAGGGATGGATGGTGGCTTTAACCGCGATATGTCAAGAGGACAGCAGCCTAACATAGCCCCGCGTTCTAACAACATGTCTTCTGACGCGCGCCGTGGATTATTTGGTGGTAACATGGGCAGCCGTCAGCCTAATGGTGTTTCGCCACGTGCCAATAACAGCTTTTATGGTAACACAAGGCGTGGTACCACAAGCCCTAACCTTACCACAGGCAGCGGTGGTTTTTACAGAGGGAACCGTTATTACCCTGGTCGGGTAGTGTATGGCAACCGTTACTATGGCGGTAACCGCTACTACGGAAACGTTTATGGCCCTTGGGGACGCTACGGCGGTTTTTATTTTAACCGTGGTTTTTACAGCAGTTTGTATTATCCACGCCTTGGTTTTAGCATAGGCGTATTGCCTTACGGTTATTATCCGTTTTACTGGGGTGGCTCACAGTTTTACATGAGCGGTGGCTACTTCTATCAGTATAATAATAACCAGTACACTGTTGTTGAACCACCATTGGGTGCCGCGCTTACTCAATTGCCTGATGGCGCTGAGCCGATCACTATCAACGGCGAGCAGTACTATGAGCTGAATGGTGTATACTATCAACCTGTTACCCGCGACGACGGCAGTATGGTGTATGAAGTGGTAGGTAAAGATGGTCAGTTGGAAACCGGCAGTGGATACAATGAGGTACTCCCTCCTACCATACCCGAAGCTAACGTAGGTGAGATAGTTACTACGCTGCCACCTGATACCCGTAAGGTAAACTTGAATGGTGAAACCTACTTTGTATCACCAGATCAGTACTATTACCAGGAATTACCTTCAGATAATGGTACTAAAACCTATAAAGTTGTAGCCGTTCCTATTATTGAGCCCGGCAACTAATATTATTTATTATCTGTCTTCAGAAGGCTGCCTCCGGGTGGCCCTTTGTTGTTTAGGGGCTATTGGTAGCCGCATGTTTGTTACATGAGAATAGATGTAATGGCTGTAACGAGTTTAGGTCGTAAACTATTCATTTTCAGCAATTTAATGTCTTAACCTGAAACAAGATGCAACAACTTTTACGTCAGATAAATTAAGTTCAAAATAAAATTAAAATACTGACTGACAGACAATTGAAAAACCACTGCTTTTAGCACTTTCGATGTAACACTTTTGGGCTTTGTCATGGTATTGGTTTACAATTTTGTTGAGACAGCCGTTACTCCACCAGTTGCAATAATTTCACTAACTTTAACAACAAGACACACCTAACCACATCGATACTCCTAATGAAAAAACTCTTTCTTCTTATCCTGTTTCCTTTAATGAGTGCATTATGCTCATATGGTCAAATGCGATTATTAAATTCGGTTAATGATAAGGTAAAGACTTTGAAGCAAGCAGGAGTAGATACAATTGTAACCTATCACCCTTATTGTGTAGGCTGTATTCTCATCGGAATATCAGGACCAGACACGTGCTTCCAAAACATACGTCAATACGTTATCTGGAAACATAAAGGCGAAGGCTACGTACAGCTTTTCGATGAGTGTTATAAATATCAGCCTCAAAAAGGAGCTGATGGGTTTATTGCAATATTGAGTAAAAATGCCGCTTTAATAGTTAAGGAAAAAATATTACCGGTTGAGATTGAAAAGAAAGCCAAGGGTAAAGTTGAAAAATTCACTATTTTGATAGATCACTCCGATCATCGGGATTTTATATTTTACTTAAACGGTAAAATGGTAGAAAAACGAATAGATCTATTTGAATTGGATTCCAGATGGGAGGATGATAACTTTTGGTCAAAAAACCAACCATCTACTCCTCCACCCGGCAAAGCCGTAAACATAAATTACGCTAAAAACCAAAAAACCTATTTAAAGAAATTAGTTGATCTGGCAGAGCAGGAAATTGAGAAAATGAAGTTTGAAAAAGCACCTTAACACCCCACCTCAAATCAACCCCGCTGTTCGAAGTCTCCGACTTCGAACCCATATGCGTGCAGTCTCTGACTACACAAAACTACCTCAAATCAACCACCTCAACACCAGGATGCGCTTTAGCATCAAAAGCAAAGGTGCTTTCGGTAGCGGGGGCGTTGGGCGTAATGGTGCGCAGCTGGTAGATATACTTACCTCCACCATTATCAAATAAAGTAGCGCTATAGATCTGGCGGGTTGTTTTGTCAATAGCCAGGCGTATTTTAAAGAAAGGCGATTTGCTATCTTCCGGTGTCAGATCAACCATTTGGTATAGCTTACCGCCAATTTTCTGCGTACCTGTAAAAAGATATTTATAGCCTTTTTGGTAAAGGGTGAATAACTGTGCCGGGTTAAAGCTGTCGTTATTTTTATTAGCATCAGCCACCTGCACCTCTTTTTCGGCTTTCAGGTAGGTCCACTGCGTTTTACCGTTGTTGATTATTTCCTGCTGTACATCGGCAGAAGCACCAACTTTAAATAAAGTTATCTTAAACTTATTGGCTTTCGGCTGGGTGATAAGGGTTCCGTTTTGGCTTTGCTTTACGCCTGCCTGCTGGTTATCAACGGTAAAAGTAAAATCTGTTTTAATGGTGTTGTAAACCTTGTATTTTGCAGCTACAGCATCAAGTATCTTTTTAGCCTCGGCATCTTTTTGCGCGAATGCACTAACCGACGACAATACCAATGCTGTGTATAGTACTATTTTCTTTATCATATACTTCTGACTGTTTTTTATGGGAAACGTTTATTGGGCGGGTGTGTTTTTAAAACAAGTATCGAAGCGTTACAATGGCGGATCAACCCCTCCCTACCCTCCCGAGGGAGGGATTCCCTTGTCGTATTGAAAACCCTATAGGCTATTAACCCTTATTTTCTAACGTTTCAAAATACTGCATTAATGAATACTCATCCGGATACAGTACCTCGCGGGCTTTGCTGCCTTCAAACGGACCAACTATGCCTGCGGCTTCCAATTGATCAATGATGCGCCCAGCGCGGTTATAACCCAGTTTAAGCTTGCGTTGTATCAATGAGGTGGAGCCTTGTTGATGCATCACTATCAGGCGGGCTGCCTCTTCAAACATCGGATCGCGGTCGTCAGGGTCAAACTCTTTGGTATCTGCCGCCTCACCATCGCCAACATATTCAGGCAACATCATAGCGCTTGGATAGCCGCGTTGAGCGCCTATAAAATCTGATATCTTTTCCACCTCGGGCGTATCTACAAAGGCACACTGCAAACGCAGCAGATCACTGCCCGTCGAGAACAGCATGTCTCCCCTACCTATCAGCTGATCTGCACCGCCTGCATCCAGAATGGTACGCGAGTCTATTTTAGACAGTACCCTGAATGCCAGCCTTGACGGGAAGTTGGCCTTAATGGTACCCGTAATAATATTAACCGACGGCCTTTGCGTTGCAATAACCAGGTGTATACCCACCGCACGCGCCAACTGCGCCAAACGGGCTATAGGCATCTCTACTTCTTTGCCTGCGGTCATCATCAGGTCGGCAAACTCGTCAACCACCAGTACTATAAAAGGCAGGTAACGGTGTTTTTCGGGGTTGCTTATTTTGCGGTTAACAAACTTGGTGTTGTATTCCTTGAGGTTACGCACCTGCGCATCTTTCAACAGATCGTATCGCTGATCCATCTCAATACATAAAGAATTGAGGGTGTTAACCACTTTCTTGGTATCGGTAATGATAGCGTCGCCATCATCGGGCAGTTTAGCCAAAAAGTGCCGCTCAATTTTACGGAACAGCGTAAGCTCCACCTTTTTAGGGTCAACCAGTACAAACTTCAGTTCGGCAGGGTGCTTTTTGTAAAGCAATGATACCAATATGGCGTTAATACCAACCGATTTACCCTGACCGGTGGCACCCGCCACCAGTAAGTGCGGCATCTTAGCCAGATCGGCAATAAATACCTCGTTGGAGATGGTTTTACCCAACGCAATCGGCAAGTCCATTGTGGTGTTCTGAAACTTCTCGGTAGCCAGTACAGAGCGCATAGATACCATCTCGGGGTTTTGGTTAGGCACCTCAATACCAATGGTACCCTTGCCCGGCATTGGCGCAATAATACGTATCCCCAAAGCCGCCAAACTCAAAGCTATATCATCCTCCAGATTCTTGATCTTGGAGATACGCACACCCGGAGCCGGAATGATCTCGTACAAGGTAACCGTTGGACCAATGGTAGCCTTGATCTTATCGATCTCTATATTATAATGATTTAGCGTTTCAACAATTTTGTTCTTGTTGGCTTCCAGCTCTTCTGCGTTTACCTGTATTTTGCTTGATGCTCCGTATGTTTCTAACAGATCAAGCGGTGGGAACTTATACGATGCAAGGTCGAGCGTATGGTCATAAGTACCAAACTCATCCACCAAAGCCTTTGCCTTATCATCATCTGTTTTTTCAATATTTAATACAGGAGTTGGGCGCTCCACTTCTAAAGTTAGCGGGATGCTGTCTGTAGCTATTTCAGGGTCGGCAGCCTCATTATCGGGTTTCAACACCACCGTTTCATGGAAAACTGGTTCCGGCTCAATCACGGGTTTAACCGGCTCTGCTTTTATCTGGTTAAGCACTGCTGTATTAGCCGGACCATTGCGTGGCCACTCAACAGGTTTTGATGGCATTTCCTCTTCCAGATCAACCGGAGCAGCGGATACAGCAGGTTCAAACACAGATGGCGAAGGTATTTTTTCCTTACTTTCCGGCAGTTTAAAATCTATATTGTAGGCTATGATCAATACCGTAAGCGCGGCAAATACCAATAAGCCTGCAGTTCCGGTTTGCCCTATTTGCGCGTCAAGCAAGCGGTTGCTCCAAAAACCAAACTGTCCTTCCAGGTAATGCGGATAATCAATAATAAAGGCATGTACAAAGCCAATAGCAACTGATAAAAATATCAGCATGAAAAAAGAATAGCCTAAGGTTTTACCCAGGGAGAAGATACGCACCTTAAATAACATGCGGTATCCCACTATAAAAAACACAAATACAAATACGAACGATGCTACGCCAAACCACTCATAAATGAACTGGTTAGACAACAGGGCGCCAAACTTACCCAACCAGTTATCAACTATAGGATCGGCAATGCCACGTTCGGCCAGTTCTTCGCTGGTTTTGAAAAGGTTGCCCCATCCGCCATTAGTGGCAGATACATAGCTTTGATCCTGCTCCCAGGTAAATAAATACGAAGTAAAGGCGGCCAGAAAATAAATGGCCATCAGCAGGAAAAACAGACCTGCTATTTTGATCACGCGGCCGTTCTGCAAATTAAAAACAGGCAAACTATCTACAAGTGGCCGTGATGGTCTAACCCTGCTTCCCTTATCGCCCGGCTGGCGCGGCGAATTCTCTTCCCTTATCGTGTTTGATTTAAACTGATTTCCTTTTAACGGCATCCCAATTAATAGCGTAGTGTGTGCAAATATAAAGTTAACAGATAAAACATCTAACTCGCTAAAGTTTTAATTTTTTTGTAATATTGAGGTCGATGAGTACAGAACTTCTTGAGCAGTATATTACTGAAGCCAACGTTGACGCGCTAACTGCTTTATTAACACAAAACCCCGCCCTTGCCACTAAAAATACAGGCTATAATGTTTCTCCGCTAATGCTTTCCTGCTACTACAAAAAGCCTGAAATTACCGCGGTAATTTTAAATTTTGTTGGAGATATCAACCTTTTTGAAGCAGCTGCAACAGGCAAGTTCGATACATTGGCTCACCTGATCTACAACCAGCCGGATAATATAAATAAGTATGCCAACGATGGTTTCACAGCGCTGGGTCTGGCTTGCTATTTCGGGCAGTTTGAAGCAGCGCGCTACTTAGTTTTGAAAGGTGCTGATGTTAATTTGCCGTCCAGAAACGGTTTCAATGTTTACCCCCTGCATTCGGCTGTAGCAGGTAATTACACTGATATTTCCCGCATGCTGATAGAAAGCGGCGCTGATGTAAATGTTAAGCAGCAAATGGGTGTTACTCCGTTACACTCGGCAGCGCAAAACGGCAACCTGGAGCTGATCATTCTGTTACTTGAAAAAGGCGCCGCTGTTGATGTACGTATGGAAGGCGGAAAACTTCCTGCTGACCTGGCCCGTACTAAAGGATTTGCAGAGATTGCAGATATTTTAAGCCAATAAAAAAAGGACTAAAAACAAAGCCTATTTGGTTTTCTGTCCCTAAAAACCGGCCTTTACTTTCAGTCCTTTAAAAAAAACTATATAGAAGGTATCCTTAATATGCGTTATCGGCTAACATATCATAATAGTTATATGTTGGGGCCGATTTGAGGTTGGCTAACTTGCCGGCTGCATTGGCTAAGTTAACAACAGCCTGCTCGCCATATTTTTGCTTTAAATTTTTAACAAACAACCATTGCATGTAGCGTAAAGGCATTTTTGTTGGGCGCGCTTGCTTAAAAAATTCCTTGTCGGTAGCTACCATAGCTGCCAGATCATGGTAAAATTCGGGGATGTTTGGTGCAGGCGACGTCATGGTTGGATATTCCTTACCCCATTTAGCGTAAAACTCGTTAAACTGCTGTTCCTTTTCGGGATATGCGCCATACACCCAATCGCTGGCTGTGTTATATATATAGTCAAGGTACGTTTTGAAAGACGAATACTCCGGGTTTTGGGTAAGCGCCTGTTTAAAACATTCAGTATTATTCTCTATCAGGTTGGTAATATTTTGTGGATTACGTGTAGTTAAAACCTCGTTAATGGGGCATTGCGCGGCAGCATTAAAACCGAAAGCTACCAAGCACACAAGAATTGCGTTTTTCATAATTTTAGCCTTTATATTGATTGGTTATTTAAAGATATAACATTTTAGCCACAATAATGTTACAAAAACCAAAAAAATTATACTTGCAAGGCTAAAAAATATTTATAAGTGTACCAATTACACGGGTGTGTACACAGCACAATAATTAACCTATGGGTAATCATTATTTTACATTGACAATTAATAACTTAAGTTATTTTTATTGCAATTACAAATAGCAGATTCCGGCGGTGCTATCAACACTGTAATTAAAAGGAATAAAAATTTCGCCATCGGCTAAATTGCAGCCAACTATCATTGAGGTAAACAACACATCACCAAACAAATTGGCTATGGCGGCGTCGGCGGCATCACGGCCGGTGGCAATTTTAACCATACCGTTTAATGGCGCCAGGCCGGTGGCATCAAACAATATCCACTCCCCGCCCAGGTAAGCTTCAAAACAAGCGTGGAAATCTGCGGGTTTGAGCATGTAAGAATATCCGGTAAAATAACGCGCCGGAATGTTCAAAGCCCGGCACAGGGTGATGCCAAGGTGAGCAAAATCGCGGCATACGCCGGCCTGCTCGGTAACGGTATCAAATGCTGATGTGCTGGCATTGCTGAAACCGCTTAAATATTCCACATTTTGATTGATCCACGTTGTGAGGGCCAGCACCTTTTCAAAAGAGTTAGTTATATGCCCAAACTGGTTATTAGCTAACCTGAATAGCTTATCCGATTGACAGTAACGGCTTGGATTAAGATAAGGAATAATGAGCGGATCCAAATTCGCAACAGGAATATCAGGCTTATCTGTATATTCAACCAGTTTATAGCAATTATCAACAGTAGCTTTGTAGCTAATTTTTAGCGTGGTAGCCTCTGCAACTTCAAAACGGATAAGGCGGTTCTCACCGTTCACTGCCGGAAGCTCCTCCGTTTTAATGTATGGAGAAATGGTGAACTCTTCGCTCAACACTGTTTGGTGCTGGTTGCGCAACGCGTTAATGCTCAATAACAACGTACTTGCCGATTGTATTTGATATTCCATGTCGGTAAATACGTTGAATTTCATAGCGTTAATGTGTTTTTATGTTTGTTTGTCAAATGCTGCATCCATCCAGTCTTCAGATATATTATCTAAAGCGGCCTTTAACTCTTCGGCCCACTGGGTTGATATATTTTCGAGATCTTTTTTCTCGTATCGTTTTTCAATTATTTCAAAGCTGTCTTTCTTGTATACCGCCACATCTATCGGGAAGTCAACATTGTTAGAGCTTACCCTTGTAGAATCAAAAGACAGAAAACCGGTTTTCAACGCTAACCTCAAGCTTGAATTTTCATTCAGCGTACGGTTAAGTATAGGCTTACCGTGGCCCGTATTCCCTATTATAATAAAAGGTGCGCCCTGTCCCAGTTCAACCCAGTTACCTTCCGGATAGAGTAAAAACAATTTATGTTCATCATCATCCTTAAGCTGCCCGCCTATTATAGAGTGCAGATCAAAATTAAAACCCGCTTTTTCAAGCGATGCCTTATCTTCCTGAGCAACTCGTTTTATCTGCTCGCCAAAGGCGTTCACTGCTTTATACAACTTATTGTACTCGGTTGTTTCAAGCAATTCGTTAAAATATACAATAGCCTTATCACGCGTTGAACGCAGGCCGCTGGTCATGATAAAAAGAGAAAAATTATCCTTTTGTTCTATCGTTATCTTCTTTTTTACCGTAGTGTCCGTGCCCGATGTTATACGGGTATCTGCTATGGCCAGCAATCCTTCTTTTACCTTTATCCCTAAGCAATAAGTCATTATAAATATGTATCGGTTAACAAAGTTTTAAGCGTGTGCAAAATAGCAAAATAGCGCGGGTTTTGGGTGTTATTTTTTTGAAGTTATTGAACCAATTATGATGTAAGTAACAAATATTAGTTAATTTTATCCCTCCCTATGACGTTTAAAGTTAATTGAAATGCATATATGCCCCCTAACATATATTGGTAAACCTGTATTTATTGCCGCTTTATGAAGGTGCATTTCTTCAATAGGATAGACTCGCCTAACCGCACCCCTTTTTATAATTACAGCACTTATCAAAACCTGCGCGTTGTTAAAATTCTAAGTCTGATTTACATTATTGTAAGCCTTGCTATACGTTTGCTGGTTGTACTGGCCGACCTGCCCATAGAAAACATTCAAAACATAGATGAGTTTAGCCAGGGCAATTGGATATCATTAGGCGTAACACCTTTTTTTTATTTCAGTTCGGCTTACCTGCTCAAACACTATAAAGAAAACAACAGAACAAGGAAGATAGCACGCCTTTTAAGCCTGGCATTTGCTGTGTTTATTATGCTGAGTTTTATGCGGACCACCTTTTTCACTATGCATAACCCGCGTAATACACTGGTTATGTATTTGATTGGTATTATTGCGGTAGCGGTATTCTTTACTTTTGAATATTTAGAAACCATCGCGATAGCGCTCATTACCGGTATTTGCTTCTCTTTACTTTTACCACTTTACCAGAGTGGGGCAGGCGAGATCATCATGAATAATTTTGCGTCGGCTATACTGTTAACGGTGTTTTTCTGTATTTCCAGGTACTCGTTTTCTTACAGAGCAGATAATTATTTAAAGCTGAAAGCCATTGAGCAGAAAAACCTTGAAATTGAACTGGCCATACGCGCTAAAAATGAAATTTTAGGTATAGTGGCGCATGATCTGCGTAATCCGCTCTCCGCCATAAAAACAGTGGCAGCTATTATGAAAATGGAGAACAAAATGGATAGCGAGGACCATGAAAACCTTAAAATGATAGAGGCCTCGTGCGATAAAGCCGCCAATATTATTAACGACCTGCTGGAGATGGCACATGATGAACAGCAACAAGACTTTGATACTGAAAAGATAGAACTCAACCAGTTCCTGCTAAAAATTGTTGACGATTGGGTTAAGAGCCGCCAGGGCCAAAGCAACATTTTGTATTACGGCACCAACCAACCGGTTTTTGCATATTTAAATACCGAAAAAATGGAGCGGGTGATGGATAATCTCATTAGCAACGCTATCAAATTTTCGGGCAGTAACAATCACGTAGACATCGTGTTGCGTACAGACGAAGACGAAGTGTTTATCGATATTAAGGATTCAGGGGTAGGTATTCCGGAAGATATGCTTCCGTTTATATTTGAGCGTTTCTCAAGGGCCAGCCGGCGCGGTGTTCGCGGGGAAGAATCTGTGGGGCTTGGGTTAAGTATTGTAAGGCAGATCATTACCAAACATGGTGGCAATATCAAGGTAAGCAGCATTGAAAAGCAGGGCACTACTTTCACCATTAGTTTGATAAGGGTTAGCTAACTTAAGCAACCGACTCGCCTTTAGGGAACAGGTTGTTCACCGTGTCTACCAGTTCACTCAGATCAAAAGGTTTAGATAAAAAATGATCAGCGCCGTAATCGCCTCCTAATGATTCCAATACTCTGGTATAGCCGGATATCATGATAACAGGTATATGACTTGTGCGAGGATTGATCTTTATTTGATGACAAAGTTCACCTCCGTTTATACCGTCTAAAATAAAATCAACTATTATTAATCCCGCGCGAGATTGCAGTACAGCTTCGTATATGTTGTCTATCTGGGGCAAGCAATCCACCTCATACCCTTCTGCTGAAAGGGCTTCCCTTAACAGATCTAAAAGATCGTTATTATCATCTATTACCAGAACTTTCCTTGTCATTTTTTAGCCTTATTATTGATTAGGCAATAACAGATGGCTTTTAAGTTTTGTTTTCAGGCTCTTGGTCGGGGCACTCAACCAATTGAATTACCGCTAATTAAAATTAGAAGTGCGGAAACATTTAAGTTCCCGCACTTTGAAAGTTTTAAAAGATCAAATACTAACCTTTGCGGCTTTACGCTTTTTGTAAGTTATAATAGCAACGCCTACCGCTGATGCCGATAGTAAGAAAGGCCATATATGCAGCAGTACAACAATTAGCTGAGTAAAATAAAACCATCCTGTAGACAGTGCCATGCCGGCACGTTTTAAAAGCGGTAAGCTGTAAGCGCTCAGGTCCTCATTGGCTACCACTTCTGCCTGTACCACATTATTTTCGTAAATATTGAGCTTAACGGTGCTCATAGCGGCATCGGCTTCCATGCGGTAAGTATCAATTTTACGATCAACTACGTTATCAGCAGTAGCCAAAATACTATCGGCTCCGGTGTGGCTTGGTTTTATTTTTTTGCGAAGTTTAACATTCTCTTCACGGTTTTCGGCTTTTAATATTCCGGCTACGTGTTCCAGCGTACGGTCCTCTATATCCATGGTGCGCCGGTCAACATACACGCTCAGGTGATTTAATGAATCCATAAACGCCTCAATTTTCTCGGATGGCATTCTTACCGTCATATCAGCATTTACATTCATTACAGTTAAACGCTTAATAGAATCATCGCTCAACGGTATTTCGCGCCGGCTCAATACCTCCGCTTGCATATCATGGTGCATTACCATGCCTTTGTTGTTAGCAACCAACTTTGTTACCTTTTCGGCTGCTTGTTGTAAGTTTTTGACTTTTAAGCGCATGTCTGCAGTTTTTACAAGCACCGTATCCTGTACCAGACTGTCAATATCGCTGGATGCTCTTTCCTGATAACCCTGGCACGCGGCGAGCATGGCAATGCCGGCCAGCATCACTAATAATTTTGCTTTCATAATGTTTAAAGATTTTAATGTAGGTTTAAAATCCCTCAGCTACCGGCCGGTGTTTCAGGGTTGTTTTCTGTTTTTTAATTGATACCGCAGAGGCATGAAAAGTAACCCTGTTAATCAAAAATAAATTCGTGATAAATATCACCATACAAAAAAAGGCTTTCCGTTTCCGGGAAGCCTTTACGCTTTTGCAGGTAGATGCAGTTTTGTTATTTAGGCATTACAACGGTGTTAACAACATGTATCACGCCATTGCTTTGAAATACATCTGCAATGGTGATCCACGATTTTTCGCCCTTCTCATCAACCAGGTAAAGTTTTTTACCATCAGCTTTAACCCAAAGCTTACCACCTTCTACAGTTGTTAACTCTGCCGAGCCTTTACCGGCTTTTACTTTGGCAGCCAGGTCTGCAGCGCTAAGTTTACCTGCTACTACGTGGTAGGTTAAAATTTTAGTTAACGTAGCCTTGTTTTCTGGCTTTACTAAAGTTTCAACAGTACCTTTTGGCAGTTTGTTAAACGCCTCGTTGGTTGGCGCAAACACAGTGAACGGGCCTTTACCTTTTAAAGTTTCTACCAAACCGGCAGCTTTAACTGCTGCAACCAGCGTGGTGTGATCTTTAGAGTTTACGGCATTGTCCACAATATCTTTTGTTGGATACATAGCTGCGCCGCCTACCATTTTGGTTTGTGCAAAAGTTGTTTGGCCAAATGCTAAAGTTGCTAAAGCAAACGCCGCAATAAATAATTTTTTCATAGAACTTGTTTTTCGTTATTTGATAGAAATACGGCCACGCAACCCATCCCGGTTTTTTATTGAACTGCTTTTGTTAGTGCAAAAAGCGCTATCATTTTTCAAACCGGAAACCAACAAATTGCGTAGATGCGCGACTAATAAAAACAACTATAAAACAGATACTTAATTAAAAAAACAGATCAGAAGCGATGGCGTCGGCATAGAGTTTACCGGTTTGGGTGAGGTAAATTATTTTTTCATGTTGAGAGATCCAGCCCTTGTCAAAATGATGCCGCGCGGCTTTGAGCAACAAGGGTGCACTGCCCCCTGCAATAGCATTCAGCCTATCCAGATCAAGCCCCCAAATGGTGCGCAGCGAGGTCATGATGTACTCATTCAGGCGGTTCTCTTCTGTCAATTCTTCTACCTCAGCGGGAATAATATTTTGCTGAACAGACTGCATGTATCTGGCGTTGTTGGGTATATTCCATTGGCGGGTAAACCCGTTATAAGCATGAGCCGACGGACCAATACCTATATATTTTACGCCGCGCCAGTAATTAGTATTATGCCTTGAGTAATGGCCCGGCTTGCAAAAGTTGGATATTTCGTAATGTTCAAAACCCTTCTCCCGCATTGCATCGGTAAGTTGCATAAACTGGCTGGCGCTTTGTTGCTCATTAAGCGGCGGGTAAACCTTTTTGCTAATAAATGATGCCAGGGCTGTTTTAGGTTCAACCGTCATGGAGTAGGCTGATACATGCGGAACCTGCAATTCAAAAGCTTTGTTAAGGTTGCTTTTCCACTTGGCATCCGTGAGTAAAGGGTATCCGTAGATCAGATCGATGGTAATGTTCTCAAATCCGGCATCCTGCGCCCGCTTAACAGACGACTCAGCCTCATCGCCACGATGCACGCGGTTCATCCAAAGCAGGTCATCATCAAAAAACGATTGTATGCCGATGCTAAAGCGGTTAATGTCGGTTTTGCGCAGGGCGTTAACCTTTGCTTTGTCCAGGTCATCAGGGTTAGCTTCCAGCGTTATTTCAGCGTTTGAGGCTACTGTATGGTTGGCATGGATAGCTGCTAATAACCTGTTTAACTCACTCTCATCTAAAACAGAAGGTGTACCGCCACCAAAATAAATGGTTTCGATTGTTTCGCCCTGCAGATAGTTTTTCTGGAGATGGATTTCCTTTACTAAAGCATCAACCAGTTCGCGCTTGTATTTAAACGAGGTGCTGAAATGAAAATCGCAGTAATAACAGGCCTGCTTGCAAAACGGAATATGAAGGTAAATACCGGCCATTGGCACAAAGGTAGTAATTAGTGATTGCTGATTAGTGATCAGCGATTAGTGTTTTGACAATTTAATATCCAATGCTCCACTTTTACGCACAACAGATAACGTAAAACATCTCAACTGGTATCAAAAAAATAGTAATTTTGAGCGGCACGATGTCCGGTTTAATAAATGCGCGTTTTTATAATTTGCTTATTGTTATTTTTTACCGTTTCAACCGCGTTTGCGCAACGCGACTCAGTGCCGAGGCGGCGCACTTTCCGCAGTTTAATAGCTGATACTTCCGCTTTAAACGTGCTTGATTCTGTTGCGCTGGCCATGCAGGCCAAAGAAAAACTGGCTGCCGATTCGGCCGCTATGCAGTATGTGCGCGCGCCTGATGCTGATGCATATGTTGCTGAATATCTAAGGCAGAAATTATATCACGGCAACAATTTTTTAGATCTGAAATACATAAGCAAAGGCAAGTTTGCCGATGGGCATATCCGCCATTCGCGCGACAGGTGGATCATCATAGCATTGCTGGGTTTATTGCTTTATACGGCCCTGCTCAACCTGGTATGGAATGCCGAAATTAAGCAGATTTTCACATCTTTTTATGGCAAACGCAGCCTCTCGCAGGTTAGTGGTAAAGAAGAAAGCACCATTAGCGCAGGCGCGTTCATTGGTCTTTTTGTGTTATTTGGGCTAACTTTTGGCCTGTTCCTGTACCAGTTTGCCAATTACAAAAACATCTATTATTCGCTAAGCGGCATCGGTTTGTTCGCGTGGTTGTCGGCGCTTATTGTTATCCTTTTCGCGGCCAAATTTGTAATATTAAAAGCGTTAGGGTTTATTTTTGATGCCGCAAACATCGTGAGCGAATACATATCGCTGCTTTACCTCACCTACTTTACCGCTGCTTTTGTTTTTTTGCCGGTAACCATTTGCTTTAGTTTACTGGCTGCTGCTTTAATACCGGTTTTAATGTGGGTGGTTTTTGGCGTTTTAGCTGTTGTTTTTGCCTTGCTTTACCTGCGTAGTAGTGTAAATATCATTTCTAACATCCGATTTCATAAATTTTATTTATTTATCTATCTTTGTGCCCTCGAAATTTGCCCTATTTTAATATTGATTAAGGCACTGAAATATAATATTTAAGGTTTACATACACACCAATAGCGTACAGAATTGGAAGAGAGAAAGAAAAAGGTTAAAAGCATTCTGGTTACTTTGCCGAAGCCCGAAAACGATAAGAACCCTTATACCGAATTAGCCAAGAAACTCAATCTGAAAATTGATTTCAGATCGTTCATTCACGTTGAAGGTGTGCCGGCTAAAGACTTTAGAAAAGACAAGGTAAATCTGGCCGATTTTACTGCCGTTATTTTTACCAGCCGTAACTCTGCTGATCATTTTTTCCGCATTTGCGAAGAGATGCGTTTTGAAGTACCGGTTGATATGAAGTACTTCTGCCTTTCAGAAACCATAGCCCTTTATCTTCAAAAATATATTCAATACCGCAAGCGTAAGATCTTTTTTGGCAAACAAACCGCGAGTGATCTGGCCGAAGTATTGAAAAAACATTCAGGCGAAAAATTCCTGTATCCTTGCTCTGATGTAGCAGCTGAGGAAACCCAAAAATTCTTGTTAGAGAACGGCTATAACTTCACCCCTGCGGTATTGTTCCGTACAGTTTGCAGCGACCTCTCTGACCTGGCCGATGTGTTTTATGACGTAATAGCATTCTTCAGCCCGTCAAGCATTCAATCCCTTTACAAAAACTTTCCAGACTTTAAACAGAACAATACCCGTATTGCAGCTTTTGGCGCTACCACCCATAAGGCGGTGCTTGAAGCGGGCTTGATATTGGATATTCCGGCTCCTACACCCGGCGCTCCATCCATGACAATGGCTATTGAACAGTACGTAAAACAGGTAAATAAGTAGTTTAAAGCCGCATTTTTCTGATCAGTCCAAACATTTAGGGCACCTAACACGTATAACAACTATGCGTTGGCCCCTAATGCGATGGAAATGAACTATTTCTCGCTTTATTAATATATTTTAAAAGCAAATACATATTTAGCTGTTAAAATGATAAATTATGTTATTTTAGCAACGTTTTTGCGTTTGAGTAAACTATTTTAATATTTTAGAGGAGCCCATAGCAACACAGGTTGTTACAAAGGTTTTTATAGTTAGAAATGAAGCATATTTACTTTTTATTTGCTGTTTTATCGGTTGGAGTTTTATCCGGATGCGGTAGTTCTTCAGATCGTGGTGAAGTGGTCGGAGTTCCGGCGAGATCATTCAGAGCCGAAGTACCTTACGGAATGGTTTATGTGCCCAGCGGAAGTTTCCTGATGGGACAAACAGATCAGGACGTTACCTTCGCCCAGATCGCACAAACCAAGCAAGTTACCATCCCCGCGTTTTTCATGGATCAAACCGAGATAACCAACAGCCAGTACAGGCAGTTTGTTAACTGGGTGCGCGACTCAATAGCTATAACCAATTACCTTAACGATCCAAAATATTACATCACTCCTAAAGGCGCCAATGCTCCGGCTGCGAATGCCGGCGGCAAGCAATACATTAACTGGGATTATGTAAAGAAAAATCCTATATGGACAGGTGCGCGTAAAGGACAGGCAGACAACAAGCAAAAGTTGCAAGCCATGTACTACCAGGGCGACGACCGTGTTTTTGACCGTGATGAGATAGATGTAAGACTGATAAAATACAACTACTCATTAATGCAACTGCGTGAAGCGGCCAATTACAGAACTGATAAAACCAAAAAACGTTCGGACTTTATAATGCGCGATACCGTTGCTATTTACCCGGATACACTGGTTTGGCTGGCCGATTTCTCATACGCTGCCAATGAGCCAATGGTTGAAGGCTATTTCTCACACCCATCTTTCCGCGATTATCCGGTGGTTGGTGTTACCTGGCGCCAGGCACGTGCGTTCACCGTTTGGCGTACACGTTACAACGAAGCTTATAAAAACTCAAGACGCATGCCTTTGCGTTCACCATATGACTTGCCAACCGAAGAAGAGTTTGAATACGCGGCACGCGGCGGCAGGATAGGCACAGATTACCCTTGGGGTGGCCCTTACATTAAAAATGCTAAAGGCTGTTTGTTAGCTAACTTTAAACCCGGCCGTGGTAATTACTCTGACGACGGCGGCACCTATACCGTTAAAGTTCGTTCTTATTTCCCGAATGATTTTGGCTTATATAACATGGCCGGCAACGTAGCCGAATGGACCTCATCAGCTTATGATGCTTCCGCCTCTACGTTTGTTAATGACCTTGCCCCTACTTTCCACTACGATGCTAAAGCTACCGATGCTGAAGTTATGAAACGTAAGGTGGTACGCGGCGGGTCATGGAAAGACATTGGCTATTTCCTGCAAAACTCATCACGTACTTATGAGTACCAGGATACTGCAAAATCATATATCGGTTTCCGTTGTGTAACACACTTCCAGGGTCGCGATCTCTTGGATAGAAGATAATCAAGAAAAACAATCTCACTACTTTATCAAATTTTTATGGCTGGAAAGAAAAAACCATACGGAATTAACAACATCGTTTCCTGGGGAGCATCAATCGTAATTGTGGGTCTGATGTTCAAGATCCTCCACTTCCCCGGATCTACTTATTTTATTGCAGGCGGATTGACCGTTGAAGCATTGTTATTTTTGATGCTTGGTTTTCAACGCGAAGAGAAAGAAATTGACTGGACACGCGTTTATCCTGAATTGAATGAAGATTTTGCAGGCGAACTGCCTAAGGCTACTGTAAAACAGGTTAGCACAGGCACAGGTTTTTCAAACACAGCAGCGCTGGATAAGATGTTAGAAGATGCTAAAATTGGCCCGGAACTGATTGCCAGCTTAGGCGATGGTTTACGCACCTTTGGCGATAAAGTAAAAGGTATTGCCCGCGTAACCGATGCCGGCGAAGCCACAATGGCCTTTACCGAAAAAGTAAAAACCG
Organism: Mucilaginibacter auburnensis; assembly: GCF_002797815.1. Lineage (NCBI taxonomy): Bacteria > Pseudomonadati > Bacteroidota > Sphingobacteriia > Sphingobacteriales > Sphingobacteriaceae > Mucilaginibacter > Mucilaginibacter auburnensis. The sequence continues at coordinate 898,935 of NZ_PGFJ01000002.1, forward strand.
CTACTGCCAGCTATGATAAATTGAGCGTTGCTTTTGAAGGAGCCTCAAAAAACCTTACTGACCTTGCCGAATCAAATGTTGATTCAAAAGCTTACCATGAGCAGGTAAATAACCTGGCTAAAAATCTATCAGCTTTAAATGCTGTTTATGAGTTAGAGCTACAGGATTCAAGCGCGCACCTTAAATCAATGAACAAGTTTTACCAAAACCTTTCATTGACCATGAATAACTTCAACGAATCATTAGAAGACTCTAAACAGTTTAAAGATGAAGTTGGCCGCTTAGCTAAAAACCTGGCTTCGTTAAATGCCATCTATGGCAATATGCTGTCGGCTATGAACCAGCCACGTGTTTAATTAATTACTGAACCATCACACGCTAATAACGAGAAAAAACAATGGCGGGAGGCAAAGAAACCCCAAGGCAGCGAATGATCGGCATCCTCTATCTGGTGCTTTTAGGCTTGATAGCCTTGAGTATACCTGATAGCTTGCTTGATGCCTTCAAAAATATTACCGATAGCTTAGACAAATCAAGAGCTAATGTTACTACCGGTATACAAAATACTTACACAGCTTTTGAAAGCACTAAATTGAAAGAGCAGCCTGAGCGCGCCAAACCAATTTACGAAAAAGCTAAACAAGCAAGTAAAATTGCTGACGACCTGAACAACTACGTAGAAGATCTAAAGAAAAAACTGGTAACTGAAGGCGGCGGCATTAACGAAAAAACAGGCGATGTTGACGCCAGAGATAATCTGGATATTTCTCCACGCCTTATGATCACCCAAGGTAATGGTAAAACCCTGAAAGCTAAGGTTGACGAAACCCGCAGCCAGCTTTTGGCACTGTTAGACGAGAAAGAACGTGCTACCATCAACTTTTCTTTAAACGCGGTTGATCCTCCAAGAAGAGGCGACGTTAAGAAGAACTGGGAAGAAGCCAACTTTGGCGAAGGTATCCCGTTGGGTGCAACTATTACTACTTTGGCCAAAATACAGGCCGACGCTAAAAATGCTGAGAACGAAGTGGTTAAAAAGATCCTGGGCAAAGTTGACCAGGCTGTTGTTAACCTTGACCAATTCTCGGCTGTTGCGGTTGCACCAAGCAGCTATGTATTGGTTGGGCAGCCTTATACTGCTGAGGTATTCCTTACAGCATCAGATTCAAAATCTTCACCGGATATTACGGTAGATGGTGCAAGGGTTCCTACTGAAGCCGGCCGTGGTAAATACACGGGCAACACAGGCAGCGAAGGTGTGCATACCTGGATTGGCACCATCAGGGTTAAACAAAATGATGGCAGCATGAAAGAGTACAAAACTGCGCCGCAGACTTACACCGTTGCACGCCCGTCGGCAGTTGTATCGCCTGATAAAATGAATGTGTTCTACATTGGCGTGCCTAACCCGGTATCAGTATCGGCTCCCGGCATCGCAAAAGATAAAATTAAAGTGTCTATCAGTGGTGGCAGCATTAGCGGCAGTAACGGAAAGTATACGGTTAACGTAAGCAATCCGGGTACCGCAACAGTAACTGTATCCGGCGAACTTGCTCCGGGTAAAACAAGCGTATTAGGCGCTACAAGCTTCCGCGTTAAACGTATACCTCCGCCTAAGGCACAGTTTGCCGGCAAATCTGGCGGTGTTGCCAGCGCGGCTAACATTAAAGCACAGGACTACCTGATTGCCAAACTGGAAAACTTTGATTTTGACGCGAAGTTCAGGGTTACACGTTTTACGTTATTGATTGCCAAGCCACGCCAGGATCCTATTAAAATGGTTGCGAGCGGCGATGAGTTAAGCGCAACCATGCACCAGGCCATGAACACTATAATACCGGGTACTACTGTAGTATTTATGGATATAATTGCTGTTGGCCCTGACGGAAACCAGGTTGGTTTGGACCCAATAGTATTAAATGCAAATTAAGCAGATGAGAAAGAGATTATTAATTGGCGTATTATGTTTGGCTTGCGCAACATCGTTTGCCCAAACAAAACGTAAAACAACAAAGGCTGCTCCGAAAAAGAGCACCCCTACCCGTGTGGCATCAAAGCGCGATGCTACCGTTGCACCAATTGACACTACACCTAAAGTTACCGTTGCACCGGTAACTGCGGAGCCGCCAAAGCCTTTTGAAAGGCCGCTTGATGGTTACTATAAAAAAGAAAGCTTTACCAAAGCACGCGCTACCCCTTACGCCAACGTACGAGAATCTGACGTTGCATTTTCAAAGCGCGTATGGCGCGAAATTGATGTGCGCGAGAAGATGAACCAGTACCTGGCTTCGCCTAAGGCACGCCTTATTGAGGTGTTGATGGATGCCATTAAAGCAGGTGAATTAACCGCCTACTCTCCTGTTCCTACTAAGGATGATCCCAACGGCGACAGCTTTGCAACGCCACTTACGCCAGACAAAGCTATGTCTACTATGGCTGATAGCGTGATGGTAGAAAAACGCGACCGTGATGGTAACATCATCAGTTCGGGCATGACAGCAGGCGAATTTAATCCTGACAGCGTTGTACGTTTCAGAATTAAAGAGGACTGGATATTTGACAAACAACGCGGTATTTGGGAGCCACGTATTATTGGTTTAGCGCCAATGATCAAAGAGAAGGTTCCCGGAGCTACGGTTGCCGGCTTAGATTTTCAACCTGCTTTTTGGGTATACTTCCCTGCCGCACGCCACATATTAGCTACTAAAGAAGCGTTTAACCGTAATAACGATGCAACCAGCCTGAGCTTTGATGATATGTTTATGAAACGCATATTTACCAGCGTAATTGTAAAAGTATCAAACGATCGCGACGAGCGTATCAAAGATTACGCGCAAGGAGTTGACCGCCTGTACGAAGCAGAACGCATTAAAAAAGAGCTGATGGAGTGGGAACTTAACTTGTGGCAATATTAGGGTTAGTCATTGGTCATTAGTCAATAGTCATTGACTGAAATATAAAAAAAAGCGATAGGTAACCTGTCGCTTTTTTTGTATTGAATAAGTTTCTGCCACACCCATGACCAATGACCAATGACCAATGACTAATGACCCTCTTCACCAAAGTAACCCACTATAGCTTTCGCCTGTTTCAGGTTAACTACTTCGAGTAAAGCTGCTTCATCAGCCTCGCGGATCTTTTTAACCGATTTAAAGTATTTTAATAGCTTCTCGGCGGTGGTTTTGCCTATCCCTTCTATCAGTTCCAGTTCGGTGGCTAAAGTGCCTTTATCGCGTTTTTTACGGTGGAAGGTGATACCGAAACGGTGAGCCTCATCACGCAATTGCTGAATGATCTTTAAGGTCTCTGATTTTTTATCAAGGTACAGCGGATACTGGTCTCCGGGATAATACAATTCTTCCAAACGCTTGGCAATACCTATCACCGTTACCTGCTTATCTATACCTAACAGCTTTAAACTTTTCAAAGCAGCAGATAGTTGGCCCTTGCCACCATCAATTACAATGAGCTGAGGTAAGCCCGTATCTTCATCTAAAACGCGGCGGTATCGGCGTAAAACGGCCTCCTCCATAGTGGCAAAGTCATTAGGGCCTTCAACGGTTTTTACGTTAAAATGCCGGTAATCTTTTTTAGATGGTTTAGCATCCCTAAACACCACAATGGCTGATACCGGGTATTTACCCTGAAAATTAGAGTTATCAAAACACTCTATATGCCGCGGCAACTGGTTCATGCGCAGGTCCTTCATCATCTGCGTAAGCAGGCGTTCTGTACGTACCTCAGGATTAAGCTTCTCATATTGGTCTATCTTTTCCTTTTTAAAGAACTGGACGTTTTTTTGGGAAAGCTCCAGGAGTTTCTTCTTCTCTCCCAGTTTGGGTACCGTAAACTTAAGTCCGCTATCTTCCACATTGATGTCAAATGGAACGATGATCTCTTTAGACGTACTGTTATATCGGCTCCTGAACTCACTTATGGCCAGCTCCAGCAGTTCCTCATCAGTTTCATCCAGGCGCTTTTTTAACTCAATGGTTTGCGTTTGGATGATGGTACCATGCATCACTTTCAAATAGTTAACAAAGGCATATTTCTCTTCGCTTGCAATACTGAAAACGTCCACCTCTGTAATAGACGAGTTAACCACCGTTGATTTACTTTGGTAATTCTCCAACAGGTCAAACTTGCGCTTAAGGCGATGGGCATGCTCATAGTTCATGTTAGCTATGGCATCGTCCATTTCGGCTTTCATGGTGCGCAGCACAGCGCCTATTTTACCATTGAGTATATTGGTTATTTCCTCAATGTTACTGTTATAGTCGTCTTCTGTCTGATAGTTCTGGCAAGGGCCCTTGCAGTTGCCTAACTGGTATTCCAGGCACACCTTGAACTTACCCGCATCAATATTAGGCCGGGTTAAAGCAAGGTTACAGGTACGCAGCGGGTAGGTATCTTTTATCAGGCTTAATATAGCATGCATCATGCTTACCGATGCGTAGGGTCCAAGGTATTTTGAACCATCCTTTACAATGCGGCGTGTCCAGAAAATACGCGGAAAGTTCTCATTTTTTATTATGATCCACGGATAGGTTTTATCATCCTTGAGCAAAACATTGTAGCGCGGCTGATGCTTCTTGATCAGGCTGTTCTCTAACAGCCAGGCATCCACCTCTGTATCAACAATGGTAAAGGTAATATTGCGTATACGCGATACCAGTACACGTGTTTTGGCATTAACGTTAAGATCTTTGTTAAAATAAGAGCCAACGCGGTTGCGCAGGTCTTTAGCCTTACCTATATAAATAAGTTCGTTCTCGGCATTCCAGTACTGGTAAACCCCTGGTTTGTGCGGTATTTTTTTTAATGCTTCTTTATAATCAAACTGACTCATTACGTTCTTAAAATCCCAGCTTCTCCTCTACCTCACCAACACCCTGCGATTGCTGGGCATAAGCATCGCAATTTAGTTCTATAGTCACCTCGCCGCTTTTTGGTAGTGCAAAGTCCTCGGTTTTAGTGTAGCCCAAACTTGCGTTACCATAAACTTTCTGCATATAATAGGCAAACACCGGCAAGGCAGATGCTGCCCCCTGACCAACATTGGTGTTCCGGATGGCGAAATCGCGGTTCTCACAGCCTGTCCAAACGCCGGTTACCAGGCGAGGAGTAATGCCAATGAACCAACCATCGGCATTGCCTTGTGTGGTACCCGTTTTACCGCCAACTACGGCGTTGAGCTTATACTTATAATTTAATCTGCTACCTGTGCCCTTTGTAATAACGCCTTTCAACATATCGGTCATGGCATAAGCTGTCTGGTCATTTATAACCTGTTGCTTTTTAGGTGTATGCGTGTACAAAACAGTACCGTTCTTATCTTCTATACGTAATAAGAAGGTAGGCTCTGTCCATACACCTTGGTTTACAAATGCCGAATAGGCTCCTGTCATGTCATAAACCGATGCATCGAATACCCCCAAGGCAATGGAAGGGTAGGCAGGAACATTTGAGGTTATGCCCATCTTTTTGATCAATTCGGCAACGGGCATAGCTCCAACCTGGTTCATAACCCAGGCGGTAACGTAGTTTTGAGAATAAGCCAGCGCCTGCTTTAATGTTATACGCCCCGGTAAGGTTGACTTAGGATCTGATCTTGGCGTCCAGTCGCCGATGGTTACCGGAACATTATCAACACCGGTACATGGCGATATGCCCTGGTCAATAGCTGCCGCGTAAGTAAACGGTTTAGCTGTTGAGCCAACCTGACGTTTACCCTGATACACCTGGTCGTATTCTGTTTGCTGAAAATTAATACCTCCCACCCAGGCTTTGATGTAGCCGGTTGTAGGGTCCATGCTCATCATGGAATTCCATATCAGCATTTTGGTGTAAACAACAGAGTCAATAGGCTTCATCAACGTATCTACCCTCCCGTGCCATGTAAACACGTTTACGGTATCAACCGTGTTAAAATCGTGTATGATTTCATCCTCGCTTTTCCCTTGCGACACCAGGTCCTCCCAACGTTTAGATCGCCTCATGCCTGCATTAACAATACGATCATAGTTGTTGATAGATTTTTTAAGATTTATACCTTTCCATTGTTTGTTAAAAGTATTTTGGAACGCAGCCATGTGTTGTCGTTGTGCTTCTTCTGCATACTCCTGCATGGTGGCATCAATAGTGGTATAAATTTTCAAGCCGTCACGGTTCAGGTCATACGGCGTACCATCGCTTTTGGTAACGTTGTTATCTGCCAGTATTTTCTTTACAGCATCTTTCAGCTCTTTTCTGAAATAAGGAGCAAGGCCCTGTTTATCGCTGATAGGATGAAAATTAAGTCCGAGCGGCTTTGCCTGATACTCTTTTACCTGACCTTCGGTAAGCGCTTTCTCATCCATATCCGCCATTCTGGCTAACACAAAATTGCGCCTGTTCAAAGCGTTTTCAGGGCGGTTTACCGGTGAGTAAAGCGAAGGGCCTTTCAATACGCCCACCAAAACGGCGGCCTGATCGGGTGTTAATTTATCAGCCGTTGTGTTGAAAAATGTACCCGCTGCTGCGCTTATACCGTAGCTACCACTACCATAATAAACCGTATTGAGGTACATGGTAATTATCTCCTGCTTGGTATAGTGTTTCTCTAAACGTACGGCAATTATCTGTTCTTTGAGCTTTTGTATACCACGGGCAATTACACCTTTTGCCCTCGCTTCTTCAGAGAACTGGTTAAGCGCCAACTGCTGGGTAATGGTACTTGCCCCCTGACGCTTGCCTATTATGTTATAAAAAATAATGCTGAATGAACGCCAGAAGTCAATGCCCGAGTGTTCCATAAAATGGTTATCCTCAGTTGCTATTAAAGCGTTGATAACATTAGGCGAAATTTGATCGTACGGAACAGCAGTTCTGTTCTCTTCAACATAATAGCGCCCAAAAACCTTGCCATCAGCAGATAGTATCTCAGACGCAACGTTGCTCTTTGGATTTTCCAGATCGCGCAGCGAAGGCAGCGGACCAAATAAGCCCAGCGCTGTACTGCCTATCAACAAAACAACTATCACAAAACCGGTGATAACTGTTTTCCAGATGTAGCCGTTATATCTTTTTATATCCTGTTGGGTAAGGGTATCTTCTTTTTTAAAAGGTCTGTTCATAGTAGTTAACGTAACTATCTAATAAATTCTTGTCGGCTAATTTATTCAGATTTTCCTGTGTTATGATAAAAAAGCTGTATTTATCTTTTGCCACCTTCATAATCTCAGGCAGCAAAGGAGTTATGGCCCGGGCATAAGCCTTTGCTGCAGCCTGACTGTTAAAGGGCCCAACAAATATTAACTGATTATTTGGCCCGGCGAACTTTAAACGGTGAACAATACTGTTTAGTTTGTACGTTCCGCGGTTAAATTGTCCGATGCCAAATCGTGAGGAAGATAGATCCTGAGTGCCTGTGCTAACATTAATAACATAGAAATAGTGGGTGCTATCGCGTTCGTTAAACAGGTTAGATACAAATTTGGGTTTAGTCGGTACAACAGTGGCCATAGTATCTTTCTTGACCTGAGGTGACGTTGCCGTAACCGCACTATCGGCTTTTGGCTGTGCCGCGATCACAGGCTGCGTAAATACCGGTTTAGCAATTGTAACAACAGTATCCTTTTTAATTATTTCAGGCTGAACAGCAGGCGGCGTTACCGGCTTCTGAGCAATAGCTGTTGAATCTTTTTTTACCGCGGCTGGTTGGTTTGGCTTCTGCGCCGGCAAGGTTGCAGGCGTTTTGATTGCAGGCGGAGGCACTACCGGCTTTTGTGCAAGCGGATCAATACGTGTTTGCTGCACAACAGGCGCCACACGGTTACGGTTAAATGGTGTTTCCTTTTTATTTGCGATGGGCGATGAAAAAATGATCTCGTCAACATCGTCGTTAGTAAGCACAACCGGCATGGCTGCCAATGTTAAACGGTTGGCATTGATATAGTCCATATGCTGCTGTGCCAACGGGGTTATTAACTTGTCTTGCGGATATGTTTTTATAATATCCTGTAGCGAAGTTTCAAAAGGTGCCAGTTGCTGCCGATGACCAGCGGCTATGGTTCGCAAATATTTTATTTGCGGGGCCAGCGGATGTTCAGCAAAGAGCGGCTGCAGGCTGTCAATTTTAGTTATAACCTCAGCAAATTTTTTACGCTGATACAAATTGAACAAACTGTTATAAACGGTCTTTAGCTGCGTGTCTTTATCATTCACCTTATCAGCATAGTTAGGGTCCAGAATAACTTTCGCAAATATAGATTGCGGATAAGCCGCCAGTAAGCGGTTCTTGTATTGATCAGATAATTGTTTGTTGCTATCAAAATACATACGATAGAGGTCGTAATAAACCTCGGCGTTGTTAGGGTTATCCGGGTAACGGTTGATCAATAGTACATAATTGGCAATGGCTTCGTTTTTATCATCCAGAATATCCCTGTAAAAATTGGCCATCTCCAGATAAGCTGAATACACACGCTGATTAGATTGAATCAACTGATCGGCAGTGAGCGGCAAATTCTGCATAATATTTTGGCGGTATGCAGCCACAGGGGCGGTCATATCATTTTTAGGCAGGTTGGCTGCTAACGCATCAGGGTCGCCTGCTATGGCTGTAGTTGTGCTATTAGCCGGAACCGTAGCCGCCCGCTGACTAACGCGCCAGTTGTCTTCCAGCTTACGGTTGCCCCATTTCACTTTAAAATCATTATACCCCTTGCTTACCGCGGCACTATTATAAAAGTAAAAAGTGCTGCCGGTACTTGCCGTTACATTATCCGGGGGAATTTGCGCCGCATTTCCTGTTAGTGCGTTAGCTTGTACTGTGTTATTTAAATTTTGCCCCCGCTGTATCTCGTTGCTCACCATTGCATCTATTTTAGCTGCGCGGGTATCTTCATCCAGTTTGGCCAGCATTTGCAGGGTGTCTTCAAATGATATGATCTTTAACTTATCAACCAGCAACTGCAAGTTATTGCTCTTGAGCTTTATTTGTTTGTACCCCGGATACAAGGGCGATAAATTAGCTACCACACTATCGTAATAGTTTTTGGCAGTGATGTAATCGCCTCTTTCCTTAAAGTTGATATCAGCAATGGCCAGGTAGGACAAACCTTTTTGATTTTGATTTTTTGTACTGCTTTTTACCGACAGGTTGTAATACTTAATTGCGTTGGGCAAATCATGAGCACGGTGATATAAGTCGGCCACATGGTAATAGATCTGGTCTTTAAAATCGGCGTTGCTATTATTTTTAAGCAAGCTCAATAATAATCCTATCCTATCCAGCTTAACACCATCGTGCATATCCTGAATGCGTATTCGGTTCAAACTGGCGTTAAAAGCCATTTCAAAGGGCGCATTGCTTTTTACTATCCGGGTATAGTTAGCAATAGCATCTGCATTTTTATTATTCAGCTCCTGCAGCTGGCCTAATATATATATCCAGCGTAGCTTTAGCTGCTTTTGTTTAACTGTGGCAATGGCTTGTTTGGCCATTTCTTCGGCATGCTCGTACTCCTGTGTATTTATATCATATTGTAATTGGGCGGCGTAAACCTCGGCAGGGTTAAGTTTTTTGGGGTAGAGGTTATGCATGGCGCTATCTAAAGCCACAGCTGCCTCTTCATTATAATGCTGGTAAAGCAGCGCGCGCGCTTTCCAGGTAAAGGCCTGCTGTTTAAGGTCAGCCCGTGCCGGGAACGACCGGATAACATAATTAAAAAACTCAACCGCGTTAAAATAGCTTCCGGCTAAATAATTGGCCTTACCTATTACCAGGTAGGCATCGCCAAGGTATTTACTCTGCTCTTTCTCATTAATAATTTTGTTGGCCTTAATTATAACATCGTCAATGTCCTTATCTACGGCATCGCTATGCGCAATGGTATCGGGGTAAACAGCGAGGATTTGCTGATAGTCGTCAACAAAACCCGCGGCATAGTCGGCCTGTTTTTGATTCAGCAGTTCGTTAGCATTGAACAACAGGTTATAATGGGCGGTAATATTTTGCAATACCCTGTTAAAGCCGGTCTTTTTTTGGAGCGTACAGCCTGCTATTGCAAGTACGAGTATGATAAGACAGAAGGCAAACCGCTTATTTATAGTAATTTTATGTATTCTCCTCAAAGTATCAGCCCTGTTTAAAAGCATGGCTAATTTACTAAATAGTATATAACAGGATTTAATAAATTTGCGGATGCCTGAAAATGAACAAAACGACAAACCTGTAAACAATTATATAAAGTATAGCGCGCTGGGCTTTCAAATGATAGCTATTATAGGTGTGTTCACGTTTGTTGGTTATAAAATTGATGAATCTGCCCATCACGATACCAAGTGGGTTACGGCTATGCTATCGCTTATTGGTGTTTTTGCTTCCCTTTATGTTGTTATCAGATCTGTAAAAAATTGAAACCGCTTATTCTACCCTTCCTGATATTTACCGCGCTGCTGGCCGCACCACCTTTGTTGTTAATGCAAGCCGGCAGAGCCGATCTGTTAATCGCTAATTTTTGGCTTTGGTTTGCCGTATTAACCGGACTTACATTTATTGCCGTAGCATCAATAGTTATTGGCGGCCGCATAAGCGCCGAAAATTATGCCCAGATTTTCCTTGCCGCAACGGTTGTTAAGCTACTTTTATGCCTCAGTTTTGTTGTAGTGCATTTATTGAAACATCAGGAAAATAAACTGGTTTTTGCCTCCAATTTCTTTTACTTATATTTCTTAAATACAGCCTTTGAAGTTTATGTTTTGTTGCGTAACTTGCGGCACCAAAAATTAAAGTAAAAAACTTTATTTAGATGTATTTAAGCCACGTTTTGAATTTAAAAAAAATAGCCTCAGGCTTCATTTTAGGCGTTTTTCTTTTCTTTTCTACCTTTAAAACTTTCGCCGCACAGCATGAAAATGGTGTTGAAACCACTGAACATGCAACAGAAGAACATGCCGAAAATCACGGTGAACATGCAGAGGAAGGACCCTACAACCCAACCACGGCTATTTTAGAGCACATTGGCGATTCGCATATGTGGCATGTTATTGGTGATATATCATTAGGCCTGCCTGTTATTATCTATACTGATAAAGGAACCGAGTTTTTCTCGTCAAGCAAATTCAATCATGGCCATGATGCCTACCAGGGTAAATATTACACCTATAAACTGGTTGAAGACAATATTAGAGTTGTTGACGCTGCAGGAAACGTAGACAAAGCAACTTCTTACAAAATATACGATCTATCTATCACCAAAAACGTGGTAGCTTTATGGATAGCGGTAGCATTGCTGCTTATTATCTTTACCAGCGTAGCATCTGCATACAAAAAACGCGTTGGCAAAGCGCCAAAAGGTTTACAATCATTCATTGAACCTATTATTGTTTTTGTTCGTGATGAAATTGCCCGCCCTAACATTGGTTACCGTTACCAGCGTTATATGCCTATTTTGTTAACCATATTTTTCTTTATCTGGATAAACAACCTTTTAGGCCTTGTTCCTTTGTTCCCGGGTGGTGCTAACGTAACCGGTAACATCCTGTTAACGTTTGTATTATCATTCATCGTATTATTAGTAGTTAACTTCAGCGCTAATAAATACTACTGGAAACACATTTTATTACCTGATGTACCATGGTGGTTATACCCTATCATGATCCCTGTTGAGTTAATAGGCGTAATATCCAAGCCTTTCGCTTTGATGATACGTTTGTACGCTAACATCTCTGCAGGCCATATCATTGTATTGAGCTTAATATCATTGATATTTATATTCAAAACAATGTTTATTGCACCGGTATCTGTAGCGTTTGTACTGTTTATGGATGTACTTGAGCTATTGGTTGCATTTTTACAGGCTTTTATCTTTACCATGCTTACCGCTTTATTTATCGGTACTGCTGTTGAGGAGCATCACCACGGAGCTGAAGAAGCCCACCACTAATTTTTGAAAACAACTATAATTTATATTTAACTTTTAATTTTAACAAAATGACTGGAAGTATTGCTGCATTAGGTGCAGGTTTAGCAGTTATCGGTGCCGGTATCGGTATCGGTCAGGTAGGTGGTAAAGCCATGGAAGGTATATCTCGCCAACCAGAAGCTGCTTCAAAAATCCAAACTGCAATGATCATCGCTGCGGCCCTTGTAGAAGGTGTTGCATTATTTGGTGTGGTAGTTGCATTGTTGGGCAAATAATTAGCCCAAAAACAAAATAAAGCTTGCAGCGATTGGCTGCAAGCTTTAAAAAATTAAAAGAACAACGATTTTTTATAAGCAATAATGGAAGAATTATTTGACGGTTTATTAAATGACCACTTAGGCTTTGTAGTTTGGGCCTTAGTAGCTTTTGTAATATTATTGGTTTTATTAGGTAAGTTTGCCTGGAAACCAATTATGGGCGCTATTGACGCGCGCGAGCGTTCAATTGAAGACGCGTTATTAAGAGCTGAGGCTGCCAAAGAAGAAATGAGCCGCCTTACTAACGAAAACGAGTCGTTATTAAAACAAGCACGTGCCGAGCGCGACCAGATCTTAGCTGAAGCTAAGAAAGTTAAAGAACAAATTATAAGCGAAGCCAAAGATGCTGCACACAAAGAAGGTGCGCGCCAAATTGAATTAGCACGTGTTGAAATAAACAACCAGAAAGCTATTGCAATGGCCGATGTTAAAAATCAGGTTGCTGCGCTTTCAATTCAAATTGCTGAGAAAATATTGCAGGAGCAATTAAAAGATCAGCAAAAACAAGACGAACTGGTAGGCCAGTTATTAAAGGAAGTTAAGTTATAATTTAGATGTGAGATATGAGATGTGAGTATTTAGATAAATACTTGCATTTTATAGAGATACAGATAAACCGAGATTGATTTTTAGAATTTGATGGCTTTATCGTCTCAAATCTTAAATCTCAAATCTCAAATCTCAACCAAAAATATGTCAGAACTAACGGTAGCATCCAGATATGCCAAATCATTAATTGATCTTTCAGAGGAGCAAAACCTTTTGGAAGTGGTTAATGGCGACATGGGTTTCTTTGTGAAAACCTTAAAAGAGAATGCTCAGCTTAAAGCTGTTTTGAGCAATCCTATCATATCTCATTCAAAAAAACTTAATATTTTGACCGATGTATTCGGTTCAAAAGTAAATGCCCTGTCAATCGGGTTTTTTAAGTTAATGGTTAGCAAAGGCCGCGGACAGGTTATATATGCAACAGCAAAACAGTTTATTGAACTGTATAACGTTAAAAAGCATATTACCAAAGCAACCGTTGTATCTGCTACTCCATTGTCTGATGCTAATAAACAACAGCTTTTGGCTGAGGTTAAAGCCGCTGTAGGTGGCGAAATTACCCTTGTAGCTAAGGTTGACCCATCTTTGATAGGTGGTTTTGTACTAACCATTGGAGACAAGCAACTGGATACCAGCGTACAAGGGAGCCTTAATAAATTGAAAAAGAATTTTGCCACAGCGGCAGTTTAATAAATAACAGCAAACAACTCTAAATAAAATTAAAAAATGGTAGAGGTAAGACCAGATGAAGTTTCAGCGATTTTGCGTCAGCAATTAGCTGGATTCAAGTCAGAATCTGAATTAGAAGAAGTGGGTACCGTATTGCAGGTAGGCGACGGTATTGCACGCGTTTATGGTTTAAGCAAAGTTCAATCAGGTGAGCTGGTTGAATTTGACAATGGCCTGCAAGGTATTGTATTGAACCTTGAAGAAGATAACGTTGGTGTGGTACTTTTGGGTTCCAGCGACGAGATCAGAGAAGGCGACACCGTTAAACGTACTAACAAGATCGCCTCTATCAACGTAGGCGAAGGTATGCTTGGCCGTGTTGTTAACACATTAGGTGAGCCTATTGATGGTAAAGGACCAATTTTGGGCCAAACTTACGAGATGCCTTTGGAGCGTAAAGCGCCGGGCGTTATCTACCGCCAGCCGGTTACCGAGCCTCTTCAAACAGGTATCAAAGCTATTGATGCCATGATCCCTATCGGTCGTGGTCAGCGTGAGTTGGTTATTGGCGACCGTCAAACAGGTAAAACCGCGGTTTGTATCGATACCATCATCAACCAAAAAGAATTTTATGATGCAGGTCAACCTGTAATCTGTATATATGTGGCTTGCGGTCAGAAAGCTTCTACAGTGGCTAACATCGTTCGCGCACTGGAAGAAAAAGGCGCTATGCCTTACTCTATCGTAGTTGCTGCAAACGCGTCAGACTCTGCTACCATGCAGTACTTTGCTCCTTTGGCTGGTGCAGCTATAGGTGAGTATTTCCGTGATACCGGCAGACCAGGCTTGATCGTGTATGATGACTTGTCAAAACAAGCAGTAGCTTACCGTGAAGTATCATTGTTATTACGTCGTCCACCGGGCCGTGAGGCTTATCCTGGTGACGTATTTTACCTGCACAGCCGTTTATTAGAGCGTGCCGCTAAAATCAACAGCAATGACTCTATCGCTCAGCAAATGAATGACCTTCCTGATTCAATACGTGGTATTGTTAAAGGTGGTGGTTCATTAACAGCGCTTCCAATTATTGAAACACAAGCTGGTGACGTATCAGCCTACATCCCAACCAACGTAATTTCAATTACTGATGGTCAGATCTTCCTTGAATCAAACCTGTTCAACGCGGGTGTTCGTCCGGCTATTAACGTAGGTATCTCTGTATCTCGTGTAGGTGGTAACGCGCAGATCAAATCAATGAAGAAAGTTGCCGGTACATTGAAACTTGACCAGGCTCAGTTCCGTGAGTTAGAGGCTTTCTCTAAATTCGGTTCAGATCTGGATGCTTCAACCAAAAACGTATTGGATAAAGGTGCACGTAACGTTGAGATCTTGAAACAAGGTCAGTTCTCTCCGGTATCTGTTGAGAAACAAGTAGCTATTATTTACCTGGGTACTAAAAACCTGATGCGTAGCGTACCTGTAAACAAAATACGTGAGTTTGAAGCTGAATTTACTTCGCAATTAGAGCTGCGTCACCCTGAGGTGCTTGCAGGCTTAAAAGCTGGTAAATTTGACGACTCGTTAACCAGCGTGTTGGAAAAAGTAGCGAAAGAGCTTTCAGCAAATTATTAATTAGATTTGAGATGTTAGATGTGAGTATTGAGACAGATACTCACATCTGACAAATAAAGATAAAACAGATAGAGTAGTGTTGATATGTCTCATATCTCACATCTCATATCTCACATCTCGTAAGAATGGCTAATTTAAAAGAAGTAAGAAACAGGATAGGTTCGGTTAACTCAACCCAGCAAATTACCAAAGCCATGAAAATGGTTTCGGCTGCTAAGTTGAAACGCGCCACCAATGCTATAGTTGAGCTGCGCCCCTACGCTAACAAGCTAAAGGAGTTATTAGCTAATTTATCTTCAAGCTTAGAAGATGGCGCTTCGCCATTTTTGCAGGAGCGCGAGCCCGTACGTGTTTTGATAGTAGCTATTACCTCTAACCGTGGTTTGGCCGGCGCTTTCAATACCAACGTAATGAAGGCTACTAACAACCTGATCTCGGAAAAATACAGCGAGCAGTACAAAGCAGGTAACGTTTCAATTGTAGCTATCGGTAAAAAATCGCAGGAGTATTATGAGCGTCGTAAATATAATGTTGTTGGCAACAATAACGAGGTTTACAACCACCTTAACTTCACCAGCGTTTCTGCTATTACCGAAAGCATCATGGATGGCTTTTTGAACGGTAAATATGATCGCGTGGAAATTGTATACAACCACTTCAGAAACGCGGCTGTTCAGTACCTCATCACCGAGCAATTGTTACCGGTACCAAAAGCGGAAAATAAAGAAGAAGTAAAAGCTGTTAAAGGCGAGATCAAAGCTCAGGTTGATTATATACTGGAGCCATCAAAACAAGAGATAGTTGAACAACTGATACCTAAGAATATCAAAATTCAATTATACCGCGCCGTATTAGACTCTGTAGCTTCAGAGCACGGCGCACGTATGACGGCTATGGATAAAGCAACTGAGAATGCAGGCGAACTATTGAAAGCCTTAAAACTTTCATACAACCAGGCACGCCAGGCAGCCATCACCACCGAGCTTACCGAGATTGTGAGCGGTGCGGCAGCCCTATCGGCAGAATAAAGAAATATATAATAATGAAAGGCCCGTTACTTTCGTAACGGGCCTTTTTTTTTGAGCTTATGCAACTTACCACGCTTCCTTTTTGCAGCAGGTAAAAATAGACCGCAGTAACAGAACTTATTTTGAGGACATGTTATATCTCCAGCTCATTTCACCGTTAGGCGCTGTTTTTACAAATGCGTCAAAATACTTTTTAAATATAGCGGCTGGTTGTTTTTGCCCGTTCACCACAAAACCCTCGTTACTTAACGCTAACGACAAATTGGCCAAAGCATTATCGCTTTTATCTATAATTCCATCTTTAACCATTTCTAAAATAATGCGATTTAAAATGTGGCTGTTTTCCATCTGCATAGATGCCGCGTATTTAGGATTATTGGTGTGCCTGTCAAACATCACCTTGTACTTTTTTGCAACTTCATCGGGTTGCTTCTTTCCATTTACAATAAATTCATCGCTTCCCAGTTTATAGCTAAACAGTCGCATCGAAGCTGCATCGCCTGGTATAATTCCATCTTTTACCAGTTCAAGGGCCATTTGTTCATTATAAGTACGCGGAATATGACGTAAGCCATCGTTGATGTTATTGTTCTTGTCTAAACTAAAATCATAATAGGCACGGTCCATTGAATCCCGCCTAACCAAACTTTGATATCGGTTAAAACCACCGTTCTGATTGGCAGCGGTAGTATATGTAGTTTGGGTATTAACGGTAGTTTTAACTAATTTATCTGTATCGGATGCGTTAGTTACCGTTTTAAAATTGATAACATTATAGCTATCCTGCCTTGTCTCGATCAGTGCAACTGTTTTTGCGCTGTCTGCATATCTTGTTGTAAATTTCACAGCCGAAGCAACCATACTATCAATCACTTTTCGTTGCGCTATTACCAATTTAGATTTATCGCTCACGTTGGCAGCCGTAGTTTGTTTGTATGACTCTTTTTGAGTATTCAATGGCACTTCACCTTCTGCAGGCATTACAACCTTAGCTATAGCCAGGGCGGCCTCTTTAATACGGTCCTTCCCCGCGTAGGCTGAAAACCCTATGCCGGATATAACCAGACATACAATAAGAACAGTCATCTCCAATGTATTTAAGCCATTGTTGCGCTTTTTAACCATGCGGTGTACCCGCTTTATTAATTGATTGCCTGAACCTGACATAGCCATACCATAAACCGGTTTACTGCTTCTAAAAATTTCGCAGGCTACTAAAGCATTTATATAATTAACTTTAGTAACGTTTTTTGAAATGGCAATATCATCGCAGCAATTTTCGCGTTCCGTTTTAATTAAATGTGATACCCACAACACAGCCGGATTAAAGAAAAAGATTATCTCCAGCATACTTTGCAGCAGGTTTACAAGATAGTCTCGTCTCCTTATATGTGCCAGCTCATGTAACAGCACAGCTTCAACCTCGGCAGTTGAAAGGGCGGTAAGTAAGCCGATGGGTATTAGTATAACAGGTTTAAAATGTCCTAATACCATTGGTACTTTTGCCAGTTCTGATTCCAAGATATTTACCTGTTGCGTAACACCCAGTCTGCCCGCCATTTCCCTGGTTTTCTGCACCCAATGGTTGGCTACTTGATGTATTTTTTTATGCTTTAGCCTGTGTACAGCCATCAGGCCCCAGCCTAATTGAACACATCTGACACAAATTATAATAAACCATATTAATACAATGCTTATACGATGTGTTGTTATAAAATTTTCAAAAAATGCCTGGTTGTGAGAGGAAGCGGATTCCGGCATAGATGCCTGGGTAGCCTGTCCAACATTGGCGGGTGCTGTTAGTGTAGTGTAGTTAGATTGGGCAGTAACAGGGATCTTTTCCAAACCGTTATTGAATTGCACTACAAAGGTTACAGCAATAGCCAGGGTAAACATCATGAAAGCTGCCGCTAATAAATTGTACCTGGTAACAGCGGCGGCATGGCGGGTTAACATAATAACTATTCCGGCCAAAGCGGCCAGTAACAAGCCGTAAATAAATGAATAGAGTAAGGTATTACAAAGTGCAGCAATTAGCTGATCTGTAAATAGCGAAGAGATAAGATTTGACATAGGTTATAAATTTTGATTAGTGTTATTGATCTTCCAGTTTATCCAGCAATTCTCTGATACTTTCCAAATCCTTTTTGGATGCCTTTTTACTACCCAACAGCTGCATCACCAGTTTTCCGGCGGCTCCCTGGTAAACCGCATCAACAAATTTGTTAAGCAACTGGCTCTTAGTTTCCTCCTCGGGTTCAGCCACATAGTACACATGCTTCATCTGGCTGGCGTCTCGTTTTAAAATACCCTTATCTGCCATGATCTGCATCAGCTTTAAAGTTGTGGTATAGTTAACATCCTTAGCCTTGATCAATTCATCGTTAACCGACCGTACGGTGGCGGGGCCGATCTGCCAAAGCACCTGTAATATCTCCAGTTCAGACCTGGTTGGTTCTAATTTTTTTTGTTCGTTTAACTGATCCATATCCTAAAGGTAGGAAACTTTTCGTACGAAACAATATTTATCTTATTTTTTTTTATTTCGGAACCCTGTCCCATTTGGTGGACCAAAACGGGGGATTGGATATTCAAAGTTGACTTACCTAAAAACGGTAAAACTTAAAACATTGACTAACAATACAGATACGTCCCAAACTTTTGCAATAATTGTGCATAGTCGCATAGTTATGTGGGACAACTTAGTGTGAGGAGGTAAAGTTAATATAAGGGAATTATTGAGGTAACATTACTGCTGTTACTTTGAAGCTTTGGTGAGGTTTGCCTTCTCCAATGTGTACACATAAAATCCCCCTTAATTAAATGGGCTTCCAACTTAGCGCAATTGATACTGTTGATACTATTGATGCCGCAACTTTTAAGAAAAACTATTTAGATGCGCGCCGTCCGCTTGTAATTAAAGACCTCACCCGTAACTGGCCGTCAGTAGAAAAATGGACACCTGAGTACTTAAAGCAGGTGGTTGGCAATAAGGTGGTTCCGCTGTATGACAATGCCAAAGCCGATCCATCAAAGCCGGTTAACTCAGCTGCTACCCAAATGCCCTTTGATGATTATATTGATCTGATATTATCACAACCAACCGAGCTGCGCATTTTTTTTTTCAATATATTTAAACAAGCCCCTCAATTACTGAACGACGTAACTTTACCAAAAGATTTAATGGGAGGCTTTATTGAAAGTATGCCTGCCATGTTTTTCGGCGGTTCAGATTCTGTTACCTTCCTGCATTATGACATTGATCTTTCGCATATCTTCCATACGCATTTTCACGGTCGCAAGCACGTTATTTTGTTTGAAAATAAATGGAAAGAACGCCTGTATTGCCTCCCTAATGCAACATACGCGTTAGAAGATTATGACGTAGCCAATCCTGATATTGATAAATTTCCGGCTTTGAACGGTGTTGAAGGCATAGAATTATTTTTGGAGCACGGCGACACCCTCTTTATGCCAACAGGCTGGTGGCATTGGATGAAGTATGTTGGCGGCGGTTACTCATTAAGCCTGCGCGCATGGGATAGATCATGGGCAATTAAAGCTAAAAGCCTTTACAACCTCACCATACAACGCAAGTTTGACGATGTAATGAAAACCACCTTCAAAAAACGCTACATGGATTGGAAAGAGGAACTGGCAGTTAAGCGAGCCAATAAAGCATTAGCAGAGGGAAGGCCGCTTTAGCTGGTGTTAGCATAAGAGGTTAAGTATGAGTATAATAGCGGCAATTACCATAAATCCTACGATTTTTTGCCCGGTGCTTTCAGTTAACATAGCGTAATTATCTCCGTTATCATATTTCATTTCCCATATCTCTTTAAATGAATACGTTAACCGGGTTTGATTAATTTTTGATAACATCCATCCGAGCAAAAAAAGAAAACACGCACCCACAAAGCGTATGATCTCACCCCCAAAAAAGAAATTAAATAGAAATTTCATCTAACCTTTATCTTTTAGCTTTTACCTTTAAGACGTATGATCCACCACTATCTTCCACTCACCGTCTATCTTCCTGAACCATAGGGTAAAATATCCTCCGGGCTCGTCTTTATCGCGTTTTAAGTGCCATGCTCCAAATACAAAAGCATCGGTGTCACTCAAAACCTCAACTTTCTTAATATCAAAAGACAGTATGCCCATGGCCGCCTTGTTGGGGTAACCGCGCTTGTAATTATTTAAAGTGGCTTGCCAGCCATAGGTAGGCCTGGCGCTCACAAACATCAGCGAGTCTGATTTCCAGTACCCCTGCATAAACGTTTCCAGATCGCCGCGGTTCCAGGCATCCATTTGGTTATTCATTACCTTGATTATGGCTTCCCTGCTCTGCGCACCGGCATGGAGCATAGCTATTATAAATGCTGCAAGTAGTAAAAAACGCTTCATTCAATAAATTTAACAAACATTAAGTAGCCTTGCAAACCCAAATGCTCATAACCTTAAACCAACCTTAGGCTAACAATAATTTAACATTACGGCTACAAAAAACAGCTTACCTTTGGGCTTTGAAGTAATACCCCCGTATACGTAAATAATACTGCATGAATAGATCTATACTTTGTTTTGGAGAGGTTTTGTGGGATGCCTTTGGCGATGGTAAACAACCCGGCGGCGCAACCATGAATGTGGCTTTTCATTTAATGCAGCAGGGTGCCCCTGTTTGCTTTATGAGCAGCGTTGGTAATGACAAGCCCGGTTCGGAGTTGCTGGAATTTTTGAAGGACAATTACCTGTACAATCCTTTAATACAGCGTCATAAAAACCTGCCTACGTGCCAGGTAACCGTTGAACTGGATGACAAGCAACAAGCCACTTATGTTATCCCCCAGCCAGTATCGTGGGACCAGATCCATCCCGACAAAAAACTTACGGAAAGAGCTGCGAAAGCGGCCGCTATAGTATTTGGCAGTTTGATATGCCGTAGCGATGTATCGAAAAACACGCTGCTAAATTTACTGTCTGACACCAAAGCCATGAAGGTATTTGACGTCAACCTGCGTCATCCGCATTACGATACCACCACTATTGAGACGCTGGCTGCCCACGCCGATGTTGTGAAGATGAATGAAGAGGAAGCTAATTTATTGTTGAGCAGAACAAAAGGTGATCTCAAAGATAAAATAACTGAATTCCATTCAAAATATCACGTAAACACCATTTGTGTTACACGCGGCGACAAAGGCGCTATTGTATGGCACGATCACGTTTTTTATGAACACGAAGGCTACCCTGTAAAAGTAGTTGACACCGTAGGTGCCGGCGACGCGTTTTTAGCCACCTTTGTTAAAGGCCTATTGGATAAACTACCAATGGCAGACATATTGAAACGCGCCTGTGCTGTAGGTGCATTTGTTGCGGGTAAACGCGGCGCTAATCCACGCTATGTGGAGGGTGTTGCCGAGTTGATGGAAACCTGGTAAGCTTAAGCTACTACACGTTCCCAGTCGGGATGGCGCTTTAGCCAGGTTTTGATGTAAGAACAGTAAGGCACGGCTTTAAGGTTGTGCTCTTCCAGATACTTAAAAACTTTCTCAACAAGGGCGGGGGCTACACCCTGCCCTTCCAGTTCAACCGGCACCTCGGTGTGCAGCAGGAACATTTTATCGCCGCGCAGCTGGTAGTCAATAAACGCGCGCTTATCGTCAACAAACATCTCAAAGTTATGATTGTCGGTGTTATTGATTAATGGCAGGTTAGTGTATGGCATAAATCTAATTTAGGAAAGTATTTTTATAATACCATTGAAATGCCATTGTGTTTTACTCACCCCGACGTAGCTTCGCTCGTAGACCCTCTCTTCGCCTTCGGCGCAAAGAGGGTGAGTAGAATTGATTTCGTTTCAAATTAACAATTACCATAACCCTCTTTTCCGCTTGCGGAAGAGAGGGTCTACGAGCGAAGCTACGTCGGGGTGAGTCAAAAGGCCGCTATTTTGTCATATCCACCTAACAATTCCAATATTTAAAACTATTGAGAAAAATATTGCGTTAATTTATACTTGAAAGGCACATTATGCGCGGTTACGGATTTTCAAAGTTTATACCCAACCAACTACCCAAAGGCGGATTTGACGAGTTACTGAAGCTTTTTCTTGAATTGCTCAATTATACATCGGGCGATGCCGGCGAAGCTTTAGCCTGGATGAACGAGTTGGATAAACAATACGGCCTCACTAACGATGAGTACGGAATGGGCGACTTTATAGATGAGCTGAAACAAAAAGGTTACCTGGATGATGACCGCGAAGGCGGCGGCTTTAAAATTACCGCTAAGGCAGAACAAAGCATTCGCCAATCGGCTTTAGAAGAGATATTTGGCAAGCTTAAGAAATCAGGAAAAGGTAATCACCGTTCGCCACAATCTGGCCAGGGTGATGAAAAAAACGCCGAGCGCAGGGAGTTTGAGTTTGGCGATAGTTTGGACCAGATAGATATGACCCAATCTATTCATAACGCACAGGTAAACCACGGCATTGGCGATTTCCGGATGACCGAACGCGACCTGGAAGTAGAGGAAAAAGATTATAAAACGCTTACCTCAACCGTGCTGATGATAGACATATCGCACTCCATGATCCTATACGGCGAGGACAGAATTACGCCGGCTAAAAAGGTAGCCATGGCACTGGCCGAGCTCATCCGCACCAAATACCCTAAAGACACCCTGGATATTGTTGTATTTGGTAACGACGCATGGCCGGTTACTTTGCGAGACTTGCCTTATTTGCAGGTTGGCCCCTACCATACCAACACCTACGCAGGCTTGGAATTGGCAACTGACCTGTTGCGCCGTCGCAAGACATCCAACAAACAAATTTTTATGATAACTGATGGTAAGCCCACTTGCTTAAAAGAGGGTACCAAGTATTATAAAAATAGTATTGGACTTGACCGCAAGGTGGTAAACAAAACCCTCAATATGGCAGCGCAGTGCAAGCGCTTGAAAATACCTATCACCACATTTATGATAGCTAACGACCCTTACCTGCAACAATTTGTGCGTAAATTTACCGAAACAAACGGCGGTAAAGCGTTTTATAGCTCGCTGAATAATTTGGGTGAGTATATTTTTGAGGATTACGCCAGGAACAGAAGGAAGAATGTTAGGTAGTCCGAAAGTGGGAAGACGAAAAGTCCGAAAGACTAAAATCAAATGACGAATACTTTCTGACTAAAAAAAGCATCTTCCGGACTTACCGACTTCCCGGACTTCCGGACTGAATAAAAAAGACTTATGAGTAACATACAAGATATAAAAACATTAGGCCAGCTTAAGCAAACAGGTTACAAAAGTGAATCGGTTAAGGATGAGCTGCGCCGTAATTTGATAACGCAGCTTCAAAAAAAGGATGAAGATGGCTTTGAGGGTATTATTGGTTTTGAGGATACCGTAATTCCTGATCTGCAAACAGCCATTCTCTCTCGCCATAACATTTTATTATTGGGATTACGCGGACAAGCTAAAACGCGTATTGCACGTTTACTGGTAAACTTGCTTGACGAGTACATCCCTTACATTGAAGGTTCCGAATTATTTGATTGTCCGTTGAACCCTATATCATGGTTCGGCCACAACATCGTTCAGGAAAAAGGCGATGATACCCCAATAGGCTGGCTGCACCGCAGCGAGCGGTATACCGAAAAACTGGCCACGCCGGATGTTACGGTTGCTGACCTAATTGGCGACGTTGACCCAATTAAGGCGGCTACTTTAAAACTGACTTACTCAGACGAGCGGGTGATACACTTCGGTTTAATACCACGTGCGCACCGTGGCATATTTGTAATTAACGAGTTGCCCGATCTTCAGGCACGTATACAGGTATCGCTTTTCAATATTTTGCAGGAACGCGATATACAGATACGCGGCTTCAAGCTTCGGTTGCCTTTGGATATTCAGTTTGTGTTTACCGCTAATCCCGAAGACTACACCAACCGTGGTTCTATTGTAACACCGTTGAAAGACCGTATTGAGAGCCAGATATTAACCCACTACCCGCGTTCGGTTGAAATTTCACGTAAGATAACGCAACAAGAGGCATCGCTAACACCTGAACAGCGTACGGCCGTTGAAGCCGATGGCCTGGTAAAAGACCTGGTAGAGCAGATAGCTTTTGAAGCAAGAAATTCAGAGTACATAGACAAAAAATCGGGTGTGTCCGCGCGTTTAACCATTGCTGCTTACGAGAACCTGATCAGTAATGCAGAGCGCAGGATGATCATTAATCACGAGAGCAATACATTTGTTCGCATATCAGATTTTTTGGGTGTTATCCCCGCCATCACAGGTAAAATAGAGCTGGTTTATGAAGGTGAGTTGGAAGGTCCGGCTAAAGTGGCCAACATCCTTATTGGTAAAGCCATTAAAACGCTGCTGCTAAAATACTTCCCTGATCCCGAAAAGACCAAGAAAAGCAAAGCGCCAAACCCTTATGCGCAGATCATTAACTGGTTTGCTGATGGTAA
Source organism: Mucilaginibacter auburnensis (assembly GCF_002797815.1). NCBI lineage: Bacteria > Pseudomonadati > Bacteroidota > Sphingobacteriia > Sphingobacteriales > Sphingobacteriaceae > Mucilaginibacter > Mucilaginibacter auburnensis. Next base: position 923,525 of record NZ_PGFJ01000002.1, read on the forward strand.
CACGCTTTCGGTATTAGATGACCTTTCGGCCGTTGAATACAAAGACGCTTTGAACAGTGTACCGGGTTTGAAAGATTTGATCAAAAAAATCCATCCGCAATTAACAGAGAATCAGCAGCTGATATTAATGGAATTCGTGCTGCATGGTTTGGCTGAGTTCTCGCAATTGAGTAAAGGATTTTTAGATAATGGTTTTGCCTTTTCAGACATGTTTAACAGCTTGTTCAACATGCAACCTGATGACGAAGATGATCTGGATTTGGACGACGACCGCTATTAACCACTAATGTTCTCTCAAATCCCCATTATTCTGCTTTTAGGCGCTGCTTTATTTGCGCTTGATGCCTACCTGTATGGCGGTGTAGTTGGCGCGTTTAAAAGCAGGGCCTTTGTGCGCAAAAAAGGCTTTAAACAAGGCTATTTTATATTCTCAGCTATCCTGATAGTTGGAACTATTTGCAGCATTTATTTTAAACTGCCAACCGGCTTCAGGGCAGGTTTCCTGATGGTTTTCTTCATACTGATGATTGTGAAGATTACATTTTTACCCTTTGTAATAGCTGATGACATACGTCTCTTGTTCGCAAAACGTAAACAAAAACCAACAGCGCCGGTAACAGGTTCAAAAGAGCCATCACAAGGTGCCATTCCTCGCTCTGAATTTTTGATGAAAGCGGGCTTGATCACGGGTGTTGTTCCGCTGGTAGGTATTGGAGCAGGCATTTACTCGGGTGCTTATGATTATAGAATGCGTCGTCAGGTTTTGTATTTGCCGAATCTGCCAAAATCGTTTGACGGCATGACCATCGGTCAGATATCTGATGTGCACTCCGGCAGTTTCTACAACAAAAAAGCGGTTTTAGGCGGTGTTGAAATGCTGTTGGGTCAAAAACCCGATGTGATATTTTTTACCGGTGATCTGGTTAATAAGCGCAGCGATGAAATGTATGGTTATCAGGATATCTTCAGCAAAGTAAAAGCGCCCCTGGGTGTATTTTCAACTTTGGGGAATCATGATTATGGAGATTACTATTACGATTGGCCATCAGAAGCAGCAAAAAAGAAAAACCTCGACGATTTGAAAACCACCCACAAAAACATGGGCTGGGATTTGCTGCTCAACGAGAACCGCAGGTTAAAAGTGAACGGCGAAGAAATAGGCATTTTAGGTTGCGAGAACTGGGGCGAACTTACCCGCTTCCCTAAATACGGCAAAATGGAACCTACTGTAAAAGGTACAGAGGATCTGCCGGTAAAACTCCTACTCTCCCATGATCCATCGCATTGGCGCGCGCAGGTATTGGAGAAATATCCGCAGATAGATGTAATGTTTTCGGGCCATACACACGGTATGCAGTTTGGCGTACGTACGGAAAATTTCCAATGGAGTCCGGTAGAATATGTTTATAAAGAATGGGCAGGCCTGTACAGGGAAGGTAATCAGCAATTGTATGTGAATGTTGGTTACGGCTTTTTGGGCTTTCCGGGCAGAGTTGGAATATTGCCCGAGATTACGATATTTGAATTACGGGCCGCTGCCAACCCATCTTTGATCAAAACCTGACGGCGGCAGCAACCGGCGGCCAATGAAAAAGCTCGTTAAACCTATTCTTGATTTCCTGCTGTTCAGCAATGTTTTTATGGCATTGTGCGCGGTAGCGCAGGGACTGGTAACTTTCCACTTAATAAATGCTGAGCCCAACCAAACGGTATTAGGTTTACTTTTTGCGGCAACATTAGGGTTATACAATTTTTGTATACTCATAAGCAAGCCCAAAAACCCATTAAATTCTCCTTATTTACGTGTGAGGTGGTTCTACAGTCACTACCGTTTAATGGTGAGTATTACTATTGTATGTTTGCTTTGTTTGGTGCCTTTGTTCTTTTTGCTATCTATGCAATCGCGCCTGTTACTGGTATTTTTGGGCATCCTCTCTTTTGCTTACGGATTGCCCTTATTCTCAGTTGGCGAGCATAAATTCGGACTGCGCAATATTCCTGGTTTAAAGCCCTTTTTAATAACACTGGTATGGACGCTAAGTATTGTGCTGCTGCCTGTTTTGGAAGCGCAGGAAGTTCGCCAAACCGACATCTCCATGCGCGATACCATTATACTGTTAGCCAAACGCTTTTTATTTATAGCGGCCCTAACCATTCCGTTTGATATACGCGACTTGTTTGAAGACCGCAAAACCAACCTGCGTACCATCCCCGTGGTTTGGGGAGAAAAAAAAGCCTACCTGTTTTGCCAGGTGCTTTTAGGCGGATATATTGTTTTGCTATTTTTGTTCAGAAACAATGGTGCCAATATTGACTTTTTCGCGCTTACGCTTACAGCAATTTTAACCGGCTGGCTCATATTCAAATCGGGCTGGCAAAAAAACGAATACTACTACTTCTTTTATCTGGATGGCGTACTGATACTGCAGTACGTTATTTTAACGGCCCTTAACCTTATTAAATAATTGGCCAATAACTACGATAACGCCGCCCCGTTTTACGATCAGCTATCGCGGCTGGTGTTTGGCAAGGCACTGGTAAACGCTCAATTGTATTTGCTGCAATTTATACCGCCATCATCAACCATACTAATAGTTGGCGGTGGTACGGGTTGGATATTAGAGGAACTCACTAAACGGCATTCACACAGCCTTAACATAACTTATGTGGAGATATCGGCTAAAATGATGGCCCTATCCGGCAAAAAAAATACCGGCGGTAATTCCGTGACTTTCGTCAATTCGGCTATTGAAGACGTGGCACTAACATCAACATTTGATGTAATTATTACGCCTTTCCTTTTTGATAATTTTAAGCAGGAAAAGGCTGATAAAATATTCGCACGCTTAAATAACGTCTTGAAAAATGGCGGCATATGGCTGAATGCAGATTTTGAACTAAGCGGAAAGTGGTGGCAACCTATCCTATTAAAAACCATGCATTTGTTTTTTAAACTACTGTGCGGTGTGGAAGCTTCTCAATTACCCAATGTTAAAAAACTGTTTGATCAAAAAGGTTATCAGATGTTTAAAAACCAGCCTTTTTTCGGCAAATTCATTTGCTCATCGGCATACAGAAAACACTTGTAGCAACGCAACATTTTACATAGCTACGTTATAATTTCACGGTTTAATTTCTACCTTCGGCACAGTATGGAGAAAGAATATTACCTGTTGGATGGCAAAGAAAGAACCGGGCCTTTTACCTACCGCGAATTGGTTGAGCAAGGATTAGATACTGACACCCAACTGGCCGTTGGCTTAACAGGCGATTGGCAGTACGCTTCGGAGCTACCGGAGTTTATTGAGTACTTCCAATCTGTTGGCATACACTTCCCTACCGGCGATAATCTGGCTGGTTTTGGGTTAAGAGCCGGCGCGTTTATTATTGATATGATACTATTGATAATACCTTTAGAGTTTTTCTTTATAAAAGCCGGTTATATTGTTATTCCCAGCAGTATTGAGAATATTACAATGCCCTCTTTACAAAACTCATTGATTATGCAAAGTATCTTCTCCGTTGTATTTTTACTTTACAATACACTTTTTGAAGTAAGCAGCTGGAAAGGCACTATTGGTAAAAAAATATGCAACCTGATAGTGGTTGATATTGATGGCAACAAACTAAGTTTCTTACGTTCTTTAGGCCGAAATTTGGGCGCGCTTATAGCCTCAAATCTATTCTATGGCGTATCATTTTTAAGTATGTTATTTAGCGAACACCGCCAGTGTTGGTATGATTATCTGTCTAAAACTTATACCGTAAAAACTAAATAAAAAAAGGGATGGGTAATTAACCCATCCCTTTTTTTTACTCACCCCAAAAGCACTCCTTGCGTTACCCTCTTTTCTGCTTGCAGAAGAGAGGGTCGACCAGCGCAGCGTCGTCGGGGTGAGTCATGAACGCCATTGCTTTAAAAGCTAATTATTAGTATTTCTTTACGCTGAAAGAAGACATGCCACCTTTTATTTTTATGTAAATTTTGTTGGTTGCTTTATTAAAACCCGGGGTTTCGTAAGCATTATCACCAACTTTATTGAAACCTTCAAAGTTGTTTGATGAGAAAGCTGTCCCCTTGGTTATGCGGCAGGCAGCATTTTTAGGTATGGTAATATCCACATCAGACGCACCGGTTGAAATATCAACAGTAGTAGAAGTTAACGGCTGACCAAATTTGATCTTGAAAGCGCCGGCACCACCAGCCAGATCAAGGTTGCGCACTTTAAAGCGCGACAAATCAAAATCCAGATCAGTTGCTCCTGTTGCTACGTTGATATCCCACACAGGGTTTACGTTTAGTTTAAAGTCGGCTGTGTTTGATTTTTTGTTATCATCATCCCAGTTAAAGCTTTGTTTGCCATCTTTCATTTTGAAATCAAGCACATAAACTGAATCCCTTTTGTCGGTGTTCAACATGTAGTTACCAAAGTATTCCTGTGTATTGGCGGTAAAAAGTCTATTAGTTGAATCGCTTAATTTATAGGTGGTAGCTCCACCGCTAATATTAAGCTCTGCTACTTTAACGCTATCGGTATAATCTGCATTGAACTCTTGTGAACCTTCAACTTTGGTAATGGTGGTTTCATTATCATCATCGTCGTCATCATCATCCGTATCAATGTGGTATGAATAATTTTTCCAATATCCCCTACCGTCGCCAAAATTGCCAAAGAACAGCAGGCCAAAACCTATTACTAAAACACCAACTTTTAATATAGTTGACCAGGTTGACCTGTTATTGGCAAATATCAGGTTGATACCTATCATTACTATGATGATGGGCCACAAGTGAAACAAGTTACTAAAGTGAAAGTGCAGGTAACCATAGCTTCGCAGCAGGAAAGCTATACCTAACATTATTAACACAACTCCGGGTACTATTCTGTTATTTTTCATGATCGTATATATTTAAAGTTGTGATTAATATTCAGTTTTATCAGTTGTTGTGTTGTTGTCGGCATCGTTCTCAGTGAACTTTACTTCTTCTTTTTTATCTGTTGGGTTCCACGGCGCATCCGTAAAATTAGGTTTTTCATCCTTGCCTGAGAACATTATACCCGCACCTACAATGATGAGTATAACCGGCCATAACTTACCAAAGTCCCAAAACGGTATCAGGTCAAGTTGATCCAACAAAAAGAATGACCCCATCAGCACTAATATAATACCACCAATTAAACCGGCATTTGAGCTCTTTTTAGGAGGCACCGGTGAGAATGGCACATTTGGAGGCACACCACCCGCAGCAAACGGATTAAATGGAGCGTTTTGCGGCGGAACAGTATAATCTACGTTAGGGTTATTATACAGGTGGAGCGGTTTTTTTGGCAATGCTGCCCAAAGTATAAGGTAGATTAGGCCGCCCCCGCCTTTAAATATAAGGGCCAGTAAAAACAGCACCCTAATGATGGTAACATCAACGTTTAAGTACTCAGCTAAACCGGCGCATACACCTGCCACTTTTTTGTTCAGCTCGTCTCTATATAATTTCTTTTCCATGATCTTAAGTTTTTTAGTTCGTTGTTTAGTTTACACCTGTCCGTACACAGGCTTTATTATAATCTGATCAACGTTGGCACCGGCGCTCATTTTGTAAATGTTTATTATGGCCGAAGCTACGTCTTCGGGCAACACCATTTTGTTTTTATCAACGGCTATGCCCTTCCATGAGTCTGTTAATGTTGAGCCGGGTATTACTGCAGTTACTTTAACGCCGTACTGTTCCATTTCCAACCTCATTACATTATTAAGACTTAGCAAAGCAGCCTTTGTTACGCTGTAAATGCCCGCTTCGGGTACTGGATCAAGCGCCGCGATGGAGCAAATATTGAAGATGTGACCTTCACCGACAGAAACCATACTTTTACCGAAAAAACGGTATAGTTCGTAGGCAGGCATCAAATTGGTGTTTACAACTTTTAGGAATAAAGTTTTTTCATCATCCAGTATGCTGGAGGGTGGATACATGCCCAAATTGTTAACAATGATGTTAATTGAGCCTAATTCGCGCTGTGCTGTTTCGGCAAAACTGATGAGCTGATCGCGGTCGCTGCCATCGGCAACAACGGTCACTATCTTTATCTGGGGATTAATAATTTGAAGTTCGGTTTTAAACGCGGCAAGGTCTTCGGCGCCACGGGCACAAACTGCTATGTTAACATTCTCTTTCGCGAAAGCTATGGCTATGGCGCGCCCCATTCCTTTGGTAGCACCGGTTATAATGGCGTTTTTCATGTTAATAAATGTAAATGATATAGGCGGAATTGCCAGCCTTAATTTTTAAAAGTATATTTAAGCTTTAATTTTCACAATGCTTAAATACCTGTTTTGCCTTATCTCATTAACAATAACTGTTAACGCGGCTTTCGCTCAAGCTAAAAGTGACACATTAATTTACTACGCTAAAGACAATAATTCAATTATTGATGATAAAACGAAAGCTGATTATGTGGTATTTATTTTACCACAACAAAAAATAAATAATAATAAGCTATACCCCGTAATGGCATACTATCCTAATGGTGTTTTAAAACTCAGTGCTATGTCCAAAACACAGTCTGCCAACTTTGAGTTACAAGGTCCATATATTGCATATTTTCCTAATGGCAAAAGAAAGCTTGTTGCAACAGTAGATAAAGGCGTGTTAGTTGGAGATGAAATAGCTTATTATCCGAATGGGAACCTCTACTCCCATATAATACATAAACAAGGACAGATAATTTTAAACGAATGCCGTGATTCTACGGGTACCATATTGGCGCAGAACGGCAATGGTATATGGCTAGACTTCCCTCTTGATTTTTATAGCAGCTCTACAACCGGCCCGGTTAAAGACGGGTTAAGAGACGGCAAATGGCAATTATCTGGTAGAAAAGCACTTTATGAAAAAGGCAGAATAGCAAAAATATTATCAGACTCTACGCAATTAGTTGACCTAAATCCTAAAGCAGGAAAGAATTTGGTGTTTGAAAATGATTATTTACCAATAGAAGGAACGCCTGTTTATACTGGCGGAAAGCTGCATGAATTTATTTATAAAAACCTTGTATACCCCGAACAAGACAGAAAGGACAGCATTGGTGGTCAAGCCTTTATTGGGTTTTCCGTTGAACAAGATGGAACAACAAGTAATTTCAAAATCATAAAAGCTCCATCTGCAACACTGGGAGAAGAGGCTTTGAGGGTGGCTAAGCTCTTAACGCAATTTAACCCAGGCATTAAAAAAGGTAAGCCTGTGAAATCACCTTTTGTCTTACCTATTTATTTCTCTTTGGACAGTTTACTTAACCAACAAGATACAACATCAGCAGTTAACTTTTCTGGCATCGATGAACAACCATCCTTCCCTGGCGGTCTGGGTAGTTTTGCTAAATTTTTGGAAAAAGCTATAAGGTACCCTGTAAAAGAGAGAGAGAACCACGTTACGGGTAAAGTGTACACAAGCTTTATTGTAGAAAAAGATGGTTCGTTAACTAACATCCATGTTGTAGCAACTCCGTCCATAGGACTTGCAGAAGAAGCCTTAAGAGTATTTGGATCATCACCCAAGTGGGTTCCGGCAAAAGTAAATGGCAAACTCATTAGAGTAAAACATAGTGTTCCAATTAATTTTTCGCTGGGAGTAGAATAAGAAGTTTAAATATCACCATAAACAATCCTTACTATTTTTCGTTAACACTACGGTTAAGCTACAATTTATGCTGCCTATGCGGGGAGCACACATTAAAAATGTATTTTTAACCCGCTTTAAACTCACAATATGTTCTACAGCTTAGGCAGATATATACTGTTATTACGATTAAGTTTTAAAAAACCCGAAAAGTTCAGCGTTTACTGGCATGAGGTAATGCGCGAGATGGTATCGGTAGGTATTGGCTCATTGGGTATTATTTCTATCATCTCGGTATTTATTGGTGCTGTGGCAACCATACAGGTGGCGTTTCAATTGTCAAGTCCGTTGGTACCTCAAAGTATTGCGGGAGGTATATCGCGCGATTCTACCATATTAGAGTTCAGCCCTACCATATCTGCATTGGTGCTTGCAGGGCGTGTGGGCTCAAGCATGGCATCGCAATTGGGTACTATGCGGGTTACCGAACAGATAGATGCATTGGAAATTATGGGCGTTAACGCACCCGGCTTTCTGGTTGCACCAAAAGTTATAGCGGGCATTTCTATGATCCCCCTGTTAACCATCATATCAGTGGGTCTGGGTTTATGCGGCGGTTATTTAGCTTGTGTTATTACACGCGATATTTCTCCTGCAGATTTTGTTGCAGGTTTGCAAGATGGCTTTAACCCTGTAATTATTACTGTATGTGCCGTAAAGTCTGTAGTGTATGGTTTTTTAATTACTTCAATTTGCTGCTATAATGGTTTTTATACAGAAGGAGGCGCATTACAGGTTGGCGAGTCTGCTACACGCGGGGTTGTATTTAGCTGTATATTTATTTTATTTGCCGATTTGATAGTTTCAAGCATGCTTTTATGATCGAGATCAAGGATATTTATAAAACCTTCGGCGAAAACGAGGTATTAAAAGGCATAAGCGCCAAATTTGAACCCGGCAAAAACCATTTGATCATAGGCGGATCAGGCTCAGGTAAAACTACCCTGCTCAAATGCATTGTTGGCTTGCACGAGCCTACCAAGGGCCAGGTACTTTTTTCGGGGGAAAACTTTACCGAGATGAGTTTTGAGCAACGCGTACCTATACGTACAGCAATAGGCATGCTGTTTCAAAACTCCGCGTTATTTGATTCCATGACAGTAGAAGAAAATATTATATTTCCTTTGAATCTTTTCACTGATCAGTCCCGGTCTGAAAAATTGGACAGGGCTAATTTTTGCCTGGAGCGGGTTAACCTTAAGGGTAAAAACCACCTCTATCCATCCGAATTATCCGGCGGTATGAAAAAAAGGGTGGGTATTGCCCGCGCCATATCAATGGAACCCAAGTATTTGTTTGTTGACGAACCCAACTCGGGCCTTGATCCACAAACTTCCATCCTGATTGATGAGCTGATCAATGAAATTACCCAGGAATACAAGATAACCACAGTAGTAGTTACGCATGATATGAACTCGGTTATGGGCATTGGCGATCATATTATTTTCCTTAACCAGGGCCAAAAATGGTGGGAAGGCTCTAATAAAGACATTGCCCACTCTGACATTAAAGAGTTGAATGACTTTGTATTTGCCAGCAAGTTTATGCAGGCAGCTAAAGCAAAGCTGTAAGTCATTGATCGGCTTTCCTTACCGAGATCGTGCCCGGAAGCTGACTGAATTTATTTTCATCAGGGATTTTGGTATTCTTAGGTAATTCATAGTCTGAAGGCAAGAAAGATGACACCTGCCCCCACGCCAGATATCCGATATATAAAATACTCGAAACCGGGCTTATATCGCCTCTGCTGCTTATTAAAAGACTGTCCTGCGTTGGGCGTATAATTGATAACTGCCCAACAGGCACTTTAAAATACCTGTTCACTTTTGTACCCTTATCTAAAAATTCCTGTGGCTCTTTTTTAGGGGTGTATAACACATAAAGCTCCGTTGAATCTTTTCGCAGCAAGCCCAGATCAAATGTTTTAAAATTACTATCAACTCTATTTATGTACTTGCTTAGTGAATTAACGGGTCTGAAATATTTGCCAAGCATTTCTGGCTTATTCATAGCCATCTTATTCAATACCTTAGGTATGGGTAGAATATAAGTAATAAAGCCATTCTGTTCCAAAGTGTTATTGAATAGCGACCTGAAGTAATGAGGAATAGAACCCAGATAGACATTGGCCCGCTCCTCCTCCCATTTTTTTATCTGCCTGGCGCTACCCTTCATGTCTTCAAAAAAAACGGTTCCATCAAAACTTATCAATCCGCCCCCCGTTAATGAGCTATCAAACAGAAAGTTACTGAGCAGGTATTTCATCCGGTAGCCTAAAGCTTTGTTCTCAATGATCAGAAACTCATTTGAACTGGCGGTAAGCACGTTCGTTTTCTTATCAAACCTAATTTTGATATCATCGGTATTAAGAATTTTGCATTGCTCGGCATTTTTTGAAGCACCAAAAAAACAGCGTATAAATGTGGCTAAATGTCTTTTCCTTTCTACCCATGACATGGCTGATATTTCAACAGTGTTGAGCACTATGTTGTCTTCGGGAAGTTTAAACCTAAAGCGCATGTTGTTATTCTGTAATAAAAACTCGTGGGTGGTTACTATATAACCAATCATTTTAACCACTATGTTGTACTTACCAGGCTGTACCTGCTGCAAGGTAAACCTGCCATCGGCATCGCTAACAGTAGCTTTGCGCGAATCGGCTAAAAAAACCGTAGCGCCGGGAATGGGTACGTCCTTTTCATCGGTTACTATACCTGTTATGTTATAGGTTTGTTGAGCATGGACTATAACACTATTAATACAGATTAAAATTAACAACAAGGCTTTCCTCATTAGGTTACGCATATAACTACTAATTTAGTTAACTAATGAATATGTTGTATATTATTTCCGGTTTTTATTATCATGAGTGTTAAACCTCCATATTTTTTTAGTAATGCCTATATTTGCCAACTATAATTTTACTACAACACAGCATGATCCAACTACTTACGCCCATCCACTGGAAAGATTACGAACTGATTGATTGCGGCGATTTTGAGAAGCTGGAACGCTTTGGCAACGTAATATTGATACGCCCCGAGCCCCAAGCTGTATGGAGCAAAGCTTTGCCGCAAAGCGAGTGGCAGAACCTGCACCATATTAAGTTTAAGGGCCGCTCGGCCACATCAGGCGAGTGGGTGAAAAAAAATCCTGCAACACCAGATCGCTGGCATATTGAGTACAAAAACCCAGAAGCCGCTATAAAATTCCGTTTGGCGCTTACTTCATTTAAGCACTTAGGCATTTTCCCGGAACAGGCCGTTAACTGGGATTACATATCGCAGAATGTACAAAAGTTTAAAACACCCAACCCAAAAGTGTTAAACCTGTTTGCTTACACCGGTGGCGCGTCATTAATTGCAAAGGCTGCCGGAGCTGATACAACGCACGTTGATTCCATCCGCCAGGTGGTTACCTGGGGTAACGAAAATCAGGAACTTTCGGGTTTGAAAGATATACGCTGGGTAGTTGAAGATGCACTGAAATTTGTAAAACGCGAACTGAAACGCGGCAAAAAATACAACGGTATTATATTAGATCCTCCGGCATACGGCCACGGACCAAATGGCGAGAAGTGGAAACTGGAGGACCAGATCAACGAAATGATGCAGGAAGTTACGCGTCTTTTAGATCCTGAAGAACATTTTCTTATCCTGAATACTTACTCATTGGGTTTCTCATCTGTAATAGTGGAAAACCTTATCAAAACCGCTTATCCTGAAGTACAGAACCTGGAGATTGGCGAACTCTATTTGCAGGCAACATCAGGCATAAAGTTGCCATTGGGCGTGTTTGGTAAATTTTGCAAGCATAAATAAGCTGTGGATAAATTTGTTCTGTTAGTAAACAAAAAGGTATTATTTTGCGTCTTTAAACAAAATTCCAACCTATGAGGAAAATCTTTCTTTCTTTCGCTTTAGTAATTGCGGCTTTAACCTTCTTTACCAACTGTACCCAAAGCAGCGGAACGAAATCAACTGACACAACAAAAGTTAAAAAGACCGCTACCGGCGAAGAAGAAGTGGCCGACACTACAACTGTAGCACGTAACTATCCTCCAATTGATAAAGCCCAATACGACTCATTAATGAAACGTTTGGCGCACGGCGACACCACCGGCAAATGGCCCGTAAAAAATGCGCCTTATCCGCTACCCGGCGCTATTTTTCCTTACAAACGTGTAGTGTCTTATTACGGTAACCTATACTCGAAAAAGATGGGCATTTTAGGCGAATTGCCTCCTAAAGAAATGCTTGCTAAATTAAAAGGCGAAGTAAAAGCATGGGAAAAAGCTGACCCTAATACACCTGTTCAACCGGCTTTGCATTACATAGCCGTTGTGGCGCAGGGTGATGGTGGTAAAGACGGTAAATACCGCTACCGCATGCCGTTTAAACAGATTGACAGCGTATTAAATATTGCGAAAAAAATAAATGCTATTGTATTTTTAGATGTGCAGGTAGCGCTAAGCAACATACAGGCGGAGTTACCTTTATTAGAGCCTTACCTAATAATGCCGCATGTGCATTTTGGTATGGACCCTGAGTTTTCAATGAAAGATGGCACCAAGCCGGGCAAAAAAATTGGCACTTATGATGCTGCCGATATTAATTATGTATCTGGCTACTTAGCCGGACTGGTTAAAAAGCACAACCTGCCGCCAAAAATTTTAATTGTACACCGTTTTACCAAAAAAATGGTAACTAATTACCAAAACATTAAATTGCGCCCTGAAGTTCAGGTGGTAATGGATATGGATGGATGGGGCGAACCTGAATTAAAAGGCGGTACCTGGCGCTACTTTATTCAAAACGAACCGGTACAGTTTACCGGGTTTAAACTGTTCTACAAAAACGATTTGAAAAAAGCGCCTCACCATATGATGACGCCGGAAGAAGTGTTGAAGAAAACACCTAACCCGATATATATTCAATACCAATAATAACCTTGATTAAAGGATTTAAGGATTGCCATGATGGATAACGTCGTGGCTTTTCTGTTTTTAGGAATCGACATGATATATTAGTCAATCCTCAAATCAAGCAAATCATGGTCCTTTGTCAGGTTAATCCCAAAATCAAAGTAAATCAAGGTTCAGATTAATGTTTTGAGAACGTTTAATGTTAACTTTGTTTATAACACTATGGATATACAAAAAATAACATTGGGCAGCGGTTGCTTTTGGTGCACCGAGGCTATATTTCAAACGCTTAAAGGCGTACAAAGCGTAACATCGGGCTATACCGGTGGTCATAAAAAAGATCCAACCTACGAGCAAGTTTGTACCGGCACCACCGGCCACGCCGAAGTTGTAGAGGTTACTTATGATGCAGACGAGCTGAACCTTGACGAGTTGCTGCTGATCTTCTTTAAAACCCATGATCCAACCACGCTTAACCGCCAGGGCAATGATGTTGGGCCGCAGTACAGGTCGGCTATATTCTATCATAACGAGCATCAGAAAGAGCGTGCGTTAGCCACTATCAAAACTTTAACGGATGAGCAGGTTTTTGATGATCCGATAGTAACCGAAGTTACGCCTGTAAGCGAGTTTTATTCTGCAGAAGAATATCACCATAATTACTTCAATCAAAACAGTAGCAAATCTTACTGTGCTTTTGTGATACAGCCTAAGGTGAATAAATTTGTAAAGGAGTTTCAGGATAAATTAAGACCCGGCACTTATTAAAAGTACCATGAAAAAAACTTTTTTGCTTTGCTTAATAGTGCTAATCTCTACAGCAACAACCCGGGCGCAAACTGCCGAGCAACTTTCAATAGTTAATGGCGGCAAAGTTTGGGCGTTGCTATATCAGCAACGTGCTGCCGAGTATAAGGCCTTGTGCTTTCAGGCTTATAACATTGCCCGCCTGCGTTTAGATGAGGCCTTGAAACAAAAAAGCAAAAAGCCGCTGGCTATTATAACGGATATTGACGAGACCGTTTTAGACAACAGTCCGTATGATGCCGCGCGCGCGGTCAAAAATAAAGATTTTGATCTGGCTGGCTGGAAAGCATGGACAGCAAAAGGTATTGCTGATACCGTACCCGGCGCACCGTCGTTTTTTAAATATGCGGCTTCAAAGGGCGTTACCGTGTTTTATGTTACTAACCGCGATGAAGACGAACGCGAAGGCACTACAAAAAACCTGAAATTATACAAGCTACCTAATGCAGATAAGGACCACATTGTTTTAAAGCAAAGCATATCCAGCAAGGAAGCGCGCAGGCAGGAAATACTTAAAAAGTATAATGTTGTACTGTATTGCGGCGACAACCTGCCCGATTTTGATTCGGCTTATGATAATAAACCTTTGCAGGATAGCCGCAATGCCGCAACCGAACGTCTGAAAAAATATTTTGGCTACAAATACATTGTGATACCCAACCCCGGTTATGGCGATTTTGAGAATGCTTTATTTGGCGGCCAAAAGCTGAATACCGCTCAAAAGGATTCGGTATTAAGGGCCCTAATCAAAACCTCAGAATAAGGTTTGTAGAAAAAAAGTTAAACAGGATAGCTACCCTTGCGTTATAAAATATAATTAAGCCAAACTGAATATGACCGTTATTGAAAATGAATATTATAAAGTAGCTATCCGCAACCAGGGCGGTGAGCTTACCTCCTTTTTTAATAAAACAACAGGCATTGAGCATATGTGGCAGGCCGATGCAGCTGTTTGGCCTTGGCACGCGCCCAACCTGTTCCCTATTGTGGGTGGTTTGATCAATAACGAGTTATTGGTTGATGGCAATAGTTATAATTTATCACGACATGGATTTACCCGCACTTCAGAACTGCTGCTGATTGAAAGCAGCCCCATATCGGCCAAGTTTTCGTTACCTAACAGCGAAAAAACTTTGGCTGTTTACCCATATAAATTTGATTTTCAAATTCATTACGATCTGATCGATTCAGCATTACGTGTTACGTACAAGTTGATCAATCATGATAAAAAACCTATTTATTTTTCGGTTGGCGGTCACCCCGCATTTAATGTACCTTTTCATAAAGGTGAGAAATACGAAGATTATTACCTGGAGTTTGAATCAGATGAGCAACTGGAAACACACCAACTTTCGGCAGACGGATTTTTTAACGGCGAGACACACCCTGTGCCAACCCCAAACAAAATGCTTCCTTTAACCCGCGATTTATTTGACAAAGACGCGTTAGTATTCAAAAATCTGCGTTCGCGCGAGGTTACCATCAAAAGTAAACTGCATGACTTAAGTCTGACAGTTGAGTTTCCGCATTTTAATTACTTAGGTATTTGGGCAAAACCCGGCGCCGATTTTGTATGCATTGAGCCCTGGTTGGGTTGTGCCGATACGGAAGGCCAGCATGTTGATATCAGCAAAAAAGAGGGTATTCAGGAGTTAAAGGTAGGGCATGTTTTTGAAGCGGCTTATTTTATAAGCGCGTAGAGCAATCCTGCAATATATCTATTTTTCGTCATTGCGAGGTACGAAGTAATCCCAGATTGACAGGTAGCCCGCTGGTGGTAGGCGGATTACATATCAATATGCTTATCGCTTCAGAGATTGCTTCGTACCTCGCAACGACGAATTACTGATTAGACATCTGCTTCCCTAAAACAACGTCCCCTGTATATCAAGGTCATCCCTATTAGTTATCTCCATGTCTATTTTTTTTGCAGGAGGCTCCACAGGTTTCTCCGGTGATTTCTTTGATCCTTCGGGTAATTGCACAGATTCTGTTGGCGGCTCATAACCTGCCGGCGATACATCTGTATTTACAGGCGCATCAGCAGGCGGAACAACATCGGCTACGGTTTTATCGTCCGGTGTTATGGTGATCTCAGTATCTTCAACTGATGATGGTTCCGGGTCGGGTACATCCTCTGCATCGTCATGCTCGGCAATCAATTCAACCTTTTGCACTACGTGAGCCGACAGTCGATTACCCATGGCCTTCATACCTTTAACATCTATCAGATCGGCCAGGTTCAATTCAACCGTTTCTTCTGCTTTTGATGCGCCTTTTAACTGATCAACTTTAACAATAGGTTGCGCCGCGCCTGATATCAGCAGCATTTTTGAGCCGCTTTCATCACTGATAATGCTGGTTTGCTTACCTATTGCAGTATTCTCAAACGTAAAGCGCTTAACCAGGTAATTTTTACTCTTGCCGTCAAAATGCACTACCGAATAAACCTTTTCAGGGTTGTACTTCTCAATCAACACCATCTTATCATCAAAATGGTTATTGAGGTCGAAGCTGGTCAGTTCGCAAATACCGTTAGGCATTACGGTTAATATGCGGTCGTCGCCATCAAATTCGCCTAAATATTTACCGCGGCCATCAACGTTAAGGCGTTTCAATATTTCATCATACCAAATTTTACGGCCGGCCAGCGTTGACACACCTTTTGATTTTAGCACTATCTTTTTAACCGGATACTTGGTAACTATATTACCCATAGAACCACGTCCTTTTATAGCCAGCAAAGCAAAGTCTTCATCAAACTGCAGCTTTTTCAGCTTCTGGTGCGGCTTTAACTGTATGTTAATCACTTCGGCTTCACCGTTAGGGTTGGCAGAGAAGTACAGCACTTTTGAGCCTTTAGTTCCTTTTGTGAGATCGTACTCTTTATCGCGGGTTACACCGGTTACGGCAAAACGTTTAATGTAGCTAACGCCGCTTTGCCCGTCTTTATAGATCATGTTATAAATGGTGCGCTCATCGTTCTTCTTAAACACCGCCACATGGATGATCTCCTTACCCACAAAAACTTTTTCCTGTACCCGGGTTATGAGGCAGCGGCCATCGGCACGGAAAACAATGATCTCATCAATGTCTGAGCAATCCCCAACAAATTCGTCTTTCTTTAAGCCCGTGCCAATAAAGCCATCTTCGCGGTTAACGTACAATTTAACATTAGCCAAGGCTACCTGTGCGGCTTCTACTTTATCAAAGGTGCGCAGTTCGGTTTTACGCTCACGGCCCTTTCCGTACTTTTCCTTTAATTTGGTAAACCAATCAATGGCGTAATCAGTTAGATGCTTTAAATGATGCTTAACTGTCTTGATCTCGCTTTCCAGGCCCTTTATCTGCTCATCCGTTTTCTTCACGTCAAAACGGGTAATGCTGCTCATTGGCTTATCAATCAGTTTCTTGTAGTCTTCCGGCAATATCTCCCTGTAAAACTGAGGAAAGAAAGGCTCAAACAAGCGGTTGAGTACAACCAATACTTCTTCAAAGTTAGATGAGCTTTCATAATCAGGATGCTTATACATCCCTTCCTGGATAAATATTTTTAACAGCGAACTGAAAAATATCTTCTCCATCAACTCCTTCAGCTTGATCTCCAGTTCCAGCTTTAGCAGGTCGCGGGTTTTGTGCGTACTCTCGGTAAGCATGTCATTCACGCTGATGAACCTCGGCTTATCGTTCTGAATAACGCAGGTATTTGGCGATATAGAAACTTCGCAATCTGTAAAGGCGTAAAGCGCGTCTATGGTAACATCAGGCGATATACCTGGCGCCAGATGGATAACTATCTCTACATCCTTTGCGGTGTTATCCTCTATTTTCTTTATTTTGATCTTACCTTTATCATTAGCGTTAACAACACTATCAATCAAACTACCCGTTGTTGTAGAAAAAGGTATCTCGGTAATAACAAGCGTTTTTTTATCGCGCTCACTGATCTTGGCACGAACGCGTATACGTCCGCCTCGCTGACCTTCATTATAAGCGGAAGCATCAGCCATCCCACCTGTAGGGAAATCGGGCAATAAGTTTATCGGCTCGTTTCGCAGAACAGCAATTGAACCATCAAGCAATTCAACAAAGTTATGGGGTAATATTTTGGTAGCCAAACCCACGGCAATACCTTCGGCCCCTTGCGCAAGCAGTAAAGGGAACTTAACAGGAAGCGTTATAGGCTCTTTGTTACGACCATCATAACTGGCCTGCCAATCGGTAGTATCCGGGTTGAATACTACTTCTAAAGCAAATTTTGACAAACGCGCCTCAATATATCGCGGAGCCGCTGCCGAGTCGCCGGTTACCGGGTCGCCCCAGTTACCCTGGCAGTCAATCAGCAGGTCCTTCTGCCCTATTTGCACCATGGCATCACCAATGGAAGCATCGCCATGCGGGTGATACTTCATGGTATTACCAATAACGTTGGCAGCTTTATTAAAGCGTCCGTCGTCCATCTCCTTCAATGAGTGGAGAATACGACGCTGTACCGGCTTTAAACCATCATTAATATGCGGAACGGCACGGTCAAGAATTACATAGGAGGCATAATCCAGAAACCAGTTTTCGTACAAGCCGTCAAGCGAGGTTATGTTATTTAATTTTTCTTCGTTGGCAGATGTATTTTCGTTCAGCTCTTCACTCATTCGTAACAAATAATTTGGATGGGTAAAGATAATGTAATGTGCAGATGTGCGTATATACCGATGTGCATATTTTATACACAAATTGGCGGGTTTGGGTACATCTTTTTAACTTGCAGAATTATGAAACTCCGAGTAGCCCGACATACCTCCCAACTACAAGCACTCATAGATTTTTACACTCAAGTTTTAGGACTAAAAGTTATTGGCGGGTTTAAGGACCATGCAGGTTACGATGGCGTCTTTATTGGCGGCGCAAATTCAGAATGGCACCTGGAATTTACGCAATCTGAGGAACCGGCCGTACATCAAAGTGATGAGGATGATCTGTTGGTATTTTACCTCAGTGCCGTGGAATACAGCGCTATGAAAAATAAATTAACAGAGCTAAGAATCAATTTACTTGCACCTAAAAACCCTTACTGGGCCGAAAATGGATTAACCATAGCTGATCCGGACGGTTTCAGAATAGTGCTGGCTTTGTTGTAAGGTTAGACCTCCTTACGCATTTCCCGTATCATTGTTCCATAATCCCATTTGCGCAGCATAGCGTTAACGGTGTTTACAATACGCCTCTCCCGCGTCTCGGAAGTTTTAGCGCTGTTTATCCATTTAATGAAATAATCTCGATGCGACCGGGCCAAACTATTGAACTGCACGCCGGCATCAGGATCAAATTCAAAACATTCCTGTAAATCGGCAGGCACTTCAACTTTGTAATCTTTATCTTCCTCCAGCTTTACCGCAAGCATACCACCGGCGCCTTTTCTAGTTCCTTTCCGCACTTCGGCATTCAGGGCTAAAATAAAATTACCCTCCCCCATTGGCATAGCAGCCATACCGGCAACTGCAAAGCCATCTAACCAACCTTTCACCCTGAAAGATTTTTTATTACCCGGCTTTAACTTTTGAGCAATATCTGCCGGGATTTCAATATACGTCCAACCGGTTTTTTCGCCCTGTTCATCAAATTGAAGAATGATAGTGGTAAAGTCTGTCATGTTAGTTGCGCTTTGTTATGAAGTATTTAAAAAACAAGCTCAAATGTTAAATTTTCGTTAAATCGTAAATAAAGTTCAAATCGGCTGTAACGAAACCTCGATTCGTGTTGTCATATGGGTATAAAAATTATTAATAACCTTTAACACCATATTATTATGAAAACTCTAAAAACAATCCTATTCGGTTTAGCCTTAGTAATGGCTACCACTATAGCAAATGCTAATGTAAATACTACTGTAAGCCATTATGTATCAAACGCTTTGTCAAAAAATGATGTAGTAAACGCTTACACCAATGCACTTATGCATGGCAATTTACAAAATTTAGAAGCAGCCCTGGCTAAAGATGTTGAATACAACATGTACCGCGGTTCGCAGGTTTATAAATTGAACAAACAGGCTTTGATCGATTCATTCAAAGCATCAGAAAATGTTGAGCAAAACTGCCAGTATACTACATCAATTTTGTCTGATGTTGACAAAACAATGGTAGTACGTTTAGACCAACAATACGAAGGTTATGTGCGCAGCAGCACCATAACTATTAAGCAACAAGGTAACGATTGGAAGATCACCAAAATTGAGACCCGCAATAATTAATTTTTAGTTTACGTTTAGTTTATAATTAAGAAGGGCCGCGCATTAAGCGTGGCCTTTTTTGCGTTGTGGCGTTTATATTTTACTTTTGCCTAAAATAATTACTATGCCTTCACAATTAAATGTTGTCAAACTGCTTTTTGTATATCTTTTGATTTCAATACAGCACTTTGCCGCTAAAGCACAAAAAATTGAGCAGTTTTCTTTGATAAGGCCTGAATACAAGGTTGCCAACAGTTTATATAAAACCATCAACTTTATAGATTCAAGGAATGATACATCAACCCTCGGCATAGTTCAAACCGGCGCTTTCAACAGGCAGGCCCTGGTTGTTGCAAAAGATGGACTGGGCAATCAAATAAAAAATGTATTGGCTGATTTAACAGATAGCACAGCTGCTAACGGAGAGTTGCTGTTACAACTCAGGTTGTATAACCTGGCCGAAGTAACGTCAAGTTTCAGCGAGAAGGGCTATTTCAAATTATATGCGCACCTATTTGCCAAGGTTGACAATGGTTACAGCATCATCAATAGCGTAGATACGTTAGTTGTGATGTCGGCTATGGATGTAACTAACGCGCTGTTAAAAGCCGGCAGTAATGTATTAACTGATTTCATAGCCAATAACCTTACCAATAAGCCGCAATCAAAAGCATCCTTTCCGTACAGCTATATTGTGAACATTGACCGCGCTGAAAAAAAACAGCTAAGACTTTATACGGCAGACACATTTACCGATGGCGTTTATTACCGTTACAGATCATTCAAAGACCAGATACCCGACGGAGAAGTGGTGGTTGAAGGCGACTCAATAAGCGATGGTAATATCAAAGTTTACGATGCCAAAAGAAAGCTTAAAAATCTAAACCCCGCAAATGCCTACGCCGTAGTTTTTAAAGGCAAACCTTATATAACAAACACCTTTGGCTACCACCCTGTTTACAGGCGAGACGATGATGTTTTCTTTAACGGAAGAATAAGCATTTACCGGAATGCAAGCGCCGGTACCGTAATTGCCATGAGCGCGCTGTTTGGTATTGCCGGCGGCCTCATTGCGTCGTCAGGTACAAATGATCTTTACGATGGCGAGGTAAAAATTGACTATCTAACAGGTGAGTTTATTGTGCCTAAACAGTAAGTATTTACTTATCACCCTTCTAATTCCAATTTTTTATTTAGCAGATTAAGAGCAATAAAATAGCCTGCAAAAGGTAACAGCACAACTATCAAAAAATATTTTAGCTGGTAAACCCCTGCAAATTTGAAACTGCTCTGAACAGAAAAGCGGGTTATTAAATAAAAATAAAGTACTAAAGCGAACATATAATAGCTTGCCATGGCTCAGGTATAATATTAATTGGTTATACCTAAGGTAAAAACATTTTTCCAAAAAAAAGCGCCCATTTTGAAAAATGGGCGCTCAGGGTTAAAATATTTGCTTTAGCTTATTTAGCTAATTTTGCTTTTAAATTCTCGTCAATAGCTTCCAAAAACTCCTCTGTGTACAGGTAATCAACACCGTGCTCAACCTTAGGTTTAATGGTAATAGCCAAATCTTTGGTCATTTTACCGCTTTCTACAGTTTCAATACAAACCTGCTCTAAAGTGTGGCAAAAATCAATCAGTTCCTGGTTATTATCTAATTTGCCACGGAACTCTAAACCACGTGTCCAGGCAAAAATTGATGCGATTGGGTTAGTTGATGTTGGGCGGCCGGCCTGGTGCTCGCGGTAGTGGCGGGTTACCGTACCGTGCGCAGCTTCAGCTTCCATAACGGTACCATCTGGTGTAACTAAAGTTGAGGTCATTAAACCTAATGAGCCAAAACCCTGAGCAACAGTGTCAGATTGTACGTCGCCGTCATAATTTTTACAAGCCCATACAAAGTTACCGTTCCATTTAAGGGCCGATGCAACCATGTCGTCAATTAAACGGTGCTCATAAACAATCCCTTTTGCGTCAAATTTAGCTTTATAATCACTTTGGTAGATCTCTTCAAAAATATCTTTAAAACGACCATCATATTTTTTCAGGATGGTGTTTTTAGTTGATAAATATAAAGGCCAGCCTTTCATTAACGCCTGGTTAAAGCATGAATGTGCAAACCCGCGGATAGACTCGTCAGTATTGTACATGGTTAAAGCTACACCATCACCTTTAAAGTTAAATACTTCAAAGCTTTGTGGCTCGCTGCCATCTTCGGGAGTAAAGGTTACGGTAAGTTTGCCTTTGCCTTTGGTTAAAAAGTCAGTAGCACGGTATTGATCGCCAAACGCGTGACGGCCAATGCAGATTGGTGCAGTCCAGTTAGGCACCAAACGCGGCACATTGCTCATAACAATAGGCTCGCGGAATACGGTACCATCTAATATATTACGGATGGTTCCGTTAGGCGATTTCCACATTTGTTTCAGGTTGAACTCAGTAACACGGGCTTCGTCAGGAGTAATAGTGGCACATTTTATACCTACGCCGTATTGTTTTATGGCATTGGCGGCATCAATAGTTACCTGATCATTTGTTTCATCACGATACTCTAAACCAAGGTCATAATATTTAATATCAAGGTCAAGATAAGGAACAATTAGTTTGTCTTTTATAAATTTCCAGATGATGCGGGTCATTTCATCCCCATCTAACTCAACAACAGGGTTGTCTACTTTAATTTTTGCCATACCAGATGCTTTTTTGTTTTGGCCGCTAATATATGAAAATTGAATTTATCGGCTTTACTAATTAACGGTTTGGGGCCTAACATAAGGCAGATAATTTTATTACGGATGTATTTTTAACAAAACTTAGTTGTATTTTTATCCGGATTAGCGTACGAATTATATATTTAAACTTACAACCTTTTTAAAACGTTTGATCTTTGGTTATTAACTTTTACCTCTCCTCTATAAATCGCTTCAACTTAAATATGACCCGTTTTTTCGTCAGATCTTTTAGCACTGTAGTTTTAATGAGTTTTATATTGTGCTTTACAGCCAAAGCTCAATTAGGATTTGAATATGCACAATACGACATTGGCTTTGGAGGAGCAGCAAGCCGGGTGGTAGCCAGCGATGCCGAAAAAATTTTAATGTCGCCTACAGGGCATTTTAACTTTAATTATAACGTAAGCCCATACATCAACTATGTTATTGAAGTGCAGGCGGGTGTATTGAAAGGCGGTGGTACCTCAACGCCATCTAAACGCTATTTTGAAAATAAGTTCACCTCAGTAATGTTTAGGGCGCAACTGCAGGCGGGCGAGTTGTTTGATTATTCTGGCAGCGCGCTACTTAACGGTTTAAAAAATTTCTATGTTTCCGGTGGTATCGGCTTTGTGGTTAACAAGCTTGATATTGACACTACTTTACGTGTTCCTGATGATAAGGGTTTTTATAGCCCTGGCCGTAACCATTCCAACCAGCTGCTTATTCCGGCGCGAATAGGTTACGAATTCAAAATTTTTAACAGATATAACCAGCCTTCTGTAAAAATTGATCTGGGTTATCAGCTAAATTATATTTTGGGAGATGACCTTGACGGCTTTGAAACCGGAAGGAGCAAGAATGATGCTTATGACCAGTTTTCTATAGGTGTAAAATTTGCCATTGGAGGTATTACATCTTACAAAAAACAAATATCATATTACTAAGCAACATTTATCATATTCCGGAGGGCACTTGTTGCTTATTTTGGCAAGGTTTTTAATGTATAGTGAACTATAATCGACTAACCTATGAGCACCAACAATCAAAAAAACGAGAACAACGACAGGGATCTTACCCTGAAAAATGACCTTGGCGAAACTATAGACAAGGAACAATTAAGCTTTAATGCTGAAAGTAACAGTTACGAGTTTGACGTAAAAAGCGATGACCCCGATTACGATCATCCGGATCCATATAATACAGCTGCTAAAAACGGTGAAGATTTTAACTCTACCTATGACGAGGCCAATCCTTACGCCGTTGATGAATATATACCTAATGAGAACCTGGAAACAGATGTTGACCAGTTAGGCATGCACATTGATAACAAGGGCAGCATAGTTGACCTTGACCCCATTGATGAGGTTTTAGGACACACTCCTGAAGATGACAGGGATGACCTGGATGAAGAAGGTTATCCAAAAAATGATAGAATCAGGTAGCGTTTACACGCTACCTTTTTTATTTAATTAACCTTGGTAAAGGTTACTTTCCACGACATGGTTATTGTACTCCCTTGAGAGCTAACTGTTAGCGCAGGTTCGGGTGCAAGCCATGTCATTGAAGTAGCTGTCAAATTTGTTACCTGAATTTTTTCGTTTGATGAACGAATCAAAGGGTCGGTGGCAAATTGTATATAAAGTGTACTACCGGTTTTTGACAATGTATACTTGTCTGTAGGATCAGTAAAGCCGTCAATCTCATAAGTTTTATTAGCATCATTGAGCTGCACATTGCTAATAATGGCAGCCATGGCATCTATGCTGCTTTGCGGCGATCCATTTAAGTAATATTCATTGGTTATTTTTGTAACCTTCCACTTGCCGGTTAGCTGAGACTCGTTTATTGTTCCCGTACCAGTGCCGGTTCCTGTTCCAGTGCCGGTACCTGTTCCGGTTCCTGTACCCGTTCCGGTTCCTGTGCCTGTGCCGGTTCCTGTTCCAGTGCCGGTTCCCGTTCCAGTGCCGGTTCCCGTTCCAGTACCGGTTCCTGTACCAGTGCCGGTTCCTGTACCTGTACCAGTGCCGGTTCCTGTACCAGTGCCGGTTCCTGTACCAGTGCCGGTTTTAGGACCGTTATAGGCTACAAAGTCAGGATCGTTAGGATAAATAGGCGGATCTTGCTTACATGAAAACTGCGACATGCAGAAAATTGATGCTGCGAATAAGGAAAGGTATTTAAATTTCATACAACCGGATAATTTGTCGCTAAAATACGGAAAATGAGTTAATTATAGCGAGGAAAAGAAATTTTAGTCAAAATCAAGATTAAACATTCTGCGCAGTTCTGCCAACTGGGGGTTTTTGGCAGCCATATACTGAAATTTTTCCTGACTTGTATACGGGCGCTTAACTACAGTTTGCTCATCAATACGGGCATTCACCTCAATATCATAGTTTTTCAGTTTGGCACGCAGGTAATTAAGCAACCCCGGACGCTCATCGCGCAGCAAATTCTCCTGTACTTTATTACCTACTAACACCTCAAAATTAGTAGCGCCCAGCATTTTTGGTGCGCCTAAGGTAAAAATTGGTAACAAATTCATTTTACCTTCAGCTTTAACCTTAGCCGCATAGTTACTCCATTCGGCTAAAAACTCGTTATAGGTGAAAGATTCTCGGTCTGTCCCT
This sequence comes from Mucilaginibacter auburnensis, assembly GCF_002797815.1. Lineage (NCBI taxonomy): Bacteria > Pseudomonadati > Bacteroidota > Sphingobacteriia > Sphingobacteriales > Sphingobacteriaceae > Mucilaginibacter > Mucilaginibacter auburnensis. The sequence continues at coordinate 948,501 of NZ_PGFJ01000002.1, forward strand.
TTTTGGTAAGGATCTTCTTCCTCTTCACCACCGGCATTTAAAGGTGCATCAAGATCTTTCAGCGATGGTATTTTTATTGAAGTGGTACTGGCGTTGGGAATGAAAACCTTTGGCCGCTCTTCTGCCGGCGGCGAAGCAGGCTTTGCCGCCGCGGGCGCCGGAGTTGTTTGAGCGGGCTTTTGTGTTGTGTAAGCAGCAGCACTATCATTTAAAAGAGGCATCTCGTTTTTAGGTGATCCGCTTTCGGTTGATGTTACGTTTGCTGAGGTATCAGGTTTTTTTTTTAATTGCCCGTTATCAGCGGGCATTGGTTGGCTACCTGAGGCTATATTAAACACCGATTGTAAATGACACATTTTTAACAGCGCCAGTTCAACCTGTAAGCGCTGATTCTTACTCAGCTTATAGTTCAGATCGCACTGATTGGCTATACCAAGCGCTGATAAAAGGAATGACACACTTGCCGCCTGTGCCTGTTGCAGGTATTTGGTTTTAATACCCTCGCTAACTTCCAGTAATTTAATAGTTGCGGCATCTTTACTCACCAACAGGTTGCGGAAGTGTTCTGAAAGGCCAGATACAAAGTGCGCACCGTCAAAACCTTTCTGTAGTATCTCATCAAAAAACAGTAGTGTTTTGGCCGTTTCTTCGCTAAGCAGGCTTTCGGTTATATTAAAGTAATAATCGTAATCTAAAATATTAAGGTTATCAATTACCGCCCTGTAAGTAACATTACTGCCCGAGAAGCTAACTATCTGATCAAACATAGAAAGCGCGTCGCGCAAACCGCCATCGGCTTTTTGGGCAATAATATGTAAGCCATCCGGCTCATAGGCAACACTCTCTTTTTTGGCAATACCCTCCAGATGCGCGCTCATATCATCAACCCCTATGCGGTTAAAATCAAATATCTGGCAGCGCGAAAGTATGGTTGGCAGTATTTTATGCTTCTCTGTAGTAGCTAATATAAATATAGCGTAATGAGGTGGTTCTTCAAGCGTTTTCAGGAAAGCATTGAAGGCTGCCTGCGACAGCATGTGCACCTCATCAATAATATATACTTTGTAACGGGCACCTTGCGGTGGTATGCGCACCTGCTCAATTAAACTGCGAATGTCATCAACCGAGTTGTTGGATGCCGCATCCAGTTCATGAATGTTAAACGAATTACCATTTTGAAAAGCGGTGCACAAAGGGCACTCGCCGCAGGCCTCGCCGCTTGGCTGTAAATTGGTGCAGTTAATGGTTTTTGCCAATATACGTGCACATGTGGTTTTGCCCACCCCACGCGGCCCGCAGAATAAAAATGCCTGCGCCAGCTGATTATTTTTAATAGCGTTTTTTAGGGTGTTGGTTATATGTTGCTGACCAACAACGGTATCAAAAGTAGCCGGGCGGTATTTACGTGCCGAAACTATAAAATTATCCACAGCTACTAAGGTAAAAAGAAATCAAGTACTATTAAACAGGTGTTGGTATTTTATTTGGCGGGGTTTGTGCAACATTTTAGTATTTTTGATTGACAACAGAATTTTGGGCATGCAGTTATCAGACTTAGATATCAACAAAACGTACACTTACGCCGACTATTTAAAATGGGCGTTTGATGAGCGTTTAGAATTAATAAAGGGCAAAATTTTTAAGATGAGTCCGGCTCCGGGTTCAATACATCAACGCATTTCCTTACGTTTGTCTCGATGGTTTGGAAACTATCTTGAAGGCAAAAGGTGTGAGGCCTTTTCTGCTCCATTTGATGTACGTTTGCCCCGTTTATCAGGTAACGACAAAGAAGTTATTACCGTTGTTCAACCAGACATCTGCGTAATATGCGACCATTTAAAAATTGACGATAAAGGATGTTTAGGCGCACCAGATATAGTAGTGGAAATACTATCGCCGGGTAACAATAAAAAAGAACTTCAAAATAAGTTTGAAGTTTATGAAGAAGCGGGTGTGCTTGAATACTGGATCATTCACCCGCTTGAAAAAACCTTCATGAAATACACACTCACAGATGGTTTATTTCAACCATCGCGTTTATTAACCATAGGCGACAAAGTTACTACACCCGTGTTGCCTGAGTTTATACTTGATCTGGAGGAGCTTTTTGCAGAAAAGATTTAAGCTTTACTGCAACTCCTCTTCGGGCAGATGATCATCGTCCGGATCGGGATTGGTAATATCGTAAGCGTCATCACTTATGTCCAGATCAGCACCGTAACGTGCCGAGTTCAGATCGTCAAGATCTTCTGCTTCATCATCAAAATCTTCGTCTTCCTCATCTTCCCATTCCTCGTCATCTTCGTCCTCTTCTTCCAATCTGTTATATACTTCCGGTGCCTGGAAATAAATTGAATCGTACATGAAAGCGTTGCTGTTTGCTGACCGGTCTTCAGTGTGTTTAAAGTCCATGGTGGTAATGTTTTCGGGTTAAAAAATCAACATTTTAAAGACAACCGAAACTACCGTAATGTTTTATACTAAATGTTAATTGGGGGTTTTATTTTTATTAACAGAAGTTGGTTTATAAGCACCTATTATAATTACCAGTTGACCTACAGCTATTCAACTCCGGTAATTATTTTAACTTTATAGTATCCTTTAGCTTGAGGCAGATAAACTTCAGCTTCTTTCCATTTAACATTTATTTTTTTACCAACTAATGCGGTAGTAACACCTGTAAATTTCTCAGATCCTGGAAATTGTTCAAACCACAAAAATGAACGTTCTCCTTTACCGGCCTCATTAAGTACAATATAATTAAAGCCTTTTAGTTCTATTCTTTTGAATGTGCCCGCAGTACTACCCATAGATGTGGCATCCGGATCTTGATTCATTCTCATGCTCAATTGTAAAAATGCACTACAATTTTGCGTTAAAAGATTTTTGCCTATTTCTATACCTATGGCTCTCATTCCTTCGCCATCATTAACGTCAACTTTGCGCTCTTCAGCTATTTTCATTAATAGATCGGTGTGCGCACTCATGCAATCTGTAATCGCTTTTGTGCCTTGTTGTTTCCCATTAATTTGCGAAAGGTCCTGTTTGCTGATACATTCACACAAAACATCGTTCATCTGTTGCTCGGTTGGCCCTAACTTACTTACAGTTTGAGCGTGGGCAGCAATACATAATAACGATAGAATACTGATTATGAACTTTTTCATGATATGTGACAACTTATGTTTAAGCCGATTGAAATATAAATAATTAAATGAAAATCATCAATTTGAAAACATTAAATTATTACCTATATTTGCAGCCCCGAATTGTCGGGATAAATAATTAAAAATCAAAGTACAAACAATGCAACAGTACGAAATCGTGATCGTTCTAACCCCGTTGCTTTCAGAAGACATTGCTAAAGAGGCTATTGCCAAATACAGCAAAGTTTTAACTGATGGCGGAGCCGAAATTGTCCAGGAGGATAATTGGGGTTTGAGAAAACTTGCGTACCCTATTCAAAAGAAAACTACAGGGTACTATCACTTAACTGAATTTAAGGCTCCGGGTGAATTAATTAACAAATTGGAGGTTGAGTTAAGACGCGATGAGCGTGTTTTGCGTTTCCTGACAATTGCTTTAGACAAACATGCCGTTGCTTACAACGACAAAAAACGCAGCGGTGCTTTTAACAAAAAACCTGCCGCTAAATTGGAGGAGGCAAACTAATGGCTGATCAAATTAAATACGTTACTGCCCCTAAAGTAGAGGATAACCGTAAAAAATACTGCCGTTTCAAAAAGAACGGTATTAAGTATATTGACTACAAAGACGCTAACTTTTTATTAAAGTTTGTTAACGATCAAGGTAAAGTATTACCTCGCCGTTTAACCGGTACTTCATTAAAATTCCAGCGCAAAGTGGCACAAGCTGTTAAGCGTGCACGCCACATTGGTTTATTACCTTATGTTACAGACTCATTAAAATAATCGGGAGGTAAAGCAATGGAAGTTATTTTAAAACAAGACGTAAAAAACCTGGGCGATAAAGATGATGTAGTTACAGTAAAGGCCGGTTATGGCCGTAACTATCTTTTACCAAAAGGTTTTGCTATACTGGCTACAACAAGCGCCCGTAAAGTTTTAGCTGAAAACCTAAAACAGGCTCAGTTTAAACAAGAGAAAATACGTAAAGATGCTGATGCAATTGCAGCACGTTTGGAAGGTGTAAACCTAACCATTGGTGCAAAAGCAGGCGAAAGCGGCAAAATCTTCGGTGCTATCAACACTATTCAGGTTGCTGATGCATTGAAAAAAGAAGGTTTTGATGTTGACCGTCGTCGTATCACTTTTGATCAGGAACCAAAATTTGTTGGCGAGTATGTTGCCAACATTAACCTGCACAAAGAGGTTAAAGTTCAGGTTCCGTTTACTGTAGTAGCAGAATAATATTGATTTCGGATATCGGATTTTCGATATCGGATTAATAATAAAAAAGCGGTGAGTTTAGGCTCATCGCTTTTTTTGTATATAAAAATTCGGCAGTGTCATTCTATAGAGCAGCACGCACATAACAAGAAGCTTATAATCGGATAGTTAATACCTAAACCCAGGCATTACATCTATTTTTGTATAACACTACCGGGTGTTTTTAAATAATCCCCATACGGTTAGAGTCAAGTTTGATCAACACAAACAGCATAATAGTAAAACTAATGAGTGAGGAACCGCCGTAACTAATAAAGGGCAGAGGAATGCCTATAGAGGGTACTATACCTATGGTCATGCCCACATTAATAAATACGTGAAAGAAGATAACCGATGCAACCCCGTAAGCGTAAATGCGCGAAAACGGCGACCGTTGCCGCTCTGCTATATGAATGATGCGGAGCACCAATAACATATACAAGCCAATTACCACAACCGAGCCTGCAAAACCAAACTCCTCCCCTACTGTACAGAAAATAAAGTCGGTGCTTTGCTCAGGCACAAAGGAATATTTGGTTTGGGTGCCTTCCATATAACCCTTGCCCCACAACTTACCCGAACCTATAGCTATTTTTGACTGGTTAACATTATAGCCTTTCCCGCGCGGGTCATCGGTAATACCTAATACAATGTCAATACGCGATTTTTGGTGCGGCTTTAAAACATGGTCGTAAATAAACTCAACACTGAATACAAAGGCTATGCTTATAATAGCCCCTGCAACCACGGTGATCAGCATTTGGCGGTTGCGCCTGAATAACCACATAATAAAAAGCGCCACAGCTACGAGGGCGCTTATAACCCAAACCATATTGTCCAGCTTGAGCGTAGCCACAAATAGCACAATAAACAGCCCTTCCAGGATTAAAAAGTAGGGGGACAAACCCTCCCGGTATAAAACAAACAGCAGGGAGCTAAACACCAATGTTGAACCGGCATCCGGCTGAAGCATAATGAGAAACATGGGCACGAAAATAATGGCCGCCGCAACTGCAAATGACTTTACTTCGGTTAGTTTGATGTTAACGCCGCTGAGGTATCGTGCCAGTAACAAACAGGTTGCTAACTTGGCAAATTCCGACGGTTGTAAGCGAAAGCCGCCACCCAATGGTATCCATGCCTGGTTACCGCCAACATTACGGCCCACCACCAGTACCGTTATTAGCAACAGCGTGGTTATTACGTAGCCAATAGGCGCCAATGCCGACAAAAACCTACTCTCCAGCAGCAATATAACCACAGCAACTACAGCCGATACGATGAAGAAAACAAACTGCTTGCCATAGTTGGTATCCAGATCAACCAGCCCCGGATGATCAGGATCAAAAACCGCTGAATGGATGCTTAATAAACCAATAGCGCACAAGGCCAGGTATACCAAAACCGTTAACCAGTCAACATTAAAAAAGAAGCTACGCTGGTTGTTATTCGTCATCTTTCCGTTTTATTATGGCGTTAGCGCTAATGTTCTTATTTGCTATGCCGGCAGCAGCCGTTTTAACCGGAGTTATTACTGTTGGCTGCAGTTTTGTACTATCAGTTACCGTTACCTTGGGCTTTGGTTTGGGTTGAGCCAGCAGGTTAGCGTTCATAAAGTAATCAAGCGTTATTCCCGATGGGCGGCGCGAAATTGTATCACGCAAATACTTTTCTACTATAAAGCTGGCAATTGGGGCTGCCCAACGACCACCGTCGCCTGAGTTTTCTACCACAACGGCAATGGCTATTTTAGGATTCTCACGCGGTGCGTAAGCAACAAAAACAGAGTGGTTTGCTCCGCGGTTATTTTGCACTGTACCCGTTTTGCCCACCATGTTAATTCCGGGAATTCTGGAGCCACGCGCCGTACCGTATTCTACCACATTCTGCATTCCGTCAATAACCTGAGCAAAATATTGGGGTTTAACTCCAACCTCATGCCGAACAGTATATTCATGTTTAATAACCGGGTTATTGCCTATTGATTTTACCAGGTGAGGTAAATAGTAAAATCCCTGATTGGCAATTATGCATTCAATATTAGCTAATTGTAGAGGTGTAGACTCTACCTCACCCTGACCAATAGATAATGAGATAACGGTTTTTGAGCGCCACCTACCCACACCGTATCTTTTATCATACTGTTCCGCTTTGAACAATTGGCCTTTGTTTTCGCCTGCCATATCAATATTGAGGCGCTGTGCTAAACCGAAAGCAGTAACTCTTGAACGCCAGTCGGTAAAACTTGCTGCGGTAGCTTTTGCACCTGCTTTATTGATGAGCCGCTCAAACACCATGGCGAAATAGCCGTTGCATGATTGCGCAATGGCGCTACTCAAATTAACAACACCGTGTACGTGTGTACATTTTGGCTTCCCCCTGTTAGGTAAATACGACCCTGTACAGGTGTAAGTGGTATTTTGGTCAATTATCCCTTCCTGCAAAGCTACAAGGGCGCTTAACGGCTTAAATGATGAACCAGGTGAGTAGTTAGCCATTATAGGTCTGATCAAAAATGGCTTATATGGATCTGTTGTTAGCTTTTTATAATTTTTGCCTCGGTCCGGACCGGCAACCATTAAATTAGGATCATAGGTTGGACTGCTTACAAAACAGAGCACCTCGCCGGTAGCAGGTTCTATAGCTACAATGCTGCCTATTTTGTTTTGCATGAGCTTTTCGCCCAGCTTCTGAATACGTATATCCAATGATGACACCACCTTCTCGCCCGGAGTTTCTACAGTATCAAAAGCGCCGTTAGCATATGATCCCTGAGGCACGCCGCGCGAATCAACCATAACGTTTTTAACACCGCGCTGACCGCGTAATATATTCTCATAAGCGCGCTCTACACCGGTAATGCCAATATAATCGCCTGGGCGATAGTAACCTCCGGATTCCTTTATTTTGGTATCAGTAACTTCGCCAATATAACCTAAGAACTGAGCAGCGGTTGAGTCAGGATAGATACGTACAGGGTGTGGCTCAACAAAAAATCCGGGAAACTCAGACATGCGTTCCTGCAGGGAGGCGTAAAGCTCCGGCGATAGTTGCTTACCGAATTTTGAGGGTAAAGCACGCGAGTATTTAATAGCTTTTGTAAATCGCTTATCAAAATCTTCTTTGGTGATATCTAACAAGCGGCAAAACTCAACGGTATCAAAGGGTTTAACCTGCCGGGGAATAACAGAAACGTCATACACCAGTTTATTTTGCACTAATATCTTCTTGTTCCTATCATAAATAGGGCCGCGGGCAGGGTATTGCATAAATTGCCTTATAACGTTGCGGTTGGCAAACTGCAGGTAGCGGTCATCAATAACCTGCATATAAAATAAGCGGGCCAGCAAAATTATGATCAGGGTAATAAACACCCCTGCGATGACATAACGTCGCTGAAAAAAACTGTTCATTTACGTTCTCTTTTCCTGAAAAATAATAGGCCGGTAATCAACATCAAAAATACTGTAAAAATAGTACTGGTAACAACTCTTTGCAGTATAAATAACAGGCTGGAAAAGGTAAAGGCTTCTAATATGAATAGAAAAAAATGGTGAATAACCGTAAGTATTATTGCATAGGTAAAAAACCACCTGAAACCCATAATACTTAACGTTGGCTCAGGCTCGTTATCAAACCCATCCTTCTGTACGGTAATGCTGATAAACATAACGCGAACTAAAGCCAGTACAACACAGGCTGCAGCATGCAGTCCCGGCGTATCATAAAACGCGTCAATTGTTAACCCTAAAATAAATGCCAACGGAAACAACAGCAGGTTTGGCGTTTCAAACGGCAGCAATAAAACAAAAAGGATATATGGATATGGCGTTGATAAATTGTACAGCGTAATGTTTTTTAATAAAAACACCTGTACAAATACCACTACTACAAAACGTATAATGTTATAAATTATCGTCCTACTCATCAACCTTTATCTGGGCCTCCAATCCCGTTTGCTCAACCGCAAATTGGTTAATTATTACATCAACATATTGCAGTTTACTAAAATCAACAGCCAGCGCTACATCCATACTTAAAAATGAGCCTTTAGGGTTTTTAGCTTTTAAATTGATCAGCTTTCCAATGCGTACTCCTGCCGGGAACAAAGAATGCTCTGACGTTACCACCTCCTCACCAATTTTAGGCGTGGCATCGGTTGGAACATCATACAATAAACCAACATGAGGGTTCAAATCTGTACCCCAGCTAAACGAACCCAACTGTTTAGAGTTAGCCAGCATTGCACTTACAGTTGTTTCGTTATGCAGTAATGATTGTACCACCGCATAATGCTTGCTCACCAAAATAACCTTACCAACAGCACCACCACTTGCTATTACACCCATACCCTTTTGCACACCTGCATCAGAGCCTACGTTTATAGTAATGGTATTCCTGCTACGGTTAACCGAATTATTCACCACTTTGGCTGATATAAAACTGTATTGCTGTTTGTATATCGTATCGGTAAAGGTTCCTTTTGATACGGTATCAACATATAACGAGCTTTTTAACTGATTGCGCAAGCGTGCATTCTCTGCAGCCAGGCTATCATTAACGTCCCTTAACGTTAAATAGCCTTTCAGCTCATCAATGCGGGCATAAAGGTTTCCTGTTACCTGATTAGTGCTGTTAATAAAGCTGGCTTTTTGAAAAGAATTGTACTTTATGTAGATAACTATGGAAGCTATCTCAAAAATAACGAAAAGGAAAAATGCGTTGTACTTGCTTATGAAAATTAACAGGTTACGCATGTTATTAGATTTGAGACGTGAGATTTGAGACGTGAGACAAAAGCGAGATTTTATTGATCTCTATACTCATATCTCACATCTCATATCTAAAATTATTGCATTAAAAACTTAAAGTTACCTATGTTTTTCAACGCCGTACCCGTACCCCTAACTACCGCGCGCAGCGGATCTTCGGCTACGTGCACCGGAAGTTTGGTTTTAGCAGATACACGACGGTCTAATCCGCGTAACAATGCACCGCCACCGGTTAAGTAGATACCGGTCTGATAAATATCAGCCGAGAGTTCCGGCGGAGTGATCTCTAAGGCCTTTAATATCGCCTCTTCAATTTTTGAAATTGATTTGTCTAAACAATGCGCAATCTCGGTATATGATACCATGATCTGTTTTGGGACACCTGTCATTAAATCACGGCCTTGTACAGCAAAGTCAGCTGGTGGGTCAGTCAACTCCGGCAGAGCAGAACCAACTTCTATTTTGATCTTCTCTGCAGTACGGTCACCAATCATGATGTTGTGCTGACGACGAATGTATTGAACGATATCTGAGTCGAAGTTATCGCCAGCAACACGTATGGATTGATCGCACACGATACCTGAAAGCGCAATAACCGCTATTTCGGTGGTACCACCACCAATATCAATGATCATGTTACCCATAGGCTCCTCTACGTCAATACCAATACCTACTGCAGCGGCCATTGGCTCATGTATCAGGTAAACCTCTTTAGCCCCTGCTATCTCCGCAGAGTCGCGCACGGCGCGTTTCTCCACCTCCGTAATGCCCGATGGGATACAGATAACCATACGCAATGAAGGGAAAAACCATCCCTTGCCCTGGTTGATCATTTTGATCATGCCGCGTATCATGTGTTCGGCAGCGTTAAAGTCGGCTATTACACCGTCTTTTAGCGGGCGTACAGTACGGATATTATCATGGGTTTTACCTTCCATTTGCATGGCCTGGCGCCCAATGGCAATAACTTTATTGGTAGTGCGGTCAAAAGCTACTATTGATGGCTCATCAACAACAACTTTATCATTATGTATAATGAGGGTATTTGCGGTACCCAGATCTATGGCGATTTCCTGTGTGAAAAAATTAAATAAGCTCATTTTCCGGCTGATTCGAATATTTTAAAATTTCATAAAGTTAGTTGAAATATGTTGATTAGTTAACTCCATAAACAGCCTTTTTATTATAAAAAAATTACAACTATTCACTAATCACCAATCACTGATCACCAACTGCTAATGCTTGAAATGGCGCACACCTGTTGTAACCATAGCTATGTTTTTTTGATTACACATATCTATAGAGTCCTGATCTTTTATGGAGCCACCCGGCTGTAAAACCGCGGTTATTCCGGCTTCAGCAGCCAGTTCAACACAATCCGGGAACGGGAAAAATGCGTCGGAAGCCATAACAGCACCCTTCAGATCAAAGCCAAAGCTATGCGCTTTTATAACAGCCTGCTTTAAAGCATCAACCCTTGATGTTTGCCCAACACCGCTTGACATTAACTGGTTGTTTTTAGCAAATATTATGGTGTTTGATTTGGTATGCTTTACCACCTTATTAGCAAAGAACAGGTCTTTCAATTCCTGCGAAGTTGGCTTAGCATTGGTCACAACGTTCATTTGATCAGGACCTTCAACCGTATTGTCTTTATCTTGTTCAATAACACCGTTTAATAACGTTTTAAACTGCTTTGCAGGTAATTCAACCTGCTGCCTGATCAAAACAATACGGTTCTTTTTAGCGGTTAAGATCTGCACAGCTTCATCAGTATAAGCCGGGGCTATTAATACCTCGTAAAATAACTTATCAATCTCGGTAGCTGTAGCCGCGTCTATCTCATCATTAGCAATGATAACACCACCAAAAGCAGATATCGGATCGCAAGCTAACGCATCTAACCAGGCTTCTTTTATAAACTGACGGCTGGCAATACCGCAGGCGTTAGTGTGCTTTAATATAGCTATGGTTGGTTCGTTAGTGAACTCATCTATCAAAGCAACGGCAGCGTCAACGTCAACCAGGTTATTGTAGGATAGTTCTTTACCGTTCAATTTGGTAAACATGGCATCCAAATTACCATAGAATACACCTTTTTGATGCGGGTTCTCGCCATAACGCAAAACCTGACTTTTTAAAATGCTCTGTTTAAACACAGGCATTGGCTCGTCGCGGTTAAAGTATTGGAATATTGCTGTATCGTAATTTGATGTAATGTTGAATGCTTTTTGCGCAAAGCGTTTACGCTGATCAATAGTAGTTGCACCATTTTGCGTTTTTAGCAAACCATCCAGCTCTACATAATCATCCTTGGAAGCAACTATAACAACGTCTTTAAAGTTTTTAGCTGCCGCGCGGATAAGCGATATACCACCAATATCAATCTTTTCAATAACGTCATCATGTCCCGCACCAGACTCTACCGTTTCTTCAAACGGATAAAGGTCAACAATGACCAGGTCTATTTCAGGAATTTCATATTCAGCAATTTGCTGCTGATCGCCTTCAGAACTACGGCGATTTAAAATACCACCAAAAATTTTAGGATGTAACGTTTTAACCCGTCCACCTAAAATTGATGGATAAGAAGTAAGGTCTTCTACCGCAATTACATCAACACCAAGGCTGCGTATAAACGTTTCGGTTCCACCAGTTGAATAAATATTTACTCCAAGGCGGTTTAATTCCTGAATAATAGGCTCCAGATTATCTTTGTAATAAACTGAAATCAAGGCATTTTTAATGGTAACGGGTTGACTCATTTATATGAAAAATTTTGAGCCGCAAAGGTAGTTATTTTAGCTGATTACTTATTGCTGAATTGATACTTTGATTTAATGAAAAATTAAACCTGTTTGTAGCATTGCAACAAAAGCTCTCGTTTTATTATAGAAACAAACACCAAACCGCCATTTAACCCACATTATTATTATGAAAAAATTACTTACGCTTTCATTGCTCCTATTAACGATCAGCATTACTTCCTGCGAGAAACAAAGCGCCGGAGAGGAAAAGATGACAAAAGGGGTAATTGCCTTAAATAAACAAGATCTGATAGGCCGTTGGAAGGTTACCTCTTATTTTATTTCTGAAGGTGGCCCAGGTAGTTGGAAAAATGCGCCAACTAACCAAACAGTGTACGACGAATTTAAAGCAGACGGCACTTTAGGCGGTAATAGCCTGGCAAACACTTACTCAACTTTTGTTATTAAAGACAATACTACCGTTAGTTTAAAAGAGAAAAATAGCGATGTTGTACAAAATTATAGTTGTAAGATTGAGGGTGATACAATGACACTAACCCCGACAGGCCCAAATATTTGCGTTGAAGGTTGCGCTACTAAGTATATTAAACAATAGCAGTAAAATTTATTTACAGTACTTTTAACCGCAATAAAAATAAAGCTACGATCGTTTGGCTTTATCAATTATACAGTAACAAACAAAAACTTATGAAAAGGATTTTCTACGCGTTTGCAGCTTTCTTATTTATTATATCGGCATGTAAAAAAAACAATGTATCAGACGTTGGTAAGCAATTGCTTATAGGTACCTGGAATCAGGTTGATATATCAACAAAAGTCCCAACAGGTAAATATCTCAAGTTCTCTGAAAGCGGAAACTTAGAGACTACGGTAATTTCAGGTTATAACTCATATGAGGTTAATAGCGGAAGGCTGATATTTAAAGGCAGCAGCGGTACGCTGGTGCATTCTTTTACTGTAGGTTCAGATTCATTGTATATCCAACCGGATGTAATTTGTCAGGATCCAAATGGCTGCGGACAATTATTTGCCCGTCAGAAATAATTTATAACGTACAAAAAAGATGAAGAGCTAAGCCTATCGGGCTTAGCTCTTCATCTTTTTAAGCAAATTTTCAATTACCCTTGGGAAATGCTGATGCTCTAATTGCTGTCCCTTGAACTTTATCATCTCCAGATTATCGGTCGGGTCAATTTTGAAACGCGATTGATGAATGATCTCCCCTTCGTCAAATTCTTCATTAGCAAAATGAATGGTAATGCCTGATTCCTCTTCACCGGCAGCCAAAATTGCTTTGTGTACATTATCGCCATACATGCCCTTACCGCCGTATTTAGGCAACAAGGCAGGGTGCAGGTTAATTATTTTATTAGGAAAAGCTTTGAGTAACGCAGACGGAACCAACCATAAAAAACCCGCCAATACAATCAGATCAACCTGAAGATTTTTCAATATCCTGATCACTTCGTCTGTTTGATAGAACTCGTTACGCGTAAAAACATGCGATGGGATCTCAAAATTATCTGCGCGCTGCAGCACATAGGCCTGCGGATTGTTGGTTAATATCAATACTACCTCAGCATCCGGACTACGCTTAAAATATTCCATTATTTTTTGGGCGTTTGAGCCTGATCCTGAAGCAAAAATGGCTATTCTTTTTTTCAAATTCACGCGATAACTATGGTTGATTATTGTCAAATATAAATTTTTAACACTTTGTTTTATTGCGTTATCACTTTTTGTTTTACAAACCCGTAACGCATTACCGTTCTTTTTTGTGTGTTGGAGTAGTTTTGAATATCGCCGGTTATTAACACCATGGAGTATTGACCAACAGTTAATATCTGCGCGTTGGAAAAAGGCGTTGACTTGCCTGGCCCCAACTTAACAGTATCCTGGCAAACTATATCCGACTTCAAGTACAACTGGTCGGGTGATAATGACCAGCGGCCATTTGAAATTTGAGTTTTACAATGAAAATTAGTATAGTTACAGGTGCCGTCTGCATTAAGTGTAAACAACTGTTTTTCTGGACAATCGGTATTCAGGGTATCATACTTTACAGAATCTCCCTGCGTAACAGTTACCACAACTGTTGTGAGTTCCCACTTACCACTACTGAACAAATTTTGAATAGAAGTTCCTTTATCCTTTTTGCAGGAATTAGTGAGCATACTAAGTAGCAGCAGGCACAAAATAAATATCAGCGGAACGTTTTTCATCAGACGGAGCAAAAATATAAAATCGGAATTTAATGGAGAGTTAATGCATGGTAATAATAACTGTTTTTAGCAATTATTATTTTACCTGAAAAATTAGAAAATTTAGCGTTCAGAGTTCCAGATATCAGGATTACGACTGGTATGTAATACCGCCAAAATGACTATGAGCTTTTTTGCTTGATCGACCGTATAATGCAACATAAACGGGAAGGTATCTAATACGGCGGTTTTCACATCATCGTATCGTGTAGCCGTTGCCAAAGGCTCGGATTTAATAAAGTCGGCTTTTTCCTTTACCTTTAAGGTAAACCGCTTACCCAAACCCGGCTGACGAGAATTATACCAATATGCAGCTTCTTTAATATCCTGTTTAGCAATGGGCAGAATAATGAGTTTATACATTATAATTCCTTATCAATATCTCTCATTGCCTCATCAAAATCCAAACCTTGTTTCGGATTTTCTAAGTACTTTTCGTAGCGATCTCTTACAATTTTGATATGCCAGTCGGGTACATTGATCTCCTCTTGCTCAATACCTTTAAACTTGCTTTTGAGTTCGTTCCACTCCTGGATGGGAATATAGACCCCTGTAGTTTCTCCGTTGTTATCTGAAATGTATTGCAAATTCATAGCCTGATTAAAACATCACTCAATCAAAAATAACAATAATAATTAAGCTTTGATTGAACTTCTACCCTATCATCCCTTCAAACTTTTCCCAAAAACCATCTTTAGGTACAGGAGCAGTTATCAGTATAGGTTCACTCTTAACGGGGTGGATGAATTGCAGGCGCCGGGCGTGCAGGCAAATACTTTTACGCAAACTTCCACGCGGATATCCATATTTGTTATCACCAACTATGGGACAACCTAATGTAGATAATTGCACTCGTATTTGGTGCGGACGGCCGGTTATTGGGTCAACTTCAATCAGGTAGTAGCCATCCAATTCGCCAACCAGTTTATAATGCAACTCAGCGCGTTGGCTTCCTTTCACTTCCTTATCATGCGCTTTGGTAACATTTTTCTGCGGATTTTTCTGCAACCAATGTACCAATGTGCCACTTTCCGGAAACGGACGTTTGCGAACAACGGCGTAATAAGTTTTATGCATTTCGCGCGCCTTGAACATATTATTTATCCGCTCTAACGCTTTGCTGGTTTTAGCAAATAAGATAACACCACTAACAGGCCTGTCTAACCTATGCACCACACCCAAAAAAGCGCCGTTAGGCTTGTTATATTTTTGGGCGATGTATTTTTTTACCTTTTCATCCAGCGGCTCATCGCCGGTATCATCAACCTGCACAATATCGCCCGCGCGTTTGTTGATAGCTATGAGGTGATTATCCTCATACAACACATCAGCGTTAGTTATTTCTTTCGGAATGTATTTAATTTCTGTTCGTGCCATAATGTTCAGCTCCCCCTTTAGGGGGTTGGGGGGCTCAGTACTGTTCCTTCTCGTTAGGGAAACTACCTCCTTTTACATCGTTAACGTAATTTTGAATGGCTTTGTTCATATCGTCATACAAATTAGCGTATTGACGCAAAAATCTCGGTTTAAAACCTTTGTTCAAACCCAGCATATCATGAATAACCAAAACCTGTCCGTCGCAATACTGGCCTGCACCTATACCGATTGTAGGGATATTCAAACTTTCAGAAACTTCTTTACCCAAAGCAGCCGGTATTTTCTCTATCACTATACCAAAACAACCTAACTCCTGCAGCTTTAAAGCATCCTCTTTTAGCTTACTCGCTTCTGCTTCTTCTTTTGCACGTACCGTATAGGTACCAAATTTATAGATGGATTGCGGCGTTAAACCCAAATGGCCCATAACGGGTATACCGGCTGTTAGTATGCGGCTAACAGACTCGGCAATTTCCACGCCACCCTCCAGTTTAACCGCATGCGCGCCACTCTCTTTCATAATGCGGATAGCAGAGTTTAAAGCCTCTTTTGAGTTACCCTGATAGGTACCAAAAGGCAGATCAACAACTATCAAAGCCCGCTTGGCAGCACGTACTACCGATGAGGCGTGATAGATCATCTGATCTAACGTTATAGGCAGCGTAGTTTCATGTCCGGCCATAACATTAGAGGCTGAATCGCCCACCAGAATAACATCTGTTCCGGCGGCATCAACAATGGTAGCCATGGTGTAATCATAAGCGGTAAGCATACTTATCTTTTCGCCACGGCCTTTCATATCCTGAAGCGTATGGGTGGTTACCCTTTTAATTTCTTTGTTTACCGACATTTTGATCAGTTTGAGTGGGCAAATGTAGGGATTATTTTATTTCGGATTTTTCGCAAGTATTTGTTTTTTACGGTGCTCAAGAGGGCTGCGCCGTTTCGGATGTTCGATTTCGGAATTATTGAAGTGTCGTTTACCTAAAATAATTACATACAATACAACGGAAGTAACCAACGCGCTAATAACTGATGTTAACAGCCCCACAGCATAATTAACTGGCCAATTTCCGTCTAAAACCAATTTATAAACAGAATTGCTACCACCGTCTAACCCGGTTATAAGATGCAGAAGTATATTTGCGGTTGCATGCGCAAATATAGCCGCCCATAACGACCGGGTAAGTACAAATGATAACCCAAACACAAATGAAAATAGCGTAGTGCTTACTATCATACTTAAGCCGCCTGCTATATGATACAATCCAAATGGAAGTGCCATTATCAATAAGCCTATGCGCCAACCCAACAATCTGGCAAAAACCACCAATAAAAACCCTCTAAACATTAGCTCCTCTAAAACAGCACCCAGCAAAAAAGAATAACTTTCTTCTAAAACGTAAGCTACATTTATCGGTTGATATACAAACCGGTAAGGAACCATCATATAAAGCACAAATGCTAAAATAATCAGGCTTGCTACACCGATAGCAATGCCGATAAATATAATTTTATACATGTGCTTTGATAAACAAGCCCCAGAGCAGCAGTCAGTATGTTATTCCGTTTTAATAAATTAAAGGTAACGTAAAGCAAAAGTGCGTCGGCAATTATTATCAGTGATGTACGGATCCAAAAATTGCTTGCAAAACCTCCGGGAATCATGTGTGGAGCAATGTTAATTGCCCATGCTATAAATATTGCAAACACGAATATCAACAATGAAGGAGCATGCAATTTAAAGGAACGCTGCTTTTGTAAATAGGCATGGTTGTTTGTTTGTGACATAACTCAGAAGGGGCAATTGTTATATGGACTAAGTTATAACAAATAGCAACGAATTTGCGATGTGGAAAAAATCCGAAATCGAAATTCCGAATTCCGAAATTAATAATTACTTTTGCGGCGTGAACCAGGGACTCAACAACACCGTTTTCCCATCCTATTTTCACGGCGCAGCGCACCGCATAAGCCGCTTTTTTAATCCTTTTATTTATTTAAAGAATGACTTATTTCACCAAATTACCGGCCGTATTATTACTGGCTGACGGTACTGTTTTTCATGGAAAAGCCGCAGGCAAAATTGGTACAACCGCCGGCGAAATATGTTTTAATACCGGCATGACCGGCTATCAGGAAGTATTTACAGATCCTTCGTACTTTGGCCAGATCATGGTAACTACCAATGCCCACATTGGTAACTATGGCATAAGCAATGAAGAGACCGAATCAGGCAATATTCAAATTGCCGGCTTGGTATGTAAAAACTACAACATTGCTTACAGCCGCAAACAGGCTAACGAGTCAATTCAGGATTATTTTCAGGAAGAAAATATTGTTGGCATATCTGATGTAGATACCCGCCAGTTGGTTCGCCACATCCGCGACAAGGGCGCTATGAATGCTATCATTTCTTCAGAGATCTTAGACATTGAAGAACTAAAAGCTAAACTTGCCGAAGTACCTTCAATGGACGGTTTGGAGTTATCATCAAAAGTAAGTACCAAAGAAACTTATACCATTGGCAACGAGAGCGCACCTTACCGTGTAGCGGTGCTTGATCTGGGTGTTAAAAAGAACATTCTGCGCAATTTTGACAGTCGCGAGGTTTATGCTAAAGTATATCCGGCTAAAACCACCTTCGCCGAAATGGAAAAAGATTTCGCGCCAAACGGTTACTTTATATCAAATGGCCCCGGCGATCCGGCCGCTATGCCTTACGCGGTTGATACTGTAAAAGAAATTCTGGATGCTGATAAACCTATGTTCGGTATTTGCTTAGGTCACCAGTTGCTGGCTTTGGCTAACGGTATTCCAACCAAAAAAATGTTTAACGGTCACCGTGGTTTAAATCACCCGGTAAAAAATATCATTATCAACCACTGCGAGGTAACCTCACAAAACCATGGTTTTGGTGTAGTGCCGGAAGCGGTTAGAGCAAGCGACAAGGTGGAGATCACCCACGTTAACCTGAACGACGATTCAATTGAAGGTATACGTGTAAAAGGTAAAAAAGCCTTCTCGGTGCAATATCACCCCGAATCATCACCAGGCCCGCACGATAGCCGCTACCTGTTTGACGATTTTGTTAAACTGATGAAGTAATTAAGAACTCTTAATAATAAAAGCCGTCACTGTAATAGTGATGGCTTTTTTTTGTACCCCATTGGATATCAACTTTATTGATACTCTTTTTGCGTGATCAAAAAACTGGCCTTTTCCTCTTTATGTAAAAGCACATCCCAATTACCCTGATAGCTTATCTTGGCAGGTAGAAGTTTATCGCGAAAAGGCACCAGCTCAATATTCATCTTCACATCAAAATCAAATAGCATATTGTGGTATTTCATATCCACATAGCGGCCTAAAATTTTAAAATCCCGTACATCAAATATGGTGGTTAGCTCGTTGATCATTACATCACCCTCAGCCGTACTTGGCTTGCGGATAACTTTAAATCGATATACAGGAATAGAATCCAGATAAGTACCACGCGCAAACTCATACAGATAATATTGCCGCATATCCTTGCCAAATATTTCCGTTTTTTTGCTTAAAAACGGAATACCGGTAATTTTGCGACCGGGTTGGAAAATAAGGGTTTTGAGTTTGTCTTTATAAGAAGCGTTCTTGCCTTCGGCAGGTAAGGATTCCCGCTCTGAAAAATCTGACTTATACGCATTATTAAAAATGTAATCGAACATCTCCACTGTGTACAGATCATACTTACCGTTCTTTTTGTAAAGCTTGCCCTTATCGTATTTTTCGAGATACTCCACTTTGGCTTTGTTGCCTGTGATGGTACGGCGCACCTTTCGGTAGATCTCCCCCTCGGGTTTGTTCTTTTTGTCGTAAGTAAAGATATGATTTTCGGCGATAAAGCTATAGCGCTTCATGTCGCGAAAGGCTTTGTAAAAGCCGGTATCAGCAACAACCGCGTCAATAAAATCCTGCTCTGTAAGTTTATGCGACCGGATATTTACAATAGCCGTATCAATCACTATAGAAAGCGTAGTATCCGGATTCTGTTGCGCTTTTAAGCCGAAAGCATACAGACTAAGGCTGAAAGCCAAAAGAACTTTTTTATAGTCCATGGACCATAGACTATGGACCATGGACCTCATATTAATTTCCTAATTGCTTTACAGCCAGATAAGCCATTAAACCAACACTGGTTTCCAGGGCTGTTTCCTCAATATCAAATGTCGGGGTATGTACTGATGAGGTAATGCCGCGGCTTTCGTTACGTGTACCTAAGCGATAGAAACACGAATCGGCCACCTGAGAGTAATAGGCGAAATCTTCGGCAGCCATCCATATATCAAGATCGAGCACATTTTCTTTGCCTAAATAGTCTTCCGCAAAACCGCGTACGTTGTTGGTCAATACGGGTTCGTTAATTAAGTATGGGTAACCTTTCACAATATTAAAATCAACGGCACCACCCATGCTTTCAACCAGGCCCTCAGCCATTTTCTTCATTTTCTGGTGTGCCTCAGCACGCCATTCTTCATCCATGGTACGGAAGGTGCCTTCCAGGTAAACCTCATTAGGAATTACATTGGTAGCGCCGTTAGCTATCACCTTTCCGAAGGATAACACACATGGACTTTTAGGGTCAGAAAAACGGCTTACAATCTGCTGCAGGGCAGTCAGCATATGCGCTGTGATGATAACAGGATCAATGTTTTGCTGCGGTTGCGCACCGTGACCGCCTTTACCTTTTACGGTAACATACAATTCATCAGTAGATGCCATATATTTACCTGCACGGAAACCCACCTTACCGGCATCTATCAAGGGCATAACATGCTGACCTATCACCGCCGAAGGTTTTGGATTTTCTAAAACGCCTTCTTTTATCATCAGGCTGGCACCCCCGGGCAATTTCTCTTCGGCAGGTTGAAATATCAATTTTATAGTGCCGCCAAACTGGCTTTTGACTTGGGTTAAAATAGTGGCTACTCCTAATAATGATGAAGTGTGCACATCATGACCGCAAGCGTGCATCACACCCACATTCTGCGATTTGTAGGGCACATCATTGGCCTCGGTAATAGGCAATGCATCCATATCGGCACGCAGGGCAATTACCTTATCAGATGGCAGATCACCTTTTAGCAAACCAACCAAACCGTTATCAGCCATACGCTCATAGCTAATGCCTAAAATATCTAAATGGCGGGCCACAAAGGCTGAGGTTTCCACCTCATGAAAAGAAAGTTCGGGGTGACTGTGCAAATGGCGACGGTTAGCCAGTACGTCATCAAAAATATCTTTAGCTAATTGTTGTATCTGCTCTTTCATTATTTTACCTCTGATTTAGGTGGATTTATAGTTGCCCTCATGATGATGAGCCCGCTGTATCTGCCTTTCATATCCTGTACTTGCTTTTCAGCTTCTAAACGTGATCTAAAATCTCCAACATGCAGCTTAAAGTCAGGCATTCTGTAGGAAATGTAGGTACGTATGGCTGGATATTCTGACTGAAAACGCGCCTGTATATTATATGCCTCTTTACGATTGGAGCCACTATAAATTTGGATGCGATACCCCTGCGATGAAAACTTAATTGTACCGCCCTTAATACTTTTCAAGGAATTTCTGCGTGCAATCAGGCTGTCTATACGGGGATCTTTAAATTCCTTAACAGTGCCACGGGTTTGCGCGATGCTAAACGCAGGCATAAAAACGCATGTAAATAAAAAGCATCTGAATATAAGGCTAAAACTTGCTTTACAACCAGATGCTTTATTCATTATTGTTAATTTTTATCACTGCGAGACACCTCGCAATGACAAGTTTTTAGTTTAAACCATTCCTACGCCGTGGCAGTTTTTATATTTTTTACCGCTACCGCAAGGACAAGGATCGTTTCTGCCTATTTTTTGCTCAACCCTTACCGGCGATGCTTTTTGTGGCTCGCGCAGTTCTTCAGGCAAACCTCCGTCGCCCTCTCCTACCAATTCAGGTTTTGAAGTACGCATCTGGCGCATATCGGTTTTTGGTTCCGGTTTCGCTTCCTGCACTTGTTCAGGTGCTTGTTGCGATACGATACCACCTCTGAAAAGGAAACTAACGATCTCTTTATTTACGTTAGCCAGCATCTGTCGGAACAACTCGAACGCTTCAAACTTGTAAACCAATAAAGGGTCCTTTTGTTCGTAAACAGCGTTCTGTACAGATTGCTTTAACTCGTCCATTTCGCGCAGGTGCTCTTTCCAGGCATCGTCTATCAGGAACAGGGTAACATTCTTTTCGAATGATTTTACCACTTCCATACCCTCATTATCAACAGCCTTTTTAAGTGGAACTGCTACCTGTATACCATGAACACCATCAGTAAACGGAACAATGATGTTCTCGATATACTCGCCACGCGTTGCGTAAACATCTTTCAACACAGGGTAAGCCTGTTGCGCAATAGCTTCTGATTTACGTTTGTAAAAATCGGTAACTTCTTCAAATATCCTGTCAACCAGTTTTGGGGCAGATGTACCAGCAAAGTCATCCTGACTTAAATCAGTATCTACAGAGAATAGACGGATCAGCTCCAGTTTAAATCCTTCGTAGTTGTTTTGCTCTTTGTATTCGGTAACAACATCTTCCACTACATCAAACACAGTGTTATTCAAGTCAACGTCAAGGCGCTCACCAAACAAAGCGTTTTTACGTTTGGTATAAACTACCGTACGTTGCGAGTTCATTACGTCGTCATACTCTAACAAACGTTTACGTATGCCGAAGTTATTCTCTTCTACTTTTTTCTGAGCACGTTCTATAGAGTTAGAGATCATGGAGTGCTGAATTACTTCGCCCTCTTCAATACCCATACGTACCATCAGGTTAGAGATACGCTCTGAACCGAATAGACGCATCAGGTTATCTTCTAACGATACAAAGAATTGTGATGAACCCGGATCACCCTGACGACCTGCACGACCACGCAACTGGCGGTCAACACGACGGCTCTCGTGGCGCTCGGTACCTATAATGGCTAAACCTCCGGCTTCTTTAACACCTTCTCCCAGTTTAATATCCGTACCACGGCCTGCCATGTTGGTAGCAATAGTTACGGTACCGGTTTTACCTGCTTCGGCTACAATGTCAGCCTCCTTTTGGTGCATCTTGGCGTTCAGTACGTTGTGTTTTATACCACGTAGCTTAAGCATACGGCTCAGCAATTCTGATATCTCAACAGATGTTGTACCCACTAACACGGGTCTGCCTGCTGCAGTTAATTTCACAATCTCATCAGCAACAGCATTATATTTTTCACGAACGGTACGATATACCAGGTCCTGCATATCCTGACGACTGGTTGGCGTGTTGGTTGGTATCTCTACCACATCCAGTTTGTAGATCTGCCAGAACTCACCTGCTTCAGTAACTGCAGTACCCGTCATGCCACAAAGCTTGTGGTACATCCTGAAATAGTTTTGCAGGGTGATGGTTGCAAATGTTTGGGTAGCATCTTCTACCTTAACATTCTCCTTAGCCTCAATTGCCTGGTGCAAACCATCAGAATAACGACGACCATCCAATACACGACCGGTTTGCTCATCAACTATCTTAACTTTACCTTCGTCTAAAATGTACTCGGTATCTTTTTCAAATAAAGTGTAAGCCTTTAACAACTGGTTTACCGAGTGAATACGTTCAGATTTAATAGAGAAATCGCGCATTAAAGCATCTTTAGTTGCCAGTTTATCTTCGGCAGACATGTTAGATTTTTCAATCTCCGCTATCTCGGTACCTACATCAGGCATCACAAAGAAGTTAGGGTCTTCGCCCGATGCCGTGATCAGCTCGATACCTTTTTCAGTCAATTCAACCTGGTTATTTTTTTCGTCGATAACAAAGAAAAGCTCAGCATCAGCCTTAGGCATTTCTTTGTTCTGATCTTGCATGTAATAGCCTTCGGTTTTCTGCAATAAGCTGCGGTTAGCGCCTTCGCTTAAAAACTTAATTAAGGCTTTGTTTTTAGGTAGACCACGGTGCGCACGCAATAAAGCTAAGCCACCATCATCAACGCCGGTTTTTCCTTCGGCAATGGCTTTCTTAGCTTCATTCAATACGCCGGTAACATAATTACGCTGCGCATTAACCAAACGCTCAATGCGTGGTTTTAATTCATAAAACTCATGCTCATCGCCACGAGGTACCGGGCCTGATATAATTAAAGGTGTACGGGCATCATCAATTAAAACCGAGTCAACCTCATCCACCATTGCGTAATGCAGTTTGCGTTGCACCAGCTCTTCAGGGCTGCGTGTCATATTGTCACGCAGGTAATCAAAACCAAACTCGTTATTAGTACCGAAAGTAATATCAGCTAAATAAGCTTTACGGCGTGATTCTCCGTTAGGCTCGTGTTTATCAATACAATCAACAGATAAACCGTGGAACTCATATAACGGCCCCATCCACTCCGAGTCACGACGTGCCAGATAGTCATTCACCGTTACAATATGCACACCCTGACTGGCCAAAGCATTGAGGTAAGCGGGCAAAGTGGCCACCAGGGTTTTACCTTCACCCGTAGCCATCTCAGATATTTTACCCTGGTGCAATACCACACCACCTATCAGCTGTACATCATAATGTACCATGTTCCAGGTAACTTCATTACCTGCAGCCAGCCATTTATTATGGTGAATAGCTTTATCGCCTTTTATAACAACGTTTTGCTTACGAGCGGCTAATTCGCGGTCAAAATCGGTAGCGGTAACTTCCAGGGTATCGTTTTCTTTGAGCCTGCGGGCGGTTTCTTTAACCACTGCAAAAGCTTGCGGAAGTATATCCATCAGGATAACTTCCAGTTCTTTATCCCTGTCTTTCTGCAACTTATCCAGCTGCGTATATAACTCAACTTTCTCGCTTACTTCCAGATCAAGGTTCTCTTCGGTGCGGGCTTTAATCTCAGCTATTTCAGCATCAATTTTAGCCAGCCCTTCTTTAATGGTCTCTTTAAAATATATGGTTTTGGCTCTCAGCTCATCATGGCTCAACTGATCCATTTTAGCATACTCAGCCTTTATTTTTTCTATAATGGGTGTAATAGCTTTTACGTCCCGTTCTGATTTGCTTCCGAAAAGCTTACTAATAAAGTTTAACATATTATGTGGTTAATGCGCCAGCTAACTCAATAACTGCGCCATTGTAATTTTAAAGTCAATATGGCAGGCAAAGGTAGCGTTTTGAGGTTAAAGGTGAAAGGCTATTTAAGGTGAAAGGTAAAAGGCCTTGACCTAGAGAACCCAACTGAAACAACATTAACATTCATCTTTTTTATCATCATTCTCATCATCATCGTCGTCACTTTCGTCATCATCCAGATCTTCAAAAAATTTATCGTCGAAAGCCTCTTCATCAAACATTAACTCTTCCAGTACTTCCTGCTCCGGAGTACTGGTGTCAAAACGGATAGCCCAGTTATCAGGTATATCATGCTTTTTATCAAAGCTGCGTATCCACTCCACAAACTCCAGCCTGAATTCTTCTACCTTATCACGCATCAGGTCAACATAGTCTTCCTCGTTCAGGTCAAACATGGCCGTACAGATTACCGCGTTCAGCATGTCATGTACTGCAATTTTGACCACCACGGCATTCTGCATCCTTAAAGAGTATAGTCCTCCTCCTTCGGCACCGGCAATTTTAACACCAATGAGCATAGCATTGCTTAATATTTCGTTAGCGAAGTGTTCTTTCTCCTTGCTGTCTTTAATCGCTTCCACAATTACCTCGGCAAGTTCCAATATTTCTTCAGCCTTTTTAAATACCGGTAGTTTTCTGTATTTATCTAATCTGCTCATTTAAATGGCAACAAGGTTACATAAAAAACAACGTTAAAATAGCCTATTTATTTGTTCGGCCTACACATTTAAAATCTTTTATCTTTGCCGCATGAATATCCTTATTATCGGTTCGGGCGGCCGCGAAAGCGCTTTCGCCTGGAAATTAAGCCAAAGCCAACAATGCAGCCAAATTTTTATTGCTCCCGGCAACGCCGGCACCGGGCAATACGGAACCAATGTAAATATTGCCGTTACAGATTTTGAAGGCATTAAGCAGTTTGCATTAGCCAATGCTGTTGATATGGTTTTGGTTGGCCCTGAGGAACCCTTGGTAAAAGGCATTCATGACTTCTTTTTGGCCGATGAGCAGGTTAAACACATCCCGGTTATCGGGCCGCAGGCTGAGGGAGCGCAATTAGAAGGAAGTAAAGATTTTTCAAAACAGTTCATGTCTCGTCATAACATTCCGGCGGCGGCATCACAAACTTTTACGCAGGAAACCTTACAGGAAGGCTTAGCATTTGTAGCTACTATTGGCTTGCCTGTGGTTTTAAAAGCCGACGGCCTTGCCGCAGGTAAAGGTGTTTTAATATGTACCACTGTTGAAGAGGCTCAGTTAGAACTGGTTGAAATGCTTAGCAATGCCAAATTTGGCGCGGCCAGCAGCAAGGTTGTGGTTGAGCAGTTTTTGCGTGGCATTGAACTTTCTGTTTTTGTATTGACCGATGGCGATAATTATAAAATTTTACCATCTGCCAAAGATTATAAGCGTATAGGCGAAGGTGATACGGGTTTAAATACAGGCGGCATGGGTTCTATCTCCCCTGTTCCGTTTGCTGATGAGACCTTTATTAAAAAGGTGGAGGACCGCGTTATCATCCCTACTATTGAGGGGTTGAAAAAGGATGGCATCCCTTACAAAGGCTTTATTTTTATAGGCCTGATGAACTGCGACGGCGACCCGTACATGATTGAGTACAACTGCCGTATGGGCGACCCGGAAACGGAAAGCGTTATGCTACGTATTGAAACCGACTTGGTGGAGTTGCTACAAGGCGTGGCCGATGGCAATCTGAATGAAAAAGAACTTTCGATATCTGATAAGGTTGCCGTTACTGTAGTTTGCGTAGCGGGTGGTTACCCTGGCGAATATTTGAAGAACAAAGTAATATCAGGCATTGAGAATGTGCGCGGTTCGCAGGTGTTTCATGCCGGTACTTCTTTTAATGCCGATGGCGAAGTTATTACCACAGGTGGACGCGTGTTGGCTATTACTACCTTGCAGGACAACTTGTTTAACGCCCTGCAACAAGCTACGGCAGATGCCAGCAGGATTTATTATGATGGTGTTTATTTCAGAAAAGATATTGGGTTTGATTTAATTTAGAGCAATATTGGCTTAGCAAAAGATACCTGTGGGATTTTCCGGCTTAACGGACTTCCCGACTAAAATAATATATTTGAAATAATGCTAACGCTAACCACCCACACCCTTGAAAAAATGGAGCTATTGCTTAAAACAGCGGGTTATAAAGTGCGTTATGAAAAAGGGAACTTTAAAACAGGTGCCTGCCTGCTGCAAAACAGCAAAATAATTGTGATTAACCGCTTCTCAAATCTGGAGAGCAAAGTACTGGCGCTTGCTGAATTACTGCGTGAACTGGAAATTGATCATGCCGTGTTAGATGACAAACAAATAGCTTTTTTGCAGCAACTTAAACAAACCAAACTGGAACTGTGACAATAACTTTTTTAGGAACCGGAACATCGCAGGGCGTACCTGTAATTGCATGTGACTGCGAGGTTTGCACCTCAACCGACAGTCACGACAAGCGGTTGCGCAGTTCTATTCTGGTTGAAAGCGATACCACAACGGTTGTTATTGATTCGGGACCCGACTTTAGGTACCAGATGTTGCGCGCGAATGTGCAAAAACTGGATGGCCTGGTTTTTACCCACGAACATAAGGACCACGTTGCAGGCATGGATGACATACGCGCCTTCAATTTTAAGCAACAGGCGCCTATGAATATTTATGCTGATACCCGCGTGCAGGCTACCATAGTACGTGAGTTTCCGTATGTTTTTGCTGAACATAAATATCCGGGCATTCCGCAGGTAAATTTAAACACTATAGCCGACGCGCCTTTTAACGTAGGCGACATTACCTTCACCCCTATTGAGGTAATGCACTATAGGCTACCCATACTGGGTTTCCGGATAAACGACTTTACCTATATAACCGACGCGAAGACGATATCTGACAGTGAAAAAGAAAAACTGAAAGGCACTAAAACACTGGTATTGAACGCCCTGCAAAAACAGGCGCACATATCACACTTTACCTTTCAGGAAGCCATTGATTTTGCTCTGGAGATTGGCGCCCAACAAACTTACTTTACCCACATTAGTCACCGTTTGGGCAAACACGCCGATGTAAGCACCGAATTGCCACCCGGCATACAATTGGCTTACGACGGTTTAAAGCTGACTATTTAGCTTTTTGCGGCTTAGTAAAATTAGCATCCCAAAGAGCTTTTGTAATACGGGCTATTACGCTTTCCCTTGTATCCAGATCAGCAGTTGAGTTTCCTATAAAAATAGCTATAGCCAGATGCTGACCGTTAGGCAGGGTAATAATCCCAACATCATTTGTAGCTGCAGTAACGCCTTCGGCATTAGTATTTGACCGACCTGTTTTATGAGCCACAACGGTACCTTGAGGCAATAAGCCTTTTATTTGTTTAGGGCCTGTAGTTGTTTGCAGCATCTTTTTTATCAATGTGTCGGTGTTGGCTTTATCCAATGCCTTGCCCTGATAAAAAACATCCAGCAACTGCACCATAGCAGCGGGCTTGCACCAGTTGGTATACTGCACTTCCCATGCAGCACTCATATCCAACTCAGATGCGTCTACAACAATACCTTTAACCCGCAAGCGGCGCAGGTTGTCCATTACAGGTTTTACGCCGCCAATTTTGTCCAACAAAATATCGCAGGCATTATTATCACTGTAACTCACCATGTAGGTAAGTAATTCACTTAAAGGAATATTAACTCCCTTGGGATATTTTTCAAACAGCGGTCCGTTTTTGTGGTGCATATCACGGTCGCTTATTTTAAAGGTTTGATCAAGGCTGAATTTCCCGCGTTCAACTTCATGCAAAACGGCCAACGCTATCGGGAACTTCATAACGCTTTGCATTACCATTTGCCCTTCGCCATGGTAAGAAACGGAATCGCGCGTTTCTAAATTCAAAGCTGTGAACGAAACTATGCCTTTAGCATCCCTTGCTATATCAGTTATTTGCTGTTGTATGTTTGACTGTGCCTTTGCAGAAAAAGCCAGAAAACCCAGCAGCACAGCAGTTATGTATTTGTTTAACATGACATTATGATTTAATTGTCTAAAGGGTAAAACGCAGCTACTAAAATAATATTATACGCGGTATGGTATGCTGTAAAAGTATTAACTTGCCATTAAAAATCGCGACAGATTATGGAATTTGGCCGGATAAATCCTGAAGAGTTAGACAATGTAGATTTCACACTTCCTCCTGATGCCGAACTCACCAATACAACACTTGCCGCTGCAAAAAGTTCTGCCCCTTTACAGGTACGTGTGGGTTGCGCCAAGTGGGGACGAAAGGAATGGGTAGGAAAAATTTATCCGCCTAAAACAAAGGATGCCAATTTTTTAGACGAATACGTTAAACACTTTGACTGTATAGAGTTGAATGCCACCTTTTATAACGTTTACCCGGCGGCAACTATCAGCAAATGGAAGGAGAAAGTAGACAGTAATCCTGATTTTAAATTTTGCCCCAAGTTTTCGCAAAGCATAAGTCACATACGCAGGCTGAAAAATGCGGAAGAAATTACTACGCAATTTTATGATGGCATAATGGCCTTTGGTGATAAGCTTGGACCATTGTTTTTGCAGCTGAGCGATAACTTTACACCAAAAAGTTTCCCTGAGTTAAAAGCTTACCTGGAGCACCTACCTAAGGATGTACCCATATTTGTAGAGCTGCGCCACAAAGAATGGTTTGCCAACAACGAGGTACGCAATAATGCTTTTAAATTATTCCAGGAGTTGGGCATTGGCGCGGTTATTACAGACGCCAGCGGCAGGCGGGATTGTGTACACATGACTTTACCTACCCCACACGCCTTTATCCGCTTTGTGGGTAATAGTTTGCACCGAAGCGACTACCAGCGCGTTGACGATTGGGTGGAGCGCATAAAACAATGGCGGGATAAAGGTTTGCAGTCGGTTTGGTTTTTTATGCACCAGCATGATGAGCGCTACTCGCCCGAACTGGCTGATTACGTTTCGGAACAACTGAATACTAAACTCGGGCTGGCATTACCACGGCCTAATTTTTTAGATAGAGATAAAGGACTTTTTGATTAAGCCCTTGCATTTATATTTTATGAAAGACATTAACACCCTCTATCGTGAAGCGGTAGCACTTCTTCAAAAACTAATAGCCACCCCATCTTTAAGCAAGGAAGAAAATGTTACTGCCGATATTATTGAAGGCTTTTTAAAGAGCAAAGGCGTTACTACTCACCGTAAAATAAACAATGTTTGGGCGCGTAACAAACATTTTGATGAAGCAAAGCCAACCATATTACTTAACTCGCACCATGATACGGTTAAACCCAACACCGGTTATACCCGTGATCCATTCGATGCCAGGATTGAAGACGGCAAGCTGTTCGGCTTGGGTAGCAATGATGCCGGAGGGTGCCTGGTATCGTTAATAGCTACTTTTTTGTATTTCTATGATCGTGAAGATCTGAAATATAATTTCTGCCTGGCAGCAACTGCCGAAGAAGAAATTTCGGGATTAAACGGCATTGAGCTGGTTGTGCCTGATCTTGGTCAACTGGAATTTGGCATAGTAGGCGAACCTACCTTAATGCAGTTAGCCGTTGCCGAGCGTGGCTTAATGGTATTGGATTGCGTTGCCCATGGCAAAGCCGGCCATGCTGCACGTGAGGAAGGCGAGAATGCCATCTACAACGCCATGAAAGATATTGAATGGTTCCGCACCTTCCGTTTTCCAAAAGAGTCGGATGTGTTTGGGCCTATTAAAATGTCGGTAACAGTTATTAATGCAGGCTCACAGCACAACGTTGTTCCGGCAAGCTGCAACTTTGTGGTGGATATAAGGGTTACTGATGCTTACCGTAATGAGGAAGTGCTTGACATAATAAGGCAGCATGTAAAATGTGATGTTAAGGCACGGTCTACCCGTTTAAAACCATCATCTATCAACAGGAAACACCCTATTGTGCAAGCTGGTATCAGTTTGGGCAGAACCACATACGGATCACCCACCACATCAGACCAGGCTTTGCTGGATATTGAAACATTAAAAATTGGCCCCGGCGATTCGGCCCGTTCGCATATGGCCGACGAGTTTATTTATGTGGAGGAAATAAAGGACGGGATTGAGTTGTATGTGGCGATGTTGGAGAAAATTGTGTGATTGTCTGAACTAAGATTTTTAAGATTAAAACTATTTTAGGACTTGTTAAGTTAATGATAGGCACTATTATGGCAACTTAACATCTTAAACCTACAGATAAAGATTTCGCAAAGAAACTTGTCGCCGCTTTAGACGTCGGTCTTCAACCAATGACAGAAAAGGCTGCAGTAAACAACGAAAGCCTTGTTATTGGTTTTAAAGATGGTTCAGCGGCTACCGTTCCTGCCAAAGAACTCTTAAAAAATCTTTCAAAATAACTCAACGGTATTCTGCCGTTCCGTTGCTAATCCGTCCGTTCCATCATCAAAATATTTCACATATTTGCAGCATGACTAAGCTGTGGCAAAAAGATATTGATGTTAATTCGTTGGTAGAAAACTTTACCGTTGGGCGCGATACCGAGTTTGACGCGCAAATGGCTGCGTTTGACGTATTGGGCTCATTGGCGCATACCAAAATGTTGAAGAGCATTGGCCTGATGAGTGGCGAAGACCTTGAACTGGTTCAGCGCGAACTTAAAAACATTTATGCCGATATAGAAAAAGGCAACTTTACCATTGAGCCGGGTGTGGAGGATGTGCATTCGCAGGTGGAGATGCTGCTTACCCAACGTATTGGCGAAGCCGGAAAGAAAATTCACAGCGGCCGTTCACGTAACGACCAGGTTTTGGTTGATCTGAAACTATTTTTCAGACATGAACTGCAACAGGTAGTTGCAGAAACCGACAATCTTTTCAGAGAACTCATCTCGCTGAGCGAAAAACATAAAAATGTTTTATTACCGGGTTATACGCACCTGCAAGTGGCTATGCCATCGTCATTTGGTTTATGGTTTGGCGCTTATGCCGAGAGCCTTACTGATGATCTGGAAATGGTATTGGCCGCTTATAAAATAACTAACAAAAACCCCTTGGGTTCTGCTGCTGGTTATGGCTCATCGTTCCCGCTGAACAGGACCATGACCACCGAGTTACTTGGTTTTGACAGCCTGAACTACAACGTAGTTTACGCGCAAATGGGTCGCGGCAAAACTGAACGTATTATTGCACAAGCCATATCATCCATCGCCGCCACTTTGGCTAAAATGGCCATGGACCAGACTTTATACCTGAGTCAGAATTTTGCATTTGTAAGCTACCCGGATACATTGACCACGGGCAGCAGCATTATGCCACATAAAAAGAACCCTGATGTTTGGGAAATTATGCGCGGCAAGTGTAACCGTTTGCAAGCTTTGCCTAATGATGTTGCCATGATGACCACCAACCTGCCATCGGGCTATCACCGTGAGTTGCAATTGTTAAAAGAATTACTTTTCCCTGCTTTTGCTGAGTTAAAAAGCTGCCTGCAAATGGCCACCTTTATGCTGCAAAACATTACGGTAAATACTGACATATTAAACGACCCTAAATACGCGTACCTTTTCAGCGTGGAAGAGGTTAACCGCATGGTACTGAACGGCACACCTTTCCGCGATGCATATAAAAAGATAGGTATGGCCATTGAACAAGGCGAGTTCAATCCGTCTAAAACAGTAATACATACCCACGAAGGCAGCATTGGCAATTTGAACAATGAGCGCATTATTGCCGCTATGGAAACACTGGTTAACAGCTTTAATTTTGATAAAGTAACCTGGGCGGTAGCGCGGTTAGTAAAGTAAGGTTAGAGACTGGTGATTAGACCAATATTCACTAATCTCTGATCACTGATTAACTAATCAACTAAATTATGAACGGACAAAACAGAAGCGACATATACCCGGGTCTGGAGGTAGATATCATCCTGAAAAAGGACCAGCGCAGCGGCACGTTAACGCGTGGCATTGTAGACAAACTACTTACCAGCGCAGCCTATCATTCGCGTGGCATTAAAGTGCGTTTGGAAGACGGACAAGTTGGCCGTGTGGCTTTTATTGTTGAGGAAGAGTAGTACCTTTAGTTAATAGGTGATGGTTGATGGTTCATAGCACTAAACGACTGAACAAATATCATGAAACTATGATCAACAAACTATGAACCATAAAGAATCAGATCGTCAAATATTTTTCAAGGTGGATGCTCATTACCGCTTTTTGATAGCGTTGGTGGCGTCGGCAGGCGGCTTCTTTTTAGTTCATTCGGACGAAACCTTACCAGAAGGCATCCTGATGGCCTGGATCTGCTTCGCTTTTATGGTGATTATTTTAGACTGGATCATCATTTTCACCTCGCACCCTATGGAAGTGCGCAGAATTGCCAAACTGCAGGATTCCAGTCGCTCCTTTCTTTTTCTGTTTACTATTGTTTCAGCGGTAATGAGTTTGGCCGCTATCGTTTTTCTTTTGCTATCGGCTAAGGGCCATACGGGTAGTGGCGTTGCCTTTCCGGTGGTTTTGGCTATGGCTTCGGTATTGGTATCATGGTGGCTGGTGCATACCTTGTTCACTTTGCGCTACGCTCATTTATATTACGAGCCCGAGCGTACCAAAAAACCTGCCGGTGGTTTAGAGTTTCCCGGCGATTTGAAAGAGCCCGATTATCTTGACTTTGTATACTTCTCCTTTGTTATCGGCATGACCTTTCAGGTATCAGATGTGGAAATATCCTCCCGCCGCATCAGGCGACTGGCTCTTATACACGCGTTAATTTCCTTTGCGTTTAATACGGCTATTGTTGCGTTGAGTATTAATATTATTTCGGGCTTGGTGTAGCGAAGTGCACTCCTTTTTAACAGGCCGCTACTCAGGTTTCATATCATGTAAAACTTAATTACACCGAATTGGTTTAATTTATATTTATAGGATGGAGAATTATCGGCAAATCAATCAACTTTTAAACGACTCTTCATTTTTTTATACCATTAGTATAGGTATTGATAGCATGTATTGTTACGTAAGCAAAAATTACGACAACAACTTCAAACTCAATCATGGTACATTACTCGGTAAACATTTCAGCGTTACGCTTCATCCTGAAGATGTGGCGATATGTGAAACCCTGGGAGCTAAATGTTTCTCTGAACCCGGCAAACTTATACCTGCTACCTTACGCAAACATGACGGAAAAGGAGGATTTGTTACCACCCAATGGGAAATGCAAGCCTATTTTGATGACAATGGACAACCTGCCGGCATATTTTGTATTGGTTACAATATTTCAGAATTTGTTTCAACGCAGAACCAATTAGATTCGGCACATACTCAACTTGACACTATAGGCTTCATACAATCGCATATGGTACGTAAGCCGCTGGCAAACATTATAGGCCTTTCAGATTTAATTAGCGAGCATACAAATGACAACGCCGTTACTCAACTCTGCCAAATGCTCAAACAGTCCTCCGAAGAATTAGATAGCATTATCAAAAACATATCTAAAGAGGCTACCAGACAATAATTAAGGCTTAGTGCTTACTCTATCTTCGAATACTTCTTCGTATCCTTCATTAATGCATAAATAACCAGCGACACCAGAATACAGCCGGTTACATACCAGTAAAACAATTGTTCGTGACCGCCCTTTTTAAAAGATAAGGCTACCTGCTCGGCCGTACCGCCAAATATAGAAACTGCTATGCCATATGGAAAGCCTACACCCAATGCACGTATGTTGGCCGGAAAAAGTTCAGCTTTTACCACTGCGTTAATAGAGGTATAACCGCTAACAATGATTAAGGCCGCCATAATGAGCGCGAATGCCTCCCAAAAGTTATTAGTGTGGCTAAGTGCTGTCAATATAGGCACTGTTGCCAATGCGCCAAATATGCCAAAGCCAATTAATAAAGGCTTGCGCCCTACCTTATCAGACAGTAAACCAAACAGCGGCTGCAGCAACATAAAAATAGCCAGCGTAAGCGTAGATATAAGTGTTGCATCGCCATTGCTAAAGCCCGAACTGATAACCAGGAACTTTTGCATGTAAGTAGTGAAAGTATAGAAAGCCAGGGTGCCGCCCATGGTTAAACCAATAACAGTCAAAACTGCTTTTGGGTGTGCCGCCAATGCTTTTAAAGTACCACGCTTTGCCTTGTCTTGTTCATCAGCCGGTATTTGGACCGACTCCTGCAAACTGCGGCGTAAATACATTACGCTGATGGCCAGCACCGCACCAATGGCAAACGGTATGCGCCAACCCCAGCTGTACAATTGTTGTTCGGTTAAAAACGTACGTTGTAGTAATACCAATATACCAAGCGCCAGCAACTGCCCCATAATAAGTGTTACATACTGAAACGATGAATAAAAACCCCGGCGCTTGTGCGTTGCCATTTCGCTGAGGTAAGTTGCGCTTGTGCCGTACTCACCCCCAACACTCAGGCCCTGTATAACGCGGGCCAATACCAGCAACACCGGCGCGGCAACGCCAATAGTATCATACGCCGGAATAAGCGCAATAAAAAGTGAGCCAATGCTCATCATTAAAACTGATGCTGTTAAGGCCGCTTTTCGTCCTTTTTTATCAGCGTAAGTGCCCATTACCCAACCGCCTATGGGGCGCATTAAAAAGCCGAGCGCAAAAACACCTGCACTTTTTAACAGCTCAGCTGTTTTATCATCCGAAGGAAAAAAAGCGCCCGAAAAGTACAAGGCAAAGGCCGAATACACATACCAATCATACCACTCCACGAGGTTACCTAATGACCCACCTATTATTGAACGGACGCGTTGAGCGGTGCTGAGCGTTTGAGACATTTAGTGTAAACAATTATTAATGAAGTAAATATGTAGAAAATAAATTTGCGCCTATGAAAATAGTGCTAACTTAGTAGTACTAAATCCATCAAAATGCAAGGTATCACATTCTCCCTTATCAATACCAAAATTTTCAATATTGTTCTGTGTGTAATTTTACCATTGGTGGTATTGGCTTGCTTGTCCGCGTATACCTCAACATTAAACAAATTTGATGCTAAATGGCTTTTAAGTGCAGATTTTTTGAAAATGATTGTTGTGCTGATGTGTTATGCCATACCGCTTACTTACTTTTTGAGTAAAGTTTATGAGTTAACAGCCGGCAGCGAAGATAGCGGATCTTCGGTTTTTGCTTTTATTGCAGCCTGCGTGTTAATACTGCCTTTAGCTTTTATTGCCCTGGTAATGTTTGCCAAATTAAGCTTTGTTATACCAATATTATTAACACTTGCAATCGCCTTTCTGTATTATCGCTCGTTAAAGCTTGTGGCTTGTTAGTGATAGTATCTGTTTAGTTGCCTAATCTGATTCAGCAATCCACCCCTACCTATTTGATTCACGCTGTCCCTCATGAATACAGAGGACAAACACCGCTACGTATTGTAGGTGAATTTTGATGTAACAAAAAAGTTATTTTAAAATATCTCCTAAAAAAAACGATATTACATCTCCTTACTAAAGTAAGCCTAAAAAAAACCAATTTATTAAAACAATTGCTTCAACTAACTCGTATTAGTTGTATACAATTACAACTTGCAAGAATGTTTGGTAAGATGAACAGACCTAATTTAACATTTAAAACAAAGGCAGATACGCAGAGCTTTGTGGTATTGGCTTTGATTTTATTTGTGTTATTTGTAAAATGCTATATGGTAGTTACCGGTTATACTTTAAATAACACAGCTAAAAATCGCCAGCATAACGATACCAGAATAGCGGTTATTAAAAACAACATGTAATTATACCTGAATTATATACAAACAAAAAAAGCTCAGCGGTTTCGCGGAGCTTTTTTTGTTTGTAAGTGTGTTATCCTTGTCTTGGAGCACCAGCTGGCGGAGCGCCTGCCGGAGCGCCACCTGCAGGGGGAGCACCTTGTGGACGTGCGCCAGGAGCGCCTCCCGGCGGCGGACCAAAGCCCTGGCGTTTTGGTATTGTTAACTCCAGTTTTGCTTTACCATTATGGCACGTGTTACAATTAACGCTGGTTAACTTAACCATACCCAACGAATCTTTGTCGCCGGCTTTAAAATATTTTTTGTTGATGCTCACCATCATTTTGTACATATGGCGGGCCATTTCTTTTTCAGGTTTTGCATCGCTGGCGTAATCCCACTTATTCGCAGCATTGTCGCGCACGTGGCAAAAGTTACAACGTACGCCTAAGGATGCAGACCAATCATCCATGATGTGATCAACCTGGCGGAATGTTAGTTTTTTTGGCAACACCTTCAAGTTAGTTACCGGGGGATCAGCTGGACGCTGAGGTTGTTGAAGAGTCATAGACGCTAACACAACTACTGCTAACAGTAGGGCGCTTATAACTGTGATCTTTTTGTTAAGGTGCATATTGTCATAATTAAGTCATTAAAAGTAATTATCCACTTTCAATGTTACAACAGTTATTAAAAAATTATTAAAAAAGTTACAAATGTTAAAAAATGTAAAAAGATTTGGATTATTACGAATTGTTCGTAGATTTACGAAACAATCGTAAAATATGGAGAAGTTAACACAACAGGAAGAGGAAGCAATGCAGGCCATATGGCAATGTGAAAGCGGATTTATAAAAGATTTTTTAGACAAAATTGCCGAACCCAAACCACCTTATACCACCCTTGCTTCCACAGTAAAAAACCTGGAACGTAAAGGTTTTGTAGCTGCCGAAAAATTGGGTAATTCATACTGCTACAAAGCCGCAATAAAAGAGGAAGAATACAAAAAGCGTTTTATGAATGGTTTTGTAAGCAACTATTTTGAAAACTCCTATAAAGACCTTGTTACGTTTTTTGCCAAAGAGAAGAAGATAAGCGCGAATGAACTAAAGGAAATAATCAACCTGATTGAAAAATCATAAACCATTATAACCATGCCTGAATTATTTTCCATCCTCATAAAAATAAATATAGCCCTTGTGCTGTTTTGCGGAGGGTACTATATGGTATTGCGTAAGCTTACCTTTTACACACTAAACAGGGTGTATTTGGTTGCTGCCATTTTACTCTCAAGTATTTACCCATTTATTGATCTCTCAGGTTTTGCACAACAACATCAGCAAATAGTTGAGCCGGTACAGGAGATAGTTATTTACTGGGAGGCGCCTATTAACCACATTGCCCAACAAAGCAGCTACTGGAACTGGTTAACAATTGCTTTCTGGATAGGCGCGGCCCTATTTGCCGGGCGATTGATGTTGCAAATGCTGTCGTTATACAGCATATACAGCCGCTCAAAAAGCGCAGAAATAAACGGACAAAAAGTGCGCGTGGTAAATGGTGATATCAGTCCGTTCTCGTTTTGGCAAAGCATTTACCTTAATCCTGAAAACTTGAGTGATGCAGATGTGAAAAACATACTGGAGCATGAGCAGATACACGTAAAAGAATGGCACACGTTAGATATTTTACTGTCAGAGATCAGCTTGATATTTTACTGGTTCAATCCGGGTGTGTGGATGATGAAGAAAGCCGTGCGAGAGAACATAGAGTTTATTACCGACCGTAAAATATTACAAAAAGGCACCGATAGTAAAGCTTATCAGTACAGCCTACTTAACGTAACCTTTAACCAACCGGCACCTGCCATTACCAGCAACTTCAATTTTTCAACCCTGAAAAAGAGAATTATAATGATGAATGCCGAAAGATCTTCTAACCTAAACCTTACCCGTTACGCGCTATTGGTACCGGTGGTAATTGTATGCCTGCTTACACTTACCCTGGCCAAAGCTCAAACACTTAAAATTGATAAAGTATTTAAACAAATAGCTGTAGCTGTTGAAGAAATTGGCCCGGTTAGCTTTAACGCAGATACAGTACCTGTTAAAAAGAAACCGGCAACGACCGTGGATAAAACAACTCCAAGGGAAAAAACATTGGTTGTTGAACAAACTCCGCAACCGCTATTATCTACTACTAATGCTGCAAGCAACAGTATTGTTGCACGAGGTCTTGCCGGCGATGATTCGCTTATGATCATTGTTAATAATAAACTAACTAACAATATCAATTCTATCAACCCCAATAATATCAGGTCAGTAACAGTTATAAAGTCTGATATTGATGGGTATATTAATAAAATAACTGGGCTTAGCTTTAAATCCAATAGTAGTATTAAAGGGTTAATTCATGTAATTACTCAAGATGCGCCTGATATTCCGCAGTACCCCAACTCGGAGCTCAGCAACGAGCTAAAAAGTAAGGGGTATGTTGAAATCCGCCGGGATTCTACAACTTTTTTTGGAAGGCGTGTTGTTGAAGGAAAGGAACCGTTGATAGTTATTAATGGAACACAAATAACTGACCTTGAAAAATTTCAGAACATGGATCAGAATGACATTCAAAGTGTAACCGTACTAAAGGGAGAATCGGGCACAAAGCTATACGGTGACAAAGCCAAAAATGGCGTTATAGTCATAATCACAAAAAACGCTAAGTAATACTATCAAAAACCTCAAAACAAACTTGTTATGCCTGATTTATTTGCATTTCTGCTAAAAGTAAACATAGCGCTGATACTGTTTTGCGCAGGGTACTACCTGGTATTACGTAAGCTTACTTTCTACACGCTAAACAGGGTATACCTGGTTAGTGCTATCATCCTGTCCAGCGTGTATCCTTTCATTGACCTGTCGGGGTTTGCACAAAAACACCAGCAGATAGTTGAACCGGTTCAAAACGTAGTGATAGTATGGAAAGCACCTGCCGAAAATTTTGTTAAACAGGCGGCCTACTGGAACTGGCTGGAAGCCTTGTTCTGGACCGTAGCTATCATTCTGGCTATGCGCCTGATGAGTCAGCTATTTTCATTATATGCTATTTACCGCCGATCAGATGAGCGCGAGATCAACGGCCAGAAAGTTCGTGTGGTGAGTGGCGATATTAGTCCCTTTTCGTTCTGGCAAAGCATTTTTGTTAACCCCGATAAACTAAGCCCTGATGACCTGCAAAATGTGATAGAGCACGAACAGGTACACGTAAAAGAATGGCACACGCTGGATATTT
Source organism: Mucilaginibacter auburnensis (assembly GCF_002797815.1). NCBI lineage: Bacteria > Pseudomonadati > Bacteroidota > Sphingobacteriia > Sphingobacteriales > Sphingobacteriaceae > Mucilaginibacter > Mucilaginibacter auburnensis. The sequence goes on from NZ_PGFJ01000002.1 coordinate 988,287, forward strand.
TACTGTCGGAGATCAGCGTGATCTTCTACTGGTTCAACCCCGGTGTATGGATGATGAAACGGGCCGTGCGCGAAAACATTGAATTTATAACTGATCGAAAAATAATACAGCGTGGCGTTGATAGCAGAGCCTATCAATACAGCCTGCTTAACGTAAGCTTTAACCAGCATGCACCTGCCGCGCTTACCAGCAATTTTAATTTTTCAACCTTAAAAAAGAGAATCAAAATGATGAATGCTCAAAGATCTTCAAAACTTAACCTTACCCGCTATGCCGTTTTGGTGCCAATGGTAACGGTTTGCCTGCTGGCTTTCAGCCTGTCAAAAGCCGAAGTAGTTAAAAACAACGCTGTTGTAAAAACCATAAAGGCCGCTACTGTAACAACTTTAGACAAGTTGAGCGATGCTATTACCTTACCTGCGGATACAACACCTAAGCCTAAAAAGATAACCAGAACCTTCACCGTTGTTACTGATGACGATGGTAAAGGAAACAGAACTGTAAATATTACAACTGAAGGCAATGCACGCACTTATAACATTGTAACAGACACCGGCAAAAATACACTCATTTCTGGCAGAGGTGTTTCCACTATCTTATCTGGGTTAAACAGGTTTAATAGTGTTAATATAGACAGTATAAAAACCATTATGATCAATGGCAAAAAAGCTACTCCCGAAGAAGCGGCTAAACTTTTAAAAGATTTGCCACAACCCGGCGTGCAAAGTCTGACAGGGATTGTTGTTAACGGCAAACCATTAAACACTACTACTTACACTTTCGACGGATCCCGTAACTTCTCAATGAACGGTAATGACATCGTTATTGCAAGAAGGCAAAATTTTCTTGCAGGCACTTATAAGACGATAGACAGCGCAGTAAAAGTGAATGGCTTTTGGGTTGCCAGAGATAAAGATTCATTAGAAAGAACTACTAACTTAAAAAGATTGGGCAATCTTTCCAACGCCAACGACGAAATTATAGTTAAAGGCTATGGCACCAGGTTATCTTCAGCATTTGGTGCTGAAGCGTCATCTGCAGGCAGCCCAACCAACTTTAAAGGCAAACTGATCGTCATTGACGGGAAAGTAGCGACAGAAACAGAGTTAAAAAAAGTATCGGTAATGGACATTGAAGAAACCATTTCGCTACCTGCAAAAACCGCTGTAAAATATTATGGCGAAAAGGCTAAAAATGGTGCCGTAGTAATAACTACAATAAAAAAGAAGTAATTGCTGTAACCATGTTATAAGCACAACCGTCATACAACCACTTGGTTTAAGATCAATGACGATAAAAACACAGGTACAGTTTTAATTACTGACCCTAATTAAAACAAACAGCCCCGACTTTGCGGGGCTGTTTGTTTTGGCGATATTTATTATAAATTCATACCACCGGACACCTCTATGCGCTGACCGTTTAACCAACGACCTTCTTCGCTGCATAAAAAGGCTACTACACCACCAATATCATCGGGCACACCTGCGCGGCCTAAAGCGGTAATACTTGCTACACGTTTGTTTAACTCGGCATTGTCTCGCACCATACCGCCACCAAAGTCGGTTTCAATAGCACCCGGAGCAACCACATTAACAGCAATGCCGCGCGCGCCTAACTCAACTGCCATATAACGGCTAAGGGTTTCAATGCCTGCTTTTAATGCACCGTATGCAGAATAACCCGCCATACTAAAGCGTGCCAATCCGCTTGAAAGGTTAACAATACGTCCTCCATCATTTAATATAGGCAGTAGCTTTTGCGTTAAGAAGAATACCCCTTTAAAGTGAATATTCATCAGCGTATCAAAATTCTCTTCGCTAAACTCGGCAAAGGCCTGGTGTATGCCAACACCGGCATTGTTGATCAGGAAATCAAACTTATCTGTACCAAAATCATTTGTAAGGGTTTGTTTAAATTGCTCAACAAATGCATCAAATGATGCAATATCGCCGGTATTTAATTGGAGTATGGCTGCTTGTTGCCCCAAGGCAGTAATTTCTTGTGCTACAGCTAAAGCATCTTCCTTTTTGCTGTTGTAAGTAAGTACTACGTTAATGCCTTTTTTGGCCAGGCTAAGGGCCATGTTTTTACCCAAACCGCGGCTACCGCCGGTTACCAGGGCTATTTTATTTACACTCATTGTTTGTTGTTAGATTTAATACTGTAAAGGTAACCAGGTAATTGCCGCGGGTGTTTGCAAAAAACCAATCAAAATTTGCGAAAATCAAACATGGCCTAAACCCTGAAAGCCTGTGGAGCTACGTTTGCCTGTTTCCTGAAAAAGTTAGAAAAATGCGCCACTTCTTCAAATCCTAAACTATAGGCTATTTCTGATATACTCCAGTCGGTCAACTTAAGCAGTATTTTGGCTTCCTGCATAATGCGGGCGGTTATAATGGCGGTAGTAGTTTTGCCTGTACGCTCTTTCAAAACCTTATTTAAATGGTTAACATGTACGGCCAGCCTGTCGGCATAATCTTTAGCGGTGCGCAGGTTAAGCCGTTGCCGTGGCGATTCAATAGGGAACTGCCGCTCCAGCAACTCTATAAATAATGATGACACCCGGGTTGCAGCATTACGGGAAGGAGAAAGTACTTCAACAGGCTGTAGTTTTTGCCCGTAGTGAATAAGCTCTAAAACATAATTGCGCAGCAGATCATACTTATAAACATAGTCTGATGCTATTTCCTTATACATCTTCCTGAAAATAAAGGATATCTCCTCTGCTTCCTCATCGCCCATCTGAAAAACAGGATAGCCTCCCGGCTTGAAAATTGGCAGTTCATCTAACACCACTCCGCTTTTGGGTTGTATCAAAAATTCGTCGGTAAAAATGCAAAAGTATCCGTCTTGCTGCTCATCCTGCGGGAGCCAGTGGTAAGGTATACGTGGCGTGGCAAATAGCAGGGCATTCTTTTCAATATTGATTACCTTATCGGCATATTCGGCTTTGTTTCGACCTCTTACCAGGCTTATTTTATAATAGGCACGGCGGTTATAGGGCATGGCACCCGGCTTTTTCTTTTGGGCGGCCATCACATCTGCTATTTTAAAAACATTGAAATGCCCTATTTCTTTGTTAATACCTTCAGGTAAAATGCCGGCTGTTTCGCGGTAAAAGTCTTCAATTGATGTTAGTTCCATACCGTTGCAAAAATCAAATATAATATAAAGCTTTTTTGCACACATCTTAACAACAGTGATTTATTGAGGAATTTGACTATCTTTTCTAAATAGCTCTTAATAAAAAGTTATATTTGCAACTATTGATAATGATGATGAGAAGAACGTTATTACTGCTTTTTGTAATAGCTACAGGGTTGTGGGCTTGCAAAAAAACCAACTACGGTGGCGATAATACCCTCCCAACTGTTGATAGCGCCGGCCTTACCTCTTTCAAAATTGAAGCCAAAAACAACAGCGGCAAAATTACTGCCGATGTAAACTGCACCATAACAGGCGACTCTATAATTGCTGTTGTACCGCAACTGACCCGCAACAAAAAGTGGGTAATAACCTTCGAAACCAAGAAAAGCGGCACCATCGTAAAAGCGAATGATACTTTACAGGTTAGCGGCAATACATCGCCTGATTTTTCGCAACCTGTTACCTATAAGCTTACTTCAGCAAGTGGTTTAACCCAAACTTACAAGGTGAAGATCAAGGCATTTACCGGCCTACCCATACTTTACATTACTACCGACGCACCTGTTGTATCAAAAGACGCCTATGTAAACGGTGTTTTAAATGTTGACGCTAATGCCGAGTACGACCAGCCTGCTAAAGGCATAGCCCTGCAAATGAAAGGCAGAGGTAACTCCACATGGTACCGTACAGATTTTTTAAAGAAACCCTATCGTTTAAAATTCAATAGCAAGGCGCCTTTATTAGGTATGCCAACGGCAAAAAATTGGGTGTTATTAGCCAACTACAGCGACAAAACTTTGATGCGTACCAAAATAGCATTTGAACTGGCCAGGCGCGTAAAATCTGACTATGCGCCGCAAAGCCGTTTTGTTGAAGTGGTTTTGAACGGCGATTTTATTGGCAACTATTTGCTTACCAGCCAGGTTGAGATAAACGAAAACAGGGTTAATCTTACCCCTTTGAGCGCCTCAAATATTACAGGTGGTTATTTATTTGAACTGGATGCTAAATTAGATGCCGATGCCTGGTTCCGTACCCCATTGAAGAATACACCATTGACCTTCAAGGACCCTGACGCTCCTACCCCGGCTCAACTTGCTTACTTAAAAGATTATGTAACTCAAACAGAAGCAGCGTTATTCTCTGCTGATTGGACAGATGCGGACAAAGGTTATGCTAAATATATTGATGCGGAATCGTTTATGCGCTGGTACTTTGTTAACGAAACTATTAAAAATCAGGATTCATGGGATTACAGCAGTATTTATTACTATAAAAATGCCAACAGCAAAATTGGCATGGGCCCGGTATGGGATTTTGACCTGAGCGGTGGTAATTGTGATTATTCTGTTGCTAAAGATTTTGATGGATGGTATACCCGCAACGGCACCTGGATGCTACAGTTAGCCAAAGACCCGGCATGGAACTTTAAATTTAGAGCCATGTGGACCAACGCCAGACAAAAAGAGATCAAGCAAATGTTTGATGATATTGATTACTACGGCAAGCAGCTCCAATTATCTGCCGCTCAAAACTACAAACGCTGGCCCACGCTTGACCAATATGTTTGGCCTAACGTGGTTTGGTTAGGCAGCTATGATAAAGAAGTTGCCTACTTTAAAAATTTTATGACACAACGTGTAGCCTGGATAGACGCCAACATAAACAGTTACTGATTTGTAGCCCCGAAAGGGGCTTTTTCATTAGCTGATAACTTCAACTTAGCCTGCAAATATTGTGCTTAAACAAAATACAACAGCTGCTGTTGTACTGCAACATTTGCATTCATGAGTAAGTTATCAAAAAACACGCTGCTTGAGTTTTTTTCGGGCCACCTTAACCGCATTCACTGTGGTAAACAACACCTTTTAGCCAGTTTACCCACTTTTGCCGCAGCGGCACAATTTAAAGATCTGAAACTGGCTATTTTAGAATTGCATGACGATGTGCGCAAGCAGGTTGACAGGATGAACGACATATACAACCTGCTTAACATACAACAAAGTGATGTAGGCTGTATAGGCATGACCACCCTGTTGCAGGAAATGTTTGATGGTATAGATGCCAACAATGGCGAGAAGCCGCTGAGCGATCTGTCGCTGGTGTTTTACCTTCAAAACATTGAAAGCATTGAGGCTACCTCTTTCCAAATGCTACGAGTAACCGCTAATGAGTTAGATAACCAAGCCGTGAGCCAGCTTTTAAAAGAAAGTTTTGATGAAGCTAAGGAAGACAGGCAGTTACTGATAAAAATAGGAAAGCAATTTTTAGGCTACCTCAAAAATTAGGCAAACCCATTGCCACCTTACCGGTTCGCTAACTAAATAATTATAACTACGGCCGGGCTTGTTTATGGCGTGTGTTCGCCACTTTTGTAAAAAACAGACTAACTATGACACTTGTAAAAGCTTACGCGGCCCCGGCCGCCGACCAACCCCTTGCCCCATATACTTTTGAGCGCCGCGAACCCGGAGCCGATGATGTGGAAATAAAGATATTGTATTGCGGCGTTTGCCATTCAGATATTCACACCGCCCGTAACGAATGGGGCGGCACGGTGTACCCTGCCGTTCCGGGGCATGAAATTGTGGGGACGGTAACACGCGTTGGTAATGATGTAAGCCGCTTCAAGGTTGGCCAAACGGTAGGCGTTGGCTGCTTTGTTGACTCGTGCATGCATTGCGCTAACTGCGAAAAAGATTTGGAACAATACTGCGAAAACGGCAACACGCAAACCTATAACGCCTTAAGTCAGGACAAAAAAACCATAACAAAAGGCGGTTATAGCAGCCATATTGTGGTGAAGGAACACTTTGTATTGTCTGTTTCAGATAAATTACCATTGGCTAACGTAGCGCCATTGCTATGCGCAGGCATTACCACTTATTCGCCCATGCGCCATTGGGGCGTTAAAGCCGGCCATAAAGTAGGCGTGGTAGGTTTAGGTGGCCTTGGCCACATGGCAGTTAAAATTGCCGCTTCTTTTGGCGCCGAAGTTACCATGCTAAGTCGATCAGAAAGTAAACGCAATGATGCAGCCGAATTAGGCGCCAAAAACTTTGTGTTGACCACTGATAAAGAGCAAATGAAAAGCGTAGCCCGCACCTTTGACTTCATTATTGACACCGTATCTGCCGAGCACGATTATAACGAGTACCTCAATCTGTTAACTACTGATGGCGTAATGATATTGGTGGGCGCGCCGCCTAAGCCGCTGCCTGTATCGGCATTTGCGCTGATAATGGAACGCCGCAGCCTGGTTGCCTCATTGGTAGGTGGCTTGAAAGAAACCCAGGAAATGCTGGACTACTGTGCTGAGCACAATATTACGTCAGACGTTGAGGTGATAAGCATTGACCAGATCAACGAGGCTTATGAACGTACCTTAGCGGCCGATGTAAAATACCGCTTTGTTATTGACATGAGTACGCTAAAATAACGCTGCTAATAAAGAAGAGCCGCATTAAATAATACGGCTCTTTTTTTATGCTTCAGCTTTTGAGTAATAAGCTATTTTGCGATACAACTCGTCTGGGTTAAATGGTTTACTTACATAATCATTCATACCCACCACAAAGGCTTTATCCTTAATATCCAGCATAGCCGATGCCGTTAAAGCTATGATAGGCAGCTTTTGGTATTTTTCATCCGGAAGTTCCCTGATAGAAGTAGTGGTTTGATAGCCATCCATTTCGGGCATTTGCAGGTCCATTAAAACCATATCATAATTACCGTTTTGCACCAGCATAAGGGCAATAGCTCCGTTCTCGGCAACATCGCACTCAACCTCCCAAAGTTTCATATACTGCTTCGCCAGTATTACGTTGATCTGGTTGTCCTCCGCAATTAATAACTTAACGCCTTTTAAACTTTTGGTTTCAATTTTTTCCTCGTTACGTTGGTGCGCGGCAAAATCCTTGTCGCTGTTTTTCATGTTAAGACTAAAATAAAATGTAGATCCTCTTCCTAATTCGCTCCTTACCTTGATCTGACTACCCATTAGTTCTAACAAGCGTTTAGTAATGGTTAAGCCCAGGCCGGTACCACCAAACTTACGTGTGGTAGCCGAACTGGCCTGTGTAAAGCTTTCAAATATATGGTCAATTTTTTCAGGCTCAATGCCAATACCTGTGTCGGTAACTTCAAAATCAATGGTGGTAAACTCATCATTCTTTTTAACTAATGATGCCGTGATAGTTACCTTACCTTCTTTAGTAAATTTAACAGCGTTACTGATCAAATTAGTTAAAATTTGCCCTATCCGTACCGGGTCGCCTTTAATGGCATTGGGTAGTTCCTGATCAACAAATAGTTTGATCTGAATGTCCTTTTCGCTGGCTTTTTGCAGCAAGGCCATTCTGATGTTGCTGATCAGGTCGCGTATACTAAAGTCGGCCTCTTCAAACTCAATTTTACCGGCTTCTATTTTGCTGAAGTCTAAAATATCATTGATCAAAACCAACAGATTCTCGGCCGAGAACTTGAGTAATTTGATATACTCCATCTGGTCTTCGCGCGGGTTAAGCTGCAATAGCAGGTGGGTAAAGCCAATAACCGCATTCATGGGCGTACGTATCTCGTGGCTCATGGTAGACAGGAACTGCGCTTTAGTCATGGCAGCTTTTTCGGCTATGTCTTTTGATTCGATCAGCTGCGCCTCCAGTTCCTTGGCTTTTTCTATTTGCTGCTGTAAAAACTTAATAATGGTTATCAGGTCGTCTTCCGCTTCACCCTGTTCAATATTTCCGGCATCGGGTGTAAGCGAACTGATGGCTTTTTTTATTTCTGAGATGGATTTTTGCTTGATCTCGTTCTCCTTCAACAAAAAACTGTTCACTTCCTGGTATTCACGTTCGCTGATGGTAAACGCATGCTCAGATAACTTTTTTGATTTTTCAAACGAGTAATAGGAATTGCTTACACTCTCCAGAAAACGCTGCATAGCTTCATCCTGCAAACATTGTTCGGGTATGAATTTTTTTATTTGTTTAGCTAAAATACTGTGGTATTCCATCCGGGGCCCTGTCTGTATTATACTTCGGTAAAAGTGGTAATTGTCATGGTTTGGTTATGCAGCTCGCATTTCACGCTCTCGTTAAACGGCGAGATCTCTCCGTAGCTATAAAAGCCGGTAATGGTTGCATTGCCACCTAAAATTTCTTTAGCCGCTTCAATTTCTTCATCGGTACGTTCCTGCAATATCAACTTACGGCCAACGCAGCTCACCAACAGCGCCAGATCAGGCTTGCTGTTGTTAATATCTTCAAACGCGCTTTCGGCGGCTTTTGATGATGCTTCAATTATTTTATCAAAATTGGCTTTCATCAGCCTCACCTTACTACCCTCGGGCAGGTTACCGGCAAAGGTCATTGACTTTTGTTCTTCATCAATGCTCAAAATGGTACGCACCAGGTTTTTCTCGTCGCCATTTACGCGTATAGATAATGGGAATAGTAAAGCCGAACCCGGCAGTTCATTTACATAATCGCCCAGGTATTTTTTATACAGATCAAGGGCGTTATCGCCATCAATCTCAAATAATATGTTTTTGTTTGATTTGGTAATGGTACGCTCCTGTCCAAACTCGTCCCAACCACCTACAGAACCATGGCCAACTTTAATGCTATCGCCATAAAAACCAATAGCAATAACATTACCTTGCGATGGCACCTCATTTATGCCGGTAAAAGTTTTTTCAAAACGGGCGGCATCTCCTGCCAAACCACCTGTAACGGGCACGTTATACTTATTGTGCTGGTTTAAACCGCTCACCAATTCGCTGCCATTAATAAAAGTACCATCAGAAATAATGAATACGCAGCTCAGACCTTCAGCAGCTAATTTGTCCATTAAAAATACACCTGTATCAAAGCTGTTGGCGTGGTGTTTAATGTTGGTTTTAACGCAACGGGTAGTAGTTTTTTCAAATTGGATGGCTGTGACAACGGCGCTATCGTCATAAACCATCTCATCCAATATCTCTCCGGCGGTTGAAGCAAAAACAATATCGGCTGTAGGATAAACAGACCGTAAATGATCATAAATTTCGGGCTTAACTATAACCTGCGAAGAGCCAAACACTAAAACCAGCTGACTTTCGGCCGCATTGAGTTCAGATGGCAGGTCTTTCCAAATACCGCCAACAAAGTGGTGTTGTTTTGTTTTCATTTAAATAAAAACAGTTTAAATTAGGGTTGTACGCATTAAAATTACAAATAATAATTATCGAAATTATAAGCGCTTAACAATACCCTGCTGCAATGCGCACCTACTTTTACGTAATAAATGTACAGATGGTTTCTTACTACAGTAAATTATGGAAAAGCTTAAACAAGTAAAGGCGTAGTTGATTACTCGCTGCCTACATGCTTTTTAACCAGCGCCAATAACTCGTCAAGATCAAAAGGTTTGCGCAGGTAGCCATCGGCCAGTCCTGCTTCGGCAATTTCTTTGATGTTGCTTACTGCCGATATAATGATAACGGGTATATGGCTGGTAGCAGTATTACTCTTCAGCTCCTTGCTTATTTGCTGTCCGTTGGCATCGCTTTTCCACTCAGTTAGCCAGTTGTCTAACAGTACCATATCGGGCGATATGGCATCAAACTGCTTAAGTATTTTAGAATCTTCAGAAGCGGTAACAACATAACCATCCTCCTCTAACGCATATTGGATAGATTCTCTGATATCTTTATCGTCCTCAATAACTAAAATTTTCTTTGCCATAGCAATTGATCTGAGCCTTAAATACGCGTTTGTTACAGGTTTAACGGTATTAATTGGATAACCAGCTATAGCCGAAAATTGTTTGCGCGTAAATAAAATTAAACCTTACTATTGTAGCAAACCCGGCAGCGGGGTTCATAACTTTCCTTCTCGCCCAGCAACACCTTCTCTTTGCCCGGCACCAACCGGTACGAGTAAAGCGCCGGGTTGCCGCATTTAACACACACCGCATGTACTTTGGTAACTGATTCGGCAATGGCCATTAGCGCAGGCATGGGGCCGAAAGGCCGCCCTTTAAAATCCATATCCAGTCCTGCTACCACCACTCTTATACCTTTATTGGCCAGCGACTGGCAAACTTCTGGCAGTTTGGCATCAAAAAACTGAGCTTCGTCAATACCTACCACCTGCGCATGGCCGGCCAACAGCAATATTTTTTCGGATTTATCAACCGGGGTAGATGCAGCGGCTACCGCGTTGTGCGATACCACATCGCTTTCATCATACCGTACGTCAAGTTTTGGCTTGAAAACCTTCACACTTAAACGGGCATAGCGGGCACGATTGATACGGCGGATAAGCTCTTCGGTTTTGCCCGAAAACATGGACCCGCATATCACCTCTATACCTCCCCCGGCCTCGTTCTTTCGGTTAAAAATTTCGTCGCTTAGCTGCATTCCAATGGTTTGTAGAGGCCTAATATCAGAATTTAATGCTTAATTTTGATAGCATTTTACCACAGAATACACGTTATGAGGCAACAGGAAGTATTTAATAAGATAGGAGTAATATTAAAAGAGCTGAATGATCAGTATAAATACCTTGAAGCTAACCCTGATGATATGAACAGCCTGGAGCTGGAGCTTTTTGTAGCCAACGCTCATTTTTTGGCAGATCATGCCGAGATCATCAAAAAACTTAACCTGCAAACTGCAACTGCCAAGCCTGCACTGCCTCCTCCGCCAAAGGAGACTCCTAAAACCGAAGAAAAGTTTTTTGAACCGGTGGTACGTCAGCCCGTAAAGCCTCAAAAACCAATTGTTATTGATGAGGAAGAAATACCGGTTATAAATTTTGAGATCACGCCAACCAGGGAAGAAGAACCAGTTGTTACGCCGCAGCCCGAAATAATAAGGCATGAGTTGGATGTTGAACCGATAGAAGATGTGGACGAAGAAGTTGTTGAGGAAATAGAAAATTGGGAAGAGGAAGATGTGGAAGAGCTAAAAACAGAGGACCAACCGGCAGCCGCACCGATTGTTGTGGCTGAAAAACCTTTTATACCTGAGTTAAAAGAGGAAGAGCCAATTGCGCCCGAGCCGGAAGTAATACCAGAGCCGCCTGCTGTTAAAGCGCCCGAGCCACCGGTTTATGTAGCGCCCGTTAAAACCGAACCTGTAAAAGAAAAAGAGGAGGTGCTGACCATCAATCAGCGCATGTCGGCCCAGTTGAATAAGGGTGGCGTTACCGACCAGCCTGCGGGACAGCCGGTAAGTGATCTGAAACACGCAATTAGTCTTAATGATAAACTGTTGTACATAAAAGACCTGTTTAACGGATATAACCTGGCTTACAGCGAAGCTATTGAAATATTGAACCGCTTAAGCTCGTTTGAAGATGCCGAGCGTTTTTTAAGCAAAAACTATGTAACCAAAAACAACTGGGAAACCAAACCCGATACGGTTGCCAAGTTTTACGCGGTGTTGAAAAGGCGGTATTAACTCACCCCCCGGCCCCCTCTCTGCTGAGCAAAGAGTGGGAGATTTAAACAGCTATCTTAAGCCCTCTTTCCGCCAAAGGCGAAGAGAGGGCAGACCAGCGTAGCGAGGTCGGGTGAGTAAACTGTTGATATGTGAGTAAACCCCTTATTGCAGCATTCAAAATTATTAAATAGCTTTATATCCAAATTAGCGCGGTACAATGAAACGTTTGATAGATCTTTTCAGAAATAAATTCTTCCTGGTAACAGTGGCTTTTGTAGTATGGATGACGTTTTTTGACAAAAATGATCTGCTATCGCAATACCAATACCACGAGCAGGTAAGCAAACTGGAACAGGAGCGCGATTTCTATAAAACCGAAACCGACAAAGTAAGCAAAGACCTGGAAGAGCTTACCTCCAATCCTCAGCAACTGGAAAAATTTGCCCGCGAAAAATACCTCATGCGTAAAGACAATGAGGATGTTTATGTAGTGGTAAAAGAGAAGGAAAAGGAGGAGGAGTCTGAACCATGATTTTGGGATTTGAGGATTGAAGAACCTTTACTTTTCGTTATAAATTAAAAGCAACGATATTGCCTAACATACTGTGTATTTAACTGTACTTACTGAAGCTTAGGCACTTCATTCCCAATGCAAACTTGAACCATGATAGTATTCACTAATGAGCATTTTACCTTTACCGGCAATTTGCATTCATGGGATGATATCAATACAATATTTGCGTATAAAGTAGATCTATTCACTTTTGATGAGATATGCATGGACATTTTCATGGCCAACGGTAATTACTTAAAAATTATTGAATCAACAGATGGGTGGCACGAATTTCTTAACAAACTAAACAGCAGACTGTCCATATCAGACGATTGGTATGATGCCGTTGTTAAACCTGCATTTACCACAAACCTTACCTTGGTCTATGATAAGGAAAAAAGAACACAAGAAGTTTGTGAAGTTTGTTGTTACAGTTAAAATCTTAGTCCAAACAAAATTCCTGCATATTAATACCTTTGCAATATGCCTGCGTTGCAAAATATAAAAGTGGCTGTTGATGCTGTAGTATTTGGATATACTTCAAAAGAAGGCTTATCTGTACTGCTCATTAAACGGAACATACAACCCTTTAAAAATACTTGGGCCCTTCCCGGTGGTTTGGTGGGAGACGATGAATCATTAGAAAATGCCGTGCAGCGTGAACTCAAAGAGGAAACCGGCGTTAACATTAACTACCTGGAGCAGTTGTACACCTTTGGGCAACCCGGGCGCGACCCGCGTAACCGAGCTATCTCCATCACTTATTACGGCTTGGTTAAACCAGACGTTTTTGAACTGCACGCCGATACAGATGCAAGCGATGTGGCCTGGTTCAATATAAAAAAACTACCACAATTAGCTTTTGATCACGCCGAAATTATTAGCGCAGCACACACTCGCCTAAAAAGCAAAATACTTTACCAACCTGTTGGTTTTGAGCTACTGGACCAGAAATTTCCCTTCTCTGAATTAGAAAAACTCTACATGGCCGTATTAGACAGACCTATTGACCGCCGTAACTTTAAAAAGAAGGTGATGAAGTTTGGCTTTTTAGAAGAAACCACGGAAAAACAGGCTTTGGAAGGTGCAGGGCGACCGGGTAACCTGTTCCGCTTCAATACCGAAAAGTACTACCAATTGCAAAAACAGGGTATCAACTTCGAGTTATAGCTCTTTCATCAAAAAAATAAAAAAATAATTTGCGTATTAAAAACGCATATTTATATTTGCGTATAATTAACACAAATTAAAATGAAAACAGCAGTTATCATAGCCCGCTTCCAAACACCGTATCTGCACAATGGTCACAAACAATTAATTGATACGGTTAAGCAGCGCCATGCAAAGCTCATCATACTGTTAGGTGTGAGCCCGATAGTTGGCAGCCGTAAAAACCCTTACGACTATTACACTCGCGAGAAGATGATCAAAAAAGATTACCCTGAAGTAATTGTATTGCCGGTAAGCGATCATCCGAGCGACAAAACATGGTCGGAAAGTATTGATAATCTGCTTAAAAGTGTTTTCCCGGCGGAGCAATTCTGTTTGTTTGGCAGTCGCGATAGCTTTATTCCTTATTATGAAGGGCGTTTTGAAACCATAGAACTGCCTGAACATGGCGACTACAACGCTACCGAACTGCGAAAACAGTACGCCGATAAGGTTTTTGATTCAAACGACTTTCGCGCCGGTATACTTTACGCTTATTACAACCAATACACTAAGGTATACCCTACCGTTGATATAGCGGTTTTCAGAAATAACAAAACAGAAATTCTGTTAGGCAAAAAATCAACTAATAACAAATGGCGCTTTATAGGTGGCTTTTCTGATCCGGAAGATGAGTGTTATGAAGATGCTGCCAAACGTGAACTCGCTGAAGAATGCGGACCAATGGAAACCGGTGCCATGACGTATGAAACCTCACGTAAAATAAATGACTGGCGCTATCGTAACGAGGCCGACAAGATCATTACCCTGCTATTTAGCTGCGATTTTATAAGTGGCAGTCCCGCAGCACAGGACGACATTATTGATCTGAACTGGTTTGCTTTAGCTGATATCCCACAGATGATCGAGAATGAAACCATCAGCGATGAGCATATAGAATTATTCAATTTTATCCTTAACAAATACCTAAACAAATAAATATCATGAAACGCGAAAACTTAGTTTTGTTGGCCGATGCCTATAAATATGCTCACCATAAATTTTACTACCCCCGTACCATGCAAATATACAGCTACCTGGAAAGCCGTGGCGGTATGTTTGATGAGACCATATTTTTCGGTCTGCAATATTTTTTAAGAGCATACCTGGAAGGCCCTGCTTTTACACAACTGGATATTGATGAGGCCGAAGAGTTTTTGAAGCAGGTATTTGGCCGCGACGATGTTTTTGACCCGGCAAAATTTCAATATATTTTAGATAAGCATAAAGGCCGTTTGCCCATACGCATTAAAGCGGTTGCCGAAGGTACAGCTGTACCTACGGGCAATGTGTTAATGACCATTGAAAACACCGACCCGGAATGTTACTGGCTTACCAATTTTTTAGAAACCCTGTTGATGCAGGTTTGGTACCCTTGTACGGTAGCAACGCTAAGCAATCAAATAAAAAAAATAGTTAAGCAGTTTTATACCGAAACAGCTACCGAGGGTGCGGAAGCCGGAATTGACTTTGTATTGAATGACTTTGGCTTTAGAGGCGTAAGCAGTGTTGAAAGCGCTAAACTGGGCGGTGCGGCCCATTTGCTCAACTTTGCAGGCAGCGATAACCTGGCCGGCAGTGGCATGGCCATTAATTATTACAACGCCCAAAAAGTTTATGGCTTGAGCATTCCGGCTACCGAACATAGTATTTGTACGCTACTGGGCCGCGAAGGCGAACTGGAAGTTTTTAAGCACGTGCTACGTACGTTTCCAACCGGCACCATCGCCTGCGTATCTGACAGTTTTAACATTTTTAAAGCTTGCGAAGAATATTGGGGCGAAGAACTACGCGATGAGATACTAAAGCGGGATGGTACCTTAGTTATTCGTCCGGATAGCGGCGACCCGATCATGACCTTGCTGGAGGTCTTTAACATACTGTTTAAAAAATTCGGCTTTACTACTAATGCTAAGGGGTACAAAGTATTGCCTAAGCAGGTAAGAGTAATACAGGGCGATGGCGTTAATTATAACGAGATCATTAACCTGTATAACGCACTAAAAGCTAACGGCATCAGCGCCGAAAATCTGGTATTGGGCATGGGCGGCGCGCTACTGCAAAAGGTAGACAGGGACACGCAAAAATTTGCCTTGAAATGCAGCGCCGCGGTGATTAACGGAAAGGAAGTTGCCGTAGAGAAAAATCCTACCGAAATGGACGCACAAGGCAACATAACCCCCAGTTTTAAAAAGAGCAAGGCCGGCCGCTTAAAACTGATAAAAGTGAACGGTCAGTTTAAAACGGTGAACCAAGATGCCGAGACTGATTTTGCTGACCAATTGATAACCGTTTTTGAGAACGGAGAATTGCTCAACACTATTACCTTTGAACAGGCCAAAGCCAACGCCAACAAATAATAACATGAAGAAGATATTATTCGCCATTAAAGAATACGAATACTTAGCCGAAAAATTAATGGCCTGCGGTGATTTTAAGAAAGGTAAGTTAGAGGTAAGCACCTTTACAGATGGTGAACGCTACCAGCGAATAATCACCCCGATTGAAGACCGTGATGTTGTGGTATTGGGCGGCACAGTAAACGATAGCGCCACGCTTGAACTTTTTGATCTGGCATCATCGCTGGTGAGTTATGGGGTTAAATCGCTCACACTGGTTATTCCTTACTTTGGCTATTCAACCATGGAACGCGCTGTATTAAGCGGCGAAATTGTAACTGCTAAAACCCGTGCACGATTGCTTTCGGCCATCCCGAGGTCGAACCGCGGTAACAAGGTACTGTTGTTTGATCTTCATTCTGAAGGTATACAATATTATTTTGAGCATGATCTGTACCCTGTGCATGTGTACTGTAAAGACATTATTTTAAAGGCAGCACGCGAATTTGGATGCGACAACTTTGTTATGGCCAGCACAGATGCAGGCAGGGCCAAGTGGGTAGAATCATTAGCCAATGATCTGGGTGTTAACGCGGCCTTTATACTCAAGCGTCGACTTAAAGGCGACCATACGGAGGTAAGCGCTATTAACGCTGATGTGGATGGCAAAACAGTAATTATTTATGACGATATGATACGCTCGGGCGGAAGCATTATTAATGCGGCTAAAACCTACAAGGATGCAGGAGCGGGAGATATTTACGTTATAACCACGCATGGCCTGTTTGTAAACGACGGCTTAAACAAATTGAAAAACTGCGGATTTATTAAAAAATTGATCTGTACAGATTCGCATGTTAACACACAGAATATAACAGATGATTTTGTGGAGGTTAGAAGTTTGGCGGAGTTGATCTGTGGGGTGTTGAGGTAATCTGCTTTGAGGATATATGCCTGTCGACTCACCCCCTGCCCCTCTTTACGCAGTAGAGAGGGGGGATTTTTAAACAGCAATCCTAAGCCAACTTTCCGCCGAAGGCGAAGAGAGGGCAGACCAGCGTAGCGAGATCGGGTAAGTACCTTGCAAAGCGACTCACCCCTTGCCCCTCTCTGCTGCGTAAAGAGGAGGGATTTTTTTAAACAGCTTCCTAAGCCCTCTTTCCGCCGAAGGCGAAGAGAGGGCAGACCAGCGTAGCGAGGTCGGGTGAGTAATTTGAAAAGCGACGGTAGCACTGTGCGAGATCTTTAGGCATCAATAAAAATCCAATAATCCCCTAAATCATAAAAATTTTAATTCAGACACACTTAGTGTACCCAACCCTGTCCCATCTGGTGGACCAAAAAACCTATAACGTCAACTTAATTTCGGAAATAGTTGTCCCAAAATGGTCAGTAGAAGTTTCAAGTATATGAAAATAAGATCAATACAAAACAACACAATTCGCATTCACGCATACGCATGTGGGACAACTTAGTGTTCCAATGTACTGACAGGCTTACGCTTGAATCGCATTTTAACCGCTACAAACAAAATCCCCAATATGGCTAAAAAGCTACCGGTTTTAGGCAGGTAATCGCCGTGCTCAACGTAAAAGGTAATATCGCTATTGAGGTTAATATTCTGCTTCAAAGCTGCACGCACCCACCATTTGCTTTGCTGCACAATATCGCCCCGCTGATTAATAAAAGCAGATATACCGGTATTGGCAGAGCGCGCTACCCATCTACGGGTTTCTATAGCGCGCAGCTTGGCATAGTCAAGGTGCTGATCTTTGCCGGAGGTATTCTCCCACCAGCCGTCGTTAGTTATAATGGCAATGAACTGGGCACCTTTTTTAACCGCGCCGCCTACCCACTCACCCCAGATAGACTCGTAGCAAATAACGGGGGCCGCGCCTATTCCACTTTGCGAGTACAACACGCCCGGCTCCTCCTGCCCTGCATAGCTGCCCACCGCACCACCCAGGTGCTCAAACACAGGCGTTAAAAATGAGAGTGCCTTACCAAAAGGTAGTTCCTCCGCACCCGGCACCAGCTTTGACTTATGGTAGAACTGCACCTGTGCCGAATTTTCTATATTAACAGCCGCGTTGTATCTATCATAAAACTGACCGCTGCCCGGCACAGGACTGGCTGTATTGGTTTTACGGTCGTTGAATATTTTGCTGGTTTCGGCACCGGTTAAAAGGTTGCCGTTAGGATAACGTTTTAAAAACTGCTGGGCCTGCCAAAAAAACTGGTCAGTGCGGATACGGTCCTCATCGATCACCTTGGGCAGAGCAGTTTCGGGCCATATAAAGAACTCAGTATTCACCTGCCCTACAGAGTCTGACAGGTGCGTTAAGATCTGGAACTGCTCATATGCCGGGATAAAGCCGCTTTTGCCGTATGGGTCAATATTAGGCTGTACTACCACCACATTGGAGGGGTCGGGCTGTTCTTTATACGTGTTATAAGTATACAGCGAGAAGCTCAATGGCAACACCAACATTAGTACCAATGCCGTAACAAGCTTTAACCGTGTTGGCTTTGCCTGCGCTTCGGATAGGCCGATGTACAGCAGGAAGACGAGTATGTTCACTGCCCAGATCCAAATGGTACCACCGTATACGCCGGTATACTCATACCACTGCACCCACTGGTGCGCAACGGCGAAGCCGTTGCCTAAGGTCATCCAAGGGAAAGCGAGGTCCCAGGTTTGGTGCAGGTACTCGTAAGCTATCCAGAAACACACCAAGGCTATCAGTCCCTTGCTTCTGTTGGTTATTAGCCGGAACCTGTAATACAACCAAAACGCCGATGCCATCAGCAACGGACCAAGCGCATAAGGTATTAAAGAAATAGGCACTGCCACCACTTCTCCAACTAACTTAAGTGAATTGTACACCCAGTAAATGCTCAGCGTGTTCCAAACAAAAAAACCTAAAAAAACAGTCTCAAATATTTTGGCGCCCTTGCGTGTATAGTTTGATTTGATGATGTTTTCTACCGCCATCAACATGGGCACCAAGCCAAAAAACAAAAAGAAAGTGGTATAGTGCATAGGCGGCCAGGCCAGCCACAACATTAACCCCGAAAATATAGCTAAAAGGATGTTCTTCTTCATTTAGAATTGTTAGTACGATACTTGTCAGCCATTTGCTGGTAAAACTGTTTTGATTGTCCCTTCGGAACGGTTAATGATTTCCAGTGTTCAGCACGCATCTTGCCTATCAGCACTATTTGCCCGATGTGGTAAGGCACATGCGCCAACTGACGGTTGATGGCATCAACAACTTTATGCGGCTCATGCCTTATGTAAACGGTTTTACCCCAATCATCCGGAGTTAGCGCTTTTAATGCAGATAACAGGCAGTTCCAACCCTCGTTCCATTTTTGCAGAAACTCTTTGCGGTTGCTTATATTTTGCTCAAACTCACCATCTCTATCGCGCCAGGGCTTGTCGCCATCCGTAGTTAAAAAGTCGGTCCAGCGGGATAGCATATTGCCGTGCAGGTGTTGAACAATTATAGCTATGCTGTTGCTTTCCTCATTATATTGCCAAAACAGGTCTTCATCGCGCAGTTGCTCAAAAGTGCGCTCGGCAACACCTTTGTGGTATTCAAACTGCTTGATCGCGCTTTTTAAATAATCTTCCATAAAATTGTGCTTTATTGTTTACCTGCAACACAGATCACAAACTCACCTTTAACCGGATGGGTTTCGTAATAAGTTTTTACCTCGGCTACGGTACCGCGTACAGTTTCTTCAAACATTTTGGTTAGCTCGCGCGATACGGACAGTTGTCTGTCTGTACCAAAATAAGTAGCCATTTCGTCCAGTGTTTTTAACAAACGGTGCGGCGACTCGTAAAGTATAATAGTGCGCTCCTCTTCGGCTAAAAATTTGTAGCGGGTTTGGCGACCTTTTTTAAGCGGTAAAAATCCCTCAAAACAAAACTTATCAGTAGGAAAGCCGGAATTAACCAGCGCCGGAACAAAAGCGGTAGCGCCCGGCAGGCACTCCACGGCTATATTAAACTTCAAAGCCTCACGCACCAGGTAAAAACCCGGATCGGAAATAGCGGGCGTGCCTGCATCAGATATTAAAGCTATGTTTTTCCCTTGCAGCAAAAACTTAACTATCTCATTACTCGACTGGTGTTCATTATGCTGATGATGCGCAAATACCTTTTGCTGTATATCAAAGTGCTTCAACAGTGGTGCCGATGTACGCGTATCTTCAGCTAATATCAGATCAGCTTCTTTCAATATCCGGATAGCCCTGAAGGTGATATCCTCCAGATTACCGATGGGTGTAGGAACGAGGTATAGTTTGCCTGTTGGGTTCATAGCTTAGCGTCGATAGTCTATGGACGATAGACCATAGCTTCATCCAAACAAAAACTATGGACCATGGACTATCGGCTATCGACTAATTTATATCTTTGCCTTAAAATTAAAAACAATGCTGCAAGTTAGTTATATCCGCGATAACCGCGAACTGGTTTTAGAACGTTTAGCTGTAAAAAATTTTAAACAGCTTGATCTGGTTGATGAAATTATTCAATTGGATGATAAACGTCGTTCCACTCAGGCTAAACTTGACAACACTTCCGCTGAGGCCAACGCTGCCGCCAAACAAATTGGCGAACTGATGCGTACCGGCAAAAAAGACGAAGCCGAAGCTATTAAAAGCAAAACCGGCGTTTGGAAGGAAGAGATAAAACAATACAACGAACAACTTACAACTGTAGAGGCAGAGCTTTTTGAGAAACTGGTATTGCTGCCTAACCTGCCCCATTCATCTGTACCAAAAGGTTTAACGCCTGAGGACAATGAAGTAGTATTGGAGAATGGCGACAAGCCTCAACTAATAGAAGGCGCCCTACCCCACTGGGAACTGGCGGCTAAATATAAACTCATCGATTTTGAACTGGGGGTTAAAATAACCGGTGCGGGTTTCCCGGTTTATACCGGAAAAGGTGCCAAACTGCAACGCGCTTTGATCAACTTCTTTATTGATGAGGCCGAAAAAGCAGGGTACGCTGAAGTTGGCGTACCGTTGATGGTTAACGAAGCATCAGGTTTTGGTACAAGTCAGCTGCCTGATAAAGAAGGGCAAATGTACTTTGTTACCGAGGACCAATTCTATTTGATCCCGACTGCCGAAGTGCCTATTACCAACTTATACCGCGATGTAATTTTGAAAGGTGAAGAACTGCCTGTTAAAAACTGCGGACATACGCCTTGCTTCCGCAGAGAAGCAGGCTCATACGGCGCGCATGTGCGCGGCTTGAACCGCTTGCACCAGTTTGATAAGGTAGAAATTGTACAGGTGGCCCATCCCGATAAGTCTTACGAGATTTTGGAGGAAATGAGCGCACATGTGCAGGGGTTGTTACAAAAGTTGGGTTTACCCTACCGTGTATTGCGCCTGTGCGGTGGCGATATGGGGTTTGGTTCTGCTTTAACTTATGATATGGAAACCTGGAGCGCGGCACAACAACGCTGGCTGGAGGTATCATCAGTATCTAACTTTGAAACCTACCAGAGCAACAGGTTGAAACTTCGTTTCCGTAATGCTGAGGGTAAAACACAACTGGCGCATACGCTTAACGGCAGCGCTTTGGCTTTACCGCGTATAGTAGCTACTTTGTTAGAAAACAACCAAACTGAAAACGGAATTAAAATTCCTGAAGCATTGGTGCCTTATACAAGGTTTGATCTTATAAACTAATAATCAATTTGTTGTAGTAAACTCCGCTCAATGTGTTTGAGCGGAGTTTGTTTTATGGCGCAAACATGTCGCATATATGTCGCTGAATATTACCTTCAATGCTGTTTAGATTTGTGAAAAAAAGTACAAAATGAAAGACAACATCATAGGTGAAAAGATAAAATCACTTCGAATTGCACAGGGCTTCAGTCAGGCAGAACTTGCCAACCAAACTGCGTTGAGTTTAAGAACAATTCAGCGGATAGAAAACAGCGAAACCGAAGCAAGAGGCGATAGTTTGATACGACTGTCAAAGGCCTTAAATGTAACTCCCGCAGAACTAACAAAAAACCCTGTAGATATTAATGCGGCACCGCGTCTTGAAAATAACAGCTATCTGTTAATGCTTAATTTATCGGCCATATGCTTTTTAGCTTTTCCGTTATTGGGTGTAATAGCCCCACTTGTATTATGGTCGTTAAAAAAAGGTTCCATTTACAACATAGACCTGGTTGCTAAACGGGTGATAAATTTTCAAATCTCGTGGGTTTTATGCGGCATTTTTCTGTGGGTAATTGCAGTTATTTTAACAGCACTAAAAACGAACGGCATTATAGATCTTGGCTCAACAATAATCCTTTTTTCAGGTGTATTCGCAATGTATGCCATTAACCTCACCTACATCATTACCAACACTATAATATTATTAAGAAAACGTACCGTAGTTTACCAACCTGCAATTAATTTTTTCTGAAGTTAGTATTAAGAGTTAATCACTAAAAAAACCCCGCTGGCGATAACCAGTGGGGTTTTCTTTTGTACTATGTTTATACAAGTGATAGAATTGATTTGGATAATTGCTTATTGTCGCAAACTCGTCATCAATATGTCGTTTAATTTTTTGTATATTGATATTTAGCTTTGCTGCAAACCTTATAGAATGAGTGGCAATAAAATAAAAAAGCTAAGGGTATCGAAAGGCTTAAGTCAGGCAGACCTGGCTAACCTAACTGCTTTAAGCATCCGGACCATACAGCGCATAGAAAACAATAACACCGAACCGCGAGGCGATAGCTTATTGAAATTAGCAGCGGCACTAAATATCGCGCCGCGAGAATTAACGGTAAGTGAAATTTCCACAGATCAGCATGATTTACAGGATAATCAAACCTATTTAGTACTTTTAAATTTATCTGCACTAACTTTTATTTTCTTCCCGCTTTTAGCGGTATTCGCTCCTTTTGTGCTATGGCATTTGAAAAAAGATATCAAGGGAATTGATGCCGTTGCAAAGCCGCTGATTAACTTCCAAATATCGTTTTTACTACTTGGCTTAGTAGTGCTGTCAGGTGCAATTGCTAATCAGGAATTACATTGGCGTTTAAAATTACCTTATGAACTTGGTGGGTATAGTTTTTTTGAATTATTACTATTTGGCGTTCCCGCCCTTAACGTTTTATACATAGTTACAAACAGCATATTAATAGCAACTAAGCGCCCCGTCCTATACAAGCCAGCAATTAAATTCATAAAAAGTTAAACCACTAAAAAACCCCGCTGGTTATAACCAACGGGGTTTTTCTTTATATATGTTGAGTTTAATTTTCTAATTAGTTTTCAGCGTAGATAGGTTTTTTAACACCATTATCATAAGCTTTAAGGCTTTTCTTTAACAGCTTACGTGCTACGTGAATACGCGTTTTAACAGTTCCGATAGGAATATCCAGATGGTCTGCTATCTCGTGATATTTGTGACCTTCAAAGTACATGGTGAAAGGTACATAGTAATCAGCAGGTAACCTGTCTAATGCTTTTTTGATATCATCCATCACAAATTTTGATTCGCCCTGATTTTTGGTTGAGCTGAATACCAGGTTAGGTGAAGATATCTCGTCAGATTTAGTTACGAAGGTGCTCATTTTAACAAAACGGCGGTAGTTGTTTATGAAAGTGTTTTTCATAATGGTATACAACCATCCTTTTAAATTAGTTCCTTCTTTAAACTTGTTATAATAAGTTATCGCTTTCAAAATAGTGTCTTGCACTAAATCATTTGCGTCGTCTGCATCGTGAGTAAAGTGTAAGGCATATGACCTTAAAGAACTTGCTTGACGTAATACCAGGGTGTTAAACTCAATTTTTGTCATTTTGCTATCGTTTTGTATTCCTTTTAAGACAAAGTTGATACCACAATAGCCCATTGTTACATTTATTACAACGTTTTCAATGACTTATGGATGACGAAAGCACAAATAAGGCACAATCGTCCCAAACAAACAAAACACACTGATTTTAAGGGGATTAAATAGCTTAACACCTTACATAAAGAGATGTGTATCGTAAAAAAGACACATCACAAATGCACTTAAAAAAAAGTTTTAAATTATTTTACAATGTTCACTTCGCGTTGTAGGGTAACGCCAAATTTAGTGTACACACTGTCTATGATTTGCGACGAAAGGTTGTACACCTCTTGTCCTGTAGCGCCGCCATGGTTAACTAAAACCAGCGCCTGGTTCTTCCACGTGCCGGTATTTCCAACCACTTTTCCTTTCCACCCGCATTGTTCTATCAACCATCCGGCAGCCAATTTAACCAAGCCATCGCCAGCCGGAAAATGTACCACCTCCGGATTTTTTTGATGAACAGCCTCAAATTCAGCGGAAGTAATAACCGGATTTTTAAAGAAGCTGCCCGCATTGCCTATGGTTGATGGATCGGGCAGTTTGCTAACGCGAATGTGCGACACCACCTGCGATACATCTTTAATAGTTGGTTCGGTTATACCACGGTTCGCCAGTTCCTGCTCAATGGCACCATATTTTAAATTTAGCTGAGGAATCAGCGATAAATGAAATTTTACAAAAGTAATAATGTACTGTCCTTTCAGCTCATCCTTAAAAACACTTTCGCGGTAGCCAAATTTGCAGCAGGCTTTGGTAAACGTTTTGAATTTTCCGGTTGCTATCTCAAATGCTTTACAGCTTTCAAACACATCTTTCAACTCAACACCGTAAGCACCAATATTTTGTATGGGAGATGCACCTACCGAACCCGGTATTAAACTCAGGTTTTCCATACCGGCAAAATTGTGATTGACGCAGTAACTAACCAGATCATTCCACACCTCGCCTGCCCCCGCCTCTACAAAAACATCATCATGATTAATGCGGTGTTCAATGCCACGTATGTTAAGGCGGATAACCAATCCGTCAAAATCATTAATGAGCAACATATTGCTGCCGCCGCCCATTACCAGGCGCTGGGTTTGCTGCCATTGCGGATCCATAAAAAGCTCCACCAGCTCATCTTCATGAGCTATCTCAACAAAGTATTTGGCGTGGGCATCAACACCAAAGGTGTTAAAGTTTTTTAGGGATACGTTTTCCTGTATTTGCAGCATGTGGGCGAATTTCGGAAATATTTTTGACTGTCCACCAGATTGCTGACGCGTTTAGACAAGTTCTGATATGAGGCAGGCCTTTTGAGTAAGGTAAACTACTCAAATCATTACAGAAAAGCGTTGGATCAGTATCAAAAAACAAAAAAGTCGTTTCTTAAAGAAACGACTTTAAATTGTAGATGTTTTAATCGTAAATCGCGGGAGGTGTAGTAGACCCTGTATAAGTAAATGAACTGGTTGTTTCTGTTCTCTTAACTATCAAATGGGCCACATAATTTGGAATTGACGGATTGTATACACCATTGCTGAAAGAATACACATCGTACCAGCCAAATCCATAAGTATACATTACACCGGTTATAGTGTTTGTTGAATTGTCAATGTAAACCCTGTAGGTAATACCATCTCGGGTAAAGTCTCCTAATTCAACAATGCTCTGCTTAGCAGTAGCAGTTCTGTTTACATGTTGTGGGTGATCAATGTTTTTAAATGAGAAAGCAGGAATAAGCAATACTAATGCGAATGCTGACATGAAAATTTGTTTTTTCATACAATTTTAAGTTAGGTTAATATTAAACTATTAGTCAAATTTAATTTTTAACATACTTAAAATCAATATATAAAGAAAAAATAATTTAATTATAGGTTATATATGATCTAAATTATATAAGTGAGTTGTATTTGACTAAATGAGGTAGATTGACACCAATTTTACTGCAAGCCAACACCGTCGATTGCTTAGTTTTAATTTTGTCATTACTACTTATAAAAGATTAAGTGCAGACTTAGCAAAGGTAAATTAGACTACGATTATTAAATAACTTGAGAAGGAGGCGCAGATTATTCAAAAATAGATTAGCTTGCAGTACCAATTCCTTATTATGAAACAACTCTTTTTGATTATATCATTTTTAGTCTCTTCTATAAACGCTATTGCTCAGGAAATAGACCTGGATAAAGTTGCAGACAGTATACGTGCCGAGGCAGAAGTGCTTTACCGCTCGGAATTTGCTTCATGGCATGGCACGGATATTTTTAAAGAGAAATGCGGTTCAAAACTTAAGCAGGCCGGCGGATATTTATCTTACGACAACGGCACCAACCTAATTAACGTTTTCTATTCGGCCCAGGCCAATACAACAGTATTGGCTACTATATCATTCAATTATGATTTCAATCCGGGCAATTATAAATTAGATACAACTGAAAGGGTGATGAATAGTAACGAGAGTGCGCTTTACAAGATCCGAGCTGCAGCAATAGCTGATATGCGGAAAGACACCTTATACAAACTTTATAACAATACGAGTTTGAATCCGATACCATTGGTAAACAAAGGCAAAAAAATGGTATACATACTTACCGGACCAAGCGTTAATGGCGTGGTTATATTCGGTAATGACTACTTGTTGAACTTTGACGACAACAATAACATCACCTCCAAAAAAACGCTTCATAAGAATATAATTCCTATATATACCAATACTCCTGACAGCAAAACAACGGTGGCTCAGATGCATACTCATCTACCCGAAACAGGCGACTTTATTACCGCTACAGACATATGCACGTTACGGCTTTACAAGCCATTAAGCGGTTGGAAACAGCATTATGTTACTTCGAAAAAATATACATCAATATGGGATGGTGATAAAAATGATTTGCTAATAATGACTAATGAAGCCTTAAAACGGATAAGTGAAGACCATAAGGAACGTTCGAAAAGCTCAAATTAATATCTATGAATTAATTCAAAATAAATCCGAGTGTGTTACCTGCGCTTTAACCGCAAAACGACTTTATGTATTCTGAACCTGAAAATGTCATAGAACATAACAACAATGAGTATTGCTGCCGGGATAAAAAACTCCTTCAGTTTAAAAACCGGATACCAATAAGCTGCCGTTACACATCCGAGGAAAAAGAAAAAGATAATTGCCAGGCGTAAAAATACGCGCTGCCTCAACAACCTGGCATCCTCGGTTTTGTTGATTTGTAATAATGCCGACAGGTCAATACCCAGATCGGTAAATATGCCCGTTAAATGCGTGGTACGCACTACGGAACCCGAAACCATGGAAACCATGGCATTTTGCAAACCCATAGCAAACAGTAAACATCCGGCTAACAGTCTGGTATTGGTAACAGATTGCGGCATGTTTGTTCCGTAAACGGCAACAAACAGCAATATCACTATTTCTATACATAATGATATGGTGTATGCAAAGCGATGCTCCTTACCCACCTTTCCAATTATAAAACTTGATACCATAGCGCCGCCTAAAAACAGCAGCATCCACAGGCCAACGGTTCCGGCTGCTGGAAAATCTGCAATGGCCAGCTTTTCGGCAAACAGGGCAACATGACCGGTTACATTGGTAGTAAGCACATAAAACGACAGGAAGCCTGCGCCATTAACAAACCCGGCTGTCAAACACAGCAACGCTGCTAACCGCAGGTTGTGCGCGTACGTACGGTATTTGCCTGTATGATGTAGCATTTTATTTGTGTTTGATGCAGGATGGTCTGCATAACGGAAACCACTAAATTACAAAACAAAGCAGCCCCAAGCAAAACAGTGAACGCCTATAGCAATACAGGTGGCCAAGTTGGCTGCGGTGTGGCTCTTACCGGCTCTTGGTGGCCTTTGGTGGCTCACCTGGACCAGAGCCTCCACCTGCTTTATACCAGTTGACCAACAGCAACACCATTTGGTTATAGGTATCCATCCCCATGGGTTGGTTGTTGGCCTTTAAAAAATCATCATAAAACATGCCGCTTAAGGCACCGGCCTTACCCCGGAATGACAGCCAGTAGCGGCGTTCGGCAATAAAGTCGTAACGCACCTGCGGAGATAAGCGCAATCTTAGTCCTTTGCTGATGGTGGTATCTCTTCGGCGCATGGCCCACATGCATTCGCCTAAAGCCATTTGGTAAACCGAGTATCGTAATAACCTGTCGTTTGAGCGCACACCTGCCAAAAAGCCGGCAAAGCTGGCTTCATCTTCGGCTCCAAAACCCGTTTGGTGCGAAAGTTCATGGCAGGCCACCGCGGGGCGGGTTATTAAAGGCATCTGGTAGTTCATCTGCGCCTCGCCGGTAAAAGGGTTGTAATACCCGGAAGTTGACAAATAATTAATGATGGGTGTAAGCAATGAGGGCTTTATGCCCGGATAATAGGTGCGGAAATTAGCTGAATCTGCCGATAGTTTTTTGATGGCTAACAGTGCATTGGCGTAAATAGCAGTATTGGTTTGTAAAGTGTCCTGATGCTGTAGCCGGGCACGGGTAGCATTGGCGCTGTCTATCATAATAGAGGTAACGGCTTGCAGGTCAGCGGTGGTATAAGCGGTGTCGCGCAGGTTTAAACGTTCTGCTGCAGATGGGCGGAAATAATTCAATCCCCAAAACAGGTAAAAAATAAGGTAGGCCACCTGTATGCCTATTGCCAAGCCAAGCACTCCCCTGCCTATAACCTTAAACTGTTTTTTAAACAGCAGGTAGATACACCTGCCCAACAAGTATAGCAGATACCCAATAACCGCGATATAAATAACATCGCCAATGCTGAAAGGTAATATGTTTAACAGCGGATGCAGTACATAACAAACCCCTACATAAAAGGCTTGCGAATAATACCGTTCAACCAGCTGCGGATAGTTGGTAAAAACACCAAGCAGCCATATAGCCACCGCTAAAGCAGCTATAGTTATAAGTTGTTTCAGGTAAGGGTTAATTGGCTTTGGCATTACGCAAATATAGTTGCTGCAAACAAAAAAGCGCCCTGAGTTGGTCAGGACGCTTTTATTGAATGTTTAATATTTAATTATTTAATAGATACAGGCACTTCAAGTTTATCCCAAACCAATGAAAAACCGTTTGCTGATGCAACGTATTTCAAGCGCTCAGTCATTGGCGCTGGTTTAGGTTTAACAGTTACTTCCAATACATTCTTTGCAGGGTCAGCGTTAGCTGTACCATCTCTTTTTATACCCCACTGACCTGTTTCGGAGTTGAAGGTAATTTTCCAGCTATCTTTTCCGGGAGTAGCAAACAATGTGTATTTACCTGCTGCCAATTTTTTACCTTCTACCATAATGTCTTTATCTGTGATAAAAGTGGTTGCCTGATTAGCACCCGCTCTCCACATCTTATCATAAGGCACAAGGTCGCCCCATACGGTCCTGCCATCTACAGCAGGACTGCTATAATTAATGGTGATTTTAGCACCTGCAACTGTAGTTTTAAGGCTATCTTTTAGACTGGTACGTCCCTGTGCAAATGCCGTTGATGACACTAAAAATAATGC
The DNA here is from genome assembly GCF_002797815.1 of Mucilaginibacter auburnensis. NCBI lineage: Bacteria > Pseudomonadati > Bacteroidota > Sphingobacteriia > Sphingobacteriales > Sphingobacteriaceae > Mucilaginibacter > Mucilaginibacter auburnensis. The sequence goes on from NZ_PGFJ01000002.1 coordinate 1,017,375, forward strand.
GAATGCGAAACATGCAACCGCTACATACTGAAATACTTTTTTCATGATTTTTCTTAAGCTTGATATTGTTCTGTTTAATACAAATTGGTACCGCTAATATAAGCGATTAGTTATTAAACGCTGTTATATTCAAATTATGTTTAAAATTTTCAAAACTAAATATTAAGGTGCCTTGTTTATTATTCGTGCTCGCGTTGCAATTAGGAATAGACCCGAGGGTTAACCATACCCCAAGGTTAAACAATTGTTGTGAGTTGGCCCTTGCCGCGAGGCAGGGGTTTTTTGTTTGTGCTTAATTATGCCTTAATTTGAGGCATGAAAAAACAGGAAAAGCTGTTTTACCTGCTGTTTATCCTTCTTGCTTTTGCGGTTAACCTTAGCGGCATCACCAACGCTTTTTTTACCGATGACCCCGGTTTGTATGGAGCCATTGCCAAAAACATGCTTTACCGTAACGACTGGCTCTCCCTTTACAGTTACGGGCAAGACTGGCTGGACAAACCCCATTTCCCGTTCTGGATGGCGGCAGTTAGTTTTAAAGTTTTTGGTATAAGTACATGGGCCTACCGCTTGCCTGCGCTGTTGTTTTTTGCTATGAGTTTGTGGTATACTTACTTGTTAGGCAAAAAATTTTATACACAGGAGATAGCTTTCATAGCCGTGCTCATTGTGTTTGCATCACAGTATGTGATAATGAGCAATACCGATGTTCGCGCCGAGCCCTACCTGATGGGTTTGATCACCGGCGCCATCTACCACATTACCGGCCTCTACGATAGATTTAGTGTAAAAGACCTGTTGCTGGCCGCCCTGTTAACCGCCTGCGCCATCATGACCAAAGGAATTTTTGTGTTGGTGGTAATTTATGGCAGTTTGTTAGGGCAACTTATTTTCACCGGCAATTTCCGTCAGGTATTTTCTTTTAAGTGGATAGGATTATTTATCCTCACCCTATTACTAACCGCGCCTGAGGTGTATGCACTGTATGTACAGTTTGATCTCCATCCTGAAAAAACGGTATTTGGTAGACAGGACGTATCAGGCATTAAATGGTTTTTGTGGGATAGCCAGTTTGGGCGCTTTGTGAACAGCGGACCTATCAGTCAGCAAAAATCGGGCGATGTGTTTTTTTATATGCATACCTTGCTTTGGGCCTTTGCTCCATGGTGCCTGCTGTTTTATTACGCTTTGTATAAGCGGATACGCGGCATGATCAAAAAAGAAAAACAACCAGAGTTCTATACTATTGTTGGCAGCTTGTTATTGTTATTACTGTTTTCCCTTTCGCGGTTCCAGTTACCGTTTTATACCAATATTTTGTTCCCGCTGTTTGCATTGATAACTGCTCCCTACTGCTTTGAACAGCTGGAAACATGGGGTAACCGCATACGCATTATATCGTGGTGGTTATACATAGCTGCGTTTACTTTGGGCGTGTTCCTGATCAACTTTTTGCTTCAACCCGACACCTATGGATGGTTGGCAGTTGGATGCATTTGGTTTTTCGGGCTGATCAACATTACCAGTAGCCTGGTTAAACACAGGGTTAAGGTCACGTTTTTTATCGCGATAGCGGCTTCGCTATTTGCTAACTTTTACCTGGCTACCTATCTCTACCCGCTGTTGGGTAACTATAACGGACAAATAGCCGCCGCGCAATACCTTAATCAGCCTCAATTTAAAGACTACAGCCCGTATTCTTTAAAACAAACCAACAACGTTTTTCAGTTTGAATGCAACCGGCCCGTTGGGTACATTCCATTAGAAGATTTTGGCAAAGCTGCCACATCGAAAAACATGGCATACTATGCTAACCAGCAATCGATTGATTATTTGCGGGAACAAAACATACCGTTCAAAGTAATGGCCTCCTTCACCAATTATCCGCAGGAACGCATATTGCCGGCCTTTATTAATAAAGACAAACGGGAAACAACTTTAGATAAAGTATATCTGATAACTAAATAAGCGGTTTACTATTTATCATCCTCTATGCGGTAAACCAGCAACACTATCATTAATCCCAAAACAGAAATTAGTCCGAATGATGCCCGCAGGTTAATAGCTTCGGCAATAAAACCTACTAAAGGCGGTACCAGCAAAAATCCCAGGTAACCAACTGAAGAAATTGATGCGAGCGCGGCGCCACCGCTCATGGTTTTTGAGCGACCGGCCAACTGAAAGATCATAGGTACAATGCATGATACACCAAAGCCTACCATTACAAAACCCAGGGCCGCAAGTAACTGATAAGGGAAAATAACCGACAGCATTAATCCTACAAAAATAAATAACCCGCTGCCGCGTAGCATGTTCTTAATTCCAAAACGGTTTACTATGGCATCGCCTATAAACCTGCCTATGGTCATGGCTATCATGTAAACCACAAAGCCTTCGGTAGCATTGCCTTTGGCTACCTGTATTACTTTTTCAAAGTAAATACCGCTCCAATCGTACATGGTATTCTCGCAAGCCATGCAGCAAAAGCAGATCAACGAAAAAACGATCAGTGACTTTTCAGGCAGTGTGAATATCTTTTTCTTAGGCTGAGGTACGGGCGGCTGGTAAATGGTACCTGATATAAAACCGAAGGAACAGATAATCAAAAATATACTCATCAGCAATAAATGCTGCGCGGTGCTTACACCGTAATGCACGGCAAAATAACCTAAAGCCGCCCCCGCGAAACCTGCCAGGCTCCAAATGCCATGAAAGTTGGCCATGATGGATCGGTCGTATAGTGTTTGTACGGCCACTGCCTGCGCGTTGGTTGATATGTTGAACAGGTTGCGTGATGCACCCAGCAAAAACAGCACAGGTATCAACTGCCATCCTGAGGTACAAAAACCAAGTATGCCTAAAATTACAGCGAATAAAGTTGCCCCGATCAGCATTACGGTGCGGCTGCTGTATTTGCTTAATAATTGCCCGGTGAGCGGTATGGTTACCAATAAGCCAATAGGCATGGCAAATAATATTCCGCCCAGTTCGGCCTCATTTAAATTAAGCTGCTTTTGAATGTTGGGGATGCGCGAGGCCCAGGTAGCATAACCAATCCCCGACAGGAAAAAGAAAACCGCATTAGCTAAACGTAATTGCCGGGGTGTTTTATGGTGAGTGGGGGTTTTTAGCACAGTGGTGCAAAGGTAAGTAATACGCCTTGAATGATTGGAACGTTAACCACCGATTCTCCATCTGCCAATTTAAGATCAAACTACCTTTACTTACTGTTCACAAATTTAAATTTTATAACTTTTATGTAAAATTTTATAATTATTTTTGAAAAATAGAGTTTTAAGGAACTAACCGATTTAAACTAAAGAATACTAACTGATAAAATGGCTAAAAGAACCGATTTCTATTACTCGGAAGCGTCCGAACCACACCGTATACGTACCAAAAAAATATTAAAAGAATTTCCGGGATTAAGAAACCTCATTGGCAAAAACCCAAACACTATTTGGGCAATAATTGGTTTGGTATCTTTTCAGTTAATTTTAGCCTGGCTATTGCGTGATCAATCATGGTGGTTGGTTTTTGGCGCCGCTTACTTATTGGGTGCATTTGCAGACCACGCCCTTTTTGTTATGATACACGAGTGCGCGCACCAATTAATATTTAAAGGTAAAAGCGCCAATCGCTGGGCGGGTATATTGGCCAACATGCCGCAGATCTTCCCGAGCTCTATCTCATTTGAGCGTTACCATATTAAACACCACTCTTTTCAGGGTGTACATGAGTTAGACGCCGACTTACCTAACAAATGGGAAGCTAAATTGATCAATAACTCATTTTTAGGTAAAGCTTTATGGTTACTGTTCTACCCGGTGTTCCAGGTTTTCCGTTTATCTCGCTTACGCGAAATTCAAACATTTGACATCTGGATAGTAACCAACCTGTTGGTACAGGTTGCCTTCACAGCCGCCATTTATTACTTTATGGGATGGCATTCACTGGCGTTCCTGCTGTTAAGTTTCTCGTTCTCTGTAGGTTTACACCCGCTTGGCGCCCGTTGGATACAGGAACACTATTTAACGCACAGTGTTGAACAGGAAACTTACAGCTACTATGGTGGTTTAAACAAAGTGGCCTTTAACGTAGGCTTCCACAATGAGCATCATGATTTTCCTTCTATTCCGTGGAACAAGCTTCCGCAAATAAAAAGCACGGCTCCGGGATATTACGAAACCTTGTATTACCATAAATCATGGACCAAGCTGTTCTTCCGCTTTTTGTTTGATAAAGAAATATCACTGTTTAACCGCATACTGCGCAGAGAGCGTGGCAAAGTAGCGCTTACAGATGTTTCAAAACCCGACGTAGAACTGGTACAGGTGCAGGCACAGGCTTAACACAAGCGCTTTTTAAGTTATATTTGCTGTATGTTATTCCCCCGAATGAGCAGAAGCAAAAGGCTTAAATACATTGCTGCGGTAGTTATTCTGTTATTTATTGGCGCTTATGCAAGGCACAGGTATCTGGCAAATAAAATTACTGTAACAGGTAGATTGCAGGACAGAAGCATGTCTGAAGCATCGGGCATTGCGGCATCGGGCATCAATAATGAAATATTTTACGTACACAATGATAGCGGCGACACCAGCCGCTTTTTTGTTATAAACGATCATGGTCAGCTCATCAATACCGTTTACTTTAAAGGAGATGGTTCACAGTACAGAGGTGTAAATGATTGTGAGGATATAGCCGTTGGCCCCGGCCCGGAAACCGGCAAAAGCTATATTTATATTGGTGATATAGGCGATAACTTTTTTGTAAGACCTACAATCATTATCTATCGCATTCAGGAAAGCAAAAGCTTATTTGATAGCAATAAAAAGCAGGTAAAGGCAACTCCTATTTATTTAAGATACCCGGATGGACCAAAGGATGCTGAGACATTAATGATAGATCCGCTGGAAAAGCTGTTATATATAGTAACTAAACGCGGCGATAGAGTTGGTGTATATACAGCATCACTCAACTTTACGCCCGGTGACACCACAACGCTAACTAAAAGGGCTACGCTCACCTTCGGCGGCATAAAGCCGCTTAAATGGATAACCGGAGGTGATATTTCGAAAGATGGCGAACACATTTTATTGAAAAGCTACCAGGAAGTTTATTACTGGGACCGCAAAGAGGGCGAAAGCGTTTGGCAAAGCATGCAGCGTAAGCCTTATAAGCCACGTTATGAAGAGGAAAAACTGGGCGAAGGTATTGGCTTTAGTGCTGACGGCAAGGGCTATTATACCGTTGGCGAAGGCGTGTTTGCTCCTATTTATTATTATAAAACGCCTTAAAATTTTAAAACTTCTGCCTATATTTAAGCCGACCGAAACAACCATTTATACTAAAAATCATGAAAAAAACATTTACAATTGCAGCGCTACTGGTGTGTAGCTTTGCCGCTGCCTTCGCAGCATTTGCAGACCTTTCGGGGAAATGGAAAGGTATGATGAAATTTAACGACATGGAATTTCCGCTTAACTACACTTTTAAAGTGGATGGCGAGAAATTAACCGGAACCATTGGCTCCGATCAGGGCGAATTCCCAATTGCTGATGGCAAGATCAAAGGAAGTGACTTCACCTTCACACTTGATTTTAACGGAGAGAAAATACCTAACACAGGTAAATATTATGGCGACTCAACCGTTATTACCTCTGAATTTCAGGGAATGAAAAACAAGATCAAGCTTACCCGCGCTCAATAACTTATTAATCACATTTAAAAATTATTATCATGAAAAAAAGATTATCAATTGCAGCTTTACTGGTATGCTGTTTTGCTGCTGCTTTCGCGGCATTTGCAGACCTGAACGGCAAATGGAAAGGCACTTTAAAAATTGCCGATTTTGAATTACCGCTAACCTATACTTTTAAAGTTGATGGCGAAACTTTAACCGGTGCCTGCTCTACAGACCAGGGCGACTTGCCAATATTGAATGGTAAAATAAAAGGAAGCGATTTTACTTTCGCTTTAGACATTCAGGGTCAACAAATGCCACAAGTAGGCAAATTTTACGGCGACTCAACCGTTATAACCTCAGAATTTCAAGGACAAAAAACGCACGTTAAACTATTACGCGCTCAATAACCCAATTTATAAAAAGGCTTGTTAATTAAACAGGCCTTTTTATTTGGTTTTCCTCCTCTCCTACGCTACTTTTGTTGCGCATGTTCACCAGACTTACTTCCATCGTTTTAATTATTGCGCTTTTATCAGCCAACTTTTCGCGCTTGTTTGTATTTGCCGGTTTTGAGCTCAACAAAAAATACATAGCCACAGAACTTTGCGAAAATTTAGATAAACCCTGGCTGCATTGCGATGGGCATTGTTACTTTATGAAAAAAGTAAAGCAGGCCCAGGAAAAAGAAAAAAGCGATGAACGCCAAACACAGAAAAGCCTTTTTCAGGAAGTGTTTGTAGCATCGGGCAACTCCATCAAATTTTATTCGCGAGTAATTAATATTATTTCCACACCTTACCATGCACCCAAGGCTACGCCTTTCCCGGGTGCTGTTTTTCGCCCTCCGCAGGTAGCATAATCAATTTCTTATTGTATTGTATGTTGATGAGCGGATCGTTGTGCGCGGACGATAGGTTGGTCGGCATAAATACCCTTTAACTTATTATGCACTATCAGGAGCGAAACACTCCTGCAATAATCATTCAGGTGAAAAAATATTCTATATTATTTCTGCTGAGCGTGCTGTATACTACAGTAACGTTAGGGCAGATAAAAGGCACTGTTACGGATGCCATAACTCACGAGGCACTCGCGGGTGCCGTTATATGCAAAGTTGATGGCAACACAACTTCAACCCTAACACAAACCAATGCGCGCGGCGAATTCAGCATACAACAAGCTTCAATAAAGGCCATTAAAGTAACTATGGTGGGCTATACGTCCGCAACTTTAACGGTAACCGATGGCGCCGAAGTAAACGTTGTGCTGGAACCATCGGTTACAGATTTACAAACTGTAATTGTATCAGCCAACCGCGAGGGGCAGTCGCGGCAAGATGCGCCCATTGCCATCAGCAAGATCAATTCAACACAAATTAAAGATACCAAAGCAACTGCCCTGTACCAGCTGTTGAACAAAACACCGGGCGTATACATGGTGAATTTGGGCAACGAGCAGCACACCATGGCCATAAGGCAGCCTATTACCTACAACGCGCTGTACTTGTACATGGAAGATGGCCTGCCTATTCGCCCCACGGGTATTTTCAACCATAACTCGCTTTATGAGATCAACATGTCGGGCGTAAAGGATATTGAGGTTATTAAAGGTCCGGCTTCATCACTGTATGGCAGCAATGCCATTGGGGGCGCAATAAACTTTATAACGCAAAACCCGCCTGCCGGCTATGCAGGGAATGTATCTGTACAAGGCGATAACTACAATTACCGCCGCATTGATGCTGATGGAGGTTTTACCAAAGGCAAATTCGGCTTTTATGTGGGTGGCTACCAGGCACGTCAGCGTGATAGCTGGCAGGATTACACAGATTTTGACAAAACCTCTGTAAACCTGAAAATGACCTATGATGCCAGCGAAAAAACCAAACTAAGTTTTACAACGGCTTACAATTATCTGAATACCCAAACACCGGGCAGTTTAGATGCAACCCGTTTTTACAACCGCAGTTACAGCAGCAACCAGCGCTTTACTTATCGCAGGGTAAAGGCGTTACGTGCATCATTAAAACTGGAGCATATGTGGAACGAAAAAAGCAGCACGTTTATCACGCTGTTTACCCGCGCCAATTCAACAGCGCAATTACCCAGCTATTTCATTTCGGATGTGCGCGATAATACCGGCGCTTACCTGAGCTCAAACGGACAGGTAAATGATCAACGCCTGCAAAGCTATGGTGTGTTGGCGCAGCACCGCATCAACATGGATTTTTTGAATTCGAGATTTATATTGGGTGGTTATTTGGATAACAGTCCGAGTTCGTTCTACTCGCAATATCTGGATATTCAAAAAGATGTAGCCCGTAACTACTATACCGGCTTTACTAATACAGGTAAATATATTGACGATTATAAGATCAAGCTGTTTAATACAGCGGCTTATGCACAATATGAAATGAACCCTGTTGAGCCGCTGCGTGTGGTGTTAGGTTTAAGGTATGACCACGTACATTACAACTTCAACAACAACTTAACCGCGGGTTCAAAATATAAACTGCATGAGGTGAATGACTTTAATATTGTAGCGCCCAAAATTGGCCTCACCTACAACTTTGGTAACAACAAAGGCTTATATGCCAATTACAGCGTAGGTTTTCAGCCACCCGAAACCGGCGACCTGTACAGCGCCCGTCAGCAAACGCCGCTTAAGCAGGCTACCTTTAACAATTATGAGTTAGGCGGATGGTTTTCGGCCTTCAATAAAAAGCTTTACGTAGAAGTAAGCTTATATGATTTGGAAGGACGGAATGAAATTATCAGTCAGCTGTTGCCTAATAACACCACACAAAACCAAAACGCAGGAGCAACACGCCACAGAGGTATTGAGTATGCTGTAACTTACGCGCCTGTACGGTCATTAAGCTTCAGGTTTAGCGGCACCAACGCGCAGCATCAGTATTTAGATTACAGCGAGGTGAGCACCAACTTTGCCACCGGTACAAGTACGGTATTAGTTTACAACGGTAACCGTATGGCCAACGCCCCTGCCTGGATAGCCAACAGCGAGCTGACTTATAAGCCCTTGTTTATTCCGGGTTTCCGTATTGCAGGCGAGTGGCAGCATATTGATAAATTCTTTACCAATCCGGCTAATACCAAAAGCTATGAAGGGTATGACATCTTCAACCTGCGCTTAGGCTACGAAGCCAAACAAGCTGCGCTAAAAGGTTTTGGTATATGGTTCAATGTATTGAATGTAACCAATAAACTATATGCTACCACTGTGGTGAGTAATCAGTATGGTGATACCTACACCGCAGCGCCGCCACGGGTTTACACATTAGGTTTAAGCTATTCGTTCTTAAAAAACTGATCAAATGAAAAAAAGTAACGCCGGTAACCAGCAAGCCAAACGACTGTTTTATAAGTGGCACCGAGTATTGGGCTTAATTGCATTAATACCGGTTATGGCATGGACCATCAGCGGGTTATCGCACCCGTTGATGTCTAACTGGTTGCGTCCATCTATTCCTAAAGAAGTTTTTGTACCCGGAACCCAGGACAAGATAGCCCCAAAAATTTCTTTGCATGAGGTATTGGCGAAGAATGGCGTTTCAGAACTTCGAAACTTTAGTCTGATACAATTCAGCAAGGGAGCGTATTACCAGGTATTGGACAAAGACAGCGTTTACAATTATTATTCGGCCAATGATGGCAGTTTACTACCTGATGGCGATAAGCTTTATGCCGAATATCTTGCCCGTTACTTTATGCAGGATAGCACCTCTGCAATAAAAGAGATGCATGTTCAGAAAAGTTTTGATAGCCACTACCAGCCCATTAACCGTTTGCTACCTGTTTGGAAAGTTACTTTTGACCGCCCCGGCGGTATGGATGTGTATGTTGAGACCGCGCAAAGCAGGTTAGGCACATTTAACAACAACACCAGGAAGTTTTTCCTGGTGTTGTTTGAGCAGCTGCACACCTGGAGCTTTTTAGCGGCTATTGGTGGTGAGCAGTTCAGGTTGATATTTATGTTATGCGTTGTGGGGGTAATGTTCTTATCGCTGTTAAGTGGTGTTACTGTTTATGGCCTTTTATGGAAGAAGTTTAAAGAAGTAAGGCAGAAAAGGCAAAACAATGACAAGCGGTTTATCCATCGCTACCACAGGCAACTGGGGCTCATCATGTCATTCCTTATGCTGACTTTTACCATAAGCGCTGCTTTTCACTTGTACATTACATTGTATAACTTAAAGGGCGAGAGCAAAGCCTACAGCCAACTAATAAAAGCAAGCGATTTGAAACTGAGCAACTTTAACCTGCCTGTTGCAGATAGCACCATATTCCGTACCGGGCTGGCAGAATTTGATGGTAAAAGCTACTATCAAATTCTTAATAACAAAAAGCAGATTGTATATATTAACGTGAACACAGGTGAGGAGTTAACGGATGGTGATCAAGCCTATGCACGCTTTTTGGCTTCTTATTATAAAACCTTTGGCGAACAAAAGAGAAAAGAAAAAGTATACGGAAAAACTGAGGTTACTCCGGTTAAACAATTCACAAACGATTACGGCTTCATTAATAAGCGGCTGCCTGTTGAAAAAGTTAGCTATCCTAACGATGGTGACTGGTACATTGAAACTACATCAGCAAAGCTGGCAACCAAAGTTGATGGTTTGGACCGCGCCGAAGGTTTAACTTTTATCTTCCTGCATAAATTTTTTTGGATGACCTGGGCCGGAAAAGATGTGCGCGATATAGTGAGCATGCTGGCAGCACTGGGCATTTTAGTAGTATCTTTGCTGGGCTTTACGGCCTTTATCAAAAACAAATAATATGATCAAAAATATAACCGCGGGATTAGCTTTTGCACTATTAGGCTTAACCGCCTGCAGCGGACCGGCAGAGAAAAAAGCACCTGTCAAAAAATACAAGTACGTATGCACCATGCATCCTGAAATTGGCGCCGATAAGCCCGGCACCTGTTCCAAATGCGGCATGGATTTGGTAGAACGCGACACTACCGAAGACGCTAAATAAAAAATGCCTGCCGGAATCGGCAGGCATTTTTTATTATTTGCCCATTTCGTCGGCACTTGGACCGTAAGATCCGGGAATAGGAATGTTTAGCAGGCGCAGAAAAACGCCCAGTTGTGCCCGGTGGTGTATAATCTGAGCAATACACATTCGTAGGGTTTCGTATTTATTTCTGTCAACCAGAATTTGTTCTCCATGGCGCAGCAACCAGCGCTTTTCAAGGTCTGCTTCGCTGAAATTTTGCAAGTGCGCGCGGCCGTCTGCGTATGATTGCTCGAAGAATTCAAGCAGGTCAGTAACGTTATCTATTTTACTTGGTTCATAAGGAGTAGTGGCAAAATCTAAACCATCAGTAGTAACGGTCATGGTTATCCACGCAGGCAATTCGGCTATGTGGGTAGTAAGCTGCTGCAGGTTCATGCTTTTTGGATGCGGCCTCCAGTCAAACTTATCTTGCGGAACTATTTTTAGGAATTTACGGGTGATTTGAGCTTCCTGCTCAATTTCATTCAAAAGGTTTTCAATGATTGTCATGGTTTGTTTGTTTTTGTTGATACAAAGAAACCATGAGGTGGTGACAGCCCTATGTCAGCAGGTTTTATAGCGATGAAAATATTTTTGTTTTCTTATCCTGCGGCTTTGCGCTCTTCGTCCCGGGAACCTTTCAGTTCCTTAATTTCCAGTTCAAAAGCGCGCATACGGGCATGTAGGATATCTACCTCCGTACGCATCATCTGTATTTCTGTAATAAGTTTGGCCGATTCCGGTTTGTTGATGTTCTTGTCGCCGGTACCCAATATCAACCACTCGGGAGAATAGCGTAACTGAAGGCACAATTTGCGGATGAGGTAGTAGCTCACCTCCTGTTTTTTATTGATAACCTTGCTGATAAAGCCTTGGTCTACATTAATGGCATTAGCCAACGCCAGTTGCCCACCGTGCTCTTTAACTATAATTTTGATACGTTTTACTATACCCTCGTCAGACAACATATGCCTGCAATTATAAACAATGTATATCCAAAACCGAAATACATCTTATATCATAGAACGTGAATTTACAGCTTGCTTGTTTTAAGTTGTAATTGCTGTAGCCTGTCATTATAATCGCGAAGACCAATCTTTTTATCGGCGTAAGCCGTTTCAAGTGTTTCCAACTCTTGTATCAGTTGCAGCTTTTTACCGTTGGGTTCGCCCTCGGTTCTAACGCCATTATCATATAAACTGCCATAAATATTATTCAGTTTACGTTCAACCGATTGTATCATTAATAATGACGGCGCTTTTTCGGCTTCCATTACAAATGCATTTAGCTTGTTTTTTTGCTTTTTGTGGTTAAAAACAATTATGGCAGTAACAACAAAACCACCTGCTATAAAATAAAGTATTAAATCATTCATACTGTTTAAGTTAATGGGGTATTAAAAACCGGTTACGATATTATTAAAATAATAAATATAAAAAAATAGCCGGCAAGAATACTTGCCGGCTATTTAGCCATAATTAACTTATTAACAACGAGTAATGAAATCAATACACTACTAATGGTTGTGCTTTTTATGAATATCCTTTACCAAACACAATTTCTTTATCTCGTCAATCTTTATAACAAATGGCGCGTACTTAAGGCGGTTGCCTATCATCTCTGTAACATTGTCTGAGTGCGCTATTACCTCATCCGGACTGTTACCGGCTAATAATCTTTTATACATGCGGTAATCGCCCCATTCAATATAATATACCTCGCCTGGCAGTATCTTCTTATCGTGGATGATCTTTAAGGCTACCCAACAACCGTTCTCTAAATAAGGATACATGGAGTGCCCCCAAACCGGTAGCGCAAAGTCGCAGTCCTCAATACCGGGAAAATTCATTCTGCCCACCGCCTGCTTGTCGTTTATATCATTATAAACCTCCACACCCGATGCTGTTACAGAAACCTCAAACATTGGAATGCCGCCACCCATTACAGCTACTGGCTGTGCAGTTGTTCCATTATCCAGGTAATCTTTAAAATATTCTTTAAATACCTTGAATTTTTCAGGATCTATATTCTGCCTGCTTTTAATTATTTCTGTAATAGAGCTGGTAGAATTAAATCCAAGTATCTCGGCCAGCTGCGCATTGCCTGTAAATGCCTTTCCCTTTAACTGGTTATACAGAATTATGAATTCCAATGTTTCCGGTCTTACGGTTTTGATTTTGTTGGGCTTGTCTTTGGTTTCCATAAATGTTAATAATTTTCTGAATTATTTCTTTAAATAAAGATATTTCTTTTCTATATTTGTATCACAACACAGCAATAATACAGCATATATTTTATAAATACAAATTTTATACAGAAATACAGAATAAATGAACTTACCGCCTTAAAAAATGACTACCTCAAAACTACCCTTTAAAACATTTTTAATACCTTATTATGTACCTTATCTATTCTGCACTTCAAAATCAGGCATCGCCTGATTCGAATGAACGAAACGTTCAGGAAAAGCAACTGCGTTATGAAGCTTATCGCGCAGTTTGCGAAAAGTACCGGCATGAGATTGCCGCGATACAGAAATATCTGCCCAACTGGAAACCGCGATTTGAGCAGTAAACTCACATAAACCAAACCGGCCCCGCGCCTGCGGGGCTTTAATTACTTATTGAAAATGATTAAGATCTCGCAAAAAACGAAAGACGCGATATGGTGGATGATCATATCGGTAGATTACAATTACAGCCGCATTAGTATAGCCGACCATGAACTGGGCGAAGATGCACTGACGTTGTGGCTGGAAGACAAGCACGACTTTAAAAACACTTTAGAGGAATGCCTGGAACTAAACATACCCTTTAAACAGCTGGCTAAAGTAATAAGAGCCGAAGGCTTAAACAGCTATGAAGGAACCAAAATTCACCCGCGCAAAGGCTTTATTTATAAAACCCGCATTGAAATAAACGAACCCATCCGTTGGTATAAAGAGGATGCAACTTTAACAGAGCAGCAATGGTTACGTGAAACGGTTGTTAAAATCTTACTTACACAGTTAGTGGAGAATGAAGTGGCTGACACAGAAATTAAATATGCCATTTAACATAGTAAACATATTATTATTTTTGTATATTTGTATTCACTGAAAAAGCTTTTAAAAATTACTTTATAAGATTAAATGTGCCGGTAGCACGCTGGTAGGTTGACTTACCCTTGGTGGCAAGTGTAGTATAAAAAGTACCGCGACTGAGTGTACTGTCCTGCTGGAATTTAATTAGGTAAAGTTTTCCAATATCGCCCGGGCTTATATATTTCGGCAAGGTATATTGAATAGTTCCTTTTTCTTCAGTACTTAACAGCAATTGTGTACCTGCTATAGTGGCGTTAGTATCTGGCCGGGCAATACCCGCCGAGCTTATGCCAAAACTCAATGTATGTTCTTTATTGATAGCGGTGATGCCAAAATATTGCGTACTGTCCAGTTCAACGGTAATAAAAGCAACAGAATCTGTAGCTGCATCAAAGGTATACGTAGAATCGCCTACATTAATTTTTAGCGTGCCTTTAGTTGCCAGATAAGTACCTGGGCTGTTAACGCTTACAACAGCACTTAAGGAATCTGATTTAACTACCGGTTTTAAACCTACAGGCCGCTCGTCTTCTTTTTGGCAGGCAGTAAATGCCACAAAAAGAAACATTATATAAGCTATGTGTTTAAATAATTTCACCGTGTAAAGTGCAGATAAACAAATATAATGCTAAATTATTGTCGGTTGTACATTTTAACATTTATTTAACGCTGCGAGTAAAAAATAACAATTAATTTATTTTAAAATGCTAAATATTTTAGCTATATTTGTATCTCAATTATGCCAAACGGCAACTAAATCATAAAATCACATGCCTAAAAAATTATTTAAGAGCGTGGCTGACCTATGCACCCTTGTGGAAGAATACTTTAAAAGCATTGAGGGTGAATACAGCATGGAGGAAAAGCCGCAAAAAAAATCAGAAGACTCTCCTGCACTACAAAAAGTAACTATCAGGGAGCCTGAACCGGCAACCATGGCAGGCTTAGCATTGCACCTCGGCTTTAACAGCAGAGACGAGTTTGATAAAATGGAAAAAGCAGGCAAATACTCCGCAACGTTACAACGCGCACGTCTCCGCGTAGAGGTAGGTTATGAGAAAAAGCTGCATCAGCAGTCGGCCAGCGGCGCTTTATTCGCTTTAAAAAACATGGGTTGGAATGATAAGCCCGACGACAAGCAAGTGCGTTCAAGCACAACCATCGCTATAAAATTAATTGATAGCGGCCCTGCACCTGCATCCAGCGAAAGAGAAGTAGCACTTTGATCTGCGCTTAAAAAACAAACATTTAAACTACAAGTATGGCAGCACAGGCATCAATACTGTTCAGGCGCAACTATGCCGCTACGGCTCAGGTGGTGGTCAATCAGGGCGGTACCAGTTCGGGCAAAACATTTGCCATTGAGCAGGTGCTGTTTTGTAAAGCCTGCGAAACCGGCAATCTGGTTATTACGGTTGTTGGGCAGGATATTCCGAACCTAAAAGCGGGCGCGCTCAGAGATGCGCTGAAAATATACAACGACTCAGAAGAGATAAAAAGCGCGGTTAAAAGCTTTAATAAAACCGACCGGATATTTGAGTTTCATAATGGCTCTATCATTGAGTTTAAGAGCTATGATAATGATCAGGATGCAAAGTCGGGTAAGCGCGACTACCTTTTCGTTAACGAAGCAAATGGTATAGACTGGCTGATTTACAGCGAACTTGCTTTACGCACAAGGATAAGGATATTTATTGACTACAACCCCAATACCGCTTTTTGGGTGCACGATAATTTGCTGGGTAAACCGGGTGTTGAATTGATCATATCCGACCATCGGCATAATCCTTTTTTGGATGATGCCTCGCGCCAAAAGATTGAGGGGTTAAAAGATGACGACGAAGAACGTTGGAAAGTTTATGCACGTGGCTTAACCGGCAAAATAAGCGGATTGGTACTAACCAACTGGCACTTATGCGATGCGATACCTGTTGATGCGAGGTTGTTAGCTGCGGGATTAGACTTTGGCTTTACCAATGATGAAACGGGATGTTTGTTGGTCTATCAAAAATCGGGTGAGTTATGGATAAACGAAGTTTTGTATGAAACCGGTCTTACCAATCAGGATGTATCTAAAAGATTGTTGCTGGCCGGGTTAACTAAAAGTCACGAGATAGTAGCAGATTCTGCCGAACCCAAATCAATTGAAGAATTGAAGCGATTAGGATGGTTTATCAGCGCTGCCAAAAAAGGGCCCGACAGCGTTAAGCACTCTATTGATATTTTAAAGCGCTACAAGCTCAACATAACCCGCCAAAGCGTCAACCTGCGTAAAGAATTGGAGCGTTATAAATGGCGTACAGATGCCTCGGGCAAGGCCACTAACCAGCCCGTTGACACCTGGAACCACCTGATCGATCCGCTGCGTTATGTGGCGTTAAACAAATTAAAGGTAAACGCAACAGGCGGAACACGTTCCCGTCTGCCACACCTCAACACTAATAATAGCAATAACAACGACCTATTGAACCAAATGATATCAGCATGATAGAAAAACCCATATCCACCATTACAGGTAAGATCACCCTGAAAATACCGTCCACACTGCAGGAATTAACCCTGGGCCAGCTAATGGCTATGCAGGAAAAACCTGAGCTGAATGACCTTGATGCGATCAGTATTTTATCCGGGACGCCAACGCAGGAATTACAAAACATAAAAAATGCAGATGATCTGCATGTGTTTGGCGAAGCTGTATTGTCATTAGCTAACCAGCTCAAGTATTTGTACAATAGCGACGAAATTCCGGAGCATGTAATATTCCATCATACAACAAAGCCATTGAAGATAAAGGTGATGCATAACCTGTCTGTTGAACCAGCGGGAGCCTTCCTTGCATCAAAAGACATTATAGCCACCGAGATCAACGAGCACATAAGCAAACATGGCGAAGAAAATTGGCAGGAAAGCTTTAACCCATCGTTAAACGCATGCTGCAAGGTGTTGGCCAATTACTTTTACTGCAAAGTTACCAAGGACAGGTATGATGAATATAAGATAGAAGAATTTTGCGAAACCATTAAACAATTGAGGGTAACGGAGGCGCTGCCCATCGCGAAACATTTTTTTATTTGCTATCCCAGCTTATACAAACGGAGACCAGGCTTTTGGCATCGGCTCCTACCCTTTTGGAAAAAAAAGCAGGCTTACAAAACTTTGAGCGGTTTAAATACATCAACACCGTTAACTCCCTCGCAGGCGGCGATCTGAGCAAATGGGACAATGTTTTGAACATGCCCTATGAGCGCGTATTAACCAAACTCCTGCTCAACAAAACCGAAGCCGAATATCAAAAAAGGTATGCAGAGCTGCTACACGCTCAACATTAAGGGCAAACTAAGACTTAACCAAGACCTAATCACTAATCAACCAATCACTAATCAACCAATCACTAATCAACTAACAATGCCCATACGTAACCAAATAGAAGCCATTGTACAAAGCCTTACAAATAGCCCGGCTTTTGCCTACGGCACCACTAATGAGTTGAACACGCTGGCAGATGATATCACCACTTTTCCCTGCGTGTTTATGTATCCTGTTCAGCCTATTGAGCTGTCGCCTCATGTTAATAGCTCGGTAAGTAACACGTTTACGCTTACACTGGAATTCCTGTTCAAAACAGAGTTTGACCAATACACCGCCGACAACGAAACTTATGTTAGCCAGGCGCTGAAGCTAGCTAATGAGCTTATAGTAAAGGCGTCAACCTACCGCGAAAGCGAAGGCAGGTACTTTAAGATCAAAACCGGCACAAAAGCCAGGTGCCTGCCGGTATACAATAAGTTTGATGCCAATACAACAGGTGTTTCGCTCACCATAACATTAACGGCCATGTACTTTCAAAATTTTTAACCTATGCCAATAATAGCCAATATACAGCTTGATGAACGTTACGAAAATCACGGTAACGATAGGTACGCCGACGCCTATATTAATCTGTACGACTCGGAGACAGGTCAGCCGGTTAACGGTAATAACGTTGAGGTAACTTACCAGATTGATGAGTTTAGTGAAGGCGCACTCAATAGTTACGTTAACACCATTACCATTTCAGGCCAATCGCAGCAAATTGCCACTAATTTCCCAACATTTAGGGTTGCGGTTGATGAGTATGGAAATTCGTCAATACAGTTTTACCGTAACTACTTTATCGTCAACGTATCAGAAACGCCCAACCCGGCGCCTCCGGTTTATGCCTGTAACTTGCAAATTTTAGGTATAGATGTTGACAAATTTGAAACCACACCGGGTGCAGCCGATGGACAAATAACAGTAAAGGCTTACTCCAGCTATTTACCAATTAAATACAGTCTGGACAATGTTAATTTTCAAACTTCCAACGTTTTTACAGGCTTAAGCGGCGGCCTAAAAACGGTTTATGTAACCGATGCCAACACGCTGGGATGTTCGGCCAGCCAGGACATAGCTGTCCCTACATTGAATAACTTGCTTCTTGATGATCCATCTGTAACAGTTGGAGGAAACATCTGCCGTTGGAACGCTGCTTTTAATCCGATAGTGTTCACCTATCAGCGCCGGGACTTTAGCGTTTACAGCGTGAGCTACGATAGTATTACCGGCTATGCGGCATTATTGCTCAATACAAATGATACGAGTAAGCTTTTAAAGAACGACAAAGTTTATGTTAATGCGGGTGCTTACAAAGGTGTGTTTAATGTAATACGCGCCGACGGCAGCACCGTGGTAATTGAAGCTTATTTTACAACAAGCGCCACAGGTTTTATTAATATTGACAAGTTAAGACCCTACTATGCCATACGTACAAAAATAGTTTATCAGGATGCTACAACCGGGCAACAGAAAACAATAGAATCTATTAACCGCCCGGACAACACCGGTTTGGTCAAGGCCGACCTGTCCAGCTTTTTGCAAAGCCTGGTAAAGCCCGTTGATGAGAGTGATTACGCGCTTGTTAACTACCGGGATGCCAACCTCAGCGCAAGTTATTCCATATCATACGCCCCACAGTATGACGATGCGAACGGGCAAGAGATCGTATCGCCATACTATGACATGCAACACCCGTTTTATGTGGTTTATGCCGCTAAACAATTAGGCGACCGCTTTGGCGGTAACATGGCAGCTTACGTACCATTTAAAACCTTAACCGGCGGCGCACAACCGGCTAAATGGCTTACTGATTTTGCAGAACCGGCTTATAGCAAAAGCTATCCGTTTGACATTGGTTTTATTTATAGCGAAGATATTTTAGGCTTAGACCTGTATTGTGAGATGGAGTTACTTGACGTTAACCGTAAACCGCTGCCCGGTGGTACACAAGCTGTTGCTTTGTTAAACGAAGACGGATCATGGTTACTCAATCAGGATGGCACTAAATACATTATTGCAGGGCAAATGGCATCAACTACTGCATTGGCTGCTCAATTAGGTTTGAACAGGCTGCTCATCAATAACAATTTCCCACCTAATGCGCAATATTTTAGCTTAACTATTAAGTACGATGACAGCAATAACGTTAGTCATGCCGTAACACAAACCCAGGTTGTACGCATAGACAAAACTATTGATGACAACTCCGTTTATCTGCGCTGGATTGGGCTGAACGGATCATGGAACTATTACAGGTTTGTGTATAATCAGGAAGTTACCTTAGATGTGCAGAACGCGGTCATCATTAAAAAATACGTTAGCGACTGGGAGAACCAACAAGGCATTGAAGACGTGATTAGCAAATCCGCAGAACAAAAAATGAAGGTGATGGCCGAGGACTTATCGGTTAATGACATAAAAGGATTGCAATCCATCAAATACTCGCCTAAAGTGCAAATGCTGGTTAACAAAAACCCGGTTAAATGGCAAACTGTTATACTTAACACCGCCACCTTCGCAGAGTACGAAACCCGTAACGGCCAGGCACCATTTAGCATTACGTTTAATTTGCCTGCAATTAATATACAAACGCAGTAACCTGGTGAGTGGTGAATAGTGTGTTGTTAAATTCCGAAATGCGAAACTACAGCTATTTTGATTTCTGCTACTTTCTAAACACTATTCACCACTCACTACTCACCATTCACTAAAATGCTTCAACTTTACATAAACGACACGCTGGTTGACCTGAGCGACGACAGCCCTATTGCCCTAACCTTCCAGATCAATAACCTGGCCGAGGTAAAAAACCAGCAGGGTAACACTTCTAACCAGTTCAAAATACCGCTTACGCAACACAACCGGCGCATACTGGGCTTTCCGGACGATGTAGCTTTTTGCTCTGACGCTCCATACAAAAAATATCCTGCAAAACTGGTTCAGGATGGCCTGGAGATCATCCCTTATGGCCTGGCCGAACTGAACAGTGTTGATAATGATACGGCAAGCGTAACCATACTATCAGGCAATGTTGATTTTTTTGATGCCATTGATGGTAAGTTGTACGACATGGGCGAAATTTTTAAGCCTTATGAACATAAGTGGGACGTTGACAGCGTAGCTTCATCACAAACCAAAACTTCGGGCTGGATATATCCGGTTATTGATTATGGCAATTTACCAAGTTATCCCCAGCCCATTAACGTTAACTATTTAAGGCCGGGTTTCTTCATCAAAACAGCCATTGATGAGATAGTTAAAAAAACAGGATATCGGGCTTCAGGTTCTTTGTTGAATGATCCGCTTTATCCTAAACTCATTGCTCAGTTTAGTAACAGCGCCTGGGAACACGGCACCATTTTTCAAAACAACGAAGCTGATGATCCGTACAGGTGTGTTGTAAAAACCAATGCCGACCAAACGTTTAACAAAAACAATTACGCCGACAGGTTTAGATTTTATAATACTGTTGTAGATAAAAGCAATTTATGGCAAACAGATAACGGAAACCATGTATACCGCGCGCCGGCCACCCTTTCTGTTTCGGTTGTATTTGAATTTTCGGTTGAGTTGATGGGCGATTTGAGTAAGAATAATGAGGATCAACATTTTGGCATTGTGTTTCGCATAAAAAAGCACCCCAATGCTGATTTCCTTACCGATATCACTATAGATCTGAGCACAGACACCCAACCTGTTACCTGGCAGTTATACCGGCGTGTGGCAAACAATGTCAAACTGTCTTACGAGTTAGAATTATTGCAAGGCGAAGGTGTTTACGTTGAGTACAACGTTAATAATAGCAAGCATGGTACCGTTGTTGTTAAGCAAGATGCCACCTTAACCATTAACACTAAGCGGCAAAATGTACTTTACGGGCACAATGTGCAGTGCGAACGCATATTCCCGGATATATCGGCAAAAGACCTGTTAAAAGATACGCTGCAACGCTTTGGTATAATTTGCCAGACCGATAATGCAAAACGTACCGTATCATTCAACTCCTTCCGCGATATTGTTAACAACATACCTGTGGCAAAAAACTGGTCGGATAAGTGTTTGGACCAGGGTAAGGCTATCAGTTTTCAGTTAGGTGGCTACGCGCAGGAAAACAAACTGAAGTACAAAGAAGACGACGCGGTACTGCCTATAGGCTTTGCCGACGCGGTTATTAAAGTTAATGACGCAACGCTACCGGCATCGGCAGACCTGTTTGAAAGCCAGTTTGCACCTACGCTTGCATCGCCTTATATGAACAGCAGCGTAGCTCAAATAAAAATGACCGAGCATGACGGTAATGAATTTAACATTGGCGTTGCACCACGCATTTTAATAGACCAAAAGCTACCGCTTGGCGGTGGAAAAACAGTAACATTTACTGATGGCCGCGGTAATAACCGAATAGTTAATGACTATATAAGCACACCGTACTTTCATAAAGTTGATGCACCCGATATTGAAGGCAACTATGGCCAGGCCAGTTTAAAGTTTGATAACCTGCGCAAACGCTACTACCCCGAACTGGAGAAGATACTAAAGCAAACCAAAAAAGTTGTACGTTATTTTTTACTGACGCCGCTTGATATATTAGAGCTTGACCTGATGGTACCGGTTTACATTGAGCAGGATAGCGCCTACTATTATATTAATAAAATTGATGCCTGGCGCAAGGGGCAGGCTACTAAAGTAGAGTTGGTGAAGTTGGGGTAAGCGATTAATCTTCTTTTAAATTACCCCAAAAGTTGCGATCTTTTTCTTTCAGGTCTTTATCAGCATAAAAAAAAATAGTATAGTCGCTCCCGCCACCTTGAGTTATGGCAATTATATCTTCTCTAACGATACAGTTGTCGTCCACAAATTGCAGGAGCTGCACATAACTTAAAAAACTTCTGCCTTTCAAGATTTTCATGATTAATGATCTTTTTTGATAAAACTAAACCAATATGACAAATAAAAATAATATATACATCGACCCCACTGGTCGAAGTTTAGCGTAACTAACTTCGACCTTAAATATCACAAGCTTTTAGCTTGACTGGTTTCTTGTGTCGAATTTACGACCATGTAGTGAATTATTTAAATTTCAAAAAAATAGCAAAAAAAGCCTATAAACCGATATTTAGTACTAAGCCTCATGACATTCGTTTACCTTGATCACGATAGCATCACTATTACATTAATAAAATTGATGCCTGGCGCAAAGGGCAAGCTACTAAGGTGGAGTTGATGATGTTGGGGTAGGTTAATCTTTTAATTTACCCCACATATTGCGCTCTTTTTCCTCAACCTCTGAATCGCCGTAGAAGAAAAGTATGCAACCCGTTGAATGTGAGTTACTCGAAATAATAACATGGATGTCATCTCTCCTGATATTGTTATCATTTACAAAAGTAGCCAGTGGGCCATGCCCGGCAAATTCTTTAGATTTCAAAATTTTCATAAATAAATATAGTATCAATTATAATATTATGGCAAACAACGACAAAATTTCTATAGATGTAGAAATTAGTGCTTCAGGACAACAACAATTGAATCAATACAACAGAGCTCTTGATGGTTTGAGAATGGCAATTAACAACTTGTCAACTCCCCTTAATGTTCTCGACAAAAACTTATCAAGATTTTCCAATTCAGTCAATAAACTAAATGAAGAAAATATTTCACTGGATGCGACAATTAAAAATGTTGCTACCGGGTTTGGTAGTTTTAGAAGTATTATACAGGGATTAGAGGATGTTCTAAAACTTTTCAAGTTGCAAGCAGCTGCATTAAATACTACTTTAACTGGCGGCATTGGTTTAGTACTTGCCTTTTTACCGGAAATAATAAATCTTGTTACTTGTTTTTTCAAAGGCAAAGGAGCAGTTGCCCAGATGACTGATAAACTTAAAGGCTTTAATGAAATAATGAAAGCCGCCAACAGCGACACCGCAACTCAAACTGCAAAACTTAATTTGCTTTATAAAGCAGCAACCGATGTTAAAAAATCTGATGAGGCGAGGGCGGAAAGTATAAAACTGTTAAATAAAGAATTCCCTGGCTATTTTGAACACCTAAGCACCGAGGCCTTTAAAAACGGCAAAGCAAACGAAACCTATTTCAAACTGACCCAAACAATAATTGAAAACGCCAAGGCCAAAGCAGCGTTAAATAAAATTACAGAAGAATCGGCCAAAATTCTGGATGCGGAACATAAAACAATACTCCACTTAGCGGAAGGCTTAGCCATCGCCGCCTAACTAAGGATATCCCATAAAAAAACGACGTTTGTTGCTAATCCCAAAAACCCTTCTTCGGCAGTTCAACATTTTCATCATGATAAAAGAACACGACGTATTCGCTTGACGAAGCAAAATTAGGGGTATTTATAGAAAGAATATCTTCTCTTTCAATCTTCTGTTGATTAATAAACTTGGTCAATGAGTTGTGAGCTGTAAATTTCTCCGATTTTAAAACTTTCATGGCTATAAATTAAACTAATCAATAATAAAAATTATGGCAGATAATAACAAAAACATATCTATAGATATAGAAATCGATGCTTCCGGGCAGCAAATTATCAATCAATACAAAACTGCATTTGATTCTTTAAGGGTTTCGATAAATAGTTTATCGCAACCGGTAAACAAACTTAACGGCGAAATTTCAAAGTTATCAGGTGTTGTTAGTGATTTAGGTAAACAAAATGGGTCTTTGGGAGAATCTATAGTTAAGATCGGTGAAAATTACACCCAACTTAAATTAACCTTTGAAACAGTAAAGGCAGGAATAGATGCTTTAAAAGCCGGAGCGCTGACATTAACGACGGCGTTAACCGGCGGTCTATCCATACTATTAATATTCGGACCGGAGTTAATAAGCATAATAAGTTCTTTTTTCAAAGGCAAAGAAGCAGTTGCCCAGATGACTGATAAACTTAAAGGCTTTAATGAAATAATGAAAGCCGCCAACAGCGATGCCGCAACTCAAACTGCAAAGCTTAATTTGCTTTATAAGGCAGCAACGGATGTAAAAAACTCGGATGAAGCCAGAGCCGAAAGCATAAGAACGTTAAAAAACGAATATCCCGACTACTTTGGCAAATTAACCGATGAGGAAATAAAAAACGGCAGAGCGAATTCCACGTATTTAAAACTCACCCAAACAATCATTGAAAACGCCAGGGCCAAAGCAGCGTTAAATAAAATCACAGAAGAATCGGCCAAAGTTCTGGATGCGGAATATAAGATTCAGAAAATTAATACGGCGCATGCACAAGAACAGCATGCTCTGGATAAACAAAAACAAGACTTAGATAAAAAAGCCGGTCGATCCGGAGGTTACAGATTGGGGAACGCTTTGCAATATATTGCAACCGAGAAAAAAAAGAGCGATGAACGATGGGAAAAGAGCCTTGCGGAAACACAAAAAATAATTGACAAAGCCGACAAATCGATTGAAGGATATACAAAACTGGGTGGCGGCGCAAACAAAATTGCCAGTTTGGCTGCACAAGAAGATGGTAAAAGCGATGTCAATACGGTGTCCCTAAGGGTTAGTACTGGCAAAAATAAACCAAAAAATCCCAAACCTGCTGTAGTTGACAGTAATAAAACTATGGGTGAACCAATGCAGGGATTGGATTTTAACCAGAATAAATACTTCAAAGAATCGCTTGACAAAAATGTTCAACAAGATTTAGATGCACAAAGAAATGCAGCAGTAAAAAAAGTTCAGATAAGCAGCACTTTTGACGAAAGCAAAGAGCAGCAAAAAATTGAGGAAACAGAAAAAAGCGGACATCATACCAGAGCGCTCCAGATGCAAATAGATCTGGCAAATCAGCAGTACCACATTGCTATTGAGGCAGCCCGCAAAAAAGGTGAAGACACCACAAAAATTGAAGAAAGTTATGCTAAGAAAAAAGCTGCACTTGAAGATCAGTTAACGCAGTCGAAAATACACGCCGGCGACAAATTTATTGATGCAGCCATGAAAGGAAGCAAAAAAGATTCGGCTATTTTTAAAGCTGCTTTCCTGGCAAAAAAAGCCACTTCAATAGCCGATACTATTATTAGCACCAAACGGGCTGTGATGGATTCGTTCAAGGCCTACGCAGGCATTCCGTTTATTGGTCAGGCATTAGGTATTGCGCAAGCGGTATTTATGGGCGCACAGGGCGCTATGTCTATAGCAGAAATAGCCAAACAAAAGCCTGGGTTTGCTGGTGGCGGCCGGTTCAGGTCAGATGGCAAAGGGGCTCTCCTATCAGGTTACAGCCGCACGGATGATACCAACGCCTATCTGCGCTCCGGTGAAGCCGTAGTGGTATCAGAAGCCATGCGTAACCCTTGGGCGCGTAATTTAGTAAGCGCCATTAATGTAGCTTATGGCGGCAGGGATTTCTCGGTAGCCAACGCGGGCAGTGGCTATGCTATTGGTGGTATTTATACAGATGGCGGTAACTCCAACAGATATTACAGTCAGCCGGCTAATGATGTGAAGGATCTGGCCAATACTTTGGCGTACCAAATGATCAACAACTTCCCGCCTGTGTATGTAGATGTAAAGGATATCAACACACAGCAAAGCATACTGGCTAAAACGGTGGAGAGGGTGAATTTATGAGGCCAGCCCCCTAACCCCCTGAAGGGGGAACATAAATTTTCTAAAATTAAAAGTATTATTTACTAAAGCATCCCCTTTAGGGGACGGGAGGGGTATGAACATAAAAACAGCCAACGCCCTGTTTGATGAGGGCATATTTTCTGAACTATATAAAGCCGGATTTGTAACCAATAAATTTTTCACTTATCGCGAGATCTATTTATGGGTACATGCTCAAATTCAGATAAGAGGTATTGCCAAAAACCAGGCGGTATTAGAAGCCGAAGCGAAATTTAATAAAGATGAACGCACTATTTGGCGGGCGCTAAACAGTTTTACAACTACTGACACACTTGTGTCACCATCTGATAAAAATAAAATAACGACCTTTGAATTATGCCAAACAGCATAATTTTCAAACAGCAAAAAAAATTTAATTACTGACACACTTTTGTCACCACTTTGGTGAAAAACAGTACCGATATTTGTATCAACCGTCTGAACCTTGATTCGCTTAATTAAAGGATTATCAGATTCAAGTCTGCGAAACCTGCACCACAGATCAATCAGGCAACCTGAAAACCAGCTAACAAAAACTCTTCCGGACTTGCGGACTTCCCCAACTTCGGACTCAACAAAAACAATCTTCCGGACTTTCCGACTTGCGGACTTCGGACTCAAAAAAACAATCTTCCGGACTTTCCGACTTGCGGACTTCGGACTCAAAAAAACAATCTTCCGGACTTTCCGACTTGCGGACTTCCGGACTCAACAAAACATCATGAACCACAAAATCTACCTGTACGATACCGATACAGACAGCATCGGTACCGGTAATTTATCATCGGCCCATATAAAATTGCAGTTGGAAGCAGCAGCCGGCCGCGATGTAGACGTTCACATTAGCTCGGCAGGTGGCAGCGCCTTTGATGCCATTGCCATTTACGACCTGTTAAAGAAATATCCGGGTAATGTAACTACTTACATTGATGCGCTGGCTGCCTCCGCCGCCTCGGTTGTTGCGATGGCCGGCAGCAACATTGTAATGAGCAAATATGCTTTGTTAATGATACACAAACCCATTGCGGGCAGCGGAGGCAATGCCGATGAACTGCTTAAAGACATTCATTTATTGAATGTGGTACAATCTCGCCTGGCGGCAATTTACGAAGACAAAACCGGGTTAGACGGCGTTACCATTAACAGTCTTATCAACGCCGTAACCTGGCTTACTGCCGACCAGGCGCTTGACCTCGGATTCATTGACTCCATTGATGATTACCAGGTCGAGATTACCAATACGGCCATTATCGGCAACTACACCAGCAATGCGCCTGCATTTTACCAACGCTACATCAACAAACTTTTAAACCCAAATAACAGCACAATGAACATTGAAAACAGAGAACTTATTGAAAAAACAACATCGGTTTTGGATAAGATCATGAACTTTTTTAAGAAAGTGGTTAACAAGCAAACCATTACAGACAAAGGCACCCTGCACCATGCCGGCGAATTGAGCGAAGGCGCGGAAGCCTACCAGGATGAGGACATGATCAAACCCGCCATTACCGATAGCTACACTACATCAACCGGTAAAAAAATAAGTGTAAAAAACGGCAAGGTTGAAAAGGTTGTTGAACCCGAAGCAGAGCCGGAGGATGAGGAAGAAGAAGCATTGCCCGAAAACTTTTTTAAGCGTAGCGGTAAGCAAAAAGACATTCAAAACCTCGTACAAGAAATGAAAGCCAAGCTACATGCCCAAAACGCTTTACTTACTGAAGCTAAAGCTGCGTTAGAAGAAGCCGGTCGCAGGTTAAACAAAACACACACCGAAATTAAAAACGAAATTAAATCAGACTTTACTCCTGAAGGATCAAAACGCAGCAGCAAAGCCAAAACAGAGGCTGATCCTTTCTTCGCTCCTAAAACTACATTAGCGCAAAACGCTGTAAAAAAGGCAGTGGCGCGCTAACCCCCTACCCCCCTGAAGGGGGAACTCTTAAAATCAAAATAACCTATTCAAAATACACTGTATCCCTAAACCAGTAAACTAATCAATCAAAAAGCTCCCCCTTTAGGGGGCCGGGGGGCTAAACCATTATGGCTCAATTTACATTTACAAACAACACCTACGCCGGCGAAGCGCTGGCCGGGTTTATGGCAAGCACACTGCTGGAGGCCGATTCGGTTAAGCGTGGTTTGCTAACCGTTATCAACGACGTAAAATCGCGCAAAGTGATCCTCGACGTTGATGACGATGTGGTACTGCAAAACCCATCGGGCACCTTTACCGACCAGGGAACTACAGCATCACAAAAAGAAAGTTACCTTGACCCTGTTGTATACGAGTTTATGAAACAGGAACAATGGGATAAGCTGGTACAATCATGGGAGGCCCAAAGCCTTAAACCGGGCGCCTTTATGGATTATGAAGGCGTAGTTGACCTGTCGGATTTTATGGTACAGCGTTACCTTACCAAAATACAAATAGCTAACGAGCGTTTGTACTGGTTAGGCAAAGGAGCTACCAAAGAAGCGGCATTTACAGCAGGCTTTGACGGCTTATTGCCAAGCATCGCGGCAGCATCGGGTGTTTACAAAGTGGGCTTAGGTAAATCGGCTACTTCAATGGCCGCTACCGCTATCAGCAACACCGGCATAGTAACAGTTTCAAGCACCGCAACTTTATCTGACGGCGACGTGGTGACCCTTACCGCGGTAACCGGCAGCAGCAAAGACACTACTAATGGCGGAGGCGGCATTGACGTGCAAGGGCAATCGTACTTTATCCAGGTGCAAAGCGCAACTACTTTTAAATTAGTGCGTAACTACAATGAAATTAACACCCGTAAGGCGGCAACATTCAGCGGCTCGGCAACAGCTGCTACCGTTAACTACATTAACGCCAGCAACGTATTGGGCGTGTTGAGCAGCGTGTATGCGCAGTTAGACCCTGCAGACCGTAGCCAGGAAGATTTTAACCTGCAAATACCTTTACACGTAGGTTATGCTTATGCGCAAGCTCAGGCTGATAAAGCGGTTAATGTGTTGAACGCCTTTACAGACAGAAAGAAAATGGATTACTTAGGTCTTCCGTTACAACTAATGAACCACTGGCAGGCTAATACCATTTTAGGCGCGCGTTCATCTAACCTCTTCCTGGGTGTAGATCTTTTAGGCGACTCATCAGAACTGTCAACCGTTTACATGAAGCCCTACACCAACGACAACGTGGTACGCATGAAAGCCCGTATGAAAGCGGCAGTTAACTTCAAATTTGCCAACGAGTTATTCTACCTGTCGGCCTAAGCCAATTACTGAACTATTGAATGATTGATTTATTGAATTGATCATTCATAGTTCACCATTGGAAATCAAGAATTCCATAACTCATTAAATCAATAATTAAACACACATGTCTATTTACAATAAAATAAATGCAGGCTTTGCCCTGGGCGTTGATGAGCCTATAACATCAGGTGTTGAAGATGTGATCTACATTTTTAACCAGGATGATGTAACAATTTCTTACGATACTTTAAATCCGCTGATTGTTGAAGACCTTACAGTAGTTGGCTCTGCAAAAGTTTACAAGTTTCAAGGAACCAATAACAGCTTCAACTCCATTTCAAAAATTGCAAAAACAGCGGTAGGTCCGCGTTATACCGAGGAGATCGACTTTAACATTGCCGGTTTATCTGTTGATATCAAAGCCCAGTTACAGGCCATGGGCTATGGTCGTGTTTGCGCTATTGTGGTGAACAATTACAAATCAAGCGACTCTGCAGTTGAACTTTTTGGCGCTGTTAATGGCCTTATCCTTACCGAAGCCGAACGTAACGCAGCCGACGAAGGCCTGGATGGTGGTTACAAATTAAAACTAACCAACCCGGATAAATTGAAAGAGCCTTACCCACCACGTGCGGTGTCAATCCCACCGGTAAGCGGCCCGGCTACCTATGCCAGCACAATTGCTGCTATTGAGGCACTAACTGTCTAAAACTGTTCCGGCAGGTACTTACTACCTGCCGGAAATCTTAAATCTTAATAAAAACAAAACCTAATACATGAAAACCTATCTGCCACAAATTGAGCGACGTATTATAGTTAGGCCTAACCAAACCTTTGGCATACTTAACTATGATATGGATAACGCCTATCCGCAACGCATGCTGGAACTGGTGGCCCAATCGCCTACTGCTAAAGATTGCTGGAACAAGCGCGCAAAATTTATAGCAGGTAATGGCTTTGAACAAAAAGAACTGGGCAAGCTGGTAATTAACAGCCGAGGGCTCACACTTGCCAAGCTTTTAAAAGCTGTAGCTAAGGATATTGCCTTGTTTACCGGCTTTGGCATACATGTTAATTATAATGCCAACTATAAAATAGCGTCTGTTAATTACGTAAAGTTTGAAGATATCCGCATGGGTGATATTGACAATGCTGATACTGCCGATAAATACGCTATCTACTCAGACTGGGGCCGGAAAACATGGAAACACATTACCCGCAGCAAAGTATGCTTTATTGATAAGTATAATCCGGATGCCGAAACAATAAAAAAACAGGTTACCAAGGCAGGCGGCTGGAAAAACTATAAAGGGCAACTTTACTACTTTAACCCAGCGGTTGATGATTACCCATTGATTGAAGCTGACAGCGTTTGGGAAGACTTTGAAACCGAAGCCGGTATTAAAACTTTCAATAACCGTGAAGTAACCACCGGGTTCTTGCCGTCAACCATGCTCTTTATGCAATCGCGTAGAGAAGAAGCGGATAACGCCGGCGGTGATACCGAACAAAGCGTTGGTAACAGTCCATCTCAATTAGAAAAAGACCTCGGCACTTTCCAGGGAGCTAAAAGCGCGCAAAAGATCATTGTGATCGAGTATGAAGACGAGAGCCAGAAACCCGAGTTCCAGCCGTACTCCATTCAAAATAATGACAAGCTTTTTGAAAGCACGGAGCGTTCTGTTGAGGCGCGCATCATCAAAGGCTTTTCGGTTCCGAAAGAACTGATCAACGCTGAAAAATCATCGGGCTTGAGCAATGGCGGTGAAAAAAAAGAAGCGATACGTGAATTCAACGACAATACCGCACCGGATAGGTTAGAACTATCAGAAACGTTTGAAGAGATATTCAAAAACTTTTATACTAACATCAATCCATCCGGCAACTGGAATATAATACCTGTGCCTGCTACGGTTGCAGATGACAGTCCGGGTAGAACCGCTGGTTCCTCCATCAATCAACTGCTGTTATCTGACATTCCACGCGAAAACAAAATAGCGATTCTAATTCATGCCTACGGCTTCAAACAGCACGAGGCTGAAAACATGGTAGCATAACCCATCTTATGATCTTAATAGACCAACTCACGTTTCAGCGATACGAGGATATTTCTGCAAACGTAAAGCCCGAGCGCCTTAAAGTATTCATCACAAAAGCGCAGGATCTTGACCTCAAACCCTTTTTAGGACGCACTTTATACTTTGACTTTATCAAACATTTTAATGAAGACGGAACAATAAAAGACGATGCTCCGCAGCATTACAAAGATCTGCTGAATGGCAGCGAGTATTTAAACAAACGTGGACACATTGTATTATATGAGGGCTTACTGCCAACGCTTTTATACTTCGCGTTTTCCCGATTTATTGAAGCCGATGCGATACGTTATACCTCAACCGGCCCGGTTCAAAAACAAGCAGACCAAAGCATCCGGCTCTCTCCTGCCGAGCTTAGCAAACTGGTTCAACAGCAACGCAGCGTAGCTAATGCTCACGCGAACGAGGTACAGAAATTTTTGCGCGATCATAGAGATGATTTTCCGCTTTGGGAAGATAATGGCAAAAACAGAACAGCCCGACAATCGGGCCCGCGCATACGGGCGGTAGATAAATCGGATTTCAATTATCCGGGTGGCTCATACAGCCAGACCAACTACTTACCATTAACAGATAACTAATATGGCAGATAAAAAACTCAGCGAATTACCTTTAGCATCCGGTATAAATGCTAACGATATATCATTATTGGTAAGCAACGGTGCCGACTACCAATTTGCATTTGCCAGTCTGCTTCAATTTATTGGCGATAATTTAACAGTTGGCGCAAAAATATCATTCGGCACCACCCTGCCGGCAAACAACAGCGGCAAAAATGGCGACCTGTTTATCAAGACCGATACAGGCGCGTTTGCTCAAAAGGTTTTGGGTGTTTGGACTGTGGTGTACACTATCCCTGCATCATCAGGAACAACCGACGGAACCATACTTTATGGAGTTGGAACACCGGGCAATTTTATTGGAAGCGATAACGACACTTACATTAACACAGGCAACGGCATATTTTACAAAAAAACCGCCGGAACCTGGAGCCAGGTATTCTCCATGCAAACCGGTCCGCAAGGGCCACAGGGAACTCCCGGTATCAATGGCGCTAACGGAACCAATGGCTTCAGCTTGTTAAGCGGTAACTCCATTCCATCTAACTCGGTCACCGGTGTAAATGGCGATTTTTACCTGAACACAAGCACTTACACGCTTTATGGCCCTAAAACTGCCGGACTTTGGGGAAATGGTATATCATTGATAAGTCCCGGCTTGCCAATTGGCGGCACTTCAGGGCAGATCCTATTGAAAAGTAGCAGCACTAATTGGGATACTGATTGGGGAGAACTATCGTTTGAAAGTTTGACGGGCGACCCTTTAGATAACGACGACTTAAGCGCATTATTTAACACCAAAGCCGACCTTGTTTCCGGGAAGATTCCCGCTACTCAGTTACCAAGTTACGTGGATGATGTATTGGAATACGTTAACCTGGCAGGTTTACCGGCAACGGGCGAAACAGGAAAAATATACATCACTTTAAACGACAACGCGCAATACCGCTGGAGCGGCTCAACTTATGTTTTATTAGTAGCCTCACCCGGTAGTACTGATGCAGTGCCCGAGGGCAGCACCAATAAATATTTTACCACTTCACGAGTGTTATCAACGCTTTTATCAGGCGTAAATTTTTTAAACACTGCTGCCGTGTCTGCCACTGATAGTATTTTAGGTGCAATTGGGAAACTGCAGGCGCAAATAAATGGGTTACTTAAAGTTCCTGCAGGGGGAACTGCCGGGCAAATATTAGCAAAAATTGACAATGCTGACGGGAATGCAGAATGGATAGATGCTCCGGTTGGTGGTATAGCCGACGGACTTGTTTTAGGCGGCGAAGCTTCTGTATCCGGGCAAACAGTAACCATCCACCCTGCAACATGGCGAATAAACGGCAACAACTACAGTACGGTAAGCGCAGAAGATTTTTTACTCTCTGATGCAGACCCGGTTAATGGCCGCTATGATGTTATTTATGGCGATGCATCAGGTATGCTTCATCTTATAGAAGGAACTACATCCGCTAACCCTGTAAAACCACCTATACCCGATGCTACCATTGAGATTGCCGTTGCCTATGTTGAACCAGGCACTATAAGCACCATTGGCGTTGAATTGGCTAATTACGCGACAAAGCAAGACGTTTTAAATGTAACCGGAGAAAAGGCAGAGTTGCAAACAGACGCTAAGGGAAACCTGGTTGAAGCGGTAAACGAAGTAAGACGAAAAATAAGCGAGCTTAACCAGGATAGCTTAATGATAAAAGCTTTTAAATACTCAAACTATAAATAAAATGGCTAAAAACACAGAAATATTTTTTACTAAAGCGGTACGGTTCAAACCAACTGCTTACAATAGTGCAGACGGCACTACAGCCAAGCAGGTATTTGCACCATCAAGCGAGGGCAGCCGCGTAACATTGATGGCAATATCATCAACCAGCGCTACGCAAAAAACAGTACTGTTACAGGTGAACGACGGTACAAACATCTCGTTAATGGGGCATATAACTGTACCTGCAGCAGCAGGAACAAATGGATCGGTGCCGGTAGTTAGCGGTTTGAACCGCGGAAACCTGCCATGGCTGCAAATAGACAGCGACGGCAACCCATTTATTGACCTGAATTACGGCATGAACCTGGAAGCCAAACTGCTTGCAGCACTGTCATCAGGCGAACAATTAACTATAGTAGTGGGTGGTGGCAATTACGATGAATAATTATGGCGAATAGAAACGGATTAAACCATAAAGTACGCGGGGTTAAAGGTGTTGGTTGGAATCGTGCGCTGCCGGCAGCGTTTGGGTTTGGAAATGGCATTAAACCCGATGGGATTAATGACTATATGGACGTTCCCCGTTTAGTAAACTATGTTTTACCAGATAAGCTGACTATTGAGTTGTGGTTGTATAAAGACATTACAATCAATAATGGTTATATATTTAGTATATATGATGATTTGAAAGATGCTACGCTTAATTTTAATACTAATGGAAGTGCACGGTTGTTAAGATTCGACAGCCAATCCGGTGGATTAGTCGGTCAATCTTACTGGCCAGAATCAGAAGATGGATTAAAAGCCCATTGTGTATGGTGTATTGACAAAGTCGAAAACTATTCTAAATTCTATCTTAACGGATACCTCATGAGTACGATGTCTTCAATTGCTGCTTATGCGCCAAATTATATAAAGTCAATAAATTTTTTCAGATATTATACCGGCACGCTTAATAGCAATGCCCTTGTAGATGAATTTAGAATATACTCCAAGGTTTTACGTGAAGACCAAATAGTAATTAATTATAACAGTGGTGTGGGAAATAATCCGTGCGTGACAGAGTATTTGCTACTCTGGTATAATTTTGATAAAATTGAGTCACTTGATTTCTCACCTTTACTCGACAAATCTCTAATTGGGAATGGAGTAAGGGACCTAAGCGGGAACGACAATCACGCTAGGTTGTTTAATATGGATGTTACTCCGACTTCATCGTCCTTTGTTTTGAAGCCGTTTTAATTTTGTCTAACAAAGTCAATTTGTCTTGCTTTTTAATGCTGATATATTTTAATATGTTCGCACAATGGCTCAACATCAAACAATCATAAAACCTAGAGGTAAAGACTGGCAGCATAAAGTATTAATGTCGCTTTCGAAATCTAAAGACTTTCCAACTAGATTAAGAATTTTAGGCTTATTAAAACGTGTATTCAACTTAGACTTGCTTAAATATGAGACTCCATCTGGCTTAAAACTTTTAATAGATTTTGATGATTGGGTTCAAACTCAAATATATTATCACGGGAATTATGAGCCTGTGAGTTTAGCACTATTTAAACGAATAGCAAGAAACTCTAGAGTAATACTTGATTTAGGAGCGCATATTGGTCAATATGCATTAGAATGTGCACAAGACGATAAAGACCAATCAAAAGAGATATTTGCGATAGAAGTTAATCCGAAAACATTTACCTATTTATTGAACAACATTCAAATAAATAAATTTCGACAAGTAAAACCTATTTTAGGTGCATTGAGCGAAAGTAATGAAATTTTGAATATATCAATTCCCGCGTATTGGAATATGGGAAATACCCAAATTTCAAAAACAGATGAGGGTTTAGATAGCTTTAGTTCGGCATCGTTTAATATTTACGATTTGACTAAAAAATATAACTTAAAAACTATAGACCTCGTAAAGTTAGATGTAGAGGGTCAGGAGTTTAATATTTTAGTTAGCTTTTTTAAGATTGGGATATATCCGCGTTATGTGATGTTTGAATTCATTCCTGACGCCTTTTCTGATGCAAATAAAGTTATTGCACTTCTAAAAGAGAATGGATATGAAATACGTGACGTTGAAGGATCTATGTATTTTGATGGACATTCCGTTTTAGAGCAAAATCTAATTGGTGAGAAAATTTAAGTTTGTAATAAGCATCTAAATCGACCTCTTATCAACAAGAAATTATTTTTAATAAACAGCAACCTCAATTCCCCCTGTCTTAACAAACAACACTTAAAACCCTTAAGCCTCCCTACTTCAATCCGCTTAACCACCATCAGCAAAACGGCGCCTCAATTTCAACATTGGCTTTTCAAAAAAATAATAGGATATTGAAGCAACGCCAAGCGCGCCAGCAATGTTGATTAGCTTTGAAGACGTTAAAACACTGTCGGTTGATAGTAAAAATAATTGCTGCCAGATATAAATGCTGTAAGATATTAAACCGATAAAACGGATGATTGGATTGCTTAACAGTTGGGTGAAAAAGCTAAACGGGTTAAGGTTAAGAACAATTACCGTTGCAATAAGGGATGGGAACACAAACAAGCCGCAGTATGGTATTGGCAATATAAATTTCTCGGTATGAATTAATACTGCGATTATAAAAAGCACAAAACTTAAATATCTATTCGAACTTGTGCTTTTAATCACCACTACACCTTTGAATAACAATATGGCGGCAAATGACCCTATTAATATACACACGGTTTTTCCAAAAAGATTGATGATCACGAATGCAGCTGCGTGAAGTAAGTGATTGGTGTAAAATGCCCCCGTATTTGTGTAGCCTAAAAACGCTATTATGGGAATAAATACAATAAGACACATAACCACTTTAATGTATTTGTTTATGCTGGTGACTAACAGAAAAGGAAACAAAATGTAAAACTGCTCCTCAACAGACAAGCTCCAAAAATGACCAACATACCAACTGTCGCCTTTTATGAAAGGTATATTCTGATAAAAAAACGCGGCAGACAAAAATGATTTTAAGTCAACTTTAAGTACCGAGAAGTAACTAAGGAGTAAAAGCGTTAGTAAATACAGATAGGCTACCGGTAATATCCTGAATAGCCTCCTGATGTAAAATCTTTTAAGAGAAATCTTATTAAAGACAATTTTTTCTTTGATAAGCAATGAAGTGATCAAAAAGCCACTTATTACGAAAAAAATCTCAACACCAATATCACCTGCAAAATATTTACTAAAGCGGGTATCCATAAATACATGGCTTAGCATAACAATTATTATCGCCACCCCGCGTAAACCATCAAGTCCGATGAAATGCTTACTACTTAAACGTGCGGGTACAGACACCTCGTTCTTAATCAGTGTCGAGAAAAAAATAGTAACCAACCTTCAGAATAAATATTACGCTAATATATCAAAATAGCTCATCAATGTGCCGCGTAGCATTTCTCTCAGTTTGAGATGTTCTGACTACACACGCACTGCGATTAACAGTCATTTCCAACCATTACTTTACCATTAAACCCACTACTATGATCTCCACTCTCCTGCCCTTGCTGTGCTCGGCAGCATGCGCTGCGCTGATAACATTTTTGGCAAGCCGCAAAAAAACTGTCGCCGAAACACAGCTTTTCAATACCGAGGTATACAGCACTATGCTTGGTGATCTGCGTGCGCAACTCAACCTGCAGGGCGACCAATTAAAAAACCAGGCACAGCAAATACTAAATCTCCAAAAAAAAGAGACTGAAAATATGCGTGTCATCCATCAGCAGCAAAAGCGCGAACGGGAATACCTCAACAAGATAAAACACCTGGAAACTACTATCCGTCAAATGGAATCAAGAATTAATCACCTTCAATACCAACTTTATGGAAAGCAAAACTAAACACAAAGCTTCACCGCATAGCTTCTTTTTAAAATACAATGAATACCTGCTTATGGCAGCTGCAATATTGTTGTTTTGGGTCTCGCCGGTATTATTGCGAGCCATAGATCCAACAGCCGGCAGCTATGACATCGGCGTATTACAAATACCTATTACCGCCATTATCAGCTTCTGTATTTTTCAATCGGTAGTTTGGATAACTCTTAAGTTAAACTGGCTGTCGCTGCGCACTTATTTTGAACAGGAATTTATTAACGACTTTAAGCATTTACCGGCATGGCTAAAAATTATTATCTCATTATCGGTTTACTTTTTATTAATGTTTTCGCTTGTGTTGCTCAATCAAGTGATACAAGGGCAAGCGTACAGCGTACCTATGCCAGCCAGATAGGCATCCGCGAACTTACAGGCAATAATGATGGCAAACAGGTTGAGGCCTACCTTAAATATGTAGGTCTACCAAAAGGCAATCCGTGGTGTGCAGCATTTGTGTGTTGGGTGCTTGGTCAAAACAATGTGTCCAATCCTCAAAATGGGTATTGCCCGGCCTTATTCATTTCTAAAAACCAGGTATGGAAGCGCAACGCCCAAAACAATCGTACTCCGCTTACAGGTGATGTATTCGGCATTTATTTTAAGGAGAAAGGCCGCATTGCTCATGTTGGTTTTGTTGACAAATGGACAAGCACCACAGTAAATACCGTTGAAGGAAACACAAATGACGCCGGTAGCCGGGAAGGCGACGGCGTGTACAGAAAAATTAGACTAACCCGGCAGATCTATGCCGTAACACAATTTATTAAATGAAAAATTACCTTATCATACTTTGCTTAATTGTTTTATCCGGATGCGCAAAAAAAATGCACATTACTGATAATTATGCCTCAACAACTAAAATAAAAACTACCGGTGATACATCTACTCATAAAAGCCTGTTGGTTGTGGACAAAACAAAAACCTTTAGAATGAGGCAAGTCGACACCATTGTAACCGTAGCAGGTGGCGCTTTAAGCGGTTACTTATCGCCATTACAAACAGCGAATGACACTTCTGCTTACTTTGAAAACGAAGACCTGTCTGTAGTGCTCAATGTAAACAGTTTGGGGTATACCCGTTTTATAGCCAGGTCTAAGCCCAAAAAAGTACCTGTACAAATACTTGAACAAACATCAGTGTATAATGATGTAACAACAAATGAGGATGCTCAGGTTGACACAAAATCGTCAACAGAAGTTAAAACGGCTTTAAATCAAACGCATTCAATAAAACAAAGCACACCTTCTACAAGCGTATGGTTTAATTTAGTATTGGTAACTATTTTGGCAATTGTAGTGATCTGGTTGATTAGGAAAATGAATTTACTGAAAGTGCTGTGGTAAATAAGAAAAGTGCCCGGAACGAGATTCGAACTCGTACATCCTTACGAATGCCACCCCCTCAAGATGGTGCGTCTACCAATTTCGCCACCCGGGCCTATATAATTAATCCGGATGCTAAATCATTTTTTGATCTGTGCATCCGGATCTTCCTTTTTGGATGTGCCCGAAGAGAGACTCGAACTCTCAAGAGACAATTCTCAACGGCTTCTGAGACCGCAACGTTTACCAATTTCGCCATCCGGGCATAACAACAACCTGTGAGAGTTGCTTGTGGGGATGCAAATATAATGGTTTATGTTAATTAGCCATTCAAATAAAATAATTTATAGCCAATAGAAATGTTCGCCCCGAACATTTAGTAATTTGGATAAAACACTTCCTGATGAGTCTAAAAAATATCTTTATAAACTTGGTAATGGCGATTGTATTCGCCCCTAACGTTATCGCTCAAAAAAAACAGCTTATTGAAACTAATAAAACGGTTAGCATTCGTAGTTTATCTGTTGTTGATAACAAGATAGCCTGGTTAAGTAGCAGTAACGGCTATACTGCTATAACAAAAGATGGCGGCCTTACCTGGAAGTGGCAGCAGGTTAAAGGCTTTGAAAAGGCAGACTTTAGAGATATTGAGGCTTTTTCAGACAAAGAAGCAATTATTATGAGTTCGGGATCGCCGGCATTGATACTAAAAACTATTGATGGTGGATTAAATTGGGAAGTAAAGTATCGCAATGATGATAAAGCGTATTTTTTTGACGCTATGGATTTTTCAAACCCGAAACACGGCTTGGTTTTAGGCGATCCAATCAACGAAAAATTTATGCTGATAGAAACTAATGATGGTGGCGATAGCTGGCATCAGTTTAAAAACCTGCCTAACGCAGAGAAAGGAGAAGCGGCTTTTGCAGCAAGCGGAACTTGTTTAAGAATTAGCTATAAAGGTGATTATGTTTCAATTGTAACCGGTGGTAATGTTGCGAGACACCTGGTTTTAGAAAAACC
Organism: Mucilaginibacter auburnensis; assembly: GCF_002797815.1. Taxonomy (NCBI): domain Bacteria; kingdom Pseudomonadati; phylum Bacteroidota; class Sphingobacteriia; order Sphingobacteriales; family Sphingobacteriaceae; genus Mucilaginibacter; species Mucilaginibacter auburnensis. The sequence goes on from NZ_PGFJ01000002.1 coordinate 1,057,028, forward strand.
TTTTACTGATTGGGCATATTATGACCTCCCGATCACCCATGGAAAACCCAGTAACGGTGCTTTTTCGGTTGGCGAAAATGGAATGGTCATTGTTGGTGGCGATTACTCAAAAGACAAATTTAGAGATTCAGTTCACGCCACATTTTCAGGACATCCGCTACCATATAAGGACAGCAAGCCCGGACCAAATGGATATCAATCATGCGTAGAGTTAATTGCGCCTCAAACCTATTTATCTACCGGAACTCCCGGCAGCAACTACTCAACTGACAACGGCTATACGTGGCAACAAATAGACGCTACAAGTTTCAATGTTTGCCGCAAAGCCAAAAATGGAAAGCTGGTTTTATTGGCTGGCGACAAGGGTAAAATTGGGATTTTTAAATTTTAGTCACTGTGAATGAAGACCTTAAAAATTAATTAAAAAATAGCTTGCAGTGTGTATTAATTAACCCTATATTTGCACCACTTTAACAGAAACAGTTAAACGATTCCGTAGCTCAGCCGGTAGAGCATAACACTTTTAATGTTGGGGTCCTGGGTTCGAGTCCCAGCGGGATCACCTCACAAATCAAAAAAGCCTTCCTGATATCAGGAAGGCTTTTTTATGTTTAGGCGGCCCAAAACAAATTGAATTGAGCCCATCAAATTTATATCAAAGTTGAATTGAATGTTGGACTAACAAAAGAACTAACTTACTATTTATCTTTGTCGTTTTTACTCAACATGAGGTTTTGTATTTGCTTTTTTAACATGTCAATTTCAACTTGTTGCGCTTCATTCTTTTTGTTCTGTTCAATTAAATATAGAGTTAGTTCCTCAACCTTCTTTAGTAATCCCATACTGATATCGCTCAAATTCACCCCCTCTTTTTCCATTTGAGTTGCCGATGGGATCTCCGGCAAATGTTGATTCTTATTCAAATAACGCTGTAATTCCTTTAACGGTCTCAATTCATACTCATCGTCAAAAACATAATCCGGCGCGGGCACAGTCAAACTAACCTTAACTTCTTTAGCACGTATATTGCCGTTTACTGTAAGCTTTTCATCAGGAATACTGGTTCCAATTCCAACTTTTCCGCTGTTATCTATACGCATTGTTTCAACTCCATTGGCGCCGTTAGTTATGCCTCGTAAAAAAACTACGCTACCGGCGGTGGCCCCACTCCCGTTTGCACCCGCCCCCAAAATAACGTTTCCGCCATTTGACGAAGCGGCTCCCTTACCTGCATACAAAGCAATGTCAGACCCTGTGCCGGTAGTTGATGTGGGGGCAATAACGTGCAACATACCTGTAGGCGCCCCAACTCCAATACCCACTTTTCCGTTATTTAAAATGGTCATTCTATCGACTGTTACGCCTGCTGCATCAGTGGTGGTAAAGTAAATTTTGCCAGGAATAATGCCGGTTGACGGAGCACCGTCAACTGCTATTCCAATTTCTGCCGCACGTTGTAGTGCGGTGCCATCATATCCATAAAAATCAAGCCACCCCAACCTATCGTTGCTTTGAACAGTAAGCGGCGCCGCTATAGTGCCTCTATACCTGTTAGAAAAAAAACGTGCGCCATGCCACGCTGTGTTGCTATACGTCGAGGCACCATTATTGGCGTAACTTCCGTCTACAACAGATGTTATTGTGCCTCTAACATCCAGTTCGGCTGTTGGCGCGGTAGTTTTTATACCAACAAAACCACCGGGTGTAACCCGCATCCGTTCACTATTATTAGTGGCAAAAACAAGCGGATTAGAACTGGCTGTACCAACAGCTAAAGTATTGCCGCCACGCAATACCGTAAGGCCACCCCGCGGCTGCCCGAACGTTGTTCCGGTAGCAGCACTACCAAACAAATTAAAGTAACTTGTAGCGGCCAAATCGTTCTCCAACCTGGTTTGGGTATAACCTGTAGTTACCAGGTTCTTTAGCCTTACAACAGGGTTGTCTGTATTGTTGGTGGTGTTGGAAATGTCTAATGTATACTCAGGCACAGGCTGACCAATACCCACTAAACCGTTTTTGTTTATACGCATTGCCTCTAAAAGGCCTAAGGTAGAGCTCAAGCTGGTTTTAAATATCAATCCGCCATGACTACTTGAGCCGGTACCAACACCTGTTCGGATACCAGTGATGTTGGCTACCGGGCCGGTACCACCATCAGCACGCTGGGTTGAAAAATCAAGCCCTGCTCCTATGCCTGCCTCTGCCGTCCCGCTGGTTTTGCTGGTCAATTTTAAAATCGTTGTGGGTGCAGCAGTCGTAGCGCTGGTTGTAAGCACATCAAGCTGTGTTGTTGGAGAGCTTGTACCAATGCCAACTTTATCTGTTGATGTTGTGGTGTAAACATTACCGGTACCGGCAGTCCACTGCCCGTATGCCAAACCAACCAGAAATACCTGTACAAAGGTTATAATAATTCGCTTCATGATAAGTGTTTAAGTACCGAAAGATACATAACATATAACATTATTCAAATGTTAAAAACCTTAAATTATGACTTGTTCAGGTAGGCAATATAATAGATATAAGAACTCAGCGCTATATTCTACGTGTACTCTTGCTGCAGCAGTGATAATAATCTTGAGCATTTACGCATCAGCATCATAGCCACTAACTGCGCTGTTTTATGTTATTGCTCAAATAGCACACGCGGCACGCGTGCGACAGCACAGGGATTGTCTTTACGATACGGCTATAAATTTACGGATTGCTAACAATTACTCTTTCCGATGTAATCGCCAGCTGTGACTTCATTTGTAATCAAAGGGGTGATGTCGATACCTCAAATACCATATAGAGTTGAAATGTTGAATGGTTATTACTGACGCTCTATCATCGACGACAAAATGAACAATTTTTTTCTTGTTAATAAGTTTTACGGTAATACGAGTATTTCTCTTTATAATCAAAGAAACGTTAGTTACCGTAAAAGTATCATTGGTATTTGTATCACTTTGCATAAAAAATCTACTTATTTCCTTCTTATTATTTAATACAACTAGTGTATCATCGAATTCTTGCCAAAATTGCAAAATGACACGTCTAGGTGAATGTCGCTCTAAGCCAATGTGACTATCAGCATTTCGACCGTCTTCCTCATATGATACCTTTTCAATATCCCAATTACTTTCATTCCACTTAATCTTATTAATCTTACAGCTAGCTATTTGAGAGATGCCCGCAGCAGTTAAGATACAAAGCCAAAAAAGAAAGATATTATTTCTAATTTTCATACTATGGACTTTTCTTTAGATCGGCAGGTGTAAAATTGCCTTGGGTTTTGATTTTTTCACTTATAGCACGGAACTGCCCCAAAATAGTATCACTACCATTGCTGTTCCTTACCGCTGGATCTGGGTTTTCAGCTGAGTTCATTAAGTTATCTTTAATCGTAGTGGAATTACCGCTCGTATTACCCTGATCTAGCAATGGAGCCCATTTTTTTTCAACCTTAGTTAAACTCCAAGGATGCTTTAATCCACCTGAATGTCCAAATTCATGCGCACCGGTCAATTTAAAATCTGTGCTATTGGTTAGTTTACCGTCCATGGTTATTCCAAGTGAAATAGTAAAATCATCTATTTGACCTGTAGTAACTCCTGGCACGCTATTAATTACCGTTGTTGTAGTAGTTACAGAGCTATTGCTGATTGTATTAGGAGTAAAAGCTGGGCCAGAAACTGTAGTTGTTTTAGTGCTAGTACGATCATCAAATTCTAATATACCAATTTTGCCATCATCAGGAGTGGGCGGTGTAAAATCAAGAATAACTTCTGTCTTGTACTTTTCATGTAAAACTATAGGACCTAAAAAAAATGTGGCGCTTGTGTTAAATTTAGCTTCAGCTGCCGCTTTAAATTCCAGTGCTTTAGCTTTGATAACATTTGGATCTTTTATTAAAGTAGATTTATTTATCACTTTTACTTTTACGGTAAAATCCGTTTGAATTGTTAGTCCGTCCATTGAACACTGCACGTTTATATCTTGTGCCCACTCTAACCCATCTAGGTCAATTCCATCAATTGGTCTATTACTCGCAAATTGATAGGGCGTCAATTCAGGATACGATTTGGCAATAGGGTCTGTTGACAAAAACCTCGCTACTCTCGGATCATAAATCCGCATGCCGTAGTCCTGTTGGTTGCCATCGCCCTTACCAACGTCATTATCATTCTCCTTGCCGTTAAAGCCATAGCGGTAGGTGGCGTTGTTACTAGCATAACCACGGCCGGGCTGTTGCATACCAAAAGGATAATAATCTTGCGCGGTTATTACATCGGCGGTAAAATAGTCAAAACTGGTATTGCCGGCTGTAGGGTGCTGTAACCGGCGGTCGCTAATAGTTGCCAATACGTTGCCTAAGTGGTTGGTTAGTTCATAGCGTTTCAGGCCTGCTTTTTGCCACTCGGTTTGCGCGGCGCCTGCCGTAGCCATGTTTACGTTGGGCTGCCACAGGCCAAGTCTGCTGCTGCCGTATAACTGCTGCTCGCTCCATGTAACCACGCCTCCTGCCTGGGTATAAACAGCCAGCGCATTGCCTTGCGCATCGCGCACGTAGTAAGTATTGGTTGAACCAACCGTTTTCTTCACCCGGTTACCGGTAGCATCATAAGCGTAAAGCAGGTTGCTGCCGGCCGTTTTGGTTATGCCTTTTATTTTACCATAAACGGTCCAGTCAATAGCACTAATATTCGCTTTAACATCGGTTGTAAGGTTGCCTATTTCATCATACTGGTAGTTACCAATACTCTGCGTAGGTAAATCATTAACCGTGGCAGCGGGTATGGCGTCAGTAATGTATAGTAAACGGTTATTGGTATTGAGTTTGTTGTTGCCGTCTTTGGTGTACCTATAGTTAAGGTCATCAATCATAGTGCCTGCCGCCGTATAACGTTTGGCTGTTTCAATATTGCCATTACCGTCATAGGTCATCTGCTCTAACAGTGTTTTTGTTCCGGCCCAGGTGGTACCTGTAATGCCGTTATGGATAAAGGTTTTGGTAAGGCGGTTCAGTTGGTCATACCTGTAAGTATAACCCGCAGCGGCACCATTGTTAATTTTACTAATGGCCAGAGTTGTGTTGCTTATATTGCCGTTATACAGGCTGGCACCATCATCTGCAGCACTTTGAGATGTATATTTAAGCGCAAAGGCTGTTGCGCCTAAGCCACCAATTGGTTTATAATCATTATTGTAATACCCCAAAGAAAAAGCAAAGGCATCGCGTGCAATATTGTCTGCTGTGGTGTTGCCATCAAAACTAATTTCAGTGGCAGGGTCTAAGCGGGACCCGTTAACTCCCTTCAACCAGCCTTGTAGTGTATAGGCGTAATCAAGCCCCTGTACTTTACCAAATCTGTCGCCAAGTTCTACACGTGCCAGCGGCCCATGTAAATAGTAGGCATAACTCGCGTCTAAACGTTTGCTATGTTTTAATATTTCGCTGCCACCTAATGGTTCAACCATGGCCGAAACACCACTCCAGGCTTCTGTTAACCGGTTTTCTGAATCGTACTTGTATTGATAATAAAACTGGTCTGGCTTAGGGTTGGTAGTATTATGCTGATAAGCAACAAAATTTACTTTTCCGCTTATCAGGTCGTATTCATAGTCAATACGTTTAAGGCTGTTTACATCATTAGCCTGTGTAAGTCCGTCAATTTGCTGCCACAACGTTTTAACGTTGCCAGATATATCATAGTTATAGTAAGTGGCTTGCTTTACAGCATCGGTCTGCACATCGCGATAAGTGGTAGCGGCAACGCGCTTGCGCAGGTTACTTTGTTCGGGTATTAACGCTATGCCGGCAACGCCACCGTTTACAGGCGCGGCATCATCATAATAAGTACGCGTTATTTCCCGGTTGGTACCGACAGGCAAAAAGTTGTTTCTGTAAACCACCTTGCTGACAAATCCGGGCTGGCCCATAAAATTATCATCGGCAACTGAAATTGTTTTTTCGCCAACTTCATTTATCCTGCCAAGTGTTTCATCATAGTTAGTGTAGCTGTATTTATGCGCAGGTTGCTGCTTATCATTTTGCGATGCCACCAGGCGCGAAAGTTCATCATACCAAAACCTGTTGGTGCCGCCGTCAGGAGATTTTTGCTGCAACACCTGGTTAGTTGATGTGTAAGCATAGGTGGTAGCAAGTACATGCGGCGGTACAAATCCAATAGCCCGTGTTTCAACTGTGCTATTTTCTGCAATTGTAGTTTCGCCGCCCGGAGCAGGTATATTAAACCTATACCATTGCATGCCACTGCAACCGTTTGATGGTTTAAAGCAATTGTCATTAGCGTTGGTACTGATCTCCCCTGCTGTCATCAAGCGTGAGTATACACGCATATGTTTAAGCGTGGTTATATTATCGGGATATACTATACCCGTATTTGTGGCGGTAATATTCCAGCCAGGCGACATGGCTGTAATACTACTGGTTACCGTTAGCGCTACACCGTTAAGATATATTTGCGGCACCCCGCCCGTGGCTATATTATTTCCCTGTACAACTATGTGCAACCACGGCCTGCTTGATTCGCCTGCAAAAGTGCCTCTGTAGTGGTACGAAGTTGGCATTATTGATGCACTTAAATGATCTGCACTCTCCACAATAGGGTATAGGTCAAAGCCAGCAATACCATTATTCACCCCAACCTGCATCATGTACTTTTTATCGGGTGTAACCTGTACCATCTGATAATCGGAAGCGTATGCACCGTTGTAGAACCAAAACTCAAAAGCTCTGGCGCCGCCACCTGTAAGGGCTGTACTTACCTGTGTAAATGCAGCTGTTTTGTCGGTTGAGTAAGTTACCGGCACTCCGTTACAGATAATTGGCGCATCTGTGCAATTGCTGCTTTCGCTTAAGCGATTTTGTTCTATCCATTTTAACTGACTATCATCAAGCAGCTTAACGCCTTCTGGCGGCACAGTACGCACTAAGTTATCGGCCTGATCATAGTAGTATAAAGTATAATGGTATTTAGGCGATGTAGATTTTAAATTAACAGTATTTTGTGCCAATGCACATTGTGATATATAAAAGGCCCTGAACTTATTTTTCTCGTCTTGTATATACTTTTCATAAGCAAACACACCGCTCGTTAGCGCGCTTACCAAGGTGGTTCTTATACAATCATACGGGTCAATAGGCTTTTCATTATTGTAAATACTATTGCAAAGAAGCCCCGTTGTATTATATGCTTTGTAATCGGCATACGTTAATCCAAAACCAAACCGGTTATTCATAAAGTTGGTTAGGATAGCCGGATAGTTTGCATGTGCCATTAATGCTGATGGTGAAATATCAAAAGCAGAGTGCAGTTGGTTAAGAGCTAAATCATAAGCGCTGCGCGTTACGCAACCGCCATCGCGTAAAAATGCCGGCAGCAAAATGTTATATTGCAGCAAGTAGTTACAGTTTGATGCGTTAACAAGGTCGGCCAGTTCTACCTCGCTTATGGTCATTGCCAACTCGCCGTACTGATTTTTCAAATAGTTATAAAAACCGGCATTTGAATAACTCTGACTAACAGGCAATGAATTTTGATAAGATGTTTTAAGTGCTTTAAGCGCAGCATCTATGGTACTATTAATTTTAGTTACCCGCGCCGTTTGAGACATTTTTTGTTTGTTATACGGATTAGGATAGCTTAACAACCATGGGTTTAAACCGGCAGTAAACTTTGCGTTTGCCAGTGTATAGCTTTTTATAGCGTCTCCAAAGCTATTGTCTTGATATGATGTTAAAATTCCCGGTACTAACTCACTAACGCCCATCATGTGGGTTACATCACCGCCCTTAGCACATACCGCATATAGCCTTGCCCGCAAGTCCCGCTCAACGTTTTCAAAATCATTTAAGTTAGGATATTTAGCACGAAGGCCAGGTTCCAGCTTTAACATCCATTCATTAATAGCATCTGCACAGTTGCTATTGATCTGCGCTGTGAATGCGCTTTGATTTTGCGCCAGTACAGCATCTTTACCATCCTGAGGAACTGTAATGGTCTGCGTAGATGATTCAGAAAACACCGCGGTTTTGTTGGCGTAATAAGCCTCGTTACTACAGCTTATGGTAGGCTCTTCATAACCATCTGTACATACGGTCAGTCCGGTTATGCTGTTAATGCCAGCTATAGGGTAAACACATGTTAATGCAATTTGGTCTTTAGTTATATAGGGAGCTACATTACCTGGTGTATAGAAAGTTGTTAGCGAAGACGTATACTCATTACCCAACGCATAGTACAGCCCTGCATCTATATGAACTACCTGAATGGGTTCCGACTCACTTAAAAGAGTATTTAAAAGTGAATATAGAACCCAAGAGTACATATTTAATGTTTTCTTTGTTTTAACGTAAACATCGAACCCTCCTTCGGGTGCAGCTACAGGTATGCCCGAATTATCTCTTAGAGATATTTTTATTTTATGCTTTGTGTCTTGTCCATAAAATCTGTAAGTGCCGCTTCCCCAATCTTGTTGATAATCATAGGGTAAACTTTGTGTTTGGATATTCTCCACCTGTAAATTGATACTAACATTTCCACACACAACAGAATTAATTGCAATAGTTGAATAGTTTACAGCAAAAGGCAGAAGAACGGTGCCTTCGCCTTGTCCGGCCGCAATTGGAACGTTTATATATTTTGTTGTGCCGCCTTCTGTATAAGATAGCTTAACCATTACCTTTTGAGGTACGCTGCCCATAATATTATAAACTTTTACTTCCCATTCTGTACCATAGCCATCATAAGAGGAGACGTTCAACCTGAAGTTTTCTTTAATAGGGCAAGCGTTACTTGACTGCGGACCTGTAATTGGCGTACCGATATTGCGCACACATGAGCAAGCGGCGCCCCGGGCGTTCAGGTAATCTGTACGGCCTTTTACATAATATTTTTCGCGCAGCTGGAAATAAAGTTCTGAAAATAGTTCCCATTCTCTATCTTTCAACCTGCATGACGGGTTACATACAGGCCACGTGGCACTCGTGCCTACATCATTGTCTTTACAATACAACTGGTATTTTACGTAATCATACAAACTCAAGCCCGGGCGGTTGTTAATTTTCAGAATGCGGGTAGTATAATTTTGAAGGTCAGCTTCTATATCATCTTCGTACTGAGCTCCGTAAGTTGATGTGGTTGAAAAAAATGGATCTATGCCCGATAGTAAGGTGTACGCTCCATCTGCATAGGTAATATTTGGCGAAGCGCCCGGTATGCGGCTTAATGTTGTTTCTCCAAATACATTAATCCTTATCATTTGCTCCCATGTAGTGTATTTTGACGACTCCTGACAGTACTGAAGCTTGCAATATTCAGGATGATATTGTAGAAATTTTAACGCCCACTCTGGTCTCCAATTTTCTATCATGCGCGCGAGGGTAAACTCCGGACTGTAAATCCATATTCGGGAGCCATCTACTAAAGTTATAAAGTCTGCATCATTTTGCGCAGGAAGCACAGACGGGTGAAAAACATCATTAAAGTGTTTAGATAACTCATTTGTTTGAGCCTCATTAGGCAGGTACAAGGTTATGTATTGTGAAAAAGGCGGCGGCACATATGCCTTACTAAAAGTTGCGTATTGCCCGCCGGGAGATAAATGGGAGAGCATTACATTCTGATATGCGTTGCAATCAGAATAACTACAAGTTTGTTGTTTGTTATCACACGCAGTTTTCAAGTCCAGGTATAACCCATCAATAAAGCTGTTTATATCTGTATATAGCTGTCCGGTTTTGTCTTGAATATCTAAAAGTTTAAACTCCTTTAGGGCCATAGCCTTAAAAGCAACATTGTCTGCTAATTCAATTACACAGGTTCTGCAATCTGTATAGCAATCTGCCGCATTCATTTTGCTCAGAAAACCTTCCTTTATAAAATCAAATTGTTGCTTTAAATAATTGCGACTAATGCCTTCCTGAACAAATTTTTCAGTATAATCATTAATCGCCTGTCTATCATACGCTAACTCAAACTTAATTTTATACTCGCCGGTTCTTGCAAAACTGATATTCACAAATTGATCATTTTTGTAAGGCTCTATACCTTTCATCTCAACTTTACTTCCCACAGTCGTTATAAAGCCGGGTACTGATATAACATCTCCGCAATCATCAACTATTGATATGGTGAGGTCATAGTAACAGTTACTACAAATATCTACCTGCGCATTGGGGTACTTTGTAACTATTTGCTGAAGGTTGTATTTTAATGTAACCTTTTGCCCGGGCACTGCATTCATGTAACTTGTAGTTGCAGTTATTTTCAGATCAGAATTGCTGAAAATAAATTGTTCCGGTTTAAAAATCACCTCATCTTTTTCCCCCATGTCTGCGTCAGTAAGTGACCTCAACTCGTCAACATTAGTTGGGTTAGCTCCAGAAAGCGCAGTAGCGATTGTTTTACCACTTGCATTTAAGTATGACAGGCTTATTTGACCATTGGGGTCAACCACCATATTTTTGGTATAGTGTTCTGCATAGCCAACATCTGTTCCAAACAGTTGGTCAAGTTCCCGCTGAGTTGGCTTTCCGTAATAGTATTTAGTTGTATTACTGGTTACTCCTGTTCCGGGCTGAAATTGCGCACCAACACCACCCTGAAGTTTGATACGGCCGGTATTATCAGTTGTATATTGCGTTATTGAAAACGGATAGCCTTCCGCATCGGGGATGTATTGATTATATTTTGGATCGGTTGCGGTTTTAAACCCATTATTGGCTGAGTAGTACTTGCCTGCACCAAAACTGCCAAATATCGGGTTGGGTAGCACCTCGCAATTTACTCCAACACTATTAAAAATATCTGTTATACTGTATGGACTACCACTTGTATTTTGGTTGAATTTTTTTTGATAATTTAAATACGGAACGTTGGCCTGCAAGTTTTCTTCTTTGTTGATAGGTGTAGGTAATATACTTGCTGCGGGACGCCCAAATTCGTCATAAATATTCTCCTGCACTACACTTACAACCGGCTTATTTTTCTCCCTATTGCCGATAGAAACTGTTTGTCTGTTTCTTAATGTACCATCGAAATAGCTGATAACCTCTTTTCTCTTGCCTTCTTCTGCAAAGCTTGCCGAAAACTGCCAGTTTAACTTATCTTCGTGCCATTTGAGCAGCCAGCAGTTGTATTTAATTAAATTATTGGTGCTTGTTTTGCATTTGTACGTCCAATCGCCGGTAATACGTACGCCATCTATATTATATGCAGCACGCCTTATTCGCACTAATAAATACTTTTCGTTATATGCCAGAGATATAGGATACTTATTGTTTTGAGTAACAATTCGCGTAGCATTATTGCGAAACAATTTATCCATCTCCTCAGCAGAAACAACTGCATTACTCTGCATACCTGCTATAGTTACGCTAAACGGACTGTTTTCATCTATGGTAGTCCATTCTACATCAAATTCCTCGTCGCCAATTTCAAACGCCCATTCCAGATCAAACGTTTTTGCACCGGTAAGAATTTCATCAGGAGCCGTAATAGCTATTGGCTTTGAACCACTAAATGGATAAATTCGGTCAACAGTAATATCAGCCGATACTTTTAACACCCAGGGTATATCATTAAATGTTGGGTAAGTACTTGATGTAATGCTCAATACTTCTACATCTACCCTAAAAGCATTATTGAAAACATAGCTGCTTATTGCATTATAAGTTGTGCCTCCGTTTTGGTTATAACTTACCGTCAATGTTTGAGTTGAAGTAGTAGGCGGGGTATTGTTATTTATAAATTGATCAATTTTTACAACAACGGTGAATACGGTACCGGCAGGTGCCTGAATGAGCTCTGTATCGAATAACTGAAGATTAACAGAATTCTTTACCGATCGATTTATTATCTGATCCCAATACGGTAAATTAAGTTTGAACTTGTCATCTAACAGGCTGAATTTATCTCCAACTTTAAGTTGCCCCACAGTACTGTAACTGGTAGTTTCAACAGCAGCATAAGTTCTTACTATTGCAAGTAACAAGAAAATTATGATAGTAAATGTTTTTAACAGGCGGGTCATGTTTTGATCTGTGATATAAGTTTATAGCCGGCGTACTTGCGTGTTAACACTCCCTTATTAACAATTTGAGAGATCTTTTTATATTGATTGATATTGGCTTGATCGGTCAATGCTAAAACTTTTATAGTAACTACCTTTTGCCCAATTTTATCTGATGGACTTGCCGGGTTAGCTAAACGCAGACTAATGTTTACTATTTTTTTTGAAGACGCGTTAAAAGTTATTGCGTATTCCTTACATTGAGGATGATCTTCGTTAACAAGCGATAAGCTTTGAAATTTCCCGTTTGTATCGGCTTTAATCAAATAATTTTCGCTTGCTAAAGCATCTGTTAACCGGGCAGAATCAATCATTGTTTGTGGTTCCATTTGCTTTTGGGCAGATAAAACCACTTTTTTTTCTTCTCCGTTAATGTAAACGAAAAAGCCTGATGTATTAAGATTTTCAACTACTCCCTCTCTGTAGTAAAAGTCATCGCCTTTTTTACATAAAATAAATCTTACATTAGTAGTACTCTTTACCGAATCTGCATAAATGCCTGTGCTTATTATTCCGGAGAAGGTATAAGCGTTTTTTGATGTGTTAAACTGCTTTAACAACTGCCTAAATGTTCGCAATAGCTTTTCGTCATAATGTGGCTTTTTTGCACTCACTACTACAGGCACTGCAGGTCTATTATGAATTTTAGCTGATGCCTTGGGCAATCTAAACTGGGTAACTACCAATACAAGCAAAGCCAATATCATTGCAGCTATCGTCAGACAAACTTTGGGGCGCCTTAATAAATCCATATCAATATGTGTGTTTAGAGGCCTTTTTTGTAAGATGATCGATTTTCTTTTAGCGTCATAATACCTCGCTCGGTCTCTTTTTTAACTCTTACAAGTGCTCCCTGGCTATCGTACTCATAAAACGTTGCAAAACAATTCTCATCAAGCTCTGCCATCAGTCGCAAGGTTTTTTCATCATAGGCATATGTTTTCATTGATGCATCTTTAGGAAATATGCGTATATCATCTACGAAAGAGCTAACTGATTCTGGGCTTTTTAGCTTCAATTCAATAGGAACTCCGGCACCCGTATAAAGCGCGGTTGACGTAACGTAAGATTCTATATTAATACGTCCCTCCATCAACTTCCACCCCTCAACAATTGCTTTAACTGTCAACGGAATATCCTGACCATTAGCTGTCAATATAAGCCCCTTAAATGCCTTATTAGTAGGCTGTATATCTTTAACCCAGGCATTAAATATGTATTCCTTTTTTAGCGGCTCAAAACCGTTGGGATACTTACCTGTACCCTCAGTTTTATTATACTCATTTGTTTGGGTATTTAATGTTAGTAACGGGTAAACTGCCGGCCTTTCATTAAATGTTTTGGTATATAGAAATATACCATCGTTATAAAGCTGAATACTGTTATTACCGCTATGCGATACCTGGTTTGTAACCAGGTATTTTATAGCTCCGCCTGCTGAGGAAGTAAAAAACGGTTGCTTATTAGGATCAATATGCTTAGGTATACCCACAGAGAATTTAGCATCTTCAAAACTTTCAGCATATATTTCGCGCTGCATAGCATTAGAGGCAACAGCCGAAGGCAGTTCGCCGTTAAAAGAAAACTTTGCAGCGCTATATCTGTCAAGTGCATCTTTATTTTCTAACTGTTGCCCGTACTTATCATACTGTGTTACTGTATTGGCAGTTACCCATTTAGAATTGTTGTTAAGCAGCCATCTTTTTTTGGGAGAACCTTGAGCAGGTGCGTACCAGTTAGGATAAAAGTTTGTTATATAGCCTGCGTTTTTTACATCAACAACTTTATCAGTAAGAGGCCTGTATTTCCGTTTTTCTTCAAATACCTTAGTTTTTGAAAGCCGCCAATTGCCCTTTATGCCGTACATAAATGGGTTAAGGGCTTTATCAGCAGGGTTTAATGGGCTGTAATAATTGCCGGGGCCATCTGTCCAATAGTATTTTGAAGCAACAACCGGTGGATTACCGTAAGGAGGAAGATATTTTTCAGCATAAGCTGCCATAAATAAACCTTCCTGACCGTGCAAGTTACTGGTCATACTTGTTGTACTCCAAATTACATTATCTTGCTTATCTATTAATTGTTGTCTTGATGTGTTGTTATAAATCTCCATACCAAATCCGCTTTCAGCAGGGGCAGTGCCATCTGGTCTTAACTTAATTTTTATTATATGTTCACCAGCGGTCAACTCAGGAGTTTCAATAATAAACCAGCCATTTTCTCCATTCCATACACCAAATTCGCTGAAGAGATAAGGCCCATCATCAAAAGCCATTGTCATTGGTATGCTACCATTTAAGCCTATAAAATAAGTGCCTGTTCTGGGCAAATAAACTTTAGAAAAACAATACAAATTATCACCGGCTCCTAAAAAATTAGGTCTAATTAATGTGCTGGTTGCGCGCGTCATCCAATAATAAAAACTTGGCGGGTTAGGATCATTATCTGGATTTTCAAGTACATAACTCAGCCAAATGGAACCCATTTGCATTTTTCCCTCAAAATAAGCGGGGTATGTAAACCCGGCCCTGTATGGTGTTTGTAGTGGGTAAGGATGAGGGTTAGGTGAATATCCCCAATAATTAATATCTGTTGTGGGAGGCTCCCAAACTTTTATATCCGGCACTTCAGAAACCCAATCTTCATTAAACTCATTTACACTTGCATTGAGCACCTTTAATGTTGAAAGATCGGTGTTATCGGCAAGCCTTAAACGCCCTGCTTCTATAGGGTTATTTAAACACGTGTAGGTGCTTATGCTGCCATCAAGCATGTTTCTATACCCCGACCGAATAACTTTTCCTTTTTTGATCTCGTAGCGCAATTCGCTGGGTTGAATTACCCTATTTGGGTCAACTGCCTGAAGGGCAATTTTTATTGTTTTAGCTATAGTTCTACCATATTGGTCAACCAATCGTTTAGCCGTGCCATTTCCGGTTTCCTGCTCTAAAACCCAGTACAGATTTACTTTTCCGGCATCAGTAAGGTCTTCAATTACATCACCCGCGGCAACATATTCAGCCTTATCTGTAATAAGGCCTGTTTCATCTGTTTTCAGCCCGCCAATAACCATTCCCAGTGTTTTATACGCTCCGCCCATTCCCTCGTAACCCCAGTAAGCAGGTATATTTACACTGTATATATCTTTTTTAAACTCGTTTTGCGTTTTGGTAACAATTGCTTCGCCGGTTACTGCATCAAATGCTATGTTTTGAGTAGCAATAGATGAACCGTCTTGTGTTTTTACAACTTTCTCTAAAATTCCGTAAGACTGTATTACCTTGACCGCACATGCTGACCTGAAGAGTGTATTGTCTTGATTTATATTTATAGGAAAGTGCAATATAAGCGACAGCGGAAAAGACAGAAAAAAGTCATTGCCAATATTAAAAGTTGTTCCCTCGTTTTTGCTGCTCTGTTCCCTAAAATCTGTAAACAGCTCAATTTCCTGGCCTATAACCTTTGGTTTCACATCTCCATGAATGTCAATAGTTTGAACAGAATTGTTAAGTGTCAATGCTTCGCCATTCAGCTTATCGGCTTTATAAAAATATTCTGTAGCCGACACTTGCGTTGCAGCAACTTTTCCCGTAGCATCCTTGGCTTCCTTAAAAACTCTTGTGGCCTTTAACTTACCGTTCATGTCATTTAATTCAATACTGTACCCTTGCGACATTACAAGCTCGTCGTAACTGGAAGTTAATATAAACGAGAATGTGGGGGTATTGGGAGGTGTGTGATTGGTTTTAATTCCGAGTACATTTACTTTTACCGGAAAATCCTTTGTAGTATAAAACTCATTAACTACATACCCGGTACGCATTGTAACATCAGTTGTTAATAATCCTTGCTTCTTTACCAGATCTTTGGTAACCACGCGGCTGTAGGTAATCCCCGGCGCTGGGAAAACCGATTCGCCGAAAGGCTCTTCCAGCTGAAATAAATTCGTTATAGCCCCTTTCTTTTTTTGACTGTAGGGTATTGGCATTTTAAACGGATTTTCGTCATTGCCAATAGATGGCTCATAGCTTGCAACACCGCTTGAAGAACCATCTTCTAATTCATAAATATATTTTTGCCCGTAAGATGTATTTTGAGTTTCGGCCGGATTGTTTGAATACCACCATTGATCATCAATTTCAATCCGTTCAACACGTACACCTCCACCAATTTTAGCGCCTTCGTTTTTTGTAAGCCGAACAAAACTCTTATCCTTGTTGATAATTGATGCATATGGCTCCGCAGCGCCATCGGCTTTTTCATAAAAAGATCTTGTAAGTTCACCAATATTGCTTATAGCGTTTATGGTTGCGCTAACAACAGCTGATATACCTCCGCCACTGGCTTTGTTATCATAGCCCGGATAGGCGTAAAGCGGGTACTCATCTTTCAGCTTTTGCCAGGCTGCTATAGCAATGGGGTTGGTCTCAACATTTGAATTGGTAACATCACGGGTCAATTTTTTTAAACCAATTAATAAAGTCTTCCCGTTTACTGCTACAATGTCGCCTACCTCTGCAAAACACGATACGAAATCATAGTCACCTTCTGCCCCTGGCCCGGAAATATTTGTATTCATCTTAACATTAAGCTTAACATACATGTAACTTGACCCGTTTAAGCAATCATTAATAAAGTTTTGACGAGTCATCGAGGTTGGCATTTTATAATTATCCGGTAGGGTAACCCTTATCTGATTTGCTAAATTTAAACCGTTTTGCGTGGCCCCCGCCCCGGGTAAATCGTTGCCGTCCTTACATAATGCATCAATTTTATACATGCGCATGGCTTTTTTATTTTGCACATATGCATAATCGTCTGTTTCATAAGTTACTTTAATAACGCCTCCGGTTGGCAATTGTATTTGTCCTAAATGCCACAATGAAGCGTTTTCACTTACTTTTGAACGATCCTGATCAGTATAAGGGAACTCTTCGTTGCTTAATGCGGCACTGACATTTTCGCTTCTTGATTTGTACACACCCCATCTGTCTGTGAGCATGTAACCATACGCTCCTTTTACACCGGCAGAAGTAATGCCGATGGGTTGGTTGTAGCTAAATTTATAAGCATGGTTGGCGCCTTTTGTAACATTAGCATATTCAAACCAAACAGATTTTAAAGTTAGTTTACCTCCATTAGGAGCGTTTGAATTTGGTGTATATGGGCACAATTCATAGTTATAATCAAATTTTACAACTTTTATTGGTCTTGACATGTCGGCTTTAGAGTAAAGCCTTATCTGCATTAGGCATTTTTGCTTTACATCGGCGTTTTTACCTCCTACTTTCCAATCTTTGCCAACACCCAATCCGTCAAGCCTGTCTTTGGTTATGAAATATGCAATTTTGGTTTTACTTTCAATTGAAGAGATGTACCAAAGCTCCTTACGACCATATATAACTGATCCTTTATCGTCATCAGGATCTGCCAGCTGTCCTTTATTAACAACCACGTTTTCAAATGGAGCACGCCAGTTGTACAATCCGTTAACACGGCTATAATTGAATTTTATAGCGGTACCAAGGTCATCATCGGTTATACCGTCGTTTGTTCTGTCAACATAATCTGCGGACAAAATCCCGCTAAGCAAGTAACTTGTAGCATAAGGAGGAATACTTTCGCTATGGTAATAATTGTCAATTCCTTTATTCAATCCGGGAATAGCATCAATTGCCTGGTTAGTCAAATTTGTTTCCCTATCCGGATTGTTTGTGCCTCCCTGCAATATTTTATTGTAACCTTTGCCTATAGCAAATGAACGTTCAGTTTGTTCAACATTGTAAACCGGTGTGCCGTAAACCATTCTTCTACCGGTTGCATCTGTAACCGTTATCTCAGATATATGGTTGGCTTTACGTGAGGGGTACCTATCCGGGGGAAGATCTGTAGGATCTGTAGGATCTATAAGATAAGCTGGGTATTTAACTATATCAGATCCCGATAGTGTAACGGGATCAACGCGAACAATACTATTGGTATTGGGCTTAGGTGATGCATTAAATGTTGCCGGTAAATTTGATTCGTCTATACCATCATAAATATCTATAGTTTTATTAAGCGCGGCAAATGTTGCTTCTGAAGCGGTTAAATAAGATATTGTTGTTGCCCCAGGTTGACGTTCTTTACTTTCTATCTTACTACTAATTGATGTGTTGCATGTTGGGCATAAAAACTTATTCTCTGCTCGTTTGCCTGATAAATCAATCTGCACAGGCGCTGTTTTCCCTAACGCTGTAGCCAGCTCTTCGTTTTGTGCACTTTTTTCGCCCATTGGTTTAAAAAATACGTTCTGGTAATTAGGCTTATACGGATCGTATGTTTGGAAATCACCAACATTGGCATACCTGTTATCATCTGTCCATTTTTTAGCGGTTGTGTTCATTGTTTGCGGATACAGCGTTAGTCCCCAATGTGCCAGGTTCCCAAGTCCCGCATCAATTCCAATAGAACCATTCTCGGAACTATCATCTGTTTGGTTATCAAAGAAAATTCCTGTACCACCACGATATAATCGAAATTGCCCGCTGCCCAGTTGATTGGTGTATGAAAAAAGATCATGCGTTTGAATTGGGAGTGCCAGATTTGGCAGATCAGGAATTACCAGGCTTTCCTTTTCTCTGATAAAATCCATTACCGCATGTGCATCATCCTTTGCAAGGTCGGCATACAAAAATCCATAACCGGGGTTTTGCTGGGCATTTGACAGAATAGATTTGGTAGTTCTATAACCTGTTAGTCCACCACTTACAAAAGTTCCAAAATTAGCCAGTCCGGCATCAACAGAAAAGGAATATGAATTGGTTTTATATGGAATAGAAATTTTGGGCATAATGGGCTCGGTGTTGTAAGATATACTTGCGCCAGCACCGTTAAAAGCATACGAATCCTTATGTTTCGTTGACTGAAATGTTTCAGCAAGTGAAAGTGATTTCAGTCCTGATCTGCTATTATATCCAAGTGAAGCCGTTAAACCTGCTTGTGAAACCTGTTTGCCTTTTTCATCAGTATAAACAGATAAACTGGCATAAGGAGTGAATGAAGCCCCACTTTGCGTATTAGATGATATACCAAATCCTAATCCAACACTAAGCGATGTAGAATTTGATCTGGATAGCGAAATGCCAGGATTTATAGATACTTCTGCGCCAATGCCTGTATAATTATTGAAAAATACTCCGTAGCTAAAAGAACCTGTACCTTTACCCAAAATTTTCTTTACGTTATCTTTTATTTCTTTTCCGAAACCAAATAACTCTAATTTTGCTGTACCTCTCCCTCCAACTGTAATCATTTCTTTTCTGTAATCCCTGGTGGTGATTTTTTCTCCCCGCATGTCGTCGGGCAGGCCGCGTAGCTGCCTATTAACGGCACCGGTATTTAAGTTCCATCCCAGTCCAACCCAACTTGCTTCATCGTCAATACCCACTCCAGACTGGTAGTTGAGATTTACAGGATATCCGTCAATATCCAACAACGGGATATTATATTTAAAATCACCAGTTTGCAAGTCTACCATGTCTGATACACTTGCCTGTTGGAAAGCTTGCGTTTCCGGCTGTGCCGGGCCTGAAGTTAGGGCATAGGTAGCGGCAGGAAAAAACAAATTATAAACCCAGATGAGCAGTAATAATCTTGCAACTTTGGTATTTCTCTTAACTTGGGGGCTCATATTAATTTTTTAAATTCACTTTGAAGTTGTACGTCTCTTTGTTTAAATATTTATCCTTGTACACCAGTGTAGAGGCGTCATTAATTGCACTATCTGCGGGGAAGCTTAGCATAAACTCATAGTTACCGCTTTGCCCGTTAGCTATTGGCTGTACCAGATTAGGCGTTACTTTTATCTTCTCAGTTTGTATATAAAAGCAACTATCCATCTTATACCACAGATTATTTTTTTGCTCGGGGCTTAATTTCTCGGTTAAACTTCTCTCAGGCAAAATTTTAACCTGATAACTAATTTCCGTATCGTCCGCTCCACTATTCATGTTCTTTACCTGTACAACCAACTTACTGCCTTTAACTTCCTCAAAACCATTTTTTTTAGCCCCACATCCCATTAAAACGAACCAGCATATAATGACGGATAACCATTTCATTTACTATCCTCCTCCTTATACAAAAACCTTAAACTTTTAACGTTACCAGTCGGCATTGTAACTGTGAGTATATAAAATTCACCATCAGTGAAACTTGAATTACCAGCCAAGTCAATATCTATTTGATTATTGCCTTTTACCAGTTTTATTTTAGCCAGGTGGCCAATTTTTTTGTTTGGATTATTTATAGATGTTATTGTATAAACCATATTTTGTACACCATAAGAATTTACAAGCGCAAACCGCAAATACCCACTTGCGATGTAGAAATTCCCTTTACTCAAATCTTCTATATCACGATAACCGGAGGCAACTACCTGCTTTTTGACGCTATCTGCACAGTTAATACTAAATTGGCTTACTTCTGATCTGTTCAATACGGTTAGATCTTTGTAAGCAGTAACCTGCCATGAGTACTTTTTATTTAGTTCAAGATCGCGCGCGATAGACGGGAACACTAACATGGGTGATGTAATATTGCGCTGATTTATAATAGGTTGGTTATAATTGATAGCCTCGGTTGCACTTTGCCCTTGTTTGATCTCCGTTAAAACTAATTGATACCGTGTTCCGGATAACGCGGGTACAAGAGGTTGCCAGGTAAAAACAGGGCGTTTATTACATAGGTCGTCACCATCATAAGGATCAATTAGGTTTAATTCGGCAAATGGAGCCAAAGTATAAGAGAAGCACTCCTCGTCAGGTAAAATATCTGAATTTCTGATGGTCAGACTGTAACAATATTCGTACTCACCAGCTGGAAATGTGTTATTCATGCTAAGCAGCCTTCCACCTTTACTTTGCGAAAACTGAATGGCCGACTGCCTGACTGCAAGAGCCGGTACGGGGTTGGTTCCGCTTTGTAAAGTAAATTCGGGAGTTTTAATTACGCATATGGTGCCACTTGCACGCTCGGTAACTGTTATAGTTAAACTGGCCGTAACCGCCTGGCGGCCGTTAATTAATTGGCAATTAAACAGGCCATTAACGTTTCGCCCATAAATTTCGGGAATAAAATTTATGCGTATCTGAGCAAAAACCGGCGATGCGATAGCAAGCAATAATATAATTATATACCCTTTTTTTAACATTACTTTTTGTTTAAATGATAGCGTAATATTACTTCAGCTCTGCAGGAGGCGTATAGATCTGCATATTGAGGTGTTATCAAATTTTTTCTGATATCTAAATATGTATCAATATCAAAGTTACCAGAGGTGTATAACTGCATTGTTTGTTTAATGCCAATTTGTCTGGCTATATTATCGTTTTCCAGATAAGTAATGCCTGATGAAACATTGAGCTTTCTAAATAAGGTATATTGATATATCACATCAGTATTTAATAAATTTCCTATCATTTTATTTGGTGATAGTTCTTTATTATATAAAAGAGATGCGGTAAGTGTATTATTATGAAGTATTAAACTTTGGGTATAATTGAAAAGTAAAGTCTTATTAGCTGTAGTAGCCATTTTGTCGGTCGGATTCGAAAATATTTGTGATCCTATACTGAAATGGCTTACTGTATAATTTCTTCCTATTTTATAAGTCAGATTACCATCAACCTGCATTTTGTTTAATGTATACACCGGCGTTGAAGTGTTGTCTATATTTTTACTTGTCCCATTGTTAACATAGCGTAAATTCAGATTAAACTTTTTATTGACGACAAAACGAGTATCCAACTGTACCTGTAACGACTTCCATTTATCATCGGCGCTATAGCTTATCGGCATAGTTTTCAAATCAGTTTTCAGGTTTAAAATCAATTTATTTTTGTACAAAGATTTTTTAACATTTCCGCCCATTCTAAATCTACCGCCACTCAGTCCGATGTTTGCCGGATTTTGATAACCCATACCTGAATAGTTGACATAAAAATTATCTGATAATCCTATTTCCTTCAAGTCAAGGTGATGGTTAAAACCAAAAGCCAATGCTTCAAATAAATTTCCATTCGTATTTAATGTATTTCCTGATTTTCTGTCGAGTATGGTTTCTGTTGTTAAAGTGTTAACAGTTGGATACTGCGTAGTAGATTTAGAAAAATCTACAGTAAATTTTCCGGCTTTTTGAAGGTTTATGTCTTTAGATAATGTAAAAGCTATTGTATTTGATGATACTGCGGGAGTAGTATACAAGGTAGTACTGGTGGTATTAGTGCTTGCGCCACTCACCATCAATATTTTAACGTTATCTGCCTTATTTCGTTTAAACTCAGCGCTTATATATGTTAGATTTTGCGAAGCACCATAAATAGAACTTTGAAAATCAGCATCTTTAAATGAGCCTATGTCATTAACTCTTCCATAACCTATTGTAACCGGAATATTTCCGGTTTTTACGGTGAGGTTAGCACCATTTATGAACATATCTCGAGGTTGACTCTCGGTTAGCTTATTACTAAAAGAACCTATTTGCAAAGCCTCAACTCTTGAAAAAATATTTTGAACCGGATTGCCAGGCTTTTTCGCTAACAAGCGCTGGGCTATTTCGGAGTTACCCAGACTGTTTCCATTTAATTTTAAAAGATTTTGCGTTTGTAATAGACTCTTAACATCGAAACCATTTGCATGAAGTTGCTTCTTAATTTCTGATAGGCTTGTTACCAAACTATCAATATGCTTAACAACCGCAATTGAATCTTTCAGGGCATTGTGTGCTGAAGTTTCCGATAGTATATCTTGTCCTTTTTTATTTAAATCGTCATCAACATTTTTAATTTGTGGTACTTTATACAAATCAGTTGTTGTTACACCTGTTTTCTGTCGTTCTACTATATTTTCTGCCAACTGTTCTATCGCTGCACTATTATTGGCATTTTGTTTAACTATCTCATTATTAACATAGCTTTTTACGTCAGCGTTTAAACCGCAAAGTTTGAGCAATACGTCTGACACATCAGTTGAGGGTACTAATTTTGCAACCAGATTTTCGTTTGTAACCAACTGAGATAGCTTATATGCAACATCATCTTTTGACATATTATCCAAACTATTGATGTATTTGTCTTCAGAAAGCTTCTGTTTCAGCGCACTTATATTGCTCAGCTTATGTAAGGCATTTTGTTTTGCAAGCGTATTTTCAACGGTTTCCTTTTTCAATGCCATTATCTGCTCAGGTGTTTGCATTTTAGATTGTACAGCAGAATCTTGCATGGCTTTTGTTAAAAGCTTTTTTCTAACTGCGTTCTCATCCATATTAAGAAGCTCAGCCATATTGTTGCTATCTCCTAAATATTCAGACAAGTTGGTAGTGATACCCGCAGGCAGAACACCTTTACCGGTAGTGAGCTGGTCTAAAAGTTTTTGGCTTGTATATCCAGACAGATCTAACCCACCAAACACTCTTGACGATAGCTGGTAATATTGGTTAAACTCACTGCGATAAAGGTTTGAAAATTGCTTAGGATCAAAATTGAATTTGAACAGGTTATTAATTAGCGATGATGGGCCTCGGTTTAAATTTTGATTAGTTGAAAAATTTAGATTTAATGGTATTCCCCAAGCATTTAAGTTCCCAATTACTGTAATTACACTAACAAATTTTTGGTTTGAATTATTGCCGGGTAGTATTCCTGGCATTATTTGTAACGGCTGATATCTGTTACTGCTTTCAATTGTTAAGTTAAAAGAGGGTGTGTTATTTTTGAGCGAGCCCAGATTCTGGGCAAAAACATCTTTAAACTTATTTGCATTTTTTGAGGCCAAAGCTTTGACCTGTGCTGGCTTCTTAATCAGAACGCTTTTAACATTAGTATCCTGAGTAATTTTTGAAACATTAATATTTTTAAGAGCTATCTCAGACACAACACTGTCAGCATTGCTTCTCAATTTGCTTTGGGCAGAAGATGTTCTAATTTGAACCACCATGATTACGGCGACACAAAGCAAAGTAATGACCAGCTTAGTTATATAGCAAGTGAATGGGTATAAATGTCCCATAGCAAATTAATTGGCAGAGTTAAAAGGAAGCAGTAAAGCGTAAAGATTTGGAAATTATAAGCTGTAATAGCAAACTGCTAATGGAGAAGTTTTTTTTAAAACTGCTGTCAAACTATGTAATAAGTAAAGGCTTGGTGAAAGGGTCATTTTTGATAAGTTTAGTTGGGCTAAAATAACCATTCAGTTCAATATAATACACTTTTTTTTAATATTATTTTATGCCAGCGCCCCCTTTTTCTGAGGGGAGGTAACGTTGAAGTTATTTATATTTGTTTGCAATGACCTTAAAACCTGTCCTTCTTCAATTCGCATTGATTTTAATAGCATTAAGCAGCTCTTTTGGACAAGTTGTATCAAATCAGGGAAAAGAATTTTGGACCGCATTTCCTTCGCACATTCCTGACGCACCTGATGGCAACCCATCACTGGCCAACATGAGCATATTTGTCACTTCAGACAAATCATCATCAGGTAAAATAAGTGTGGGAAATTTTTCTGCTAACTTCTCAGTTGTCGCTAATACAGTTACCGAGATAAAAATTCCGCGATCTATTGCTTATATTGATACATCTGAAAGCGGGATACCTCTTTCTAACAAAGGTGTACATATTTTAGTTGATCCGGGTCAACCAAAAGTTGTGGTGTATTCACACATTTTTGCCGGAAGGCGGTCTGCAGCAAGTTTACTTTTACCGGTTGAATCATTAGGTAAATCTTACTTCAGCATGAATTACATGCAAGACGAAACCAACGATGGCAAAAACTTTATAATAGTAATAGCATCAAACAACAATACATCGGTAAGACTAAAAAGAGGGAATACTGATCTGGTACCGGGAGGCATAACATTGAGTAAAGCAGGAGATGTTTACGAATACCTGTCAAAAGAAGATCTGTCTGGTGTTTCAATTACATCTTCTACCCCTGAATGCAGCAACTTTGCTGTTTTCACAGGTAGTTCGGGCACGCGTATAAATCCAAGTGATTGTACAACAGCCGCTACTATTGACCCTTTATTTCAACAAGCTTATCCTGTTCAAAGCTGGGGCCTTAATTATGCCTTTGTTCCATTCAGCATGAAAAGCTTATCCGAACCTAACCCGGTCAGAACGCGTGGTCAATTTGCGCGTATATTGGCAAAAGACGATGGCACAACTGTACAAATAGATGGGCTGGTTGTAGCAACGCTGAATGCAGGTCAATTTTTCACAACTCCGGCTCCTCTCAATAAGCCCGCCTTCATAACCGCTTCAAAACCTGTTTGCGTTGCACAATATGCTTTAAGCCAGGCATGTTCCGGAAATACAAATAGTTTTGGAGACCCTGACATGGTTCTGCTTAATCCTATTGAATATAGTTTAAAAAACATAACAGTATACTCATCCTCCTCTGAGGATATTAAAGAGCAATACGTAAATGTGGTAATAAAAAATGAGGGTATAAACACTTTCAAAATAAACGGAACTGTTTCACCCTCACCCTTTTCCCCCATGCCAACCTTACCAGGGTATTCATACTTGCAACTTAATTTAAATAGTTATAACACTAACAATTTTCACATTACCTCGTCAGAAGCCTTCAATGCTATTGCCTATGGTTTTGGCCCTGTAGAATCATATGCTTATTCTGCCGGAACCAACCTTTTCGCCAGTTACACAATCAATGCTATAAAGCAGGCAACTAATCAAATAATTGATTCGGCATGCGTGCAGGATGACTACTTTTTCAAACTAACCTTACCATTTAAACCTACTGCCATTACGTGGCAGCTTGACAACATTGAAGCTCCTATAGTTCAAACCAACCCTACCGGAAACTCAGGCTCAAAAAATGGCATTTTTTTTTATGAATTTACCTTTCCTAAAACTCCAGCCTATGATAACTTTGGTAAACACGACATAAAAATTCACGCTGATTATGCTGCGAGCGAGTGTGCTTTGGCCGGACAACTGGAAATAAATAACACTTTTACAGTTATCACTCCTCCAATGGCAGACTTTGATATAACCACTGAAGATTGTGATAACACGTATAAGTTCAAGATAAAAAATGCTACTGGAGTAAACGGAGAGTTGTGTTCATGGGATTTTGGTGACGGAAGCATAATTTGGGGGGTACCATTAAACTCAACACCGAGCCATACTTACTTACTTGCAGGAGATTATACAGTTCAGTTAATATTATCAAACAGTTGCTCAACATCTTTAAAAAAAACAATACATATTAATCAATCTGAACAACCCGCGTTTGATATTTCGAACAGAACATGCGTAGAAAAACCGGTTACGTTTACTGATAAAAGCAATTTTACCAATTTTAAACCTGTTTTATGGGAATGGCAGTTTGGAGACAATCAGACTATACAAGCAACCAGCAATTTGCCCGTTTACCACGCTTTTACATTACCTGGGGAATACCCAGTAAAATTAATTTTAAAAAATGCTTTGGGCTGCATTTTAGAGGTTACAAATACTGTTAAAATTTATACTACCCCCCTGCCCGATTTCAACATACCCCAAACTTGTAGCGGAGGGCAGGCATCAGTTATTAATTTAACTACCGAAGAGCCATCAATTCAATACTTGTGGGATTTTGGCGACATTAACTCAACTATGGTTAATGCCAATACATCTACGCTCAGGCAACCAACTCATATTTACAGCACTGCCGGAATTTATACTGTAACACTTACCGTTCAATCTGCTAACGGGTGCAAGCAAACAGTGGCAAAAAACGTTCAAATAACACAAATGAAT
Source organism: Mucilaginibacter auburnensis (assembly GCF_002797815.1). Classification (NCBI taxonomy): domain Bacteria; kingdom Pseudomonadati; phylum Bacteroidota; class Sphingobacteriia; order Sphingobacteriales; family Sphingobacteriaceae; genus Mucilaginibacter; species Mucilaginibacter auburnensis. Next base: position 1,083,916 of record NZ_PGFJ01000002.1, read on the forward strand.
ATAACCCCTGAATTTGATGTTCAAGGCAATTCATGTGACGGAGATGTTGTTACCTTTAAGAACTTATCAGTAACTAACAGCCAAACCATTAAAACTATTGAATGGTATTTTGATTACGATGGGCGGCCTAATGATAAAGAAACATTTAACAACCCAATAAATGGTGATATATACACACACTTGTATCCCCCATTGCCGAACAATTTAAAGCAGTTAACATACAAGGTTAAACTAAGAATATATGTGGAAGGGGGATGCTTTAACGAGGTTACTAAAAACATACTTATTACCAAAGCACCTTCCCTGTATTTTGATACCTTGCCCCAGGTTTGTACAACAATGCCGGCTTTCCGTTTAACACAAGCCACCGAAACAACCGGAGTGCAGGGAACGGGTACCTATTCGGGGGCTGGAGTAACTGCCAATGGTTTTTTTGATCCCGAAATTGCAGGCGCAGGAGAACATGTTATAAAGTATACCTTTACCACTTCCTCCGGCTGTATAAAAGTTATTACCAAATTTATAACCGTTTTAAAACCCCTTAAAGTAAATTTGCCTCAGGCAATTAATTTAGAAAAAAACCAATCTGTTTTATTAAAGCCAACTATTCAGGGTGATAATCTTACTTATCTCTGGAGTCCCTCTACAGGCTTAAACAATTCTAAAATTTCCAATCCTACTGCTTCACCACAAAATAACACCACATATACGTTAACAGTTTCCAATGGCATTTGTAACGTTTCTGCAACTGTAATTATCAATGTGCTACCACCTATTGAAGCGCCCAATACCTTTACTCCCAACGGAGATGGCATTAATGACATATGGATCATTCGTAATATTGAAAAACACCCCGACGCTGTTGTGGATGTTTTTAACCGATACGGCGCAAATGTTTTTCACTCTAAAAGTTATAATATTCCCTGGGATGGAAGGTTCAATTCGTCATACGTACCTACTGGTGCCTATTATTATATAATATCGTTTAGTGGATCTAAAAAGCAAATTACAGGTTCGCTAACAGTTATACGATAGGGCTGTAATCATTCTACGCAACATGTTCTTAATTGTTAATCTACCTAATCCGAAGTAAGTTATCAGCATGTTAATTTTAATAATATTAACTTAAAATAACATTAAAAATTTTAATATTAACCACTTCTACACTGCATGTCCTCATCTTGCAAATAAAAGGAAGCCTTACCTTGAAATACAGCTCAATTCCAACTCCTAAAAACGCTATCATAGTTAAACGCTAAACGCTACTTGTTGCTTCTAATTTCAGCCTAATATTTTTCGCCATCAAACGTAAATCGATGTTTACGTTAACTTAATGTTAATGATCAATTTTTGGCGAAACATAAAGTCATGAAAAAGATTTACTTAATTTTACTACTCTTAGGCTTATGGAGTACCCGGGGATTGACTCAGGTAACCAGCGCTGTCATTACCGGCAAGGCCACAGATCAAAAGAATAATGCTTTACCCGGCGTTAACATAACCGTTGTTAATACTGGTACCGGCACCCGTTACGCCATACAAACTAACGCCGAGGGCCGTTATACTATTGCCAACGTAACACCTGGTGGGCCTTATACCATTACAGCAACCTATGTTGGCTTTAAAAAACAGGAACAAAGCGATATAACATTGAGTTTGGGTAGCGCTACTTATAACTTTACCCTGCCAGACGAGTCTACCCAATTACAAACGGTAGTGGTTCGTTCGTCATCCGGCAGTACCAAAACAGGTTCAAGTACACGCATCAGTGCTGCGCAACTAAAAAACCTGCCCTCAACCAGCCGCAGCTTGCAAGATTTTACGCGCACTACGCCGCAAAGCAATAACAACTCATTTTTAGGTACTAACTTCCGTTACAATAACGTAACGTTAGATGGAGCCATTAATAATGATGCTATCGGTTTCAGCCCATCGCTTGGCGGGCAAGGTGGCACTTCAGGTCAACCCGGCAGCAGTACGCGTACCAATCCGGTATCTATTGACGCCATTCAGGATATTCAGGTTTATCTGGCCCCGTATGACGTTAAAATAGGCAACTTTTTAGGCGGCAGCATCAACGCTGTTACCCGCAGTGGCACCAATACTGTAACCGGTTCCGTGTATGCATTTGGTCGCAACGCAAGTATAACCGGCCGCAACAAGGCGGGCGACAACTCTAAAATGCCGTCATCTTTCTATGAATACCAAACCGGTTTTCGTTTAGGTTTCCCTATTATAAAGAACAAATTATTTTTCTTTACTAATGAGGAGATCACCCGCCGTCAGGATCCGGTTATACTTGGGGCTGGTTCATCAGACATGCCTATAATTAATTTAAACCAGGCACAACAGATAGCAAATTACGTACAAAGCAATTATGGCGTTAGTGCAGGCAGTTTTGACAACTACAACATTTACTCGCGTTCAAATAAATTCTTTAACCGCTTGGATTGGAACATCAACGACAAAAATCAGCTATCTATCCGCAACAACACCATTACTTCTCAAGCAACCAATCTGGAGCGCGACCAACAGAATTTTCGCTTTGGAAGCATTGACTTTAAGCAGGTTAATAACCAGAATTCAACCGTTGCAGAATTAAAGAGCCGTTTTAACAGCAGCGCTTCAAATAGCTTGATAGTGGGCTATTCAAATGTCCATGACTTCAGAGATCCGCTATCCAATCCAGCATTGCCGCAAGTTGAAATAGCATCAAACGGTGGTACCATATTTTTGGGTACAGACAGGGAAGCCAGTATATTCAATATGAAGCAGAAAACTTTTGAATTTACTGATAACTTCACCCTGGTAAAAAACAACCATACCTTTACTTTTGGTACGCACAATGAGTTTTATAACATTACCTATGGTTTTGTAAATTCATGGAACGGACGTGTGGCCTACAGCAGTATTGATGATTTTCTTAATAACCGCCCTAATCGCGTTCGCACCAATTACAACTACGCTAATAATGGCCGCGATTTTATTCTGGATAACCCTCCGGCGCAATTCAAGGTTAACATGTACAGCTTATACGGTCAGGACGAAATTCAGATTGGTGACAACCTGAAAATTACTCCCGGGATACGCTTTGACCTGGCTGACATGCCAGACAAACAACCGCTAAGCGTAAAAACAACCGATGCGCCCGTTGACCCGCGTTACGGCACAACTTACACTTACACCCAACCCAAAAACATCCGCAACTCATTTCTCGGACAAGTACAGATATCGCCACGTTTAGGCTTTAATTATGACGTAAACGGCGACCAGACGCTAATTGTTAGGGGTGGCACCGGCGTGTTTACCGGCCGTATCCCTTTTGCCTGGTTAGGATATGCTTACTATAACAATGGTTCAACATTTGGCGCATTTGACAAGCGTTACACTTACACCGGTGCAACTCCTGTAACACCGGCAGCCGGATCTGACCCAATACGCGATGCTTTAACTGGCAACGGCGAAGCTGGCTTTGCTCAAAAACAAGGCGTAAACATTAACAATAACACCGGTGCAACTCAGGTAGACCTAATAGATAACAACTTTAAAATGCCACAGGCATGGAGAAGCAGTTTAGCTGTAGACTATAAAACAGATGATCAATGGAAATTTACCGTAGAAGGTATTTATACCAAGGTTATTCACGATCTGCAGTTTAAACATATCAACCTGGTTGATAACCCCATTTATTACCCGTATGATGTAAACCATCAGCAACCCATTTACCGCCCGGTTCCTGCTCCTACAACTGCCAACCCACTTGCAACAACACAGGCTATCAATCCGTTGTATACCAATGCTTACTTGTTAACCAATACAGATCAGGGCTACCGTTATAGCATTACCGGTCAGGTTGGGAAATCTTTCCCGTTCGGTCTTGATGTTAATGTTGCCTATACTTATGGTGTATCTAAAGATATCACCAACGGTATACGCAACTCAATGGAGTCTAACTGGCAGCTTAACCAGGCGCTTAACCCAAACAACCCTGGCCTTGCCTACTCAAATTTTGATATACGCAACCGCATAGTTTCAACCATCAATTACCGTCGCGACTGGAACAGCGGAGGCAAATGGATCAGCAATTTCTCGTTGTTCTTTAACGCAGCATCAGGCACACCATACTCTCTTGGTTTTGTAAATACAACAATTGACGGAACAGCCCAAACTGTAAGTTTGGTATATATTCCGAAAGCGGGAGAAACGCCTAACTTTTTTGCCAACACTACTGATGGACAGGCTCAGGCAGCAGCATTTGATACCTACATAAACGGCAATAAATATTTAAGCAGCCGCAGGGGCCAATTTACGGAGCGTAACGGGGCACGCACACCGTGGAATTATCAGGCCGATTTTCGCTTTTCGCAAGACATAAACATATTGAGCAGTGGCAATCATAAGCACACTATTACCTTCACTTATGATATCATAAACTTAACTAACCTGTTAAATAAAAAATGGGGCGTTCAGTATTTCTCTCCAAATACGTTTAATTCAACATCGAGTGTTGGTTTAAAACTGGCCACCGCAGGTACTGCTACAACCAACCCTATTTATACGTTTGCTCAGAAAGATGTAACCAGTTACTCAAAAGACTTCTTTGCATCGCGCTGGCAAATGCAGTTTGGTTTGCGTTATAGTTTCTAATAATAATTATAATTGTTTAGTCCTGTTGATGTGTATCAAAACACATCAACAGGACTTTTTTATTAGGAGGCTCTTAAAGACTATAGCCAAAACTATCCTGAAAGTTCTTAAATTCTTCCTTGGTCAGATTTCGCTTTAGTTCTTTTAATTTATAGCCAACAAACTTTATTCTCGCTTGCTGATACAGTTCATCATAAGCCGAGATCTGCCACTCTAATTCACGCAAGTACTGTTGATAAACATTAAAGGCTTCTTCCAGATCGGCAATCATTTTACGGGCATTGTCGGCATCATTTGAATGATGTTCATCAAGGGCAAAATATTGTTCCATCTGAACTAAAGAACTAACTATTTTTCTGTGTGCAATCTTGTCAACACGCTTCATCGGAACCTGCTTAATAACGGTAAATAAATTATTTTGAAGTTATAAAACGTAACGTTCGCAAGCATGAAGGTGGTCTTAACCAGGCGTTAGAATTCGATTAGAAATATTTAATGTGAGTTATTTTATTGCCACATTAGAATAATTTAATCTGTTATATTATAAGGTGTTCCAGCTTTATATTTGATTATGAATATCCTTGTGGTAGAAGATGAAGTAAAAGTGGCAGCCTTTATTGCCAAAGGTTTGGAAGAACAGCTGCATCACGTTACAGTTGCTTACGATGGCAATATGGGCTGTAAGCTGGGCCTTGAAAACGACCACGACCTTATTATATTGGATATTGCCCTGCCGTATGTAAATGGTGTGGATGTTTGTAAAACAATAAGACAGGTAAAAAAAGATGTACCCATCCTCATGCTGTCTGCTTTAGATTCGTTAAGAAATAAAGTGGATGGGCTTGAGGCTGGAGCTGATGACTACCTCACCAAACCGTTTCATTTTGAAGAACTGTTAGCCCGGATAAAAGCCATAACACGCCGCAGGGAAATGATCTTACCCGGTACAATTTATAAAGTTGACGACCTTGAAATGGATTGCTTCCGCAAAACAGTTTCAAGGAACGGAAAAATAATTTTATTGTCTGCCAAAGAATTTACGCTGCTTGAAGTACTGATGGCCAATAAAGAGCGCGTTTTATCAAGAGTACATATTGCTGAAAAAGTTTGGGGGATATCATTTAACCGTGGCACCAACTTAATTGATGTATACATTAACTATTTACGCGCCAAAATAGATAAAGGTCAGCCTAAGCAACTCATTCATACAGTAATCGGTATGGGGTACATTATTAAGGACTAACAAATGGCCATAAAGGTAAGAGACAGGCTGGTGCTCCAATTCACCTTAATGTTCGGCATCCTTTTGTCGGTTGTATTTATCTTCATTTACGTTTTTTTGAACAGGTCTCGTGCCGCTTATTTTTTTTACCAGCTTGACGAGCGCGCAGTAAATGTGGCCGAATTTTATCTGGCCCAGGATAATGTTTCACCTCAAAAATTTAAGGAAGTTCAAAAAAAGTTTCCGAGGTCGCTCACCAATGAAACCTTTCGCATTTATGACCAGCAATTAAAACCGGTACTGGTTTCTGAAGACTCCATACGGTGGTCCAGAAAGTTTTTATCAGAAGTTGATAAAAAAGGCACTGTTCATTTTTATATGGGTAATAAACAGGTGGCCGGCATGCGTTACGCGGACAATTCGGGTAAGTTCATATTTGTGGTTTCGGCGCTTGATAAAAAGGGGCTCGACTCAATGGAAAGGCTAAAGGAAATATTATTCCTGGCTTTTTTTGCTTCGCTAATCATAACTTTTTTTATGGGGCGTTTTTTTGCCAGGATATCCCTAAGTCCCATTATTTCCATACGTAATGATCTGCTCACCATAAAAGCTAACGATCTGCACAGGAGATTACCTATCAGTAAGATACCGAAAGATGAAATTGATGAATTGTGTTTATCCATCAACCAGTTGTTGGAGCATCTGCAACAATCCTTTGAAAACCAGCAAACTTTTGTAGCCAACTCATCGCACGAATTACGCACGCCCCTTACCTCTATACTCGGTCAGGCTGAAACTACGTTGGTAAAAGAACGAACTCCTGAAGAATACCAAGCGGCGCTGCGCGAGATCATTGAAAGTGTTGTTAAGCTAAAAGATATTATTACCAGTTTGATGGAACTTGTTCAAAGCAACATGGATATTGGCGGCTTTGAAAAAATAAGAATGGACGAACTGATATGGGAAATTGCTGATGAATTTATGTTAAAGTACGGAGAAGATAAATTGGTTGTACGTTATGAACTGCACGATGCCGATACCGGCGTTATTTACGGCAACAGACGGTTACTCTTCATAAGCATAAATAATCTGCTGGAAAATGCCTTAAAATTTTCGGACGGCAAGGCGCCGGACCTTTTGGTAACCGATGATTCTGACAGGGTGATCTTAACAATAGCTGACGAGGGAATTGGTATTGAAACAGATGAGATAGATAAAATATTCCAACCCTTTTATCGCTCCAAAAAAGCAAGTAAATTTCCGGGCAGTGGTATTGGGCTATCGTTATCGCAAAACATATTTAAACTACATAACGCGTTGGTAGCTGTTCAATCGGAGGTTAACAGGGGCACTGTTTTTACCATTGCTTTTAACAAATTGCGGGTGAACTGATCAGCTATTTAATCGCGATCACCCCTTTTTCGCGCTCTATAAAAAAACGCCGCCCTTGGAACGGAGCGGCGTTGTTATTCGTTTGAAAGACAACTCACTACAATTCGCGCAGCCAGATGTTCCGGTAGCTGATCGGTTCGCTTTTATCGCCGTGGGCCTGCAGCTTAATTGGCGATGGGCCGTGCGATATATATTCGTGTTTGCCTATATAGTTGGTCTCTCCCTCTACTTCAAAATTGTTTTGAACCAGTACTCCATTTAAAAATGCAGTAACGCGGGCTTTGGTTTTGACAGATCCGTCGGCGTTGAAAGTTGGTGCGGTCCATACAATATCATATACGTTCCACTCCCCTGCTTTACGTGACGGGTTAGCTAGCGGCACTACTTCTTTGTAGATACTGCCTACCATACCATTTACATACGTTTTGTTCTCATTATTGTATCCATCAAGTACCTGTATCTCGTACCCACCCGCCTTGCCTTTGGTGGCAGCCAGGAAAATACCGCTGTTACCACGTGATTGACCCGTACCGGTAATATTCTCAGGTATACGGTACTCAATATGCAATTGATAATTAGTGAACGTACGTTTAGTTTCAATGTCACCCGATGGTTTATTTACCGTAAATGCGCCATCTGCCACTGTCCATTTCGCTTCGGTTTTACCTCGGGATGATACCCACTCATTAAGATTCTTTCCGTCAAACAACACAATTGCGTCAGAAGGTGGCGTATCAAATGCTTTACCGGTTTGCACCACTTTTGGAAGTGCAGCCTGCGGTGGATATACTTCCGTTTCTTCCGGTTTGTTGGTAAGCGGTTTACTTGGGTCAACTATCATTTGCGCATTGGCTTTAACTGCAAAAGCCATTAACGCTATTGTACATATAAAAGATGTTCTCATAATTTACTATAGGTTATATTATTTTTCAACCTTCATTACACCCCGCATCACCATATAATGGCCCGGGTAGCTGCATAAATATTCATACTCGCCAGGTTTATCGGGAGCAATAAAATAAATTGATTCTGATTTATTGGGCTGCAGTAAAACGGTATGATAAAGCACTTTTGACGAGTTTGGAACATAATTCATACGCTCGCCATTGATACCTAACTTTATAGCTAACTGTCCAACTTCCGTTGCAGAGCCCGGCTCGGTTACCACTACGTTGTGCAGCATATCATCATTATTGTTGAAGGTAAGCTTTATTTTGCTTCCGGCCTTTACAGTTATGGCTTCTATATCAAATTTCAAACCCGGCCGCGTTGTTAAAACGATGGTGCGGTCAGGCCCTTTTGTCCAGCTTGCGGGCTGCACGGTTAAACGTTTAACAGTAGCGGTTGCAGGTTTGCCGGCACTTGCTGTAACCGGTTTTTTATTTGCGGCAACAGCGGCATTAGCCATCATGGCTTCATGATCATGCTTTGCCACAACAGTTACCCTGTTAGCATCCGTTATGGTCAATTTTTCACCATCGGGAATACGATTGAGTGTATAATAGCCATAGTTGTGCATCAGCGACAAGTTATCGGTTGAGCGGATGCCTTCTGCCTTAATTTCGTGTACATAACCTTCTTTCAGGCTATCCAGCACTAATCTTACCTTCATTTTATCCGGTGAAACCTGAATAGCTTTTATCACTCTTGCGCTTTGCATAATTGGCGGACTGCCATATATGTGGTGATACTTGTAGTTAAAACTGCTGATGTTATATGATGCAGCATCTTTTGCTGCGCTTTCATTAACCGGCATGGTAAACTCCAGTTCAAAACCATCAGGTTTAGCTTTAATGGTTTTAACTTCAAAAGGTGTTACCCCGGTCCACTCAAGGCGTTGTAAACCATACGATTGCTTACCGGTTGAACCCCAGCCACGAGAGGTCATACCTGCAAATATAGAGCCGTCTGATCCCCAGTTCAATCTTAATATACCTGATGAAAAACCTTCGCGAAAAGGAAATACAACGCCTTGGTAAACGCCTTTTACTTTCTCTAACGACACACGGTTGATTTTGCTTTGCCCTTGATCGCCAACAAACATTTGGCCCTCAAACGGCCCCATCTTACCTTTGGCATCATAATTAAGTATACCCGAGGTTGATATTCCTAAAATGGTATGCGGTAGCCAAACTGCCGGTGTTTTTAACGCGGGAATTCGCTTAGCTACTTCATACTTCGGTTCGCCGGTATCCGGAATATCTTCAATTTTAAGTTTAAGGGGTGATCCCGGTTCACCCGACCAGCGCAGGCTGCGGGGGTTACCCAAAAAGTCACCTTCGGCCACGTGAGCAATATTACCCGAGCCAACCCAGTCGCCCTGGTTCTCTGAATAGAAAATATCACCGTCATTATTTAACGCGAATGCTGCCGGAGATCTAAAGCCGGCTGCAAATGGTTTCATGTTGAAATCCTTATCAAATTTCAGCATCCATCCATGCCATTTAGACAAGCTCTCACCAAAGTTGATCCAACCCAGGTTTAAGGTTACTACCATGTTGCCGTCTTTATCCAACATTGGTCCGTAAGCATACTCATGATAGTTGCCTGCCAAAGGCCATGAGTACATAGTTTTGTACTCATCTGCCTCTCCGTCTCCATCCAGGTCACGCAGGCGCGTTAACTCCGAGCGTTGTACTACGTAAACATCTCCGTTGATATAGTTAAGGCCAAGCACCTCATGCATGCCCTGTGCAAAAAGCTTATAAACCGGCAGATTTCCGTTTTTCATGTACGGATTGTTGATGATCCATACTTCACCCCTGCGGGTAGAAACTGCCAGGGCATCATTTGGCAAAAAGGCCATACCACCAACTTCCAATAATATATCCTGCGGAATTGGCACATCGCGCAGGCGGTAAACCTCGTCTTCGCGTTGGATACGACTCGTATCAGTCAAACAAATATTATTTGCATGCGAAGTTTTAGCCATCCCCATTAACAATACTGCAATGGCAGGGTAAGCAAGCTTCTTAAAAATATTACTATTGTTTATCATTGTCTTTCAGGCTGTGGGTTACCAAATAATAGAATAGTTTACAGGTTTATCCGAGGTAACAGGAACCAGAAGTTCCGATCCGCTTTTACTGTAACGTACAAATGGTTTAAATTTTTCATCTGTTTGCACATAGTAACCTTTATCTCCAATAACAAAAAGTCCGTTACCTGCAGGGGTGATAGCCGTTCCCCGGGCTATTCTCAGATATAGATTTGCGGGCGCCTTGGTTACAGTAATTTGCCTGGCAATGCTTTTATCGGCATTACCCACAGCTAACTTATCAGCAACATGGTAACCGGCAACCTCATACTCAAAAGTTGGATTGCGTTGCTTATCAAGTGTGTAGCCCTGGTTTTTCAAATCATCAAACGCTAATGAATCCGGCCAAATGGTTGCTTCCTTATCCACTAACACGGCCAGCGCAGGTGCTTCTGATAATGCCACTACAGCACCACGTGGCTTAGCCAGTTGTGGTTCTCCACGCTGCTCCCACATTTCGGTAACGTCCATGAACGGGCCATGCCATACCTGGAACAAGGCGCCCTGCTTAACGTCATAAGAGTAATTTACTTGCTGCGGGCTACCCAATGATACCACATGCGTGCGTTTTTTTCCATTGAAATTTACAAAGCTGCGCAGCAGGTAGTTTTTCCCTGAAGGATCAAGCAAAATTGGATTAGGCACCCTGCGCATTCTGCGGGGCGGCGTAGTTGTGGCAGTAATAACAGGAGCCAGTTTATTGATCTTTAAATTTTTAATTGCCGCAACACCGTTGGCAGCAACAAATACCACCGGCCCGGAGCCTGTTTCTGTATCTTTAACACTACCTGCAGATGGCCCTTGCACTTCGGCATTTTCCTGAACCAATACGCCATTGATGTAAACCTCTTCAAACAAACCATTGCCGGTTTTAGCACCGCCAGAAAGCTTTGGCGAGCGGAATTTGATCAACGCATGCTGCCATAAACCAGGCGCTTTTGCTACGTTTATAAGTGGCGGTAAACCTGTAAAAGCTCCACCTCCCTGCTTAAGCGGACCAACGCCGCCCATATCTGCTGTAACACTGCTGGTTGAACCCCAGCTATCAGACAAATTTACGCGATAAAGCCCTTGCAGCAATACGCCTAAAGTGGCTTTACTGCTTACTAAAAAATCAAATTCCACCTCCGTATCATCATAACTGTTCTTAGTGGTAAGAGCTGTCTCTGTTCCCTCTCCTTTGAAAACAATTACACCGGTGCCGGCTGTAATTTTAGGCTTGGCTGATGCTGCAATATTTAACGAAACATCAGCGGCTTCTTCCCAGCCTTTTGAAGATGCACCGGTTGCGAAATCACTTAAAGTTAGCGAGCCAGTTGATTGCGCAAAGGCGCAACGCACCGAAACACTTCCTGCTAACACGAGTGCTAATAATAAAGAATTGAACTTCATGAAAAGTTATAAATAATTGGTTTTGTATTATTACAAAGTGAACATAAAGTAGCCCCGTTGAAAACAACAGGGCTGCCTGTTCACCTAAAGTTTTATTGATACTTTTTTCCCGCTATAGCTTACGCTTTTTAACTTACCGGCATCAGTAACTATACCGGCAGGGGCAACGGTTAAGTTGAACGTGCGGTTAGTTAACATGCCTTTAAATGCGCCTTTTCTGTCGGCTATTGTCAAGGTGCCTTTTTTATCGTCCCAATGGAATACTATCTCACTGTATTGGCCTTTTTCGTAATTGTAGTTGTCGTTCTCGTCTTCATACAAAGTAAAATCTGCATCAGCACCCGGGTATACCCTGATCTCCATGTTATCCCAATTCTTTTCTGATGAGTACTGCACTTTAGGGCCGATAGGCATAATTGATCCGCCTTTTACGTACAGCGGTATAATATCAAGCGGCGTTTCGCGTGATACTTTTTTACCACCGGCAACTTTTTGTCCCGACCAGAAATCATACCACACGCGACCTGCAGGCAAATAGGTTTCCTGAGATTTCACAGCGCCAAAATCCTCTGCCTTATCACGTCCTGCCACCTTTGTATACATAGACGATGTAACAGGATTTACCAAAAGTGATTTGCCAAACATGTATTCGCCCGGGATATCCCATACATTTTTGTCGGCAGAGAAATCCATAAACAAAGCACGCATCATGCTTGACTGGTGCGCGGTAACGTCCCATGATGTAGAGTAGATGTAGGGTAATAATCTGTAACGCAGATTGATATATTTCTCAGCGGCATCATAAACCTTATCGCCTTTTTTACCAAACTGGTAGATCTCTCTTGGAGCATCAGCGCCATGCGAGCGCATTAATGGTGTAAATGTGCCAAATTCCATCCAGCGGGCATACAGTTCACGGTATTCAGGATCTTCCAGTTTACGCGGATACTTTGACAGGAAGAAGCCTCCAATGTCTGCATTCCAGTAAGGTATAGCACTCAATGAAAAGTTGAGTCCGGTTGGTATTTGTTTTTGTAAGGTTTCCCATGATGACGTAATATCGCCCGACCATGTATTAGCGCCATAACGCTGCTGACCGGCAAATGCCGAACGCGTTAAAATAAACACACGCTTATCGGATGTAACTTTACGCTGATGATCATAAACACCGCCTACACCCATTAATGGGTAAGCGTTACGCACTTTACGAAATGAACCTAAATGTGTTTTCAGGTCAAGGTCTGTTGGTTTAAAGCTCAGGTGATCCGGCTCGGTTGAATCCATCCACCAGCCATCAATACCGAACTTAAATAAGCCTTTATTGAGATAATCCCAATAGATCTCCCTTGCCTCAGGGTTGTAAACGTCATAGGGGCGTACACCTGAAGGATAATCCATTTTTGGTGGCCATAACTCTGACCCCGACTCCGGCCAGGTGTTAAAGTCAAGCAACATGTTTTTAGGTTTCATATCGCGATACGGCTTGGTTTGCGGGCCAAACGAAGACCAGATAGAGATCATTAAATGGCCATTCATTTTGTGTATATCGCTCATCATTTTCTGCGGATTGGAGAAGTCTACATTCAAAAACTCCATTGAGTTCCACAGGTAGTTGTTACCCCAATATTGCCAGTCTTGAACAATACCGTCTATCGGCACACCTAATTCGCGGTATTTTTTCAGTACGCCAACCGTTTCATCCTGCGTTTTATAACGCTCTTTACTTTGCCAAAAGCCATACGTCCACAAAGGGAACATAGGTGCTTGTCCGGTAAGGTCACGCATTTGCGCAATTACACCATCAGCATTGCTGCCATACATAAAATAGTAATCTATCCCTTCGCCAACATCTGAGCTTAGCAGGGTTTCTTCTGGCTTGTCGCTAAAGGTAGTGGGCGAATAGTTGTCCCAAAAAATACCATAACCTTTAACAGATTGAAAAAAAGGCACCACATCTTCTGTGTTCCCCTGCATCATATTTTTGTAGGTTTGATTACGCTGCGACAGGTTACCGCGCTGGTGCTGGCCCAAACCATAAATGGCTTCGTCTTTATCTAAAATAAATGATTGAGATACAGTCAGGGTCTTATTACCTGCATCATCAAATGGTTTGAAAGAAGCACCGTCGGCCTTCTCCCTTAGCAGTGGCATACCATTTTTGTCAAGGTAAGCTATAGCTCCCGATTTTAGGTTAAGTGTTATTTTGATCTGGCTGCTTGACAAATTGATCTGATCGCCGTTCTTAGCTGTTTTTAAAGCTGTGGCAACCGGCTTTTTAATTACCGAAAGGTTTTCTGTTACAAATGCATGCCCCACGGGTGTTTTGATCACCCTTACAATATTGGGGCTGTAAAACTGTATTTCAAACGCCTGGTTGTTAGCAACCCCTTTGGCGCCTGACGCGGTAAACTGGTAAGACTGCGCAAAGCTAATGGCAGGGTAAACAGCAATAAATAAAACTGCCGCTTTAAAAAATAATTTAGTCATTTTCAGTAAAGGTGGAATAATCGGTTTGTAACACAAAACTACTCTTAAAACCAATCAAAAAGCTTATTAATTTGTTGAAAAAGTTAGCACATTTGTTGATTTATAAATATGCACAATTTTATAAATACCTGGCAATCAACCTTTGTATTGTGATGGACTAACGCCGTATTCGTCTTTAAAGCACTTACTGAAGTATGCCGCCGTGCTAAAGCCTACCTTTTGCGCGATCTCCTGCTGACTGAATCGTTTCTCCGTTAATAACAATGCAGCCTTCTTCAATTTTATTGATCGTATAAACTCTGTTGGAGCCTGTCCGGTAATCGCCATCAGCTTTCTGTATAATCCGGTTCTGTCCATGTTCATATCGCTGCTAAGTTGTTCTACCGAGTAGGACGAACTTTGGATATTCTTCTCTATAAGTCTTATCACTTTCTCAAGCATCTCCTGATCGACTGATGTTGTAGTGATCTTATCAGGTTCTACAATAATGGCGCTTTTAAAGGCTTTTTTACGTTGCTCCTGTTGCTCTAACAGCTTGCTTACCCTTAACAATAAAATGTCAAGGTTGAAAGGCTTGGTTATATAGGCGTCGGCACCGGAAGCATACGCGTTTAATTGTACCTCATCCGTATAGCGTGCCGTTAGTAGCACAACCGAAATGTGAGAAACGCGCACATCTGCCTTGATCTTACTGCAAAGTTCAATGCCATCCATTTCGGGCATAGTTATATCCGTAATTACCAGATCGGGTAAAAAGTGGTATATGCGTGCTAAACCGGCCGCACCATTAGCCGCAGTCTCCACCTGATAGTAGGCACTCAACTGCGTTGCCATGAAGTCGCGGAAAACATCGTTATCTTCTACAATCAGCACTTTATGTTTTTTGTCGCCCGAAGGTACTTGTAAATCAGTTATAGCAGGTTTAAGGTCCATCGGGATATGAATGATAAAATCTGTTCCTTTATGATCTTCGCTTGAAACTGAAATGCGCCCATGGTGCAGGTCAACATAGTCTTTCACCAAATTCAACCCAATACCGCTACCCTTAACGCCATCAATTTGGTTATTAGCCTGAAAATATCTTTCAAACACTTTAGGTAGGTCTGCCTGTGGAATGCCTATGCCGTTATCGGCCACCCGCATTACAAGGTTACTTTCCTCGTCGCGGTAAATCTTTAAAGCAATTTTACCTCCGGGCTGTGTAAACTTTAACGCGTTTGATAAAAGGTTGCTAAGCACTTTGGTTATTTTATCAACGTCGAGATATAGAAACATTTCAGTTTCTTTTATCTCCTTTTCAAATTTTATTCCCTTGTTTTCACATGCCTGAGCAAAAGGCGTTACAATGGGTTCAACTGCATCCCAGGCATTGACAAAGCTTAAATTGAGCGTTTCGCCATGAAAATCATCCGCTTTGAAATCAACCAGGTTATTAACCGTATTGAGCATGTTGGCCGCATTTTGCCGGATAATTTCTAACTGGCTTTTTACACTTAGGTCATCTACTTTTTTGAGTACAGTTTCAAGCGGCGTTAAAATGAGTGTGAGTGGTGTACGAAGCTCATGTCCCATATTGCTGAAAAAATTCATTTTCATTACATCCATTTTTTGCTTTTGCCTGCGGATAATGGCCAGTTTACTTTGCTTTAAGTAAAAGGTAAGCGAACTGTAAATAAGAATGGTACCAATCAAAATGTAAATGGCAATGGCATAAGGTGTTTTCCAAAAAGGGGCTTTAACTGTGATGTTGAGCCGTGTAACAGGCCCGGTCCAGTCACCGCTGTTGTCTGTGGCTTTTACATAAAAGGTATAATCACCAGGCGCAACATCTGTGTACGTTATGCGGCCTATTCCATCAGTGGTTGAAACTTCGTGCCAATCTGCATCCAAATCATCCAATTTATAACGGTAATAGGTTTGCGTTGGGTTAACATAGTTAAGCCCGGTAAAGCTGATGGTAAAAAAGTTTTGATTATGCTTTAAGGTAATACTTTTTGTTGAACTTATACTGCGGGTTAAAATACGGTTGCCGCTGTATGACACATTTTCTTTTACATCCTGACCAAATATTCTGAAACCGGTAAAAAGCGGGTGCAATTGCCTCTGCCTTATAGAAAATCTGTCCAGATCAATCTCATTGAAACCATTTATGCCGCCAACAAAAAGGCGGTTATCTTTACTCAAATAAATAGACCGGTGAACAAACTCGTCCTTAATTATGCCATCGTAACTATTGAAGTTGGCGAATGAAAAATGCGGTTGATTTTTTTCAATAGAAATTTTAAGCCTTGAAACACCTCCCGATGTAGATATCCATAAAGAATGCCCGGCATCTTCAACTATGCCCTTTATGCTGTTGTTGATCAAACCATCATTGTCTGTTAATTCAGTTAGTTTTTTACGTTTATCGTCCCAAACGTATAAACCGTCTTGCGTGCCAAACCAAAGCCAGCCCCTGCTGTCAACAAAAAGCGCTTTGTAGTTATGGTTACGGTGTTTGAACATTGGAGGAACTTTATCGCCCTCTCTTTCCGGAATATAAACACTTCTCTTCTTTATGTTGTAAGAGAATATGCCATTGTTGTTCATTCCTATCAGCAGCCCTTTCCAATAAACCATTTGGTTCACTTTGCTTATGCTTTTTTCTTTTGCTGCGTACCGCACATATTTTCCGGTTAGGGGATTAAATGCTCCAAAACCATCATGCTCGGTTTGCAGATACATGCGGCGTTGTGGATCAAAAACAACATTTGATATATTTCCAAGGGGGTAATGCCTAAGTGGTCCGTTTCCCATTTTTTGCAAGCCGTTATTAGTGCAAAGCCAAATATCTGCGCCAATACCTTTTACCATAGCATTGCAGTTTACATGGCCCGTTGCAGGTAACAACTGCAATTTGTCTTTACCACGCATGTAATCAAACAATCCGTTATGGGTACCAACCAACATATCTCCGTTGGCTTTTTCAGCAAAACAACTAACAGTCAGGTCGGCTGTGGTATTATCCGGGAAGAATGAGCGACCAAAGTTTCTGAACTTGAACCTGTCCGGATGATAATAAAGCAGCCCCTTATTCAATGTACCTATCCAAAGCCCGTCCTGGTCATCAAAATAAAGTGTGCTGACCTCGGTATTGAATGAAGATCCATCAACCAATTGTAGTTGTGCTATCTGTTGCTTTTCAAAATTCTTTTTTCGGTCAAAAAACCAAAGCCCCTGCGTACAACTTACCAGCAAATCACCGGTTTTGCTAACCGAAAGGTAATTGAGCGCGTAATCTTTTTCCAATAGTTTTTCCCATATCCCGGTTTCATTATTGTAATGAAGCAGAACGCCCCCTCCCGGACCCGTACGCAATTGGTACAGGTCTCGGCCATGCTGAACCGGAAATAATGTGCCGCTATACTTTTGCTGATCTGCCAGACTCAATGTGTTACCCTTTGAAATGATCTGGCGGGTTTTGATATTATAACAAAGAAATGCGCCCGAACGATAAAAAAGGTAGATCTGGTTACCTGATACAGCTATATCATACAACATGTCTTTGCGGCCATTCACCTTAGAAATATTTGAAAAAAATGCACACACCTTTCCGGAAACCTTATCACGGAACAGCAATTTATCTGTGTTGGTAAGGAGCCACAGGTTATGGCTATCATCCATAAAAAAGTCGGCTAACGCTTCATGTACACCCATTTCGGCAAGTACGCTGTCTGCCTTGTTCTCAAAGTGCTCTGAAATCAAGTTGATCAGCATTAACTTGCCTTGATTTTTCAGCCAAACACGCTCTTTGTTCTCCACGTATGTTCGCAAGTAGCCCAAATATCCCTTAAGCAGATAAGGGTACTGCTCGTTAATATGGATATACTGGAAGGTTGTGCCATTGTAAATATTGATGATGCCGTTGGTAACCATCATCATCCGACCATCAGGCAATTGGGTAATGTTCCTTACTTCGTTGTTGGCTAAACCATTTGTTGCATTGATCTGGCTAAAAGCATAACGCACCTGCGCAAAAGTTTCACCCCTACCTTGCAACAAGAGCAGTGCAAAGAAGTATTTAAAGATGAATTTTATAACCGTCCTCATATAGTCATTCCTCACTTCAGTATGGTAGATAACGTTTGTGAGCTAAAACAGGTAATTGGTTCTTGTAAGAAATGGCAAATTATATTTTTCATCGGATATCTCAATCAATTTTTGGGCATGATCTATTTAAACTACAAATGGAAACCTCTCCCGAACCTCAATTAAGTCCGGGGAAGGTTTCCATAAAACAAGGGATATTTGCTGTTATTATTTTAGCTCCATAACGGGCGAATACAGTAAATCTCCAACGCCTTGCGTTTTAATACCTACCCTTGCAAACGTTACTCCCGTGTTACGCAGGGTTACTTTATCAGCAGTGCTTAAGGTTTTTAAGTTAAAGCTTACGGTTACGTTGCCCGGGGTGATACCCGTGAATACCTTTTCTCCCTGTTTTGAAGTAATATCTACAAGATGGCTTGTACCCAGATAGATCACAACCCGCTCCAGATTTGATGTTTGTACCACTTTTTCCAACTTGAACGTAGCGGTAAAAACTGAATCCACAAAAGTACTTTTATAGTCAGAGATCCAGTGATAAGGGGTGACGTTAAAATTAACGTCCTTTGCCTCACCCTTCAGCGTTAACTTTATCGTATCCGGCTGTAGCCAGGGCCCTTTGCCGGGGCTGTTAACCAATGAATAATTACCGTCAAATGTTTGGATGGTGTAAGTTCCATCGGCTTTGGTAAACATTTTAATAACACCATACACATACTTTCCGGGTCCGGTCTGGATCAGTTGTAAAGGGTTAGATCCACCGGCATCCGATGACGTGGCCATAACTTGAATGGGCTGACCGTTATACAGAAATCTTCCGGAGATTCTCGACGTAGGATAGGTTTTGTTATCCAATTCCTTACTGCAGGATGATATAAGCAGAAAAGAGAACAACGCAAGTCCAATTACTGAAAAGGCTATTATTTTATTTTTCTTTTTCATGATAATAATCTTTTAAATTTTATTGAAGCGGGTTAAGTACCATCTTCGGATTATTTACAACCCAGCCGTTATCAATGCTTGCATAGTAGGCATTAGGTAAAAACAACAATGGCGTTGATTGACGTTTGTATGATACCTGCCTGGTAAATACCCACTTACCATTGTTAGGATCACCAGCCGCCACCACTTTATAAGGATATAGAGAGTAAGGGTGAGCGATAGGGTCATTGGTTGTACCTGTCCATAAAGTATGCGCTATTCTCCATCTTCTTAAATCCCAGAAACGGTGGTCTTCAAAAGCAAACTCAACCCGGTATTCATTTACGATCTTGTCGAATGTTAAGGTAGCATCAGTAAGTGGTTGTATACCACCCCGGCTACGCACAACATTAATGTATTGCACTGCAGATGGTTTGTCTCCCATTTCAAAAGCTGCTTCTGCTGCAATTAAATAAGCTTCTGCTATTCGTAAACGTGGCATCCACATTTCGCTGTAGCGAGGGTTAAGGCCGGCACCCGCGGTTTCGTCTAAAAACTTGCGCACCAAAAAGCCTGTTTTGTTTACATAATTGTTGGATATAGAAGCCGGGCCATTTAACGAAGTAATCAGTCCGCTCGCATCTGATGTTCCTGGATTTGCGGTTTTAATTACCCAGGCACCTGAGCCATTTTTATTTAACTGTCCGGCCTGTAATATTACAGGTATGTTACGATATGGTGCATTGGGCCAGATAACGGTGCCCCACAAACGTGCATCTTTGGCTTTAAATGGATCTTCAACGTCATCGTAAAACACATAAGATCCGTCAGAGTTGTTTGTTTTAATAGTTGGACTGGATCCGTCTTTGTTCTCAAACGCCTCAACCAGGTTTAGCAAAGCACCTAAGTTATTGCCTTCCGAATAGTCACGATGAGAGTAAGGCATTGCCTGGCTGGTAAACTGAGTAACCTGATTAGGGCTTTTCCTGTCAAGCGCCCAAATAACTTCGGTATTTCCAGTTTTTACGTTGATAGCATTGTAAAAGCCCAGACCGGGGTTAGCAGGATCGGTCTGAATTTTATAAGGAGTGGCACTGGTGATCAATAGCTTCGCCGCATCAAAAGCAACCTTGTAAAAACCTGCAGCCTTGTCTGCCGGAATACCGGCTTCCCATCCTGCCGTCTTTACAGAGGGGGTTAGCTTATTGCCGTAATTAGCAATAGATGCGGCATAAACTGCTGCACGCGCTTTAAGCAACAACGCGGCCCATTTATTAGGAACAGAAGCTCCGACAGATGCAACGCCGCTTAATTTTGTCATGGCCAGGTCGCACTGATCAATGACATATTGATACGCGTCTGCTTCTGTTGAGCGTGGAATTTGAAAAGGCGTAACATCCATGCCCGACTCGTAGGTAAAAACTTTATCGCCCACCAGTGGCATGCCACCAAAAGAGCGGGTCATGCAGAAATAATACCACGCACGTAAAAAAATGGCCTGTCCTTCCATATCAACACGCTCACTTTCGGGTATAGCCGACTTAGCAGCACTGGACCGCACGCCCTCTAAAAACTGGTTTAACCTGCGTACAAGTGCATAGTCAATGGTTCTGTTAAAGTTACGGCTAACTAATTTCTCGTCGTCAGTAGTTGTTGGAGAGCCGTACTGTGTGTTAGCCTCATCTAAAAGATGGTAATTGCCAACAGCCCCGTTATTCTGCCCAAAGCCAACAGAAGTATAAAAGTTAGCTAAGGTGGCCAATACCAGGCTTCTGTCAGAATAGATAATTTCTTCCTGTAGTTTGTTTACTGAAACCGTGTCCAGGTTTTTCTTACACCCCATAAACACAGTGTTTATAATGAGGAGCGCAAAAAGACTATATAATTTGGTTTTCATTTTGGTAGTTATTAAAATTTAACTTGAACGCCCATGGTATAAACTCGTGGATTTGGATAGGAATTACCACCGTTGCTGGTAATTTCCGGATCAAGCCCGCCTGGCATATTTGATATTTGCGCCACATTTTGACCGGCTACATAAACCCGGAAATTTGAAACACCTACACGCTTTAACACATTATAAGGTATGGTGTAGCCTATCTCCAGATTACGCAGCTTAACATAAGTTAAGTTAGTTTGCCATAAGCTATTAGGCCAGTGGGTAGTCATCCAGTTGTTTGCACCACGTGTAAGCAGCGGGTATTTACCAATATTGAAGCCGCTGTTTCTGTCCCAAATGTCTTTGTACCAAGTTGAGTTGTCTGCCAGATACTGAGATACATTTTGGTTAGAATCAAAATACCGCATATAGCCCTGTTGCTCATAGGTAGTACCTGTAGCGCCTACAAAGTCAGCTCTTATATCAAAGCCTTTATAGCTTCCGCCCAAATTAAAGCCAAAGTTTATCCATGGTGTACCGCTGTTTACCCGGTAAGTAACAATTTTCATATCCAGGTCATTGATAAATCCGTCGCCGTTGATATCCTCAAATTTGAAGTCGCCCGGACGAATGGTTCTGTTACCTTCGTGGTCCTGATCAATAGGATAGTTTCTGATCTCTTCCCAGCTTTGAAACTGTCCGATGCCTATTAGTTGCATGGTACCATCGCGATATCGCCCTTCGTCATTACCAGGTCCGCCTCTGTATCTTGCCCATTCGCTGGTCCAGCGCTCATCCTGTTTGTATCTATATCCGGTTATCCAGCGCGAAAAGGTGAAGTTACCACCGAAGAAATAGTTAAACTCGCCAACTTTATCTCTCCAGTTTATCGAACCTTCAATACCCCGAACGATATCTGAATTCAGATTCTCATTTGGACGCGAGAAACCAACCAGGTCTGGCAATAAAACGTCTACCCTACCGGCAGCCAACCCTGTCTGCGTGCGCTCAAACCACTCAAAGCCACCGCTCAGGCGGTTATTTAACAGCGTTACGTCAACACCAATATTTAATGCTTTAACACGGCCCCAGGTTAAATTTACTGAAGGTAAGCCCGCTATTCTTGAGGTTATTATTTCTTGTCCGTTTACAATAGCAACGCCTTGGTTACCATAGTTATAGCCGGCCAGGTAGTCTAAAACACCGCCAAGCTCCTGCCCCATTACACCATATGATGCTCTTAATTTAAAATCGTTAATGTTGCTTAACAGCTTACTCTTTCTCCAAAAATCTTCTTCAGAAATACGGTAAGCAACACTTCCCCCAGGGAAAAACCCCCATCTTTTTCCGTCAATATAACTTGGCGAGCCGTCATACCTACCTACAAACTCTGCAATGTATTTGCCTTTGTAATCGTAGTTTATTTTGGTTGAGTAATTCTGCCTTTTTGTTAAAAAGCTCAGGTTATCTGTAAGTGTAGTAATGGCCGAAGGCGTATTAGGTATAAATGCAATACCATTTGCTGCAGGGCTACCTAACGCGTACAAACTTGGAGAAATAGTACTTCTGGCTTCTACGCCTGCAACCGCCTGCAAATTATGGTCACCAAAAGAATTTCTATAATCTAACTGGAAGTTGGTAGTGATCTCTTTGCTATTACTAAAAGTACGCTCAACATATCGCGCAGCAGGTAAATTGGGTGCTAAATTATAGGCCTGCGTATTCTTGTCATAAATATAGAGCAAAGGCGATTTCTCGTGCAGATCCTGCTGTGTATTGGTAAACGTGTAGCTGCCCAATGCACGTGCTTTTAAGCCCGGTAAAATTTGTACTTCCAAATTACCATTAACTGTTATAGCATTTCTTATTTGTGAGTACTTGCCTGAAGTTTCGTAGCCTACCCAACCATAACTGTATTGCGGATCAACTGCTGAGATACCCGGATACTTCGGATTATCATTAGCATAAGGACGAAGTGTAGGCAAATTGCGGAAAGCGGTTTGTTCTGCAAATCCGTAATCATCACCCGGCAAACCGGCCTGTGCTGTTTCTTCTACACGGCCAATAATGCCAACGCCAACCTTTATGCGTTTACTAATGTTGGCATTTACATTTGTTTGAAAGTTGGTACGCTTAAAGCCGTCGCCAAGGTTACGCATAATGGGCTTTTGCTGAAGGTTACCAATACTTACATAATAATCGGTATTTTCAGAACCACCGGAGAAGTTGAAACTATTATAGATCTGCGGCGCGGCCTTTCCCCAAATAAAATCATACCAATCAAATCCCTGATAACCAGGTTCGGTACCTGCCATCCATTTATCATACTCCGCCCTTGTTATGGTACGGGTACGGTTGTTATAGGTTTCATCCTGTACCAAAGCCCTTATAAAAGTCTTAGCGTCGGCTGGTTTATTATAGTTGGCTACTTTTTGTATACCATAATAGCTTTGGAAACCTACCGTTGGTTTTTGATTACGCTTACCTTTTTTTGTAGTGATTACAACAACACCATTAGAGGCCAACATACCATAGATAGCAGCCGAACCGTCTTTTAATACAGATATAGACTCAATATCGTTAAAGTCCATATTAGAAAAACTGGTGTAATCTCGGGTAACACCATCAATAACTATTAAAGGAGTACCATAGTTACGTATCTGTATGGTTGGCGCGCTACCGGGTCTTCCGTTGTCTTGTCTGAAGTTAACACCGGGCACCCTGCCAACCAACGCACCAGAGGCTGTGGCTGCTCGGGAGTGCGAAAGTTCGTCGGCTGTTACGGTAGAAATTGCACCGGCCAGCGTGGCCTTTTTGGTTGTTAAACCAAAACCCGTTACAACAACCTCATCAAGGTTGGTTGTAACTTTTGAAAGTTTAATATCCAATACCGTTTTGCCCTGCACCGGTACTTCCAGATCCGTGTACCCTATAAAATTGGCTACCAATACAGATTGGGCGCTTGGTACTTCAATGGTAAACTTACCTGCGGCATCAACAGCTACTGCGGTTGATGTGCCCTTTACCTTTACAGTTGCCCCTATCAGGGTCTCTCCTGTTGAAAGATCAGTTACCAATCCGCTTACTCTCAAAGTAGCGGAAGCATTTTGCGAGTAAGCCCCTGTATAGTTAATAATGGTGATTGCTATTATTAACAACACGGCTTTAAAAGAAAAATTTCTCCGATGCATTTTTAAAGCGCATCGAATCTTCTCGTGTGTAAAAAAAGTCATAAAAAGGTTTATTAAGGGTTAAATAATTGTGTTTATCGCATTAGCGACAGGCACGCTGCGCATGGCAGAATGATCACGATGTGTCTTTCATAGCATTAATTTTAATTCAATAAAATGAAGGCTAAATAATCCGGATGGGTTTGATTATCAGGCCATAATTGGTAATGCTAAAATTAGATGTAAGGAATTTACAACGTTTTCGTAATTGTTGAAATGATTTATACTATGGTTGATTTTTAGGCGTGATTTGCTATGGATAGCTTGTTGAATAGATCTTTCGCAAGTGGGAAGATTTTACAAATGACAATTAAATGAAACGGATTTTAAATAACAGCACTACATTTGCCTAACACTGTTAGAAAAATTAATACAGTAAAACAAAATGGCCAGCAAGGACAGGAAACAACGCTTAAAAGACGACACCCGGAAAAGTATTCTGGACGCCGCTATGCGTATTGGGAAGGATGAGGGGTGGCAGGCCTTAAGTATGCGTAAAATTGCCGATATTATTGAATATACCCCACCGGTTATTTATGAATATTTTGCCAGTAAGGAAGCTTTAATGTTAGAGCTCACAAAAAAGGGCTACCTGATGCTGGCTAAAGACACACAGGCTGCTATGGACAGGCACACTTTGCCCGAAAAGCAACTTGAAGATATGTGGCTGGCGTATTGGAACTTCGCTTTTGCGCATAAGGAACTTTATCAGTTAATGTTCGGTATTGAAATAAACTGTTGTATTTGGGATAATTCTGTACCCGAAGCAGAGATTCCGGCCAACATGATTTGGGATGTGATAGGCAAATTAACCGGTATGGAAAACCCGCCGGAAGATCTGATCTGCAAACGTTACTACACATTTTGGTCGGTAGTGCATGGTTTGATCTCTATCAATCTGGTAAGGCAGGGCGTGCCTGCAGGTATTAACGACGAGGTTTTAAAAGATGCTATTGGCGCTATTATACGTTCAATAAAGCCGTAGTTAATTTCTATACTAAAAAAATTAACTAACTCATAATAAATATTTAACACTGTTAAATTATCTAACTAAGTAATAACACTATCAATATAATTATTCGCTAACTACATGACCTCAAATAACTTCAACTCACCATGCCAGGTTAACGCTGTTAATAAATATTACAACGTTAACAGTTCGGACGAACCGAGCACTATCTATTTAGACAGCATTAGGAATGCTGCCCGAAACATTAATCCCAAAACACAAATTACCCTCATGAAAATTGCATTTTTAGCCATGATCGCCATGGCATTGGCAAGTTGCTCACCAAAACCACAGGCAACCACGCCTCCCCCACCCGCACTACCGGTAGCCACTATTAACACAACTACTGATACTACTTACCATGACTACCCAGCCGCTATAGAGGGTGTTGTTAATGTAGAGGTTCGCCCGCAGGTAAACGGAGCTTTAGAAAAAGTATATGTAGACGAAGGTGCCTATGTAACTGTAGGTCAGCCCCTGTTCAAGATCAATGATCAGCCATTCCGTGCTGCATTGAATAACGCGTTGGCTACCCAACACGCTGCAGAAGCTGCGTTAACCAATTCCCGTTTAGAAATTGAAAAGCTTACCCCGCTGGTACAAAACAAAGTAATTTCCGATTACCAGCTTAAAGCTGCTAAAGCTGCTTTTGATGTAGCCAAGGCCAATATTGAACAAGCTAAAGCCAACGTTTCAACTGCGCAGATCAACCTGGGTTACACGCTCATTAAAGCACCGGTTAACGGATATATTGGTAGGCTGTTGAAAAAACAAGGTAGTCTGGTTAGCCCGACTGATGTACAAGAGCTCACTCAACTATCTGATGTGCACGATGTACACGTTTATTTCTCACTAAGCGAAAAAGACTTTGTAAACTTTAAAGACCAATATCCGGGCGCTACGTTGAAAGAGAAAATTCAGCATTTGCCTGCGGTTACACTTTTACTTTCTGACAATTCTGCCTACACTAAAAAAGGTAAAATTGATATGATTGACGGGCAGTTTGATAAAACTACAGCGGCAATTACTATTCGCGCAAGCTTTGCCAATCCCGAAGGTTTACTACGCGCAGGTAATACAGGTAAAGTGCGTTTAGGCTTACAACATACTGATGCACTGGCTGTACCTGAGTCGGCTACCATAGAAATGCAGGATAAAGTATTTGTATTTGCTGTAGCCGATAGCAATAAAGTAGAAAAACGGCCCATCAACATAATTGGCAAAAGCGGTACCAACTACCTGGTTAATGATGGTATTAAACCCGGCGAACGCATCGTGCTAACCGGAGTTGACCACTTACAGGAAGGCTCGGTTATTCAGCCTCAGCAAAAGGCAGAGAAAGTTGCAGCTAACGTAAATCGCTAATAAAGTATCCAGATAAGGCGCCTTAAACGGCGCCCCTGCTAAACAATTACCTCGCTTTTTTAAGCGAACAAGGGAGCGTTTGCTCCGAAAAATCACCACAATAAAAATAATAAGTCATGCTTAAAAGATTCATAGAGAGGCCTGTACTATCAACCGTTATCTCCATTTTGCTGGTGATAGTGGGTGTGCTTGGCCTTACCAGATTGCCTTTGCAGCAATTTCCGGATATCGCCCCTCCTGCAGTGTTGGTAGCGGCGGTATATCCAGGCGCCAATGCCGAAACCGTGTTACGCTCGGTAGCGCCCTCATTAGAAGAAGCCATTAACGGTGTTGAGAACATGAGCTACATGAGCTCAACCGCCAGTAATGACGGTACGCTGGCCATAACCGTTTACTTTAAACAGGGTACCGACCCTGACCAGGCGGCGGTTAACGTACAAAACCGTGTGGCACAGGCTACAAGTCAGCTACCATCAGAAGTTGTACAACAAGGCATTGTTACCACCAAACAACAAAACAGTTTGATAGGCGCCGTTGGTATGTTTACCGAAGACCCTAAAAAATACGATCAGGCTTTTGTGGCTAACTACGCGCAGATCAACATCATTCCCGAATTGAAACGTATTCCGGGCGTGGGTTCAGCTACCATTTTCGGTGGTATTAAAGATTACTCTATGCGTGTATGGCTCAACCCTGCACAAATGGCCGCTTATAATGTTACTCCTGCCGAGGTAATGAACGCTATTCAGGATAAAAACCTGGAGGCTGCTCCCGGAAAGCTGGGCGAGCGCAGCGATGAAGTTTTTGAATACGTAATTAAGTATAAAGGTAAACTAACTAAACCTGAGGAGTATCAGAACATAGCCATCCGCGCAAATTCGGATGGTTCTGTACTCCATTTAAAGGATGTTGCACGGGTTGAACTGGGCGCGTACTCTTACACCAGCGTTACACATCTTAACGGTAAAGACGGCGTAGGTATAGGTATCATTCAATTAGCCGGATCAAACGCTAACGAGATACAGATAGCTGTTGATGAGTTTATGGAAAAAGCTTCTAAAGATTTTCCAAAAGGCATAGCTTACAATAACTTTTACCGCACTAAAACCGCGCTTGATGAGTCTATATCACAAGTAGAACATACGTTGATTGAAGCCTTCATACTGGTATTTATCGTAGTATTTATTTTCCTGCAGGATTTTAGGTCAACGCTCATCCCGGCAATTGCTGTACCGGTAGCCATATTGGGTACCTTCTTCTTTATGAACCTGTTTGGTTTCTCCATTAACCTGCTCACACTGTTTGCCTTGGTTTTAGCCATTGGTATTGTGGTAGATGATGCCATTGTGGTGGTGGAGGCCGTCCATTCAAAAATGGAAAGCGAACACCTCTCCCCAAAAGTAGCCACCACGCAGGCCATGCATGAAATTACAGGCGCTATTATCTCCATCACGTTGGTAATGGCTGCGGTATTCTTACCTGTAGGCTTCATGACGGGTTCTACAGGGGTATTCTACAGGCAGTTCGCGTTCACTATGTCAATTGCTATTGTGATATCAGCTGTGAATGCCTTAACCTTAAGCCCGGCTTTAGCGGCGCTATTCTTAAAAAGCAATCATAACCCGGCGGACCCTAAAGCGCCTAAAACCTTTAAAGAGAAATTCTACGCAGGCTTTAACCGCAGCTTCAGCACCATGACAGACAGATATCTGGGTGGTGTTAATTTCCTCATTAAAAATAAAAGGCTGGCAATGGGTGGTTTAGCGGTTGTAGTTGCCGCCACAATTTACCTGGTAAGTACAACAAAATCAGGCTTTATCCCTACCGAAGATCAGGGCTTTATAGCGGTATCAGTTACCACCCCATCAGGAGCATCATTAAGCAGAACCAACGAGGTGATAAAAAAAGCCGAAGAAGCAGCCAACAGCCTGCCAGCGGCACGATTTGTTACGGCTATATCGGGCTTTAACTTATTGACCAACTCTACCAGTCCTTCATCAGGCGTATTCTTTGTATTGCTTAAACCGCATGATGAACGCGGAGAGGTAAAGAACATTGATGAGGTACAAAACATGTTACGCGGAGAGTTAGCCAAAGTAAACGGAGGCGATTTCTTTGTGTTCAGCTTCCCTACCGTACCCGGCTTTAGTAACGTAGAGGCATTGAACGTGGTATTACAGGATAAAACCGGCGGCAAGCTGGATAAGTTTAGCGGGGTGGCTAATAACTTTATTGCCAAGCTGATGGCCAAACCGGCCATTGCACAGGCGTTCACCTCTTTCAAAGCAGACTATCCGCAACTGCAATTAGAAGTTGATGATGATAAGGCTAACCAGTTAGGTGTTAGCGTTAGAGACATTTTGCAAACCATGCAGGCTTACTTTGGTAGTGCGCAGGCATCAGACTTTAACCGCTTTGGTAAATATTATCGCGTGGTAGTTCAGGCTGATATTGAAGACCGTGCCGACCCAGCGTCTATTGACCGCGTTTTCGTAAAAAACAAAACAGGACAGATGGTGCCTATTAACACATTGGTTAAGTTGTCTCGCGTTTACGGTTCCGAAACTGCCTCACGTTTTAACCTGTTCAATTCTATTGAAGTGAACGCTATACCAAAACCGGGCTTCAGCTCCGGAGATGCTATTGCAGCCATACGGGAAACAGCTAAAGAGGAGTTGCCATCTGGTTTCACCTTTGAGTTCTCGGGCCAAACCCGCGAGGAGATCTCCTCATTAGGGCAGTCATCCGTAATATTCGGTTTGTGTCTGGTGTTCGTTTACTTTCTGCTGGCCGCTCAATATGAGAGTTATATATTGCCGTTGGCCGTTATCCTGTCTATCCCAACCGGTATTTTAGGAACGTTTGTAGTGTTAGGATTAACCGGCATTGAAAACAACATTTATGTACAGGTGGCCCTCATCATGCTCATCGGCTTACTGGCAAAAAATGCCATCCTAATAGTAGAGTTTGCCGTTCAGCGACGAAAGGCGGGGTTACCGTTGGTTGAGGCTGCTATAGAAGCAGCTAAATTACGTCTGCGCCCTATTATCATGACCTCGCTGGCATTCATATTCGGTTTGTTCCCGATGAGTATTGCAACCGGGCCTTCAGCACAGGGTAATCACTCTATTAGCATTGGCGCAGCAGGCGGCATGGTATCCGGCGTTGTACTGGGTCTGTTTATCATTCCGGTGCTATTTGTCATCTTCCAGGGTTTACAGGAAAGAATAACCGGAAAGCCTGAAGATAAAGCTAAACATGAAGATCAGCACGGATTGAACGGTCATTCCATTCATGAACCCCTACCTGCGCTGAATGCTTAATTGTTGATATCATAAATAATAAAACAATGAAAAAATATATAACCGGATTGGCGCTTATCACACTTATAATAAGTGCCTGCTCCGTATCAAAAGATATAAAAACACCACAACCCGAAGCTCCTGCGGCATTCAGGATGGCGGATGTTCAAACCACGGGCGATAGCAGCAGCATTGCCAACATACAGTGGAAACAGTTTTTTACTGATGCTACTTTGCAAAAGCTAATTGACAGTGCCATAGCCAACAATTACGATATGCAGCTGGCGCTTAAAAACATAGAAGCATCGCAATTGCTGTTAAAACAGGTTAAATGGAACTACGTACCTGAGGTTAACCTGAATGTTGGTGCAAGTTCAAGTCGACCTTCAAACAACAGTTTGAACGGCATAAGTTTAAGTCAGTTTTTGGGTACTAATCATATAGAGAATTACCAGGCCGATGTATCCATATCATGGGAGGCAGATGTTTGGGGGAAGATACGTAACCAAAACAAAAGCGCTTTGGCTGCTTACCTGCAAACACAGGAGGCACGCAAGCTGTTGCAAACCAATATTGTTGCCAGTGTTTCGCAAGGATATTATACACTGTTGATGTTGGATGCCCAGTTAGATGTGGCTAAAAAGAATGTGGCTTTAACCGATAGCACCCTGCAAATTATCAGATTGCAATATAACTCCGGACAGGCTACGTCATTAGCCATACAACAGGCAGAGGCACAACGCCTGGCTGCCGCACAACTGGTGCCCGAGTTTGAAAAGAACATAGCCATACAGGAAAACGCTCTGCGCATTTTAACAGGCGCATTGCCTGATCAAGTTACCCGTACCGCAAGCCTTGCTCAATTCAATGTACCCGAAACTGTTGCAACCGGTGTACCGTCAGAAGTAATTAGCAGACGGCCCGATGTGCGTAGCGCAGAATTGTCACTTAACATAGCTAATGCTAACGTAGGCATCAATAAAGCCAATATGTACCCTGCCCTGCGCATTACAGCCGATGGTGGCGTAAACTCATTCAAAGCCAGTAACTGGTTCAATATACCTGCATCATTGTTTGGTATAGTTGCCGGCAGTGTAGTACAGCCGCTTATTAACCACAAACAGCTAAGCACCCGCTATAAAGTGGCCGAGGTTGAGCGTGAGAAAACGGTATTGCAGTTCAGGCAAACAGTGTTAAATGCTGTTGGCGAGGTGTCCAACTCGTTAGCCAGCCTGCAAAAGCTAAAACAAGAGCAAGCCATAGTAGCCACCAGGGTAAACACATTGCGTCAGGCTACAGGTAATGCCAATCTGCTGTTTAAAAACGGCATGGCAACTTACCTGGAAGTAATAACCGCGCAAGCCAACGTTCTGCAAAGCGAACTGGAACTGGCTTCTATCAAACGCGATCAGCTATCAGCTGTATCATCGTTGTACCGCTCTTTAGGAGGTGGCTGGCAATAAGCCTAAGCAACCGATAACAACGCGAAAGCCTTCCTCTAAGTAACGGGGAAGGCTTTCGCGTTTTAATGATAAAACTTATTACTTGTATATAAATGATACATCCTTATCTACCTTCAATCCGTTCATGCTCTCGCTGTTGTAACGAATAGTGTAAGCGCCGGCTTTGCTAAGCGCATAACCTTGCAACAAGTTAAATTTGGTAACCAGGCTATCACCTGGCGCAATGGTAATGTAGGCATCGGCAGGTGGTGGCATTACACGTTTAGCCATAGCGCCAACATATGGTGCTTCTTCGCCATCAGCGTTTTTAACATCAAGGTACTTGCTCAACAAAGGTTCAAACGGTGTTTGCCATTTCAAAAATTTGGCAGCGGTGTCTGTACGGTTATAAACCGCGAATTTCAACATTACAGAATCGCCCATGCGCACGGTATCTGCAACACTCATTACAGCGTAGGTACCGTTTCTCACAGCTACAGAATCTGCTGTATTAGCTGCACTTTCATCAGTAGTTTTGTTTTGTGTGCTACATGCAGCGGTTAATAACGATAGCGCGATCGGCAAATAAAATATTTTTTTCATAGTAGTTTTTAGCAATAGACGGTGTAACACAACCAATGTTTGTAATTTTTTAAATTAGTTTATACAGAGGTCTTAATTGTTAACAATAGGTTTGCTTGCGCTTGTACCAACTTTATAAATTACCATTCCTGAGTTCATGGGGGCTTTTACTACCGCGCCTTTACTAACGCGGTTGCCCGTAAGTGTTTGGTAAGTTGCTGCGGCAGCTTGCGTAACTGTTTTTTTTGCCGTACTATAAACCGGATACACAGTTGAACCAGGTACGTAGTTGGGCGGTGTAGTACTACTGTTTGAATCTAAGGCAAAGGCTGTTTTAAAAGTAGTAAGATTGTAAAACGTATTCTTGTTGCTGCCGAAGTGATAAACCTGTATGGTGTTGTTATCATCAGATGGGCGTGAGTAGATGTTATTGTTAAACCTGCCTATAGTGCGGGTATGAACAGCATCAGTAAAGTAAACAAAAGCCATCGCCCTTTGTCCTTTTAGTGCAGTTATTGAGTTATTATAAAAATCAATAGTATTAGAGTAGTTATCTTCCTGCAAGGCAAAACCCACTGCGCAGTTGTAAATAGTGTTATGATGTATTTTAAGTGAATGCCCGTCGTGCAGGTAAATGCCGTTTAAAGGCATATTGAATACAGAAACGTTGGCTATCTCTATATCCGACGCATTATTATCCAGATACACTCCGCTTACCTCTATTTTAGCAGCTGCACTGCCGGCTATTCCATTTTTGCTGCCATCCAAACAAATACCATCGCCTACGTATCCTGATGTTCCTTTTACAGCCCCGTCTACATATACGCCGCCACCATCGGTAAGCACGTTACAGAAGTTAGATATGGCAAAATCTTTTATAATAATATTAGCGTTGGCAGCATAAATACCGTTATAACCAGTGTTTCTGATGGTATCGCCAACAAACTGGTTGTTATTGCCACGCATAAGTACACCGTTACCGTTAGCCCCGGTGGCAGCAGTGCCGGGTATCATGTTAACATTTGTAATTAGCGAGCTTTTTATAACATTGTTATTAGCGTTGATCATTATACCTGTAGAGTTAACGTTGTTAACAGTACAATTAATGCAATTAAACCCGGCAGAAGCACTGCGTATGCCTACATGTGCGTAATCAGACAATACGTTAACTGCACTACAGTTCGGCGCCTGAACATCTATATTCTGACTATTACCACCTGTAACCCTAACGCCTGATATTTTAATATTAGCGGCTTTTAAGGTAACCGGTGTTTCAACAGCGGAATACTGAGCAGTAAAAGTTGGCGACTTGGTGGAGTATATAACAATTCTCTGTGTGCGGGCATCGTAATACCAATCTCCTTGCTGGGTACAGGCAGCCACAGCATTTTGTATAAAATAACCATATCCTTTTTTAGGCGATACGGAAGTTGCTTCGTTATACGTTATAGTAGAACCATTTTGTGCGGTAATGATGCGCTTCTCCAGCATGTAGTTATCCGTTTTAATTACTACAGTTCCACCAGTAAACTTTTTACCGACCAAACTACCTGTAATACTATTGCCGTTAGCCGACAGAATAGCATCGTAACTTGTTTTAGGATACCGGCCTACAGCCTGTTGCACACCATTTATCAACACCATGTTTATGGTGTTACTTGCACCCACTTTTAGCGGGCCAGACTGATACAGGTTGCCGCCCAATGCCGTCCACGATGATACAGTGTTAAAACCCGAAATTACCGGCAGCGCCCCTGTGCCATACGAACCAATGTTACAGGTAGCCACAAGCGATCCTGAGAACACGTTGCCCCTTTTAAACAGCACACTGTCTGTTGCTGCAAAACTACCTGCATTCACTTTTGAAATACTTTGCCATGGTGTTGATGCAGATGTGCCGTTATTGCTATCGCTCCCCGCGCTGCTTACATAATATTTTGTAGCCGAAGCCCAAAAAGGTAGTAAAACCAGTGTGTATATAAGTAATCTTTTCATTGGTATCTGCTTTAATGCGTCGCAACTTATTTGCCGGCTTTTATGTAACGCTAAATTACATTGTTCAAATATACCCACCGGCGTTTTAAGCTTAGCCGCAAATTATAATTAACAGACTGCCACTTTACGGTTTTGTTTAGTTAAACGGTTTAGATTTTACTATAAGATATTTTTGACATTGAAATACAATGAGTTAAAAACCTATCTTCTAATCCGAATTTTGGCCACTATGATCAAATAACCTGGTTTACACCAATCCTCAGTTATTAAATAATAGCATCATTAAAACACGTATCAAATAATGCGCCTTAAAAAAGATAACTTTGCTGGCCCGCTTGGGGATTTAAAATACAATATATGACGTGGTTAGATAAATTCAGGCTAAAAAAAGGCCTTATACAGGCTTTAAATGAAATAGGTTTTACCACTCCTACACAAATTCAGCAAAAAACGCTGGCACGTATCAGCGGAGGGCAGGATGTAATAGGTGTGGGGCCGGAAGGGTGCGGCAAAACCACTACTTATATATTAGCCGCACTTAACAAATTTACATATACGCCGGATGGTGTACCTAAAGTTTTGATACTGGTACCTACCAAAGAAAAAGTTGAAGAGGTAGCAGAAAAGATTGACCAACTCAATAGAAACAAAACCATCTCTATAGTTCAGTTATTCCCCGCTCCCGGCACTGAGGCACAAATGAATGCCATGGCCGATGGTGCCGATATTGTAGTTGCAACACCCGACAGGGCGCGTGCCATTTACCTTAAACTTGGTTTGGATGTAAATAAAATTG
This sequence comes from Mucilaginibacter auburnensis, assembly GCF_002797815.1. Classification (NCBI taxonomy): domain Bacteria; kingdom Pseudomonadati; phylum Bacteroidota; class Sphingobacteriia; order Sphingobacteriales; family Sphingobacteriaceae; genus Mucilaginibacter; species Mucilaginibacter auburnensis. The sequence goes on from NZ_PGFJ01000002.1 coordinate 1,118,700, forward strand.
AATTGCTGGTTATTGACGATGCCGAACTGATTGTTAAACAAGGCTTTCAATTGCCGGTTACCGAATTGGCCAATAGCATACCTAAATGCCAGTGCCTTGTTTTTACCGAAGTACTGCATGAGCGTTTGAACAAACTGATAGCGCCATTTATGAAACAACCTGCCATTGTTGAAGTGGAAGAATTAGGTGAGCCGCAGTTTGACACGCTTCCGCAGCTGTTATATGTACTGCCCAACTTTGGCACTAAAGTGAATTTGCTGAACCTGTTTATGCAGGATGAAGAAGTGTTTACCAAAGTAGCATTATTTGTAAACACCCGCCCAACTGCCGAGAAATTATACGCCAGCCTTAACAACCGCAAAAATAGCGTTGCTTTATTGAACCCATGGTTTTTTGAGATGGATGGGTTTACATCTGTACAAGAATTTAGAGATGCTGCTACCCGCGTGCTCATTGTGGTCAATGACGCAGAGCAAAAACCAGAGTTGAACGATATTCCGTTTCTTATCCACTTTGAATTGCCGGTTGAAAAGGACATTTATATCAACCGGATGATCAATAGATCGCCGGGCGATGACAATGAAACCATGGCAATTACATTTGCCACAGACCTGGAACTGGCATCGGTTAAAAAAATTGAACAGGCCATTGGTCAAAAAATACAGGTAGGCGATCTACCGGAAGATCTAATCATTGAAAAAGAGCGCGCACCAGCCGAAACTGCGGAAAAAAAGGCAGCTAAAATAAAAGGAGAGGATAATGCGCCCGGAGCCGCTTTTCACGAAAAGAAAGCCAGCAACGCCAAAACTTACAATTTAAAGGCAAGTGTAAAAGCTAAAATGAATAAACAGAAAAAGCACTAATTGCTACTATCAAAACGAGGTGGAAACGTAAAGGTCTTCCACCTTTTCTTGCCCAATCGGTTTTACGGAGAAATTTTAGGCTTGATTTAACGCTCGGATTATCATTAAAGCAATTAATACGAATGCGCGACCCCAGTTCCGGCCAGCCATAGTAAGCCACCAGTTCATTTAATATGGTCTCTAACGTTTTTCCATGAAGCGGATTATTGGGTTGCTGTTGCATTGGTGCAAAGTTAATATAATAGCTAAACGCATGTTGTTGTAAATTACAAAACGCAACAACAGCGTATCAAAAAGTTTATAACAACAAAAGCCCTCGTGTTTGAGGGCTTTTAAACGGGGGGCTCAGATAATTTCCTGTAAGCTATTTATAAGCGTGCTTTATCCTATTAATTGGATAATGAAGTACATTTAAAGTTAAATACACCACGACTGTTACTTTGCTCATTTGCCTGCTGTATTCTAACAGTTCTGAAAGAGTAAGGGTAGCCATGTTTACCAACATAACTAAGTTGAGCAATTACTCCAGCTTCCGCGCCCGGGATAGCATCATATTCAAACTGGCCTGTTTCTGGAACGTCTGACACCAATTTCGGATTTTGTAAAAGTTTTATCTCTAACATTGCGATATTTATAATTATTACCAATTATGCTATAAAGATAAATAATAGATCAATTGTTTTAATAAATAAATGATAATTTTAAATATTAAATTTTCACAGCCATATTGTCAAGAATATTAACCGTTTAAATCCTGATATAGCACACGTGTGCAACAGCAGCCATGCGCCAACACACCATTACACTAAGTTGTCCCGCATACATATGCGACTTAGTATATCAAATTTAACCCGACCGGTACAACTAACAATTGATTATCAAACTGTTGACTTTCACTTATTGCGCAACGGGACAACTTTTAAGTCAGGAATTTTGACTTTAAAATATTCTTAATAAATTAAATATCAGCATGTTGTATATTTTAAAACCAATATACATTTCTGGTCCACCAAATGGGACAGCTTTCAATACACTAATTATTATCTGGTGCTGATATCAAATTAATTAAAGGATACCAGGACAACGATATATACTCAGAGATACTACTCGTTGAATGAGTTTAATTACCTGTTTCTAAAGAAGCATTAAACTTATGACTGATAATCCTTTGAAAAATCGGTTAACAACTGCGCTAACAGCCGGGCTGATTTCTTACGGTAGGCTTCTGCGGGCCACTTAATAGTTGCTTGCCGAGTCATACCATTCCCTGTTATTTTTATCGCCTTTAGTTGAGGGTAGTTAAAAATGGACGAGGCCATAAGTACGGTGGCCAATTTGCCGGCACCTACAAGCTGTAAAATCATATTTATATCATTTATCTCCATCAGCATATCCGGTTTGATGTTTTGACGTGAAAGTAACTCGTCAAGGTAATTTCTGATACTAAAGCCAACCGACGGCAATATCAATGATACATTTTCCAAATGTTTTAAACTAAGCTCCTTTTTTGGGGATAAAGCATGGTTTTGATGTACGATCAGCGCGAGGGAGGAAGAAAACAGTTTTTCGGTTTTGTAGCTGCCATTTTTTTCTTCCTGAGAAAAAGAAAGCATCATTTCAATACTGTTGCGGTCAAGTTTCTCCAATAGATCTTGCGTGGTACCAAAAACAATATCAAATTTGATGTTGGGATGATCTTCAGAAAATTTTGCAATAGCCTGGGTTAGCAAATTAGTTAAGCCATATGTAACTCCAATCGTCAACGTCCCGGTATTAAGGTCCATCAGGTCTTTCAGGATATCTTTGCCATCATTTGCATCTTTCAGAGTTTTAATAGCATATGGCAAAAACATTTTTCCGGCTTCCGTCAAGCGCACTCTTTTTGCGATCCTGTGAAACAATGGAATGCCTAATTCATCTTCAAGTTGTTTTATTTGTTGCGATAAGGTACTCTGAGTAATAAACGATGCAGCCGAAGCTTCGGTGAAGTTTTCCAGTTCGGCTGCTTTAATAAAATATTTGAGTTGGCGCAGTTCCATTATTAAAGATAAGGATGTAATCGGTTTTACCGATCAATTATATCGAAAATAAGAGTTTAGACGATTAATACTTATGTGCAACCTTTGATGTATAAAAATTAACACATCATGGAAATTCAACAAAACTCTGAAAACGCGCTTTCTCACTCTATTGTTAAAGCAATTATCAACGCTCCAATTGAAAAAGTAAACATAGCCGATTGGCTATTTAACCTTCCTGATCAGGAATATCAAAATTGTTCAACAGCTCACATAGCTGCCGGCTTTACCCGAACTTTGAACGGAGAGCCAATGTCTATCAATGTTGAGACCATAGGCGGCGCATTAATAGTTCAGCACTACGTTGCTACCGAGTATAGAGCTGATTATTGCAGGATGCTATCAGTTTCTGACACGATAACAGCCAACGGCCGCAGTAAAGTTCAGGTACTATGGGAATTAAAAGCTACCAAGTTAGATGAAAATACCTGTGAATATACCAATGAGATACACGCAACGGCTACACCAGAATTCCTGTCGTTTATAAAAGCGCACAACATTACGCTTGAGCAAGCTGCACATGACCGCCAACAGGCATCAGATGCCCATAATCATGAAGAAACGCCACTTTTTGCAAAAAGCATTGAAAGAAAAGCGCTGACAGGTAAATACGGTATTTAAAATTTGCTGTTAACAAAAGCCCCGCGGGCGTGCGGGGCTTTGCTACAGAGGCCGGGTATATTTCGAACCTCCTGATAAATCAGCTGAAGCTTTTAAACAAATTAAAGGTGGCTTAAACGGAGTCCGATTCCTCTACGGGCTGTTTCAAGATGCAATCATTTTATCAACCTTTCAATAAATACCATGAAAACACCTTTAAAAAACCGTTAAAGCACGTACTAAAATCAAGGCTACGCGAAATAACTTTATTCAAATCAATAAATTAAAGCTCTTATTATGGAACGTGTCAAAAATCTTTTCTTACTGTTATTTGCCGCTATTGTCATTACTGGCTGCGGCAGCAGCAATGCCACGGTAACCTGCAAAAAGGTGGAAAAATTTCAGTCGGATGCCGGGATAATCAACATCCCGCAGTTTAAAGTAGGAGATGCTATTCTACTTGATACAGTTAAAAAGGTAGGTACCTTCATCTTAAATTCCGAGATTGCTGATGCCGATATTTCTGCTTCGGCACCTATAGATTCCACAGTGATTTTAACAGAAACCGGCTTCGATATTAACTTAAGCGGTGATGTATCAAAAGCAAGTGCAAGCGTACAAGCCAATGTAAAGTCAACGATCTCTCGTAACACGACCTTCTTTTTAGCAAATAGCGTCCGAAAAAATATATCAAATCCTTTTAACGAGATCAACAAACCAGGCAACATGCCTGCAATTAAATCTGCATTGGTAAACAATAAAAATACGGTGTGCATGTTTGTTACCGGCATAGTCTATGCTGATAAGTTCGAATTCAGGATAAAAAACAGTGCAGGCGGCTCCGCTAATGCCAATATCCTCAAATTTGGGAATTTTTCGATACAGATTGCCTACACGTGCCAGGGCGATCTTAAAATAGATGCAAAAAATGGAGGAATATTTTATAAGCCATCTTTCTATGGTTTGAATGCCGCAAAAGACCAGTTACTCCTCCAAGCTTTAAAAATTGATTTGTCGGGTTACAATTTCTATCAGGCTTTAAAAGTCTATTAACAACTTAGTGTCACATGTTCGTCCTTAAAGCCTTATATATTATAACCCCACAATGCGCCTCAAAAATTCGGATCAAAATTGAAATAAATAGGATTGGAAAGGGCCACCATATTCCCGGTAAGTTTCATTGACATGGGTACCTGCGGATAATCTGCAGGCTTGCCCTCCACTACTACGCGGTAGTAAGTGCGGCCTGTAAGTGCGGGCGTGTCTGTAAACTCAACCTTCGGGTTTTTAGGGTCAAGTTTGTAAGTATTGAATGAGCCACCGTTCTTAATAACATTAACCGTGTAAGTGGTATCAGCATAAGTTTTTTTCGCTTAGCACCACGCTAAACTTAACGGCATTGCCTGTTGATTTAATATTATCTCCCATCATCATATCCGGTTTACCATCCTGATCAACATCGGCATAAAACTCCACACGCGGGGTGTAAGGATTGGCGCTTACAGACACCCGCCCGTTGGTTAAAGCATCAACCACACCTTGTTTGGTACGCGTGGCCGCACCACGTTTACACAATTCGCCGATGATGACAAGTTGGGTAAAAAAGTAGCCGCTACAGCATCTACAAAGATTAGCCTTTGCTCTTTACTCATCCGGTACTATCCATTCGCTCATTAAAAAACGAGCGCTGCTCATTATGAACTATTTTCTGGAAACGCCCATCTATATTTAATCAATGGTTAAATACAATTAGTTTAAATAAAGTTCTATGAAAACATTAACTCATATCTTAAGACTAAGTTTAGTAGCGGTATTGCTGACAGGAATAAATGCCTGCAAAAAAAATGATGGTGATAGCGTTGACTTGAAAGCCGGTGGCACCGGTAGGTATACTTTTGGCGATATAACCGTTAACGCTACCAGAGCCGATTATTTGCTGGCCGATGGTAATGCGTACGTTTATATATATGGCGAGGCTGCTACCGACATTATGCAACTCAGATTTGATAGGGTTGCCGGTGTCCCCGAAGGTACCTTTAATTATTTATCATCCTCAAACGCTAATTATAATCCGAAGTACCATTTTTCAGGTGGTTCAATAACCACGGTTTTTAATCCGGGATCTTTAGCGATCACTGCTGGTGAGATCACCATCAGCAAGAGTGGCGATTCTTACACTATAAAATTTAGTTGTACCATAGGAGCCAATCTGGGCAGATTGAAAGGATCGTATACCGGAAAGCTAACCAGCCGATAACAAAAAACGCGATAGGAAAAATTCAATGATCTACAGCGTTGATCCTTCGGTTTCCTCACTTTGAATTGATCTCATACAAATAACAAAAAGACTTATGAAACAGAAAAACTACTTTTATGTGGCCATGGTAATCCTGGCACTGGCCTCAGCATGTAAAAAAGGGGATGAAGGCCCAAAAGGCCCGGCCGGTAATAATGGAAAAGACGGCGCTGCGGGCGTTAACGGAAAGGACGGGGCACAGGGCCCTGCCGGCCCTAAAGGTGATACCGGTGCAACTGGCCCGGCAGGTACCGCTAATGTTATTTATTCCGACTGGGCATATGCCAAAAATTTTCGCGACACTGTAATGGATAACAGTAATGTACATGCGGCAGATATAGCGGCCCCGAAACTTACCAGCGCGCTGCTTAACAACGCCACAATTATGGTTTATTTTACTTTTGGCGGTGGTGTTTATGTTCTACCCTATACAAGTTACGCAGGCAGCAAACTTAATACTATCAATTTCGCTCCACGCGCAGGCCGGATAGTTATTTCCCGATTTACGGCGGATAATACGAACTCTGTCAATTTATCTACTCTTTTACAATACCGCTATATCATTATTCCCGGCGGCATCAAGGCAACCGAAGCCAGTAAGATCAATGTGAATAGTTATGAAGCGGTGCTGAAATATTATGGCGTTAACTAAGTATTATGCCTATCGGTTCTGCCAAAAGCCTTATCCCCAGGGTAAGGCTTTTGATTTAAGCACCGATCAGGTGCAGTAGGTCAGCTTTTCTGGAAGGAGATACTTCTATCTCCGACCCATCTCTCATTTCCAGCGTACCACCGTTACCTTTTTTATATTTACAAACATGGTCAAGGTTGACTATCACAGAGCGGCTGATGCGTAAAAAATGCCCATCGGCTAACACCGATTCGTATTCTTTCAAGGTTTTTGAAACGACAATTTTTGATTTGTCCTGCAGATAAAAAGTGCTATAATTACTCATGGCCTCTACCCGTATAATATCTGCTTTTTGAACAAAATACATACCTTCGGCTGTGGCTAAGGCGAGCCGGTTTGGGGATAATTTGGCAGCGAGCCGTTTTTTTAATCGAAAAACAGCCGTGTGTAGCTCGTCTTCGTCAATGGGTTTAACCAAGTAATCCACCGCGCTTAAACGCAATGCTTCCAAAGTGTAGGTATCATAGGCTGTGGTAAAAATAACCTGGAAATTAAAACTGCCCAGCTTTTCAAGAAACTGAAAGCCATTGAAGGCGGGCATTTCCACATCCAGAAAAAGCACATCAGGCGCAAGCTCGTCAATCTTTGTCAAAGCTTTGAGAGGGTCGTTAAAAATAGCTATTACCTGCAGCTCATCGCTAAACGTTTCCAGTTTCCGTGCCAGGAGGGTACTTCCCCTTATCTCATCATCTAATATTACCGCTTTTAACATACTGTATGTTTTTCTAAATTCGATTTTTTGATGCATTATAGCAACATCTTTGATCAGAATCTTAATATAAACGAGTAACCAATAGTTTTAAATGAGCGAATAAGCTATCGTTGTTGAGCATACAAAATGGCAGATCAGGACAATTATGTGTTAATTTGGGTATGAGAGGTCTCTATAAATTTTTCCTTTTGTTGTGGTTACTGTTTTCCGGCAGTTGGATTTATGCACAGGAGAAGGGCAGCATAGCCGTCGATTCGATGGTCAGGCTCTTATCAGTGGCCAAAGCCGACACCAACAAGGTGAATTTGCTCTACCGCCTAACGCTGGCTTATGATGGTTCAGACCAAAATAAAGCCTTGGCTTACGCGCAGCAATCTTATATGCTGGCCAAAAAGCTGGGCTGGAAAAAGGGACAATTGAATAGCTTAACCTATATTGGCAGCCTGCAGATGGATATGGGTAAAAATGAGCAGGCATTGGCAAGTTACCAGCAATTGTATCAGCTCAGCTTAAAAATTGGGAACCCCGCCGACATGGCCAAAAGCCTGATTAACATAGGTGCTGTTTACCAACGGTCAAGCAAATATGCGGAGGCTGCTGACTATTTTTTTAAAGGGCTTCGCGTTGCTGAACAGCATCAGAATGAAACGCTCATAGCCAAAAGCGAAAGCAACATCGCTTCGCTATTCATACAGCAACGCGATTTTGAAAAAGCTAAGCTGCATGCAGGGAAGGCAGAAGCGCGATACCAACGCTTACAGGAACCCGGTTATAGAGCCAAGAACCTGGAAATTTTAGGCGATGCTTTTGCATTTGATGGCCGGTACAAGCAGGCTATACCGGTTTATTTACGCTCCTTAAAGTTATACCAACAGGTTGGAGACCAGTTGGGCCTGGCTACCGTTTACACTCAAATGGTGGATTGTTATAGCAATGATCCACTGAAACGCATTGAATATTTGCGGCAGGCGAAACGACTGTGGGATAAGCTGGCCCCACTTAATCTGAACGCGATTGCAAATACCGGCAATTTTGGGTACAGCTATTTTGATATCCTGAAAAATCCGACTATGCTTAAACTGGTGCAGGATAGCCTGGGTTTAACTAAAGCGCAGTTGTTACTGGATGCTGATCATTATCTGAAAGAGGGTATCCGGCTAAGCCAGCAGGCGGGGGTGCCCGATCTGGTTTCTCAATTAACAAGCGTTTACGCGGAATTATGCGAGTATAAAGGAGATTATAAGGACGCGTTGATTAACTTCAAGCTACATTACAGCATACAGGATTCTATCGCATCGCAAACTATCAAAAACAAGATCGCGAAGCTGGAAGCGGAGAAGGAAATTGTTTTACGTGACCGTAAGCTACAGCGCGCGCAACTGCAAATGGAAAGGATTTGGACCTATGTAGTGACTGCGCTATTGGTAGTGGTGGTGCTGGCTGCGTATGTTTTTAACCGTTCAAGGATCAGCCGTCTTCGCCTGAAGAATGAATTGATCAAACAACAAGCCGAGGAACAAACCAGGGAGTTGCTTTACCGTAATAAACTATCAGAAAGTGAATTGAAGGCCATCCGCGCGCAGATGAACCCACACTTTATTTTTAACGTGCTGAATTCGATTGAATCGTATATCGTTGACAATGATGCCAGAACGGCCAGTAGACTGGTGCAAAAATTCGCTTCCTTAAGCAGGCTGATTCTGGAGAATTCTACCCAAAGCCTGGTAAGTGCTGACCGGGAATGGAAGGCATTGAATTTATACACTGAGCTGGAAGCAATGCGTTTTAGTGGTCAGTTCACTTACCGATTTGAGGTGGATGCACAAATAGACCTCGGCAAAATTCTTTTGCCACCTATGTTGGTTCAACCGCTCATCGAGAATGCCATACATCACGGTCTCCGGCACGGGGCTGCCGATAATAGTGAGCTGATCATCACGCTCGAGCAAGCCCGGACTCAAATACGTTTCACCGTGAGCGATAATGGTGTAGGCATAGACGAAAGCAAGAGTTCGGGGAGTTTTACGGCGATTAAAAGCAAATCAATTGGTTTGTCCGCCATTAGGGAGCGGATTGAAATCTTCAATATGATGTACGGCGATCAGCCTGCTTCTTTTATGATACGTAAAAAAACTCCGGAGGAAGGTGCCGGTACGATTGCGGAATTATTGCTGCCAAAGTTTAGCGGGTTGCGTTGATATATCGTTCTAAACAAAAGAGGAGTATAACCTAAGTTTGCTGAAAACAATCCGACAACATCAGCGCAACAACTTGAAAGGAGACTATTATCCAGCTCCTGGTAATCCGGAATGAATGCAGCACGATGGGCCTGTTCTACCAGGCTCAGCACGCTGCATTGATAAAGTTGTAACCCTATATTTATCAGTTAATCATATACTACTATAAGACTAATCTCAAAGAAAAGTATACGTTTCAACGGCTATTATTAATTCTGACGCAGCTTGGCTTCCATGCTTTGGGTGGTATGCGGCACAGCCATCAGTCTTTCTTTTTGGATTAGCTTGCCGGTAGAGCGGCAAATGCCATAGGTTTTGTTGCCGATGCGTACCAACGCAGCTTCCAATTGTTCTATGAATTTTTTTTGACGGGCAGCCATTTGGTGAATCGTTTCCTTTTCGAGTGTCGCCGCGCCGTCTTCCAGGGTCGCATAGGCTCCGCCGTTGTCCTCGTTACTGCTGGTACCACTCAGGGTATCCAATAAATCTTTGTACTCTTCGCGGGCGATATCAAGTTTCGATAAGATCAGGGTCTTGAACTCGTTGAGCTCTTCGTCCGAGTAGCGATTTGCATTTTTTTGTGTAGTTAGCGTGTTTTCCATGGTTTGCTTAACAGGCTGACCCGGATCGAGTTTTTAAAATTTTGAATATGATTATTATTGGATTTCCGAAACCTAAACTTCGGGAGAGGGGTATATAGCGTACTGGGTAACCCGGAAACCGGATTATTATTTGGATCAAGTGACGGGTATACTGAAAGTTGGTGGTCATTGACAGGCCCGTTTATTCCGCTAAAAAAGGTGTCAAAACTTACCAAACTTGCTCGTTTCATATCGCCATTTGTAAATATGTAGTTATCTATTTGATTAGCAAAAATCACTCATCAAATTAATTAAGGATTTATAATTGGTTATGTATTTAGTAATTAAAGGGCTGATCTTCATTATTGAGTCAGCCCTTTGTTTTAGCGATGGATGATCTTGATGTAGGCAAGAGAACCCTACTACAGCTTATAAGCGCCTCCCCATTCGCTCATAAATTTGTTTACTCATTTATAATTTACGTGGAACACTAACACTTTCGGGCGGCCCCAAATACGAAGGCTTTAACCCTCCGGTGTTAACAATTATTTTTTCGAGAACAACTCCGGGATCAATTAACCAAACTTTTAGCGTATGATTACCGCGCGATTTGATTTTGAGGGTGGTCTTAACTTGTCTCGCCTGCTTAACCACTGTTTGCGCCCACGCTGGGTTTGACCAATGCACTTTAAATTTATCAGGCACATTTACCATATAAATAGGTGCCTCGTCGTCAAAAGAAACAGCAATCCTGATATCCCTGTCCGGCATCACATTTAGTAATGGGGATGTTATCAACGTAATTTCCGCGGTATCAGTTGAAGTTAGGTACAGGGGATACTCGAGGCAAGGCGCGTTTTTTCCGGGAACTGCTGCGGGCGCATTGGCCGGTGCAGTAGCGCGCATGCCCGAAAGCGTTAAACCATAGTCCTCGATCTCTTTCCATTCACGGGCACCACTGGGTACATTCTTAGCAAAATGGGCTGCCTCAATGGCGATCACACCACCGCTTTCCACAAAGCTGCCGGGCTTCGCCATACTTGTCTGTAATGCAACGTAGTTAACTTTTACATTAACAGGCTGTCCGGTACCACTAATTGTTACAATACCTTCGGCATTTGCTTTAGGTAGTGCAAATTTGTTTAAGCTAAATAAGATGCGCTTGTCGAGACTATCAACCGAACCAGATATATTACTTATGTTCAACCAGTTAACATTGCTACTAATTGTATAATTGAAAGGTAGCCTTCCCTTATTAAACAGTTCCAGATAATGATTTGTATTGTTATAGTTATCAAAGGCGGGAAGAACAGTCTGTTCTGTATGCTCAGCCCAGCTGTTTTCATTACCCTCTAAAGCAACACCCATCGTGGCGGCTTGGGGTACTTGCAGTTCTTTAAGCTTGATGGCATCAAGGCTGTTTTTTCTTGGTGGCGACCATGTGGTGTATCCAATATGCGTTTCATCCATAAAGTGGTTCCACCTGCCTCCCGCGTAAACATGGTTGTACTCATTCATTAGCAAAGAGTCTTTTTGGAAAAACAAACGCGTCCTTGCTGCCATCTCATTGGCGCTTGCCCGCTGTTGCTTTGCATAAAGTTCATTTTTTGCGGCTGCCAGATACATTTCATAAAGTTGCGCGCATGCTTTTACCGGAAATAGCACAATCTGATAATAAGCGTCGCGTAAATTTTCGGGCATTTTGACGTAAAGTTGCTCTGCCTTTTTTTGCAATTGAACATAATCTGAAACCACATTTTCCGCTTCGTTATAGTTGATGAGACTATATGTAGACGAAGTTAGAGACTCCGGTTTACGACGACCATTATATTTGGTGTACTTATTCAGGATGTCAGCAATATCACCTGCATACTGGCTGCCGAACTGATTGGCTGCCCATTGTGTTGTGTAGGCATGTATCTTATCACTGGTCCAGTAATTGGTATCCCAGGCCAGATCCATAAAATATTGCATTGGTAGTTCATATCCTTTAAAGTGCCCTACGTTAACTATCCATATTTTATCCGCACCGTATTGCTTAGCCAGCGACATTTGGTCCCAGATTTTTGCAATAGGATTGGTATTGATCCATTCATAGCTTCTGGGGTCACCGTGATAATCAAAGTGATAATACACACCGGCTCCGCCTGCTCTCAAGCGTTCTTTAGCATCAGGCAATCTGCGTATATTGCCCCAGTTATCATCGGCCCAAAGCAGGGTGATGTTATCCGGAACACGCATGCCATTATTATAATATTCCATGATCTCCTTGTACAAGCACCAAACCTGCGGAACGTTGCTGGCTGCCGCGCCATATTCGTCTTTAATGATATTTTGCTGGGTGCTGGCAATACCTTCTACCATTGCAATATTATCAGTTAAAGAGCCTTTCATTTCGGTATCATTAGCGCCGCGCAATCCCATGGTGATCACGCTTTCGTAACCCTTATTCCTACTAATACCTTCGCGCCAGAATTTTGCCAATGTATCGGCGTGCTTGGTGTAGTCCCAGTTGCCCAGGGTGCGTATGTACCTTCTATCCCATTCCTGTTGTGAACGCAGCATAGGCTCCTGATGCGAAGTACCCATTACAATACCAAACTCATCCGCAAGTTTAGGGTTTTCAGCATCATCCTCGTTAAAAGCATTGGACCACATGGCTGGCCATAAATAATTGGCCTTAATCCGCAGCAAAAGTTCAAATACCTTTGCGTAGAACTCATGACCATAATTAGCAACGCCGGCGCGAACAGGCGGATTGGTACTGGGTTTAACCGTTCCAAAGTTTTCTCTAACCCACCGCGTCAGATCGGGATCTTCATCATTGATGAAAATTCCGCGGTATTTAACACTGGGGCCTTCAGAATAACGTCCGCTTTTTATATACAAGTTAGTATGTTTTTTTGGCGGCACATCGGCCCAGTAATGCCATGGCGATACACCAATACTTGAGGAAACATCGTACAATCCATAAATCGTTCCCCGCTTATCACTCCCTGCAATAACAAAAGCCTTTGTTACCCCCGGAAATGGATCATCAATTACTTGTAGAAGAAAGTTTTCCCATTTTCCTTTGATTGCGCTTACATTAAGTTTTCCGCTTTTAACCAGCCTGTCAATTAGTGCGCTTTTACCAATTGTACCTACAATGATTAATTCTTTTTGCGATGGAACTTTATCGTATAAAACGGCTGGTTGATGATCGGTTACTTTGCCGATGTCTCCCTGAAGGTCAAGTAACGCTCTTAATACACCTTTGTGATCTGTCGAGCTGGCAACAATTGTTGCCGATCTCCCACCTGCGGAAAGCTTGAACGCGTTTTTGACATAGCTTTCGGAAATGTAGTTTTTACCGTTCAATGCCCATGCTGCGGTAGGTATTGCGCCAATTGTAGCACAAATCAAAACCAGTATGAAAGCAGCTTGCCTAAAAGCGCGTACAGGATTCTTAGAAAAAATTTTCAAATTATATATCATTTTAGTATAGTTATTTTGTTAATTATTTATGGCCAATGCGGCTGTTCACAAATAACAAGGAGAGATGACTGACCTCAATCAATCATCTCTCCAATAAACGGCTTACCGGGGCCTTATGACCAATGCGCCACAGCGACAAGCGTTAACTTAAGTTTTATAATTGCGCCGGGGTAAATAGCTCGTAGCTAACTGCTCTGTCGCGCATTACCAGCGTGTCTTTAGAGGTTATAGTGCCGCTGATGATTCTGGTGCTTGGAGCAGTACCAACAGTAACGCCGTTATAGGCTACCTGATAGTTCAGGTAAAGCGCGTCGCGGTCTGTATTGCCCCAGCTTTTTTTATCGCCCCTCTTCACGAACTGCCCTGTTCCTGATGCCGTAAAAAGGTTTGTATTAGTAGAAATGGTACATTTTCCGGTATTGTCAAATGTAAGTAACAAGGTACAGGAAAAGTTGGCTCCCTGACTGTCCTTAAACACCACGGGAAACTCCGTTTGTGTAAGCGATTTTGTATTTAACTTGTTTACTTCGTCATTTTCTACATATACAGCATGCCGGGTCACTGTTCTGCTATCAGTGGCGCTGGTCATTACGTCAACACCTCTTCGGAGGTAAAAACCATGCCATGGATTAATGAACTTTAGTGCATAAAGCACGAAGTTCTTTTCAGGCAGAATTTTGTCGGCATTTTGTACACCTGTCATTTTCAAGGGGAGTACATATGTGTTTTTTATTGCAAGCGGATCGGCAAAAAAAGCATCTGTTAATTGCACCTGTACACCGCCCATTATGCTGCCTTTGGGAATACTGATTTGATTGGATGCCAAAGAATAATAATTGGAGGGCAACACTTTGATCGCATCGCCACTGCTTAGAAATTTAAGGTTGTTTGCCAGCGTCGCATCTACATTGAAATTAATTACAACGTCTTTCTTATTGTCAGTTGTGCCGCCTAAAGTAGCTTTAACCTCCACCTTGTGTGCATTATCCAGGGTATTATCTATAAATAAATCTTCGCCTAATACAATGGTTCGCACCGGATACTGATAAGAGAAGTATACCGACTGCGTATCATAATCCGGATGTTGGATATCATTGTTTTTCAAGCAACCCGTTGCAGTGCCCAACGCAACTGCCAGCCCCATAAATAGTTTATATCTTTTCATTTTAAAATTACTTTAATGAATGCTGAATTACTGCCAGCCAGCATTCTGTATCAATTTGTTATACTTCAGTACTTCTGAATACGGAACAGGGCCATAAACCATGTAGCTTTGAAATGCTCTGGCTTCAGCCGTAAAGGGTGTGTAAACCGTGCCGTTAACATCCATACCCTGAGCTGATTCATTCAGATCTGCTTTCCATCTGCGAAGATCCCAGAAACGGAAGCCTTCGAAACACAGCTCCAGGCGGCGTTCATTTCTAATCAATTCGCGCATTTTGGCTTGATCAAGCGCGCATTCTTCTAAATAAGCATGGCTATTGCCCGTCCCCACTCCGGCTCTTGTGCGGATGGCTTTGATCACGTCGTATGCCGAAAAAGCGTTAGGTCCGGTGCCTTTAGGGCCCCAGGCTTCATTGGCCGCCTCTGCATAATTCAGATACATTTCTGTATACCTGATACGGGGAGTATAGCGATTTCTGCCTGTCACAGCTCCTGGCGTTAAGCTCACATCCCAACGAAGTGTCTTTCTCAGGTAGTAACCTGTACGTGTAGACGTTGCCCTTACTAATATTCCATCGGGGGTAGTAGACTGGCTTCCCGTTCTCAATGAAGTTAAATCTGGGTGTGCATTATACATAATGTAGGCTCTCAGTCTTGGATCGCGGCTTGTATATGGATTGGCCGGATTATACAAGCTGCTGCTATTGCCAATAGGGTAACCATTTGCCATAGGAAACGCTTTCACCAGATTATCGGTAGGATTAATCAAACCATTGCCGAAAAGGCTCGGTGGAAAATTTTGCGTTTCTCTGTCACTATTGGAGGTCTGACGATTCTCTCTCCAGATAATCTCTGAGGGATTATTTCCCAGTGATAGCCCATCTATCTCCGTCCGGTTGTCATAAAAGGTATAACCGTTGGCAGGCAATGAATTGGGCCCACCTTTGTAACGGATGATCGCAGCTGCTGCATTTGCAGCCTGATCCCAGGTAGCCGGATTTGCCGGATTTTGAAAGGCCGGGCTGGCAGCAAGCAGAGCAGTTCTCGCTCTGACTGATTTAGCGATAAGGCCATTGAACAACTGCTTGAAAGTTGCCCCCATCCCCCTGTTATAAATAGCAGGAGTTTGCGTGATAGATGCAAATTGTGCCGGTATCTGACTGGCTGATGTGATATCTACATATTCTACAGGCAGATAGTATTCTGCACTGTCAAGATCGCGGTAAATCTGCTTAACGCAAGCATCAAACGTAGCTCTCGGCTGGTTAAAGTCCGCTGTAGTAGGTTCCTGAAATTCGGTAATAATAGGTACCCCCATCAGTTGTCCGTTAGCGGTTAGTCCTGCATGATTGCGTAATAAAAAATACATATGAAGGGCGCGCAAGCCAAATGCTTCTCCTCTCATCCTATAATTTAAAAGCCTGTTTGAAGCCGGATCATTTGCGAATTTAACCTTGTTAGAATTTGCTAAAAACTGGTTAACGTATAATATACCCGCATACGAAGGATTCCATACACTGAGGTTACCGTTAGCTGCGGTCCAGGAACCGGTTGCCAGCTGGCTAAATACGTTAGTTCGATCATTTGCTACTGCATCATCGGTTGCCAGATCGCTGCTGTTATAATATCCGGGCAAGGTGCGATAAGCCTCTAAAACAAACCCCTCTGCAAACTGGGGGTCTTTGTACATATTATCTACCGACCTGAAATTTTCCAATTCGGGATCCAGAATCTTTTTGCAACCCGTAAAGGATAACACAATCAGCGCGATTATTATTAATCTTATCTTCATGATATCTTTTATTATATGTTAAAAAGTGGCTTTAATTCCAATATTGTAAAAACGGGTCTGGGGAGCTGATCCGATATTGGTTTCCATCAACTTGCGTTCTTTTGATATAACAAGCAGATTGTCGCCGTTTACATAAACGCTCATCCCATGAATGAATGAGGTTTTGCCGAAGGCCGTTTTATTAAAGTCATACGTAAATTGAACCCTTCTCAAATCAAAGCGATTGTTATCATACATCCAATAAGTGGAGTTCTGGAAATTATTGGTAGTACTATTGGTACTTAAACGCGGATAAGTAGCTGTGCTGGCTGTTTCAGGTGTCCAGCGGTTCAAAACCACATCTGAGTATTTGCCTAAACCGGTTACCCAATAATAGGAGCTGTTTTTATATCCGATGGCGCCGCTTTGTCCAGAACCTAAAACAAGCATAGTCAGGTTCTTCCATTTTAATGTTAAATTAACTCCATAAGTAAAGGGCGATGCTCCCCCTCCGTTACGACCCAGGTATACCTGGTCCCGGGTATCAATAACATTATCGCCATTGATGTCTTTGTATTTAATATCGCCAGGCTTCAATGTGCCGCCGAACGTTTGCCGCGCGTGTGCGTCAATTTCTGCCTGACTCTGGAACAACCCTTCAGCAATATACCCAAAGCTTGCGTCTAAAGGTTTCCCCACCCGGTTCTGGTAACTGTTCTCATATACCTCATCCCTTTTGGTGGCTTCTGATTTATAAATCATCCCTACAAAACCTAAAGAAAATTTAAGCTTGCCAATTTTACTGGTATAGTTCGCCGAAAAATCCACGCCCTTACGCATGTCATTATTAAAATTGAGCCAAGGTTGGAAAGAGCCGTTTCCGTTATAATAAGACGGGTAAACAGTTGCCAATCCGTTCGCCAACAAGCCTTTTGTCTCCTGATGGAAATAGTTTGCGTTCAGATTAAGGGCGTGCTTAAAAAGAAACGCATCCAAACCTGCCCTGAACTCTTTGCGCTCCACGAACGTGAAGTTAGGATTGGCACCACGACCATACAGCACATAAGATCCTGATGAAGTTCCATCGCGCCAGCCATATGTACCTGGAGTGGTTATATTTCCCTGATATAAATAGTAATCCGCACCATTAGAAGTAATATCCAGATCCTGTTTAAGTGAAGAATAGGTCGCCGTAAGCTTCAGATCGTCTACAAAAGATACGTGGTTTTTGAAAAAATCTTCTTCGCTGATTCGCCATCCCAGGGTAGCTGTAGGAGATAAGCTGTTACGGTTACTGTTAGGCAGTTTTCCCGAATGAATTACAGCGCCCGTGAAATCAACATAATATTTATGATTAAAATTATATCCGGCCTGTATGCCCAGGTTGGTGTTACGGATATTCTGGTAATCACTGCCCCCATCATTATTAGGATCGCTTGATACCTGTGTCATATATCCCCATCCAATCAGCGCGCCGGTAACGTTGTGTTTCTGTCCGAATGTGCGTTGGTACATAAGTCGGGGATTAAAGGAAATAGTTTGATTATACAGCGATGAGCCCACATTTTCGGCGGTAGCTATGCCGTCGTTTCCGAATTGTGTCAAATTCGTTATCACGTCAGTACCATTAACCGTTGCCCATGTTGGTTGGTAAGTTGCGTAGGCTACCGTGAAAGCCTCAGAATATCTCGAAGTATAATCCATGCTAAACCGCATGCCGAAAGTTAATCCAGGTGTCAAATTGCCCAGATCCGCTTCCGCACCGGCATTAAACATTAAAGTGTTCCGCTTGGTTTTGATATAACCCGATGCCAGAATCTGAGACAGATCACTGGTTTGCCTGGTAGACAGACCGCCCAGCAAGTATTTACCATCAATTACGAAATTACTGTTTTTAGCGATGGCTTGAAGTTGCGCATTAGCAGGATCGAGCCTGTCTATGGGTACCAGATAAGAAAAATAATCGTCGTTAGGGCGTAAAGTAGCCGCCGCTCCATAAAAGTCTCCCCTGGCTGTGTATTCATTATTCATAATAACTACGGCATCTACAGAAGCTTTAAGCCAGCTGTTAATCCTCATATCAACATTGGCTCTGACGTTAACATCCAAAGCATTAGCTTTTTTTGACTGGCCCAGTTTTAACAGGTTGTTATTATAACCCAAGCCGATATTGGAATAATACTTAGCGTCCTTATTGCCGCCAGAAATCTCGCCGGTCAAGTCTGTCCGATACGTCATTTTTCTCAAAAAATCCGATGAGTACAAATTCAGGTCGGGATAACGCCAAGGGTTGATACCTGCTCTGGTATTACTTATTTCAGCATCTGTAAACTTATTCGTCAATCCGTCGTTACGCAAAGCTTCATTATAGAACGTCATATAATCCGCGGCATTCAGATAATTTGGGTAGGATTTAGGTACAAGAAATCCACCATTGACGCGTAAATCTACCGTAAGCGGTTTTTCAGCTCCCCGCTTTGTGGTAATCAGTACCACACCTTTAGCGGCACGGCTTCCGTACAGGGCTACGCTGCTTGCATCTTTTAATACGGTTACTGATTCTACCTCCGTCATACGCACGTCCGCGGCCCGGCGGGGAATTCCGTCAATCAGTACCAAAGGTGCTTGTCCCCAGATATTTAGAGCACCATCGGCACCGCCACCGGCATATCCTCCAACAAAACTTTGAAGATTGTTTAAGCCATTTGCACCATAACTTTTATTGATCAATTCGGCCACGTTAACGGAGGATACTGCACCAAGTACATCACGATTGGGCACTTTTCGAAACGCGACGTTAATAAGGCTGTCCGTCGTGACAGTTTGAACAGAATCTCTGGCTTGCTGAGCTTCTGCTCTCAAGATACTGAAATAAGTGCCCAAAAACACACAACAGGTTTTTATATATATATTTCTCATATTTTGTTCATAATTAAAAGACTACCAACCCGGATTCTGCTTAAAATCAGCGTACAGATTAACATCGGCTATTGGGAAAGGGAACCAATAATGCTTGCTTGTAAATTTCCTTTCAATCAATACGGTTTCTCTGAAGTTTTGAACGCGGGCGTTTTTCGGATCAGCATATACCTGCGCGTTCGGGGTTGCCCTGTCAAACTCTACTGCTTTCTTAAGTGTGTATGGCAATTTGTCAAGCAGTTTCCAGCGACGCAAATCCACAAACCTGTGTCCCTCATACGCCAGTTCTACCGCCCGCTCCCTCCTGTATTCTTGTCGGAACATATCTTGTGAGACTAAAAATTTCGGTGCCACGTGGCCTACTCCCAGCCCAGGCCTGTCTCTTACAAAGTTCACTGCATCCACAGCTGTTTTGGTATAGCCTGATGCGCTCGCCAGTGGATTGTTATTGCCCTCAGACACAGCCTCCGCGTACATCAGGTACATATCAGACAATCGAAGGAAACTCAATACCATACAGTTGTTACCTCCATAAGGATCTCCATAACTATTTAACAATTTGTTGGTGAATTTGGAAAGCATATAACCTGTATACACAGCTGCAGCACCGTCCGTTGTCCTATACCAGCCGTTGGTGTATAAGCTGGCGTATTGCCTGAATTCGTTATTACCCACGTTCGCTCCGTTAGTAACGGCCTTCTCGCCGTCAAACATAATATCATTGTAGAAACGGGGATCTCTGTTTCTCCATGGAAATTGCGGATCCCAGCCAGACTCGGCATCAGGTTTGGTAGGGTCTGGTATGGGAAGGCCGTTTTTCATTCCGTAATAATCAATATAATTCGCTGTAGGATAACACTTTAAACCAGTAGTACGAATGGTAGCCGGGCGATAGTCATTGATCATATTGGATTGCCAGCGGCCAGGTTCAACTATACCTTCCTGAAAGATGGCTTCCAGGTATCTTTTTCCGCCGATAATGGCCGAACCAGGCGTACGATTTGCCTGGGCATACGTGTAAAAAATTTCGCTGTAATTTGAAAAGGGCACTAACTCATATCGGTTAGTAGCCTCGCAAATTTTTAAGGCTTCCGCAAATACATCAGCGGCCTTTTTACATAACTCGGTATTATAAGCCTCAACGCCTGTAGATTCCTGGTTCATTAACGGACTACCCGCCAGAAGGAGATTTTTTCCTAAAAAGCCGAGCGCCATAATTTTATTTATACGACGGTCATTGTTTCCCTTGGTTGATTTGGCAGTAGGCACGTCCGCATCAGGCAACAGGTCCCAGTCTACAGGCAATAAATCTGCTGCTTTCTGTAAATCTGCAGATACCTTTTCTGCGGTCTTCTGATAATTTAAGCGCGGAATCCGGGGAGTCTGGTCAGCAGGCAGCACCACATCAACGTAAGGCAACCCGCCCCAGTACTGCATCAACATAAAGTGATACCAGCCGCGAAAAAAATACAACTGCCCTTCGATCAATTTTTTCTCTTGAGGAGTCGCATCAGTAAGCTTATCTAAATTAGCCAGCCCAACATTTGCTTTTCTTATAGAATACCATGCAAGTCCATATAACTGACCTTTATTGCCTCTGGAGGTACTACTTGCACTGTAATTATCGTATTTGAACCAAGAACCGAATGTTGCATTTTCCCATGCCCTGTAATCTCCCTGATCTATATTATACGATAATATCCTGTTATCATTGGTTTGCCATAACTCCTCTTCGCCGAAATTCCAGTTGTTGTGCGACGTCGATCCGGTAGCTACCGGTACCGCATTGTACAATTCCTCTACAAATCCCTGGAAGTTCCTATAATTCTTAAACGCCTCCGTATCACTTACGGCTGTAGCCGGAGCTGCATCAAGATATTTTTTGCATGACCCGAAGCTCACGCATATTAATGCCACCGTTAGGGGAATTAATACTATTTTATGGTACTTTTTCATCGTCAATTTTTTTAAAAGCTTACATCAATACCCAGATTATAACGTTTTGAAGTGGGGTAGGCACCCTGAAGGGAACCACCGCCAGAACTGAAGTTAGACTCCCTATCATCCGGCATTTTGGTCCATAATGCCAGGTTATTCCCGTTTACAAATACTCTGAATGACTTCACCCCAATCTTCTTCATTGATGGCCCACTGAATGTGTAAGCCAGTTCTGCATTTCGCAAACGGATATAGGAGCCGTCATACTGATATCGTGTGGCGTATACTCCCTCTGGCAATGCTCCCCATCGAGGCAACGGTACATTACCTCCGGATTCTTTTGTCCAGTATGTTCCCTCTACATAAGCCGTATTTGAGGCGGAGTATGTATCAAAGGTTGGGAAGTTAATAGTACGGGTGACATTGTTTACGCCATAAAACTGAGCGAAAGCGCTAAACCCTTTCCATTCGATCCCGAGGGAGAGATTATAAGTATTTTGAGGAGAACCTGAGTATTGATAAGGTGCAACGTCAAAACGGTCTACTATGCCGTCACCATTGTAGTCTATAATATTATAATCGCCAGGCAGTTTAAATTGATCATTCGCATTTCGTGGCGCGCTTCCGTAAACATCATCCCATGACCTCAAATATCCAGACGATAGATACGATTTCACCTGTCCTAACTGATATCCTGCATTTTTTAGATTACTTGGTAGTAACTCGGGATCATCGCGAAACAATACTTTATTGACTGCATGAGTGATAGATGGATTGGCCCATAAACGCAATCCGTTGTTCAATCTAAAATTAAAACGTAACTCAAGCTCGAAGCCGGTTCCCTGAACTTTACCGAGATTGGCATTTGGCGCACTCTGACCGAAGTATTTTGGAATGGCCCTATCCGCGCCGGCTATGATGATATTACTCCGTATGTCTCTGAATACGTCCAAGTTTCCTTCAACCAATCCATTTAAAAATCCGAAGTCTAAGCCAACATTAGTTTTCTCTACTGTTTCCCAAGCTATGTTAGGGTTACCCAGCTGCGTTATACTATAAAAAGTGTAGGGCGAATTCTGGGCCAGTGGGCCCATAGGAGCGTTGCCTGAAAAAGTCCATTGATCTCTGTAAAGATAGCGTCCGGAGAATTGGTCCCCACCCTGCCGGTCGTTACCTATCTTACCATAAGATCCGCGCAGTTTCAACGTCTGAATAAAGTCTAATTTTTTCATAAACTTCTCATTGCTAATTACCCAACCTGCAGAAATTGACGGGAAAAACGCGAAACGGTAATTAGGACCAAATTGTTCAGAACCATTATATGCTCCATTAGCTTCAACTATATATTTGGAGGCAAATTTGTAAGTAGTACGGAAAACCCAATCCTCTCTAAATCTCGGAAATACGCTTCCCTGGGCTATCCTTTCGCGCATGAAGACTCCTGTTAGCCCTACGTCATGCTTGCCGAAAGAGCGATTGTAATCCAATTGAGCGGAGTAATTAAGTCTACGATAGGTTGAGCCTACATCAACTGAACCTGCTGCAGCGCTCCAGTTAACCCGTTCATAAAAATCCAGCTGCGTATTGGGATCCGTGGTCTGACTGTACTGAACGGCTCCGGTGATAGGATTGATCCATTTTGCTTGAAACGGATTATTCGTGTCGTTAATACCACGACCGCTCTCTGAAAAAGTATTGTCATAGGAGTAGCTTAACCGTAATTTCAAGCCCTTCGTGATCATCCTCAGATCCTGATTCAAAATAAAATCGGTTGTGATCTGGGTACTTGTATTCGTTTCCTGGCCTGCATTTGCCAGGTCGGCAATCGAGTTAGGTACATCAAAGGTGGCATTCGGGAAGAAGCCATATGTTCCATCGGAGTATATCGGACGCATAGCATCAGGAGCAGACCTGTAAGCCGCTGTCCAGGCAAAAGTGGCCGAGTTGTTGTTTCCATTCGGTTTTCCCCATGGGAATCTTCGCACGCCATTCGATCCGAATAACTTAGTTGAAAGTTTCGTAGTCTTGGTAAGGTCAAAATCAAGGTTACTGCGAAAGTTGAGCCTGTCATAATTATAACCAGAATTATACCCTTTGTTATTATTAAACGTCTTTAACAAATCCCCTTCGCTCACATAATCTGCAGAGGCAAAATAGGTTACCCCTTTGGCCCCCCCAGATATGCTTACATTAGCGCCGTAAGCCATCGCATAATCTCTAAATAGTTCCTTTTCCCAATCTGTATTAGGATAACGGTCCCACTCATCTGCATTAGCTGGATAGCGATATTTATAAAGAATAGCTCCGGGAGTGAAATTAGAAGGCCACAGTGTATAATCTGTAGACAGTTCCCGTTCGCTTACTCTATTTTTAAGTGATAAAGCATCATATGAGTCGTATTTCGCAGGCAATTTCGACACCGTTTTGACGGTTGTATTTGCGCGGGCCCTTATTTGAGCTTTTCCCACAGAGCCGGTTTTGGTTGTTATCAAGATAACGCCATTTGCGCCCTTTACTCCATAAACTGCCGTTGCGGCTGCGTCTTTAAGAACGGAAACAGTCTCCACTGAACCTATATCGATAGCGCTTAGCGGGCGCTCAACTCCATCTACCATTACCAAAGGAGCGCTGTAGTTCCATGTGGTTTGTGCGCGGATGAGTATTTGAGGGTCTTCCGCACCGGGCATACCTGATGATGACGATACTGTTACGCCGGGTAAATTACCCGCTAATGCCATACCTAAATTGGTTACGCCGCCGGTACGTTCCAACGCCTTCGCGTTGGTTTGCGTAACAGCGCCTATAAGGGTTTCTTTCCTTTGCTGACCGTAGCCTACAATAATTACATCGCTCAACATCTTATTATCGTCCTGCAGTGTTATCTTAAGTGGTACAGCGCCATTGGCTTTTATCTCCTGGGTAACCATGCTGAGGTAGCTCACCACAAGTGTAACGCCAGGATTGGTAACAGATAGGGTGAATTTGCCGTCTTTGTCAGTAACCGTCTTTGTTTGGTTATCTGCCTTTACAGCCACATTTGCTCCCATAAGGGGCTGTCCGGTAGCATCGAAAACAGTGCCTGTAAGCGTTATTCTACCTTGCGAATAAGCGGTAAAAACGCTGAAGACCAGTAGCACAAGCAAACATGGAATTTTAAGAAATCGCTTTCTTTTATATTTCATCATTAATTAGGTTATAAAGGTTTATAATACGAACCGGTAACATATACCTCTCCGCCAATTTTGAGACCTCATATCTCATCAATGGGAGAAGAATTTGTTTCCGAAGAGTTCAAGAAATTTTCGTTGAAAACCCCAAATGCAAAAAAGTCCTAATGATTGGTTTATGTAATTGGTTAAGAAATTTAGGCTTTGGTATCGGGAACCGGCCCGATATAAGTTTTGATGTATTGATTTATCAACGACATTCCGGTTCAAGTTTCCTGTTTCAGCAGCAAGCGTTTGTTAAACTACCTGAGCTAATTAATTATGAGTTGAAGTTTATTCATTAAATAAGTTTAAATTTTAGATTTTTATGAATTACCATTGCCTTATATCCTTGATATCTAGCAAGCTTTTTAATTTTTTCTTCTCTTATATATTGGTTTTAGTTAAATAATGTTATATGAATAGTTTAGGTATTAGATCGTTGTGAAATTTGCCGAGACGAAACACGCTATACTGGTTTATGCTATTTCAAATGTTTCCCTTGAACGTCGTTTTGTTTAACTTGCTGTGTATTTTTTCAAGTATCTCGGTTGAGAACGGTAGCTCTTCATTGTAAAGAGCCGGTGATTGCTGCATGTACTCGTCATGCATTAAAAGTTTCAGTTCGCGGTCGTCTGCATGATTAAAATAATGCTGGAGCCATTTATAGTCTTCTACAGTACACGCCTGCTTACGCAGAAATGCCTTTAAGTTCTCCATTGAGTACGCACACATGGTCGAGGACATAAATGTCTTGATTAACAATAAAAAATAGTATCTAATTGGTTTCTATGAAAAGCAAGTCACAGAAGACATGCCTTTAGTACCGACGCTGTGAAAGACAATGTTCTTTGTATGCACAACTACAGTACAGTCCAAAATTCGCTTCTAAAGCATCTCATGACACATCGTTCACGTTTCAATTTTGGAAACTATTGTATCAAACCAAAAGGTAAACGCAAACGATAGTAGTTGTTCAATTCATTGACTATCAGCTGTTTATTTTTTAAACAATAAGTCATGGAAGTCTGGCAAAGTAAAACGCGAAGTACTTAGAGTTGAGAGGTTATCTATATTTGTAAAAACGTTATTCTTACCAATTAAATAGCGGATAAGCACCTATAAACCAATGAATGTATCGCTAGTAAAACATTTGTTCTAGTTGATCGCACCTGATGATATCTAATTGTATGACCAAATCAGTTTTTCCAACTTACGGCTTTATAAGACTTTTAACTGCACTTCTTATTTTATTTAGTAGTGCAGCCTACGGGCAAGGGGGATATGATTTTACGCACATTACCACTTCTGAGGGGCTTTCATCTAATGCCATTAACGCAATTACCAAAGATACAAGTGGGTTTGTATGGTTTGGAACGATGAACGGATTAAATCGTTTTGATGGTACCAATATTGTAATTTACCGTAATATACCAAAAGACTCCTTGAGTCTGCCAAGCAATGTGATTCAGGCATTGTACAAAGATAAATTTGGCCGGTTGTGGGTGGGTACTTCCAACGGATTGTGTTACTATGATCCGCTGAAAGATGTTTTCATTCCAATTAAAGAGACCTATGGACTATCTGTGCGTGTGCTTTGCCGTGATTACAAGGGTAATCTTTGGATAGGCTCATATTCAGATCTTCGGATCATAGAGAACGGAACCAATAAAATTATACTTTTTGAAACTCCGGCGGAAGCGCGACGTACTGAGAAAGTATGGCGTGTTATTTCTTTATTCGAAGACAACCAGCGCAGGATGTGGATTGGGTCGCGCAATGGTCTATATAGATTCGATCCTCGGCGAAATAAAGTTGACCACTATATTCATGATCAATTTAACCCCAAATCTTTAAGCAATAACAACGTCACCAGAATTGTGCAAGATAATTCTAACCGAATGTGGTTTTCAACCTCCGATGGTCTTAACACATTGCTTCAGGATGGAGCATTTCGTGTGTTTAAGGATTCAGATCGTGATCACATAGGAGCCAATATTATTCACGACTTAGCTATCGCGCCTGGTCTTAGCGAACTTTGGCTAACGACAGAAGAGGGATTACGGATTTTCGATCTCAACAGTATGAGATTTAATGTAATCACTTCGAATCCCCGAAATGTTTACGGGTTGAGAAATAATCAACTAAAGACGCTATATATAGCGGACGACAAAATTTTTTGGATAGGTCTTATAAGAGGAGGGATTAACAAGTATGACAAAAATTTAGCGCTATTTGGCTTTCAACCAAGCGTAACATTTCAACCAAAATATCTTCCGTCACCCATCGTAACTTCTTTAGCCACTTTGAAAAATAACAGCGATGTTTTTGTTGGAACAATTGGGGCTGGTTTGCAAGTGTTCAATAAAAACACCCGTACTACAAATTTGGTTCCATTAAGCGCATCCTCATTACAGCCAAACGTTTTAGCTATTAAGATTTTAAAAAGCGGCCAGCTATGGATTGCAACCCGTGAGGGAGACATTTTTCAGTATGACCCAAAGAAAAGAAAAAGCGAGTTATTATATAAAGAGGTTGATGGCAAGCTAAAAAATGAAAATGCCATCCGCTGCCTTGATGAAGATAATACCGGCAAGGTATGGATTGGGATAAATGGTCAGGGTGTAAAGGTATTTGATCCATCAAAACGTCAATGGGAGGTATATCCTTCAGTAGACCTGAAAGTAAATGGCCCGTCACTGCCTACAAATGGATATATAAGGGCAATAGCAACTAAGAAAAATGGCGAAGTGTGGATAGGGTCATATGGTTCTGGCATGGCGGTTTTCAATCCAAAAACTCAAAAATTTGCCCTTTATTCCAAAGCTAAGGGACAATTGATCAATAATTATATACTATGCATCTTACACGATCGAAACCAACGCACCTGGGTAGGCACAAATAGCGGCCTATGTGTATTTGATGAAAAAAGAAAATCTTTTAGGGGACTAACTGAGGCCGGCGGATTTTTTAACCACACAACCATTTATCAAATTGTAGAAGATAAGGCTGGTTTGATCTGGATGAGTACTAACAAAGGGTTAAGCTCATTTAATCCATTAAATAACACCGTTAAATCTTTCACTACTAATAATGGTGTAGCTAACGCCCCTTTTTACGAGGGATCAGGAATTGCGGCCGAAAATGGTACAGTTTATTTCGGTGGAGAATCCGGATTCAACTTTTTTGAATCTTCCAAAGTACCATCTATTATTCAAAAACACAACGTTTTGCTAACTAAACTTAAGGTGTCAAATAATGTAGTAGTGCCTGGAAAAAACTCACCTATCAAAGAACAAATTAACTTTGCCAAAGAAATTATTCTTAAATACGGCGAAAATTTTTCGATTGAGTATGCGGCACTGGATTTCACAAATCCCAATGATAATCAATTTGAATACAGATTAGATGGCTTAGACCATAGTTGGAATAGAGTTGGAAGCGTTAAAAGTGCCTCATACACTAATCTTGATCCCGGAAAATATATTTTTCACGTAAAGGCGAGCTACGATGGCCGAAATTGGAGTTCGCAAGAAAAAAACATCCAAATTATTGTGCTTCCCCCATGGTGGCGAACTATCTATGCTTATTGTGCTTATGGCTTAATAATTTTTTCTATTCTCTATTTTCATAGAAAACGCACTATTGACAAAATAAAAAGGGAGTTTGATTTACAACAAGAAAGGTCAAGGGCAAAAGATTTGATTGACAGGCAGCGATTGGAGGCAGAGAGAATGCATGCTATTGATTCGCTTAAAATTAAGTTTCTAACCAATTTAAGCCACGATTTTAGTACACCCTTATCGCTCATAACAGGCCCGGTTGAAAAGCTTATTCACTGCCAGGATAAAACTGTCGTTGCAGAATCTGTCGTTATTCAGCGCAACGCGAAGCGGCTGCTTAATCTGGTTAATCAATTATTGGATTTCCGGAAAATGGAAGTGCAGCAGCTCAATCTTAACCTGGCTCCAGGAGATTTGGTGAAATGTTTGAAGGAAGCCAGCGAAGCTTTTAACGATATAGCAGAACGAAAAAATATATATTTCAATTTTAGCAGCGAAATTGATGAACTTCCTTGCCTTTTTGATCATGATAAAATTGAAAGGATTGTTTTTAACTTACTTTCTAATGCATTTAAATTTACATTAATCCAAGGTGAAGTTGCCGTCCATTTTTATGTTATAGAAAACAACGGCGACGGGAAAAATACCATGTGCCTGGAAATTAATGATACCGGCATTGGGATCCCGGAAAATCTTCAGGAAAAAATATTTGAACCGTTTTTTCAACATAGTACCAAAGGATTAACAACCGGACAGGGAAGCGGTAT
Organism: Mucilaginibacter auburnensis; assembly: GCF_002797815.1. Taxonomy (NCBI): domain Bacteria; kingdom Pseudomonadati; phylum Bacteroidota; class Sphingobacteriia; order Sphingobacteriales; family Sphingobacteriaceae; genus Mucilaginibacter; species Mucilaginibacter auburnensis. The sequence goes on from NZ_PGFJ01000002.1 coordinate 1,147,563, forward strand.
AGGCTTGTCTATTGTTAGCGAATTTGTAAGAATGCACGGCGGAACGCTCAGTCTTAACAGTCAGGTAGATGAAGGTAGCTCATTTAAAATTACAATGCCGATCATTCCGTTAGCAGTTGCCCAAACCGCCGTGGATGATCAGGAGCGTACTTATTTGGAATTTACCCCGGAGGATCTCCCTACTTCACAAAAGCGCGTTGACATTCCGGTAATATTAATTGTAGATGATGATGAAGATATCAGATTTTATTTAAAAGATAATCTTAAAGGGCATTACAATATAGTGGAAGCAAGCAATGGCCGCGAGGGATGGAAAAAAGTGCTATCACAACACCCTCAACTGGTAGTAAGTGACGTATCAATGCCTGAGATGAGCGGGATTGAGCTTAGCAAAAAAATTAAAGCTGATAAACGCACCTGCCATATACCCGTAATTCTTTTAACCGGGATAAGTGGAGAGAAACAGCAAGTTGAAGGATTGGAGGCTGGGGCTAACGACTATTTAACAAAGCCGTTCAACTTTGAAATTTTACATGTAAAAATCCGCAATTTGTTGTTTGTAAATCAAACCTTGAAAAACACCTTTTTAAAAAAGGTACAAATCATCGAGCCCAAAGAGGAGATTGAGTCGGCAAACATCAAACTTTTAAAGAAAATCAATCACTATATCAAGGAAAATATGAGTAACACAAACTTGTCTGTTGAAGATATAAGCGCCTATGTAGGTATGAGCCGTGGCACGCTTTACAGAAAGCTTATGGAACTTACAGAACTTTCGCCAGTGGAGTATATAAGATCTATTAAGTTAGAAAATGCAGCAGAGTTGCTGGCACAGAGCAATCTAAATGTTTCGCAGATAGCCTACATGACCGGGTTTGCCAATCCAAATTACTTCGCGAAAGTTTTCAAAGCTAAATATCAAATGTCTCCGAAGGAATTTATTGCACAAGCCAAAAAAAACATCTCTTGACATAGCATGCAAGGAGATTTTTGAAACCACTTAACCCTACACAAAATTTCCTTGATCCGAATAGTTGCATCTATTACAATAGAGATAAAACGTCAATCACCTAAAAACCTATCAGAATATAAAGCCCCGTGAAAATTGATAACTCCAAAAAACAAATGTCACACTCAGCCGGTCTCTCTGCTTCAAACAGTAAAAATGCAGTAGCAAGCTTGCTCATAGTAGAAGATGATGAAGAGTTTCGATTCCAGTTTGGAAGCTAGCGGGAGCGCGCCAAATGTCGAACATTTTTGAAGATTTAAATGTCACAAATGCATTATTTACCTTAAATTGCAATTTAGAGTTTCCGCAATAGCCAACCAATCTATTAATCGCAGTTTTACACACAATGGCGTTGCCGGTGCGCTTTACTTCCAGCAGCTCATTGACAAGTTGATTCCCGTATTGTTTGGCCGGTGGTTACAGTAGTGTTATTTCTGTTAAAAGTGACCCTCGCAATTACCGGATAAATATTATCCTCTGTTTTTCTTTTTTCGTTTAAGATGATTTATAAATAAACAATAACTGTGTTGGCTATGGCTGACGGTTGCACTAACTATGTACTATCCGTGTACTAACAATGTACTATCAAAAGACTGTTTTCGAGCTTCTTCAAAACCCACTAAACACAAAAAAGCCTCTCAGCATACACTGAAAGGCTTTTTGTTGCTCCTGAGGCTGGGCTCGAACCAGCGACCCTCTGATTAACAGTCAGATGCTCTAACCGGCTGAGCTACTCAGGAGTGTTTTCCGGTTTGGAGTGTGCAAAAGTAGGATTTATACTGAATTCTGCAAAAGAAATTTCTTTTTTTTTCACCCAAACGCTGAATATATTTAGAAAGCGTTGATACATAGTGAAATTAATTTTTCGCCATTACCTCTTAAACCGTAGCAATGTTAACAATCATGTTAACGTATAGGCAATAGCAGAGCGTTAAATGCTACGTTAAACCGCAACCCGTGGTTTATACGTAAAACGCCCGCTTATAAAACAAGCGGTGTTTGCGCAGGTTGTTTTATTATGGCACAGCATATAGAAAACACAACGCACACACGCGACGGCGCATTGAATAGCCCCTGGCAGTTACCCACCGGGGCTTTGGTAAACCACCAAACCCCAACCGGCAAAATATACGATTGCCTGATAATAGGCGCAGGCATAACCGGCTTAACAGCCGCTGTTTTATTGCAGCAGCAAGGCAAACAAGTGGCTTTAGCCGATGCGCACAACGTTGGCTTCGGTACCACAGGCGGTACCAGCGCCCATATTAACACCTTTGCAGATACAACCTACCCAGAGGCTGAAAGTGCTTTTGGAGAAGACGGAGCGATACTTTTTGCCGATGCAATAAACGACGGCGCAGGCATTATTAAACAAATGGTGACCGACTTTAATATTGATTGTCAACATGAAACCAAAACCGGCTATCTCTACGCCGAAACGGAAGACGAAGCCAAACAATTGGACGATATTTATAATGGCTTTATGAAGGTGGGTGTAGCAGCAAGCTATACCGAAAACGCACCTACGCCGGTAGCTTATATCAAAGCTTTAGAGATCCCCAATCAGGCGCAGTTCCACCCTATTGAATATTTGATGGCACTTAAAGATGCCTTTTTAAAAGCCGGGGGGCATCTGTTTGAAAACACGCTGATTGATAAGCTGGAGCATGAAGATAATATACACACGGCGCTATCAGCCGAAAAAAGCATCAGCGCAAAAAAAATAGTTTATGCAACACACCTGCCGCCGGGTATAACGGTGTTCAGCTTTAAATGTGCGCCTTACCGAAGTTATGTGTTGGCGGTTACATTACAGGATGATGATTACCCCGATGCTTTGATCTATGATTCGCAGGAGCCATACCACTACGTACGTACCCACCAGATAAACGGACAAAAACTGTTATTAATAGGCGGCAATGAACATAAAACAGGCCATGATGACCCTGAACAAGCCTTTGCCGATCTGGAAGCATACACCCGTCAATATTATAATGTAGCCGAAATAAAATACCGCTGGTCGTCTCAATACTACATCCCTGCCGATGGTTTGCCTTATGTGGGGCAAATTCCTTTTATGGCCGATGGTATTTATACTGCAACCGGCTTTAACGGTAACGGGATGATGCTTGGAAGTATCTCAGGCAAAATATTGGCTGAGATGGCGTTGGGCGTGGAGAGTAAGTATGATAAAATCTTCTCTTCGTCGCGAATAAAACCTATTGATGGATTTACGGAGTTTATGAAAGAGAACGCTGATGTAGCCTACCGTTTTGTAGCCGACCGCTTTGGCGTGGAAGAAAAACAATCATTACAACAACTGCAGCCTGGCACCGGTCAAGTAGTGGAATCTAACGATAAAAAAATGGCCGTATACCGGGACAAAGATGGTACTATCCACGCGCTTGATCCGGTTTGTACACATGCAGGCTGTATTGTTAACTTCAACGCTGCCGAGTGTACCTGGGATTGCCCTTGCCATGGCGGAAGGTTCGCTATTGACGGTTCGGTGTTAACCGGCCCTCCTACTAAAGGGTTGGAACAAATTTTGTAACAAGCACAGCTACACCGGCCATTTTAAAGCCGCTACACATCATGAGAATGCTAAAAAAATTGTTAAATAAAAGCGTAGTAATAACAGGTGCATCAAGCGGTGCCGGCCGGGCCGCAGCAATTGAGTTTGCTTTATGCGGTGCCAAGCTAACCCTTGCCGCACGCAATGAGGAGGTGTTAGATGAAGTTGCTGCAGAGTGCCGTAGGTTAGGCGCAGAAGTATTGGTAGTAGCAACAGATGTTACAGACGCAAAAGCCATGATAAGTCTGGCTAATGCGGCCAACTACTTTTTTGGGCGAATTGATGTTTGGGTTAATAATGCCGGCGTACTGGCAGCAGGGCCATTTGATGAAATGCCCATGGCCATGCATGAGCAGGTTATCCGTACTAATTTGTTGGGTTATATGAACGGTGCACACGCGGTACTGCCTATTTTTAAAGCACAAAAACGTGGCATCATCATTAACAACATATCCATAGGCGGCTTTATACCTATGCCTTATGGCGCTGGCTATACAGCCAGTAAGTTCGCTTTACGAGGCTTTAACGAAGCCCTAAAAGCTGAGCTTACACCTTGGCCCTATATTTACGTATGCGACCTTTTTCCTGCATTTTTAGATACACCCGGCATACAACACGCAGGCAATTACACCGGCAAAGTACTTAAACCTGCCCCTCCGGTTTACGATCCGCGACGTGTAGGGAAAGCTATGGTTGATGTAGCCGTGAGGCCACAAGCTACAAGGTATGTAGGCAGTGTATCGGTATTACTAAAGCTTGCCCATGCAATTTTTCCGCAAACTATGGCCAATGCAACCGCGGGTATGGTACGTACCTATTTGAAGCAGGCAGATGAGATAAGCAAAACTGATGGCAATGTTTATAGCACTGTTAACTATGGCATGTCTCCGTATGGTGGTTTTGGCTGGCCGGGCAAGCCGCGTGCTCATCGTAAGTACATTGCAGCTGCGGCATTAGTGGGATTGGCTACAGGTTTGTGGATGGTGAACAAGTAAAATTGTTTTCTGCTATTTTTACCGCATGGAACAACAACTTGAAACTTTACTGGCATCTTTAAAAAAGGGCGAGACTCCGTTTGCTAAAGTGCTTGAATTTATTGATGCTAATTACCAGCATCAGCCCACCGCTTTTAAAAACGGCGATGCTTATAATGAATCTACCCAAAATCAGGGAAGCGCGCGCGTGTTTGCTTTCGCAAAGTTAAACAACCTGAATGCTGAAGATACACTTCACCTGTTTGCTGAGCATTATAAAGCCGTACTTGATACACCTGACGGTACCGATCACCAAAACATCCGTCAGTTTATGGCAAATGGTTGTGCAGGAATAACCTTTGAAGGTGAAGCTCTAAAAGTTAAATAAAAAAGTACAATTGATACAGGCCCGGAAACGGGCCTTATTTATTTCAGGTGGTTGATTTCCATATTTTGAACACATTTTCAGCGCCCCCCTCCAGCTCTTTCACCACTAATGATATGTGTTCTTTTCTCACCGGGAAATGCTGATCAACCGTTCGGTAAATATGCTGCAGCATATTGCCTAATTTAAATTCACCTTCAAACTTGTTGATAGAAATAACCACGCGGCTGGCTATTGCATGCACATGTCCGTGGCTACCCAATTCGTGTTGCAGAAGTTTGGCAACTTCGGCACCCAGATCGGCAACTTGTGATAATTCAAATGGATTCATATTGGCAGCAAATTTTATACTAAATTACCACGTAAACCTATAGGTTGTATTGGCAGGTTCAAAAAATAATTATAAAAATGTAACGGTTCGTTTAACAGGTTATTGCTTCAAACAGCCACTTGTTTGCAATTTTTACAATCCTCAAAACGTTCAGCCATTATACGTAATTCAAAACTGATTGTTTTGGAAAAATTGCTTTAATAGTATATTGCAGGAGTGAAAGATTTCATCGATACCTTCAAAGATTGGGTGGTTGACCTGGGCGATAAGCACGGGGTTGATCCTGCATTGATCTTCTTTCTATACCTCTTCAGTAAAGTAGGTTTGTTTAGTTTTCTGGGGTGGGGCATTAACAATATCCGACGTAAAAGACCTTTTATACTACCGCTCACGCTGGCCGGTGTTGCATTTTGCATTCCGTATACTTATCTAATTATTGCAGGCCGTAACATCCCGGTGTGGGTGTACGTAATAATAGCTGCGGTATTTGTGTTGGGTTTATATTCTATCTGGCGCAAAATATCAATAAAAGCCAACTAGTTTTATCTATTACAATAAATACCTATTTTACAGTTAATTAAATTTAAACAGCAAAATAGTATTTACATTTATAAAGACACCTTTCGCAATACCTTATTAATGAGTGCAGCTTCACATACAACAGGCCAACAATTGTTTGACCTTTTTAGTTCAAGCATTTCCGAGCACGCTATTTGTATGCTTGATTGCGATGGCATTATTTCATTTTGGAACGAGGGTGCCGCGAATTTTTACAAATACCTGGCCGGCGAGATTGTGGGACAACCTGTTGCCTTGTTGCTGAAGGGACTTTCAATTAAGCAAAATTTAGAACAGGCATTCTCAAACGGTAGCAGCAACGTTGAAATAACAGTTTGCCGTAAAGATGGCTGGCAGTTTCCGGGCTTTGCCACGTTCAAACCACTTTACCAGAATAGCACTTTGCAGGGTTATGCGCTTATTGTAGATAGCCTTACTTATACCCGCAAAATGGAATATAGGTTTAACCATCCTGTACAAAATTCAGAAACGAAGGGCTTATTTCAACAATTGATAGAACACAGCTATTCGGGCATAACTTTATTTGATGCTGATTTTAACTTTATTTACAGGAACCCGGCAGCTGCACGCATAACAGGCTTTAACGATAACGCAAGAGCAGATACCAGCTTTGCTGAAATTGTTCATCCTGCCGACAGAGTAAGAGTAAAAAATACACTTGACATATTACTGCAAACACCCGGATGCTCCTTACCATGCAATTTGAGGTCAAGGCACTTTGAAGGGCATTTTATTGAGTTAGAGGGCGTATTCACCAACTGGTTACAGGAGCCCGAGATCCGTGCTATAGTTCTCAACTTTCACGATGTTACCGAAAAACATAAAAAAGAAGAAACGCTTAAGCAGGCTTTTACTGAGTTATCTGATTATAAGCAGGCGCTTGATGCCAGCGCAATAGTGGCAATAACCGATCAAAGAGGAGTTATAAAACACGTAAACGATAATTTCTGCAAAATATCCGGCTACAGCAAGGATGAGCTTATTGGTCAGGATCATCGTATAGTGAATTCCACCTTTCACGACAAGGCCTTTATGAAGAACTTATGGCGCACTATAGCAGCGGGCAATGTTTGGAAAGGTGATATATGCAACCGCCGTAAAGACGGCGACATTTACTGGGTGGCAACTACCATTGTGCCTTTCTTAAATGATAAAGGCAAGCCATACCGATACGTAGCTATTCGTTTTGATCGTACTGAAGGCAAAATGATAAAAAAGGAGCTCATTGAAAAAAATGAGCAGATAAGCAGTTTGTTGGAAAGTATTAACGATGGATTTATTGGAGTTGATCACGACCTTCGTTATAACTATGTTAACAAGCGTACTTGCGAGATAGTTGGTTTACTCCCTGAAGAAATGATCGGCAAAACAATGTGGGAGCTATTTCCGGATGTTGTTGGCACGCCTACATGGCATGCTATAGAAGAAGCACGTATAACAGGCCAACCGGTAACTAATGAAGATTATTACGCTCCGTTTGATCTTTGGCAGGAAAACCGCATTTACCCCACAGCCAATGGCTTGTCAATTTTTATTAGTGATATAGGATGGCGCAAGCGGGAAGAACAGCAAAAAGCTTTATTGGCAGACATTAGCCAGATATTTAATCAAATGGAGCCGCCGCCGCTACTGCTGCAACAGGTAATGAAAAAAGTATTAGCATTGAGCAGCTGCTTTTGTTTGGCTGAGACCTGGTTGGTTAACAGAGATTTAAAACATATTAAATTAGCCTCACAAGCAGCTGCTGACGAACGCTATAATCTTTTTTTTGAAGATCACCCCCATATGCGCCAACTTGACAAAGGCAACGGTCTGCCGGGAATTACATGGATGAATGGGAATGTAGAATTTTGGCCTGATCTGGCAAACAGGAAGGACTTTTTGCGGCGTGAAGCGGCTACCAAAGCCCAACTCATTTCCGCCCTTGGCGTTCCTTTACGGTATAACGGCAATGTGATCGGCGTATTATTGATCGGCCTTACCGGTAACGAAAGACCCGGTTATATGGATGATGGCACCCTTAACAGGTTGGGCGATTACCTTGGTACCACTATCACCCGCAGACAATTAGAAAATGAAGTACGTGATATTTTTGAGGCGGCATCAGATATTATTTGCATAGTAGGAATGGACCGTCAGTTTAAAAAAGTTAACCCGGCCATGTGCCGAATGTTGGGTTACACCGAAGCAGAATTATTAAACATGACAGTTGATGACTTTGTTCATCCTGATGACCGACCCGAAAGTAAGAAACGGATGGAACTCTTTAAAAATGAAAGTTTTCGTTCAGTGTATTTTGAAAACCGCTACATTACGCGTTCAGGCGCTGTTATTAACCTGGCTTGGACAGCCGCGCGCGGTAATGAGGAAGATGTAATGTTCTCAATAGGTAAAAACATTACCGATAAGAAAAAAGCAGAAGAAGAAGCGATCAGGCTTTTAAATGAGCGAAATACTATATTAGAAAGTATCGGTGACGCTTTCTTTTCTTTAGATACGAATTGGATGGTTCAATATTGGAACCATGTTGCTGAAAAAGAATTAAAAACACCAAAAGAAAAAATTTTAGGGCAGAATATATGGCAGGTCTATCCGGATACAGTTAAATCTTTATCATACATCAAATATCACAAAGCTATGTCTTCAGGAAAGGCTTTGCGGTTTGAAGATTATTATCCACCACTTGGAAAATGGTATGATATTAACGTTTATCCATCTTCCAACGGCTTGTCAATATTCTTTAAAGATATTACACCAAGGAAAAAGGCAGAGCAGGAACTTAAAGAACAAGCTGAAGCATTGTCGGTATCGCAAAAACGCTATGCGGACCTTTTCCAATTAAGCCCATTACCCAAATTTGTATTCGATAGCGAAACTTTAGCTTTTTTAGATGTTAACCGCGCCGCAGTAATTCATTATGGTTATACTCGCGAAGAGTTTTTAAAAATGACACTACGCGATATCCGTCCGGCATCTGAAATATCAAAGCTGGAAGACTCACAAAAAAGCCCGATGAGCAGCTCTTTCCTCTATAAACCAGGTATCTTTACCCACAGAAAGAAAAACGGCGAGTTGATAAAAGTTGACATTACGAGTAGCGGACTTGACTATAATGGACGGTCGGCGCGCATAGCGCTGGCAATGGATGTAACTGAACAGCTAAATCACCTTGATGCTATTGAAACTCAAAATAAAAAGCTGAGGGAAATATCATGGATGCAATCGCACGTTATACGTGCTCCGTTGTCAAGAATAATGGGCCTTGTAGAGTTGTTCAACAATACCCAATGTAACGAAAAAGAGGTTGCAGAAATTTTAGCATACGTAAAGCTATCTGCTAATGAACTGGATGACGTTATTAAGGCAATAACCAAAAACGCCAATGAACGAATTGATAGCCGGTCATCATCGCTTTAACACCTATGGATATGCTGCCTTCAAACTTACACCCAATTAGAGTGAAGCATTTTGTAAACAATTATTAGCAACACAGGTTGGTAGTTGGTATTATAATTGCAAAGGGCTACGTCATGTTAACAGACCAAATGTTATTGGATATATTGTCAAAGTCAAAAGACGCTACCGCGGTTTATGACAGTGCAGACCTGCATATAAGGTTTGTTAACCAATCTATGCTTGCACTATGGGGTAAAAACTTCTCTGTTAAAGGAAAAACAATAGAAGATGCTTTGCCCGAACTGCATGACCAACCATTTTTTGACATTCTTAAAAAGATTTGGCAAACCGGCGAAACCTATTCGGCTACCAATACACCCGCATCATTAATGATTGACGGTGAGTTAAAAACATCATTTTTTGATTTTGAATATCGCGCCATTTTAAATGAAGAGGGCCAAACCTACGCAATACTCCACACTTCAGCTGATGTTACACAACGGGTTGAAGCCTTTAAACAGGTTCAGGAAAAGCAGGAGCATGAAGAGCTGCTTCATTTAAAAATGACGGTGGCCAATAAAAATCTATCAACGGCCAACCGCGAGCTCCAAACCTACAACGATAGCATCAGCAGGCTTAACATTCTGCTGCAAGAGTCTGAAACCGACTTTAAACGTTTGGTTCAACAGGCCCCTGTTGCTATTCTGGTGTTTAGAGGGGCAGATATGGTTATTGATATTGCTAACCATGCCATGCTTGAAATTTTAAATAAAGACACAAGCATTATTGGGAAGCCTTTACTACAGGGCCTGCCCGAAATTGAGGGAGCAACGGCTGTTGATATGTTATTTGAGGTATTTAACACAGGCAAGGCATTAGATGGGAACGAAGCACCTGTGCCCATGATGCGCGATGGTGTATTAGAAACCCGCTACTTTAATTTCAGCTACAGGCCGCTTAGAGATGAGACCGGAGTTGTTGGCGTAATGGATATTGCAGTTGACGTAACCGAACAGGTATTAGCACGCAAAAACCTGGAAGATATAATAGCTGAAAAAACCGAACTGGCTAAAACACTCCGTTCCAGCGAAACAAGACTGCAAGGTATTTTAGATACCATGGCCGAAGGCGTAGGTATTATTGATGCTAACGGACAAATGGTTTATGCTAACCCAATGGCGCAACGTATTTTAGGGCTCTCGGAAGACGAAATAAAAAAACGCACTTACGGCGATGCTCGCTGGCAAAACCTGCGTTTAGATGGTTCACCTTTGCCTGATGAGGAACACCCAATGGCTATAATGATGCGTACCGGGCTTGCCAGTTATGACCAGGAAATTGCTGTACAGCCACCAGTTGGCGAACGCATGTACATATCTATCAACTCGGCCCCTATTTTTGATGAGCGAGGCACACTCACCGGCGGCATAGGCACGTTTATGGATGTTACCAATCGCCGTAAAATGATGATACAAAAAGACGATTTCATCAGTGTGGCCAGTCATGAACTTAAAACACCTGTTACCGCGCTTAAAGCAGCCTTACAGCTATTAGAGCGCATGAAGAAGGATGTTAACCCGAACAAGTTTGAGAAGCTGTTATCCCAGGCAAATAAAAGCCTGAATAAGCTAAGTGACCTGATCAACAGCTTGCTTAACAGCAACCGCATTAGTCAGGGCCGCTTCCCTATTCATAAAACTAAATTCTCTATTGCCGAACTAATTAACGAATGTTGCCAGCATGTGCGCACTGTGGGCGAGCATGACATTATATTTACCGGCGACCTGAACCTGCAAATAACTGCTGATGAACAATTACTGGATCAGGTTATTGTCAACCTGGTTAACAATGCTGTTAAATACGCCCCAAAATCAAGAGAGATCAAAATAAGTGTTGAGGAACTTCCGAACCAGGTGAAGGTATCGGTTACAGACTCAGGGCCGGGGATACCGGCCGATAAGGTGAAACACATTTTTGAACGTTATTACCAGGCCGACAGCGATAACCGGCAATTCTCAGGGCTGGGCTTAGGCTTGTACATCAGCGCAGAGATCATCCACAAACATGGCGGTGAAATAGGTGTTGACAGCGAGCCGGGAAACGGCAGTACATTTTGGTTTACATTGCCGTTGGGTGAGTAATTTAGCTTTGTTTATCTATCGCGTTTTTATTTGTGATGTAATGGTTTTATCTGTTATTTTATCATCATCAGCCAACATGAGTGCCTTTGACAGGATGACCGAAAGACCGGCATCGCCCTCAAAAGGGATAAAGAGATTGTCTGATACGTTTGTTTTTGTTCTATCTGGCACTATGCACAAATACTGATCATTAGGCTCCATTAAAATATTGGTGCTGCCAATGTGAATCTTATAAGTTCGTAGCTTTCCTTCAACAACCAAAAACTTATCCTTAATAGCGGCAACTTTGTTTATTTTTAAGCGAGGCAACAGTCCCTCAAGTATTTCTTTACGATTTTTGGCCAGTTCAGAAAGGTCTCCGAAAGAGTAAGCCCTCCAATAAGTATTAAGAGCCACAACACCACCCGAATCCTGCCAGTTAGGGTCATTACCTATGCTTGCTACTCCTACAAAAAGGTCAACATCGCGCAACACTTCCGTAAAAGGCAAAGCAGGTACATCAATCAAATTAACAACTTCTCCGTCGGCAATACGTGTAAACCTTATTTGGTCAGTAGCCACATAATTCCATATTCCTGTTTCGTTAAAAGCATCGTCGGCAGCAACCTCGTTTATCCAAAACTCGGCTTTAAGTCCGTATTCAGGCAGTTGTAATTGCGCGCTACCATTATTAATTCCATTATCGAAAGCGCCCATTAGTGCATACTTCCAGCCACGGGTTTTAGCCAGCATATTAAACTGATGTTGCTTTAGCACGTGTGCCGCCATACGGTTACTGTATACGCGTGTATTCAGTTCGGCTTCGGTTAACAAGTAAACCTCTCTAAAGCCTTGCTTTAGCGGTTGTTGAATTTGATTACTGATCAGATAATTTCGCCATTGTTTAACTTCTTGCACCGATGCTGTTGCCGGGTGCCACAATGATATGAGCGCACCAACTTCCGGTAAAACTACTGTTCCGGTACTATCAACCCATTCATCATCTTTTTTTATAACCGATACTGTGTTGCCGCTAATTGTAATATTCCAGATGATTTTCTTTGCGATGAACGATATAAGTCCATGGTTAAGATAATACTCGTTAAAGTAATCCATGCTCATTTTTCTGCTGCTTCTTAGCATCCGGTCTATCCTGTCGCGTTGTGCCGATGTTGCAACATCAACCTGCTTTTGCACTTCTTTAATTTTCTTTATGCGTGTGCTTTGCTGGTCTTTCAACGATACCGGAACAGATTTTTGTGGTGTGCCGTCTGCCTTTATCCAGCTAAGTTCTGATTTACCTATACCCGTTACGTGTAATTCGCACGTATAGTTTTCAAATTCAAAAATGCGTTTACCAGCTATTAAACCCAAGCCGTCAACAGCCATATCTTCAATTTCGTGTATAGTAACACCTTTGTCATCAGCAGCCTGTTCAATATAACGTTCAATAGTTTGCTGGGCCGATGCTTGTTTTACCCGCAATTTCAAACGCGACAAATGACCAATACCATCAAGGCCTTTTGAAGTAAAGAGCGCGAATAGGCAAGCGTTACCTATAGCCGCTGCCACAGGCCCTACACCCGGCATTTTTTTATAGCATCGCTCAGCCAGTTTTGCCAAATTATTGAGCGTATTACTGTCATGAAAGTGCGCACACATCCAAACAAAGCCTTTAATGGCATCAACGCTAACTCCGTTCAGAAAAACAGATGTTGAATAACTGTAACCGGATGAGTTGTGAACTGTGGTAATCTCTTTTAAGCCAATAACAAACGCAAACCAATCATTAACAATGCTTTTAAATTTATCAACCCCAAGTTGCTTAAACAACACTTTGGTTTCATTCAAGTACTTGGCCGAAGGCTTGGCACCGCTTGCTTTTATAGCCCGTGCTATTAACTGGTACCATATTTCACGTTCATTAAGTGGAAGGTTGTTAATAACGTTGTTGGCATACATTGCAAATCTGTCCTCGCCCAAAAAAAGTGTAGGCTTAATTTCTTCCGGTTGAGCTATTGAGGTAAATAACAGTGCGTTAATCTTTTCAATAATCTTTAGCTTTTCCTTTTGGAGGTAATGGTCTGTAATTTTTTCAAACACATTCTTAATGTCAGTCAAGGGCTCCAACATTCCTTCAGGAACACCATTTTTGTATTGCCTGGATAGCTGATTGATCATTGCCAATACCGGCCATCTGTTAAGTGCCGCCCAATCCCATTTCTTGTTCTGCAAAAAAGCCTCAATCAATCTTTTCAGGTCATCCTCGTTAATTGTCAGCTTTGTTTTAAACAGTTGCGCTAAATAAGCTTCCGCTACAGCAATTTTTTGCCAGTTTTCGTCTGAGGAAGAATAAGACTTTATTTCTCTATAGAACTTTGCTATCTCAACTATACAGTAGATGATAAAGTCAATTTTCTTCTTATCGTCCCAATTGACAACATTATTTGCGTATTCATTGATCGAATTAAGCTTCATACCCCAAAAGTATCCACCGAGCCTTTTTTGTTCGGCATGTGTTTGGGCAAGAACCTTATCAAATTCACTTTCAGACAGGCTTGTAACGGAGGATACGGTATTTGAAAATGCCTGTTTAATTTTATCAAGCAAGCCCATATCAACCTCCAACTAAGGGTGTAAGTTTAATAAAGCTTATAAGGGTACTATCTGTAAGCTCAACCTTCTGTTCCAGGCCTTCAGACTGCATATTATCTACCAAAACAAAAAAGCCATTGCTTTGAAAAGCGGCCAAAGCAACATAAACCTGCTTTTCAGCATCAATAATTTTTTTATACTTTACCTTGTAGCCATTTAGGGTTTGTTCGGCTTCGGTTGGCTCAACAAGCCCCGTAAAATAATCGGGCATGCGGTTGTTGTAGAATTCAACTTCCTGAAGTACCCTTGCCGAGATAATGTCACGGATAGTAACTATTTCAGTTTTGAACTCAACGTTCAGTTCCCGCAGTATTTTGCCGCCAAAGGTTTCATCTTTTATGGTGATAATCATAAAGGGCTCAGATTAGTAATGTAAATATACTGCTAAAAAACATCCTTCCAGGTAATTTTCAAACTACAAATAAAAAATTGCGCGTAACCTAACAATACTGTAAACGCCATGTTTATAAATTACTACTCGCCGTTCAACATCCATATTCTTTCCGTTCAAACGGCCGCAACAGCGGTTAATCATTTAAAAATTTAGAATGGAAAGCACCCAGATATTAGGATTGGTGGCCGGCGTATGCACATCAGCAGCCAGTTTACCTCAAATTATTACCACCATCAAAACCAAAAAAGCGGCTGATGTATCGCCGTTTATGTTTATTGTGTTACTCACCGGCAACTCCCTATGGGTATGGTATGGATTCATTAAATCAGACTTCCCCATCATTGCCACCAATATCGTATCTATAATTTTATCGGGGGTTATGCTTTATCTCAAGTTTAAGTACCACAAGAAAGATGAGTAGAAATTGAACGCATTCATGCAGATCATTTGCTGCCGCGTTTCACCATCTCATTGATCCATATCGGTGCGAACGGCGAGGTACACCCTTTTGATACCGGGTAATCACGGAAAATGCCTAAGCGTTCTCCTATTGCCAAAGCCCGCTCACGCAACGGAGGGTGATGAATGCCTATGTAAGCCAGGGCCGTGTTCATGGTCCACTGTACTTCGGGCGCGGCGGTGGGCATTTCTGTTTCAATACGATCAAGCAATGCGGGCAGATCCAAACCTGCTGCATCCCGTGCAATCTTACTTGCAGTAAGGCTCCATCCGGCCCGGGCGGTCATAGGATCGTCGCTTTGCATCCAGCGTATACGCAACTGTTCCTTCTCAGGATGCTCCTTAATAACATAGCTGCTCAGCCAGTCTGCCGCCCACGGGAACCGCTCTGAACGCACCATGGTGTCCAACTCATCAACAGAAAGTTCTTTCGGCACCATGACGAGGATAGCTACCAGCCGCGCCTCCACATTTCCGGTGGCCCAAAGTTCAAGTGCCAGCTTATGGTTGGTTTTTAAAGCCTTGGCTACGGCACGTATATCGCCCATTTTAACACCAAACTGATTAGGGCTGGCGCCGCGCTTAGCGTTTTGCACACGAACTTTTTCATCGCCAAGGGCTTCTAATTTGCCGAGTACTTCTGTAGCGGTCATTGGATGTTTTTAGTTAGTATCTTGTTTAACCTCAACTTCTATAGGATGGTTTTCATCATGATGCTTTTTGGGCGCAGCAGCAACATGGGCATCTACCAGTTTATGCTTGAGCCAGTGCGTTAAATTATGGTGCAGCGGCACCAATACAGCGGCCAATGCTACCAATATCAAAAGCTCCAATACCGGCGTATGGTCGGTGATTTTACCAATAAGCGGATGGATAAGCAGGGTAATAAACTCAAACACAAAAAGCAGCGCCAGCACACTCATAAATTCAATAATGCGGCGGTGCGTTTTGGTGCGGCTAAGCAACAGCACTACTATCAGAAAAAAAGGTATGAAAACAGCAATAGCCAACAGCTGCAAATTCTGTTCGTGCACTTCACGAGCTCGCTTGCGCTCTTCGGCAAGTTCTTCCTTATGCCTTTGATCGGTAATGGCTACCAGTACAAACTTCTTTGTTTTCTCGGCACTGCTCAAACTGTCTTTAAGCGCAATAGCTTTACGATAATACTTTACAGCTTCGGCATCGTTATAGCCTTCGTATAGGCGTGCCAGCATGGTGCTGCTTATTAAGGCATTCTGAATAATTGCCGCGTCTGTAGCTACCTTAAACCCTTGCCGGTAATAGTAAATGCTTGAGTCGCGCTGCCCCATCTTACGGTAAACATCAGCCAAAGTATTGTAAGTGTTGCTTTGTATCCATGCTTTTGGATGCTTATCCAATTGCACTGCTTTACGCAGATATTTCAACGCCAAACTATCCTTATTTAAACGGCTGTAAATGCGACCAATATTACCTAATGATAGCGGAAGCCACTGCCTGTTATTAGTTTTTAGCGCCAACTGATAAGCATGTTTGGCATATTGCAACGCTAAATTCAATTTACCTATTGACTGATAACCGAAACTAACATCATTAAGCACGTTCACCATATTAGAATAGTCTTTCAGTTCAGCAAATAACGCAACCGATTTATTGGCGTAGTCAATACCATCATTTATTTCGCCCTGCTCTAAATTGGCGCATGCCATACCATCATAATTCCGTGCAGTGGTCCATCGGTCGTTCAGATCATCGGCAATGTCATTAGATTCAAAAAAAGCCTCCAAGGCTGAAGCCGGGTCACCTAATAACCATAAAGAAAAGCCTACCTGTGTAAGCGCCTTCATGCGGCCACGCTTAAATTCAAGCTTGTCGCTAATTAAAAGCGCCTTATTGGCGTATATGGCACCAGTGTCGGGTTTTTGAAGGTAATAAAGCTTGCTAAGTTCAATGTAATGCAGCGCCTTTGAAGTATCGGCGCCGGGTTTCTCAACCAGTTTTTTAAGTATATCAATCTGGTGTTGCTCCTGCGCTACAGCATGGTTCAGCAAAAGCATAAAACAAACAGAAAGTGTTGCCCAAAACCTCATAAACAGTTAAAATGCTAAAATAATGATTATACACAATACCACACTGTTCAATAGTAAGCTATAACCTTAAAATTAGTAAGCCTATTTAAGCGGTTAACAATATGTATTTATTAGATTTGAGCAAAGCCTTTTATTATGAGCCAGATAAACAAAGAAGACATTAAACAGGAAGTATTTGATCTGTACGACGATTATGCCCACAGCCGTGTTGACCGCCGCGATTTTATGCAAAGATTATCGCTTTATGCAGTTGGCGGACTGACAGTTAGCTCGCTGATGAGTTTTTTAATGCCCGATTATAAAGGCAACATCCAGATCAAGGCCGATGATGCCCGCTTAAAATCAGAATTTATTAATTACCCATCGCCAAAAGGCGGGGGGACCATAAAGGCCTTGTTATCAAAACCCGCTGATGCCAAAGGCAAGTTAGGCGGCATACTGGTTGTTCATGAAAACCGCGGCCTTAACCCCTACATTGAAGATGTGGCCCGCAGGGCCGCTTTGGCGGGTTTTATTACCCTGGCTCCCGATGCGCTGTCGCCTTTAGGCGGTTACCCGGGCAATGATGATGAGGGCCGCACTATGCAGGCCAAACGCAACCCCAAAGAAATGGAAGAAGACTTTATTGCAGGCTTCGAGTATCTTAAAAACCATAAGGATTGCAACGGCAAAGTTGGTGTGGTGGGCTTTTGCTACGGCGGTGGCATAGCCAACATGCTGGCTGTTAGAGAACCCGACTTAGCCGCCGCCGTACCATTTTATGGCGGTCAACCTGCAGCTGCTGATGTACCCAAAATAAAAGCGCCGCTAATGTTGCACTACGCCGCTTTAGATACCCGTATCAACGCCGGGTGGCCGGCTTATGAAGCCGCTTTAAAAGAGAACGGTAAAAAGTACCAGGCTTTTATTTATGAGAACGCCAATCACGGTTTTCATAACGATACCACGCCACGGTATGATAAAGCCGCCGCCGAACTGGCCTGGACCCGCACCATCGACTTTTTTAAACAGAACCTGAAATAGTGACTAAAAGCCCCGCTCAACAATGAACGGGGCTTTTGTTTGCACCATGAGTTTATGACTCATCGTAGAATAGTTGTGTGTGGTCGATTAAAAGTACTGCATGGTCTATATTAATTTTTTTGAAAATATATTTTGTTCACCTTGCTTATGTTTTAAACCAAAGCCATGAATAAATTTATTTTTTACCTGCTTTTTATACTCACCGCTATCGTGCTTAGCTACTCGGCATTTGCGCAAAAAGGCGAGTTTATTATTAATGGTAAGGTTACTGAACAAGGTGGCACGCCTATAAGGCAGGCAACTGTAAGCATCAACAATAAAGGCATTGGCACATCTACCAACCAGGATGGCTTATTCATTCTTCATATCCCAACCGCCAACGTTCAGGATACACTAAATATATCGTGCATTGGTTATCAAACAGACCACATTCCTATCGCCAATCTAAAAGACGGACAGTCGCTTGAAATAAAGTTGGCCGTAAGCAATACTGAATTATTGGAGGTTACTATCACGCATTATGATGCGGTAAAGATCATTCAAAAAGCTATTTCGCGCATCCCTCAAAATAACATTAATCAGCAACACCTGCTGCGTGGTTTTTACCGCATGTATACCTATAAAAAAGATGTACCGCTACAATTATCAGAAGCTGTTTTTGATGTGTTTAACTTTGGCTACGGCGATAAACGTGCCGACCTGTTTAAACTGGCTAAGGCCCGAAATGAAAAAAACACTAAAGACTTCAGCTCAATTGAGTTTGGCCAGCGCCCCAATACTATTTTTGAGCAGGACATTGTGAACCACCTGCCGGCCTGCGGTTTTTTAAATGAGGAAGGCATTGAACGCCATGAGTTTGAAGTGAACGGCATTGTTGATATTAATGGCAGAGATGCTTACCAGGTTGACTTTAAAGAAAAGCCCGGACAAACCAAAGACACCTATCGCGGACAAATGTTTATTGATACTAAAACTTACGCTTTTTTGTATTTTGATTATGGGCTGAGTCCTGCGGGGCTGGCAACGCCTGCTAAAAACAACTTCGTATTAAAATCATTGGTAACCATTGGTGGTGTGGGCCTAAAAATGACCGCTGACCATATGCGGGTAAATTATCAGCAGGTAAACAACAAATGGGTGCTGGCTTCGGTTGAGGGCAGCGATGCTATTACGGTTAGCGGCCCATCGCCAAAAGACAACTACAACGCGCAAATAAAATTCAACTACCAGATAACCAAGATTGACACCAACGAAGAGCCTATTGAGAGTAATATTGGCCGTAACGAAAGCATCAATAATTACAAAAGCAGCGGCGGTGAAAAATTCTGGAAAGATTATAACATCCTGTTATCAGATTTTAACGCCGATGAGGTTTTAAAAAAAATACAGGCAATTAACAAAGGAAAATAACTACCTAAACCTTTCATATAAAACAAAAAAAGCGCGACCTGACCGTCGCGCTTTTTTTGTTTTAAGGTGACACCTATGCGGCACTGCCATCGTCATTATATTGAATTTTGAAACACATTAACTGAAAAATTAAGTTCATTATGAAAAAGACCCTCTTGATCTGCCTTGTTACCGCATTCTTCGGCTTATCGCAAGCTAAGGCACAGTCAAAACTTACCGCCGAGCAACGCACTGAGTTACTTAACCGCTTTAAAACGTATCGCGAAAAACTGAACCTGAGCGAGCAGCAGGCCCCGCAGGTACGCAGCATTGATTCGGTATACCTTACGGGCCTTGTAGCTTTAAAACAAAGTTCTGACCGCCGTTTAGCCAAATTTCAAAAGATGAAACAGCTAACTGCAACCCGCGATACCGAAATGAAAAAGGTATTAACTGCCGATCAGTTTAAAACCTACGCTACTTTTAAGGATGAGATGCGCGATGAACTGAAAGAATTAAGGCAAGCCAATAAAAACTGATAAGGGTATGCGCAGGAGTATTATAGTGGCTGTTGTGCCGTTCATCTTGCTGCTGTTGTGTGGTAGCATCAACCCGCAACCACAAGCAGGCAGCGGTTATGATTTTTCGGCAGTTGACAAATACATTGAGCAAAACATGGGCGCCTACAATAACCATGTAGCCGTTTTGATCATGCAGAATAACAAGGTAATCTACCGGAAAGAGGTGAACATGACCATTAAAACCAATTACGGTATTGCCTCGGCATCTAAGTGGTTATCCGCTGCGGTTATTGCAGCGCTTATTGACGAAAAAAAGATAGCCCTTGATGATACGGTTGGCAAATTTCTGCCACTCTACTCCAAATACGGCAAGGGCAATATCACCATCAGGCAATTGTTCTCGCACACGGCAGGTTTTGCCGGAGATGAAGGCGCGGTGCAACCTTTAAGGCAAAAATTTGAATATCGCCCCGGCCTGACGCTGGCTCAGGCCGCCGACTCCATCGCCATAAAAACGCCCTTGGCTAACAAACCGGGTTCCGTTTTTAACTATGGCAGTACTTCCATGCAAATAGCAGGGCGCATTGCCGAGGTTGTTACCGGTAAAAACTGGCAAGCCATCTTTGACGAAAAAATTGGTCGCCCCTGCCAGATGCAGGCGGTGTACAAACAGCTCAGCACAAAAAACCCGTTACTGGCAGGCGGGGTAACCACATCGGCAGCAGACTATATTAACTTTTTAAATATGCTGGCTAATGGAGGCGTGTTTGAAGGGAAGCAGGTGTTAAGCGAAACGACTGTTAAATTGATGATGACCGACCAAACCCGCGGCGCGCTCATTAAAGGAACGCCGTTTCCGGCCAATCCTTATGCTACACCGCCTGTGCGTTCTGTAAGGTATGGCTTAGGCAACTGGCTGGATGTTTTAAATGCTGACGGATCAGTTGCGGAAAGCAGTAGTCCGGGTTTGTTTGGCACCCATCCCTGGCAAAACCCAAAACAACACCTGGCCGGCATAATATTTACTCAAACGCTGCCCAAACGAAGCCAACCGGTGAGCCTTAAAATAAGGCAGATGGTGCGCGAAATTGTTGAGAAAGGTTAATAAAAAAAGCCCGGTGAATTTAATCACCGGGCTTTAGTCTTATTTAAATATCAATTACGGTTTGATCAACGCAATGCTACCATCAGCATTGTGGGTTAACTCAGTAACCTTGATATTGCGCAAGTGTGTTTTGCCGGATAGTTGAGTATCGTGGTAGAAAATGTACCATTTACCTTTCCACTCAATAATGGAGTGGTGAGTGGTCCAGCCTTCAACAGGCTCCATAAATTTACCACCATATTTGAACGGTCCCATTGGGCTATCGCCTATTGCGTAACATAAAAAGTGTGTATCGCCGGTTGAATAAGTAAAGTAATATTTACCGTTGTATTTATGCATCCATGAACCCTCAAAGAAACGGCGGTCATGGTCTTTAGCCAACAGTGGCTTGCCGTTTTCATCCAATATAACAGCATCCTGAACTTTACCATCAAAGCCTTTCATGTCTTTGCTCATTTTAACCACGCGGCAGCTGATAGCAGCCTCATCAGGTTTCTCCAGATCGGTTTTTGATTCGTTTACGCGTTTACCATCTTTCCATTGTTGTAACTGGCCACCCCATATACCACCAAAGTACATGTAGCTGGTTCCGTCAGTATCGGTAAACACGGCAGGGTCAATACTGTAGCTGCCTGCAATTGGTTGCGGCTCGGCTTTGAACGGACCTTCTGGTTTGTTAGATGTAGCAACGCCTATTTTGAAAATATCTTTTTTATCTTTAACAGGGAAGTACAAAAAGTAAGTACCCTCTTTATATGCAGCATCGGGAGCCCAAAGCTGGCGGCCCGCCCATGGAATATCTTTAACAGCTAAGCCTACACCATGATCGGTTACTTTGCCGTTTATATCATCCATTGATAAAATATGATAATCATTCATGGCAAAATGGTCGCCGTTATCATTCTGTGCTATTCCTGCTTCAATATCATGCGATGGGTAAATGTAAATTTTACCGTTAAATACATGCGCTGACGGATCGGCAGTATAAATGTTGCTGATAAGGGGTTGAGCCAAATACTTTTTGCCGGTGTCCTGAACAGCGGTGGTTGAAGAATCTGACACTTCTTTCTTGTTGTTACCCTGACAGGCAGCAATAGCCAGCATTAACGCAAATGCCGACAATGTGAATGCTTTATTCATTTTTAGTTTAATTGGTTATTGATTACTTAATTCAACAATAATAAGCGCAGCCATAGGCGGCGGCACGTTATGCAATATTAGTTTTTTTTTATTTTAAAACAGAAATTTACAATTAAGCTACAGAATAAACTCCGCATTCGTTTTCGATATTTTCATACACGTCTTGCATTAAATAATTTCAGAACATTGTAATTTGTAGCCCTAAAGCCAATAAACCAACATGAGAAGTATAAAGTTTACAACCGCTGCATTTTTAATGCTGATGGGCACAACTGTATGTGCCGTTGCACAAGACACCAAAGTATGGAACAATAAGCAATGCGCGGTGGTACTCACCTATGATGATGCCATTGATATAGACATTGATAACGTAGCCCCTGCGTTGGATTCGCTTAATTTAAAAGGGACTTTTTATTTGATAGGCTCATCGCCGGTTATTGACAAGCGTATGGCCGAATGGAAGAAAATTGCAGCTAACGGCCACGAGTTAGGCAACCACGCGCTGTTTCACCCATGCGATGGCAGTAAACCCGGCCGCAGCTTTGTAAACCCTGAGCATGACCTGGCTAAGTACAGCGTGGCCCGTACGGTTGATGAAGTGCGCATTAACAACACTTTACTCAAAGCTATTGATGGAAAAGACAGCAGAACCTTTGCCTACCCTTGCGGCGATTTGACCGTTAACGGTGTATTCTTTTATAAAGAACTGGAAAAAGATTTTGCAGGCGCGCGTGGTGTTACCGGTGGTATGAAAGCAGCAGGTGATGTAAACCTGAGCGACATTAACAGTTACATGATCAGCAACCAAACCGGCGATGAACTAATAGAACTGGTTAAAAAAGCACAGCAATCGCACACGCTTATTGTATTTCTGTTTCACGGAGTTGGAGGTGGTCACAGCATTAATGTGAGCCTGGCTGCTCACAGCAAGTTGCTTCATTACTTAAAAAATAATGAAAAAGACATTTGGGTGGCACCCATGGTTGATGTGGCTGAACAAGTGGCGGCGTATCAAAAGGGGAAGAAATGATTTTTCTATCATTGCGAAGAATCTTATGCGCTTTGCTAAACGTAACTTTGTAAAGCATGTTTTATAACATTCTTCACTGCGTTCAGAATGACAATCTATTTCTAGTTATCTTACTGCCATACTGAGCAATATCGAGGAATCTTATTCGCTTTGCTAAACGTAGCTTTGTAAAGCATGTTTTATAAGATTCTTCACTGCGTTCAGAATGACAATATAATCTCTTGATAATGCGGCAGTACAACTTTTACACTTACATTTTAACCACAGCCAGCAAGAAAGTTTTATATGTTGGTGTCACAAATAATTTGGAGAGAAGATTGTATGAACACTATTATGGGGTAGGTAATAAAGATAGCTTTACGAATAAGTATAAATGCTATTATTTGGTTTGGTATGAACGTCACCAATACGTTAATCATGCTATCGAAAGAGAAAAGGAAATCAAGGGATGGCTCCGTGCAAAAAAAGAAAAACTTATAAATGAAGAAAATCCGCAGTGGCGTTTTATGAATAGCGATATCATGGAATGGCCTCCAAAAAAAATTTGTCATTCTGAACGCAGTGAAGAATCTTATACGCCCTGCTAACCCATCGCTTAGCGAAGAATGACAACTCAGTTACTCAAAATGATAACCCGAACAAAAAAGCGATGGGCTCCCCCATCGCTTTTTTATTCGGCGCAGTACATTGTTAAAAATCAACCATTTTATCAAACGCTTTTTTATACCGAAGGTTTTAAGCAAATAATTACGCGGTCTCATTTTACAACCCATTGTCTGTTAACTAAATCGTATTAGTATAAAAAGTAGCACGATTGTTTTAGTTATGCGTTAAAACGTGCCTATATTGGTGCCGATTTTACACTGGACGAATAGCTATTCGTCATCTAAAACAATATAAACAATGTCTTTATCAACAAATGGCCAGGTAGCTGTTATTACAGGTGGTGCATCGGGTTTAGGATTGGCAACCACAAAAAAGTTTGTTGCCCAGAATATTAAAACCATAATAGTTGGCCGTAACGAGGCTAACCTGAAACAAACCGCCGAAGAATTAGGCGAACTTTGCAGCTACAAAGTTTGCGACCTAAGCGACCTGAATGCTATACCGGCCCTTGTTCAGGAAATTGAAGCTGAGTTTGGCACCATTGATATTTTGGTGAACAACGCGGGCATCAACCTGAAAAAGAAATTTGAGGAAGTAACCGACGAAGAGTTTCAACGCATAGTACAAACTAACGTAAACTCGGTATTTACCGTGAGCCGCGAGGTGGTTAAAACCATGCTGCCAAAAGGTAAAGGCACCATTGTTAACATCAGCTCAATGGCTGCTCAATATGGCATACCTTACGTTATTGCTTACACCGCATCTAAAACAGCTATTGATGGCATGACCAAAGCAATGGCAGTTGAGTTATCGCCAAAAGGTATCAGGGTTAACGCTGTTGCACCGGGCTTTATTAAAACAGCCATGTCGTCAAAAGCGTTAGATAATGATCCGGAGCGCAAAGCTAAAGTACTGGGCCGTACGCCAATGGGTTATTTAGGTGTTCCTGAGGATATTGGCGAGGCTGTTTATTTCCTTGCATCTGATGCTGCCAAATACATCACCGGTGTAGTTTTACCTGTTGACGGTGGTAACTCTATAGGTTTTTAATTTTTATTGAGAAGAAAATATATCATAACAAAATGATAGCAAATTTAGAACAAACATTCCGCTGGTTCGGTCCTAATGATGATGTAACGCTGGCGGCCATAAGGCAAACCGGCGCTACCGGCATTGTAAACGCGCTACACCATATTCAACCGGGCGAAGTATGGAGCCCTGAAGAAATTAAGAAACGCCAAGATATTATTGAGGCGGCAGGCTTAACATGGTCTGTTGTAGAGAGCGTTAATATTCATGAAAGCATAAAAACTGCTGGTCCGGGCCGCGATGAAGCTATAAAAAACTACATCCAAACCCTTAAAAACTTAGCGGAACAAGGTATTTATACCGTTTGCTACAACTTTATGCCGGTACTGGATTGGACACGTACTAATTTAGATTTCCGCTTAGCTAATGATGCGTCTGCGCTGCGCTATGAGGCACGTGCCCTGCATGCTTTTGATCTGTACATCCTTGAACGCCCCGAAGCATTCAATGAGTTTACATCTGAACAGCAAAAAGCTGCTAAGGAGTATTTAGATACGCTTACCACTGACGAAGTAAAATTACTCACTAACACCATTATGGCCGGTTTGCCGGGAACTACTGATGTGTTCACTATTGAAGAATTCAAAGGTCACCTTAAAAAATATGAAGGGATTACCGCTGATGTATTAAAAGCTAACCTGGCTTACTTCCTGCAGGCTATTATCCCTGATGCAGAGAAGTTGGGCATTAAGATGTGCATCCACCCGGACGATCCACCATTTGCTATTTTAGGTTTACCACGTATCGTATCAACCGAAGCCGATCTGAAGTTTTTGGTTGAAGCTGCACCATCGCCAAGCAATGGTTTAACTTTCTGTACAGGCTCATTAGGCGCCCGTGCTGATAATGATCTGCCGGGTATTGTTGAGCGTTTGGGTCAGCATTTCCACTTCATCCACCTGCGTAATGTTAAACGCGAGGCCGACGGCAGTTTTTATGAAGATAACCACCTGGAAGGCACTACAGATATGTACGCCGTAATGAAAGCCATCATTTTAGAACAGAAAAAACGTTCAGACAGCGGCCGTACCGACATTGCCATCCCGATGCGCCCTGACCATGGCCATAAAATTTTAGATGATTACCGTTATAATACTTATCCGGGTTATTCAGTAACCGGTCGTATGAAAGGCTTAGCCGAATTACGCGGACTGGAAATGGGTATTAAACGCACAATTTTATAAAAGCATAACCCTATGAAAACTGAAAGGCTCTCCAATAATGGGGAGCTTTTTTCGTTTTTGGCAACTTTTTAATCAATAGTTTGTTAGTATGCCGTCATTATGTAAAACAAATTGCAAGTATTAAAATATTCGCTCAAAAAGTATTTATCTTTAAAACCATATTAGCGAGGCTTTTTTAAATCAGCTTGGCTGAACATTTTCAACCACAACAACATTGAAGAAAAAGGTACTTATCACAGGGGCAAGCAGAGGACTTGGGCTGGCTATAGCAAAACTTTTAGCTGCTGATTATCAGCTTATTTTGCACGCTTCATCTCCGTCAAGCTTTACGGAAACCATCCCGGGTGCCGACATTCTTTGTGCCGATCTTTCCGATGCTGAGCAGGTAGCGGATTTTTGTAAGCAGCTTAAAAAACAACACGGCAGCGAATTGTATGGGGTGATCAACAATGCCGGTTTAACGTTTGATAATTCCATCATTTATCAATCAGAAAAACACATTGACGCCATGATGCAGGTTAACCTTAAAGCGCCCATCATGATCTGCAAAACGGTGATGAAGCTTTTTAGTGCCAATGGCGGTGGGGTTATCATCAACATGAGCTCAATAGTGGGCGAAAGCGGCAATGCTTTTCAGGCGGTTTATGCCGCTACCAAAGCCGGTTTGGTTGCTTTCTCGAAATCATTAGCCCAGGAAGCCGCTGCTTTAGGCGAAGACCATAACATCCGGGTGCTGTGTGTTTCGCCGGGGTATATCGAAACTGATATGACGGCCAATATTCCGCATGAAATAAAAGAAAAATACCTCAACATGATCCCGGCCAAACGTTTGGGAAAACCTGCAGATGTAGCTGAAACGGTTTGCTTTCTGCTATCAGAAAAAGCTTCTTACATCAACGGAACCAACATACATATTAACGGAGGTTTATTTTAATTTCAATGCCCAATACCAATATTGTTTTAGCAGATACTTTAGTAGGTGAGCAGCCAAAAGACTGGTTGCTTCACGGACCAACAAAACGTTTAATTGACCGCTACCATTATCATTCGCCAAAGGTTGGCGTGGTTGCAAGTTATACCCCTAAAGAGCGGGATGTAAAAGACCATTTCGGTATTTTCAGGGGAGTAGATCAGATCGAATCATTCGCGCAGGCCAGTATAGCTTCCTGCGGAACTTTCTCGCAATGCAAAAAACAAAACCTT
Source organism: Mucilaginibacter auburnensis (assembly GCF_002797815.1). Taxonomy (NCBI): domain Bacteria; kingdom Pseudomonadati; phylum Bacteroidota; class Sphingobacteriia; order Sphingobacteriales; family Sphingobacteriaceae; genus Mucilaginibacter; species Mucilaginibacter auburnensis. The sequence goes on from NZ_PGFJ01000002.1 coordinate 1,174,799, forward strand.
AAACCCAAAGATCTGGAGAAAGATTTCACACCGGTTTTTACTCACGTTGGCAACGTTACCTTCCATAACTATTTGGAAAAGGGACAAACATTTGTTAACATTGGTATCATCAAGTTTTATAAGTTCAGGCAGATGATCTGCGACGGAAGGATATACCGTGTACCTGCCGGGTTTGATATTGATGCTTACTTTAAAAACTTTACCGACGAGCGTTTGTTAGCGTACGATCTGCCTAATGATTTTAAACTGATAGCCGAACTGTTTGACATTACAGGCGTGGCTATTAAAAAGGAAATTTTTAACTCTCTATAAAACAGCATGGAAAACTATACTCAGGAAGATAGACAACAAATACTTACCGATTTGATAGAAGTATTAAAAACGGTAAGAACCATTGATCCGGCTAAACTGGAAGGCGTTACCGAAGAAACCGATTTTCTGGCAGATATGAACGCTCCAAGTACCGAACTGATCAACATAGCTGTTAAAGTTGAGCAAAAATTTGATGTGGAGTTTGAAGACGAAGACATTGACAAGTTAGGCTCAAAAGTAAAAGATGTTATAGATCTGATCATTTTAGCAAAAGAAAGAGGTTAACAATGCCTGTACAAGGGAGAAAAGTAGCAGTTGTGGGCATGAGCGCTGCTGTGCCTACCTGCAAAGGGCTTGATGATTTTAGCAACAAGCTGTTTGCCGGCGAAAGCATGATACGTTTATGGGACAAGGCAGCGGCTTATGGTAAACAGGTACGCTCAAACGTGGCCGGTTACATCACTCCCGAGGAAATGGATATTGAACCGATATATGGTACCATATCTGAAGAGTACCCCGAAACTTTTATTGACCGCCAGGGACGCATACCTGATATTAACCTCTCTACCGCCGATCTGGGCAGCATTTGGGCCATGATAGGCGCTAAAGAGTGCATTGACATGGCCGGCTGGACCGAAGCCGAAGTGCGTTCTGAAGGAACCGGGGTTGTTATTGGTTCAGGTGGTGGTGGTACTGAAATATCACGCATAGCATGGCATGGCTTTTTTAAAGAGGGCAAAAAAACCCGTGCGGCAGGTTCGCACACGGTTGACCGTGCCATGGGCTACCGTGAGGCGGCCAATGTATCGTGCTTTATAAAAAACCGCGGCGTTTGCGAGGCTATTGTTTCTGCCTGTGCTACAGGCTTGGGTAACATTGGTTACGCGTATCGTTTAATAAAATTCGGACTGCAGGACAGGGCCATAACCGGCGGCGTTGAAGGCACCGCTTTAGAAACCTTTATTGGTTTTGATGCCATGCAGGTGCTGAGCAAAGGCTTTAGTCCCGAGCAAAGCTCCCGTCCGTTTGATCTCAACCGCAATGGTTTTGTATGCTCTTTCGGCAGCGGTATTGTTGCTTTGGAAGAATATGAAATGGCCAAAGCACGCGGCGCTAAAATTTACGCGGTAATTGACGAATACTTTAATAACTCTGACGGCGACGGCGATATGTTCGCGCCATCATTTAGAGGTCAGCAGCGCCTTTGGGCGGGGCTTTCGGCCAATACGCAAATAAAACCGGATGTAGTAAAAATGCACGGCACCTCTACCCCTACCGGAGACATTATAGAGTTGTTAAGCGTTGCAGCTGTATTGGGTGAATCGGGTTATCATATATCGGCGCCAAAATCGCAGTTTGGGCATATGCTGGGCGCGGCGGGTTCGGTAGAGTTTATCGCGGCATTGCAAATGCTTGATAAGCAAAAGGTATCGCCTTGTGTGAATTCTGACACCTTAAACCCGGAGTTGGAACACTTCCAGTTAAAAGAAGGTTGGGCCGGACCAATGAAGCCTGTGTCGGAATACAGAGATTTGATACCGCAACAGTCGGTTAATAAAGAAATAAACCAGATAGTTTGCCTCAACTACGGCTTTGGCGGCACCAACAGCGCCATTGCCATTTCAAGAGACATTTAACATGATCAACAATACCGGGAAAGTAGCTGTAGTTTTTGGTGTACGTAACGAAGGTTCTATTGCCTGGGATGTGGCTTTAAAGCTGCACCGTTCCGGCTGCAAAGTGGCGCTAAGCTACATGGCCGATACCAAAAACGAGGTGCTGCACCTGATGGAACAAAACGGCATGGACCCGCAATATGCTGCCGAAGTTGATGTGCGCGACGAAGAACAAATCACCGCTTTTGTTAAAGCTACACACAACGCCCTTGGGCCGATAAACTATGTACTGCATGGTGTGGCTTTTGGCAGTCAGAAAGTAATGTGCTACACCATTCCCGGCGTTGACGAACCCGCACCGGAGTACATTGACATTCCGTTTGAGGAGTTTATGGATGCCTTTAACATTAGCGCCTACTCGCTGCTGCGTGTTGCCCGCGTGGTGCAAAAATTTTGTACTGATGATTGCTCTATACTTACCTTAACTTACAACGCTTCACAACGCGTATTTCCGCCCTATGCAGGTATGGCTATTTGCAAGGCTGCGCTGGAAAATATTATGCTTTACCTTGCCAGTTATTTCCGCGAGCGCAGTATACGGGTTAACGCTATTTCTGCTGGATTGGTAATGACTACCTCTGCCGGAGGCATAAACGGTGTACGTACCCTGCGTAAAATTGGCAAGTTTACAGCACCGCTGGGTAATGTTACCGCCGGCGATGTGGGCGATGCCGCGCTTTACTATTTCTCTGACCTATCAAAACGGGTTACCGGCAACATACATTTTGTTGATGGCGGCTTTAACATTATGGGGATTGGCGTAGATGGAGAAAAAGCTCGCTGAAACCCTTGAAAACTTAGCCCAACAACAATTTGCCGTGGGTAATGATCTGGTATTTGTACCCGGTTTTGAACCTTCCCTTACCCCCGGCTTTAAAAACAAAGTATACACCGAACAGGAAATAGCTTACTGCGACCAGTTTGCCGATTCGCTATTACGTTATGCCTCTACCTGGGCCGCCAAAGAAGCCGTTTACAAAGCCGTAAAACAATTAGACAAAAGCACCGCCGGCTGGAAAAACATCGAGATCATCCGTGAAAAAATTGGCGGCAGGCCCCATGTGGTTTTGCACCAACCTGCCTTGGCACACATCAATGTGAGTTTGAGTATTACGCATGATGGGGATTATGCGTGGGCGGTGGCGATAGCTGCTTTGAGTTAGCACGCGGATCAACCCCTCCCTACCCTCCCCAAGGAGGGAACGCTTATACAAGTTCCTTCTTAACCTACTACGTTTCCCTCCTCGGGGAGGGATGCGGCTGAATTGTGTGCAAAGGCAGGGAGGGGTTAGCATGCGGATCAACCCCTCCCTACCCTCCCCAAGGAGGGAATCGCTTAACTATATTTTTTCATTTATTACAATTACGTCTGACACATATCCCTCCTCGGGGAGGGGTGCGGCTGAATTGTGTGCAAAGGCAGGGAGGGGTTAGCACGCGGATTAACCACCCCCAACCCATGTAAAACAAATGTTATGCACTTGCTGCATACTTTTCATTAGCTATATTTAGCTAACCCAATAACTAATTTATAATGAAGAAAAATATTTTACCCATAGCGGTTGGCATAGCTGCTTTGGCATGTTTAACCAGCTCAACAATTACGCAACTACAGCAGCAACTTCCGCCTGCCCCAACCATTAAATTACCGCAGGGCTTTCAGGCTAACATTGTTGCTGATTCGCTTGGGCCGGTTAGGCACCTGGTGGTAACGGCTAACGGCAACCTGTATGTAAAGATGAACAACGTACGCAACCGCAAAGGCTTGTATTACCTTACGGATAATAACAAAGACGGCATATTTGAAACCAAAACCGGCTTTGGCGATTATCCCGGCACAGGTATTAAAATTAAGAATGGCTACCTGTACTCCTCGTCAAACAGCGGGGTATACCGTTATAAACTGAATGATAAAAACGAGGTAATTGATACTGAAAAACCGGAGTTACTGGTTAGCGGATTGGTAGATAAACGCGCCGACAATGCGAAATCGTTTGTGATTGATGATAGCAACAATATGTATGTGGCTATTGGCTCCTACTCTGATGCTTGCCGCGCGCCGGGCAGCATTGTTGGCATTCCGGGTTGCCCGCTGCGCGACTCGGTTGGTGGCATATGGAAATTCAAAGCCGACAAGCCCAACCAAACTTTTGGTGATGGTATGCGGTTTGCCACAGGCGTTAAAAATTCAGTAGGGATAGATATTAACCCCGTTACTAAAACGGTGTTTGTTACACAGCATGGCCGAAGTTTAGACAATAAATATCCGCAATATTATACATCTCAACAGGTAGCGCAGCTACCCGCCGAAGCGCTGTACGAACTAAAGCAAGGTGTTGATGCCGGCTGGCCCTTTGCCTATTATGATAACTTTCAAAACAAATATGTGCAGTCGCCGGAGTATGGCGGCGACGGTAAAAAGTCGCCGGATGTGAAATACCTTGAACCACAGGTGATCATCCCCGCTCACTTTGCCCCTAATGATCTGCTGTTCTATACCGGCAAAATGTTCCCGGCAAAATACCGCAACGGGGCGTTCATGGCCTTTCACGCACAATCGCCCGAAATGAAAAAGGGCTACCTGGTGGCATTTGTACCGTTTAAAAATGGTAAACCATCAGGCAATTGGGAAATATTTGCCGACAACTTTTCGGGTACCGAAACCGGCAGCGTAAGCATACAATACCGCCCAACCGGATTGGCACAAGGCCCTGACGGGGCGCTATACGTTGCTGATGACATTAAGGGTACAATTTTCAAGATCAGCTATTCTGCAAGATGAGTTTATAGTGGTAAACGCCGCATTGGTTAAATTACCTATGCGTTCAGGTGAAATCACCCTGTATACACCCCCTGGTTTTAGGTAAAATTGCAGTGTTTAAATATATTTAAGCACTGCAATTTTAAATGAATACCCCGAAAGCCGTAACCCACAAAATCAATAAAAGTATAGCCGAAATAGCTGCCTTTGCCGACAAATTACCAGGTGTTACCATTATACACGACCTGCGCGACTGGACCGTGGCATGGATGTCAAACAGGGGATTAAAAAACCTGGGCGTGACGCTTGAGGAAATAACCAGTTTGCCGCCCGGAGAGTATTACAAAAGGTACTTCAATCCAGAGGATTCTGCAGATTATGCCCCGAAAATTTTTGGGTTGCTTGACCGGAATATAGCCGATGAGATATGTACGCTTTTTCAGCAGGTACGCTTCCATGAACATACCGACTGGAAATGGCACATGGCCAGCACCATGGTTTTACTGCGTGATGAGTACGACAAACCATTGCTGGGAATAACACTGGCCTTCCCCATTGATCCGATGCACCACATGACAGCCAAAGCTGAAAGGCTGTTAGAAGAAAACAACTTTTTGCGCCGGAACTTTCACTTATTCGACAAGTTGGGCAAACGTGAACGCGAAGTATTACAACATTTAGCTTTAGGCAAGAGCGCTCTGGAAACGGCGGAAGCCATGTTCATATCAATAGGAACGGTTGAAACGCACCGTAAAAATATCCGCAAAAAATTGGGTACGTCCTCATTTTTTGAGCTGAGCCAGTATGCCCGAGCATTTGATCTGATCTAAGCTCCTCAAAACAAACAGCCCCCAATCTTTCCGGACCAGGGGCTGAATTATAATATGTAGGTCGCTTACGTATCTATTCTCGCATAACGCGCGTTCTTCTCAATAAATGCGCGGCGAGGGGCAACCTCATCGCCCATTAACATAGAGAAGGTGTGGTCGCACTCAGCCGCATTTTCAATAGTCGCCTTTTTGAGGGTACGGCGGGCCGGGTCCATGGTGGTTTCCCACAACTGCTCTGCGTTCATCTCACCCAAACCTTTGTAGCGTTGTACGTGCACGCTGTCTTCTCTACCAGCACCTTTTAAGCGCTGAATAGCCGCATCGCGTTGCTCATCGTTCCAGCAATATTCCATTTCCTTACCTTTTTTAACCTGGTAAAGTGGCGGCGATGCAATGTAAACGTAACCGGCTTCTATCAGCTCTTTCATGTAGCGGAAGAAGAAAGTTAGAATCAGCGTTGTAATGTGCGAGCCGTCAACGTCCGCATCCGTCATGATCACAATTTTATGATAACGGAGTTTAGTAAGGTTCAATGCTTTATCATCTTCGGGTGTACCACGGCTAACACCCAAACCGGTAAACATGTTCTTGATCTCTTCGTTCTCGTAAATCTTGTGCTCCATGGCTTTCTCCACGTTCAGAATTTTACCTCTCAACGGTAATATAGCCTGGTACTCGCGGTTGCGACCCTGCTTGGCAGTACCACCCGCCGAGTCACCTTCGACAAGGTAGATTTCGCAAAGCGCTGGATCACTGTTAGCGCAATCGGCCAGTTTACCCGGCAGACCCGAACCGCTCATTACGCTTTTACGTTGTACCAACTCACGTGCTTTACGTGCCGCAGCACGTGCAGTAGCCGCCAAAACAACCTTCTGAACTATCATTTTAGCTTCACGCGGATGCTCTTCCAGGTAGTTACCTAAAATCTCTCCTACAGCCTGATCAACAGCACCCATCACCTCGTTGTTACCCAGTTTACCTTTTGTCTGGCCTTCAAACTGAGGCTCCTGAACTTTAACAGAAACAACGGCAGTTAAACCTTCGCGAAAGTCATCACCTGATATTTCTACCTTGAGATTTTTCAATAAACCTTCTTTATCAGCATAGCTTTTTAAAGTACGGGTTAAACCACGGCGGAAACCTGCAACGTGTGTACCGCCTTCAATGGTATTGATGTTGTTTACGTAAGAGAATACGTTCTCTGAGTAGGTATCATTATATTGTAGCGCAAGTTCAACAGGTATACCTTGTTTTATGCCATCCACATAAATCGGTTCAGGGATTATAGAGGTACGTGTACCATCTAAAAACTTAACAAATTCGCTTAATCCTCCTTCTGAATAGTACTCTTCACTCAGGAAAGTACCATCCTCGTTAGGTACGCGCTCATCTGTAAGGGTAAGGCGTATACCTTTATTCAGGTAAGCCAATTCGCGTAAACGGGCGGCAAGCGTATCAAACTTGTATTCGGTTGTTAACTGGAATATTTCCGGGTCGGGTTGGAAAGTTTGGGTAGTACCTGTTTTATCAGATTCACCTATTACTTTCACATCAAACAACGGCTTACCGCGCTCATACTCCTGTGTGAAAATCTTGCCCTCGCGGTAAACCACAGTTTTTACGTGGGTTGACAGCGCGTTAACGCAACTTACACCCACACCGTGTAAACCGCCAGATACCTTGTAGGTATCCTTATCAAATTTACCGCCTGCGTGCAGCACTGTCATTACAATTTCAAGGGCTGATTTATTCTCTTTTTTGTTGATGCCAGTTGGGATACCACGGCCGTTATCAACTACGGTAATAGAATTTCCTTCGTGTATAGTAACATTTATAGTATCGCAGTAACCGGCAAGGGCCTCGTCAATAGAGTTATCAACTACCTCATACACCAGGTGATGCAAACCCTTAACGCCTGTATCGCCAATGTACATGGATGGGCGCTTGCGCACCGCATCTAAACCTTCTAAAACCTGTATATTATCTGCCGAGTAATTCGATTTGTCCTGATTTTCTTCGCTCATAAATTGGTTAAAACAATAACCTTCAAAGGTACAAAATAGTACCCTAACATTTACTAATGTTGATAAAAATGACCGTGTGGTGTGTATGGTGTTTTAGTATTAGGATACTTGGAGCGAAAGATTATATTTGTGAAATTTTTTTTACAAAAACAGGCATATCAGCGTGCTTTTAACATTATCAATAACAGTAAAATATAAATGAAAACCACAGGTTCTATTTTCAACAAGATCACTTTAGGCGTATTAGTTGCAGTTAGCGTTGCTGCTTGTAACAACGAGAAAAAAAGCGATGCCCCGGCTACTGCTGCATCAGCAGGTAGTACAGCTAAAGAAACCATTGTATTTGTTAACCAGGATACGCTTTTGGCTAAATATGAATACGCGAAAGACGTAAATACAAAATTGCAAGGCAAAGGCAAAAATGCAGATAGCGACCTAAATTCACGCGGTCAGGCTTTTCAGCGTGAGGTTGCAGAATACCAAAGAAATGCCAATACCATGAGTGCCGATCAACGTGCAAGTACCGAGCAGCGTTTGCAACGTAAGCAACAGGAATTACAGCAATACCAACAAAATGCTGCTGCCGAATTACAGAATGAGCAAGGCACTGAAGCCAACAAATTGTACGAAAAAATTGCTGAGTTCACCAAAGGTTATGCTAAGCAAAATGGCTATAAAATGGTTCTTACTTACTCAAGAGCTAACCCTACCGTTTTATATGGCGATACAACTTTAGACGTAACTGCCGATGTTTTGAAAAAACTGAATGACGCTTACGCTAAAGACAAAAAATAATTATTCTGATCTGTGGATGTGCAGATGATGTTTAGATACAAACCCCGGCTGTTGGCCGGGGTTTCTTTTTTCCGGTAAAACATCTAATTAATACTTGAGTTAATTAGCTATCTTAATTCTTGCATCTTAAATCCTGCATCTGACGAAAATGGATCACGAAAAATTTATGCGGATAGCTATTGCGCTATCACAACACAATGTAGAAAAAGGACTTGGCGGACCATTTGGAGCCGTTGTAGTTAAAGATGGCGAGATTGTGGCTCAAAGCGCCAACCGCGTAGTACCTGATAATGACCCCACTGCCCATGCTGAGGTTGCTGCCATCAGGCTGGCTTGTAAAGAACTTAACACATTTGATTTGAGTGGTTGCTACATTTACGCCAGCTGCGAACCTTGCCCTATGTGCCTGGGCGCTATTTACTGGGCCAGGATTGATAAACTATTTTACGCCAACACCAAGCATGATGCTGCCAATATTGGCTTTGACGACGAATTTATTTATCAGGAGTTAGCCCTAAAAATGGACGACCGCAAAATTGACCATGAGCAATTGATGCGGGATGAAGCGTTGGCTGTGTTTAAGTTGTGGGATAAAGACGGCAACAAACAAAGTTACTGAGGTCATGCTGAACTTGTTTCAGTACCTCACCTAACTTACCAACGTTCGCCTATCTGTGGGATGCCGAAATAATTCGGCACGACCGGTTTATTCTTCTGTGTTCTCCTCCTTATCAAAATAGTCATCTTTCAGATCATCTATTTCTCTGCGGTCGCGTTTGGTGGGGCGACCGGTGCCTCTGTCCCGGCTCAACACAGGCGCATGGAACATAGACCTGAAGGCATGCGTTTGTTCAACAGGCGTAATATCTTCATAAAAGCCAACGGCAGTTTTAGCATCAACCCTGTTCTCTAACAAACCTACCACCCGTATTACCTTACGGTCCGGACCTTTAGCCACCTGATACACTTCGCCCAGGCGCACCTCGTGAGATGGTTTTATATTGTTGCCATCCAGCTTTACGCGCCCAGCCTTTACAGCATCAGATGCCAGCGTTCGGGTTTTAAACAGGCGTATGGCCCACAGGTATTTATCTATTCGTAGTTTTTCTTTTTCGGGCATGATGTTGCAAAATTAACCTTTTGATTTTTCAGAACAGCAAAGTTGTTATACATAAATAGTCAACACTTCGTTGTATATATAAACGCTATGTTATTTAAATGATTTCTGGTATTTTTATAAAAAATGTTAACTCATGACTACTTTAACTTTGAACGTTCCGGAAAGATTGGAAAATGAGCATGAAGAAACAGTGCGCTTTCTGGCCGCAAAACTATATGAAGGAAGAAAAGTTACTTTAGGCCAAGCAGCTGATATGGTTGGTATGGACAAGTGGGACTTTGCCGAATTGCTATCAAAATATGGCGTAAATTTTTTTGATGATAGCGCCAACCTCGCAATCAATGATGCACAAAAGTTCTAAAATTATTATAACAGATACCAGTTGCTTTTGTCTGCTAAGAAAACTCGGAGCACTTGAACTTCTACATTACGCTTTGATGAAAATTTAGGATTAAGGGTCATTGGCACTATTGGTCTATTAATATAGCAAAAAACAACGAAGTTATAACTTTATTGCGGCCGTATTTCGACCGTATTCAACAAATTAATTTCCGTATATCGTCATCGATATTGGAACGTGTTTTACGGGAAGCCGGTGAATGATGCAAATGGTTGTTCATACCCTCCTATCCAAAGAAAACGCCCCACCCCCTCTCATCAATAAAAAAATACTGCAAAGCAGCATAGCCCAATCTGTACGGCTTTCGTGCAGCATTTTACATATGCCTCCGTCCTCAAGCATAGGTATTTTAGTGGTAGTAATGGCCACCAGCATGATAATGATGAGCGGTATTGCGGCAAAGCGAGTTAGTAAGCCTATCAATATCAACAATCCACAAATTATTTCTGTTGTGCCAACAAAAGGACCTAAAACCTCCGCATTGGGTAAACCTATCTTCTCAAAACGGCCCACTCCCTGTGCTTTAGCGAATAAAAACTTCTGTATTCCTTCTGACAAGAAAACGCCACCTACAACCAAACGGATTAGCAGTGTGGTTGGCGCATTATCTGTAGTTATTAATTTGAGCAGGTTCACGATAGATTAGTTTGGCGAAAGTTACAAATTTCAATTCATCATAAGCTTTATAACGGAGGGTAGCTATTTTCTAAAACTGCCTTAACTATGATTTTACAATTTGTTGTAAATTACAAGAACATTTTAAAAATCCTAAAATCTTATTAATCCAACAAATCATGGTTCAGACAATGCGTTAGCGATAGTAGCGGATACCGGCCAGTGGCTAAGGCCTGCGCAGTATGAGCGGATAGCGCGGGCCGCAGGCAACGCCTTAATTACATCTATTGACTTAACCTATCAAACAAATCTGCTCAAAAATCCGTTAATTTGCCGCAAACTTTTAACATATCCAATGCAAGAATTAAAGAAACTGGTAGAGCAAGCCTGGGAAGACCGTACCCTGCTTGGTTACAACGAATACATAAGCGCTATTGAAACCGTAATTGAACGCCTTGACAAAGGCGAAATACGCGTGGCTGAACCAATGGGTAGCATCTGGCACACTAACGACTGGATCAAGAAAGCGGTTATATTATACTTCCCTATCCGCGCTATGGAAGAAATTGAAGTTGGTCCGTTTGTGTTTCATGATAAAATGAAACTTAAAAAAGATTACAAAGCAACCGGCGTGCGTGTTGTGCCTCATGCTATTGCCCGTTACGGCGCGCATTTGGCTAAAGGTGTTATTATGATGCCGAGCTATGTAAATATTGGCGCTTTTGTTGACGAAGGCACTATGGTTGATACCTGGGCAACAGTAGGTTCATGCGCGCAAATTGGCAAGCATGTTCACTTGAGTGGTGGTGTGGGTATTGGTGGTGTATTAGAGCCTGTACAAGCTTCTCCGGTTATTATTGAGGATAACTGCTTCCTTGGTTCACGCGCAATTGTTGTTGAGGGTGTACATGTTGAAAGTGAAGCTGTTTTAGGCGCCAATGTGGTATTAACCGCATCAACCAAAATTATTGACGTTACAGGTGCTGAACCGGTTGAGTATAAAGGCCGTGTTCCTGCACGTTCGGTAGTAATTCCGGGTTCATACACCAAAAAATTCCCTGCAGGTGATTTCCAGGTACCATGCGCTTTAATTATAGGTAAACGTAAAGAATCAACCGACAAAAAAACCTCATTGAACGATGCTTTGAGGGAAAATAATGTAGCGGTTTAAATTAGATTTGAGACATGAGATGTGAGATTTTAATCTGTCTCACATCTCAAATCTCAAATCTCATATCTGATCAAGATGAAACTACTCATAAGGCTGCCAAACTGGTTGGGCGATGTGGTGATGAGCACCGGGTTCCTGAACGCAGTTAGGCAGCTTTATCCTGACGCTGTGATTGATGTTATCATCAAAAAAGAGCTCAGTTCTGTAGCCGCCCTTATTCCGGGCATTAACAACATCCATTCTTTTTCCAAGCAACAATATCCCGGCTTAGGCGGTGTTTACCGTTTTGGTAAATCTTTACGGGCAGAGAACTACGATATATTTTTTACCCTGCCCGATTCGCTCTCAGCCGCATTGATGGGCAAAGCTACCGGCGCTAAAAAGCGCATTGGGTTTAGTAAAGAAGGCGGCTTTTTTCTGCTCACCAAAGTTTGCCGCAGGCCCAAAAATGTGCACAGGGTTGATGAATACCTGGCCTTATTAGAGCAGTTTACCGGAAAAACTATTACCGATAAAATAGTTGGACTACAACCCGAACCGCAAACCAAAAACGACCTTATTCTACTCAATTTCAATTCGGAAGCTGAGTCGCGGCGTATGCCTTTGGATAAGGGAAAAGCCCTGCTGAATCTAATTACCCAAACTTTTCCTAATAAGCGCTTTGGGTTGATAGGTTCGCCTAAAGATGCTGTTTATGTGGAGGACTTGTTGGAAGGTGCAGAAAACACCGACCGCATCAGTAACTTTTGTGGTAAAACTACGCTTGTTACGCTGGCCAACTTAATGGTAAGCGCAAAGGTTTTGCTAAGTACAGATTCTGGTCCGGCGCATTTGGCTAACGGTGTTGGTTTGCCTGTTGTAGCGCTTTTTGGTGCGGGAAATGAACATAACACCGCACCATATAATGCAGATAATTTAACTGTGATACGCGCGGGGCAACTTGCTTGCGAGCCTTGCGTGCGAAACGTTTGTAAACTGTATGGCATACCCAAATGCATGCAGTTGTTGGATGAAACGCGGATTATTAACGCCATGAGCGTATATTTGAACCATGCTTAGAGACGAAGTTGCCAAAGCTTTTAAAGTTGTGCAGGAAGGAGGAATTATCCTTTACCCTACCGATACCATTTGGGGTATAGGCTGCGATGCCACCAACACGGATGCTATTAAACGCATTTTCGCGTTGAAACAGCGTGATGAGGCCAAAAGCATGATCATTCTGTTAGATACCGATAACAAACTGCAAAGCTATATACAGGAAGTGCCTGAACTGGCCTATAACCTAATTGAGTATGCTGAGAGTCCGCTTACTTTGGTGATGCCGGGTGCAAAGAATATATCGCCGGCACTGATAGCTGCGGATGGCAGCGTGGGTATACGCGTTTGCCAGCATCAGTTTTGCCAGCAGTTAATACAACGCATGCGTAAACCTTTGGTATCAACTTCCGCTAACATTAGCGGACAACCATCGCCACAATACTTTGGGCAGATTGATGATGCCATCATCAATGGGGTTGATTATGTTGTTGACCTGGAACAACACAGCACCGAAATTAAAAAGCCATCAACCATTATGCGGTTAGAACCGAGTGGCAAATTTGAGTTTTTAAGGCGATGAACGGAACGTTGCCAGAATATACCCGCTCTCAATTAGCCTTACGAAACGGACAAGACAAACCCGAAGTTTGGATAGCTTATAAAGGTTTGATATACGATGTAAGCCGAAGCCGCTTATGGAAGAACGGTAAACACTATGAGCATTGGGCGGGCCAAGACCTCACTCCCGAACTGGCCGATGCCCCACACGATGAATGGGTTTTTCAGAACCTGGATGTGGTGGGGAAGTTGAAGTAGTTAGCAGTGCGCAGTTCTTAGTTTGCAGTTAACTTATTATATTCAAAATGCCTGTCATACTGAGCGATAGCGAAGGATCTTATACGCTTTGCTAACCCGTTGCTCTGTCAGCACGGTTTTATAAGATCCTTCACTCCGTTCAGGATGATAATTTAACTAAATTCTTAAGGTGCCTATCCCTCTATTTGAAAAGAAGAAAGGCTCACAAACTCCTGCACACGGGAGGCTACCTCTTCCTGAGATAAGTTGATCAAGCGCTCAGTGCCAAATTTTTCTACGCAGAATGAAGCCAGGGCCGAACCGAATATAATAGCGTTCTTCATGTTGTTGAAGTTAACGGTACCCACTTTGGCCATGTAACCAATAAAGCCTCCGGCAAATGTATCACCGGCACCGGTTGGGTCAAACACTTCGGCTAACGGCAATGCAGGCGCTGCAAATATTTTATCCTCGCCAAACAACAACGCGCCATGTTCACCTTTTTTAATAATGAGGTATTTAGGACCCATGGTCAATATTTTACGAGCTGCTTTAACCAATGAATATTCTCCTGACAGCTGGCGAGCTTCTGCATCATTAATGGTCAATACATCAACCATTTTTATGGTATCTAACAGGTCATTCATGGCAATGTCCATCCAAAAGTTCATGGTGTCCATTACGATTAGCTTCGGCCGATTTTTCATGCGGTTAATTACCGTTTGCTGCACCTTAGGCGTTAGGTTACCCAACATCAGGTATTCGCAATCCTGGTAGCTATCGGGGATGATCGGGTCAAAATCAGCCAATACATTCAACTCCGTAACCAAGGTGTCGCGGGTATTCATATCATTATGATACTTACCGCTCCAAAAGAAAGATTTCTCGCCTTTTTTTATCTGTAGCCCCTCAGTATCAATACCATGCTCATTAAACTCCTTAATGTTTTCCTGCGGAAAATCATCGCCAACAACGGCTACAATTTTAACCTTATCATAAAAATAAGATGCGGCCAGACCGGCATAGGTAGCCGCGCCGCCAACAATTTTATCGGTTTTACCAAAGGGAGTTTCAAGTGCGTCAAACGCTACAGTACCAATAACTAATAAGCTCATGCAGTAATTTTATCTGTTTGCTGCAAATATGCCTGTTTTTTGCCAATAAACGGTATGTGTTTCTATTAAAGGCTGGTTAGCTTTCTACAAATACAGCTGCGCCATTTTTTTCCAGCTTCGGGGGGCGTGCGCGTAACCGTTCCAGGCATAGAGCTGGTGATGCACTCCTTTACTGTTCAGCACCCGGCTAAATTCATAATTGTCGGGTTTGAAAGGGTCAGTTTCTCCAATGGTTAAAATAATCTCTAAGCGGCGCACTTGCTCCAGCAAGTTTTCATCATCAAGATTAGCCATAAACTGGCGCGGCATATTAAAGTAAACATCCTGGTTATGATAGCCGTCAAACAGATCCCTAAAATATTGCAGCGGTCTGGTTAGATCATACCTGCCGCTCATACAAACCAGTTTATTAAACAGCTGCGGGTGTTTGAACGCAATGTTGGCAGCGTGATACGCACCTAAACTGCATCCGGCAGCTTCAAAATCATTAGTGCCTGATTTGGAACGCATGAGCGGTAACACTTCCTGCAACAGGTATTGCTCATACTGTAAATGCCGGTAAATACGATACTGGGGATGTGCGCCATGGTTATACAAACTTTCAGCATCAATGCTGTCAACGCAAAACAGCTGCAACTCGCCACTATTTATTCTATCTGCCAGCGCTTCAATAATACCCCAGTTCTCGTATTCGTAAAAGCGACCCATACGTGTAGGAAAGAACAACACGCTTCTCCCGGCGTGACCGAAAATCAGCAGTTCCATATCCTTACCAAGGCCACTACTATACCACTTGTGGTATTCTCTGTTCATAGCAAAACAATTGCGGAAATATTGCCAGTTAATATTAATTGCGGATCAATAAACAGTTAATTATCAACTTAAAGCATTTTTTATGCTATCCCGCCAAACATCATAGCCTTTTTCGCTGAGATGCAGGCCATCGTCCAGAAAATATTCAGCATTTGGATAGCCGTCAGCATTTAGCATGGCGCTAAAAATGTCTATCAAATGCCAATTAGGTAGGTTATTTTTTATCTCTTCGCCTATAATGTGGTTGGTAAATTTAAACCTATCAACAATACCCCAGCGGGCAATACTGGGTTTTAAGGTTATATAGTAGCATGGTATATCACCAAACTCATGGTTTACCCTCGCTGCAAATTGCTGAAAAAAAAGAAAAACCTCTTCCGGATGCCGCCCATCACCCAGATCATTATCGCCAGCATAAAGCACAAGTCTTTTAGGTTGATAGCCAAGCATCACCCGGTCAAAAAACCAGGTGCAAGCGGCCAGTGTTGAACCACCAAAACCCAGGTTAACCGCGTTAAGATCTTTAAAGTCGGTTTGCAGATCGGGCCATAGCCTTATGGTAGAGCTTCCGTAAAAAATAGTATCCGGGTTATGTTCTGACGCTGTTCGCTGTTTTTCCAGGGCCTCAATTTCATCGTGGTACCAAAACATTGCAGTTGTAGTTAAGTAAACTCAAACCTAACAAATGATTTGCCAAACCATGGATGTATAGGCAATATTATTCAGCGGAATTAAAGATGTCCCGCTTAGTCAATATCGCCCAGCACCTCATCAACTATACCGTGTTCTTTGGCTTCCGGCCCGGTCATCCAATAGTCGCGGTCTGATGCTTTGTGTACCCACTCGTAACTTTGCCCGCTGTGTTTGGCTACAATTTTATAAAGATCTTGCCTTACCTTAATAATTTGCTGCGCAGTAATCTCAATATCTGCTGATACCCCCTGCACACCGCCCGATGGCTGGTGGATCATGATACGCGAATGCGGCAATGCCGAGCGCTTACCTTTTTTGCCGGCACAAAGCAATATGGCGCTCATGGAGCAGGCCATGCCAATACAAACGGTACCTACATCGGGCGTTATCAGTTGCATGGTATCATAAATACCCATGCCCGAATAAACATCGCCACCCGGCGAGTTGATGTATAATTGTATATCCTTTTTTGCATCAGCAGATTGCAGAAAAAGCATTTGCGCCTGTATAACATTAGCCATACGGTCGGCCACGGGCTCACCTAAAAATATGATCCTATCCATCATCAGGCGCGAAAACACATCCATCTGCGCAACATTCAGCTGGCGTTCTTCGGTGATGTAGGGTGTCATGCTTTGCGGTATGCTAACAGTGCGGTCAATATATCTGTCAACATGCTGGCTGCCTATGCGGTGGTGCTTAACCGCGTATTTTCTGAATTCGGTATGGTTAATGTTCATGATCAATGCTTTTTAAAAATGTTGGCGATAGATTGCATAAAGCCCCTGTGTTCGGGCGCGGTACTTAATTGATGCTGTACGGCGGTGAGTTCTGCCTTTAAACTTTGCCTGCCGTAATTTTTTACAAGCTGGTGTGTCTGTTTTTGTAAAGCAACGCTATCTGCCAATTCCGTATTCAATATAATGTTAGCTTCAAACAACAGTGCATCGGGAACGTGCAGGTTGCCCAGCAGGTAATCGTCAATCAGTTTAAGTTTATTCAGTGAAGTCCGCATAGCTGAGTGAGTTTTGTTTAACAGTTTCCCTAACTTTTTCAAGGCATTTATACTTGGCCACGGTTGCAGAATGCGTGCTTGAATAGCCAAATTCAGCGGCAACATTATCCGGCTTTAAACCATCATAGTAACAGGCTTTCAGCAGTTGCATACATTTTTCGCCCGCTGTTTTGAGGTAGTTTAATATTTTATAAGTTGATAAAGCTTCGCTGTCTTCCGTTTCGATGTCAACATTGTATAAAGCTTCGTTTTTACCGTTAGCTTGGTAGCGTTGCAGCCAAAGTTTTTTTGATACGCCCATCAGAAAACCTTTTTCATTCAAGATCGCATCGCCGGATGATGCCATAACTTTCTCGTAATACAAAACCAGCGCATCCTGAAAAATATCCCGGGCCTCATCCAGGCTGCCGCCCCTGCGTGCTACATAGCGCGCTACTGCAGGGAACGTTTTTTTGTAAAGCGCAACAAAAAATACCTCCCGGCTTTGTGTGGTTAATAAACTATTATTCATTATTGCCAATGTGTTGTTTACTACAATGTGTAATATAACTACAAATTATCACCCATTACATTTAAAAAAAATGCAATTACTTATTAATAAGCGTTTTAAAATAAAATTATTACACTATTTACCCAATTGATTTACTTATGTTAGCCATACTGATCCGTATTGCCCTTATCAGCCGATTCCGTTTTGCTTTTTTTTGATATGCCTAATACCCCTTATGAAACAATTTTTACAACGGTATATAAACTTTACGCAAAAAAAACTGATCGTTTCGTTGGATTCCAATGAACAGGATCTGCGTTATTGGCAAAATTTGTTGTTTTGTAAGTTTTTGGTTTACTGCCTCCCGGTAAGCCTAATAGCTTTGTTGCCAACAATTTTTATTGTTGTTAAAGACGGGTTTCCACTTATAACCGGCATTGTACTAACCGGCTTTGGTTTGCTGGCCACAGTAACCTTTATTCCAAACATCACTTTGCGACAGCGTAAAATAATAACGCTGTTCGCCTTTTACATAGTAGCCACCTTTTTAGTAGGCACTTCCGGATTTTTGTGGCCGGGTATTTTCTATCTGTTTTTTATAACAGTTCTGTCAGGGCTTATATTTCCTATAAGGATTGCCTACGGCGCTGTATTAACAAACGCTTTAATACTAATTGCATTCGCATTAGTTATTGGTTTAAAACTTTTTGATTCGCCCTTAATTGCAAAGTACAGCGTTGTAAAATGGGTAGCCTCAAGCGCTAATCTGATGTTTGTAAGCGTGATCATTGTAATGCTTATTGATAAAATTTTTGAGGGCCTGCAGCTTACCATCGCTAACAAAACACAGCTGCAGGAACGTTATCAGCACATCTTTCAAAAAAGTCCGTCGGCCATGTGGTTGTTCGATACCGAAAACTTCAGTTTTATAGACGTTAACGAAGCCGCCATAAGACAATATGGCTATAGCAGGGATGAATTTCTAAGCATGACCATAATGGACATAAGGCCAGCCGAAAACATTGATCAAACAGCGCGACTGGTTCAAACTAACCGCAACACCGGAAAGTTCTACGAAGGTTCCTGGCAGCATAAAAAGAAGAACGGTGAGTTAATATTTGTAAAAATTGAGAGCAACCTGTTAAGCCTTGACAATCGGCAGGTAAGATTTGTACAGGCAACCGACATAACCACCCAGATAGAACATCAGTTGGAGGTGTTCAACTATCACAAAAAAATTGAGGAGTCGGAAGCTAATTTGCGGGCAATATTTGACAGCGCTGTAGACGGGTTTGTTTTAGTGGATGCAGATGGCATAATCAAGCTCTTTAACCCTAAAGCTTCGGCATCTATGGAGTTCAACAAAGACCAAATGTCGTTTGAGATAGGTCGCAGTATTTTTGATTACGTAGAAGCAGCGCGCCTGGCTTATTTTAAACGGATAATGGAAAAAGTGTACCGGGGTGAAACCGTTGACTATGAGCGCATGTTCAGCTTTGATGATAATGTTGTTTGGATACGCTACACGATTAACCCTGTATTGGAAAACAACAAAATAGTTGGAGCCTGTATAATGGGCCGGGATATAACCGAAAGAAAATTCTATCTGCAATCATTAGAGGAACAGAACAAAACATTCCGGGAGATATCGTGGATGCAATCGCACATGGTGCGGGCCCCGCTGGCCCGTATGCTTGGTTTATTGCCTATGTTAAGCACTGAGATCAGTGATGAAGACCGAAAAAAAGTAATTGAATACCTCAACATCTCTGCCAACGAGTTAGACGACGTTGTTAACATTATAACTGACAGGTCAACCGCAATTACAGATAAAGACCCGCAAAATGCGCCAAAAAACCGGAATTTAAATTAAGTCGATGCTTAGCTAAATTTAATTCCATGCAAAATTTCATAATTAAACGCTTGAGTGACATAAGTCACCGTAACCAGGCGCAACAAGTGCTGATATTTGTGTTGTTATTTAAACACACATGGAAGTACTGGCATACATCGCTTCGGCCTTAATAGGAATATCGCTTGGATTAATAGGTGGTGGCGGTTCTATTATGACCGTGCCGGTTTTGGTCTATCTTTTTGGTACCAATCCGCTGCTGGCTACTTCTTATTCATTATTTATTGTTGGTTCAACCAGCCTGGTAGGCGCAGTAAATAATTATTACCGCGGTTTTGTCAACATTAAAACCGCCTTACTTTTCGGACTAAGCTCAATAACTACCGTATTCATCACCCGCAAATTCATCATTCCGCATATACCCTCACACATTACTTACATAGGTAATTTTGAAGTAACAGAGGGTAAGATCACCATGGTGCTTTTTGCTATTTTGATGGTTTTGGCCGCCATGGCCATGATCAGAAATAGAAATCATGAAGATAATGTTGATGATAAAGATGCATCTGCCAATAGTAATACAATAAAACTATTGGCTTACGGAATTGCCATTGGTTTAGCC
Source organism: Mucilaginibacter auburnensis (assembly GCF_002797815.1). Classification (NCBI taxonomy): domain Bacteria; kingdom Pseudomonadati; phylum Bacteroidota; class Sphingobacteriia; order Sphingobacteriales; family Sphingobacteriaceae; genus Mucilaginibacter; species Mucilaginibacter auburnensis. Next base: position 1,194,936 of record NZ_PGFJ01000002.1, read on the forward strand.
ACCGGCATTTTGGGCGCGGGCGGCGGCTTTTTGCTCATCCCTACACTGGTTATACTGGTTGGCCTGCCCATGAAAGAAGCCGTTGGCACCTCGTTGCTCATAATCGCGCTTAACTCATTAATAGGTTTTACGGGGGATCTTGGTCGTTTCAGTATTGATTGGTGGTTTCTGACTAAAGTAACCGCTATAGCCATTGCAGGAATATTTGTTGGAGATTATCTGGAAGATAAAATTGATAGCAGCCAGCTTAAAAAAGGGTTTGGCTGGTTTGTATTGGTAATGGCTATATATATAATAATTAAAGAGATACTGATCAATAAAAAATAACGTATGGCAGGTTGCCAGCAAGTTTAATATTAACTCAAATTTGGATTAAAATCCTTACTCATGATAATTGAACAAATTTACACCGGATGTTTGGCACAAGGGGCTTACTACATTCAATCGGGAAAAGAGGCTGCGATAATTGACCCGTTGCGCGAGGTAGCTCCATACATTGATCGAGCAGAACGCGGGGGTGCGACCATCAAATATGTATTGGAAACACACTTTCATGCAGACTTTGTTTCAGGACACATTGATCTGGCTCAAAAAACCGGTGCCAATATAGTTTTTGGTCCGTTGGCCAATCCATCATTCGAGGCTTATCAAGCTACTGACGGTGAGGAATTGAAAGTTGGCAAAGTGAAGATCAGGGTTATACACACACCAGGGCACACCATGGAATCAACCTGTTTTTTATTGATTGACGAAGCAGGTAAAGAAACCGCTTTATTCTCGGGCGATACGCTATTTATAGGCGATGTGGGCCGCCCGGATCTGGCACAAAAAGCTGCTGACATGACCATGGAGCAATTAGCAGGTACATTGTTCGACTCGTTGCGCAATAAAATAATGCCCTTGGCTGATGATATTATTGTTTACCCTGCACATGGCGCAGGCTCGGCATGCGGCAAAAACATGAGCAAGGAAACTACTGATACCTTGGGCAATCAGAAAAAATATAATTATGCCCTGCGGGCCAACATGACGCGAGAAGAATTCATCACTGAAGTTACCCGCGGACTGGACGCTCCGCCTGCTTACTTTCCGCAGAATGTGCGCATGAACAAGGAAGGTTATGAAAGTATTGACAGTGTAATAAGCAGCGGATTAACACCACTATCGCCCGATGCTTTTGAAGCGGCAGCAAATGAGTTAGGCGCTTTAGTACTGGATACCCGCAATGCCCAAACTTTTGCAGCGCAGTTTATCCCTAATTCGGTAAATATTGGCATTGACGGCAGCTTTGCGCCGTGGGTAGGCGCTTTGATACCTGATGTAGCACAACCTATTTTGCTGGTTACCGAAGCAGGCAGAGAAGAAGAAGTGGTTACCCGTTTGGCTCGCGTTGGTTTTGACAACACCATTGGTTATTTAAACGGCGGTATGGCTGCCTGGATAGCGACCGGTAAAGAAACAGATCAGATAACATCTATTGATCCGGTTGAACTTGCAGAAATTGAAAAAAAGAGCGCGGAATTGAATATTCTGGACGTAAGGAAAAACCCGGAGTATTTATCAGAACATGTTGTTAACGCGCAACTGTTGCCTTTAGATAATATTAACGAGAATATAACAACGCTGGATAGGAATAAAACTTACTACGTGCACTGCGCCGGTGGTTACCGCTCCATGATATTTACCTCTATGATGCGCGCCCGCGGTTTTGATAATCTGATTGACGTAAAAGGCGGCTTTGCAGCCATTAAAGCGTCCGGCTTGTTTACAACGACCGATTATGTTTGCCCCTCAACTTTAACAGACTGACCTGAATATGATTGAATTACTAAAGCAGCCCTGGCCCTGGTATACATCGGGCATTGTTATTGCAGGCATAATGATCACGCTATTATTCTTCGGAAAATCATTCGGGTTTTCATCTAACCTGCGCACCATTTGTACAATGGCGGGTGCTGGTAAAAAGGTAGCTTTTTTTGATTTCGACTGGAAAACGCAAAAATGGAACCTGCTTTTTTTATTGGGCGCAATAGCAGGCGGTTTCATCAGCAGCACCTTGTTGAAAAATGACGAGCCATTTAAACTGGCCGCCGCTACCATTGCCGACCTGAAAGCATTGGGCATCACCTTTGACGGGCAGTTAGAACCCGGCCAACTGTTTGATCTGCAATCCATCTCGGCTAAAAATGTTTTGTTAATGCTAACGGGTGGGCTTATGATAGGCTTTGGTTCGCGTTATGCGGGTGGTTGTACATCGGGCCATGCCATTAGCGGGTTATCTAATTTACAATTGCCGTCGCTTGTTGCAGTAATTGGCTTTTTTGCAGGCGGTCTTATTATGACGCACCTTCTTTTCCCGCTGATATTTTAATTATGAAAGGACTTAGATTTATTTTGGCCGGCATCCTATTCGGCATTGTGATGGCAAAATCTGAAGCGGTGAGCTGGTACCGGATACAGGAAATGTTCCGCTTTCAATCGTTCCACATGTATGGCATTATCGGTACGGCTGTGGTATTAGGCGCACTGGCTGTTTTCCTCATTAAAAGGTTTCAGTTGCGCGATATCCAGGGCATGCCCATCAACCTTCCTGCTAAAGACAAGCAATGGACTAAATATGCTATGGGCGGCCTTATTTTCGGATTAGGCTGGGCGCTTACAGGCGCTTGCCCGGGCCCTATGTTTGTCAACATTGGTTACGGCTATGTTGCTATGGTTATAGTAGTTGCAGGCGCTTTACTCGGCACTTATCTGTATGGCTTGATCAGGCACAAGTTGCCTCATTAAATTCTACTCTTTTAACAAACCATCTAAATACTCATAGAAGGCTTCACTTGAATAATCAGCAGCGCCTTCGTGCCGCGCTACTACTCTGCCTTTTTTGTCTATAATGATCGTGGTAGGTATGGCGTTAGAAACCAAGCCCGTTGGCAACGGACCGGCAAGCGTATAAACCGGCAAACTGTAACCCTTATTCTGCATAAAAGCTGTAGATTTTGAAACATCATTATCTGCATCAATTGGGATAACCACCAGGTTGCTATTGTTTTTATACTGCAGATACATTTTATTGATAGAGGGCATTTCGGCTATGCAAGGCGGGCACCAGGTTGCCCAAAAATTCATTATCAACACCTTGCCTTTTAATTTTTCGCTTTGCAAAACTTCGCCATTGGGCTGGCGCAAAGTAATATTTACAGATGGAGTAGAAGTAGCAACTTTTTCGCTTTGGGTTGGCGGTCGCATTATACCTACCGCTATAAAGCCTCGTATCAATAAAGCCTTAGCCGCAGGGTTAATTATGAGCACCAACATCAACAGGATGAATACTACATTAATAATGTTCTTCCGTGTGAGTAGCGCTTTCAGTTTTTCCATTTGTAGTTGAGATGCAAAGTACAAACATTTAAACCGGTATCGTAGATCATGAGTAAAAATCCAAATTAGCATGGGTTAATTTTCCAATAAGTGACCAATGTCACTAATCAATACAGCAAGCCTTAGTACCTTTGTACAAAGCAAACAATATGGAAGCTCAAACAACATCGCATAAACACATACCGGTATGGCCTGCACTCATCAGCTGCAAATGCCCAAGATGCCGCGTTGGCAAGGTTTATGAACATGGCGCTTATCATTTATTTGATAATAAAATGCTTCTACAGTGCAAACACTGCGGTTTTGTTTATGAAAAAGAGCCCGGATATTTTTATGCGGCCATGTATGTTGGATATGCATTTGTGGTTGCCGAACTGGTTACAAGCGGCGTAGCTATAGGCGTTTTAACCGGCAGCCAAAACCCATGGCTTTACGTGATAGTGATGCTGAGTTTGGTGACCCTTTTATCTCCGTTTAACTACAGGTACTCACGCATGTTGCTTTTATACTTTTTAACGCCGGGCATACGTTATCGTCAGGAGCTGAGTTAGAAAGGAACTCAACTGTCTTATAAATTTAACGCCTTTTTATGAGGCGTTTTTTATTTACCTTGTATAAACATTAGTTTCATTAATGGAAAGCACAACGCAGCCTGTAAGCGAATTAATTAACGATTTATTCCCGCAGTTTGAACCTGCTTTACGGCACTTCCTAATTGAAAACGCAGGTATACGCCACATTAAAGCCGACGAGCAGGTAATGAAAACCGGGCAATATATGAAAGCGACTGTACTGATTGCTCAAGGCCGCATCAAGCTTTATCGTGAGGGCCGCGAGGGCGAAGAGTTTTTTATGTATTACCTGGAACCGGGCAACGCCTGCGCACTTTCAATGGTATGTGCCACCAAACAACAAACCAGTCAGATCTCAGCCAAAGCTGTTGACGATGCTGTGCTTATCACCATTCCGGTTGAATTGATGGATGATATGATGAAGCTATACAAAACATGGTATTACTTTGTATTGGAAACTTACCGTTCGCGTTTTGAAGAACTGCTTACCGTAATTGACGATGTTGCTTTCCGCTCAATGGATGAACGCCTGTTGGTTTACCTGCGCAAACACTCGCGCCAAACCAATAACCGCGAGATAAGGCTATCACACAGCGAAATAGCCACAGATCTCAATTCCTCTCGCGAGGTAATATCCCGCTTACTGAAAAAAATGGAGCAACGCGGCCTTGTAACGCTAAACCGCAATTACATTGAGTGGCTTGAAAAAATAACTTATTTAAATAAATGATGCCATACTTTGCCGTATAGCTCGTCGGGTAAAAACGGTTTTACCACAATACCATCAATACCGGCATCTGCTATTTCTTGCTTTACCTCATCGGGCAGGTTGGCAGTAAGCGCAATTATGGGTAAGGTTACACCCTTGTTGCGCATAGCTTTTGCAGCCTGGTAACCATCCATAACAGGCATGTGCAGGTCCATTAAAACAAGCTTGTGTTTGTTTACATCCAACTTTTGCAAAGCCTCTTCACCGTTTACTGCCACATCAATGCCGGCTCCCCACTTCTTTAAAAAGGTTTGGGCCACCATTACATTTAACGGATTATCTTCAACCAGTAACAGATCAATACCGGCAAACGGCATACCTTGCTGAGGAAGTTTATTTTTTTCGG